>NZ_JAHHQJ010000001.1 GCF_020026455.1 Alistipes sp.
TCAAACCTGTAACCTTCTGATCCGTAGTCAGATGCTCTATTCAATTAAGCTACGGTGCCGAATTGCGAATGCAAATGTAGGGCAAAAATCCGAAACTCGCAAATAATTGATTAAAAAATTTAGAAAAAAAATAATCCGGACGAGGTGTGTCTTTGCATCGTCCGGATTATCAGTGGATTGTGAAATGCTGTTATTTTATCAATTCTTCCAGTCGGATTTGGAGTTGTTCGCCGGAAAGGTTGCGGGCGACGATCACGCCGTCGGGCGAGATCAGGAAATTCGACGGAATGAAGCGGATGCCATACAGCTCTGCGGCCGGGTTTTGCGTGCCTTCGTTGAGGGACAGCACGTTCGTCCACGGCAGGTCGTTTTCGGCGAGGAACTCTTGCCAGCGTGCCGCCTTGCGGTCGATCGACACCGCGTAGATCGTAAATCCGCGTTTGTTGAATGCGACATAGGCCTCTTTCAGGTGGGGAATTTCCCGGCAGCAGGGGCCGCACCACGTGGCCCAGAAGTCGAGCAGCACCCAGCGGCCGGGGCCTGTGAGCGACGAGAGAGCGACACGCTCTCCGGCGGCGTTGTTCAGCGCGAGGTCCATGTAGGGCCGGCCGACGGACGTGCGTTCGACGGTCTCGATCTGACGCCGCGCACTCTCCAGCACGGGGTGCTTCTGCAGTTGGGCGGGGAACTGTTCGAGCCGCTCGCGGGCCTTCGCCGGGTCGGCGTCGAGGCGGCGGGCGTAGAGGAATGCGCCCAGCAGGTTGTCGCGGTTGGCTTCCAGCACATCGCCCGGAATCTGGCGGTAGAGCCGTCCCAGCGAGTCGAGTTGCCGGTTGCGCTCGGGGGTGTCGGCCTCGTTTTCCAGGGCCTGCAGGACGTTGCCGAGCGCGACTTGCGCGGCATTCATGGCGTTGAACGCATCGTTGAGGGGCGTTCCGGTGACCTGGAAGCCGCGGATGTCTCCCGTGGGTTCCAGCCGGAGGTCGGCCGCTTCGAGCAGGATCGGCGCCCCGATGCGGCGGCCGTTGTGCATCAGGTTGGCGATCGTCGGTACCGAGACGTGGCCGCGGATGCGGAAGGTGCTGTCACGGCGTATGACCGTTGCGGCCAGCACCGAGTCGTTCTCGTAGGGCGAGCAGAGGCGGAGCGTGTCGCCCGGGGCGAGGTTGGTCTTGCCCGAAAGGGTGTAGTTGGGGCCCCCGCAGCTGCACAGCAGGGCGGCGGCAAAAGCGATGGTCAGGCTCTTTTTCATAAGGGTCGGTTGTCGGGTGGTGGTTTTTATTTGATCTCCCGGTCGGGATTTTTTTTCAGGAACTGCTCCCAGCTCTGCGAGCCGCCTTTCGAGGCTGCTTTTTTGCCGCCTCCGAGCCCCTTCACGCGTTCGCTGCCCAGCGCGGCATTGAGCGGGCTGGCCGAGGCGAAGTAGTGGCACAGGGCGACGGCCATGCCGTCCGTGGCGTCGAGCCGCCTGGGCGGCTGGTCGATGGCAAGCGTGCGGCAGACGATCGAGGCCACCTGTTCCTTGGTGGCCGATCCGCGGCCCGTGATGGACTGTTTGATGCGCATCGGGGCGTATTCGAAAACGTCGATGCCGCGGCTCAACGCTGCGGCCATGGCCACGCCCTGTGCCCGTCCCAGCTTGAGCATCGACTGTACGTTCTCGCCGAAGAACGGCGACTCCAGCGCCACTTCGCGCGGGGCGTACTCGTCGACCAGCGCCCCCACGCGTTCGAAAATGTAGCGCAGTTTGGCGTAGGGGTCGGGGAACTTATGCAGGTCGATGTCGCCCAGCACCACCGAGCGCACCGAGCGCACCGAGCGTCCCTCGATCTCCAGCACGCCGTAACCCATGTAGTTCGTGCCGGGGTCGATGCCCATGATTCTGTATTTCTCGACGGATTTCATCTGCATTTAATGGAAAAAGCCCCTCCTTCCGGCGCTGCGGAACGGAGGGGCCGGGATTCATCGGGCGATTACCGGGCCAGCAGCTCCGAGATCTTCTCGTAGAGCGCCTCGCCGCGCAGGTTCGTGGCGACGATCCTGCCCTGGCTGTCGATCAGGAAGTTCGACGGGATGCCCTGGATGGCGTAGTCCCTGGCTGCCTGGTTGTCGAAGCCTTTCAGCTCGCTGACGTGCAGCCAGTTCATGTCGTTCTGCTTGATGGCGTTGAGCCAGTCCTCGCGCACCTTGTCGAACGATACGCCGTAGATTTCAAAGCCTTTCTTGTGGAACTCGGCATAGGTCTTCTTCAGGTGGGGAACTTCGCCCATGCAAGGACCGCACCACGAAGCCCAGAAGTCGAGCAGGACGTATTTGTTCTCTGGATTCTTGACCACCGATCCGAGCGATACCTGCTCGCCGTCGGCATCGGGCTGTGCGACGTCGGTGAACGGCTGGCCGATGTCGGTTTTCATCTTCTGCTCGGCGTTCTTCCTGAGCTGCACCAGCGCGTTGGTCTGCTGTATGGCGGCCGGGAATTTGGCGATCTCGTCGAGCAGCTCCTGGCCCGAAAGTTCGTGGACGAACTGCTGGCTCAGCAGCATTGCGCCGAAGAGGTTGTCGCGGTTCTGCTCCAGGGTCGTGCGGGCCAGTTGATCGTACTCCTGCTCGATGGCCTCGCGGCGCTCGGCGGTGGTTTCCGCATTGCCGAACTCCTGGATCAGGGCGTTTCCGGCCGTGGTGTAGGCGTCGCTGGCATCGTTGGCCGGTGTACCCGTCACCTTCTTGCGGTGGGGGGTCTGTGCATCGTCGGTCACGTTGATCGTGCCCGGTTCGAGGATCAGCATGGTGGCGAACGTCGCTCCGTTGTCGTCGGCGTCGCGCAGAATGGCCACCTGCGGATTCTCGGCCACGCCCTTGAAGCGGAATTCTCCGTTGGTCACGGATGCGGAGTCGAGGATGTTGTTCTTCTCGTCGAAGAGGTAGACCGTGCTGTTGGCTCCTTCGACCTTGCCGTAGACGGTGTACTTGTTTTTATTGGCGCAGCTGCACAGCACGGCTGTCGTGGCTGCGAGGATCAGGATCTTTTTCATCGAATTTATTTTTTGGTGAGTTCTTCAAGCTGTTTTTCCAGCGCGCGGACCTGCTGCGCCAGTTCGGGAAGACGTTTGAACACGGCAGCCGAACGGTGGTACTGCATGCCCGGGAGGGCAGGGTATCCGAAGCGGATCTCGTCGTCGGGGACATTCTTGTCGAGGCCGCTCTTCGAGCCGACCTTCACGCGGTCGCCGATGGTGACGTGGTCGGCGATGCCCACCTGACCCGCAAGGAAGCAGTTGCGCCCGACCTTCGAGGTCCCCGCAATGCCGGTCTGGGCCGATGATACGGTGTTCTCGCCGATCTGCACGTTGTGGCCGATCTGGATCAGGTTGTCGAGTTTCACGCCCCGGCGGATGACGGTCGAGTCGGTTTTGGCGCGGTCGATGCAGGTGTTGGCGCCGATCTCCACGTCGTCCTCGATCACCACGTTGCCCAACTGGGGGATCTTGTCGAATCCGCCCGCGGCGTTGGGCATGAACCCGAATCCGTCGGCTCCGATCACCGCTCCCGCGTGGAGGATGCAGTTGGCACCCACGATGCAGCCCTCGTAAATCCGGACACCGGGGTAGAGCGTGGTGTTGGCGCCGATCCGGACACCGCGGCCCACGTAGACCTGGGGGTAGATCTGGCAACCTTCGCCGATGGAGGCCTCCTCCTCGACGACCGCAAAGTCGCCGATGTAGCACTCCGGGCCGACCTGCACCTGCTCCGAGACCGAGGCGCGGTCGCTGATCCCCTTGCGGCGGGGTTTGGCGGCGTTGTACATTTCGAGCAGTTTGAGGACACAGGCGCCGGCGTCATCCACCTTGACGAGGGTCGCAGTCACCGGTTGCGAAGGCGCAAAGGCGCGGTCGACCAGCACGATCGAGGCGCCCGTGGTGTAGAGAAACGGTTCGTATTTGGGGTTTGTGAGGTAGGCCAGCGATCCGGCCTTGCCTTCTTCGATCGACGAGACGGTGTGTACCTTGGCGTCCTTGTTGCCGACGATGTCGCCACCGAGGAAGCCGGCGATCATTTCAGCTGTAAATTCCATCATAATGTCACAGGTATTTGTTGATATCTATTCCTATGGGCATGAACTCTTCCACGGTGCGCCCGAACGAAAGCACTTCGCGCACGGTCGACGACGAGATGTCGGCCACGGGCGAGGGCGTGAACAGCATCACGGTCGTGATGTCGGGATAGATGCGGTGGTTGGTGGCCTCCATCGTGCGTTCGTACTCGAAGTCGGTGGTGTTCCGCACGCCGCGGATGATGGCGCAGGCTCCGGCTGCTTCGGCGAATTCGCCCGTCAGTCCGGTGTAGATGCGTGCCTCGACGCGCTCATCGCCGCGGTAGATGTCGTCGATGAGCCGCTTGCGGTTTTCGACCGTCAGCAACCCCTGTTTGGAGGTGTTGTTGCCGATGCCGATGATCACGCGGTCGAAGAGGTTCAAAGCCTCGTCGACCAAAGCCGCATGGCCGCGCGTGAAGGGGTCGAACGACCCGGGGAAGATTGCAGTGCGTTCCATTTTGGACAAAGGTAGAAAAAAAACGGAAAAACAGCACGTTTTCCCTTTTTTATTCGTCGCGGCCGCGGCGTTTCACTCCTTGTGCAACAGGTCGCGCAGGCGTCGCAGCGCCTTGCTCATCTGCGCTTCGACGGTCTTGACGGAAATCTTCATTTCGGCAGCTATTTCGGCATTCGAGAGTTGTTCGCAGCGGCTTTTGAGGAAGATGTCGCGGCAGCGGACGGGCAGCTGCGAGACCGCTTCGGCAACGAGTTGTGCAATTTCGTCGGTCTCGATCTGCAGCGATTCGGGACAGGCGAAGACCTCGCCCAACTCTTCGAACGGAATGTAGGAAAAACGATTGTCGCGCAGGCGGTTGAGTGCCCTGTTGCGCACGGCGCGGAACAGATAGGCGCGTACCGAGACGCTGATCCGCAACGTGGAGGCCTGCTGCCAGAGGTGGGTGTAGACGTCGAGTACGACCTCTTCGGCCGCAGAGGGGTCGCGGAGCCAGAACTCGGCGAAGCGGCACAACGGAGCATAGTAGCGGTCGAACAACTCCCGAAAGGCGGTGATTTCCTCCTCCCGTCCGATTTTCGACCACAGGAGAGCGTCGTATTCGTTATCAGACATGTACGGGTCTTTAGTGCATCTATCAGCACATAAAGGTAGTGAATCCTGGCGAGATAAAATGCTTTTTGGCTGGCCTGGCCGTTGCGCGACGGCGGTTTTTTCGGTTTTCGTCCGTTTTCTCGGGGGCCGGAGGCTTTTTTCCGGACCGGAGGTTGCCGTCATTCCGGGGGCTGCCGCCATTTCGGGGCTCTCTGCCATTTCGGGGGCTTTCGTGTCTGCCGCCGTCGTCGTTTCGGCCTCCGTCGGGGTTTGGCTTTGCGGTTCGTTTCGGAGTTCGCCCGGAGCCGGCTGGGGCGGAAATGACAAAAGCCTGCGGGAGCATCCCCGCAGGCTTTTGTCAAGCGATTGATTATTCGAGCAGTTCATTGTTGCCCCATAGGTTCAGTTCGGCGATGCACCAGCCTCGGAAAGTCGGATTGTAGGTCTTGTTCGTGTAGCAGGTATGGATGCGGAAGCGGATATAGCGGGCGTGCTGGTATTCGGCGAGCATCGGGTTGATAACCACGGCCAGCGGATCCAGCGGCGTTTCGGGATCGCTCTTGTAGTCGCGATACTCCTGCCGGTAGGTCCAGTTCTGCTCGTTGTCGGGACTCAGGCCGTCGCCGGTGATCGTTTTGGCGGTCCAGACCTCGAGCTGCGCGATTCCGTAGCGGGCGCCGGCTTCGGGATTGCCCTTGGTCGAGTAGCGTTGTGAGAACTGAAGGCCGCGCACGGTCACCTCGCGTCCCAGGTCGAGAACAAAATCGTAGGGCGGATCGGCGTGTTCTTCATCGGCATTGCAGTAACCGAACGTGTTGATGTCCCCGTCGAACATCTTCTCGATCCCGTAGTTGGGTTTCGTCTTGGGTGAGGCCAGCAGCTTCCAGCCGTCGCGTTCGAGCAGCATGGGAGCCGGCGGTCCGGGCTTGATCCGCTTGTTGAAGAGGATGTAATGGACGCGGGCACTCTCCGAGATCGTGGCTCGCGGATCGCCTTTGATCGAATCGATGGCAATCGGTAGCAGATAGGCCTCCTCGTCGGGCATGGGCAGGCTCTGCAACTCCACCTGGATCGTCGACGAAAGCGTGTTGTAGCGAGGCAGCATCACCTCGTCGGTCGAGAACGTATAGGCCTCGGCCGGGCAGAGCCCGTAGGAGGTGCCGTGGGCCTGGTTGTAGACCTCGACCAGCTCGGGGGCGGTCCTGAGCACTACGGTGACGTAGTTGCCGCTGATCCGCTCGGCGGCGACACGGATGTTGACGGTTTGCTTCCTGGGACTTTCCAGCGAAATCACCTGCGCATCGGTCGAATAGGCGTTTTGGATACCCAGGATGGCTGCCTCCCTGACCACCGGTCCGACGTCGTCCTTGCAGCCGGCCAGTGCGACGAGCAGGGTGGTTGCAAGGCCGAGGAGTTGTGTGTGTCGTGTCATGATCGGTTGGGTTTAACGTTTGTCTTCGTGTAGGAACTTGACGTCGACCATCACGGGAATGTGGTCCGATGCCTGCCTGATGTCGCCCTTGCGGAACGAATTCATGATCTTGGACCCGATTACCTCGCACTTGGCGCCGTTGCCCTTCCACAGCAGGATGTAGTCGATGCAGCTGTTCGGTTTCTGCGACGAGTAGGTGAAGTCGTTCGGCCCGTGGGGTGTCAGCACCGTCCATTTCTCCTTCAGGGCGATCAACGTAGCGGTTTCGGGGCGGGCGTTGAAGTCGCCGCCCAGGAAGACCGGTTTTTTCGAGGCGGCGAACTCCCGCTCGATGGCCTGGTTGATCAGGGCCACCTGTTCCAGTTGCGAGCGCGACGATACGTGGTCGAGGTGGGTCGTGGCGAAGATATATTGCTCAAACTCGGCGACTACCATCACGCGCGGTTCGGCTCCGTTGCCCTTCGGCAGCGCAACGGAGAACGTGCGGATGGGTTTCTCGCGGCAGGCGATGCCGTCGCCGTAGGCCCCGCCCTGGTAGGCCATGGCGCGGAAGAAGCTGTGATGCCACTGCGCTCCCATCAGTTCGGTGAACTTCTGGAGCTGGAAGACGCGCATCGTGCGCACCGTGCAGCTGTCCAGTTCGCTGATGCCGATAAGGTCGGCCCTGGCTTCGGTCATCATGTCGGCGATCATTTGGTAGCTGTCGGTGTATTTGGAGAAGATGCCGACGTTGTAGCTCACAAGGCGTGTCGTACCCTCGTCTTTCGGATAGTAGTCCACGTCCGGGGTTTCGCCGGCTCCGGGTTTCAGGTGGGGCGGGATTTCGGAGTCGTAGAACGGCGTTTCGTTGCTGCATGCCGTTACTTTGCAGCCGAGGCCGAGCAGCAGCAGGATGGTCAGGTATTTTTTGATCGTGTGTTTCATTTTTTCGGGGATTTAAAGTTGTCTGTTTCGAAATCAGAGGTCCAGGCCGTCGTTCCAGCCCGGGTTTTGTGTCAGGGCGCCGCCCGTCAGCGAGCGGTCGTTGGTCGGGATCGGGTAGAGGTAGTCGCGCTCCTCGTTCCATTCGCCCGGATTGTTCTTGTGGGGCATGATATAGCCGTGGTCGCCCTCCGAAAGGAAGATGTCCTGGTCGAGCTCCAGTACCAGCGGAGCCTTGGTCGAGTGGCTCTCGCCTCTGGAGGCGAAATAGACGTCGGGCGTTCCGTCGCCGTCGATGTCGTACTCGCCCTTGGACGGGATGTAGAGACCCAACAGCGGCTGCTCGAAGCTCTTGCCCTCCTTCCAGCGGATGATGTCGTAATAGCGGTGTCCCTCCTGCAGCAGCTCGATGGTGCGTTCGCGGCGGATTTCGAGAATGACGCCCCGGTTGTCGCCGCGGACATTCGGATAGCCGGTCTTCGCATCCGACAGATAGGGGTCGGGATTGGCGTTGGCCTTGGCCATGTCGAGGTTGGGCATGCCTGCCCGGTCGCGCAACTTCTTTACGGATCTGTCGATGTCCTCCTGCGTCAGGGTCCCGGCCTCGGCCTTCGCCTCGGCGTAGTTGAGGTAGATCTCGGCTGTGCGGAAGATCGGCAGGTCGGTGTAGGAGAGGTTGTAGCCGTCGGACTCGAAGTGGATCGGGGCGACGAACTTGATGGGCTGGTATCCCGTCATGCAGGTCGACAGGCTCGGCACCTCCGTTTTCGTGGAACCGATACGCGTGTATCCCGGTGTGCGGATCGACTGCCCGAGGCGCGGATCGCGGTCGGCGCACTGATCCTTGAACTCCATTGTCTGCCAGTCCGGACGGTCGGTGAAGCGCGAACCGTCGCCCATCAGGTAGCTGTCGACGATCTTGCGGGTTATGCCCGGGCGGCCGTAGGAGGTGTTCTGCGAGTAGAACGTACTGTTGTGGAATACGCCGAGGCTTTTGCTGTAATCGCGGGCGAGCACGATCTCGATGCCTTGCGCCTCTTCCGATACGAACAGATCGCGGTAGGCTGTCCTGGTGCCGCCTTCGGTGTAGAGACCGTAGCCGCTGTGGGTGATGAACTCCCCGGCGGCATCGGCGGCCTGCTGCAGATACCATTTCCAGTCGTGCTCGTGGCCGTCGATGCCGTGGTATTTGCGGAACGTGCCCTCGAAGAGGCAGAAGCGCGACTTGAGAGCCAGAGCCGTCCATTTGGTCACACGGTAGAGATCGTGTTCGGTCGGCAGGTGGCGGATGGCGAAGTCGATGTCTTCGATCATGCGCTGCATGACGAACTCACGCGAGTCGCGCGGGCGTTTGAGCTCGGGATCGTCCGACCCGATGGGCTTGGCATACCAGGGTACATCGCCGAAGCGTTTCACCTTCTCGAAGTAGAAGTAGGCGCGGAAGAAGCGGGCCACGGCGTCGTAGTGCGTCCGGACCCCGGTATCCTTGCAGTTGACCGAATATTCGAGCAGCGTGTTGATGTCGCGCAGGTCGGTCCATGTCCAGCCCCCGCCCGATGCCGGGATCGTGCGGCCGCCGCGCATCTCCTGAGGCAGGTCGCTGTGGACGAGGTTGTCCCAATACTCGTTGTAGAGTTCGTCGTCCGGAAAGGCCGTGTAGAATTTGTTGCTGAAGGCCTGCAACTCGTTTTCATTCGAGAAGAAGGTCTCGGGCGACATCTTCGACAGCGGGTATTTGTCGAGCCATTCCTCGCACGAGGAAAGCATCAGGACGCAGCTTAGGGTCAGTATCGATAGAATCTTTTTCATAACACTTCACGTTTAAGCGGTTAGAAGGTGATGTCCACGCCGAACATATAGGTTTTCTGCCAGGGGTAGGTGCGCATCTCGTCGTTCATGGCGGCCATTTCGGGGTCTATGTAGTCCGAGTGGATGGGGGACCAGGTGACGAGGTTCTCGCCCGTGAAATAGATGCGCAGGCTCTCGATCAGCGCCTTGCGGGTCCATTTCCTGGGCAGGGTGTATCCCACCGTGAGGTTTTTCAGACGGCAGTAGCGGATATTCTGCAGGTAGCGGTCATTGGTGGCCGTCAGCTCGCGGTTGCTGCCCGACAGGGCCACATAGCCGCGCGGGCGGGGGAAGTAGGCATCGGGATTCTCCTCGGTCCAGTACTGAGTGTGGAAGTTGCGGGGCATCCAGCTTGCATAGGGGCGGGCATAGGGCCCCCAGAAGGCGATCGTGTTGGCTTTCGGATACCAGTGGCGACGGCCGATGCCCTGGAAGAAGATCGAGAAGTCGATGCCGGCCCACGACATGGAGAGCGTCGATCCGTATTGGAACCGGGGCTGGCTGTTGCCGATGATCTCGCGGTCGCCCGGATCGTCGACGGTGTTTTTGCCGATGGAGATCACGTTGTCGTTGTTCAGATCGAGGAATTTCAGGTCGCCGGCATGCAGTCCGCGCTCCGATCCGGCCGCGGCGTTGATGCGGTTGTTGACGTTCGTCTGGTCGACGGGGTAGTTGGCGGCCTCTTCATCCGAAGCGAACAGACCGCCGATGCGGTAGCCCCAGATTTCGCCCCAGCGCATGCCTTCGTAATACTTTTTGGCGAAGGTGCGGTCGGGGTTGTCGTATCGGGTGATGTTGGTGACATAGTCGTTGAAGGTCACCGTCACGCTGTAGGAGAATGGGCGGCGCAGCAGCTGGAACTCGTCGCGCCAGTTGAGCGTGAGTTCGTATCCCTTGGTGCGCAGATCGGCGCTGTTCATTTTCGGTGAGGCGGCGCCGTAGGTGGCCGGCAGGGCCACGCCTTCGGTGAGCATGTCTTTCGTGTCGCGGATGTAGAAATCGGCGGAGAAGGCCAGACGGTTGTTCAGGAAACTCATGTCCACGCCTAGGTTGTTGTGGATGCTCCGCTCCCACGAGAGGTTCGAGGCCACGGGTGCCGAGATGGTCGCCGTGGCGGGCCTGTTGCCGCCGAACAGGTAGCTCTGGGTGCCGATCGAGATCTGGCGGATGTAGTCGTAGTAGCCGACATTCTGGTTGCCCAGCTGTCCGTAGGAATAGCGCAACTTGAGATTGTTGAACCGGTCGCGGATGCCGTCGAAGAAGGCCTCCTCCGAGATGCGCCATCCCAGCGAGAACGAGGGGAAGAAACCCCAGCGATGCCCGCGCTTGAAGCGTGACGTGCCGTCGTAGCGGCCGCTCACCTCGACGAGGTATTTGCCTTTGTAGTCGTAGTTCAGACGGCCGAAGAAGCCCATCAGGGCGTATTCGTTCTGACCGCCGCCTACCTCCATGCGCATGTCGCCGTCGGCGTCCTGGCCTACGAGGTCGAGGTCTGTCAGAGTCTCGGAGAGCAGGTTGTAGCCCGTTGCGGAGACGTCCTTGAGGAACTTGGTCTCCCAGTTGAAGCCGACCATCGCCTTGAAGTTATGGTCCCGGGCGAAGGTGCGGTCGAACGTGCCGTAGATGTTGGCTTGGTAGTAGTTGTGCATCAGGGTCTTTTCGTAGAGCTTGTCCTCGAAGCGTTTGCCCGACGAAAGGGTTTTCACTTCGCCCGGATACTGCGAATATTCGGTGTTGACCTGGCGGTTGACATTGTGCTGGGTGTTGAACATGTAGGTGAAGTTACCCTTGATCTCCAGCCCCTTGACCGGGGTCCAGGTCAGTTCCGTGGTGGTCGACATGTTGTCGGTCTTGTCCTTGTTGTAGTGTCCGCCCTTGTTCATGATCGTGGGCAGACCGTCCATGATCGCATATTTCGACAGCGAGGTGTAGTAGACGCTTGTGCCGTCGGGGTTTCGGGGCATCATCGACGCCAGACCGTGGACCGTACCCAGCGAGAAGGCTGTGTTGACGCCCGAGGGACCGGGATAGTAGTACTGGTAGTTGTAGTAGCTTGTGTTGTTGCTGATCTTCAGCCATTTGTTGATGTCAAACGAGATTTTCGAGCGGAAGTTGATGCGCTGCAAGCGGTCGGGATCCTGGCGGAAGAGGCCCTCCTCGCTGTAGTAGTTGCCCGAAAGCATGTATTTGACCTTCGAGTTGCCGCCCGAAAGCGAAATGCTGTGGCTTGTGTTCGGATGCTCGTCCTTGAACAGGTAGTGATACCAGTCGAAGTTGGCGTAATAGACATAAGTGTCGCGGCCGTCGCGTTGGTCGATCTTGACCCACGGACGGTCGGGATGTTCCACCCTGTCGTTGCGGCGGGCCCACAATTCCATCATGTCGTCGTCGGTGTAGTTCGTGTAGTTGGTTCCCGCATCCGCATGCCAGAACAGGTCGTTGACGTAGACCGAGTAGTAGCCGCGGGTTTCGTAATCGGTCGAGGTGGTGGGTTCGTTCCAGCCCCAGCGGCCGCTGTACGTAATGCGGGTCTGGCCCGATGTATCGCCGCTCTTGGTCGTAACGAGCACCACGCCGAATGCCGCACGGGCGCCGTAGATGGCCGCTGCCGAAGCGTCCTTGATCACCGAGATCGAACCTACGTCGTTGGGGTTGATTTTCATCAGGTCGCCTTCGGCGCCGTCGATCAGCACCAGCGGCGAACCGCCGTTGATCGAGGTGATGCCGCGGATGTTGAGGCTGGCCGTGTTGCCCGGACGTCCCGACGAAGTCGAGACCGTGAGTCCCGGGACGGCGCCTTGCAGCATGTGGGCCACCGAGGGCGCCGACCGGTTTTGCAGTTGTTTTTCGTCCACCGTGGCGATGGCTCCCGTGAGGTTCACCTTTTTCTGGGTTCCGTAGCCCACGACTACCACGTCCTCCATATTCACGGCGTCCTCCGTGAGGAGGATCTCCACGCTGTTCTGCGTGGCGGGAACGGTGACTTTTTTACTCAGGTAGCCCAGGCAGGTGAAGTTGAGTGCGATGTCGGTGTTGGGAACGGCGAGCGAGAAGCGGCCGTTGGCCTCCGTGACCGTGCCGCGGGTGTTGTCGCCGTCGAGTGTGACGGCCACGCCCGCCAGCGGCGTTTCCGACAGGTCGTTGACGACGCCCTCGATCGTGCGTTCCCGGGTCGGGGACGTGCGGGCCGGGATCAGGGCGATTTGGCGGTCGGTGATGGTGAAGTCCAGGCCTGTCGGGGCGAGCATCTCCTTCAAGGCGGCCGAAATCGGCATTCGCTTCGCCCTGAGGCTCACGCGTTGGGAGAGGTCGGTCTGCTTGGCGTCGTAGAAGAATGTGTAGCGGGAGTTCTTTTCGATGCGGGATATGGCCTCCGAGAGCGGGATGTCCGTGAATTCCATGTCGAGCGCCGGTTCCTGCTGCCTCTGGCCGATGGCCGGCATACTGCCTGCGACCAGCAGCAGGAGGATTGCAAATAGTCTGAAGTGCATCATGGTTTCGTGTTTGAGTTTGTGGAATGTTTGCGGCGGCATCGGCCATGAGCCGTTGCGGGAAACTGGTAGAGGTCGGGTTGTCGCTCCATAGGCAATCTTTTTTTGATGGGCGTAATGTGTTGTTTTTATTCGAGTTCGGAAATCGTAACGGCGTTGTTTTCGGTGAATGTGTAGGCGATGGGGTTGATGCGGCTCATGATGCGCAGGATCTCTTCGAGCGGCTCGTCGGTGATGGTGAACGTGTAGGCGTAGTTGTGCGCGAGGGATGGGGTGATTCTGATTTCGGTGTCGTACCAGCGGGCCATGTAGCGGCAGATTTCGCCCAGAGACTGCTGTTCGAACACGAGTTTTCCCGCAGCCCAGCAGGATTCCATCGCCACGTTGCCGCGCCCGATAACCATCTTGTGCGTGCCGGGGTTGTAGCGGGCGATCTCCCCGGGGCGCAGCAGTCTGCGGCTGCCGTGCCCGGTGTCGAGCGACACGGAACCTTCCGTCAGGGCGACCGATACGCTGCGGTCGGTTGCGGTGCGGACGTTGAATTTCGTGCCGTGGACGCAGATTTTCAATCCCTCGACCTCGACGGTGAAGGGGCGGTCGGTGTCTTTGGCCACGTTGAAGAATCCTTCGCCGCGAAGTTTCACATGGCGTTCGCCGGAGGTGAATCCCGCATCGTAGGAGAGTGTCGATCCGCTGTGGAGCCAGACCGTCGATCCGTCGGCCAGCCGGGCCTGCGACTTGCCTTCGAAGGCGCAGAACTGCTGTTCGGCCACAGTTGCAGCCGAACGAAAGAGGTGGACATGTGTTGCAAAAAGGGTTACGACGACCGCTGCGGCCGCGGTCGCGGCCATTTGAAGCAGATGGCTCCGGCGATGTTTCGGGGTTTGGCGGACATGCGGGATCTCGCGGATCCCGATTCTCTGTTGCAGCTGCTGCCACAGCCGGTCGCGGTCCGGCTCGTAAGCTGCGGCCCGCTGCTGTATTTCGCGCCATACGCGGGTCAGGTTGTTGTAGAAGCGGCGGTTTTCCGCTTCGGCGATCCATCGGTCGAATTCGCGCTGTTCGGACTGGCCGAGCGTGCCTTTGAGAGAGCCGACCAGGAGGTCCCAGGTATGGTTGTCCGGAGTCATGGTTTGCCGTCGTTTTCATTGTGACACGAAAACGACGGCCGACCCCTACGGGACGGCCGGAATTTTTTCGGAAATTTTTTCAGCGCTCGATTTTCACGTACTCCGCATAGACGATGCGTGTGTGGGGATTTGTCGAGACGATCTCCTGCCGGATGGCTTTCGTGCCCCAGCGGATGAAGAGAAAGCGGCGCGGAACGCGGTGGACCACCTGGCGCAGGGTGTCGACGCTACGGATGCGGCAGGCCTCCGAGTCGCGGCCGATGCGCCCTTCGACCGAGACCCATGCGTCGCGCCAGCGGAACACCCGCGAGGTGTCGTACACGGGGCGGGAGTCGTGTATCCGGACGACGACGGTGTCGCGCAGCGGGGTGGTGATTGCGGCGTCGGTGAGGGCGACGGCCTTGGCGGCGGCTTCGAGCCGGCGGATCCGGATGCCCAGGCGCCGGATCTGTTCGGCGTCGGCCGCGCGCAGCGTTTCGAACTCCCCGCACCGCAGGCGGAGTGCCTGTGCCGAGGCGGCCTCGGCGCCCAGGCGCGTGCGGTAATGGGCAAGGTCGGCCGTGAGGGCCGTCTGGTTTTCGGTCAGACGGCGGTTCTCGGTGCGGTAATGCTGGTAGCAGAAGAGCAGCAGTGCGGTTGCAAGCACTGCATGGATAAAAGGTATTTTTTCACGATTTTCGGGTTTTGGTTCCCCGAAAGATAAGGCGCTTGCGGCCGATGCGGTTCCTAATTTTTCGGAAATAGCCCCTCCATCGCTTCGGCGATGTGTTCGGCAAGGAAGGTCATCAGTGGCAGCCCGTCGCAGCGCGAAAGCGAAGTGATGCCCCGGTGGTCGGCGAAGAAGAGTTCGTCGAGCGAGGGCAGGTCGGCACGTCCGAATGCCTCTTCGCGCAGCTCCAGTCCTGCGGCCCGAACGGCCTGCATGGCCAGGCGGCGTTCGATGCTTTGCGGGCCGGGGGCGGTCAGGACGGTGCGCCCGGCGATGGCCAGCAGCGGAGCATCGTCGGCCGAGCGGAGAATCCCCGAGCTGTCGCAGCGCACGGCGACTTCCGCCCCGCGCCGTGCGGCCAGATGGCGGGCCAGTTGTGCGGCGGCCTCACGCGCGGAGGTCGGCGCTTCGGAGAGCGTCAGGTCGTAGCCTATGGTCACGGCTTCGGGCTGGATGCTCCGGAAGGCATAGCCGTCGTAGAGCGACACTCCGGCCGGCAACAGGCGCTCCTCCCCGTCGGGGCCCAGTTCGATGCGGACGAATCCCGACACGCCCGTCGGATAGCGTTCCGCGGCGGCGAGCGCCTCGATCCGCTTTGCGAGCGGCTCCGTGGCGGGGGCATAGGGGCGGCCGAACAGGTCGCGCGAGGCGGCGTCGAGCACGGCGATGTGTCCGGTGACGTTGCGTGCACGACCCCGGGCGAGGTGCACGGTCTGATAGAGGCAGAGGTCGTTCAAAGCAGGAAGATTTTCAACAGCAGTTCGCGCAGCAGTTCGCCGTCCGACGCGCCGCCCGCACCCAGTCCCTTGCTCCGGGCGTCGTATTCGCGCAGCAGTCCCAGGATGTGGAACACCTTGCGGTTGTCCCATCCGGCGGCGTTCTGCTTGATCTCGCCCAGGACGAACGTGTTGTTCTTGCGCAGAATGCGCATCAGCTCCGTGTCGGGCGGAAAGGGGCGGCCCTTGTGGCGCGCGAGCCAGCGCAGGTAGTTGACGACGAACATCTCCTTGAACTGGCCGAACAGCGCCATGACGGTCACGAGCAGCGGGTTGTCCTTGGGATTGCGGGCGAAGTGATCGGCGATCATCAGTGCGCGGGCCATGTCGCGGGTGACGACCGCCTTGCAGAGTTCGAAGTTGTTGAAATCCTTCGAAATGCCGATGTTGGCCTCGATGTCGGCGTCGGTGATGCGCTGCGTGCCCTCGGGCAGCGAGACCGTGAGTTTTTGCAACTCGTTGGAGATCTTGGCGATGTCGGTCCCCAGGTGGTCGGTCAGCATCGAGAGCGCCTTGGGATCGATGGTGAAGCCCTGCTGTCGGATGAACTGCTGCAGCCACGCCGCGATCTCGTAGTCGCGCGGACGCACCGATTCCAGTACCGTGCCGTTCGCCGCGCAGCCCTTGTAGAAGGCCGAGCGCTTGTCGGCGTTCTTCTCCTTGTGGCAGATCACGAGGATGGTCGTGGGGGAGGGTTTTTGCGTGTAGAGGGCGAGTTTGTCCAGTCCCTTGAGCTGCTGGGCCTCCTTGAGGATCACCACCTGGTATTGCCCCATCATCGGCATCTGGCGGCAGAGGTTGATCACCTGCCCCGCCTCGGAGTCGCGCCCGTAGACGGTGATCTGGTTGAAGGCCCGCGCGGCCTCGTCGAGGATCGTCGCGGCCAGCTGCTCCGAGAGAGCGTCGATGAAGTAGCTCTCTTCGCCCATCAGCAGGTAGATGCCGGAAAACCGGCGGGCTGCGATTTCTGCCGCGATCCGCTCGTACTGGGCGACGGAATCCTTGAATTTCAGAGCGCTCTTTGCCATTTTAAACGATTTCTTTGGTGATGCGCAGCACGTTTTCCGTGTCGGACGTGAGGCGGTAGCGGTCGTCGATGCGGCGTCCGACGAGCCAGACGATTTCGTCGCCCGACAGCAGTACGAACTGCCGCTGCTTCTCGGCCACGGAGACCTTGGCGTCGATCAGGAAGTCCGAGACCTTCTTGCTGCCCGTCATGCCGAACGGCACGAACCAGTCGCCGTCGCGCCAGCGGCGCAGCGTGAGCGGGAATTGCAGGCGGTCGGCGTCTATCTGCGCGATGTTTTCGGGGACTCCGAAATTCTTGATCGTGTCGATGTCGCAATATTCGTAGTAGAGGACCGAGTTGCCGCAGTAGCTGCGTGGGGCGCCTTTGCGCACCGTCGTCAGACAGGCGTCGTCGGGGGTTATGGGCGCTACGACGATCTTCCCGCGGTCGATCGAGGCCACCCATTCGCGGGCGTAGAACCGTCGTCCCGTGGCGTCCTGTTCGAGCGAGTGGCACAGGGCGTCGATCACGTCGCCCTTGAATCCGTAGCCCGAACTCAGCAGTTCGTAGATCACGAATCCCTGCGGAAAAGCCGGGTCGAGGCGGTCGAGGTGGATCGTGTCGATCCCGGTGTCCGAGGTGACGGCCTCGGAGCGGATGCGCTCGATGCCGTGGTTGATGAACAGCTGTGCGTCGGTCAGCCGTGCGAGGTTGCGGCCCATCAGGCTCGTGAACTTGGGGTTGATCTCGCGGATGCGGGGAATCAGCCCCAGGCGGATCTTGTTGCGCAGGTATTTGGTCGACCGGTTCGACGAATCCTCCCGGAAGGGGATGTGGTTCTGGACGGCGTATTCGAGAATCTCCTTGCGCGAGGCGAACAGCAGCGGGCGGATCACTTTCCCGACCTGGGTCGAGATTCCCGTCAGCCCCCGCAGTCCGGTGCCGCGCAGCAGGTTGATGAAAAAGGTTTCGATCGAGTCGTCGGCATGGTGGGCGATGGCGATGGCCGTGTAGCCGTGCTCGTGGCTCAGGGCGTCGAACCACGTGTAGCGCAGCCGCCGGGCCGCCATCTCCATCGATTCGCCCGTGCGCTCCATCTCGGCCCTGGTGTCGAAGCGTTTGTTGTAGAACGCGGTGCCGTGCCTTTTCGCCTCGTTCTCCACCAGCACTTCGTCCTCGTCGCTCTCCGTGCCGCGCAGCTGGAAGTTGCAGTGGGCAACGCCCACCCGGTAGCCGCTGCGGGTGAACAGCGAAAGCATGACCATCGAGTCCACACCGCCCGAGACGGTGAGCAGGATGCGGTCGTCGCGCGTGGCGAGGTTGTTCTCGTCGATGTAGCGTTGAAAAGAGTCCAAAAGATTCATAATATGTTCACCTCCGTATCTATTTCGATGCCGAATTTTTCGTGGACCTTCGCCTGCACGGTGCGGGCGAAGGCGATCACCTCGCCGCCCGTGGCGCCGCCGTGGTTCACCAGCACCAGCGCCTGCCGCTCGTGGACCCCCACATTCCCTGAGCGGTAACCTTTCATCCCGGCCCGGTCGATCAGCCATCCGGCGGCCAGCTTGACGCAGCCTGCGGGGGCCGCATAGTGGGGCATGTCGGGATATTCGCCGAGGAGCCGCTCCGCGACGGGGGCTTCGACGACCGGATTCTTGAAGAAACTGCCCGCGTTGCCCAGCACGGCCGGGTCGGGGAGCTTGGCGCGGCGGATCGAGCAGATCGCCTCGCGGATGTTGCGCAGCGTGGCGCCCCCGCGGGCCTCGACTTCGCGCTCCACGTCGCCGTAGCCCAGACGGGGCCGGGGCGTATGCCGGAGCCCGATCTCGATGGCGGTGATGATGACCCGCCCCTTCAGGTCGTGCTTGAAGACGCTTTCGCGGTAGCCGAATCCGCAATGTGCGGCGTCGAGCGTCAGCAGGCTGTCCGTCTCGACGCAGTACATCTCGACCCGGCGGATGACATCTTTGGCCTCGCAGCCGTAGGCTCCGATGTTCTGCACCGGGGCGGCCCCCGCCTTGCCGGGGATCAGCGAGAGGTTTTCGATGCCCCACAGCTCGCGTTCGACGGCCCATTCCACCAGGTCGTCCCACTCGACGCCCGCCTCGACGCGCAGGCGGACATCGTCGCCCTCGTCGCTCAGAAGGGTGATCCGACGGGCTACGGGGGTCAGCAGCACGCCGTCGTAATCTTGGGTGAAAAGGATGTTGTTGCCCCCGGCGAGCACGCTCCACCGTTCGGGGATCCCGGCGGCGAAAAACGAGCGCAGATCCTCGGCGGTTTCGAATTCTACGAGACGCGCGGCCCGCTGCTCGACGCCGAAACTGTTGCGTTCGCGCAGGCTGATTTGGTGAAATTCTCGAATCATGGTATGCAAAGTTAGAAATTATTTTTAACTTTGAGATTCAAACCCGAATAACTCCATGGTATGGCTGATTTGTGCTTGGCTTTCCCGCTGTTCCCTCCGACCCGGTCGGGGGCGGCGATTCCCGGCGCAAAGGGCCGAGGCAGCGCAGGTTTGGCAATCGAGGACCATGTAAACAATAGCAGAATATGTTCGACGAAAAAGATTTGCAGCAAATCCGGGAGCACGGACTCACTCCCGGGCAGGCGGAGACCCAGTTGGAGAACTTCCGCCGTGGATTCCCTTTTCTGAATGTCGTGCGGGCCGCATCGCCGGGCGACGGCGTGCTGGTTGTCGGTGCGGCGGAGGCCGATGCCGCCGTGGACCGCTATGAAAAAGAGGTTGCCGGACTGGGGGTGGTGAAGTTCGTGCCCGCTTCGGGAGCCGCCACGCGCATGTTCAAGGAGCTGTTCGAGTTTGTCAACGAAGGCAAACGCGGCAAGGGCATCGACACGTTGTTGGAAAATATTGGGAAGTTCGCCTTCTGGCCCGAACTTCGCGCCGTGCTGCCCGCCGGGGCCGACGACCGTGCGATCGTGGATGCCATCGTCAACGACGGACTGGACTACGGCCGCAGACCCAAGGGGCTGGTCACCTTCCACGCCTATCCCGAGGGGGCGCGCAAGGCCGTCGAGGAGCACCTGGTCGAAGGAGCGGCCTATGCCGTGTCGCGAGGTGTTGTGCGCATCCATTTCACCGTCTCGCCCGAGCATGTTGCGGGTTTCGAGGAGCTGCTCGCCGCAAAGACGCCCCTCTACGAAGAGCGCTTCGGCGTCCGGTATGAGATTTCGTTCTCGGTGCAGAAACCTTCGACCGACACCCTGGCCGTAAATCCCGACAACACGCCTTTCCGGCAGGACGACGGCACGCTGCTGTTCCGTCCCGCAGGCCACGGGGCGCTGATCGAAAACCTGAACGAGATCGATGCCGATCTGATCTTCATCAAGAACATCGACAACGTGACGACCGATGCCCGCCGCGGGGACACGATCCGTTATAAAAAGGTACTTGCGGGGATTCTGCTCGACCTGCAGGGGCGCGCCTTCGAGTACCTCAAGGCCCTCGAGGTGGGCGGTGCCGAGTTGGCGCCCATCGCCGAGTTCGTCGAGAAGCGGCTCTGCGTGAAACTCCCGGATGCGTACGATTCGGCGCTGCTGCGTGCCGTGTTGGACCGCCCGATCCGCGTCTGCGGCATGGTCCGCAACGAGGGCGAGCCGGGCGGCGGCCCGTTCTGGGTCGGAAATCCCGACGGCACGGAGTCGCTTCAGATCGCCGAGTCGAGCCAGATAGCACCCGCCGACCTGCCGCTGATGCAGTCGGCCACGCACTTCAATCCCGTGGACCTCGTCTGCGGCGTGCGCGATTCGAAGGGTCGCAAGTTCGACCTGCGCCGATACACCGATCCCGCAACGGGCTTCATTTCGTCGAAATCCTCCGGCGGCCGCGATCTGCGCGCGCAGGAACTTCCGGGTCTGTGGAACGGGGCGATGGCGAAGTGGAACACGGTTTTCGTCGATGTTCCCGTCACGACATTCTCCCCGGTGAAAAAGGTGCAGGATCTGCTGCGCCCCCAACACCAATAGCTTCGGGTTTGCGATGACCATCGTTCGTCTTGTCCGGGCCGGTCGGGAGATGCGTTTGCTGCTCCCGGCCGGCCCGGGGCGTATCGTGCCGGAGGCGGAATCTTCCCGCTGCGGCTGCCGGATCGCCCTGCCGGAGGCGGACAGTTCCTTCGTGTATCCGGCTGCCGGGCGGCGGCCTCTGTTGGCGGCGTGTTGCCCCTCCCCGGGGCACTCCGAATTTTCCGGAAGGCTGCGCCGGCCCGGCATGGAGTCCGGCTTGGAGCCCGGTTGGGAGTCTGGTTTGGAGTCTGGTTTGGGGCCTGCGCCAGCCCTTCTCGCGGAGAGGAGGGCCTGCGGCGATGTACCTGCTCCATTTGTGATGTAAATTTGTCAAAATAGGATAAAATCTTGCCCCGGACCCCCGATTGTAGAGAATCTTTTTTATATTTGTAGGTTCAAAAACCGAAAACAATAATCAAAACTAAATAACGCTATGGAAAACAAACTTCAACAGTTGACCCAGAAGCTCTACGACGAAGGGCTGGAGAAAGGGCGTGCCGAGGCCGACAAACTGGTGGCCGATGCCAGGGCCGAGGCCCGGAAGATCGTCGACGAGGCCCGTGCCGAGGCCGCAGAGATCGTCCGGAAGGCAGAGACCAAGGCCGAGGATGTTTCGAAGAACACCATGACCGAGATTTCGCTGGCCGGCAAGCAGGCTGTTGCCCGAATCAAGTCGGAGATCGCCTCGCTGATCATCACCCAGGCTACGGCCCGAGGCGTGAAGGAGGCCGTCGTGGACCCGGCATTCATCAAGGAGATGCTCGTCGCCGTGGCCAAAAACTGGAACGGAGCCGATTCGGGCAAGGTCGAGTTGCAGGCCCTGCTGCCCGAGGAGGGCCGCAAGAAGTTCGACGCGGCATTCGGGGAGTGTGCGAAGGAGCTGCTCGCCGCAGGTGTCGAGGTGGGCTGGTCGAAGGAGGTGAAAACCGGCTTCAAGGTGGGCGCCAAGGAGGGCGGCTACTACATTTCGTTTGCCGATGCCGATATCGAAGCGCTGTTGGCAGAGTATCTGCGTGACAAGGTCTTCCAACTCTTGTTCAAGGCGTAAGGCATGTTTGCGACCCAATATTATTGTCTGGTAGCCTCCCTGAAGGAGTATGCGCTCGACGCCGACACCAAGGGCTTCGACGCCCGGGCCATCGTCTCCGGGATTCTGGAGGAGGTGAACCGCAGCGACGCCCGCGAGGTGCGGCTCCTGTACGGCTACTACGACTGTGAGAATATCGCCGCCCTGCGTGCCGGGCGCTCGGCGCACAATCCGCTGGGCAACTTCACGCGCGAGGAGCTGGAGGAGGAGCTCAAAGCCCCGAAGCGGCTTCCCGAGGCGGTTGCCCGCGTGGTGAGGGCCTATGCCGATCCCGAGGGCGAGGATGCCGAGACGGTCGACACGTCGCGGCGTTTTGAGAAGCAACTGTTCGGGGCCTACTATGCCACTTGTGCGAAGGCGGGGAGCCGCTTTCTGAAGGAGTGGGCCGCTTTCGACCGGAACCTGCGCAACGTTTCGGCGGCCGTCACGGCGCGCGCCGCAGGGCGTGCGGTCGAGGAGGTCGTCGTGGGCGGCGGTGACGTCGCCGAGCAGCTGCAGCGCAGTTCTGCGGCCGATTTCGGCCTCCGGGGCGAACTTCCCTATATCGATGCGGTGATCGCGGCGGTGAACGACGAGGCCAACCTCGTGGAGAAGGAGCACAAGATCGACCTAATCCGCTGGAACGAAGCCGCGGAGCTGGCGACCTTCGACTATTTCGACGTCAACGCCATTCTTTCCTATCTGGTGCGGATTAATATCGTCGCCCGCTGGACGCTGCTCGACGCTGCGCGCGGCCGCGAGATGTTCGCCCGACTGCTTGCCGAACTGGATGGCAAGGAGCTCATTAACAAGGAATAAACAACAAAAACATACAATGAAAACTACAGGACGTGTAAACGGTATCATCTCCAACATCGTGATCGTCAAGGCCGACGGACCCGTGGGCCAGAACGAGATCTGCCATGTCTGGACGGGCGATACCAAAATGATGGCCGAGGTCATCAAGGTCATAGGCGACGCGGCCTATGTCCAGGTTTTTGACAGCACCCGCGGTCTGAAGGTCGGCGATCGGGTCGAATTCGAGGGCCACATGCTTGAAGTCACGCTGGCTCCGGGCCTTTTGTCGCGCAACTACGACGGTCTTCAGAACGACCTCGAAAAGATGGACGGTCTGTTCATCGCCCGCGGTTCGATCACCGATCCGGTCGACTACGATGCCGAGTGGGAATTTTCGCCGCTGGCCAAGGCCGGCGACAAGGTCACGGCTGCGTCGTGGCTGGGCGAGGTGAAGGAGCAGTGGGTGATGCACAAGATCATGGTCCCCTTCACGATGACGGACAGCTATACGGTCAAGAGCGTCGCCGAAGCGGGCAAATACAAGATCACCGACACGATGGCTGTCCTGACCGACGCCGAAGGCCGCGACCACGAGGTGACGATGGTGCAGAAATGGCCCGTGAAGCAGGCCGTGCGCTGCTACACGGAAAAACCCCGCCCGTCGCGCATCATGGAGACCGGCGTGCGTCCGATCGACACCTTCAACCCGATGGCCGAGGGCGGTACGGGCTTTATCCCGGGGCCTTTCGGTGCGGGCAAGACCGTGCTCCAGCACGCCATTTCGAAACAGGCCGATGCCGACGTGATCATCATGGTGGCTTGCGGCGAGCGTGCCAACGAGGTGGTCGAAATCTTCAAGGAGTTCCCCGAGCTGATCGACCCGCATACGGGCCATACGCTCATGGAGCGCACGATCATCATCTGCAACACGTCGAACATGCCCGTTGCCGCGCGTGAGGCTTCGGTCTATACGGGTATGACCATCGGCGAATACTACCGCTCGATGGGCCTCAAGGTGCTCGTGATGGCAGACTCGACGTCGCGCTGGGCACAGGCGCTGCGCGAGATGTCGAACCGTCTGGAGGAGCTTCCCGGTCAGGACGCCTTCCCGATGGACCTTTCGGCGATCATCTCGAACTTCTACTCGCGTGCGGGACTGGTGAAGCTCGTCGGCGGTCAGACCGGCTCGGTGACCTTCCTCGGCACGGTGTCGCCTGCGGGCGGTAACCTCAAGGAGCCGGTGACCGAATCGACCAAGAAGGCTGCGCGCTGTTTCTACGCCCTCTCGCAGGGCCGCGCCGATTCGAAGCGCTATCCGGCCATCGACCCGCTGGAGTCCTACTCGAAATACCTCGAATACCCCGAAATCCGCGAATACCTCGACGAGCACATCGAGAAGGACTGGGTGGACCTGGTCTACGAGGGCAAGACCATCGTGCAGCGCGGCAAGGAGGCCAACGACCAGATCAACATCCTGGGCGACGACGGTGTGCCGGTGGAGTACCACGAGCGGTTCTGGAAATCGGAGCTGATCGACTTCGTCATTCTGCAGCAGGACGCCTTCGACGACATCGACGCCAACTGCCCGATGGAGCGCCAGCAGATGATGTACAAGATGGTGTTGGGCATCTGCAACCGGGAATTTGCATTCGCCGACTTCGAAGCCTGCGCACAGTTCTTCAAGGGGCTGATCAACCTCTTCCGCCAGATGAACTACTCGGAGTGGAAGTCGGAGAAGTTCGAAGGCTACCGGACGCAGATCGAGCAGTATGTGAGTGAACAATCCAAATAAGCGGGAGATATTATGACAACACGAGCTTTTCAGAAGATATATACCAAGATTGACAACATCACCAAGGCTACCGTGACGCTTCGTGCCACGGGCGTCGGCAACGACGAACTGGCCACCGTCGGCGGCAAGCTGGCGCAGGTGGTGAAGATTATGGGCGAGAACGTCACGCTGCAGATTTTCGCCGGAACCGAGGGGCTGTCCACCGACTCCGAGGTCGTCTTCCACGGCGAACCTCCCAAGCTGCGCGTTTCGGACAACCTTGCCGGGCGTTTCTTCAACGCCTACGGCGAACCGCTCGAAGGCGGCGAGATCATCGAGGGCGAGGCCCGCGAGATCGGCGGCCCGACGGTGAACCCCTTCCGGCGTATCCAGCCTTCGGAGCTGATCGCTACGGGTATCGCCGGCATTGACCTGAACAATACGATCGTGACGGGACAGAAGATCCCCTTCTTCGCCGACCCCGACCAGCCCTACAACGCCGTGATGGCCAACGTGGCCCTGCGTGCCAAGGCCGACAAGATCATCCTCGGCGGCATGGGTCTCACCAACGACGACTTCCTCTACTTCAAGTCGGTCTTCGAGAACGCCGGAGCGCTCGACCGCATCGTGTCGTTTGTCAACACGACCGAAAATCCGCCCGTGGAGCGTCTGCTCGTTCCCGACATGGCGCTGACCGCCGCCGAGTACTTCGCCGTCGACAAGGGCGAAAAGGTGCTGGTGCTGCTGACCGACATGACCTTGTATGCCGATGCCCTGGCCATCGTGTCGAACCGTATGGACCAGATTCCGTCGAAGGACTCGATGCCCGGATCGCTCTATTCCGACCTGGCGAAGATCTACGAAAAGGCCGTGCAGCTGCCCAACGGCGGTTCGATCACGATCATTGCCGTGACGACGCTTTCGGGCGGCGACATCACGCACGCCATCCCCGACAATACGGGTTACATCACCGAGGGCCAGCTCTTCCTGCGCAATGATTCCGACACGGGCAAGGTGATCGTTGACCCGTTCCGTTCGCTGTCGCGTCTGAAGCAGCTCGTCATCGGCAAGAAGACCCGCGAGGACCATCCGCAGGTGATGAACGCCTGCGTGCGTCTCTACGCCGACGCGGCCAATGCCAAGACCAAACTGGAGAACGGTTTCGACCTCTCGGACTACGACGAGCGTACGCTGAAGTTCGCCTTCGACTACTCGGAGAAACTGCTGGCCATTGATATCAATATCGAGATCAACCAGATGCTCGACACCGCGTGGGGGCTCTTCGCCAAGTACTTCACCCGCGAGGAGGTCGCCATCAAGGAGGAGCTGATCCAAAAATACTGGAAGGAGGCCTGACGCACGATGGCAATCAAATTCCAATACAACAAGACCTCGCTGGGCGAACTCGGCAAACAGCTGAAAATGCGCCAGAAGGCCCTCCCTACGATCAAGAGTAAGGAGTCGGCCCTGCGCTCCGAAGTGAAGAAGGCGAAGGACTCCGCTCTCGACTACCGCCGTCGTCTCGATGCCCTGAAGGCCGAGTACGACTACATGGTGTCGCTCTGGGGAGAGTTTGATTGTGACCTCCTGCGCATTGCCGACGTCTATTTGTCGGTTCAGAAAATCGCAGGCGTGCGCACGCCCGTCCTGCAGGACGTGAAATTTGAGGAGAAACCCTACGACCTGTTCTCCTCGCCGGTGTGGTTTGCCGACGGAGTCAACATCCTCAAGCGCATGGCGCAGCTGGGGATCGAGTTCGAGGTCTACAACCGGAAGATGGAACTGCTGGACCATGCGCGCCGCAAAACCACTCAAAAGGTGAACTTGTACGAGAAGGTGCAGATACCCGGCTACGAGGACGCCATACGCAAGATCAAACGCTTCATGGAGGATGAGGAGAACCTCTCCAAGTCGGCCCAGAAGATCGTGAAAACCAAACAGCAGGTCGCCGGGGAGGGCGCGATGTTATGATAGCCAGAATGTCAAAATACAACTTTGTGCTCTTTGCGGCGCAGAGTGAGGATTTCGTCGAGAAGCTGCGCGGCCTCGGGCTGGTGGACATCACCACCACGGGCTGGGAACCCTCCGAGGAGGACCGCCAGCTGCTGCTGGACATCGAGAGCCACGCGAAGGCTGCGGAGTTTCTGAAGAACTTCCGCGCCGGGGGCCACTGCGACGCTGCCGCCCAACCGTTCGCTTCGGGCGAGGAGGCCTATGCGCATTATGCCGCCGCGCATCACGAGGCCGCGGCGCTCAATGCCGAGATCGGGCGGCTGGAAAAGGCGGCCGAGGAGCTGCGCCCCTGGGGTGCGTTCGACGTGGAGGCGATGCGCAAACTCGCGGAACGGGGCATTGTCCTGCGCTATTTCTTCACCCAGCGCAACACCTACGACAAGCAGTTGTCCGAGTGGTCGGAGCGCTATACGATCTCGGAGGTCGGCCGCACCGACGCTACGGTGTGGTTCGTCGTCGTGGCCAATTCCGGCGAGGAGGTCACGATCGACGCGCAGGAGATGAAGAGCCCGACGATGGACATTCGCGAAGCGGAGCGCCGCATCGCCCGGGCCGAAGAGAAGCTCCGGGCTCTCGACGGCGAATTTTCGCGCGCGGTAGCTTCGGAGACCCTGCTTGCCCGGCACGCCTGTTCGCTGAAGGAGCGTTTGCAGGCCGTGCGGGTGAAGGCCACGGCGCAGGAGGCGGCCGACGGGATGCTGGTCGTCATGGAGGGCTGGGCCGAGAAGGAGACATCCGATCGGGTCGATGCCCTTTTGGCGGAATACCCCAATGTGGTCTACCTCAAATCGGATCCCACGCCCGAGGACGAGACGCCCGTGAAGCTCAAGAACCGTTGGTTCGCACGTATTTTCGAATTGGTGGGCGACATGTACGCCCGTCCGAAATACGGGACGATGGACCTCACGCCCTTCTTCGCGCCGTTCTACATGCTCTTTTTCGGCATCTGTCTCAACGATGCCGGTTACGGACTGATCCTGACCCTGATGGGGTGGTGGATGCTCGCCCGGAACCGGAAGCCCGGCATGATGCGTCAAGCGGCGTGGTTCGCCACGCTGTGCGGCGTGTCGACCGTTGCGTTCGGACTGCTGTGCGGCTCGTTCTTCGGCATCAACATGAACGCGTTGTTCCCCTCGGTGAAATTCCTCGACTTCCAGGGGCAGTTCTTCTCCATTGCGCTGGTTATCGGCGTGGTGCAGATCCTCTTCGGCATGCTGCTCAACATCTGGATGACCGTGCGCTGTTTCGGCTTCGGCCGTGCGCTGGGACTGCTGGGGTGGTTCATCATCCTCTTCTCGAGCTGCCTGGCCATGGGTCTTCCGATGGCGGGCCTGGCCATCCCGGGCTTCACGGCCGGATCGGTGGCCTTCTATGCGGCGCTGGGCGTCGGCGGTGTGCTGATGCTGCTCCTGAACGATCTGAAGCGCAATCCGCTCATCAACATCGGTGCGGGTCTGTGGGATCTTTACAACAACCTCACGGGGCTGTTGAGCGACGTGCTGTCATACATCCGTCTGTTTGCCATCGGGCTTTCGGGCGGTGTGCTGGCGCTGGTGTTCAACACCCTGGCGGCGGGATTCGTGCCCGAGGGGGCGAACATCCTGGTGCGGCTGCTGATCATGATCCCGATCCTGCTGATCGGTCACGGCATCAACCTTTTCATGTCGACCATCTCGTCGTTCGTGCATCCGCTGCGTCTGACGTTCGTCGAATTTTTCAAGAATGCCGGTTTCGAAATGGCCCCGCGCAATTTCGACCCGATTCGTAAAATGAATGATACTAACGAATAATAACAATTAAAAAAACTCAAAACATTATGGAAACAACAGCATTGGTATTGGCTTACGTCGGCGTAGCGCTGATGGTGGGTCTGGCAGGTGTCGCCTCGTCGATCGGTACCGCCATTACGGGTCAGGCTTCGGTAGGGGCCATGAAGAAGAACGGAGGCGCTTTCGGTAGCTATATGATCCTCTCAGCGCTCCCCGGTTCGCAGGGCCTCTACGGCTTCGTCTGCTTCTTCCTGGTGCAGAAGGGTCTGACGGATCCGACGATGGTGCAGGGTGCAGCTATCTTCGGAGCCGGTCTGCTGGTCGGTCTGGTGAACATCGCCGCTTCGATCTATCAGGCAAAGGTCTGCGCCAACGGTATTGCCGCCATCGGCAACGGTCACGATGTGATGGGTAAGACGCTGATCCTCGCGGCTTTCCCCGAGTTGTACGCCATCCTGACGGTGGCTGCCACCTACCTGATCGCAACGCTCGACGGTGTGAACCTCTTCTAAAGGGGCGAAACCCCGTCACCGAAAAGGGAGACCCTGCGTGGTCTCCCTTTTTCGTTGCTCTTCGGGGGGGCTGATGATCCGTCTCGGTCGCTTTCGGCGGTCGGGCCAACCCGGCGGCGAACTGGCGGCGAACTGGCGGCGAACTGGCGGTGGACTTGCGGCGAACCGGGGCCCTCTCCCGCCAATCCGTAGCCAAGCCGGGAAATCCGGGGCAGGCTCTTTTCGGAAGGTGGGTCTTTCGGCTGTACCGGCGGCTCGCAGTTCGGCTACCGTCCCTTGCGGCGCGACGAGGTGCGCACCTTCGGGCCTTTGCCGCGCGACTCTTCCGTGCGACGCGCGGCGACCCCGGGCAGCAGCACTTCGAAATCCAACTGGCGCTTCTGCAGGTCGGCACGCTTCACGCGGATGCGCACCGGGCTGCCCAGCGTCATGTGGATGCCCGTCGAGCGGCCGATGATTTCGTAGAGCTGCTCGTCGAAGGTGAAGAAGTCGCCCTCGATGTCGCGCAGGAACGACATGCCCTCGATGTGGGTCTCGTCCAGCTCGACGTAGACACCCCACTCGGTGAGCCCCGAGATGTGCCCCTCGAACTCCTCGCCGATGTGCTCCTTCATGAATTCGACCATCTTGTACTTGATCGATGCGCGTTCCGCCTCGGCGGCCACGACCTCGCGGTCCGAGGCGTGTGCGCACAACTCTTCCAGCTCGCTCTTGTCGGCCGATTTGCCGCCTGCGAGGTAGTGGGCCAGTAGACGGTGGACCATCATGTCGGGGTAGCGGCGGATCGGCGAGGTGAAGTGCGTGTAGTAGGGGAATGCCAGGCCGTAGTGGCCGATGTTGTCGGTCGTGTAATAGGCTTTGGCCATCGAGCGCACGGCCATCGTCGTCACGGCGTTTTCCTCCGTGGTGCCCTTTATCTGTTTGAGGAGCTTGTTCATCTCCTTGGTCACGGCGCGGCCCTTCGTCGCCTTGAAGATGTGCCCGAAGCGGAGGATGAACTGCCTGAAGCGGTCGAGTTTCTCCTCGCTCGGGGTGTCGTGCACGCGGTAGACCATCGTGCGTTCGTGCGTTCGGCCGCTCTCGGTCCTGCGTTTGCCGCAGAACTCCGCCACGCGGCGGTTGGCCAGCAGCATGAACTCCTCGATCATCTGGTTCGACTCCTTCTGCTCCTTGAAGAAGACCCCCAGCGGTTTGCCGTTCTCGTCGAGTCGGAATTTCATCTCCTCGCGCTCGAACGAGATCGCGCCGTTCCTGAACCGCACCTTGCGCAGTGCCTGCGCCAGCCGGTTGAGCGTCAGCATCTCCTCGGCATAGTCGCCGTGGCCCGTCTCGATGATCTCCTGTGCCTCGGCGTAGGTGAAGCGGCGGTCGGAGTGGATCACCGTGCGGCCGAACCACTCTTCGAGGATGTCGAGGTTTTCGTTGAGCGTGAACACCGCCGAGAAGCAGAGACTCGTCTCGTGGGGCCGCAGCGAGCACAGCTCGTTCGAAAGCCGTTCGGGAAGCATCGGCACGGTGCGGTCCACCAGATAGACCGATGTGCCGCGCTCCACGGCCTCGTCGTCGATCACCGAGTGGGGATGCACGTAATGGGTCACATCGGCGATGTGCACGCCCACCTCCCAGACTCCGTCCTTTATCTTGCGCACCGACAGTGCGTCGTCGAAGTCCTTGGCATCCGCAGGGTCGACCGTGAAGGTCGTGACACCCCGGAAATCGCGCCGTCGGGCGATCTCCTTGGCCGTGACGCGGGCGTCGATGGCCTGTGCTGCCTCCTCGATTTCGGACTCGAAGCGGTAGGGGAGCTCGTATTCCGCCAGAATCGAGTGCATCTCCGTGTCGTTGTTCCCCGCCATGCCCAGCCGCTCGACCAGCTCGCCCACGGGGCTTTTGCTGCCCGGGAGCCAGTCGGTGATGCGGACCACGACCTTTTCACCGTCGCGCACGTCGGGATAGGTGCGCTTCGAGAGGTAGATGTCCATCGGCATGCGGCGCGAGTCGGCCCGAACGAAAATCTGATGCGCTCCGACTTCGGCCACACCGACATAGGGCTTGCGGTTGCGTTCGATGATCCGCGTGATCTCGCCCTCGAGCTGTCCGTTGCGGTCGCGGTGCATCACCACGACCTCCACACGGTCGCCGTTCAGGGCGTTTGCGGCGTTGCGCTGGTTGACGAAAATGTCGTTCTCCTGTCCTTCGACCTTCACGTAGACCGAACCCGAGGGCGCCATGCTGGCCTCGCCCTCGTAGTGGGGCAGGTGAGTCTGCATCAGCCGGTATTTTTCGCGTGCACACTCCTCGACGACACCCTCTTCGAAGAGGCGTCCGAGGATTTCCAACGTTTCGCGGCGGCCCTCTTTCGTGGCGCCTCCGGAGGCCGAAGCCAGATGCTTCAGCGAGAACTTATTGTTGGGGAATTCCCGGAACATGCTCAATATGATCGAGGTGCGGTCCGTCTTCCGGGCTTTGTTTTCGGTGCGTTGTTTCTGTTTTTTCATCGTTTCTCAATATTTTCAGGGCCGCGGTTCTCCGTCGGATTCCCGCTGTGCCAGTTTGGCCGCTGTTGCGGCCGGCTTGTGTGTGTTGCGGAGTCGGGGGTTATTTTTCCAGAAGGTGCAGGGCCAGTTTCTGCATGTAGGCGATGCCCACGTCGATGGCCGCCTCGTCGGGGGAGAATGTCGCCGTGTGCGGACGCCCGGCCGCGGCACCCACGCCCAGCCGGTAGAACAGCGACGGGTATTGCTTGCAGTAGAACCCGAAATCCTCGGCCGTAGAGCGCAGCGGCAGCATCTCGACCTTCAGGTTCTCGGCCTTGGCCAGGGCCGTGGCCTGCTTCACGAGGATCTCGTCGTTCACGACGCACGGATAGCCTCGGTCGATCATCACCTCGCTCTTCACGCCGTGCCGCGAGTCGATGTCCGCGGCGATGATCTCGATGCGGCGGTGGATGATGCCGCGCTCGCGCTCGTCGAACGTGCGCAGCGTCCCCTCCATGTAGATCTCGTCGGGCACGATGTTCGTGGCACCCCCGGCCTCCACGCGGCCGATCGAGAGCACGCACTCCTCGCCGTTGAGTGCGATGAGGCGCGTCAGCAGTTCGGCACCGGCCGCAACGGGATCCTTGAGCTGCCTGCGCATGGCCCCGTGTCCGCCCGTTCCGCGGACGCGGAAGCGCAGTTCGTCGCTCGCCGCCATGTATTTCCCGGCCCGGAAGCCGAGAGTCCCGACCTCCAGTTGGGGTTCGACGTGCTCGCCGATGACGGCCCGCACGTCGTAGCCCTCGAACGGCTTTTCGTCGAGCACCAGCGAGGCTCCGCCCGGATTGCACTCCTCGCCCGGCTGAAACAGCCCGAAGATCGTGCCCCGGAAATCGGGATTCCCGGCAAGGGCTTTCAACACGCCGAACAGCACCGCGGCGTGCATGTCGTGGCCGCAGGCGTGCATCACGCCCTCGTTCTGCGATCGCCACGCGCAGTCGTTCTGCTCCGTGACAGGCAGGGCGTCGATGTCGGCGCGCAGCACCGCGGCGCGCCGGTCGCCTTCGGGGGTCCTGCGGCCCTTGATGCGGGCCACGACGCCCGTCGATGCGATCCGGCGGTGTTCGATGCCCAGTTCGTCGAGTTGCTCTTCGATGAATGCCGCCGTGTCGTGCTCCTTGAACGACAACTCGGGGTGCGCATGCAGGCGGCGGCGGAATTCGACAGGTTCCATGTATTCTCTGTTTTATCGGTTTGGATCAGAAAACCGCCTTGACGATTTTCTGTATGTTTGTCGTGCGGCTCATCGTATAATAGTGGAGTACGGGCACGCCTGCGGCCATCAGTTCGCGGCTTTGGGCGATGGCCCACTCGGTTCCCACCTCGCGCACGCTGTCGGGATGCGCCTTGACTTCGCGCACGAGTTCTTCGGGCAGCTGCACGCCGAAGGTCTCGGGCAGTATTTCCAGGTGGCGCAGCGTCGAGAGGGGTTTGATGCCGGGGATGATCGGCACGCCGATCCCCGCTTCGCGACAGCGGCGCACGAAGTCGAAGTATTTGGCGTTGTCGAAGAACATCTGCGTGACGACATACTCGGCTCCGGCTTCGATCTTGGTGCGCAGGTGGACGATGTCCGAGCTGATGTCGCGCGCCTCGGCGTGCACCTCGGGATAGCCCGCCACGCCGATCGAGAATTTCGAGTGGTGGCACTCCTCGACCTCGCCGTCGATGAATTTCCCGTTGTTCATGTCGGCGATCTGCCGCACGAGATCCACGGCGTGGGCGTGGCCCTGCGGATGGGGCATGAAGCGCTTTTCGTTCTGCGACTTGTCGCCGCGCAGCGCCAGCACGTTGTGCAGGCCCAGGAAGTCCATGTCGATCAGCGTGTCCTCGATGTCGTATTTCGATAGTCCGCCGCAGATCAGGTGGGGGACCACCTCCACGCCGTAGCGGTTTTGGATGGCCGCCGAGATGCCGACCGTCCCGGGACGGCGGCGCACGACGTGCCATTCGATGCGGCCGTCCTCGCTCTCCGACTCCTTGATTCCCTCGCGGTGGAACGTGATGTTGACATAGGCCGGGTCGAACTCCATCAGCGGCTCCACGGCGGCGAATATCTTCTGCATGCCGTCGCCCTTGAGCGGCGGAAGCAGCTCGAAGGCGAAGCGGGTATGGCCGGAGGCGACCGCCCGATTGATGATCTCTACGACGTTCATACGTTGTTCGGTATAATCTTTTTCACGGTGTCGCTCTCCATGCCGCGGCGGCGGGCGTAGTCGAGCAGCTGCTCGCTGCCGATGGTTCCGACCGAAAAGTAGTCGGCGTCGGAGAACAGCAGTCCGCACAGCGCCTCTCCGGGGTCGATCATCCAGTTTTCGGTCAGCCGCATCCCGGTCGTCACCTCGACGGCGAGCAGGTCGAAGACCTCGCGTTTGAGCGAGTGGTCGGGCGAGGCCGGGTAGCCGAAGGCCATGCGGCGGCCGTGGTACTGGCCGCGGACGACCTGTTCGGGGCTGGGCGGCGTGCCTGTTTCGTAGCCCCACATCTCCCGCCGGATGAAGGCATGCACGGCCTCGGCGAAGGCTTCCGTGAGGCGGTCGGCCAGCAGTTTGGCCATGATGGCCGAATAGTCGTCGCCCTCGGTGCGGAACTTTTCGGCCAGCTCCTTCAGTCCGATGCCGGCCGTCAGGGCGAAGCAGCCGATCCAGTCGCCGCCCGAAGCGATGAAGTCCGCCAGCGAGAGGTTCTTCTCGCCGCGCGTCTGGTTGCGAAGCATCGGGAGCCGTTTTTCACGCCCTTTCGCGTCGGTCACCAGGATGTCGTCGCCCTCGGAGCGCGCCGGGAAGATGCCCGCAACCCCTTGCAGCGTCAGCAGCCGCTCGTCGCGGATGCGGGCCAGCAGGGCCTGCGCATCGGCGAAGACCTTGCGCGCCTCGGCGCCCTTTTCGGGATGGTCGAGGATCTCGGGATAATGCCCCTTGAGCCCCCAGGCCGCAAAGAAGAAATTCCAGTTGATATAGGGTTCGGCGTCGGCCACGTCGAAGTCGGGGAAGACCATGCGTCCCGTGTGGAGGGGCACGGCGGGTTCGTGCTGCGCCGTGCCGCCCCGGGTCCGGCGCGCTTCGGCGATCGGGACGAGGTCGCGCTCCCGCAGCCGGCGGGCATACTCCTCGCGCAGGGCCTGCTGGTCGGCCTTCACCTTGTCGGCGTAGAGGTCGCCGTCGGGGCCGAGCAGTTGTGCCAGAATCTGGCTGCTGCGGCTGGCGTTTGCGGAGTGGACCGTTAAGCCCGAATAGACGGGGGCGATCTTCACCGCCGTGTGGAGCTCCGAGGTCGTCGCGCCGCCGATGATGACGGGGATGCGCAGCCTGCGCCGTTCGAGCTCTTCGCAGACGCGGGCCATTTCGTCGAGCGACGGGGTGATCAGCCCGCTCAGGCAGATGCACTGCGCGCCCCACGCCACCGCCTCCTCGACGATGCGCTCCGATTCGACCATCACGCCCAGGTCCCGGATTTCGTAACCGTTGCAGGCCATCACGACCGCCACGATGTTCTTGCCGATGTCGTGCACGTCGCCTTTCACCGTGGCGATCAGTACTTTGCCCAAATTGTGCGCATGCGCGTCCGATCCCTGTTCGATATAGGGGGTCAGCACCGCCACCGCGCGTTTCATCACTCGGGCGGTCTTCACCACCTGCGGCAGGAACATCTTGCCCTCGCCGAACAGCGTGCCGACCTGTTCCATGGCAGGCATCAGCAGCGTGTCGATGACGGCCATCGGGCTTCCCAGCGTTTCGTAACCCTCCAGTGCATCCTGCTCCACGTAGTCGGCCACGCCCTTGAGCATCGCGTGGTCGATGCGCTCCCGGAGGGTTCCCGCACGCCATGCGTCGGGGGCCTGGGTCTGGGTCTGGGCGGTCTGCTGCACCCCGTGGGCATACTCCGTGAGTCGTTCCGCGGCATCGGCCCGCCGGCAGAGGATCACGTCCTCGACGCGGTCGAGCAGTTCGGGCTCGATCTGGCTGTAGACGCGCAGCATCTGCGGATTGACGATGCCCATGTCCATCCCGGCCCGGATGGCGTGGTAGAGGAACGCCGAGTGCATGGCCTCGCGCACGGCGTTGTTGCCGCGGAAGGCGAACGAGAGGTTCGACACACCGCCCGAGACCTTCGCATGGGGAAGGTGTTCCTTGATCCAACGTGTCGCGTCGATGAACGCCTTGGCATAGCCGTCGTGCTCCGCGATGCCCGTTGCGACGGCCAGTATGTTGGGGTCGAAGATGATGTCTTCGGCGGGGAATCCGTCGGCGGTGAGCAGTCGGTAGGCTCTTTCGGCCACCTCGATCTTGCGCTCGAAGGTGTCGGCCTGGCCCCGCTCGTCGAAGAGCATCACCACGGCGGCCGCGCCGTAGCGGTGGATCTCCGCGGCCCGGCGCAGTAATTCCGCTTCGCCCTCCTTGAGCGAGATGGAGTTGACCACCGACTTACCCTGCGTCACCTCAAGTCCCGCTTGAAGTACCTCCCATTTGGACGAGTCGATCATCACCGGCACGCGGGCGATCTCCGGCTCCGAGGCCATCAGGTTGAGGAACGTGCGCATCGCCGCCGGACCGTCGATCAGTCCGTCGTCCATGCACACGTCGACGATCTGGGCTCCGGCGTCGACCTGGGCGCGGGCCACCGAGAGCGCCTCCTCGTAGTTCGCTTCGCGGATCAGCCGTGCGAAGCGGGCCGAGCCGGCGACGTTCGTGCGTTCGCCGACATTGATGAAGTTGGCTTCGGGGACGATCCGCAGCGGCTCCAGACCGCTCAGTATCATGACGTGTCGCGGTGCGGGCGCGGGGCGCGGGGTGTAGTTCCCGGCGATCTTCGACAGGCAGAAGATGTGTGCGGGCGTCGTACCGCAGCAGCCGCCCACGATGTTCACCAGGCCGCGCCGCAGGTACTCCCCGACGTCTTCGGCGAACATTTCGGGCGTCTCGTCGTAGCCGCCCATCACGTTGGGGAGGCCTGCGTTCGGGTGTGCCGAGATGCGCGTTCCGGCCACTGCCGCCAGCCGCTCGAGGTAGGGCAGCAGCTGCTTGGCTCCGTAGGCGCAGTTCAGGCCGACCGACAGCAGGTTGGCGTGCGACACCGAGGTGGCGAAGGCCTCGACGGTCTGACCCGAGAGGGTGCGGCCGCTGGCGTCGGCGAGTGTTCCGGAGACCATCACGGGGATGGCGCGCCCCAGCTGCTTGCAGAGCGAGTCGATGGCCCAAAGGGCCGCCTTGGCGTTGAGCGTGTCGAAAACGGTCTCGACCAGCAGGATGTCCACACCGCCGTCCACCAGACCCCGCACCTGATCCGTATAGGCTGCGACCAGCTGCGAGAAGGTCACCTCGCGGGCTGCGGGATTCGTCACGTCGGCCGACATCGAGGCCGTGCGGTTGGTGGGGCCCACCGATCCCGCCACGAAGCGCGGCTTCTGCGGGTTGCGGGCCGTGAATTCGTCGGCCACGCTGCGGGCGATTCCGGCTGCGGCCTTCGAAATCTCGTAGGCACACTCTTCGAGCCGGTAGTCGGCCAGCGACACGGCATTGGCGTTGAACGAGTCGGTTTCGATGATGTCGGCGCCTGCCCGCAGGTATTTTTCGTGGATTTCGCATACCACATCCGGGCGGGTCAGCGCGAGCAGGTCGTTGCAGCCCTTGAGCTGCACCGGCCAGTGGGCGAACCGCTCGCCGCGGTAGTCCTCCTCCTGCAGTCCGTAGCCCTGCACCATCGTGCCGAAGCCGCCGTCGAGCAGCAGGATGCGTCGCTCCAGTTGGTCGTATAGCGTTGTTGCCATTTATTTCTCGATAATTTCTATTTCGTAGAGTTTCGGCCAGTTTTTGCCGGTCACGAAGATGCGCTGCCCCGGGGCGTCGTAGGCGATGCCGTTCAGCACGTCGGTCGTCGACGTCATTTCCGTTTCGGGCAGCAGCCCCGTCAGGTCGACGATGCCCTCGACGACGCCCGTTGCAGGGTCGATGATGACGATCTGATCCGTGGTGTAGACGTTGGCCCATATTTTGCCGCCGATCCACTCCAGTTCGTTGAGGTATTCGACCGGGGTACCCTTGAAGGTCACCGTCACGCGCTTTTCGCGGTGGAACGTTGCGGGGTCGACCGTGTGGATCGTGGACGTGCCGTCCGACATGTAGAGCTTCGCGCCGTCGGTCGTGAGGCCCCAGCCCTCGCCCGGATAGCGGAAGTCGCGGACTTTCTGCAATTTGCCGTTTTCCAGCGAATAGACGTGGGCCGTGTTGGATTGCCAGGTCAGCTGGTAGAGCTTTCCGTCGAGCAGGGTGATGCCTTCGCCGAACTCCGAGCGGGGCAGGCGCGCAAGAACTTCGCTGTGCCCCGTGGCCAGGTCGGTCTTCCGCACGACCGATTCACCGTATTGCCCCGTGCCTTCCCACATCGTCCCGTCGACGTATTGCAGCCCCTGGGTGTAGGCGTCGGTCGGGTGGGGATGGGTTGCCGCGATGCGGTAGGTGTAGGTCTTCGGCTCGGTCTGCACCGTTGTCGCGGCCTGCGCCCTTGTTTCGGGACGTTTGGCGCGCGCCGCCGGACCGCCGCATGCGCCCAGCAGCAGGAAAAACAGAAATATCGGGATCGTTTTCATCGTTTCGGAACAAAATAGCTCACAAAGATACGAAAAAGTCGGATGGGATCAAAACGGAATTGCGCCCGTTGCGGTAAAACCTTTCGGCGGGCAAAAGAGGGTGTTGCGGCTCTCGGGATATGCGGCGGCCGGAGGGGCAACGGGGGATGGCGCGCGCTGCGGCAGAACCCTCTCCGGGAAGGGGTGTTGCCGTCCCCGAGGAGCGAAAAGCGGATCGCACGGCATAATTTGACCATATTATACGGGTAATGTCTTGTCGGATATGGAATAATTTCGTATCTTTGCCTCCCGATTCTGAACGGAAAAACAAAGAATAACAAATATAATTCATTCAGTATGAATATTGTAAGAGAACAACGCGGCGAGAATAACTCGCTGATCCGCGTGACTGTCGGTGAGGCGGATTACGGGCAGGAGGTCGAAAAGGCCCTGCGTGCCTACAAGCGCAAGGCCAATATCCCCGGATTCCGTCCGGGCATGGTCCCCATGGGCATCGTCAAGAAGATGTACGGCAAAGGTGTCCTGGCCGAGCAGTCCTACCGTCTGGCGTCGAACGCCGTTTTCGAGTATCTCCAGAAGGAGGGCATCGACTATCTGGGCGACGTGATTCCCGCGGAGGAGCAGGGCGATTTCGATTTCGACAACGCCACCGAGTTCGAATTCATGTTCGAGATCGGCGAGGCTCCCGAAGTCAAGCTGGAACTCTCCGACAAGGACAAGCTGACCTACAATAAGATCAAGGTCGACAAGAAGATGCACGACGACTACCGGGGCAACTACCTGCGTCGTTTCGGCCGTCTGGTGGATGCCGAGACCGTGACTTCGGACGAGGCGCTGTCGGTGACGCTCGACAACGGCGAGATGAACGTGGCGGATGCTTACGTGGGTCTGATCTCGATGGACGAAGCCGGCCGCAAGCCCTTCATCGGCAAGAAGGTCGGCGACAAGATGAAGGTGAATATCAACGAACTCTATAAGAATCCCGCCCAGCGTGCCGCCTGCCTGCAGGTCAAGGAGAACGAGCTGGAGGGTATCAACCCCGAATTCGACCTGGAGATCACCAAAATCCGCAAGTTCGCCGAGCCGGAGCTGAACGAGGAGTTCTTCAAGATGGCTTTCCCGCAGGGCGGCGTCACGGACGAGGCCGGGCTGGACAAGTTCATCGACGGGCAGATCGAGGCCGAACTGCGCCGCGAGAGCGACTACCTCTTCACGCTGCAGGTGCGCGATTACCTCGTGAAGAAGGCCGACCTGAAGATGCCCGTGGCATTCCTCAAGCGCTGGCTCTACACGATCAACGAGGGCAAGTTCTCGATGGAGGACATCGAGAAGGATTTCGACCAGTTCCTGAAGATGTTCACCTGGAACTACCTCCAGAAGCACTTCATCAAGGCGGACGGCATCTCCGTTTCGAAGGAGGAGGCGCTCTCCGAAGCCAAGGCACTGGCTGCCGCGCAGTTTGCCCAGTACGGCATGCCGTCGGCACCGGACGAGATGCTGGAGGACTACGCCGGGAAGATTCTCGCCGACAAGGAGCAGGGCCAGAAGGTTTACGAGAAGCTCTATGAGGTGAAGGTCGTCGAGGATATCAAATCGAAGGTCAAGGTGACCGAAAAAGCCGTATCTGCGGACGAATTCGCCAAATTGGCGCAGGAACTTTAAGATTCGCGGTTTTTTATCTATATTTGGACTTTGCAGGCGTGATGTTTGCAAAGTCCTTTGTGCTTTACCCGCCCGTGGTGCGGGCTTCGGGAGGGGGCGACGGGAGGTCCGGCGTGTTTTCGGCAGTCTTGCGGCTCCGTCCAGAGAGCGGGCAGTGAAGGCGACGGGAGGTCCGGAGGATTCCGGAGGCGTGTCCGTCCCTTGCCGGCCGAAGGCAGAATATGAAGAGTAAATAAATACGACTATGTCAGAATTTGAAAAATATGCACGGAAACACTGTGGGATCAGCTCGCTGAAACTGCATGATTTCCAGTCGATAAGCGCGGCCTACGTGTCGCCTACGATCATCGAGGAGCGTCAGTTGAACGTCGCTACGATGGACGTTTTCTCGCGCCTGATGATGGATCGCATCATCTTCCTCGGTGCGCCGATCTATGACGATGCGGCCAATATCATCCAGGCCCAGCTGCTGTTCCTCGAATCGGTCGATCCCGAGAAGGACATTCAGATCTATATCAACTCGCCCGGCGGGTCGGTTTCGGCCGGACTGGGCATTTACGACACCATGCAGTTGGTGAACTCCGACGTGGCGACCATCTGCACGGGACTTGCCGCCTCGATGGGCGCCGTGCTGCTTACGGCGGGCGCCAAGGGCAAGCGTTCGGCACTCCCCCATTCGCGGGTGATGATCCACCAGCCGCTGGGTGGTGCCCAGGGTCAGGCGTCGGATATAGAGATCACGGCACGCGAGATGATGAAAACCAAGCGCGAACTCTACGAGATCCTTGCCTTCCATTCGGGCGTCACGGTCAAGAAGATCGAGAAGGACGCCGACCGCGACTACTGGCTCTCGGCCAGCGAGGCCAAGGACTACGGGCTGATTGACGAGGTGCTTTCCAAACGAGAGAAGTAAACTGCATGGCACAGAATAAGAACAACAACAAGAACGGCGGCGACTGCTGTTCGTTCTGCGGCGCCAAGCGTACCGACGTGGAGATCATGTTCCAGGGCTCGGACGGCGCGAATATCTGCAACAAATGTATCGAGAACGGCTATAAGATTATCGTCGACAACGACATCCTCTCCGAGAAGGGGCGGCGTCCCGCGGCGGCTCCGCTCAAGATGGAGGAACTGCTCAAGCCGGCGCAGATCAAGGAGTTCCTCGATCAGTATGTCATCGGGCAGGATGCCGCCAAGCGGTATATGTCCGTGGCGGTCTACAACCACTATAAGCGGCTGCTGTATGCTCCGAAGGAGGACGAGGTCGAGATCGACAAGTCGAACATCGTGCTGGTCGGCCCGACGGGCACGGGCAAGACCCTGATGGCCCGCACGATCGCCAAACTGCTGAAAGTACCCTTCACGATCGTCGACGCAACGGTGCTGACCGAGGCGGGGTATGTGGGCGAGGATGTCGAGAGCATCCTCTCGCGGCTGCTGCAGGTCGCCGACTACAACGTCGAGCAGGCCGAGCGCGGCATCGTCTTCATCGACGAGATCGACAAGATCGCGCGCAAGGGCGACAACCCCTCCATCACGCGCGACGTGTCGGGCGAGGGTGTGCAGCAGGCTCTGCTGAAGATCCTCGAAGGAACGGTGGTCAACGTGCCTCCCCAGGGCGGGCGCAAGCACCCCGAGCAGAAGTTCATCCAGGTCGACACGCGCAACATCCTCTTCATCTGCGGGGGAGCGTTCGACGGCATCGAGAAGAAGATCGCCCAGCGGCTGAACACCCGGGCGATGGGCTACGGGCGGCTGAATGCTGACCCCATCGACCGTTCGAACCTGATGCAGTACGTCACGCCGCAGGACCTCAAGTCGTTCGGACTGATTCCCGAGCTGGTGGGGCGTCTCCCGGTGCTGACCTACATGCAGCCGCTGGAGCGTGAGGCCCTGCGGTCGATCCTCACCGAGCCGAAGAATGCCATCGTCAAGCAGTACAAGCGCCTGTTCGAACTCGACGGCGTGAAACTCGCCTTCGACGACGACGCGCTGGACTATATCGTCGACAAGGCCGTCGAGTTCAAACTCGGCGCACGCGGCCTGCGCTCGATCTGCGAGGCGATCATGATGGACACGATGTTCGAAATCCCGTCGACCGATACCCGGAAGTTCACCGTCACGCTGTCTTATGCGAAGAAAAAGATAGGGAAGGCAAATATTTTGGAGCTCAAACGGGTCGGATGATTCCTTTTTGGCTATCTTTGTCCAAAATAAAACTGCTGAAACGCATAACAAAATACTAACTCCATGTCTACAACGAATTCAAAACTTACGCGCGTTGCCGATAATATCCGCATCCTTTCGGCCGCGATGGTCGAGAAGGCCAAGTCGGGACATCCCGGCGGCGCCATGGGCGGCGCGGATTTCATCACGGTGCTTTTCACCGAGTTCCTGCGTTACGACCCCGACAATATGGCGTATCCCTATCGTGACCGCTTCTTCCTCGATCCGGGTCACATGTCGCCGATGCTCTATTCGACGCTCGCACTGGCCGGAAACTATTCGATCGAAGACCTGCAGTCGCTGCGCCAGTGGGGCAGCGTGACCCCGGGGCACCCCGAGGTGGATGTGATGCGCGGCGTGGAGAATACGTCGGGACCGTTGGGACAGGGCCATGCCATGGCGCTGGGTGCCGCCATTGCGGAGCGTTTCATGGTCGCCCGCTTCGGCGAGTGGATGGCACACAAGACCTATGCCTATATTTCGGACGGTGCCGTCGAGGAGGAGATCTCGCAGGGCGTGGGCCGCATCGCCGGCCATCTGGGCCTGTCGAACTTCGTGATGTATTACGATTCGAACAACATCCAGCTCTCGACGACGGTCGACGAGGTGATGACCGAGAATGTGGCCATGAAGTACGAGGCGTGGGGCTGGAACGTGCTGTCGATCGACGGACACAACATCAATGCGATCCGCGAGGCGCTGGTCGCCGCCGAGAGCGAGACCGAGCGTCCGACGCTCATCATCGGCCGTACCGTCATGGGCAAGGGCGCCAAAGGCCCCGCCGGGGAGAGCTTCGAAAACAAGGTCTCGACCCACGGACAGCCGCTGACGGCCGCCGGGGCCGATTTCGCCGCTACGGTGAAGAACCTGGGCGGCGATGCGGAGGCGCCGTTCGCCGTCTTCGAGGAGAGCCGCGAGGCCTTCGCCGAGCGTCGGCAGGTGCTGAAGGAGTGGGCCGCACAGCAGGCCGCCGTCGAAAAGTCGTGGCGCGCCGAGCATAAGGATCTGGCCCGCAAACTCGACGATTTCCTCTCGGGGAAACTCCCCGATATCGACTATAAGTCCATCGAGGTGAAGGCCGACGTGGCTACGCGCGCCGCTTCGGCGACGGTGCTGGGTGTCTTCGGCGAGAAGATCGACAACATGATCGTGGCCTCGGCCGACCTGTCGAATTCGGACAAGACCGACGGCTACCTGAAGAAGACCAAGGCCTTCACGAAGGGCGATTTTAGCGGGAAATTCTTCCAGGCGGGTGTTTCGGAACTGACGATGGCCTGCATTGCCAACGGCATGGCCCTGCACGGAGGTGTGATTCCCGTCTGCGGTACGTTCTTCGTCTTCTCCGATTATATGAAGCCCGCCGTGCGCCTCTCGGCGCTGATGCGTCTGCATGTGGTCTACGTCTGGACGCACGATTCGTTCCGCGTGGGCGAGGACGGTCCGACGCACCAGCCCGTGGAGCACGAGGCGCAGATCCGTTTGATGGAGCACTTGCGCAACCACCACGGCGAGCGTTCGATGCTCGTGCTGCGTCCGGCCGACGGCGATGAGACCGTCCTGGCGTGGAAACTGGCCGTCGAGGAGCACCGCCCCGTGGCGCTCGTGCTTTCGCGCCAGAACATCAAGACCCTGCCGACGCTGGGCGCCATCCGCCGCGAGGAGGCTGCGCAGATCGCTAAGGGCGGTTACGTGGTGATGGATGCGGCCAAACCCGCCGCAGTGCTGGTCGCCACGGGTTCGGAGGTGGCGACGCTGATCGAAGGAGCCGAGCTGCTGGCCGCCGAGGGGATTCCGGTCCGGGTGGTGAGCGTCCCGAGCGAGGGCTTGTTCCGCGACCAGCCCCGTTCGTACCAGGAGAGCGTGCTGCCTGCGGGTGTTGCGCGCTACGGCATGACGTCGGGGCTCCCGGTCAACCTGCGGGGACTGGTGGGCGAGAACGGCGTGATTCACGGTCTCGACCATTTCGGCTGGTCGGCCCCCTACAAGGTGCTCGACGAGAAGTTCGGCTACAACGGTGCTACCGTCGCGGCCGAGGTGAAGAAGATGCTCGGAAAATAGAACCTGTCGCAGAAAATGTGCTGCAGCCACCGCCCGACGCGGTGGCTGCTGTTTTGAGGAAGGCTACTGTTTTGCGGAGGTGGCCGAGTTATGGTGGCGGTTGGTTTTGAGGTGGCGACCGAGTTATGGTGGCGGTTGGTTTTGAGGTGGCGACCGAGTTATGGTGGCAGTTGGTTTTGCAGATTCCGAAATTATCCGTACCTTTGTAGTCCCGTCTGTCAAGCGGGGAAATGTGGAAAGATTTGACTGATTGCAAACCACAATAAAAAATAGCTAAAACAGCACGTTTTTTATTACCAACAGCCAATTTTTCCCATTTTATACGTTTAACCATTAAAATGTATGAAAATGGGCTTTTTATTTACCTCGGAATCGGTGTCCGAAGGACATCCCGACAAGGTTTCGGATCAGATTTCCGACGCAATCCTCGACGAATTCCTGCGCCACGACGCCAACTCGAAAGTCGCCTGCGAAACCCTTTGCACCACGGGGCTCGTGGTCGTGGCGGGTGAAGTACGCTCGGAGGCGTATGTCGACGTGCAGGGCGTGGCGCGCCGCGTCATCAACCGCATCGGCTACACCCGGAGCGACTATCAGTTCGACGGCAACTCGTGCGGCATCCTGTCGGCCATTCACGAACAGTCGTCGGACATCAACCAGGGCGTTGTCCGCGAAGCCGAGGAGGAGCAGGGCGCCGGTGACCAGGGCATCATGTTCGGCTATGCCTGCAACGAGACCCGCGAGATGATGCCCGCGACGCTGATTCTGTCGCATGTAATCCTCAAGGAACTGGCCGTCATCCGCCGCGAAGGCGAGGTGATGACCTATCTGCGTCCCGACTCGAAGTCGCAGGTTACGATCGAGTACGACGAGCAGACGAACAAGCCGCTGCGCGTGCATACGATCGTCGTCTCGACGCAGCACGACGAGTTCATCCTCCCGGGCGAGGGCCGCAGCGTGAAGGAGGCCGAGCAGATGATGCAGGACAAAATCCGCGAGGATGTGCGCACGATTCTCATTCCGCGTGTCAAGGCGCGTCTGGAGCGTGCCGGCGACCAGCTGGCCGCACTGATCGGCGACGACTACATCCTGCACGTGAACCCCACGGGCAAGTTCGTGATCGGAGGTCCCCACGGAGACACGGGGCTTACGGGCCGCAAGATCATCGTCGACACCTACGGCGGCCGCGGCGCACACGGCGGCGGCGCCTTCTCGGGCAAGGATTCGTCCAAGGTGGACCGTTCGGCAGCCTATGCCGCGCGGCACATCGCCAAGAACCTCGTGGCGGCGGGTGTCGCCGACCAGATTCTGGTCGAACTGAGCTACGCCATCGGCATTGCACAGCCGCTGTCGATCTACGTCGATACCTACCATTCGCCCCGTCCGGCGGCGCTGGCCGGCATGACCGACGGCGAGATCGCCCGCCGCATTGGGAAGCTTTTCGACCTGCGTCCCGCGGCCATCGTGAAGCGTTTCGGTCTGAAAAATCCGATCTTCGAGGCGACGGCCTCCTACGGACATTTCGGCAATCGTCCTTACACGAAGCTGGAGAAGGTCTGGGTGAACGGGGTCGAAACCGAGCGCGAAATCGAGTTCTTCGGCTGGGAGAAACTCGATGCCGTGGATCAGATCAGAGCCGAGTTCGGCCTTTAGTGTCCGGATCAGTTGGAAAATCGGGGCTTCCGCGACGGATGCCCCGATTTTTGTTCGGAACAACATACTAACCGGACGTTCCCGTGCGTTTGTCCTTCGAAAAATAAAACCGCGAACACACCGCTTATGAAATGAAGTTGCCTCTGATTGGTAGAACCAAAAACATTCAATTCATTATGAAACAGGCATTTTTTATTTTAGGACTTGTCGCCGTGTCGGCCGCAGCCGGCGGATTTACGGCTTGGAAGGTTTCCGCCGACCGCGGCGGTTCCGTTGCATACATCGAGCGCGAGGTGGAACGCACGCCCGCGTTGGGAACCCAGTTTACCTCCTATCAGGCCGAGCAGTATCCCGACCTGACCTACGCCGCTGAGAATGCGGTGAAGGCCGTCGTGAACATCGAGGCCATCCAGCAGGTCGAGATGCCCCTGAGGCGGGGCTACGATCCGTTCCTGGAGTTCTTCGGAATCCCGCAGGATTACGGCCGCGGCGACGGAGCCCCGCAGTACCGCGAGCAGCGGGCCGGCGGTTCGGGGGTGATCATTTCGGCCGACGGCTATATCGTGACGAACAACCACGTCGTGGACGGGGCTTCGAAACTCAAGGTGAAGCTCAACGACGGCCGTTCGTTCGACGCCAAACTCATCGGCAAGGACTCGGCAACGGATCTTGCGCTGCTGAAAGTCGAGGCCGGGGAGCTGCCTACGCTGGCCTTCGGATCGTCGGATGCCCTGCGTCTGGGCGAGTGGGTGCTGGCGATCGGTTCGCCCTTCGACCTGCAGTCGACCATCACGGCCGGCATCGTGAGCGCCAAGGCGCGTCAGCTGGGGGCCATTCCCAACGATTTCAGAATCGAGTCGTTCATCCAGACCGATGCGGCGGTGAACCCCGGAAACTCGGGCGGTGCGCTGGTCAACACCCACGGTGAACTGGTGGGCATCAACACGCTGATCAAGTCGCAGACGGGGAGCTATGTGGGCTATTCGTTCGCCATTCCCGAGTCGATCGTCCGCAAGGTGGTGGTCGATCTGAAGGAGTTCGGCGTCGTGCAACGGGCCCTGCTGGGCGTGCAGTTCCGTGTCGTGGATCAGGATTTCCTCGATACGGAGGGCAAGGAGTTGGGCATCAAGAAGCTCGGCGGAGCCTATGTGGCTGCTGTCGTCGAGGGGGGGGCCGCTTCGGAGGCCGGAATCCGCAAGGGGGACGTCATTCTGGACATCGATGGCGTGAAAATTGTTGAGCCTTCGACGCTTCAGGAGCAGATCGCCAAACGCCGACCCAACGATACGGTCAAATTATCCGTAAAAAGAGACGGAAAAGTGAAACAATTTGACGTTACTTTGCGTAATAAAGCGGGTAAAACGGAATTGGTTACCAAGGAGGATGTCGACGTGGTCGAGGCTCTCGGAGGTAAGTTCGCCGATGCGGGCGCCAAACTGTGCCGCGAGCTGGAGATCAGAGGCGGCGTGCAGGTGGTCGGCATCAAGGCCGGCGGAATTCTGGCCCGCGCCCGTGTAAAACAGGGGTTTGTGATCACTCACATCAACGACCGTCCGGTCTATGCGCTCGACGACATGCAGCGGATGACGGAGAAGGTCCGCTCGATCGACGGCATTTATCCCAACGGCCGTTCGGCAAGCTACACGCTGGTGGAGTAGGTCGCGGCCCGGGCGGGTTTATGGATTGCAGTATTATACAGGATAGTTAGAAAAAAACATGCGTCAATTAAAGATTACGAAGTCCATCACCAACCGCGAAAGCGCCTCGCTGGACAAGTACCTGCAGGAAATCGGCAAGGAGGAGCTTATCACGGTTGAGGAAGAGGTGGAACTCGCCCAGCGAATCAAGAAGGGGGACCAGGAAGCACTCGAGAAGCTCACCAAAGCCAATCTGCGTTTCGTGGTTTCCGTGGCCAAGCAATACCAGAATCAGGGACTGAGCCTACCGGACCTGATCAACGAGGGCAACCTCGGACTGATCAAGGCCGCCGAGAAGTTCGACGAGACCCGCGGTTTCAAGTTCATCTCCTATGCCGTGTGGTGGATCCGTCAGTCGATTCTCCAGGCCTTGGCCGAGCAGTCGCGCATCGTGCGCCTGCCGCTCAACCAGGTGGGGTCGCTGAACAAGATCAACAAGGCGTTCGCGCGCTTCGAGCAGGAGCACGAGCGCACGCCGTCGCCCGAGGAGCTGGCTACGGAACTGGAGCTCCCGAAGGAGAAGGTCACCGACACGCTGCGTGTCGCCGGCCGCCATGTATCGGTCGACGCTCCGTTTGCCGACGGCGAGGACAACTCGCTGCTCGATGTGCTGGTGAATCCCGATTCGCCCAACGCCGACCGCGGGCTGATCAACGAGTCGCTGTCGACCGAGGTGGACCGTGCGCTGGAGACCCTCACGGAGCGTGAGCGCGACATCATCAAGTACTTCTTCGGTATCGGCACCTCGGAGATGACCCTCGAGGAGATCGGCGAGAAGTTCGACCTGACGCGCGAGCGCGTGCGTCAGATCAAGGAGAAGGCCATTCGCCGCCTCCGCCATTCGTCGCGGTCGAAGCTGCTGAAATCTTATCTGGGATAGGGAAATCTCCCTGTATCGTTCGTAAAAATCCCGGCCTTGCGTCTTGCAGGGCCGGGATTTTACGCTTTTCGGACGGGGCGGGCTACCACACGATCGGCTCCTTGCCCACAGAACGAAGGTATTCGTTGGCGCGCGAGAAGTGGCGGCAGCCGAAGAATCCCCGGTAGACCGACAGCGGCGAAGGGTGCACGGCCTTGAGGATCAGGTTGCGCTGCGGGTCGGCGATAGCGCCTTTCTTCTGGGCGTAGCTGCCCCAGAGCATGTAGACTATGCTCTCCTTGCGCTGGGCGATGGCGCGCACCACGGCATCGGTGAAGGTCTCCCAGCCCCGGCCGGCATGCGATGCGGCTTCGTGGGCGCGGACCGTCAGCACGGCGTTGAGCAGCAGCACTCCCTGCTCGGCCCAGCGGTCGAGGTTGCCGGTGGAGGGTGTGGGTGTGCCGGTGTCCTCGGCGACCTCCTTGAAGATGTTTTGCAGCGAGGGCGGGAAGGGAACCCCGTCCGCGACCGAGAAACAGAGACCGTTGGCCTGTCCGGGACCGTGGTAGGGATCCTGCCCGATGATGACCACTTTCAGTCGGTCGAACGGGCATTTGTCGAAGGCGCGGAAGATGTTGCTGCCGCGCGGGAAGATGCTGTGCGAGGCGTATTCCTGGCGCACGAACTCGGTGAGCTGTGCGAAATAGGGTTTTTCGAATTCCGGGGCGAGGAGCTCCTTCCAGTCGGGGGCTATCTTTACATCCATGGCAGGCGTGTTTAAAGTCGTGTAAATGTAGTAAAAAGTTCCCGGAATGCCGTGACTTTGCGGCGGATTTCGGCAGACAGGGTAAAAAACGGGCGGCATCCGCAGGATTTGGCTGGATGCCGCCCGTTGCCGCTGGTGGGCGACCGGCTATTTTGCCGGGGCAGAAGCCCGCGACGGGGATTTATTCGATGCTGCCTTGGGTGTTTTCAGCCTGTTGGGGGATCGCTGTGCCTGCCGGCTGATTCGGGCGGAAATCGACGGGGATGGTGAGCTTGACGCGGACGTTCTGACCGCGCTGCCGGCCCGGGGTCCACGAGTCTGCCGGCATGCTGCCGATCACGCGGCGGACTTCGTCGGCGAGCAGTTTGTCGGGCGACCTCAGGATTTCGATGTCGCTTATCGACCCCTCCTTTTCGACGGTGAAGTTGAGGATCACGCGGCCCTGGATCTTCCGTTTCACGGCTTCGGCCGGGTATTGGAGGTGTTCCTGCACCCAGATGCGGAACGTGTTGAGGTCGCCGCCGCGGAACGACGGCATGACCTCGGTGATGAGAAACACCTCGTCTTCCGCGGATGCGGATGCGGGCGCGGATGCGGGCGTGGATGCGGGGGCGGGAGTGGATACGGCTGCGGATGCGGGTTTTTCCGTTGTTTTCGTGGGCTCCATTCGGAAATCCAGGGGCAGCGTATATTTCACCCTCACCTTCTCTCCGCGCTGTTCGCCGGGTGTCCATGCTCCGGCGGGCAGGGAGGCGATCACGCGGCAGGCCTCGTCGGCGAGCAGTTTGTCGGGCGACCTCAGAATTTCGATGTCGCTTATCGACCCCTCCTTTTCGACGGTGAAGTTGAGGATCACGCGGCCCTGGATCTTCCGTTTCACGGCTTCGGCCGGGTATTGGAGGTGTTCCTGCACCCAGATGCGGAACGTGTTGAGGTCACCGCCGCGGAACGATGGCATCTTTTCGGCGATCAGAAACGGCTCGTCTTCCGCGGGCGCGGAGGCGATTCCGGCCGCAGCGGCTCCGTTGGTCGCCGGGGCGGTTTTCTGCTCCTGTCCGGCGTCTGCGGCATGCTGGTCCGCAGCCGGTTTGGGGGCGTTGGGGGTTACGCTGACGGGGGTGAGCTGGGTTGTCTCGGTCTCCAGTGCGATTTCGAAATGCTCTGTGTCGGAGGTGTCGGAGACGCGGATTTTCCGGGTCCGGCAGCCGACGTGGGAGACGACCAGTTCGTTGCCGGGAGCCGCTGCGATCTGTGCCGTGCCCTCCTTGTCGGTCACGGCGCCGGCGGTCGATCCGCCGATCAGGACAATGGCTCCCGGGAGGGGTTTGCCGTTGCGGAAGACGGTGACGGAGACGTTTTTCTTCGCTGCATCCCGGAGCGTCGTTTCGGCGGCCGGGCTCTGGGCGGTCTCCGCAATCCGGATCTCGGCGGCGCGTGTGGTGAACGAGAAGGCGCACAGGAGGCCTGTCACGACGGGAAGTGTTCCCGCCAGCCGCAGCAGGGAGTACCTGCCTGAAGTTTTTGTTGTCATCATTTTGAAGCGTTTTTTGGTTAGGGAATCCCGCAGCCCGTTGGCTATTTCCGGACTATAACCGAACAGCTGCCTGAATATGGTTTTCATGTAATGTTCGATGTCATGGCCTTCGGCCAGCACGTCGCTGTCGGCTTCGAACTCCTCGGCCTCGGTCAGCCGCCGTGCGGTGAGCCATACGAAGGGATTCCACCACAGCGCGGCCTTCATGCACTCCATGGCCACGCGTTCGGCGGAGTGGCGGTGGGCGATGTGGCTCGCCTCATGGGCTATGATGACCCGCAACTCCCCGGCCGGGATCTGATCCCAGATGTAGATCGACCGGAAGAAAGAGAACGACACGATCTGCTGCGGGGTGCGCACAAGCGTGAAGCGCTCCGTGCGGGTGATTGCCGCGCCGCGCCACAGTCGGCGGATACTCATGACCTGCCACAGCATGACGCCCGCCACCAGTCCGGCCCCGAGCAGGTATATCGCCAGACAGACCGCCTCGGGGGTGATGCCCGGGGCTGCCTTGGCGACCACTTCGGCGGTCCATTCGGTTGCGGGCAGGGAGATCGTCGGGGTAAGCTCGACCACTTCGCCCGGCCAGACGGGGATGCGCAGCAGCGGGATGATCGCTGCCAGCAGGGGCGATGCGAGCAGATAGGCTCTGCACCAGCCGAACCGCACGCGCCGGTCGAGCAGGATGGCGTAGGCGGCCAGCAGTACGCCGCTGCAGGCCAGCACTTCGAGGGCGTAGATAGCGAGGGTTCTCATGACAGGTTATTTTTTGGCGTTGCGCATGATTTCGAGAATTTCATCCATCTCCCGGGCGGGGATGTTTTCGTGGCGCGAGAAGAAGGACACCAGCTGGGCCAGCGAGCCGTCGAAATAGCTGGAAAGCAGCGACGACATGACGCTCCGGGCGTACTCCTCGCGGCTGATCAGGGGAAAATAGCGGTGGCTCTTGCCCTCGGTCGTATGGCTGACGAAGCCCTTGTTTTCCAGAATTTTGAGAAACGTGGCGACGGTGGTATACTTGGGGTGAGGTTCGTCGGTCCGGGCGATGATGTCGTTGACCACCGCGTCGCCCAGTCGCCAGAGGATCTGCATGATCTCCTCCTCGCCGCGGGTCAGTTCCGTAGGTTTGGTATACATGGGATGGAGTGTTTCGGGTTTTCGATACAATGTTACTACTAAATTTTTAGTAAAACAAATTTTTCATCTAAAAATTTAGTAGATAAGGGCGAAATAATTGATACCTATATTTATAAGTGGGGTGATTCGGACCGGAGCCGGGTGTTTCGGGAGTATCCGGGTGTGCGGGGTTCCGGGACGATTTTTTGGGGGCAGGTGTGGGCGGGAACCGGGTGGCAGGGGGAACTGGGGAAACTGGGTGGCTGGGACGCTGAAGGAGGAGCTGGAGCTGGGTGGCTGTAGCGAGGTGGTTGGTGCGGGGCGTTGGCGGGGTGTTAGCGGGGTATTGGCGGAGGGATCGGTCCGGTATTGGAGGAGCCCCGAGTTGGGGTCGCGGCAGGGTGTCGCGCTGACGGAGAGGTCGAGGTCGGCAGAGGGGAGTCGGAGGTGCCGGGGCGATTTTGGGGGTAGGGTGTGGGCGGGAAAGGGTACCGGCGGTGCTGGGGCGCCGGGTGGAACAAGGGTTATTGGGGAGGTGTGGGCGGGAGCTGGGGCTATTCGGGAGCCTGGGGCGTTGGCGGGATCATTGATACCGAAATCGGGGCAGGAACTGGGAACCGGGACCGGGAGGGGCGCCGCCCAGTTTTGGCCGCCCGGTCTCGTCTTTCCATCCGCTCACTCCCTGAAGGATTACCGCCAACCTTGGGAGGATTGCACCCAGTTTTGACTGTCCAGTTTTGTTCGGTTCGGTTTCGTTCTCGTTGCGCCCGTTCGGCCGCGTTCCTGTTCCATTCCCGTCGCGCCCGTTCGTCCTCTTCGCGTCCCTGTTCCGTTCTCGTCGCGCCCGTCGCATTCCCTCGCGCCCGTTCCCTCGCGTTTCCGTCCCGTCGCGCCCGTCCCGTCGCGTTCCGTCGTGTCCCGCCCGGGGCGGAAGCGGGGTGGGGTTACCGTAGCTGCCGTTCGGCTTCGTTGTCTTTCTCCTCCTTGTCGTCCTCCTCCCAGTCGAACCACGGGAATTCGTGGCGCCCGCCCAATGCGAAGCGCGTGTAGGTGATCGGAAGTCCCATCCCGAGAAAACGGCTTTCGTAGGCCGTCTTGACCGAAAGCACCTCGTCGGCGAATCCCGAACCGTAGATATTGGGTTCGGAGACCTCGCATGTCAGTCCGTAATGGCGGATGACCTCGCCGGTGTAGGCGTAGAGGTGCTTGGAGTCGGTCTTGAGGTTGATCCACCCGTCGGGCCGGAGCAGACGGGAGTAGCAGGCCAGGTAGAGCGGCGAGGTGAGGCGTTTCTTGGCCCGCCGGGTCTTGAGCTGCGGATCGGGGAAGGTGATCCAGATTTCGGACACTTCGTTTTCGGCGAACAGCGCATCGATGAACTCGATGCGTGTGCGCAGGAAGCCTACGTTGTGCATCTTGCAGTCGGTGGCGGTCTTTGCCCCGCGCCACATGCGTGCTCCCTTGATGTCGATGCCGATGTAGTTGCGCTGCGGGTCGCGCTGAGCCAGCGCAACGGTGTATTCGCCCTTGCCGCAGCCCAGTTCCAGAACGATGGGATGGTCGTTGCGGAAGAAATCACGGTTCCAGTTCCCTTTCAGCGGGTGGTCGTGGTGGAACACCTCGTCGAATTCGGGTTGCACGAAACATTCGAAAGTCAGGTTCTCGCGGAACCTGCGGAGCTTGTCTTTGCCCATAGTGATAAATTGTTCCGCCGGACTGCGGGGCCGACAGGACGCTAATGTGTTTTTCGGTTATCTGCTTGCCTGCAGGTCGATGCCGACGGCTTCGACCCCGCAGACGGGGCGGACCGGCGTGACCGAACAGCGGTAGTCGCCGTGCTGCGTGAGCCGGATTTGGCGGCGGTAGGGGATCGCTGCTTCGCGCATCAGGGCCGCGGGACCTTTCGGGTGCGGGATGACGAGCAGGAACCACTCCCCGAAGCGGAGCGAATCGGGGGTCACGGTGGCGATGCGGACCGTCAGCGTGTCCTCCGCGAAGCGCTCGTTGCAGCGCAGGAAGAGCACGGCGTCGCGCAGCGATACGGTGTCTGCATTCGGCAGGAGGATTTCGGCCCTCGAGTCCCACCGGGCGGGGTTGACGTCGGTGACCGCCGACTGGTGGGGCGAGATGCAGCCTCCGGCTAGAAGTGCGGCCGCCATGGCCGCGATATGCCCTGCCGAGCGTTTCACCGCGCGCTATTGGTTTTGGGGCGTTCCGCCGTTGTTGTTGCCGCCATTGCCTCCGTTGCCGGCCGGGGCGTTGCCTCCGTTGCCGCCGCTGTTGCCGGCGGGGGAGTTACCGCCGTTACTGCCGTTGCCTCCGTTTCCGCGTCGGCGGGGACGGTTGTTGCGGTTGCGGTTTGCCCCTTCGCGGCTGCCTCCGTTGTTTTCTCGGGGCTCGCGGTTGTTGTTATCGCTTCGGCCGTTATCGCTTCGGTTATTGTCGCTGCGGCCGTTGCGCGGGCGATCGCCATTATTGGCGCCGTTCTGACGCTCTGCCCCGTTGCCGCCGTTGCGCTGGCGGTCGTTGCGGCGCGGCTGGCGGTCGCGTCCGGACTGTCCTTCGCGCGGCTGGCGGTTCTCCCCGGCAGCCTCCTGCGGCGTCTGTCCGTTCTGCCCTGCAGGGCGTGCCTGTTCGCCGCGTGCCTGTTCGCCGTGGGCCTTGTTGTTGCGGCCGTTGCGCTTGCGGCGTTTGGCCTGGTCGAAGCGGGTGATGCTGTCCTCCTCCGAACGGTAGGTCGGTTCCTCGATCTGCGGACGGATCTCCTCGGCGTCCTGCAGCCGCTCGACCTTCTTGCCCTGGCGGTTCAGCGCCAGAATCTCCCGCACGCGCGACACGGGCAGCGTGGTGACGTTGGCCATCGTGTCCTTCGACGACGAGAAGGTCATCGTTCCGGCCAGCACGTCGCTTTTGACGCAGAACCATTCGCCCTCGACGGCCTGGAGCGGTTCGCGCAGACGCGGGAACTCCTTGCGGGCGTCAACATAGGTGTCGTATTCGTACATCATGCAGCATTTGAGCTTCGAGCACTGCCCGGCGAGTTTCTGGGGGTTGAGCGAGAGATCCTGCACGCGTGCGGCTCCGGTTGTGACGCTCGAAAAACTCGACATCCACGACGCGCAGCACAGCTCGCGGCCGCAGGCGCCCAGTCCGCCGATGCGCCCGGCCTCCTGACGGGCACCGATCTGCTTCATCTCGATGCGGATGTGGAACCGTTCGGCGAAGACCTTGATCAGCTCGCGGAAGTCCACGCGTTCGTCGGCGATGTAGTAGAAGATGGCCTTGATCTTGTCGCCCTGATACTCCACGTCGCCGATTTTCATGTTCAGACCCATGTCTGCGGCGATCTGTCGCGAGGCGATCATCGTCTCGTGCTCCAGGGCGATGGCCTCCTGCCACTTTTCGATGTCGTAGGGTTTGGCCTTGCGGTAGACCTTCTTGTATTCGCCGTTGTAGGGGGTGAATCCCGTGCGGCGCATCTGGCGTGCCACCAGGTCGCCCGTGAGCGAGACGATGCCGATGTCGTGGCCCGGCGAGGCTTCGACGGCAACGATGTCACCCCGCTTGAGGTCGAGGTTGTTGACGTTCTGGTAGAACGAACGCCGGGTGTTCTTGAAACGCACCTCGACGATGTCGCTCGGCATGTTGACCGGATAGTCGTCGAGCCAGGCCGTTTCGTGGAGCTTGAAGCAGCCGTCGCAGAGTTTGGCTTCCGGCTCCGAGCCACAGTTGCAAAAGGCGCACCCGCGGCCCACTTCGGGTTTGCAGGCGCTCGTATGTTGTTTTTCGATATCCATTATCGGGTATAAATTTGTGTAAAGATACGAAAAAATATTTTATTTCGTTGCATAGAGTTTGCGGATGCTGCGGCGGATGCGCACGATCATCATGACGGCCGCGGCCGACAGCCCGAACGAAAAGCCCAGGAAAAGCCCCGAAGGACCCATGCCCATCGTGAATCCGAACAGGTAGCCCACCGGGAGGTTCAGCAGCCAGTAGGAGATGAAGGCGATCGGCATGATGATCTTCACGTCCTGAATGCCGCGCAGGATGCCCACCGAGACGTTCTGAATGCCGTCCGAAAGCTGGTAGAGCGCGGCGAAGACCAGCAGGTTCGAGGCGATGGAGATCACCTCGGCGTTGGTGGTGAAGAAGGTCGGGATCACGTTGCGCATCGTGATGAAGACCAGCGCTCCGAAGACGTTCCACGCCAGGACGAGGTGGTACGAGGCCTTGGCCGCGAGCGACAGCTGTGCGATGTCGCGTCTGCCGTAGCAGTGCGATACGCGGATGGTGGTGGCCGCGCCGATTGACATGATGATCATGAAGGCGCAGTTGCCGATGGTCATGGTGATCTGGTGGGCGCTCATCGTCTCCTTGTTGAACCATCCCATCATGATTCCCGTGCCGACGAAGGCCGAGGCTTCGAGGAACATCTGCATCGAGATCGGAAGACCCATGTGCAGCAGTTGTTTGACCGACGCCCACGAGTAGTTGCGCGGCGAGAAGCCCTCTAGGTAGATGCGGTATTTGCGGCGGCCGTAGAAGTAGCCGATCATCAGGATCGGGGCGATGATGCGCGACATCAGCGTGCCCAGACCCGCGCCCTCGGCGCCCATCTCGGGAAATCCGTAGCGGCCGTAGATGAACACCCAGTTGAAGGCGATGTTCGCGATGTTGGCGGCGATCGTGACGAACATCTCGATCTTCGTGTTGCCCACTCCTTCGAGGAACTGCTTGAAGGTGAAGAACAGCATGATGGAGGGCATGCTCCACACCAGCATCTTGTAATAGGGGATGGCCATGTCGACCACTTCGGCAGGCTGGCCGAGGTGGTACATCAGCGGGATAATGGCATACTGCACGGCGGCCATCGCCACGCCCAGCAGTCCGTAGAAGAGGATGCCGTTCTGCAGCAGTCTCGACGATTTCTCGCGGTCGCCCTGTGCGTAGAGTTCGCCCACGAGGGGTGTCATGCCCAGTGCGATGCCGATGGCGGCGATGAAGAGGATGAAGAAGACGGAGCCGCCGAACGATACGGCAGCCAGCGGTGTGGGGTCGTTGCCTCCGTAGCGGCCGACCATCAGGTTGTCGGCAACCTGCGTGAAGATCTGTCCCAGCTGTGTCAGCACCACGGGCAGCGCCAGCCGCAGGTTGGCTTTGTATTGGTCCTTGTATGTTGAGAAATGGTACATGCGATTTGTATATTGAGGTGCAAAGATAGCCATTTCCGGCGGGATTGCAATTTTCAAACCCCTCCCGGGGCGGAAAATGCGTCAGGAGGGGCTGCGAACGGTGCGTCGACCTGCGGCCGGCCCTGTTCGGGTCCGGCGATTTCGGGCGAAGGTCTGGAGGAGGCTCTCATCGGTGCCGGCGGCAGGAGGAATCAGCTCCGGTGGCAGGAGAAAGCAGTTCCGGCGGCAGGAGAAATCGACACCCTAACGAAGGGGGGGCCTGCCGCGGCGAAGGCGGCCTTCGACTGCCGGGGCTTCCTGCTGCGAGAGGGCGGTGTGTCAGCTGTCGGTGAAGAGGTTGAGCTGGTGCAGCAGCGTGAGGACGAAGAAGCACCCGATGATCAGGCACATCACCGCAAGCAGGGCGTTGAGCACCCGCGGTGAGGGTTTCATGGGCCGCCCGGAGTTGTCGCGGATGTATTCGCGGAAGAAGAGGTAGAGTGCCGGGACGATGCTGCACGCCAGCAGGTAGTCCTCCGGGATGGCGAAGTAGTAGACCTTCGAAAGCCCGATCAGTGCCCAGTGGCCGAGGAACATGGCCAGCACGATGTTGACCCGCTCCGAAAAGGCCAGCATCAGCCCGATTGTGAAGACCGCCACCGAGCAGGGCATCACCGGCGAGGTGATCATCGGGAAGGAGCGGCCCAGCAGGAGCGAGAACAGCGGGTAGATGAGCGGCATGGCGAAGAGCAGTGCCGCGAACTTCGTGTGGTTGCCGGTGCGTTGCAGCGAGGCGTGCCCGATGACCAGGTCATAGACCCAGATGCTTCCCATGATGGCCCAGAAGAGCGCCAGCAGGCCGTTGTGTTCGCGCGGTTGGCAGTAGACGAGGTAATAGACCCCGGCGATCCAGAAGTTCAGGAGCGCCATGAAAACCTTCATCGCGATCCGCACGGCGGGCGAGGGGCGGAAGTAGAGCAGCAGGGTCAAGACGAGGGCCGTCAGCACCAGAGCCAGCTGTGCGGGCCATGTCGCGGCGTTGTAGGTAGCGATGGTATTCCAGAAAATCTCCATGGGCAAAGGTTATTTCTCGTTTTTTCGGCGCCGCGTGAGCGAGAACGCCCGGCGGTTGAAGACGAAGATCGGTAGCGTAGCCCCGGCGGCCAGCAGGGCGATGACGCTCAACGACACGGTGGCGTTGAGGAAGAACTGCTGCATGTACTGCATGCCCTGCCCCGGGTCGTTGAGCGACTGGAGGAACATGATGAGCGAGAAGACCGTCTTGTAGGCGTAGATGCCCGGAACCATCGGCAGCAGTGCTGGGATGTAGAGCGCCGTCATCGGGCAGCGGATGGCCTTGCCCAGCCAGAGGCTGCCGAAGCCGATGGCCATTGCCGCACAGAGCGATGCCGTGGCGATGTCCATGCCCAGGCCGTTCATCAGGCAGAAGCGCAGGGCGTGCCCCACGGCAGCCAGCAGGGCGATGCGCGGGAAGGCGCGCATCGGGGGATCGGAGATGGCTCCGAAACCGACGGCCGCCACGGCCGCGAAAAGACCGTCGAGAAGAATGTCCGCAAAGGTCATAGCAGGCTGTTTTTAACCATGAGTAAAGTGGCCGAAAGCCCGATGGCGATGCAGATGATCAGCAGCAGGGCGTTGATCAGCCGGCTGAATCCGATCAGGATGTGGCCTTCGACGATGTCGATCACGCCGTTGATCAGCGGCACGCCCGGCACGAGGTAGAGCACGCTCGTGGCTAGAGCCGTTTCGGCCGTGCAGTCGAAGCGCAGGGCCGCCGAGGCGCACAGCGAGGCCATGAAGGCCGAGATGATGAAGACCAGGAAGTGGTTGACGCCGTGTGCCTGCATCCGCTGCCGGGCGGCGAATCCCACGAGGGTGGCGGTGAAGACGATGCCTATGGCCGTCCAGTCGCCGCCGAAAAGACGGCAGAACGAGGCGTTGGCCAGCCCGACGGTCACCAGCACGAAGATCGGGTCGATGCGCGGTTTGTCGATCAGCTCCCCGTAGCGGCGGCGGATTTCGTCCAGCGGGAGCCGGTCGTCGAGGGCGTCCCAACTCAGGGCGCTCAGGTCGGAGTTGCGTTCGAAACTGATCGGCAGGGCGGGAATCTTTACCACGCGGGTGACGGCCTCGCCCGTCGCCTCGTCGTGGACTGTGAGGATCGTGCTTTTCTGGAAACTCGACAGTTGGATGTCGACTCCCTGCGACTGTCCGATACGCTGCGAGTTGCGGATCACACGCGAGGTGTGGACCCCCGATGCGAGCAGGTAGGTTGCATAGTCCGCAATGAAATCGAGGATTTCGGTCAGTTCTTGTCTGGTTTTCATAGCGGCTGCAAAAATAGTTCATTTTCTCCAAACGCCCCGTCTCCGGAGCTGAAAAATTTGTCCGGAGCACGATTTTGCAGCCCTCCTGCGCCGCAGTCGGGGCCTCGCTGCGGGGCTGTCGGAGGCGGGATTTGGGGGCAATGCGGGGCATTTTTAGGCGGAACGGATAAATTTTCCTACCTTTGCTTCCGGTATGGAAGCATCTTTCAAAAAGACATACGCCTTGCCGGGGGCCGACCGCCTGGTCCTGCTGTGGCTCGGGCTGTGGTGGGTCGCCAACCTCGTGCAGGCCGGCTTTACGGAACTGGCCAACGACGAGGCCTACTACCATATGTTCGCCGAGCGGCTTGCATGGGGCTATTTCGACCATCCGCCCGTGACGGCACTGCTGGTCTGGGCCGGAGAGCACCTCTTCGGCGGGGAGTTGGGCGTGCGGTTCTTCTTCACCGTGCTGCAGCCCCTCTACCTCTGGTTGCTGTGGCGCCTGATCCGCCCGGCGGATGCCGACCGCCGCGATGCCGCGCTGTTCGTCGTGCTGTCGGCCGCGACGCTGATGCTCCAGCTCTACGGCTTCATCGCCGTGCCCGACGGGCCGCTGATGTGTACGACGGCGTTGTTCCTGCTGACTTTCAGGTGGTTTTCAGAGAACCGCCGCCGGGCGTGGCTGTGGATGGGCGTCGCCATGGCGCTGATGGCATACAGCAAATACCACGGTGCGCTGGTGGTCCTGTTTGCGCTGGCCGCCAACCCGCGGCTGTTGCTGCGTCCGGCCCTGTATGCGAGCGGTGCGGTGGCGCTGCTGCTGCTCGTTCCGCACCTCGTGTGGCAGTACGAGCACGACTGGGCTTCGTTCGCCTATCATCTCTCAGGCCGCAATTCGGTCTTCAGACCCGATTATGTCGTTGAGTTTCTGGCCAATATGCTGGTTGTCTTCAACCCCTTCTTCGTGCCGCTCTACGTGCAGGCCTGGCGGAAGGTGACGCCGCAGACCCCTGTCGAACGGGTGCTGAAGCTCCTGCCCGTGGCCTTCATCGTCTTCTTCCTGTTCTCGTCGCTGCGCGGGTATGTCCAGCCCCAATGGGTGATCGTCTCCTGCTTCGGTCTGGTCTATGTGCTCTTTGCCTATGCCCGGCGGCATCCCCGCACGCGGCGCTACGTGATGCGGGCCGGGAGTGTGACCCTCGGGCTGCTCGTTCTGGTGCGGCTGGTGATGCTCTTCAATCCGCTGGGCATCCGCTTCGAGGTGTTCAACAATCCGGAGAGCTACGCCGCCATCGCCGCCGAGGCCGACGGCCGTCCGGTGGTTTTCCGCCACGGGTACGCCATTGCGGCCAAATATGCGTTCTATACGGGCGGCGAGGCCTACTGCCAGCCCAATATCCGTTACCGCACCCATCAGTGGCAGTTCCGCGACGACGATTCGCGGTTCATCGGCCGCGAAGTGCTCGTCGAATGTCCGGAGGGGACCGTCTCGGACAGCACCCGGCAGGTGCGGAGCTTCACGATGGCCAACGGGCGGAGATTCACCTGGTTTGTCGATCCCGATTTCCGGCCCGTGCGGCTGGTGGACATCGCCTTTGCGGGCCTGCCCGCAAAGGTGGAGGCGGGAGCGACGTTGCGCCTCGAACTGCGCATCACGAATCCCTATCCCCATGCAATCCGCGTGGGCGAGGGCGACACGCAACTGGTGATGTTGTGGAAACACGGGCGTTTCCGCGTCGAGGAGTTCCCGACCGGCGCGGCCTTCACGATCCCGGCCTACGGCCAACTTACGCGTGAGGTTACCTTCACCGTTGCGCCACAGCTGGCCGGCGAGACTTTCGATGTGGCCTTTGCCCTGAGCCGCGAGGGGTATACGAATTGGTTTAACGGAAAATCCCTTCGGACGGAGGTCGGAAGTTTATGATCGAACAGTTTCTCAAATTCTGCGTCGTCGGCGGTTCGGGCGTCTTTGTCGATTTCGGCATCACCTACCTCTGCAAGGAGTGGTTGCGGCTGAACAAATACCTGGCCAACTCGCTGGGATTCCTCTTCGCCTCGACTTCGAACTACCTGCTTAACCGGATCTGGACGTTCCAGAACGAAAATCCCGACATCGCGGGCCAGTACCTTCGGTTTCTGGGCATCGCGGCTGTCGGGCTGGTGATCAACAACGCCACCATCTACCTCCTGCACGGCCGTTTCCGCCTGAATTTCTACCTGGCGAAACTCTTTGCCATCGGTGTGGTGACGTTTTGGAATTTCTTCATGAATTATTTCTTCACCTTCTGAGCGGCCTGAGCGGCCCGAGCGGTCTGAACGGCCTGAGCGGTCCGCGCCGCACCCCCCCCCGCATCATTTGCTTTTGCGGATGCGGCGGAAGGGGAGCTTCAGCACCCCGAAAAACGCCTCCCCGAAGATCCCTCCCGACATCTTCGACGTTCCCTCGCGGCGCTCGACGAAGATGATCGACACCTCCTTGAGCCGCATTCCCAGCCGCCAGGCCGAGTATTTCATCTCGATCTGGAATCCGTAGCCCTTCATGCGGATGGCCTCCAGGTCGATCGTCTCCAGCGCACGGCGCGAGTAGCAGACAAATCCGGCGGTGGCGTCGCGCAGCGGCATGCGTGTGACGATGCGCACGTACATCGAGGCGAAGTAGGACATTAGCAGACGCGACATCGGCCAGTTGACGACGTTGACCCCCTGCACGTAGCGCGAACCCACCACGACGTCGTAACCTTCGGCCGCGGTGCGGTAGAGGCGCACCAGATCGTCGGGGTTGTGCGAAAAGTCGCAGTCCATCTCACAGATGTAGTCGAAACCGTGCTCCAGCCCCCAGCGGAACCCCGCGAGGTAGGCCGTGCCCAGGCCCTGTTTCCCGGTACGTTCCACGAGGTGGAGCCTGTCCGCGAACTCCCTTTGGCGCTCCCGGACGATCGCGGCCGTGCCGTCGGGCGAGCCGTCGTCGATGACGAGCATCTCGAAGGGTTCGGGCAGCGAGAAGACCTTGTCGATCATCGCCGAAATGTTCTCTTTTTCGTTATAGGTCGGAATGATTACCAGTTTGCGCATGGCGGGTGTCGTATCTTTATTGAATGTACAAAGATAATATTATTTTGCCAATCGCGGCTATTTTGCGCGCTGTTTCCGATCGCGGGCCGTTGCGAGGTAAAAGTACGCTTTTTTCCGCAGACAACCGCGCCGTTTCCGTTAAAAAGGTTATCTTTGTGCTGAAATGGAACTTGAGGTGCGACAGGTGACCGAAGTCACCGATTCCCTGCTCGAAGCATTCGGGCGGCTGATGCCGCAGCTTTCACCGCGGCTGGCGGCTCCTTCCGGGGAGCGGCTGCGGGCTGTGGCGGCGAACCCTTCGGCGGCGCTTTTCGCCGCGATGTCCGGCGGTGTTGTCGTCGGGGTGCTGACCCTGGTGTGGTACGACGTGCCGTCGGGGCGCAAGGCCTGGATCGAGGATGTGGTGGTCGACGCCGCGGCCCGGGGTCTCGGGGCCGGCGAAGGGCTCGTGCGTGCGGCGCAGACCCATGCCGCCGCAATCGGGGCCGGGAAGGTGATGCTCACCTCCAACCCCTCGCGCGGCGCGGCGCGGAGGCTCTATGCGAAAATGGGATTCAAAGAGGCGGAAACTACGGTTTTTGCCTGCAAAACAGATAGGGTATGAAAAAAATCGTGAGGATCGCGGTTGCGGCCGTGGTCGTTATTCTTGCCATCGCCCTGATTGCGCCGGTCGCGCTCCGGGGCAAGATTGCCGACATGGTGAAGCGCGAGGCCAATGCAATGCTCGCCGCGCGGCTGGATTTCGAGAAACTCGACATCAGCCTGCTGCGCCATTTCCCCAACGCTTCGGTGGACCTGAAGGGGCTGACGCTGGTGGGTGTCGACCGTTTCGAAGGCGACACGATTGTCGCTGCGCGGCGTATTTCGGTGGTTGTCAATCTGATGTCGCTTTTCGGCGACAGCGGATTCGAGGTGACGAAGGTCATTCTGGCTTCGCCCGAGGTACATGCGCACAAACTGGCCGACGGAGCCGTCAACTGGGATGTGATGAAGCCCTCGGACGCTCCGGCGGAGGAGACTCCCGCCGCGGAGTCCGCGCCGTCGTCGTTCCGGCTTTCGGTTCGCGACTTCCGCATTTCTGACGCGGCGATCCGCTACGAGGACGATTCGACGAACATGCAGTTTGCAACCGCGCCCCTTTCGCTGCGCCTTAGGGGCAACATGTCGGCCGACCGCACCGACCTCGACCTGCGGCTGACGGCTGCCGCCATGCGTTTCGTGTCGGGCGGCATCCCGCTGTTGAGCGACGCCGAGGCGGAGCTTGGGGCCGTGATCGATGCCGATCTGGCCAACAAACGCTTCACCTTCTCGCGCAATACGCTGCGTCTGAATGCCATTTCGGTGGGTCTCGACGGCTGGGTCGAACTGGACGGCGACGCCGTGGCCATGGACCTCAAGGCCGGCTGCGACAAGGTGCAGTTCAAGGATGTGCTGTCGCTGATCCCGGCCTTCTATACCCGTGAGTTCAAGAACCTCACGGCGGGCGGCGAACTCTCGATGGCGCTCTGGGCCAAGGGCGAGATGCGCGGCCCGAAGCTCCCGGCCTTCGAACTGAAAACCGAGGTCCGCAACGGCAGCTTCCGATACTCCTCGCTGCCCAAGGCCGTGACGGACATCCAGATCGCCGCCAAGGTCTCGAATCCCGGAGCGGTGATGGACAAGACGGTTGTGGATCTTTCGAAATTCGGATTCCGGATGGCCGGAAATTCCGTTGCGGCGACCTTCTACGCCACGAATCTCGCCTGCGACCCCGTTTTCCGGGCTTCGGCCGATGGACGGGTCGACCTGGGCGCCGTCAGGGAGGTCTATCCGCTGGACAAGGGTGTCGATCTGGGGGGCCTGATCACGGCGGATCTGAAACTTTCGGGGCGCATGTCCGACATCGAAAAGAACCGCTACGAAGAGTTGGGCGCCCAGGGAACCTTCGTCGTCGAAGGGTTGGGGCTGGTGCTTCCCAGCCTCCCGGCGGTCCATATCCGCCGTGCTGCGGCCACCGTCACGCCCGCCGCGATGACGCTCGGGGAGTTCGGACTGACGGTCGGCAAGAGCGATCTTGCGGCCAACGGCCAGCTGACCGGCTACATCGGTTACCTGCTGCGGGGCGACATGCTCTCGGGGCGTCTCTACATGAAATCGGAACTGCTCGACCTGAACGAGATCATGGGCGTCCTGCCCTCGGAGGAGGGCGTTGCCGCGGATGAAGAGCTCCCGGCGGAGCCGCTGCGGCCCGTGGAGGTTCCGCGCAACCTGAATCTCTCGCTCAACACCGATCTGCGGAAGGTGCTTTTCGGAAAGATGACGATCGGCGACATCTCGGGTGAGATGCGCGTTGCCGGCGGCGCACTGTCGCTCGAACGGCTCACGATGAATCTCTTCGGCGGCAGGGCCTCCGCTTCGGGCAGCTATTCGACGGCTGCCGATCCGACGCGTCCGATCCTGAAGCTCGATGCCGCCATTTCGGGCGCATCGTTCCAGAAGACTTTCGAGGAGCTGGAGATGGTGCAGAAACTCGTGCCGGTCTTCGCCAGGACGGGCGGCGACTACTCGCTGTCGCTCGACCTCGAAACGCCGCTCGACGAGGCCATGTCTCCCGATCTGCAGGCGCTCGATGCCACGGGCGAGATCAAGTCGGCCAATATCCGCGTGCAGCAGATCGAGGCTTTCGATGTCCTGGCCAAGGTGCTGGGCAACGACAACCTGCGAAAAATCGAGGCCCGGGATGTCGCCATCCGCTTCGCCATCAGGGACGGTCGCATCACCACGCAGCCCTTCGACCTGAAGATGGGCGGTGTGAACATCAACCTCGCAGGTTCGACGGGGCTTGATCAGACCATCGACTACCAGGCCCGGGTGGCCATTCCGGGCGGAAAGACGCTTGAGTCGATCGGGGTGAACATCGGGGGGACGTTCTCCTCGCCGAAAATCACGCTCGGGGTGCGGGAGGCTGCCGAGGAGGCCGTGAAGAACGTCGTCGACGAGCAGATCCGAAAGCTCACGGGCAGCGAGTCCCTTTCGGAGGGGGTCGCCAAGCAGGCCGAGAACCTCCGCGCCGAGGCGAAGCGCGCCGGCGAGAAACTCGTCGCCGCGGCGCAGGAGCAGCGCACAAAACTCGTCGAGGCTGCGGCTTCTAAGGGGACTTTGGCCCGGATCGCCGCCGAGAAGGGCGGAGATAAACTGGTGCAGGAGGCCGAGCGGCAGGCGGCCAACCTCGAAGCCGAGGCCGAGCGTCAGATCGAAAAACTCACAGCGAAAAAGAACTGATCGGAATGCTTGCCATCTTTGCCGTCATCATCGGAGGTGTCGTGACGGGGCGCCTGCTTATCGGCTGGCGCCTCGCCTTCGTTCAGCGTCTGATCACCTGCATTATCTGGGTGCTCCTGTTCCTGCTGGGTGTCGAGGTCGGTGCCGACCCGGCGGTCGTCGGCTCGCTGGCGACGCTCGGGATCTCTGCCTTTGCTATCTTCGCGCTGTCCGTTGCGGGGAGCATCTTCGCCGCGTGGCTGCTGTGGCGGCGGATCCGCAGCCGGGGTGTGTCGGCGGAAGAGGGCGGCGATGCGGCCGAAAGCCCCGTTTCGACGTGGACGGCCCTGAAGGGTAGTCTGGTGATCGTCGCCTTTTTCGTTGCGGGATGCGTCGCGGGGCTTTTCGCTCCGCTTGACGTGGCCGGTTCGCGCCTGAGCGCCTATGTGCTCTATGCGCTGATGTTCTGCGTCGGCGTGACGCTGGGCAACGACCGCACCCTCGCCGAACGGGTGCGGCGTCTCGATCCGCGACTGGCGCTGCTGCCCGTCGCTACGGCTGTCGGCACGCTGGCCGGGGCGGCCCTCGCCGCGCCGCTGCTCGGCGAATGGTCGCTGACCGATGCACTGGCCGTGGGCGCGGGATTCGGCTACTATTCGCTTTCGAGCATCTTCATTGCCGATCTCCGGGGTCCGGAGCTGGCGACAATCGCCCTGCTGTGCAACGTCATGCGTGAAATCTTTACCCTGCTGGCCGCCCCGCTCGTGGCGCGCTGGTGCGGACCCCTGGCCGCCGTGTCGATCGGCGGCGCGACGACCTTCGACACCACGCTGCCCGTTATCACGCAGGCCGCCGGGCGCCTCTATGCCGTGGTCTCGATCTTCCACGGCTGTGCGCTCGATTTCAGCGTCCCGTTTCTGGTGACGTTCTTCTGCTCGATCTGATCGTGAGGGATTTGGCTGTGGCGCGATCCGCGGCTTGCCTTTTCGGGCGTGTGGTCCTGCCCGGATGTTGTTTCTTCGAAACGAAGCCCCCTCCCATCGCTCGATGAGGGGGGCGGATCGTAATGGGGCGGGATCTGCGGGCGATGCCCCGGGCGGCGCTGTCGCCAGCGGGCGGGGATGCTCAGTCGTGACGGGGCTGTTGCCCGATATAGCTTTGCAGCGCCTCGACATATTCGGCGAAGGCGTCGCGCCCGGCGTTGGTGATGCGGCACACGCTGCAGGGGATCTTGCCGCGGAAGGTCTTCTCGACCTCGATGTAACCCGCCTTGGCGAGTTTGTCCAGCTGCACCGAGAGGTTGCCTGCCGAGGCTCCGGTCTGCTGCCGGATGAAGACGAAGTCGGCGCTTTCGACCCCGATGAGGATCGAGATGACGGCCAGTCTCAATTCGGAGTGCAACAGGGGATTCAGCTCTTTGAACATCGCGTTATCGGGCTGGGTGGTTCGACTTGTAGTTGAGGATGTGCCCCGGGGCGATCATCATGGCCGCGAAGCCTGCGATGAACAGCAGCGGCTGCCACATGGTGCCGGCGATCAGGGTGCACGGGGCAAGGATGATGGCCGCGATGCCCCCGACGATGGCGGGCGTGAAGCGGATGATGAGGCCCGTCACGGTGGTTCCCATGCCCATGATGAGCAGGATGAGGAAGAGTATCGGCAGGTGCATGGGCGTGAAGAGCTCCAGGATGCTGACAAATCCCGCCGAAAGACCCATTACGGTCCAAAGGTCCCCGATCACGCGGTCGACGAACGTGCGAGCCTCGCCTTCGGGCTTCTTTTCGCGCGAAAGCCGCATCAGCAGCCAGCCCAGCAGGGGCAGCAGCAGCCAGAGGTAGTTCCAGCGGGGATCCTGGAAATGGAGGAGTGCGCCCCAGACGGCGAGCGTTGTCAGGATGGTGGCGTAGCCCCATGCCAGCAGCGGGCGGCCTGCGTTGCGGACCATGCGGTTGCGGGTGTTTTCGATCATGCGGCCGATCAGCGCCAGACTTTCGGCGGCTTCCAGTTTGCGGTCTTCCATCGGTGTTATCGGTTTTTCGACGCCTCTGTGGCGTCGTGTTTGACTTGGCGTTTGAGTGCGTATCCCGAACCTGCGAGCCCGACGAGGACCGCTACGGCGAACTGAATCAGATTGCCGTCCGGGTTGACATTGATCCACGATTCGCGGATGATGCCGAAGGCAACCGGCAGCAGGAAGCACGAAACGTAGTACATGTATTTGTTGCCAATCACGGTTCCTGAGATGAAAAGCCCTGCGCTGATCAGCAGCAGGACCGGGAACAGCGGGTCGATGGGCCATTCGCTTTCCGGTTCCAGGCAGATGGCGAAGGTGGAAAAGGCGGCCAGACCGGCTATGCATCCCCATATTTGCTCCAGCAGGCGGTCGGTGTAGCTTCTGACCTGTGTCGCGCAGTGGCGGTTGTACCACCGGGTGATGCCCCAGCCGACCGCCAGCGTGGGCAGCCACAGCCATTGCCAGATGCGGCTGTCGGTGAAGGTGAGCAGGAGGAAAATGCCGACGGAGGTCGCCGCGAGCAGGTATCCCCATAGGATGAAGAGGTTGCTGCTGCCCGAGGAAAGGCTGCGGCGCGTGTCGCGGATCATCCGCTGGATGAGTTCGAGCCTTTGGTCGGCGGTGTGGTTTTTGTTGTCCATTGTTTTGTTTTTAGCGGTTGCGATCGTTGTATTCGTCGTCGCAGTCGAACAGGTAGCGGACGAGCGCGAGGACGATGTGCAGCCCCCATCCGGCAATGACCCACACTACCCACCAGGACTGGGGCGAAGTTTGCCAGTTGACGAAGGCGAGGAAGGAGCAGATCACGGCGTAGGTGGTCAGATGGCGGGAGAACCAGCGCGCGAAAAGGTGGCGTTTGTCGGTGCAGGCGGGCGGCTTTTCCATGGTGTTTTCCGGTTGTGAGCGGTTACTCGGTTTGTAAACGTATTGCAAATATAAAGTAGTTTATAAAATAAACCAAATTTTGGGCCGGAAATTTTTCGAAAAAACGAATCTCTCTGTTTCTAGGGGGGGAGAGGGACGAGGGGGTGAGGAATCGGGTGCGGCGCGAGGGAGAGACAAGCGGATAAGGAAAGCGGAGAAGGAGGGGGAAGAGAACGAGAAGGAGAACGAGAATAGAATATGGCGCGGCGATAGGGAATAGGAGCGGAGAAGAGAAGACGAGGAGAAAGAACCGGACCCTTCGCAAAGAGTCCGGTTTTGTGGCGGGATGCTTCATGCAGTCCGCTGGTTGTGTGAGGCGGCTCGGCCCGGGGCTATTGCTCCCCGGCGGTCAGCACCAGATCCATCCATTCGGGGTGGCGGCGGATATAGGCCGCGGCGAACGGGCATTGGGGGACAACCTTGAGCTCCTTTCTGCGGATCTCCTCCAGCACGCCCTGCACCAGTTCCTTGCCGATGCCCCGGCCTTCGTATTTTGCGGGTACTTCGATGTGTGTCAGTACGATATGCCCGCGTCTCGGGATGTATTCGGCCAGGGCGATCTCGTCTCCGAGGTCGAGTTCGTAGCGCTTCTCGGCGGCATTGTCGACCAAAGTGTGCTTCTTTTCCATGTGCTTCTCGTTTTAATTAATCGGGTCGGAATACTTCAAAATTGATTCCGATGTCGTATTTTTGTCTTCCATTATGGACCGTATTGCCGAAATACTGCTTGACTGGTATGCCCGCGAGGGCCGCGACCTGCCGTGGCGCCATACGCGCGACCCCTACCGCATCTGGCTCTCGGAGGTGATCCTCCAGCAGACCCGCGTGGCGCAGGGGATGGAGTACTACCTCCGTTTCACGGAGCGTTTCCCCGATATCGCGTCGCTTGCCGCCGCACCCGAGGACGAGGTTCTGAAACTCTGGCAGGGGCTGGGCTATTACAGCCGTGCCCGCAACCTCCGGGCCGCGGCCCGACAGGTCGTCGAGCATTTCGGCGGGGTATTTCCCGTCGCGCCGGATGATGTGCGCTCGTTGCGCGGCGTGGGCGACTATACCGCTGCGGCCGTCTGCTCGGCAGCCTACGACGCCCCGTGCGCCGTCGTCGACGGCAATGTCTACCGGGTGCTCTCGCGGCTCTTCGATCTGGCAGAACCGATCGACACCACGGCCGGGAGGCGGGCTTTCGCCGAGTTGGCGCAGGCGCAGCTGGATGCCGCCCGTCCGGGCCGCTACAATCAGGCGATCATGGACTTCGGGGCGATTCAGTGTACGCCCCTGTCGCCCCGCTGCGGGACGTGCCCGCTGTCGGAGCACTGTCTGGCCCTTGCGGCCGGCACCGTTGCCGACCGCCCCGTGAAGCAGGGCAAAACCCGGGTCCGCGACCGCTGGTTCAATTACCTGCACGTCACCTCGGGCGACCGGGTTTTGCTGCAGCGCCGCGAGGGGCGCGACATCTGGCAGGGTCTTTACGAGTTTCCGCTGATCGAGACCGACGCTCCCGTTGCATTTCCGGATCTTGCGGCCCTGCCGCAGTTCCGCCGCTTGCTGGGCGAGGGTCCGTGGCATCTGGTGCGCAGTGTCGCCCGGCCCTGCCACCGGCTTTCCCATCAGGCGCTCCATGCGGTCTTCCACCGCATCGAAACCCCTGACTTCACTCCGGCCGCCGCTGCTATGGCCGTTCCTGTCGCGGCTGTGGGCGACTATGCCGTGCCGCGGCTCGTCGACTGTTACCTGATCAAATACCCGATGTAGGCGATGTAGATCGCCAGAAACAGCGCGCCCTCCCAGCGGTCGATCGCCCGGCGTTTGAAGGTGAAGGCCGCCAGAAAGAGCAGGATCGAACTCAGGACAACCATCAGCAGATCCCCGACCGTGATGCCGCCCATCGAGAGCGGATGAATCGTCGCGCTCAGACCCAGAATCAGCAGAATGTTGGCCATGTTCGAGCCGATGACGTTGCCCAGTGCCATGTCGGCCTTGCCCTTGAAGAGCGACACGAGCGACGAGGCCAGTTCGGGCAGCGAGGTGCCGCCTGCCACGAGTGTGATGGCGATCACCGATTCGCTGATTCCGAGCCGCCGGGCGATCTGCGTGACGCTGCGGAGGAACAACTCGCCGCCGAAAATCAGTCCGGCGAGGCCTCCGACGATCATCACGGTCATGAGCCATCCGGCCATTCCGGATTTTGTCCTGGCGGCCGGGGCCGTTGTCTCGGGACGTTTCGTGGTGCGGATCGTGTACCACATCAGCGCGGCGTAGAGCAGGAGCATGACGATGCCGTCGATGCGTCCGATGCGGTCCGCCGCCCCCTTGAAGAGCCAGGAGTCCGTCGCCAGCGCCAGTAGCAACAGCGACGTGATCACGCCGAACGGAATGTCGCGGCGGATGTTGCCCGCCGTGAGCGGCAGGGGACGGATCAGGGCGCAGACGCCCAGGATGACGAAGACATTGAAGAGGTTCGATCCCACGACGTTACCGATCGCCACGTCGCTTTTGCCCGCGATGGCCGAGAGCACCGACACGACCAGTTCGGGTGTCGAGGTGCCGACGGCCACCACCGTGAGCCCGATGATGAATTCCGGCATGCGGAACCGCTGGGCCAGCGCTGCGGATCCGTCGGTGAGGAAATTCGCTCCTGCGAGGATCAGCCCCAGGCCGATGATGAGAAAGAGTATATCCATGATTTATCCCAATAGAATCAGACTTACGGCCATCAGGGCCATGCCGGCTACCACGCCGTAGATGGAGGTGTGGGCTTCGCCGTATTCGCGGGCCGCAGGCAGCAGCTCGTCGATCGAGATGAAGACCATGATGCCTGCCACGCCGGCCAGGATGCTGCCCATCAGCGTCGGGGTCATGAAGGGCATCAGCACCAGATAGGCCAGCACGGCGCCGATCGGTTCGGCCAGACCCGAGAGGAGCGACAGGCGGAAGGCCTTTCGGCGGTCGCCCGTGGCGTAGTAGATCGGGATCGAGACGGCGATGCCTTCGGGGATGTTGTGGATGGCGATGGCCACGGCGATGGCTACGCCGAGGGCTACGTTGTCCACCGCCGAGGTGAAGGTGGCGATGCCTTCGGGGAAGTTGTGGATGCCGATGGCCAGTGCCGTCATCACACCCATGCGCATCAGTCGGGGGTTGTGCGGCTGCTGGTCCATCTCCTCGACGCTGTGGGCCTCGTGGGGGTTCTCGATCGAGGGGACCAGCCGGTCGATGATGCCGATCAGCAGGATGCCGGCGAAGAAGCTCGCCACGGTGACGATCACACCCGTGTGTGTGCCCCATTCGGCCGTGAGGGTCGCGTTGGCCTGCTGGAACAGCTCGACGAACGAGACGTAGATCATCACGCCGCCCGAGAGACCCAGCGAGAACGACAGCAGCCGTTTGTTGGTGCGCTTGGCGAAGAAGGCGATGGCGCTGCCGATGCCCGTGGCCAGCCCCGCTCCGAGAGTCAGCAGCAGGGGGATGAGAATATTGTGTTCTTCCATGCGGATTGTTTTCGTTTGTTTCGTAAATAGGCGGCCGGTCCTTGGGTCGGCCGGGATTTTTACTGCAAAGATAATGCATAAAACGAAATACCGAACCCGCAGGAATTCGGTATTTTCAATCGTACTATCGGCATATCCTATCGGGTGTTTTGGGGATATGCCTCCCTGGATATGCCTCCCCGGATGGCAGACCGGCGAATTGGCCGGCGGGCGGATTGGTGATCTGACCGATGGGGGGCGGCGGGCTGGATACCCTGCTGGGCGCCTTGCCGGGGCGTCCTGTCGGGGCGTCCTGTCGGATGCCCGACAGGAGGCTTGCGGCTATCTGTTGGCCAGGCGGATCAGTTCGCCCAGCACTTCGATGCTGTCGGCCGTGATATGGGGCTGCGGGTCGGCCTTGTCGGCCACGTCGAGCGTCGTTTCGCCCGAGAGCACCAGCACACCCATCGCCCCGGCGTTGTGGGCCATCTGCACGTCGGTGTAGATGCGGTCGCCGACCATGGCGATCTCGGAGGGTTGCAGGCCGTGGCGTGCGAGGATGCCCGAAAGCATGTTCGGGTCGGGCTTGCCCAGTGTGATGTCGGGGCGGCGTCCCGTGGCGTGCTCGAGGCAGGCGCAGATCGATCCGCAGTCGACCAGCACCGTCGGCAGGTCGGTGGGGCACACCCGGTCGGGGTTGGTGGCGATGTAGGGCACTCCCTGCTTGATCCACCAGGCCGCGCGGCAGAGCCGTTCGTAGCGGAGCGTCATGTCGAAGGCCGCTACGATCACGTCGGGCACGTCGTCGGCCGAGTCGGTGCACGACTCGAAGCCCGCGGCCTCGAATTCCGAGATCATCGACGGAGTGCCGAGCAGGAAGAGCCGTTTGGCCGCGGGGTGATGGGCCCTGATGTAGTCGATGGTGGCCAGCGCCGTGGTGTACATCTCCTCGCGCGAGGCCTTGATGCCCAGTGCGTCGAGTTTGCGGAGGTAGTCCGCGATGCTTTTCGAGGGATTGTTCGTCAGGAACGAATAGCTGATCCCCAGTTCTCGGAGCCCCTGCAGAAAGGCCTGCGTGTAGGGGAAGAGCGACATCCCCATGTAGATCGTGCCGTCCATGTCGAGGGCCACGTGGCGGATGCGGCGCAGGCGTTGCGTCAGTTCGCTCTGCTCCCAGACGGATCGGTATTTGTCGAAGGTTTTGGTTTCCATGTCGTTATTTGCTCTTTTTGTCGATACGGTGTTGCTTGATCACGGCGCCCGAGGTGTCGACCACCTTCAGGTCGATGCCCTCGGCGTCGGCCGACACGCGGAGGCAGTCGTTGTTTGAGTTGACAAGGATCGGGAAGTCGACTCCGCGGCTGCCGTCGTCGATCCACTGGTAGCGGTGGTAGTGGCCGCAGAGCATCAGGTCGATGCCTTTGCCGACGAGTTCGGGGACGAACAGTTTGCGGATCTGCTGCTCGCCGTACCAGCTGTCCGCCTGACCCGGGATCATGTGTATCAGCACGATGCGCACGGGAGCGGCCCGGAATTCGTCGCTGTCGACAACGCCCTTCAGCCATTCCGCCTGCTGCCGGCGGTATGCGTCCCAGTCGCCCATGCCGTAATAGCGGGTATCGCTGTCGGGCTTGTCCTCGCAGCCGTCGAGCACGATGAAGAAGGCCGGGCCGCGGCGGAATGTGTAGTAGGTTTCGCCGGTCGGCGTGGGGAAGTAGTCGAGCCAGTGCTGTGCGTGAGTGCCGCGGTTTTCGTGGTTGCCGCGCGTCGCGACGAGGGGGATACCCGCGGGCGTGAGGATCTTCGATGCCGACCTCAGGCAGGCGTCCCAGAGAGCCTGTGCGGTCTCGATCTGGCTGCTTAGGTCGCCGTTCAGGCAGACGAAGTCCGGCCGGGCCTCGGGCGCCTGCTTGATCAGCAGCCGGAACACGGAGTCGCGGTCGTGGATGTCGTTGACCATCCAGAAATCGACCTTTTCCTGTGCCGGGTCGAGGGTTCTGATGGTGTAGGGCTCGCGCAGGTAGACCTCGCTGCCGTCCCCGTTGTCGAGGATGACGCGCCGGTTGCCCTCGTTCAGGACGATACCCCGCTGCATGATGCGGTAGCGGTAGGTCGTGCCGGGTTGGAGCCCTTCGATCCGTACGCGGTGCATGCGTCCGACGCGGCAAAGTCCGAGGTGCGAGTCGTAATACCTAGGCCGTTCGGTCGAGTAGAAGTGCGATCCGTCCATCGGGGCGAGTTCGACCCAGCCGATGGCGTCGGCCTTCGCGTCCCAGACGACTGTGAAGCCGTCTTCGGTGACATTCAGTACATAGGGTCCGTTGGCGATGCGCACCGTCGGCGGCACGGCGTTTTGGGCGAGGGTGGCGGCCGTCAGCAGGAGCGCGCCCAGCAGCAGGGTGAGTCGTTTCATGGCGAAAGTTGTATCGGTTCGAGATTCAAAGGTATGTTTTTATTTTCTTTTATCCAATTATTTTCCTTTGTTAATCCTAAAGCGTAAAAATAGATTATTAAAAGAAGTTTTTTAACTTGCTTTTGATGACTAAAAGGAAAATAATAGCTATATTTGCCTTTGTTTTGAGAAATCCGGGAGGAGTTCTCCGAATTTCGTTTGCGAAAAAACGGAAATGCTAAAATCAGACAGATCCTATGAATAAGGTAGAGAGCGCCCTTCAGCGCACGACCGACACCCAGGCGCTGGTGCTCGGTGTCGGAACCCTTCCGCGGACGGCGGAGCTGTTTCGCGAGTTGTTCCCCGGCTGCCGCGCCGTCGTGGTCGCCGACGCCCATACGTGGCGCGTTGCCGGCTGTCAGGTGCACCGTATCCTTGCCGATGCGGGGATCGGGCAGGACGAACCGCATCTGTTCACCGACCCGAAACTCTATGCCGAATGGTCGTTCGTCGAGGAGTTGGACGGTGTGCTGGCTGCGACCGATGCCATTCCCGTGGCGGTGGGTTCGGGCGTGATCAACGACTTGACCAAACTCTGCTCCCACCACAACGGCCGCCGGTACATGGTGGTCGGCACGGCCGCTTCGATGGACGGGTACACGGCCTACGGAGCCTCGATCACCAAAGAGGGCAACAAGCAGACCTTCGACTGCCCGGCTCCGCTGGGCATGCTCCTCGATCCTTCGATTTCGGCCGCTGCACCCGCCCGGATGTCGGCTTCGGGCTATGCCGACCTGATTGCCAAGATCCCCGCCGGGGCCGACTGGATGCTTTCCGATGCCGTGGGGGCGGAGCCGCTGGACGATTTCGCCTTCGGATTGGTGCAGGACGGGCTGCGCGAGGCGTTGTCCGATCCCGCAGGCGTTCGTGCCGGCGATGTGACGAAGGTCGGCCAGCTGGCCGAGGGGCTGCTGCTGAGCGGTTTTGCCATGCAGGCCACGCAGTCGAGCCGCCCGGCGTCGGGCGCCGAGCATCAGTTCAGCCATCTATGGGACATGGAACATCTGAAATACAACGGCGCTTCGGTGTCGCATGGCTTCAAGGTCGGTATCGGTACGCTGGCCTCGACGGCCTTTTTCGAAATGCTGCTCGACGCCCCCGTGGAGCAGCTGGACATCGAGCGGTGCGTCGCGGCGTGGAAATCGTGGGACGAGACCGAACGGGACATCCGCGCCGTTTTCGGCAATGACCCCGAATTCGTGGCCCGCGGCCTTTCCGAGACCCGCAACAAGTATGTCGACAGGGAGGGGCTGCGCGACCAGCTCGTGCGGCTCAGGGAGGCATGGCCCCAGCTGCGCGAACGCATCCGCCGGCAGATCCTCTCGTTCGACGAGGTGCACCGCCGTCTGGAACTCGTCGGTGCACCTTGCGAACCGGAGCAGATCGGCGTTTCGCGCGCCCGTTTCCGGGCGTCGTTCGAGAAGATTCCCTACATGCGCAGCCGCTACACGGTCGTCGATACCGCCTTCCGCTGCGGCTGGATGGAGGAGTGGCTCGAACGCCTGTTCGGCAAGGGCGGCATCTGGGAGATCGGCAGCTCCGCCGCAGTCTCAGGCGAACGGGACAGTTCCGCCGCGGCTCCGCTTGCGGGGGCATAGGGACGTGCGGGGCTTCGGGTGATGAAACGGAAAAATCACGGAAATAATTTAGAATATCGCTCCGAAAGTTGTATATTTGGCTTCTGAAACCACTAACTTTCATTTCGAAATGATATCTGAACAAACCAAGCGCTTCAAGTATTGGCAGATGCGTACGATCGTTGCGACGATGGTCGGTTATGCGCTCTTCTACTTCGTGCGCAAGAATTTTTCGCTGGCCATGCCCGGTCTGGAGGCCGATCTCGGCATTTCGAAGACGAGCCTCGGCATCTTCCTCACCCTGAACGGACTGATCTATGGCTTTTCGCGTTTCGTCAACGGCATCCTGGCCGACCGCATGAACGCCCGCTGGTATATGGCCGTCGGTCTGTCGCTGTGTGCGCTGGCCAACTTCGCATTCGGATTCGGCGAAGACGTCTCCTACTGGATCACGGGCGAGCATTCGGGCGATCGGTTCGGCAACACGATGATTCTCTTCATGGGCATCATGTGGGTCGTCAACGGGCTGTTGCAGGGCACGGGATTCCCGCCCTGTGCGCGTCTGCTGACCCATTGGATTCCACCGACGGAGCTGGCGACGAAAATGTCGGTGTGGAATACCTCGCACTCGATCGGCGCGGGGCTGGTGGTGATCCTCTGCGGGTACATCATGGGGACGCTGGGCACGAACCTGACGAGCGATCCCGACACCGTGGCCTCCATTGCCGCACACTTGGGTGTCTCGCCCGACGATGCCGCGGGCATGGAGCGCGTGATGACCTCCGCGGCGCATGTCGGGGCGTGGAAGTGGTGTTTCTGGATTCCCTCGGCGATCGCCTTTGCCGGGGCCATCGGGCTGGTGGTTTTCCTGCGCGACACCCCGACCTCGGTGGGGCTTCCCGAACTCGAGGGGACCGAGAGCGGGCGGGCGAAAGCCCAAACCACGGGCGCCGAGCACAAGGCCTTCCTGATGAAATACGTTTTCCGGAATCCGCTGATCTGGATCCTGGGCTTCGCCAACTTCTTCGTTTACATCGTTCGTTTCTCGGTGCTCGACTGGGGGCCTTCGCTGTTGAGCCAGTCGAAGGGCGTCTCGATGGCGCACGCCGGATGGCTTGTGGCGATGTTCGAGATCGCCGGCATTCTCGGCATGCTCTTCGCCGGATGGGCGACGGACCGGTGGCTCAAGGGCCGTGCACACCGCACCTGCGTCTTCTGCATGGCGGGCGCCGCGCTCTTCGTCTTCCTGTTCTGGCAGCTGCCTGCCGACGCTCCGATCTGGCTGCTGTTCGCCTCGCTCTGCGCCGCCGGGTTCTGCATCTACGGCCCGCAGGCACTGATCGGCATTGCCGCCGCGAACCAGGCCACGAAGAAGGCCGCCGCCACGGCCAACGGCCTCACGGGGCTCTTCGGCTACGCTTCGACGCTCGTTTCGGGTGTGGGACTGGGCTTCGTGGCCCAGCATTACGGCTGGAACTGGGCTTATGTCGGCATTCTGGGCATGGCCGTTGCGGGCATGCTGGTCTTCCTCCTGATGTGGGGAGCCAAGGCCGACGGCTACGAATCCGAGGCGACGGAATAAGGAACGGAGGTTCTACTTTGGATGATGATACGGACTTCGGTCCGTGAGGGTTCGGCCTGTCGCGGGGTCGGACCCTTTTTTTGCGATAAAAAAAAGTTTTTATATCTTTGGGTCGTAACGAGACTTCTGGGAGGTTGGGGCGTTTTGCCGGACCACATGCAACTCGGTTTTGGAGCCGTCCGTTCTTTTTTCGGTATCGTTGCTTTTATAACTCTTTAAAAACCAACCGATATGTTGAGCATCGCCGAACGGCACAAATACATTCTCGATAACCTGAACAAGCACGGTTTCGTCCGGATTACCGACGTCGCCAACGAATTGGGCGTAACGAAGGTGACCATCCGCAAGGACATCAAGATTCTCGAAAGCAAAGGCTTATTATATAAGGTACACGGCAGCGCCCGCCCGGCCAATCCCCATGTTGCGGACCTCGACGTGCATGTGAAGGACAACATCAACCGCGACGCCAAGCGGCGCATCGCCCAGCGGGCGGTGGAGATGCTCGGCGAGACCGACTCGATCATCGTGGCCTCAGGCTCGACCGTCTATGCCTTTGGCGAGGAGATCAAGATGCGCATGTGGCATCACCTGAACATCGTCACGCCGTTCCTGCGGCTGGGCGTGCTGCTCAACGAGTCGGAGAACGTCAACGTCGTGCAGCTGGGCGGCGCGGTGCACAAGAAGTCGCTGTCGGTGCTGGGCGAAGAGGCCGCGCGCGAACTCGACGACTGCATCTGCTCGAAGGTCTTCTTCGGGGTGGACGGCATCGATCCCGAGCACGGCATCACGACGTCGACGATCGACGAGGCGAAGCTCACGCGGCGGATGATGCACGCCGCCTCGCAGGTCATCGTGCTGGCCGACTCGTCGAAATTCGGACAGCGCGGCTTCGGCCGCGTCTGCGCGCTGGAAGACATCGACGTGATCGTCACCGACGAGCGGATCCCCGAGCAGATGATCTCGATCGTCGAGGAGGCGGGCGTCGACCTGATCATCGTCCGATAGTCTGTTTCCCGGGGCGGAGGAGTGGGGAGGCGGGAGACCTGCCGCTCCGAAAATCTGTGCCATGTGCCTGTAGGTCCGCTTCATGCGGCGGGCGGGCGGATGGGCGTGGGGGTGTGTTGAAAAATTTTTCCGGGAAAAGTTTTGCAGAGGCCGTGAAAATGCCCTATCTTTGTACACAATTACGGCAACTCCTGAATCCTATGAACTCTAAATCCAACATGGCATCGGCGCAAGCGTTTTGGCTGCAGGATTATTGGTCGGGGTTCCAGTCTCCGACGGATTCAGGCATTATTGTTTATTAGGGTAACTGTTTTGGTTGCCCTATTTTTTTGTATCCAGCTACGAATGAAGACATTTTATACCAATGCGAAGGTTTTTCGCAACGATCGTTTCGAGCCGGGGCTGATCGCAGTCGAAGGGGGCCGCATCGTGGCCGCCGGGGAGCCGCAGCCGGGCGACAGGGTGGTGGACCTCGGGGGGCGTTGCCTCGTGCCGGGGCTCGTCGACGTGCATGTGCACCTGCGCGAGCCGGGTTTTCCGCAGAAGGAGACGATTGCGACGGGTACGGCCGCTGCAGCCCGCGGGGGCTATACCACGGTCTGCTCGATGCCCAACCTGAACCCTGCACCCGATACGCCGGCCACACTCGGCGAGCAGCTGGAGTTCATCCGCCGCGACGCCGTGGTGCGCGTGAAACCCTACGCTTCGATCACGATGGGGCAGCGCGGATGCGGTGAACTGGTCGATTTCGGGGCCTTGGCTCCGGAGGTGGTCGGATTTTCCGACGACGGCCGCGGCGTGCAGTCGGCCGAGCTGATGGAGGAGGCGATGCGCCGCGCCGCGGCTGTCGATCGGCCGATCGTGGCCCATTGCGAAGTCGACGAATTGCTGTGCGGGGGGTATATCCACGACGGGGTTTACTGCCGCGAGCACGGACACAAGGGCATCTGCTCCGAGAGCGAGTGGCAGCAGGTCGAGCGCGACATCGCGCTGGCCGGGAAGACCGGCTGCCGCTACCACGTCTGCCATGTCTCCACGAAGGAGAGCGTCGAACTGGTGCGCCGCGCCCGGGCGAAGGGATTGCGCGTGAGCTGCGAGACGGCGCCGCACTACCTGCTGCTGTGCGATGAGGATTTGCAGGAGGAGGGCCGCTTCAAGATGAACCCGCCGCTGCGGAGCCGTGCCGACCGCGAGGCGCTCGTTGCCGGCATCCAGGACGGCACGATCGAGGTCATCGCCACGGACCATGCCCCCCACACCGCCGCCGAGAAGGCGCGCGGACTGGCCGGGAGCGCCATGGGGATCGTGGGGCTGGAGACCGCCTTCCCGCTGCTGTATCGATACCTGGTGCTGGAGGGGGTGATTTCGCTCGAGAGACTCGTCGCCCTGATGGCCGTGAATCCCCGCCGGATTTTCGGGCTCGAAGGAGGCGTCGAGGTGGGTGATGCCGCCGATTTCACGGTGCTGGACCTCGGGGCGGAGTATGCCGTGGATCCCGAAACGTTCCTTTCGAAGGGTCGGGCCACGCCCTTCGCCGGATGGAGGGTGCAGGGCCGCGCCGTGCTGACGGTGGTGGGCGGCAAGGAGGTTTATGACGACAACTACGAATCAAACAGATAAGGATGAAAGCTTTTACGAAAAAAATTGTCTTGGAGAACGGCCGCGAGTTCTACGGATACGGTTTCGGAGCCGACCGCGAGGCCATCAACGAGATCGTCTTCAATACCTCGATGGTGGGGTATCAGGAGATCATGTCCGATCCGTCGTATACGGATCAGATGGTCGTGATGACCTACCCGCTGATCGGCAACTACGGTATGGCCGACGAGGATTACGAGACCAAAACGCCGACCATCGGCGGTATGATCGTGCGTGAGTACAACGACTCGCCGTCGAACTTCCGCTATACGAAGACGCTGAACGAGGTCTTCGAGGAGCACGACATTCCGGCCATCTGGGGCGTGGACACCCGGGCCCTGACGCGCATCATCCGCGACGAGGGGAGCCAGAAGGTGCTCATCACCGACGCGGCGACGTCGCACGACGAGGCCCTGCGCAAGCTCGGCGCATACGTCATGCCGCGCGACATGGTTTCGCGCGTGAGCTGTAAGAAGCGCTGGATGTCGCGTGTTCCCAACCACAAGTACGACGTCGTGGCCATCGACTGCGGCATCAAGTACAACATCATCCGTCTGTTGAACCGCGTGGGGTGCAACGTGACCGTCATGCCCTACAATTCCACCGTGGAGGAGGTCATGGCCTTCCATCCCGACGGGCTGGTGCTTTCGAACGGCCCGGGCAACCCCGAGGACGTGGCGCCGGTGATCGAGCTGGTGAAGCAGCTCCGCGGCAAACTGCCCATCTTCGGAATCTGCATGGGCCACCAGCTGATCTCGCTGGCCTACGGTGCCCGGACCTTCAAGATGAAGTTCGGCCACCGCGGAGCCAACCACCCGGTGAAGAACCTCGTGACGGGAAAACTCGAAATCACGAGCCAGAACCACAGCTATGCCGTGGATATCGATTCGCTCGCCGGAACGGGGCTTACGCTGACGCACGTCAACCTGCTCGATGGTACGGCTGAGGGCCTAGAGTGCGCCGCCGACCGGGTTTTCTCGATGCAGTACCACCCCGAGAGCGCTTCGGGTCCGCAGGACAGCGCCTATTTGTTCAAGAAGTTCACAAAAAAAATGGAGGAGCACAAAAATGCCTAGGAGAAAAGATATCAAGAAGGTTCTGGTCATCGGTTCGGGTCCCATCGTCATCGGACAGGCCGCCGAGTTCGACTATGCGGGTACGCAGGCGTGCCTCGCGCTCAGGGAGGAGGGTTATGAAGTGATCCTCGCCAACTCGAACCCTGCCACCATCATGACCGACACGCACATTGCGGACAAAGTCTACATGGAGCCGCTGACGCTGGAGTATGTCGCCAAGATCATCCGCTTCGAGCGTCCCGACGCCATCGTCCCGGGGCTGGGCGGGCAGACGGGCCTGAACCTGGCCGTGCAGCTGGCCAAGAAGGGTATCCTGCAGGAGTGCCAGGTCGAAATCCTGGGCACGTCGTTCGAGTCGATCGAGCGCGCCGAGGACCGCGAACTGTTCAAGGAGCTGTGCGAGTCGCTGGGCGAGCCGGTGCTCCCTTCGCATATCGCCACCTCGATCGAGGAGGCTGTGGCCCAGGCCGAGGAGATCGGCTATCCGGTGGTGCTGCGCCCGGCCTTCACGCTGGGCGGCACGGGAGGCGGTTTTGCCGACGACGAGGCCGAACTGCGCGAGATGATGCGCAACGCCCTGTCGCTCTCGCCCGTGCATCAGGTGCTCGTCGAGAAGAGCATCAAGGGATATAAGGAGATCGAGTACGAGGTGATGCGCGACAGCAACGACACGGCCATCTGCATCTGCTGCATGGAGAACATCGACCCGGTGGGTATCCACACCGGCGACTCGATCGTCGTTGCCCCGAGCCAGACGCTCACCAACAAGGAGTTCCAGATGCTGCGCGACTCGGCGCTGAAGATCATCCGCGAGCTGAAGATCGAAGGCGGCTGCAACGTGCAGTTCGCACTCGACCCCCTCTCGTTCAAATACTACCTGATCGAGGTCAATCCCCGTGTGTCGCGCTCCTCGGCCCTGGCATCGAAGGCTTCGGGCTATCCCATCGCCCGCGTTAGCGCGAAGATCGCCGTGGGACTCACGCTCGACGAGATCCGGATCGCCAACACGCCGGCGTCGTTCGAGCCGACACTGGACTACATCGTGACGAAGGTCGCCCGCTTCCCCTTCGACAAGTTCTCCGACGCGTCGAACAAACTCGGCACGCAGATGAAGGCCACCGGCGAGGTGATGTCCATCGGCCGCACGATGGAGGAGTCGCTGCTCAAGGCCGTGCGTTCGCTCGAAACGGGCGTCTGCCACATCTACCACAAGAAATTCGACAACTGGTCGAACGACGACCTGCTGGCCTACATCAAGGGAGGGACCGACGACCGGCTCTATGCCATCGGGCAGCTGATCCGCAACGGCGTCGACCTGGCGCTGATCTACGACAGGACGAAGATCGACATGTTCTTCCTGGAGAAGTTCAAGAACATCGTCGAGTTTGAAAACGTCGTCCGCGCACACCCGATGGATGTTGAGACGCTCCGCGCCGCCAAGCGCATGGGTTTCAGCGACAAGTATATCGGTCAGCTGTGGGGCCTTTCGCAGAACGAGATGTACCGTCTGCGCGAGACGAACGGCATCTTCCCGGTCTACAAGATGATCGACACCTGTGCCAGCGAGTTCGCCTCCTATGTGCCCTATTTCTACTCGACCTACGAGGAGGAGAACGAGTCGATCATCAGCACGAAAGAGAAGATCGTCGTGCTCGGCTCCGGTCCGATCCGCATCGGGCAGGGCGTCGAATTCGACTATTCGACCGTGCACGCCATCTGGTCGATCCGTGCGGCGGGCTACGAGGCCATCATCATCAACAACAACCCCGAGACCGTCTCGACCGACTATACCACCAGCGACAAGCTCTACTTCGAGCCGCTGACCGTCGAGGATGTGATGAACGTCATCCACCTCGAAAAGCCGAAGGCCATCGTGGTGTCGCTCGGCGGACAGACGGCCATCAACCTCGCCGAACCGCTCGCCGAACTGGGTGTGCCCATCATCGGCACGGACACGCAGGCGATCAAGAACGCCGAGGACCGCGGCTGCTTCGAGAAGATCATGGAGGAGCTGGGGATTCCGCAACCCGAGGCCGAGGCCGTGGTCGACATCGAGTCGGGCGTCCGTGCCGCGGCGCGCATCGGCTATCCGGTGCTGGTGCGTCCGAGCTACGTGCTGGGCGGCCGTGCCATGCAGATCGTCTCGAACGAGGAGCGCCTGCGCCACTACCTGCAGACCGCCGTGGAGATCGACGTGGACCAGCCGGTACTGGTCGACCGCTATATCATGGGCAAGGAGCTGGAGGTGGACGCCATCTGCGACGGCAAGGAGGTCTTCATCCCCGGCATCATGGAGCATGTCGAGCATACGGGTATCCACTCGGGCGACTCGATCAGCGTCTATCCGACCTTCAGCGTGAGCCAGAAGGCCAAGGACAAGATCATCGACTATACGGTCAAATTGGGCCTTCGGATCGGTATCGTGGGTCTCTACAACATCCAGTTCATCGTCGCCGGCGAGGACGACGTCTACGTCATCGAGGTCAACCCGCGTTCGTCGCGCACCGTGCCCTTCCTCTCGAAGTCCACGGGTGTGCCGATGGCTCACATCGCCACGCAGGTGATTCTGGGCAAGTCGCTCCGCGAGCAGGGCATCACCGAGGTCTACGGTCGTGAGAAGGAACGCTGGTATGTTAAGGCCCCGGCCTTCTCGTTCGCCAAGATCCGCGGCATGGACTCGTACCTTTCGCCCGAAATGAAATCGACGGGCGAGGCCATCGGCTACGACGACAAGTTGACCCGCGCGCTCTACAAGGCGCTGCAGGCTACGGGCATGCACGTCTCCAACTACGGAACGATCTTCGTGACGATCGCCGACCGCGACAAGGAGCAGGCTCTTCCGCTGGTGAAGCGTTTCTACGACCTGGGCTTCAACATCGAGGCGACGACCGGAACCGCCGAGTTCCTGCGGGCGCACAACATCCGCACGCGCACGCGCCGCAAGCTCAACGAGGGCAGCAGCGAGATCATCGAGGCGCTGCGCCAGGGGCATGTCAGCTACGTGATCAACACCATCGACATCAACCAGCACAACACGCGTCTGGACGGGTATGAAATCCGTCGCACGGCCGTCGAGAACAACGTGACGGTCTTCACGGCGCTGGAGACGGTGAAGGTGCTGCTGGACGTGTTGGAGGAGATCACGCTGCGGGTTTCGACGATCGACGCAAAATAAAATTCCGGCAGGAGGCCGGCGCTGTCGCCGGATCGTGGATCCCGGAGCTGCCCTGCAGTCCGGACCGGCCGGGGAGCAAAACCGGGAGCGGCCGGGTTGCTAAACCGGGGGCGAAACGGGGGTGCGGAAGAGCAGCCCTGAGTGCCCGGAACGGGCCCGGAGCGTGGGTTCTGCAGAGAACGGCATGCGGACGGTCTTGGTGCCTTCGGCGCCAAAAGTACGGAAAGGATAATTATGTATAAGAAGGATATTTATAAAATTCTCACGAACGAGCCGCTGACCGACGCGGTGTGGCGGATGACCCTCGCGGGCGATACGCAGTGGATCGCGGCGCCGGGGCAGTTTGTCAATATCGCGCTGGAAGGCAGGTATTTGCGCCGCCCTATCTCGATCTGTGATTACGATGATGGCTCGATTGTGCTGATCTACAAGGTCGTGGGCGAAGGAACCGCGCAGATGAGCCGCATGCTGCCGGGTGGGACGCTCGACCTGCTGACGGGACTGGGCAACGGTTTCTCGACGAAGAACGACGCGCGGAAGCCCCTGCTCGTCGGGGGCGGCGTGGGTGTGCCGCCGCTCTACAACCTGGCGAAAAAACTTCTCGCCGAAGGAAAACCCGTGCAGGTGGTGCTGGGCTTCAACACCGCGGCGGAGGTTTTCTACGAGGAGGAGTTCCGCGCGCTGGGCTGTCGGGTCGTCGTCGCGACGGTCGACGGTTCGCGGGGCGTCGGGGGATTCGTCACGACGGCCATCGCCGGGCAGGAGTTGGATTTCGATTACTTTTACGCCTGTGGACCGCTGCCGATGCTCCATGCGCTCTACGACGCCGTGGAGCAGGACGGACAGCTGTCGTTCGAAGAGCGCATGGGCTGTGGATTCGGCGCCTGCATGGGGTGTTCGTGCAAGACCAAATACGGCCACAAACGCATCTGCAAGGAGGGCCCCGTTTTGGAGAAAGGAGAGATCATATGGTAGACACATCGGTCGAACTGTGCGGCCTGAGGCTGGATAATCCGGTCGTCCCGGCCAGCGGAACCTTCGGCTACGGCAACGAGTTCCGCGCGTTCTACGACATCAACATCCTCGGGTCGTTCTCGTTCAAGGGGACGACGCGCGAGGCGCGCTTCGGCAATCCCACGCCGCGCATCGCCGAGTGCGCTGCGGGGATGATCAATGCCGTGGGGCTGCAGAATCCCGGCATCGACGCCGTGATCAGCGAGGAGCTGCCGCGGTTGAAAACCTTCTTCCGGAAACCCGTCATCGCCAATATTTCGGGCTTCTCGGTCGAGGAATATGCCTACTGCTGCGAACGCATCGACCGGCAGGAGCAGGTGGGGCTGATTGAGGTCAACGTCTCGTGTCCCAACGTGCGGCACGGCGGCATGTCGTTTGGAACCAGTCCGGAGGCCGCCGCGGAGGTGACGCGCGCCGTGAAGGCCGTGACGACGAAGCCCGTCTTCATCAAGCTTTCGCCCAACGTGACGGACATCGTCGCGATCGCCCGGGCGTGCGAGGAGGCGGGGGCCGACGGCATCTGTCTGATCAATACGCTGCTGGGCATGCGTATCGACGTCGTCCGCCGCCGTCCGGTCATTGCCAATACGATGGGCGGATTCTCGGGCACGGCGGTCTTCCCCGTTGCGCTGCGGATGGTCTATCAGGTGGCCCGGGCGTGCCGGATTCCCGTGATGGGATGCGGCGGCGTCACGACGGCCCGCGACGTGATCGAGATGATGATGGCCGGAGCCACGGCCGTGCAGGTCGGGGCTGCGAACCTTGTGAATCCCTATGCCTCGAAGGAGATCGTCGAGGCGCTGCCCGGCGAAATGGAGCGCCTGGGTATTGAAAAATTGAGTGACATAATCGGAATAATCGAATAGAAATGCAACGCGACGTAATCATTGCCTGTGACTTCAAGTCGGCGGAAGACACCTTCCGGTTTCTCGACCTCTTTCAGGCCGAAGAACGCAAACCTTTTCTGAAAATCGGCATGGAGCTGTTCTACGCCGAGGGTCCCGCCATCGTGCGGGAGATCAAGCGCCGGGGACATCGGATTTTCCTCGACCTGAAACTCCACGACATCCCCAACACCGTGAAAAAGGCGATGGCCGTGCTGTCGCGGCTGGATGCGGACATGTGCAACGTCCATGCAGCCGGGACTATCGAGATGATGAAGGCCGCGCTCGAGGGACTGACGCGCGAGGACGGCACGCGGCCCCTGCTGATTGCCGTGACGCAGCTCACCTCGACCAGCGAGGAGCGCATGCGCGGCGAACTTCTGATCAACGCCTCGATCAACGACACGATCGTGAAATATGCCCGGAACACCCGCGACGCAGGGCTGGACGGTGTGGTCTGCTCGCCGCTCGAAGCCGGCATGGTGCACGAGGCATGTGGCGAAGGGTTCCTCACGATCACGCCCGGCGTGCGTTTTGCCGATGGCGATGTGGCGGACCAGGTGCGCGTCACGACGCCGGCCCGCGCCCGGGAGATCGGTTCCGACTTCATCGTCGTGGGACGTCCGATCACCGCGGCCGAGGACCCCGTGGCGGCTTACCGCCGATGTGTTGCCGAATTTTGCGGCTGATTTGCTGAATGACTTGAAAATAATTTGCTTATGAAACCGGTGAAACTTTTCTACCTGCGCACGTGCCCCTTCTGCAAGAAGGCGCTGCGCTACATCGACGAGGCGCGTGCCGCCCATCCGGAGCTGGCCGCCGTCGGGATCGAGATGATCGAGGAATCGGAACAGCCCGATGTGGCCGATACGTTCGACTACTACTACGTGCCCACGTTTTATGTGGACGGCGTGAAGGTCCACGAGGGCGGCATCTATCCCGATGAGGTGGAGAAGATTTTGCGCTCGGCATTGGAATAAACCCTTGTTTTGAGGCGGGGCGCTGCCTGAGGCGGCCGTTGTCGGGGACTCTGCCGGCCACGGCCGTAGATCGGCATTGCGCCCGCCGAAGAGATGAAAACTGAAAAAAACGAAATAAGATGGAGAAGAAAATTGCTAAAGACCTGCTGTCTATCGGCGCGGTATTCCTGCGTCCCGAACAGCCTTTCACCTGGGCGAGCGGCATCAAAAGCCCGATCTACTGCGACAACCGGCTGACCCTGACGGCGCCTGTCGTCCGCGGCCATGTCGAGGAGGGACTCGCCGAAATCGTCCGCACGAAATTCCCCGAAGCCGAGGTGCTGATGGGAACCTCGACGGCCGGAATCGCCCATGCGGCCATCACAGCCACGATCCTCGACCTGCCGATGGGCTACGTGCGCTCGGGACAGAAGGACCACGGCCGCGGAAACCAGATCGAAGGCCGGTTGGAGAAGGGACAGAAGGTCGTCGTGATCGAGGACCTCATCTCGACGGGCGGTTCGTGCATCGAGGTGGTCGAGGCGCTGCGCGAGGCCGGTGCCGAGGTGCTCGGTGTGGCTTCGATCTTCACCTACGGGATGCGGAAGGGACTGGACCGCATGCGGGAGGCGAACGTCACGAATTACAGCCTGTCGAACCTCGACGCCCTGGTCGAAGTGGCTGCCGAGGAGGGGTATATCAAGCCCGAAGACAAGGCGCGGCTGATCGCCTTCCGAAACAACCCGTCGGACGAATCGTGGATGAAATAAGCGTTTGCCGCGATTGTCCGCTGCTTTCCGCATCTCCCCGGCGTGTTGCGAGGCGCAGGCTCGGTAGCTCCCGGCCGCATCCCGCGTCCCGTTCGGCGGAATTGGCCGGAGGACGATGGCAAATCCCGGGACTCCGAACGGAGGGGCGGACGAATTCCGGAAACTTGTAAATGAATTGAAAACCTATGCGACATTTGATTGATCCCACAGACCTTACGGTCGCCGAAACCGAGCAGATCGTAGCTCTGGCCGAGGATATTATCGCCAACCGCGCTAAGTACAGCGAGGCGTGCAAGGGCAAGAAGCTGGCCACGCTCTTCTACGAGCCTTCGACCCGCACGCGGCTGAGTTTCACGGCGGCGATGCTCGAACTGGGCGGGCAGGTCATCGGTTTCTCCGACGCCAACTCCTCGTCGGTGTCGAAGGGCGAGACGGTGGCCGACACCGTGCGCGTGATCCGCTGTTTCGCCGACATCATCGCCATGCGCCACTTCAAGGAGGGTGCGCCGCTGGTGGCCTCGCAGTATGCGGGCATCCCGGTCATCAACGCTGGCGACGGCAGCCACGCACACCCCACGCAGACGCTGACCGACCTGCTGACGATCAAGCGTGAGAAGGGACGCTTCGACAACATGACGATCGGATTCTGCGGCGACCTGAAATTCGGCCGCACGGTCCATTCGCTGATCAAGGCGCTGTCGCGCTACTCGAACATCAAGGTGATTCTGATCGCTCCGCAGGAGCTGCGGCTGCCCGACTACATGCTGGCCGAGATGACCGAGAACTCGAAGCTGGAGTTCCGCGAGGTCGAGACCATGGAGGAGGTGATGTCCGAGCTGGACATCCTCTACATGACGCGCGTCCAGAAGGAGCGTTTCCTCGACGAGGATGAGTTCGACCGCGTGAAGAACAGTTTCGTGCTCGACCCCGAGAAGCTGAAGACCGCCAAGGAGGATATGATCATTCTCCATCCGCTGCCGCGCGTCAACGAGATCACGCGCGCTGTGGACAACGACCCCCGCGCGGCGTACTTCCGCCAGGTCGAGAACGGAAAGTTCGTGCGCATGGCGCTGATCTATACGCTGCTGCGCTGGGCTGACGAGAACCGTCCCTTCGAACACACGCCGGTCTTCAACGAAAGCTATGTCGTGAATGAATACGAGTGCCCGAACCGCCGCTGCATCTCCGCTTCGGAGGATGTGGACCATTTGTTCCACCGTCAGGCGGACGGGACCTGCCGCTGTGCCTACTGTGAAGCGAAAGTTCGCTGACCGATTTTTTTACTCAACTCGATAATCTGGATTTAAAATGAAAACCCTCATCCTGTTGTTTTTTTCGGCCTTGGCCTGGGGCTGCTGCGAAAACCCGAAACACGAAGTGTCGCTGCGCCCTTCCGAATACGTCACGACGCTGGTCGGCACACAGTCCGACTATGCGTTTTCGACGGGTAACACCTATCCCGCCGTTGCCCTGCCGTGGGGCATGAACTTCTGGACGCCCCAGACGGGCAAGATGGGCGACGGCTGGGCCTACACCTACGGATCGCACACGATTCGGGGTCTGAAGCAGACGCATCAGCCCTCGCCGTGGATCAACGACTACGGACAGTTCTCCCTCATGCCCGTGCGCGGCAAGGACAAGATCGATGAAGAAGCGCGCCAGAGCTGGTTCTCCCACCAGGCGGAGACCGCGAAGCCCTACTATTATTCGGTCTATCTGGCCGACCACGATGTCGTGGCCGAGATGGCTCCGACGGAGCGTGCCGCCGTGTTGCGCTTCACCTTCCCCGAGAGTGAGGAGGCGGGAGTGGTGGTCGACGCTTTCGACCGCGGATCGCAGGTCAAGGTGATCGACGAAAGGACCCTCGCGGGCTATACGACGCGCAACAGCGGCGGTGTGCCCGACAATTTCCGCAACTGGTTCGTCATCCGCTTCGACAAGCCGATCGAGAGCTATCGGATGTTCGACGGCGGGCAGGAGATCCGGGGCGACGCCGTGACGGGCTCCCATGCGCTGGCGGCCGTGTACTTCACCACCCGCCGCGGCGAGCAGGTGACGGCGCGCGTAGCCTCGTCGTTCATCTCCGGGGAGCAGGCCCTCCGCAACCTCGAAACCGAGGTCGGCGATGCCGATTTTGAGACGGTGAAAGCCCGTGCGCAGGAGCGCTGGGACGAGGTGCTGGGCAAGATCGAGGTCTCGGGCGGCACTGTGGACCAGATGCGCACGTTCTACTCGTGTCTCTACCGGTCGACGCTGTTCCCGCGCAAATTCTACGAGATCGACGCCGAGGGCAATCCGGTGCATTACAGCCCCTACAACGGCGAGGTGCTGCCCGGATACATGTACACCGACACGGGTTTCTGGGACACGTTCCGATGCCTGTTCCCGCTGCTCAACCTGGTCTATCCGTCGGTCAACGCCGAGATTCAGGCCGGACTGGCCAATACCTGGCGCGAGAGCGGCTTCCTGCCCGAATGGGCCTCGCCGGGCCACCGCGGCTGCATGGTGGGCAACAACTCGGCCTCGGTTGTAGCCGACGCCATGCTCAAGGGCATCACCCCCGAGGAGGATGTCGCCACGCTCTACGAGGCGATGCTTGCGGGGCGCGACAAGGTGCATCCCGAGGCCAGCTCCACGGGGCGTCTCGGACACGAATATTACAACTCGCTGGGCTATGTGCCCTATAACGTGGGGATCAACGAAAATGCCGCCCGGACCCTGGAATATGCCTACGACGACTGGTGCATTGCGCAGGCGGCGAAGATGCTCGGCAGGGACGAAGATGCCGCACGGCTGGAAAAGGCAGCCCGCAACTACGCAAACCTGTTCGATCCCGAAACCCGCCTGATGCGGGGCCGCAACGAGGACGGCACCTTCCAGTCGCCGTTCAGCGCCTACAAGTGGGGCGACGCCTTCACCGAAGGCAACTCGTGGCACTACACCTGGTCGGTGTTCCACGATCCGGAGGGGCTGGCCGGGTTGATGGGCGGCAGGGCCGAATTCGGGAAGATGCTCGATTCGGTATTTGTCGTGCCGCCGATCTACGACGACAGCTACTACGGATTCCGCATCCACGAGATCACCGAAATGCAGGTGGCCAACATGGGCAACTACGCCCACGGAAACCAGCCGGCACAGCACATGATCTACCTCTATAACTACGTCGGCCAGCCGTGGAAGGCGCAGTGGTGGACGCGCGAGGTGATGGACCGGCTCTATTCGGCAAAGCCCGACGGATACTGCGGCGACGAGGACAACGGGCAGACCTCGGCATGGTATGTCTTCTCGGCCCTCGGGTTCTATCCCGTGTGTCCGGGGTCGGACGAGTATGTGGTCGGCTCTCCGCTGTTCCGCAAGGCGACGATCCACCTCGAGAACGGCCGCAGTGTGGAGATCGATGCTCCGCAGAACTGTGCCGAAAACCGCTATGTGGGCCGGATGACCGTCGACGGCAAGGCTGTCGGGAAGACGTTCCTCACCTACGGCGAGTTGCTCGACGGTGCAAAGATCGGTTTCGAGATGCAGTCGGAGCCCGACAAGGAGCGCGGAACGAAGCCCGGGGATGCTCCCTATTCGATGAGCCGGGAGGATTGTCGATAAATTGTCGATAGAATCTGTCCGGGAATTTTGAAAGTATGTCGAAAAGCGCTATTTTTGTAACGTTATTTTTACGACTGTTAGGTTAATTCCCCATGATTTCAGGCTACAATATCGACCAGCGCGAACGAGAGAGACAGCAGGGCCATGCCGCTGTTTTCTATTCGAGGGCGTGTCAGCATCAGATGAGATGTGCAGGGTCCCTGGAGCAACAGATGCCTGTCTGCGGGGTGCTCGGATAGATATAAGACCGCCATGGCATGCGATGTCGTGGCGGTCTGCTTTTTTGTTTCCTCCAAAAGACGGGTCTCAAGAGTGGAGGCCGATCTCCCGATCGGCAGACCAGGGCCGGAAGCCGGGAGACCGAAAAGGTCGCCGGATCAGAAGGCTGGGAGGCCGGCGGGGCAGGAGACCGGGACATTGGCTGTTTGGCAGGTCGGTTGGTCGGGAGACCGAAAAGGTCACCGGATCAGGAGGTTGGGAGGTTTCGATGTCGGTTCTCCGTCCGTTTGAGAGGCGGATTTTTAAGTGATATGAAAAACGAATTCGTATGAAAGTAGGTGTGATTATGGGCTCTGTGAGCGACTACGAGGTGATGGCCGATGCCGTTGCCCTGCTCGAGACGTTCGGTGTCGAGTTTGAAAAACGGGTGGTCAGCGCCCACCGTACGCCCGATCTGTTGTGCGAATACGCCAAGACGGCTCGCGAGCGCGGGATCGGCGTGATCATCGCCGGAGCCGGCGGTGCGGCGCATCTGCCGGGTATGGTGGCCTCGATGACCCCGCTGCCCGTGGTGGGCGTTCCCGTGAAGTCGCGTGCCCTGAACGGGCTGGACTCGCTGCTGTCGATCGTGCAGATGCCCGCGGGGGTTCCCGTGGCCACGACCGCCATCAACGGGGCGAAGAACGCCGCGCTGATCGCCGTGTCGATCCTCGCTCTGCAGGATGACGCTCTGGCGGCGAAACTCGACGCTTTCCGCGCGAAGCAGACTGCGGATGTGCTGAAAGCCGAAATATAGAGGAATTTCCGGCCGCATGCAGCCCCTTGCGGGGGAGGCGCGTGGCACCAAAGAGACTCCGGGGCCGCTGTGCGGCTCGGGGATTCCCCGCAATTGCACTCGTCGGCCGTGCCCTTGGGGCGGAGCGGAGCTGCAGATGCGGTGAAGGACAGGCCGCGGACGATGGCGGTCGAAAGCAAAAAAGAACAATGAAGAACGAACGACAGAATTCCAAATCGGTGAAGACCATCGGTATCATAGGGGGCGGCCAGCTGGGGCTGATGATCGCCGAGCAGGCGCGGGAACTGGGTGTGCGCACCGTGTGTCTCGACCCGGCGGCCGACGCTCCGGCATTCAATGTTTGCGACGACCATATTGTCGCGGCGTATGACGATGCGGCGGCGCTCGAAGAACTCTGCCGCCGCAGCGACGCGGTGACCTATGAATTCGAAAATGTTCCGGGCGACATTCTGATTCCGCTGTGCGGGAAATACAACATCCCGCAGGGCTACAAGCCCCTGTATGATTCGCAGGACCGTCTGCGCGAGAAGTCGAACGCCCGCGACCACGGGCTGCGCACACCCGGGTTCGAGGCCGTGGACGACGAAGCGTCGCTGCGCGAAGCCGTGCGGCGGCTGGGGCTTCCCGCCGTGCTGAAAACCCGCACGCTGGGCTACGACGGCCACGGACAGATGGTGCTGAAAACGGAGGACGACATCGCCGGGGCACTGCCCCTGCTTGCGGTTCCCTGCATCCTGGAGGAGTTCGTGCCGTTCGACTCCGAGGCCAGCATCGTGATGGTGGCGGATGCCGAGCGGGTCGTGAGTTTTCCCGTGGGGCGCAACGTCCACCGCGACGGGATTCTGGATTTGTGCTTCGTGCCCGCCGACGTCGATGCCGGACTCCTGGAGCGGATGAAACTCCAGAGCGAGCGCTTCATGCGCGATAGCGGCTATCGGGGCATTCTGGCCATCGAGTATTTCATCAAGGGCGATGAGATTTACTTCAACGAGATGGCGCCGCGTCCGCATAATTCGGGACACTACACCATAGAGGGTGCGACCACGAACCAGTTCCGTGAATTGGTCCGCTATCTGATCGGAGCGCCTTTGCAGGAGCCGCAGGCGGTGGCTCCCACGGTGATGAAAAATATTTTGGGGCAGGACCTCGAAGCCGCCGCGGAAATCGCCGCGGAGAACCTCCCGGGGGTCTACGTCCACCTCTACGGCAAGACGGAGAGCCGTCCCAAGCGCAAGATGGGCCACATCACGTTTGTGGGGATGGATGCCGCACGCTTCGAGGCCGAATGGGCCGGGCGATTTGTGAAATAGACGGTCGAGCCCTTCCGCAGGCCCCTTCCCTCCGGGGCGAGGCCTGCATGTACGGCCGAGGGCCGCGATAGTGCGGCGTCGTGGGCCGCAGAACGATGAGCAAAACAAAACAGAGATAATGAACAACAGGACCAACTACCGCATTTTTGTTGAGAAATTACCCCGCTTCCGGGTCGAGGCCGAGAGCCTGCGCCGCGAGCTGAACACCAATCTGAACCTGGCGTTGGGCGAGGTGCGCCTGCTCTGCGTCTACGATCTTTTCGGCTTCAGCGCCGAGCTGCTGGAAAAGAGCCGCTATACGGTTTTCGGCGAGGTGGTGACCGATTCGGTGACCGACTCGTTCGACCTGACGGGGCGCAAGTATATTGCCGTGGAATACCTGCCCGGGCAGTTTGACCAGCGCGCCGCGTCGGCCGTCGACTGCGTGCGGCTGATCGATCCCGAGGCCCGGGTCGACATCCGCTCGTCGCGGCTGCTCGTTTTCGACGATAAGGTGACCGATGGGCAGCTGGCGAAGATCCGGCATTACTACATCAATGCCGTCGAATCGCGCGAGAAGGACCTCTCGGTGCTCAGCGACATGGAGCAGGCCGAAGTGAAGCCCGTCGCCGTGCTCGAGGGCTTCCGCGAGATGGAGGATTCCGACGCGGAGGCCTATTGCCGGAAGATGGGGTTGGCGATGAATGCCGACGACCTGCGCGAGGTGGTGAAATACTTCCGTTCGGAGGGGCGCGATCCCTACGAAACGGAGCTGCGCATCCTCGACACGTACTGGAGCGACCACTGCCGGCATACGACCTTCACGACCGAACTCGAGGGTATCACCGTCGAGGAGTCGTTCGCCAAGGAGGAGATCGAGGATTCGCTGGCGTTGTATCTGCGCATTCGCCGCGAACTGGGCCGGGAGCACAAGAGCCTCTGCCTGATGGATATGGCCACGATCGGCGCGCGGTACCTCAAGCAGAAGGGACTGCTGGACGACATGGAGGTCTCGGAGGAGAACAACGCCTGCTCGGTGCATATCGACGTCGATGTCGACGGACACACCGAGCAGTGGCTCCTGCAATTCAAGAACGAAACCCACAACCACCCGACCGAGATCGAACCCTTCGGCGGGGCTTCGACCTGTCTGGGCGGCGCCATCCGTGACCCGCTGTCGGGCCGCAGCTACGTCTATCAGGCGATGCGCGTGACGGGTGCGGGAGACATTTACCGTCCGGTTTCCGAGACCCTTCCCGGAAAACTGCCCCAGAGCGTCATTTCGAAGAAGGCCGCGGCGGGGTACTCGAGCTACGGCAACCAGATCGGACTGGCTACGACCCATGTCCGCGAGATTTATCACGACGACTATGTCGCCAAACGCCTCGAAGTGGGGGCCGTGGTGGGGGCCGTGAAGGCTGCCAATGTCCGCCGCGAGCGTCCCGCGCCGGGCGATAAGATCATTATGTTCGGCGGACGCACGGGGCGCGACGGAATCGGCGGAGCGACCGGCTCTTCGAAGGAGCACGATGCAAAGTCGCTCGAAACCTGCGGCAGCGAGGTGCAGAAGGGCAATGCCCCCGAGGAGCGCAAGCTCGAGAGGCTGTTCCGCCGTCCGGAGGTGACGCGTCTGGTCAAGAAGTCGAACGACTTCGGTGCGGGCGGCGTCAGCGTCGCCATCGGCGAGCTGGCCGACGGACTGGACATCTATCTCGACCGCGTGAAGACCAAGTACAGCGGCCTGAACTCCACGGAACTGGCCATCAGCGAGTCGCAGGAGCGCATGTCGGTTGTGGTCGAGGCCGGGGATGTCGAGGAGTTCATGCGTTACTGCCGCGAGGAGAACATCGAGGCGGTACACGTGGCCGATGTGACCAACACGGCGCGCATGCGGATGTTCAACGGCGACCGGAAGGTCGTGGACCTCAAGCGCGAATTCATCGACAGCGCCGGGGCGAAGCATTATGCCGAGGCGCGGATCGGTGCGGTGGAGAACCGCGATCCCTTTGCCCGCGAGGTGGCGGGTGAGACCCTCGCCGAGCGTTTTGCGAACAACCTCAAGGACAACAATGTCGTCTCGCAGCGGGGACTCGTGGAGATGTTCGACGCGACGATCGGCCGCTCGACGGTGCTGATGCCCTTCGGTGGCCGCATGCAGCGCAGCGAGACGCAGGTCTCGGTGCAGAAGCTCCCCACGGACGGCTATACCGATACGGCCAGCATCATGGCCTTCGGCTACAACCCCTATCTGGCATCGTGGAGCCCCTACCACGGCGCGGCCTATGCCGTCGTCGAAGCTGCGGCGAAGGTCGTGGCCGCGGGTGCGCGTTACGACCGGATGCGCTACTCCTATCAGGAGTATTTCGAGCGCATGACCCGGAATCCCGAGTCGTGGGGCAAGCCGCTCGGGGCACTGCTCGGTGCGCTGAAGATGCAGGTCGAACTGGGCCTGCCTTCGATCGGCGGCAAGGACTCGATGTCTGGAACGTTCCAGGACATCAACGTGCCGCCGATGCTGATGGCTTTCGGTATCACGACGGTCGATGCCTCGAAGGTCATTTCCACCGACCTGAAAGGCCCCGGGCACCGCATCTATCTCGTCCGCCATACTCCGCTGGAGAACCGGATGCCCGACACGGCACAGCTGAAGGAGAACTTTGCGTTCGTCAGCGGGCAGATCGAGTCCGGGAAACTCCTCTCGGCCTGGGCCGTGGGCTTCGGCGGTATCGGCGAGGGCCTCGCGAAGATGGCTTTCGGCAACGGTGTCGGCGCAGAGGTGACGGCGGATGAAAAGCTGCTGTACGAATATGCCTACGGCTCGATCCTCGTCGAGTGCGAGGGCACGCTCGAATACCCCCGCGCCGAGCGGCTGGGCTTCACCGTCGCCGAGGAGGTGCTGACGGTCAACGGCGTGAAAATGCCTCTTGAAGAGCTCTATAAAGCCAATACGGAGAAATTTGCGGCGGTTTACCCGGACAAGGGCCGGAACTCGGCCGAGGTGATGACCTCCGCACCCGTGGCGAAGACGTTCGTCTATCCCGGCGAGGCGGTCGAGACCCCGGTGGTCTATATCCCGGTGTTCCCCGGCACGAACTGCGACTACGACACCGCCAAGGCGTTCCGCACGGCGGGGGCCGAAGTCCGGACGAGCGTCCTGTGCAACATCTCCGGCGACGACGTCCTGCGCTCGATCGCCGAAATGAAGGAGCATATCCGCCGGGCGCACATCTTCGTGCTCGCAGGCGGGTTCTCGGCGGGCGACGAACCCGACGGAAGCGCCAAGTTCATTGTCAATGTATTGAACAATAAGGATATTCGCGACGAAATCCACGCGTTGATCGACCGCGGCGGTCTGATTCTGGGCATCTGCAACGGTTTCCAGGCACTGGTCAAGTCGGGCCTTTTGCCCTACGGACGTCTGGGTATGGTCACCAAGGAGTCGCCGACGCTGTTCCGCAACGACATCAACCGGCATATTTCGCAGATCGTCACCACGCGTGTCGCCACGACCGCTTCTCCGTGGCTCTGCGGCTTCGAACCGGGTGAACTGCATTCGATCGCCGTCAGCCACGGCGAAGGCAAGTTCGTGGTGAGCGAGGAGCTCGCCCGCGAGCTGTTCGCCAACGGGCAGGTGGCCTTCCAGTATGCCGATGCTGCGGGAAATCCCACGGCTGAGGCTCCCTGCAACCCCAACGGGTCGTCCTACGCCATCGAAGGTATTATCTCGCGGAACGGACAGATCCTCGGAAAGATGGGCCATACGGAGCGTTACGAACAAAACCTGTTCAAGAACATCGCCGGCAACAAGCAGCAGTCGCTGTTTGCCAATGCCGTGGCCTATTTCCGCAAAGAACGATAACCCGATAACCCGAGACCGATGAAGACGTTCCTGTACCGATTTTGCGGCATGTTGCTGTTTGCGGCGATGCTTGTTCCGGGCCCTGTCCAGGCCCGGAAGAGAGCGAAGAGCCCGAAAAACAACATGCGCCTGCTGTATTGGAACATCCAGAACGGGATGTGGTCCGGGCAGGGCGACAACTACGACAAGTTTGTGGAGTGGGTCCGGGCCTGCGATCCGGATGTCTGCGTCTGGTGCGAGGCCCAGTCGATCTACAGGACCGGCACGGCCGACAAGATGGAGGCTGACGCGCGTTATCTGGTCGGGAACTGGGGCGTATTGGCCGCCCGCTACGGCCACAAATACTGGTATGTGGGTGGACATCGCGACAATTACCCGCAGGTGATCACGTCGAAATATCCGATCGGGAACGTCGAACGTATCGTCGGCGCGGAGCCCGACAGTGTGGTGACGCACGGCGCGGGCTGGGCGCGCATCGAGAAGAACGGCAAGACGGTGAACATCGTCACGCTCCATGCCTGGCCGCAGGGATATGCCTTCGGGGCCGGGGACCGTGCTGCGAGCCGTGCCGAAAACGGCGGCGACAAATACCGCCTCATGGAGATGGAATACATCTGCAACCATACGATCCGTAGGGTCCCGGGAGCCGAAAAGCAGCTCTGGATGATGTTGGGCGACTTCAACGCGCATGCGTCGTGCGACAACAGTTTCTACAAGTATCCGGCGGACGACCCCCGTTTTTGGGTGCACGACTACCTGCTCCGGAGCACGCCCTATGTGGATGTGATCGCCGGGAAACACCCCGGGGAGTTCAAGACCACGACGGGCGGCAAGGCGCGCATCGACTTCGTTTACTGCACACCGCCGCTCTACGAGCGCATCACGCATGCCGATGTGGTGACCGACGCCTACACCGGGCCGGTCCGCGATCCGGGCGGACTTTCGAATTTCTGGCACCCCTCGGACCACCGTCCGATCGTGGTGGACTTCAATATGCAATGAAACAGCGAATCAAATAATCCAAAAAACACCAAACATCATGAAACAGTTCGAAATGCTCTACGAGGGCAAGGCAAAACAAGTTTTCCGCACGGACGATCCCGATAAGATCATCATCCACTACAAGGATGCCGCTACGGCTTTCAACAACATCAAGAAAGCCACGATCGAAAACAAGGGCGTGCTGAACAACGCCATTTCGACCCTGATCTTCAAGGAACTGCAGAAGGCCGGCGTGAAGACCCACTATGTCGAGACGATCAACGACCGCGATCAGATCTGCCGCCGGGTGACGATCATTCCGCTGGAGGTGATCGTGCGCAACGTCATCGCCGGTTCGATGGCCCAGCGTCTCGGCATCGAGGAGGGCACGCAGCCCTCGAACGTCATTTTCGACATTTGCTACAAGAAGGACGAACTGGGCGACCCGCTGATCAACGACCATCACGCCGTTGCGCTGGGTGCCGCTACCTATGAGGAGCTGAACGAGATCTATGCCATGACGGCCAAGATCAACGAGGTGCTCAAGGAGCTGTTCCTGAAGATGAACATCAAGCTGGTGGATTTCAAGATCGAGTTCGGCAAGACGTCGGACGGCGAGATCGTGCTGGCCGACGAGGTGTCGCCCGACACCTGCCGCCTGTGGGACGCCACGACCAACGAGAAACTCGACAAGGACCGTTTCCGCCGCGACCTGGGCAAGGTCCGCGAGGCTTATGAGGAGATTCTGGCGCGCCTGCAAAAAATCGTAGAATAGTATGATGGAAGTGATCCGCGACCGTGAATTGCACGAGGAGTGCGGGGTGTTCGGCATCTATGGGGTGCCGAATGCCGCGTCGCTGACCTATTACGGTCTCCACGCCCTGCAGCACCGCGGGCAGGAGGGGGCCGGCATTGTCTCGGTGGACGAGGGCGGCGTGTTCCGCCGCATCAAGGGCGGAGGTCTGGTGACGGAAGTCTTCGACGAGGCGAAACTCGCCACGCTGAAAGGATCCACGGCCATCGGCCATGTGCGTTACACCACGGCCGGGGGCGGCGGCATGGAGAATGTCCAGCCGTTCCTCTTCCGCCACAACACGGGCGACTTCGCGCTGGCGCATAACGGCAACATCGTCAATTCGGAGTTGCTGCGCCGCCACCTCGAAAACAAGGGCAGTCTGTTTCAGTCGACTTCCGACAGCGAGATCCTGGCCCACCTGATCAAGAAGGAGACGCGCTACCACGACCGGCCGCGCATCTTTTCGATTATCGACGCGCTGAACATGCTCGAAGGCTCCTTTGCCTTCCTGATCATGACGGCCAACCGCATCTATGCCTGCCGCGACAAGTACGGACTGCGTCCGCTGTCGATCGGCAAGCTGGGCGACGGATGGGTGGTTTCGAGTGAGACCTGCGCTTTCGATGTGCTGGGTGCGGAGTTCGTGCGCGACGTCGAGCCGGGCGAGATCGTGACGATCGACCGGACGGGCATCCGCAGCCGCGACTACTCGATGTACAAGCGCCACGAGATGTGCTCGATGGAGTACATCTATTTCGCACGCCCGGACAGCGATGTCGACGGATGCAACGTCCATGCCTACCGCAAGGAGTCGGGGCGTCTGCTCTGGAAGGAGGCTCCCGCCGAGGCGGACATTGTGGTCGGCGTGCCCGATTCGAGCCTCAGTGCCGCGATGGGTTATGCCGAGGCGAGCGGCCTGCCCTATGAAATGGGACTTATCAAGAACAAGTATATCGGCCGCACCTTCATCCAGCCCTCGCAGGAGCTGCGTGAAAAGGGCGTGAGGATGAAACTTTCGGCCGTGCGTTCGATTGTCAAGGGCAAGCGCGTGGTGCTGGTGGACGACTCGATCGTGCGCGGCACGACCTCGCGGCGCATCGTCGCGATGCTCAAAGAGGCGGGAGCCATCGAAGTGCACGTGCGCATCGCCAGCCCTCCGATGACCGATCCCTGCTTCTACGGCGTGGATACCTCGACGCGCGAGGAGCTGATCTCGGCCCGCAAGAACACGGCGGAGGTCTGTGCGGAGATCGGGGCCGATTCGCTGGTCTTCCTCTCGCCCGAGGCGCTGTTGAAGGCGGGCAACCGCAAGGAACTTTGCATGGCCTGCTTCACGGGACACTATCCCACGGCGCTGTACCAGTTGCCCGAGGAGGCCAATAAAGACGTTAAGTGTTAAGACATTCCGGTCGCAACGCGATAAGCCCCTCCCGCGGGGGAGGCTTGGAGTGGGGTCAGGATGGCAAACGCGGCGAGATGCCGTGGATGATAGGGCCGACAGCATTCCCGGAGCATGAAATTTAATCAAATAGTATTGTTTTATGGCTCAAAGTTATGAAAAGGCCGGCGTGAATCTCGAAGCCGGATACGAAGTGGTGCGGCGCATCAAAAAGCATGTGGCCTCGACCTCGCGTCTGGGGGTGATGGGTAACATCGGCGCCTTTGGCGGCATGTTCGACCTCTCGGCCCTCAAGGTGAAGGAACCGGTGCTCGTGAGCGGGACCGACGGCGTGGGAACCAAACTCAAGCTGGCCTTCGAAATGGACAAGCACGATACGATCGGCATTGATGCCGTGGCCATGTGCGTCAACGACGTGCTGGCGCAGGGTGCCGAACCGCTGGTATTCCTCGACTACGTGGCTGTGGGGCACAACGAACCCCAGAAGATCGAGGCCATCGTCGCGGGTGTCGCCGAGGGCTGCCGTCAGGCCGGCTGTGCGTTGGTGGGCGGCGAGACCGCCGAGATGCCGGGCATGTATACCGAGGGCGAATACGACATCGCCGGATTCACGGTGGGCGTCGTGGAGAAGTCGCAGCTGATCGACGGTTCGAAGGTCAAGGCGGGCGATGTGCTGGTGGGTGTGGCGTCGAGCGGCGTGCACTCCAACGGCTTCAGTCTCGTGCGCAAGATCGTCGCGGACAACTGCCTGAACCTGCACGAATCCTATCCCGAGTTGTCGAACAAAGAGCTCGGCGAGGTGCTGCTCACGCCGACGAAAATCTATGTGAAGCAGGTGCTGGAGGTGATTCGCAACTGCGACGTGCACGGCATCAGCCACATCACGGGCGGAGGTTTCGACGAAAACATTCCCCGCATCCTCGGCCCGGGTCAGGGACTCGAGATCGACGAAGGGGCGTGGGAGATTCTGCCCGTGTTCCGCTTCCTGGAGAAGTACGGCAAGGTGGCCCACCGCGAGATGTTCAACATCTTCAACATGGGTATCGGCATGGTCATCGCACTCGATGCCGCCGAGGCACAGAAAGCCATTGATATCCTCACGGAGCAGGGTGAGCGCGCCACGGTCATCGGGCGCGTAACCGACACCGAGGGTGTCGTTATCCGATAGGGGGATGCGGCGCCTTGCGGTTTTCGCCAGCGGCAACGGCACGAACTTCGAAAACATCGTCACGGCCTGTGAGCGGGGCGAGCTGGATGCCGAAGTCGTGCTGATGGTCTGCGACAAACCCGGAGCAAGGGTGGTCGAAAGGGCTGCTGCACACGGGGTTGCGACATTTGTATTCACTCCGAAACAGTATGCCTCGAAGGCCGATTACGAACGGGAGATCGTTGCACGGCTGGATGCCGCGGGCGCGGAGCTGGTCTGCCTGGCGGGCTATATGCGGATTGTGGGCGAGGAGCTCCTGGGGGCCTACGGCGGGCGGATCATCAACATCCACCCCTCGCTGCTGCCGGCCTTCCGCGGGGCCCATGCCATCGAGCAGGCGCTGGAATACGGCGTCAAGGTCTTCGGTGTGACGATCCATTACGTCGATGCCGAGCTGGACGGCGGACACATCATCGCCCAGCGGGCCTTTCCCTACGAGGGAAATGACATCGAGGAGTTGGAGCGGATGATCCATGCCACGGAATATCCGCTGTATATTGAAACGATTGGTAAATTGATCGACTTTTCGTGATAAGACCCTTTCTCCGGCACTTCCTTCGTGAGCCGGGACAGTCGCATGCGGTTTGCATGCTCCTGCCTCGTCTTACTTTTTGAAGCTCCGGATAAAGGGGATTCTGACGAAGAGTCACAAACAGAGATTAAACAAAAAAGATATGCGCGCTTTAATTAGTGTAAGTGACAAGACCGGTGTCGTGGAGTTCGCCCGGGGGCTGCGTGCCCTGGGCTGGGAGGTGATCGCCACGGGCGGTACAATGAAGCTCCTGGCCGACAGCGGCGTGGAGGTGATCAACATCAGCGACGTCACGGGATTCCCCGAGATCTGCGACGGCCGTGTGAAGACCCTGCATCCCAACGTGCACGGTGGACTGTTGGCCCGCCGCGACGATCCGGAGCACCTGAAGGCCCTGAAGGAGAATCACATCGAATTCATAGACATGGTCTGCGTGAACCTCTACCCGTTCCGCCGGACGATCGAGACCCCCGGGGTGAAGATGGAGGACGCCATCGAGAACATTGATATCGGCGGACCTTCGATGCTCCGCTCGGCGGCCAAGAACTGGGCCGACGTGACGGTGGTCTGCGATCCCGCGGACTACGACGTGATTCTGGGAGAGATCCGCGCCGGAGGCAATACCGAAAAGGCCACGCGTCTGAGACTCTCGGCCAAAGCCTATACGCATACGGCCGAGTACGATGCGATGATCGCCACCTACATGCGTGCGCAGGCCGGGCTGAACGAGAAGCTTTTCCTTGAGTTCGATCTCGTGCAGTCGCTGCGCTACGGCGAAAACCCCCACCAGTCGGCCAAATTCTTCCGCGAGGAGAAGGAGGTGCCCTATTCGCTGGCATTTGCCCGGCAGCTCAACGGCAAGGAGCTGTCGTACAACAATATTCAGGACGCCAACGCCGCGTTGTGCATCGTACGCGAGTTCGACAAGCCTTTCTGCGTGGGTCTCAAGCACATGAATCCCTGCGGCGCGGCCATGGGCAAGGACGTTGTCGAGGCATGGACGAAGGCTTACGAGGCCGACAAGGTGTCGATCTTCGGCGGCATCGTCGCGACGAACTGCACGGTGACCCGCGAGGCCGCCGAGCTGATGAAGCCGATTTTCCTCGAAATCATCATGGCCCCGAAATTCGACGAGGGGGCGCTCGAAGTGCTCACGACGAAGAAGAACCTGCGTCTGCTCGAGGTCAATATGGACCGCGGCGATGTGGATCCGAAACAGTATGTGAGCGTCAACGGCGGTCTGCTGGTACAGGACCTCGACGTGGCGACGAAGGCCGTCACGGCGGAGATGTGCGTCACGAAGGCGAAACCCGCCCCGGAGCAGATGAAGGACCTCAATTTCGGCTGGCATATCGTCAAACACGTGAAGTCGAACGCCATTGTGGCGGTGAAGGACGGCCGGACGCTGGGCGTCGGCGCCGGACAGATGAACCGCATCGGCTCGGCGGAGATCGCCCTGAAGCAGGCGCATGCCGCAGGCGTCACCGAGGGCATCGTGCTGGCTTCGGACGGGTTCTTCCCCTTCGACGACTGTGTGACGCTGGCTGCCGAGTACGGCGTGACGGCGATCGTGCAGCCCGGCGGTTCGGTCCGCGATGAGGACTCGATCCGGAAGGCCGACGAGAAGGGAATTGCCATGTGTTTCACCGGCGAGCGTCATTTCAAACACTGACGGGCCGGACCTCCGGGCGAAATCAGAGGGGCAATCCCGCCAAATCTCCCTCCCCTGGGAAGGGGAATTGGGGCGTTCAGAAATCACGGGACTCTCAGCCGGCGGGAGCCGATCAAGAGCATCGGGGATTTTGGCTCGTGATTGATTTTTTAACTTTTCCAGTCGCTTGCGGCAGGCTCTCTCAAAGGGGGGCGGACTCGCAACCATGGCGGACGGCCGTGGATCCGTCGGCCGACAGCGTGCGAGCGGTGGGGAAAATTTATCTTATTCGTTATGAAAGTACTGGTAATAGGTTCCGGCGGCCGCGAACACGCCATTGTCGACGCGCTGTCGCGTTCGCCGCAGGTCGAAAAAATTTACTGCGCACCCGGGAATGCGGGCATCGCCCGGCAGGCCGAGTGTGTCGCGATCCGCGAAACCGAGGTGGAGCGTCTGCGCGATTTCGCCGCGGAGCAGGGCATCGGTCTCACGGTGGTGGGTCCCGAGGTGGCGCTGGCGGCGGGAGTCGTCGACTGCTTCAAGGCCGCGGGGCTGCGCATCTTCGGGCCGACGCAGGCCGCGGCACGCATCGAGTCGTCGAAGGAGTTCGCCAAGTGTCTGATGGCCAAATACGGAATTCCGACGGCGGGCTTCCGCGCATTCACCGGCTATGACGAGGCGTTGGCCTATGTGCAGGGGCGTCCCCTGCCCGCAGTGCTGAAATACGACGGACTGGCTGCCGGCAAGGGGGTGGTGATCGCCCGGACGATGGCCGAGGCCGAGGCGGCACTGCGCGATATGCTGCTCGACGACAAGTTCGGCGAGGGCAAGGTGGTGGTCGAGGACTACCTCGAAGGTCCCGAGTTTTCGTTCATGTGCTTCGTTTCGGGGCACAAGGTGTGGCCGATGGTGTTGGCGCAGGACCACAAACGGGCCTATGACGGCGATGAGGGTCCCAATACGGGCGGCATGGGCGCCTATTCGCCCCTGCCCTTCATCACGGATGCCGACAAGCGCTTTGCGCTGGAGAAGATCATGCAGCCCGTGGCCGACGCGATGGTCGCCGAGGGGTGTCCCTTCGAGGGGGTGCTCTACGGAGGACTGATGAAGACCGCGCGGGGGATCGAGGTCATCGAGTTCAACGCCCGTTTCGGCGATCCCGAGACCGAGGTGGTGCTGCCGCGTCTGAAGAGCGACATCGTCGACATCTTCTGCGCTGTGGCCGAGGGCCGCGATGCGCAGCCGGAGTGGCACGATTTCGCGACGCTGGGCATCGTGCTGGCCTCGAAGGGCTATCCGGGCGACTACGAAAAAGGACATGGGATTCAGGGCCTGGACCGTGTCGAAGGGACTGTCTATCACATGGGAACCCGGGCCGACGGCGACCGGATTCTCACCAACGGAGGCCGCGTGCTGTTCGTGGTGGGCCGGGGCCGCGACTTGGCCGAAGCGCGGAAGAATGCGTTGGCCGACGTGGACCGCATCGACTGCGACAACCTGTTCCACCGCACCGATATCGGTCACCGGGCTTTCGGCGATTGATGCCTTGTCCGGCCTTGTCCGGCCGGGTCCGCGGCGAGCGCGCTGTGGGCCGGTTGGGCCGGGAGTGCCGGGTGCCGCGGCGAATCTTGTGCGGAGCGGCTTGGACGGAACAGGCTTGTGCGGCCTGGGGCCGGGCGGTGGATCTTGCGGGAAACAGGCTTGCGCGGATTCCGGAGGGGCGGATGTTGCGCCTTGCATTTTACACTTTTGAAACGATAATACGAGCGATATATGGCAAAAATCATCAGCGGAAAAGAACTTTCAGCAAAACTGAAACTTGAAATGGCGGAGCAGGTGAAGACCTTCCCCGCAAAATACGGGCGTGTGCCCCATCTGGTCGTCATCCTCGTGGGCGAGGATCCCGGCAGTGTGAGCTATGTGACGGGCAAGGCCAAGGCGTCGGCCGAAGTGGGCATCTGCAATACCACGATCCGAAAGCCCGAATCGGTTTCCGAGGCCGAGCTGCTGGACATCATCGCGACACTGAACCGCGACGACGAGGTGGACGGCATTCTGGTTCAGCTGCCCCTCCCGAAGCACATCGACGAGGACAAGGTGATTGCCGCCATCGACAAACAGAAGGATGTCGACGGATTCCATCCCCTGAACGTCGCGGCATTGTGGCAGAAACAGCCCTGCACGCTTCCCTGCACGCCGAAGGGCATTATCAAGATGCTGCAGACGGCAGGCGTGGAGATTGCCGGCAAGCGTGCCGTGGTGATCGGACGCAGCAATATTGTGGGGCTTCCCGTGTCGAAACTGCTGCTCGATGCGAACGCCACGGTGACCATGGCCCACAGCCGCACGCGCAACCTCGGGGAGGTGACGCGCGGCGCGGAGATTCTGGTGGTGGCTATCGGGCGGCCGAAGTTCGTCACGGCGGACATGGTCTCGGAAGGGGCTGTGGTGATCGACGTGGGGGTAAACCGCGATCCGGAGACGGGGCGGTTGTGCGGCGATGTCGATTTCGCCGCCATCGAGCCCAAGGCCTCGGTGATCACTCCCGTGCCGGGCGGCGTGGGACCGATGACGATCTGCTGCCTGATGGAGAACACGATCGAGTGTTTTCTGCGGCGGGCAGGCCGATAGATGGCGGATCCGCGCGGAAACATCGTCTTTTGGCGCCTTTGCTGAAAAAATCAGCCGTTGACCTTCGGGGTCAACGGCTGATTTCGTTTTGCGGGGTTCCCCTTGTCAGGGGTTTATCGGTTCGGAGATTTTGACGTTGTCGAGGAACCAGCGGTTGGCTGTCTTCTCGGGCCACTGCGTCTGGCGGATTGTGATTCGGGTCTCCTTGGTGATCGTGACCCCGGACAGCAGGATTTCGGCCCTGATCCATTCGAGCTTGTGGTTGTTCTCCCACTCGTGGGTCGGAATGTCGAAGGTCATTTCCTCGCCGCCGTTCTCCACGATGACGATCAGATTCACGGGGTCGATCTTGCCGGATCCCTGGCGCATCGGGCACCAGTCGAACGACAGGCGGGGTTTGGCGTCCGATGCAATGCCGTCGATCGACGGAAGGACGATGCCCGCCTGATACGACGTTTTGCCAAACTTGAGGTAATTGCGCTGGAGGTAGATGCATTCTCCCTCCGTTTTGGTGGTGACGCGCAGGAATTTGTAGCCTTTCGCTTCGAGTGCATCGAGGCTCGATACCCCGTCAACGCTGACTTTCGGGAGTTGCGGAGCCGTAGCATTAGGATCGTCCGTTTCGACCGTCCGTCCTGCACCGCCTGCTACGGACCACGCTTCGAGCCATTCGAAATTCTCCATGAAGTAGACGATTTCGTTCAGCCCGTTGTCCTCGACGGCGGTGACCATGATGCGCTGCACGGGCTCGGCCAGACCGGCGTAGTAGCCGGTGACGGTTACGATATGCCCGGCCAGTGTGGCCAGACCCAGACTTGAGGGGGTGTCCACGAAGCTGACCGAATACCTGGCATCCGCCGAAACGACGAGGCTGCTGCCGTTGAAGACGCCCTTGACGGAGACGTATTCCCGCTTGGAGGGGGCGTAGTCGTCGATTTTTGCGCTGATCTCTTCCGGTGCGGGGTAGTTCACCGTTCCGGAGGTGAGGACCTTCACCCGGTCGCAGTCGATGATGGCCGGGAGGCTCTGCGAATCGGACGACTTGGTGCCCAGAAACGAAATCCGGTCGCCGACGGAAACCGTCGTTTCGTTTGCAACGAAGATGTTGTCCGTATTTTGGTCGTCGCTGATGACGAAGCCTTTGGTCGTCACGGCCACGACGATCGCCGACGGCACGGAGAGGATCGTTTCGTCGGCCAGGGCGGCGATCTCTCCCGCCGTGTACTCCTTCACATCGCGGTATTTGTCGCCGTCCTGCGTGATGAGCACCTCCGCGCGGCTTGCGAGGGTCCGTCCCTTGAAGACGAGGGGCGCTTTGCGGGGATTGTCCTCCGCGCCGTCGCGCATGTTGTCGCTCACCGCGATCGTCACGTCGACGACACCGGTTCCCGAGGCGGGTGTGACCGTCACCCAGTCGGGGGCTTCCGACACCCAGTCGGCGTCGGCATAGACGGTGATGATCTTTTCGACGGCTTTCGTCGCTTCGAAATTCACGGTGCGGGCGCTCGCCAGAACGGCTTCGGAAAGATGGTCCTCCTCCTTGTCGCAGCCCCAGAAGGTGCACAGGGCCGCCATGAGGAGCGGGGCTGTCATATATTTTACAAATCTCATAATCATGTTTTTTAGGTTGTTTCCCACTTAAAAATCGAGTCCGTCGCTCCAGCCCGGATTCTGCGTGAGGTTCGGGTTGAGCGAACGCTCGCCGCTGGGAATCGGGTAGAGGTAGTCGCGCTCCTCGTTGAACGGAGTGCGCAGGCTCTCTACGGTTTTGTGATAGTAGACATAGCCTTTGTTGCCCTCGGAGAGAATGATATCCGAGCCGAGTTCGTATACCGAAACCCCTTCGCCGCCTGCGGGCTTGCTGCTTCCTGCCTCATAGAGAATCAGATCGGGCGTTTCTTTGCCGGCAAGATGGTATGAGCCGGGTTTGGGGAAATACATGCCCGAAATGGGCTGGTTGATGCAATGGCCGGCTTTCCAGCGATACAGATCCTGAAGCCGGAAACCCTCCTGGATCAGCTCGACGGTGCGTTCGCGGCGGATCTCCAGAATGACGTTCTGGTTGGCACCGGTCACATTGGGATAGCCGTATTCCTCGGACGAAAGATACCAGTCGACTTGTTTGGTCTTGAGATGCTTCAGATCGAGGGCCGGCATCCCCACCCGCTTGCGGATTTGGTTGACGGTGAGATCCAGATCACCCTGCGTGAGGGATCCCAGCTCGGCCTTGGCCTCGGCATAGTTGAGCAGCACCTCGGCGTAGCGGAAAACCGGCATGTCGCAGGTCGAACGGTCGTTGCGGTCGATCTGTCCTCCCGAGGCCGTCGGCTCCTGGACGAACTTGATGGGTTGGTAGCCGGTGATCGTGACGCCGAGATCGGGCCCCTGCACCTGCTTGGCGCCGATGCGTTTGTAGCCCGGCGTGCGGATCGACTGTGCCAGACGCGGGTCGCGGTCTTTCACCTCCTCGGTGAAGGGCATCGTCTGCCACCCCGCCCGGTCGGTGAAGGAGGTGCCGTCCTTCATCTGGTACATGTTGATGAATTTGCGGGTGTAGCCCGGGCGGCCCTGGGTCGGCAGGAGCGTGTAGGCCGTCGCGTTGTGGTAGACCTGCGCCTCGTAGCTGTTCCGGATGGCGAGGATATACTCTTCGGGGCTGGCATTCTCCTGTGCGAAGAGCATCATGTAGTCCTTGTCCGGATTGTTGGTGGTGTAGAGCTTGTAGGGACCCTCGTCGATGATGGTTTTGGCGGCCTTGGCGGCTTCCTCCAGATAGTAGTCGGCGTCGTGTCCCTCGAGGTTGAGGCTGTGGTATTTGCGATAGGTGCCCTCGAAGAGGCAGAACCGCGCTTTCAGCGCCAGAGCCGCCCATTTGTTGACGCGGTAGGGGGTCACCTCTTCGGTCAGGCCGCCGCTGGCGATGGCTTCGTCGATGTCCCTGATCATGTTGGTCAGGATTAGTTCGCGTGAATCGCGCGGTTTGTAGAGCGCTGCGTCGGCCGAGCCGAGCTGCATGTCGTACCAGGGCACGTCGCCGAAGCGTCGCACCTTGTCGAAATAGAACGAGGCGCGGAAGAATTTGGCCAGTGCGGTATATTCGGTCACGGCCTCCGTGTCTTCGCATTGGTCGATATATTCCAGCAGGGTGTTTATGCGGCGCAGGTTGCCCCACGACCAGCCACCGCCGGTGTTCGGGACGGTGCGTTTGTCGCCTCCGTAGAGGATGTCGGAGAGGGTCAGCTGAACGAGCAGGTCGTTCTGCTCATCGTAGGGCGTCTTGTCCAGCAGATTGTCGTAGAAGGGGTTGGAGAAGAGCTCCAGGTCGCTCCTCGTCTTGAAATAGTCGAACTGCGTCACCCGATCCAACGGTTCTTTGTCGAGCAGGGAGTCGCAGGCCGAGAAGCCGGTGACCAGCGTTGCTGCCAATATGATTAATCGCTTCATGATATTCGGATTTTGAAATTAGAATGTGATGTCGATGCCGAACATGAACGTCTTGGCCCACGGATAGTAGGCGTTGTTGTTCACGCCGGAACGGTTGATGGCCGCTTCGGGGTCGACGTATTTGGAGTTCTTTTTGAGCGGTGACCAGTAGCAGAGGTTCTCGCCCGAGAAATAGATGCGGATCTGGTCGATGCCGGCCTTTTTGGTGAGGGTCGCCGGGATGGTGTAGCCGACGGTCAGGTTCTTCAGGCGCAGGTAGCGGATATTCTGCAGGTAACGGTCGTTGACCTTGCTCAGATAGCCTCCCGAAGCCGAGTAGGCTCTTGCGCGCGGGAAGTAGGAGTTGGGATTGTCCTCGGCCCAGACCTTGCCGAGGAAATCCTTCGGGAGGTAGGAGAGGTAGGAATAGGAATAGCAGCCCCAGAAAGGCATCATCTCGCCGTGGGGATACCAGTAGTGGTTGCCGGTGCCCTGGAAGAAGACCGAAGCGTCGAAGCCCATCCAGCGGATCGAGGCATTGATGCCGTAGGAGAGCGTCGGGAGCGAGTTGCCCAGGATCCTCCGGTCGCCCGGCTTGTCGACGGTGTCGTTGCCGACTCCCCAGACGCCGTTGCCATCGAGGTCGAGGAACTTCAGGTCGCCGGCCTGCCAGCCGCCGGTCAGACGTCCCGTGCTGTAGCTCAGGTCGACCTCTTTGGCATAGGCCTGCGCCTCTTCGGTGGTCTTGAAGAACCCGTCGGTCTTGAAGCCCCAGATTTCGCCGATCTCCATGCCGACGTAATAGTCGCCCTTGGTCAGGTTGGTCAATGACTTGTTGGGGTTGTTGTCGTATTTGGTGATGACGCTCTTGTAGTCGCTGATGTTGAAGCCGAAGCTGTATTCGAAGGGTTTGCCGGCGAGTTTGAACTGGTCGCGCCAGCTGACGGAGAGCTCATAACCCTTCGTGCGCAGTTCGGCGGAGTTCATGCTGGGCGAATCGGCTCCGTATACGCCGGGCAGCGCCATTCCGTCGGTCAGCATGTCCTTCGTGTCGCGGAAGTAGACGTCGCCCGTGAAGTTGAGCCGGTTGTTCAGCATGGTGAGATCCAGACCCATGTCCCACTGCTGGGCGGTCTCCCAGGTCAGGTTGGAGGCTACGGGGGCTCCCAGCGAGGAGTATTTGCCCTTTATGCTGCCGTCGAAGGTGTAGTTGCCGAAATCCTTGTTCGTGATCAGGCGCATGTAGGTGTAGTAGGACGATACGTTCTGGTTGCCCAGACTGCCGAACGAAACGCGCAGCTTGAGGTTGTCCACCAGGTCTTTGGCGTTGCCGAAGAAGGGCTCCTCGGAGATGCGCCATCCGGCCGATGCCGAGGGGAACAGACCCCAGCGGTGGCCCGATGCGAAACGCGACGATCCGTCGTAGCGCCCGCTCACCTCGAAGAGATAGCGCCCTTTGTAGTCGTAGTTGATACGGGCGAAGAAACCCGCCAGGGCATATTCGTTCTGGCCGCCGCCATAGGCCCCGTCGGTGGGCGATCCCGTTGCGAGATTCAGGTCGTCGAGGTCGATGGAGGAGAGGTTGATGCCTGCCACCGAGACGTTCTTGCTGGACCACGTTTCGTAGTTGAATCCGGCGGTTGCCGACACGTGGTGTGCCTCGCCGAATGTTTCGTCGTAGTTGGCATAGACGTTGGCCGAATAGTAGTTGCGGGTCTGGACCACTTCGTCGAGCTGGTTCATGCCGGCCCCCGTGTCGTAGGCGAGCAGCGGCCCGTCGGGATATTCGCGGTAGTTCATGGCCGAGCTGCGGCTCGTGTTGCGGTTCTGGTAGAGACGGTAGGTGAAGTCACCCGTGATGCTCAGCGTCTTGAACGGCGTGATGACCAGACGCGTCGTGTTCGAGAAGTCGTTCGAGCGGTCGACGTTGCGGTGCGTGCCCTCATTGAGCAGGATGTGGCGTCCGTTGGCGATCTTGTAGTCGAGATACGGCGTGCTGTAGAGCCACGATCCGTCGGGGTTCTTCATTGGGAAGTTGGCCAGGGCGTGGCGGGCGCTGTAAGCGATGGTGTTGTCGACGCTGCCGTCTCCCAGCGACTTGTAGTTCGACGAGAAGAACGACGTGTTGTTCGAGAGCGTTGCCCACCGGTTGATCCGGAAATCGAGTTTCGCACGCAGGTTGTACTTGTTGTACACGTCGGGATGGGCGCGCTGGATGCCTTCCTGGCGGTCATAGGCTCCCGAGACGAGGTATTTGATGTCCTTCGTGCCGCCGCTGAGCGAGATGTTGTGCTGCTGCACGGGCCGACGCTGCTGGAAGAGCATGTCCCACCAGTCGTAGTTGCCGTAGTAGACCCACTGTTTGCGGCCGTTGCGGATCTCTTCGACGACCCACGGACGATCGGGGTGCTCGGTCCTGTCGTTCACGCGCGCCAGCAGCTGCTGCATGTCGTAATCATTGTATTTGACATAGTTCGTCCCGGAGTCGGCCTGCCAGAACTTGTTGACCGTATAGACCGACCAGTAGCCGCGGTTCTCGTAGTCGGTCGAGGTTGTGGGCTCCTCCCAGCCGAAACGGCCGCTGTAACGCACCGTCGCCTTGCCGTCCTGGGGCGAGCCGTTCTTGGTGGTGACCAGAATGACGCCGAAGGCTGCGCGGGCGCCGTAGACGGCTGCCGCCGAGGCGTCCTTGATGACCGAGATCGACTCCACGTCGTTGGGATTGACGCGGTTCAAGTCGCCCACCACGCCGTCGATCAGCACGAGCGGGTCGGCCGAATTGATCGAGTTGACGCCGCGGATGTTGATTGCCGGCGTGCTGCCGGGTTTTCCCGAGGAGGTGGTGATGTTGAGACCCGCCACCGAGCCCTGGAGCATGCTGCCCAGCGAATGGGTGACGCGGTTTTCGAGATCCTTGCTCCCTACGGTTGCAACGGCGCCCGTGAGGTTGACTTTTTTCTGTGTGCCGTAGCCGATTACGACGGTGGCATCGAGCATGATGGCGTCCTCCTGCAGGTAGATCGTGATGTTGTCCCGGCTTGGGGGAACCGTCACTTTCTGGGGCAGGTAACCCAGGCAGGAGACCTGAAGAACGGCCTCTGCCGGCGAAACCTGGATCTTGAAGCTGCCGTTTTCGGAGGTGATGACGCCCTTGGTCGTGCCATCGACCAGTACGGCAACACCCACTAATGGCTGTTGATTGGCATCGAGGACTTTGCCCGAAACCTCCCTGCTCTGGGCCGAAAGGACTGTTATGCCCGCTCCAAATGCCAGAAGAAGAGATAGAACCAGTGGTCTTAATACGCTCATGAAATCTATGTTTGATGGTTAATGATTGACGTTCGTCTTGTCGGGGAGGGGATCACTTGCGTTGGTAGGCATCCGTGGAGAATGCTTTCGGCCGCTGCATGTTTTCGGTCCACACGTTTCCGAATTCGTCCTTGACGGTGATCACCAGATCGGTGTCGGCATCGTCCGCCTTCACCTTGAAGAAGTGCGTGAATCTTTCGGTCACGAACGACGGGGTTGTCTTGAGTCCCGCCGTGTTGAACCGCTTGACGGAGAGTGCCGCGATGTGGAGCGGGTCGTAGGCCCAGACTTCGGTGTAGGGTAGCGTCTTGTGGTTCTCGTCGACGACCTGCAGCGTCCAGTCCGAATTCCAGTTCCAGATGTTGATCAGCACCTCGTTGTTGCTGTTCTGCGGATAGGCGTCGACATATCGCTGGTAGTCCCTCTTCACGGAGGCGGGGACATCCTCGGGCATCAGCGGAACGTCGGCCATCGAAAAATGCACGTTGTTCAGATCGTAGCTGCGGAACTGGTAGTCTTCGGGCCATCCGGTCGCTTTGTAGCGCCATTTGAAATCGGTGCCCGAGATCTCCCAGATGCCGTAGCCGCCCGGGGTGCCGTCGGTGCCGATGTGGATTCCGGGCGTGAGGTTGCCCGACCACCACCATGATGCGCATATCGAGCCGGAGTTGTGCTCCCGGAAGTCGCGTCCGCCCACGATCTGAGCATCGGGCGTCACGTTGAAGGTCATGTGGGTGTGCCCCGTCACGAAATGGACCCTGTATCCGTCGAGGATCTCGAAAAGCCGCTGGGTGTTGACCGGGTCGTGGTCGATTCTGAATCCCGATAGGGTCGGGTAGAATACCTGCGCATGCATCGCAACGATGAGGGGAGTCGTCTTGGGCACATAGGAGAGGTCTTTTGCCAGCCAGTCCAGCTGCTCGGCCGAGAGGCTCTTGACATAGTTGCGGGCGTCGGTGCCGTCGTAGCTGCTGCAGTCGATGTCGTCCATGACGACGTAGTGGACCTTGCCGATGTTGAACGAATAGTAGGTCGGGCAGATCTGATCCACATATTTGGTCGCCGCGTCGTAGTCCGAACTGGTCTTGAAGTCGTTGTCGTGGTTGCCCATGGTGTGGAAGATCTGCAGATCCTTGATCTGGCTGTTGACGCTATTCAGGTATTGGGGGAAACAGTAGCTGTTCGAATACCAGTAGAGGTCCCAGGTCATGTCCCCGAGGGTGAGGGCGTACATCTTCTCGCCCTTGTGGCGGGTCATGTAGTCCGTCAGATCGGAGGTGAAGCCGGCGAACTGTGCCAGGTCGTTCGTGCGGTTGGCCAGGTGCATGTCGCCCAGCATGAAGAGCTTGTAGGTATCCTGACCGTCGACCTTTTCGAGCTTGAAGTCGGCCCGCTCGACAGCGTCGGGGCGGTTTTTGAGCGCTTGGTGGAACTGCGGGAGCACCCCGACGGAGGGCACTTCGTAGCCGCTTGGGATGGAGATGAAGACATAGCCCCACTTTTTGGCCGATGAGAGCTGATAGATGCCCTTCTCGTCCGTGAGGGTCACTTCCACGCCGTCGGAGACCACGACGTTCGCCACGCCGATGCCCTCCGACGACACGATTCCGTAGACCGTGGTGCCGGCATCCGGTTTGAAGTCGATGTCGTCGACGATGTTGATGTAGATTTTTCCGAACGGCTTTTTGCGCGTGCCTCTTTTGACGAAGATTCGGTAGGAGCCGGTTTCGCACTCGGCGGACAGGCGCACGGTGAAACTTTCGGCCGCGGTGTCGGCGATGGGGCAGATGTAGGAGATGCCGGCCTCCGACTCAAGCAGGAAGGTGTCGGTGGTCAGGAGCGAGCCCCCTCCCCCGGTCACATGGAACGTGTACTCGCCGCCTTTGGGGACGTCTATCGATCCCGGAACCGTGAATCGCACGTCGAAATTATCCGCGGGGCTCTTTTCGTCTTCGCTGCCGCAGGCCAAAAGTTGCGAGACGGCGATGAGCAGCAGCAACAGGTGCTTGAATACGTTTTTCATTTTCAGTTCTTGTGTTATGGTTTTCTATTTGTCTGCATATTTGGCAAATCCGCTTGCCCGAAAAGTGTGGAGATCCGGAAATTTCCGGTTGGGGACTTGGTCCCGAGGCCTTTGTTTGTGGCCTTGTCGGCCCTTCCGTCTTCTATTATATATATGGTAACCACAGGTTTATCCTGTTTTTCGGGTTGTTTCTGCCCGGAAAAACGTTTCAAAGGTAAGTGATTTATATTTCGATTGTGTTTCGGAGTTGTTTCAAAATTAAACTTATTTTTTGGGAAAACAAAATGGAGGGGCTTTTCCCTGCAAATAAAAAATTTTAAATTTTAGAAATGCTTTCTTTGGAAGATTTATTGTTTTTCTTTTCGCCTGCTTTTAGTTTTCTTTTGATATAAAATAATTGCGAAACGAAATGATCGGTGGGGCGGACGTCTTTTCGGTGACGCCCGGTCGGAAAAAGGGGTGTTGCAAGAGGGTGTTGCCCCGGGGCGGGGCGTTTTGGGGACGGGAAGGGTTTTTCGGTCCGGCGGGCTTTGAGGCCGGGACCTTTGGGTCCGGGGAGATGCTTTGGATCCGGGAGCTTTGAGGTCGGGTGTTTGGGGATTCGGGGGCAAAAAAAAGACTCCCGCGAGGAGAGTTTCGAATTTACGAGAGCCAGGTGGCGGTGAGTTGTTCCGGAAGCGGATCCGAGGGGTTGCGGCGCCAGATCATCGCCCGATCGGCGGCCGCATCGCCCGTGCCAAAGTCGAAGCGGTCTGCGGAAACAAAGCGGGTCGGAATGTCGTCGGCAAATCCGAAGCCTCCGTAAAATTCGCGGAGCCACTCCTTGCCGGGTGTCGGGATGAGGAAGGCTGCATCGTCGCCGCGGTCCGCGATGAGTCGCATGGCTTCGCCCATCAGCTGCGACGCAAGGCCGCGTCCCCGGAATGCAGGGTCCGTCGCCACCCCGTAAATATAGGTCGTGCGGCCCAGTTCCGTCCGGAACGGCAGGAGGTGGAGCATCGCTGCCATGCGCCCGTCGGCCTCGGCCGTCAGCATCCGGCGGCGGGAGTAATAGCGCATGATGAACGAATCGGCGAACTCTTCGTCGTCGCCGAAGGCCTTCATCCAAAGCTCTTTGCAGGCCAATTCGTCGGGGTGCATGCAGATCGCCGTGAATTTGTGCTGCAGGAATGCCGGGTGGTAGGAGAGTTTGGCCTGCCGCAGGCCGTCCAGTCCGAGGTCCTCCTCGCGGTTGATCAGCGTGAAACGCTCGGGGAGGTGCTGCGCAAAGAGTTTGTTGATGATCGTGAAGGCTCCGGAAAACTCCGTGTCGGCCTTCTCTACATGGGTGTCGAAGGTGTGGTCGTTGACCGCCGATCCGTAGGTGAAGGCGGCGAGGCGGTCGCCGACATAGATGCATCCGCCGATCAGGCCCAGTTCTTCGAAGTGTTCGAAGGCCCGTTGCATGGCCCGCTGCTCGGCGCACAACTCCGAGGTGTGGCCCTCATGGGCCTTGCGCCATTCGCGTTCGAGGGCCATGCACTCCTCGAAGCGGTCGGGCGTCAGCCGCTCGTAGCGGTAGTCGGGATATTCGGCCGTGAAGCGGTTGATGTGGTTGCGCTTGGGCTGGTAGCGGCGCCCGGGGAGGTTGCGCAGATCGTCGGCCGTGTAGACGTAGTCCTCCAGCGCGCGGTCCGACTCGAATGCGAAATGGCAGGGAACGGTCCGGCGGATCGTCTCGCGGCCCTGGTCCGTCAGCCCGATGATCCGCAGCCGCTGTCCGTGGGCGTGGGCATCCTGGCGCAGGAGGGGCAGGATCGGGCCGAAGTCGCCCTCGCCGACGGGCTGCATGTAGCCGATGCGTTCGCCGCCGTCGATCCGGAAGCGGATCACCAGAAATCCGTCGATCTCGGCCCATGCACTGTGGAACACCTCCTGCCAGCAGTACATGTTGGCGAAAGCGAGGTCGCAGTTGCAGATGTCCGAGGGCATGGTATAACGCTCAATGGCCGCCCGGTCTTCGAGACGTACGGGTTGGAATTCAATCATTTGCCGTATAGCTCTTTTTTTCGATATGGGTATAATATTGCTGGATCAGGGCCTGAAAATTTCGGGCCAAAGTGTCGGCGGCCGGGGTCGCCCGACACTCCTGTATCTCCATGTCCGAATCGTCGAGCACGACCGCGCCTTCGTCGGTCAATGCGCGGAACCGTCCGTCGTAGCTGACCGACCAGCGGGGCCGCTGCGGTTCGTTCAGCACGTCGCGTCCGAATGCGAAATAGGGTTCCCGGTTGCCCGTGAGTCCCAGCAGGGTGGGCATGATGTCCAGTTGCTGCGTGACCTCGCCGATCTGGCCCTGCAGGGCTCCGTCGGGGGTGTAGATGAAGCCGATGATGTGCATGTTGCCGGGCCAGGAGCGTGTCTCCTCCGCAAATTTCTCCGACGAGACGTGGTCGGCGACGAAGACGAAGATCGTGCGGCGGAACCACTCCTCGGCGCTGAAGCGTTCGAAGAAGAGCCGGAATGCCCGGTCGTCGTAGGCCACGCCCTTGTGAATCCGGGTGTAGCCCTCGGGCAGCGTCGCGGCATACTTCTCGGGGACGACGAACGGGTGGTGTGACGAGAGGGTAAACAGTGCGGCAAAGAAGGGTTCGGGCATTGCCGCCAGCTCCTCGCCGGTGAATTGCAGGAACTCTTCGTCCCAGATGCCCCAGTAGCCGTCGAAATCGTCCGTGCCGTGTTTCGCCTCGTAGTCCTCGCGGCTCACGAGACGGTCGACACCCGCCGAACGGGCATAGGCTCCGAAGCCCATCGAGCCGCGTTCCGAACCGCAGAAGAAGGCCGTTTCATAGCCCTTGTCGGCCAGCATGGCGGGCAGCTGGCGGCTCTTGCCCAGCGACTGGGGCATCAGCACGAAGGGGGTGCGGAACGAGGGGATGCTTCCCAGCACCGAAGGCATGGCCTGGATGGACCGTGTGCCGTTGGCATACATCCGTTTAAAGGCCAGTCCGTTGCGCATCAGCGAGTCGAGGAAGGGTGTGAAGCCCTTTTCCGGCAGGTCGGCGTAGAGTTCCGGATGGAGGTAGGCGGAGTGTTCGGCCGACATGCTCTCCATGATGAAAATCATGACGTTGCGGCCCGTGAGGTCGACGGCGACACTGTCGGCGGGCCGGTGCACGGGCGTGAACTGCCGCGCCAGCTCCCCGGGGGTGAATGTTTTCCGGTATTTGATCCCTCCGGCGTTTCCGATGGTGCGCAGGATGCAGAACGGGTTGCTCAGGATCAGATTGGCCTTGCCGCTGTCCGCCGTGTAGAGCGTGGCGTTGGAAAGGGTGATAGGGCGCGTCATGCGGGTCATGCCGCCGCGCATTCCGGCGATGCTCAGCCCCGCCGCGAGGGCGAAGATGACCGTGCTGCCGGCATAGTAGACCCAGCCGTGGCTGAACATGCTTTCCTCGCGCGTCCGGCGGCGGTAACCCCACGCCAGCAGCGCCACGAGGCCCGCCCACAGCAATACCAGGTACCAGTTTTCGGCCATGAATTTCCCGGCCAGCTGCAGCGAGTTGTCGTTGTCGGCGAAGAAGATTTCGTCGGCCGTGAACCGCTTCTGCGTGTAGCGGAAATAGACCGTGTCGGCAAGGTTTGCAGCCGCGACCAGCACGGCGTTGACGATCACATAGTACCAGAACAGCATGCCCCGGTACCAGCGCCGTTCGCGCAGGTGCAGGGGCAGGAGCGAGAGCAGGATGAACACGCCGTTGGCATAGACGATCGACGCGGTGTCGAATTTCAGCGCCCCGACGGCGAGATGGCCCAGTTCACTCCATACCGGCGGACTGAGCAGCACGGCGTTGTAGGCCCAGAATGCCACCCTGCAGAGCATCAGCACCACGTAGAGCAGTGCGATGCGCCACACGAGCAGAGCCGGCGGTGTATGGAGCAGGCGCTTCATGCTTTATTCGCAGGCTTTCAGCGACATGTCGAGCGACTTGATCTGGTGCGTCAGTGCGCCCACCGAGATGAAGTCGACGCCGCATTGGGCGTAGTCGCGCATCGTGTCGAGGGTGATGCCGCCGCTCGATTCGGTCTGGCAGCGTCCGGCAACCTTTTCGACCGCCTTGCGGGTCATTTCGGGCGTGAAGTTGTCGAACATGATGCGGTCGACGCCGCCCGCCGCGAACACCTCGTCGATGTCCTCCAGCGTGCGGACCTCGCACTCGATGGGGATCGTCTTGCCCCTGGCCGCGAGGTATTCGCGCACTCCCTCGATGGCGGGACGGATGCCGCCGGCGAAGTCGATGTGGTTGTCCTTCAGCAGGATCATGTCGAAGAGACCCATGCGGTGGTTCTCGCCGCCGCCGATCTTCACGGCCATCTTGTCCAGCACGCGCATGCCGGGGGTGGTCTTGCGTGTGTCGAGGACCTTGGTGTGGAGTCCCTCCAGGCGCTTGACGTAGACGGCGGTCTGGGTCGCCACGCCGCTCATGCGCTGCATGATGTTCAGCAGGATGCGCTCGGCCTGAAGCAGCGAGCGCAGGCGTCCCGAGACGTAGAAGGCCACGTCGCCGGGCGCGACACGGTCTCCGTCGTGCAGGATCTGTTCGAATTTCATTTCCGGATCGAGGCGCTGCAGCACCAGTTCTGCGATTTCGATGCCGGCGATCGTGCCTTCCTGCTTGCACAGCAGGCGCATGCGCCCGTGCTCGTCGGCCGGGATGCACGAGAGCGACGTGTGGTCGCCGTCGCCGATGTCCTCCTTGATACAGAGTTCGATCAATTCATCCACAAAGGGTTTGTATTCGGGTTTCATGGTATCGGGTATTTATTCTTTGATAATCAGTTTGCCTTCGTATTCCACACGGTAGGTTCCCAGTCTGGGGACGTTGCAGACGAAGCTGACGCGGCAGTTGACACCGTCGATCGATCCTTTGACTTCGGTGAGCGTGTAGGCCGGCATGGGCTGGTAGTTGTATCCGCCGTCGGCGCCGGGCAGCTTGACTTCGGGAACGATGCTCGCCTGGGAGAAGGTGATCGAATTGCCCCTGCCCGTGTAGGGTGTGTGCGGAAGCATCATCTCGAGGGGCGGCATGGCGGCTGCAAAGCGCGTTTTGTGCATGTAGAGGGAGAAATGGTCCGAACCGCCCGCAAACTCGAAATAGGCTTCGTTGTCGGTGTAGGTGCTGTTTTGCTGTGCTTCGGTGACCGTTGCCACGCCGTAGAAATGCATGTTGACGCCCTGCAGGTCTCCGTTGACAATGCCTTCGTTGGTCGAGGCGTAGCGGATTTTGGGCGAGCCGTCGTCATCGTTGCAGGCTGCAAATGCGGCCGTGGCCAGCAGCAGGAAGAGGAATTTTTTCATGCGTTGGTGTTTTTAGATGGTTATATTCAGGGTGATGCCGAAGGTGCGGGGCCGTCCGCGCTGGACGAACTCGTTGCCGATCGACTTGAAATAGAAGACGTCGTAGTGCGCTCCCCCGAGGTTGCGGCCCCAGATGTCGAGCGAATAGCGGCTGTGCTCAAGGCGCACGGAGGCATCCACTAACGCATAGAAAGGTTGCGAAAGCGTGTTCTCCTCGTTCCACCGGATGGGGCCCGTGCCGCGGATCCCGGCCTGCAGGACCACGTCGCCGAGCCACCTGACGCCCGTGGGCAGGGTCCATGTCGCCCCGGTTGCAAGCGTGTGCTGCGGGGCGTAGGGGATGCGGTTGCCCTTGTAGCTGACGCGCACGGGGATGCCCTCGGCGTCCTTTGCGGTGGTCTCGAATTTAAGGAACCGGGCGTCGGTATAGCCGTAGGCCAGGTTGATTTCCAACTGCCGCCACGGCGAGACCCGTAGCGCCGCTTCGGCTCCGAGGCTGCGTGTGCGGCCCGCGTTGGTCATCATGCGGCCCGTGGCCTTGCCCGGGGGGAAGACCGTGAGCTGCTGGTCGCGGACGTCGATGCAGAACAGCGCGAAGTCGCCCCGCACGGCGCCGTCCATGCACGAAAAATGGCCGCCCAGTTCGTAGTTCCAGCTGTATTCGGGTTTGTAGGACATGATGTCGGGCTCTTCGTAGGGGATTCCCGAAACCATCTGCCATTTGATTTTCTCCTGCAGGATGTCCGAGAACATCTGCGTATTGAATCCTCCGGCCTTGTAGCCCCGGGCTATGGACACATAGAGATTGCGCATCTCGTCGAAGCGGTACATCGCCGTGAACTTCGGGAGGATCTCGGTATAGGAGTGGGCTATTTCGTTGGTTTGGTCGATGTCGATGTCGAGGGGAAACGGAGCTCCGCCGTTGACGCTGAGCTGGTAGTTCATCCGGGCTTTGCTGTGGTAGCGCAGCCGCGTGCGTTCGTAGTCGGCGCGTATGCCGGCCGTGATCTGCCAGCGGCCCAGCGTAAAGCGGGATTCGTGGTAGAGCGCCGCGCCGTATGAGGGCATGCGGAAATCGGAGTAGAGCGGCAGCCTGTCGGCATCCATCGCGTAGACCAGATCGGGAGAGGCATTGGCGTTTTTGAGAATCAGCTCCTCGATGCCCTTCCGTTTGAAATGCACCGGGGCGTCCATCACGCCGTGGCGGTAGAATCCGAAGGCCCCGAACAGCCATCCGTAGCGGCGTCCGTCGTGCGACCGGAAGACGAGCTCCTCGGTGAGGGCATGCTCGCGCCGGGACTGCCGGAGTGTGAACCAGGATTCGGGCGTGAAATCCTGATCGAGCGTCATCTCGTCGTCGGAGTATTGGTACGAGGTGATCGACGAGACGGAGTAGTTCGCGGCGTCGTAGCGCACGCTCAGCCCGTCGCTGAAGGTCTTGCGGCGGTAGCCCGACGGGTCGTTGTAGCTGATCTGGCCCTTGCGGATGACGGTCTGGCCGTCGCGTACGATATCCTCGCCGGCATAGGCATAGGGGTAGCCGCCCTGATCGAGCGACGAGAACGTGAAGGTGTTGTCGATGTGCACGCCCCGGCCGTTGCGCCACTGCATTTTCCAGCGTCCTCCGCACATGCGTTCCCAGTCGCATTTTTTGCCCGTAAAGTCGTTGTCGAAGAACCCGCCCGTGTGGGTGTAATAGCCCGTTACGGCCATGCCGAAGTCGGGCGAGAACTTGTAGTAGGACGATGCCCGGAAGCGGTAGGAGTCCCCGCTGCCATACTCGGCCGTCAGCCGCACCCCCTCGTAGGTGAGCGGCGAGCGGGTGTAGACGTTCACCACGCCGCCCATCGTGTTGCGGCCGTAGAGCATCGACTGGGGGCCGCGCAGGACCTCGATGCGTTCGGCGTCGGCCAGCTCCGTGTCGAAGTTGTCCTTGTTCAGCACTGGGACGTTGTCGATGTTAAGCCCGATGGCCGGCTGGTCGATGCGCGCCCCGAGGCCCCGTATGTAGATCGACGAGGTCATGCGCGAGCCGTAGTCCGGGGCATGGAAGTTGGGAACCGTCTGCGAGAGATTTTTCACCGCTCCGATATGGCCGCGTTCGATGGCGCGGCTGCCGACGATCGACGTTGCGACGGGCTGCGAACGCAGCACGAAGCCGTGCTTGATGGCCGTCACCTGCACCTTGTCCACCACGATCACCGTGTCGGCCGTCTCCGTGTCCGGTGTCGGGCCGTTGCCGCCCGTGGTGCCGCCCGCGGCCGCGGAGGCCACCAGCAACAGAGGTATGACGAGCGATTTGCGGAGCATGTATGGGTTGCGGTTATCGAGGGACAAAGTAACGGTTTTATTTCGGACGGTGCAATCCTAATTTATGAGGAGAGGTTCACATCCCGTCGGGATCGACATAGCCCGCCGCGAGGGCGTAGACCACCAGTCCGGCGGCGGAGCGTATGCCGAGCTTCTCCATGATGTTGCGGCGGTGGGAGATCACGGTTGTCAGGCCGATTTCCAGCCGGTCGGCGATCTGTTTGTTGAGCAGCCCGCCGGCGATGAGCGTTAGCACCTCGACCTCGCGCTCCGTGAGCGGCTGTGCGGCCTGCGGCTGTGCGGGCAGGGTGTGCTCCGGACGGTGGACGCTGTGTTGCAGGCGCATGAGCGAGCACACGAAACGCTCCTCGTCGGCCTGCACGTCGATGCAGTGCATCCCGGCGGGGTTCTGTCCGTTGGTGAGGACGATGGTCCGGTGGCTGTGGGCGCGGAAGAAGACGTTGTGCGCCGCGAAGAGCTGCGCCGTGACGAAGTAATGGATGAACCGCCCCGGATCGGCCTTCGCGAAGGACTGAAAATCGCCGAACAGCTCCACGTCGGCGGCCGGGGCCGCTTTTTCGAGGATGGAGCGCAACCCCACGCCAACGAGGACGTTGGCCGTCAGGACGGCTATGGCGGGGCGCGGCATCATTCGTGGTGGTAGGGTTCGTTGTTGAGGATGGTGAAGGCCCGGTAGATCTGCTCGGCGAAGATGGCCCGCACGATCTGGTGGGAGAAGGTCATGCGCGAGAGCGAGAGTTTGCAGTCGGCGCGCGCGTAGACCTCGTCCGAGAAGCCGTAGGGGCCTCCTATGACCAGCACCAGGCGTTTCACGCCGCTGTTCAGACGCTTCTGGAGCCACAGGGCGAACTCCACCGAGCGGTATTCCTGGCCGCGTTCGTCGAGCAGCGCAACGAAGTCGCCGTCGGCAAGCTGGCGCAGGATGGCTTCGCCTTCGGCCGTGCGCTGCTGTCGGACGCTCATGCTTTTGGTGTTGCGCACGTCGGGCAGCGTGGTGAGGGCGAACCGGCAATAGTGGTTCACGCGCCGGGCATACAGCTCCACCAGCGCGGCGATCTCTTTCGAGTCGGTTTTTCCTATGACGATCAGCTCTATGGTCATTGTGTAGCGCCTGTGCGGCGGTCGGGCTCGGCCCGGCGCAAAGATAGCCTTTTTATTCGGTTCGGGCAAATCGGTTTCTACGGTCCGGAGCGGGCGATGCATGCTCCGGGAGGCGGTGGAGGGGCTTCGGAGGGGCGCCGTGTTATCGCCTGTCGGGCGGACGCTCTGTTTAAGCCCCCTCCCTTATGTCCGAGCCGGAGCGGTGTTGCCTGCCGGATCGGTGTCGGCTGCTGGAGCGGTGTTGCCCGCCGGGGTGCTGTCGGCCGGCGGTTGTCGGGCCCCCGTGCTTACAGGTCCGAATTCCACTCTCCGTCGGTGTCGGAGTAGATCACCGGACGGGACTTTTCGACCGACTTGAGCCATTGGTAGGCCTTGTACATATTGTAGCCGTTGCCCGAAGGACCGCCCAGCTCGTAGGCGATGACGCAGGTGAAATTGCGCGAACGGTAGTACATCGCCTTCACGCGCTCGAGGTAGTCGCCGACGAGTTGCGGATCGTTCGACGGTGTGCCTCCGACGGTGCGGTCGTCGCTCCGCTCCGGGGCGTTGATGTTCGCCCGGTCGATGACGTAGAGGCCCAGTTCGTCGCACAGGGCGTAGAACCACGCGGGCTGCGGATAGCCGGGGCAGATGGTGTTCTTGCCCTTGGCCTTCAGTGCTTTCAGCTCCGCGAGCGTTGTCTTGCGGTCGGCGGCGGCGTTGTATTCGGCCTTGACGGGTTTCGCCTCCTTGCCCAGCCGCATGATGCGCCCGTCGACGAGTTCGGTTTTGCCGAAGCCGACCTTCAGGGGCATATACTCCTTGTAGACTCCGTTGCGGCGCGTGAAGAGCATCACCTTGTAGAGGGGCGGCGTTTTGCCGCCGGCCTCCCATTTGTTCTCGTAGGTGTGGTAGATGAACGGCGAGAAGCGCACCGTGTCGGTCGAGCGGCCCGGGATGGTGATCTCGGTCATGTTGAACTCGAGCAGCTTGCCCTGCGGCGAGTAGATGTCGTAGCCGACGGTGACGGGTTCCTCGTAGTTGTAGGCGTTCTGCGCCACGATTTTGAGGTCGAGCATTCCGAAGTTGCGCCCGAGCGAGTCGGGAACCAGTCCGATCTCGAAATCGGCGATCGAGCGTTTGTTCTGGTAATAGAGGTAGCTGTTCGCAAAGGGCTTGCGGGAGACGGAGGACGGGGCGTCGAGCTGCCGGGCGGGATTGTCGCTGCGCATCAGCAGTTTGAAGTCATTGGCGCCCTCGCGGATGAAGGGGGTCAGGTCGAATTCGGCGGGTGTCAGCGGATCGCCGACCTCGGCCACCTGGCGGTCGTTGAGCCAGAGCGAATAGGCCGAACCGGGGTTTTCCACGTGCAGGTAGACCACGCCGTCGGTCCAGGCGAAGGGGATCTCGATCTCCTGTTCGAGGATGGCATGGAGAGGGCCTTCGGCGGCCATCGTCACCACGGGATTGAAAGCCTTCCAGTGGCCTCCGTCTTCGCGGTTGCGGGCCTCGGCGTCGTGGCGCGCGTCGTAGGGGACGACCTCCGTACGGTAGACGCGGCCCCCTCCGGGCGCCATCGGGACCGGATTCCTCTCCTCCATGATCTGGGCCGCCGCAGAGAGCGTGCAGGCTGCCAGTGCAGCCGTCAATAGCGTTCGTTTCATCGTTTACGGGGGTATGTAATCAGGACAAAGGTATAAAAAAGTTGGATCGGTTCAAAACGGAATCGCATGCCGGCCGCGAAAACACGCCGATGCAGCGAGGGGCCGTTGCGGCACCAAAGGTACTTTTTTTTTGACAAATCGCAAATTATCGTTAACTTTGTCAATTCGGAAAAAACGACTGGAAACACAGACAAAAACGAGATATGAAAACGCAGAGAATCGTAGAAATCCTGAAATCGGACGCTGTCGATACCGACATCGTCGTAAAAGGCTGGGTGCGCACCAAGCGCGGCAACAAGAACGTGGCGTTCATCGCCCTGAATGACGGGTCGTGCGTGGGTAACATACAGGTGGTGGTCGATCTGGCCAAAATCCCCGAGGAGCAGCTCAAACCCGTGACCACGGGCGCCTGTCTGCGTGTCGACGGCCGTCTGGTGGCCTCGCCGGGATCGGGACAGGGCGTCGAGGTGCAGGCCGAGAAGATCCAGGTTTACGGTACGGCCGACCCCGAGAGCTATCCCCTGCAGAAGAAGGGGCATTCGCTGGAGTTCCTGCGCGAAATCGCCTACCTGCGTCCGCGCACCAACACCTTCGGGGCCGTGCTCCGCATCCGCCACGCCATGGCTTACGCCATCCACGAATATTTCAACAAACACGGATTCTACTATTTCCACACCCCGATCATTACGGCTTCGGACTGCGAAGGCGCCGGGGCGATGTTCCAGGTGACGACACTCGATATGAACAACCTGCCCCGGACCGAAGAGGGGGAGGTCGACTACGCGCAGGACTTCTTCGGCAAGGCGTGCAACCTCACGGTGTCGGGCCAGCTCGAAGGCGAGCTGGGCGCACTCTCGCTGGGGCGCATCTACACCTTCGGGCCCACGTTCCGTGCCGAAAATTCGAACACCCCGCGCCATGCGTCGGAGTTCTGGATGATCGAGCCGGAAGCGGCCTTCTTCGAACTGGAGGACAATATGGAACTGGCCGAGGATTTTCTCAAATACCTCATCCGCTATGCGCTGGACAACTGCAAGGAAGACCTCGAATTCATGAACAAGATGTGGGACAAGGGGCTGCTGGAGCGCCTGCACTTTGTGCTGGAGCACGATTTCAAGCGGCTCGACTACACCGAAGGCATCGAGATCCTGAAGGCTTCGGGCCGCAAGTTCGAATTCCCCTGCGACTGGGGTTGCGACCTGCAGTCCGAGCACGAGCGCTACCTTGTGGAGGAGCACTTCAAGCGTCCGGTCATCTTGATCAACTACCCGAAGGACATCAAGGCCTTCTACATGAAGCAGAACGACGACGGCAAGACAGTGCGCGCCATGGACGTATTGTTCCCGGGAATCGGCGAGATCATCGGCGGTTCGGAGCGTGAGGCCGATTATGGCAAACTTCATGCGAGAGTCACCGAATTGGGCATGAACGAGAGGGAGCTTTGGTGGTATCTCGATACCCGCCGCTGGGGCTCGGCGCCCCATTCGGGCTTCGGACTGGGCTTCGACCGGCTGCTGCTTTTCGTGACGGGCATGACCAACATCCGTGACGTGCAGCCTTTCCCGCGGACGCCCCAGCACGCCGACTTCTGACGGAAGGCGCCCGGCGGCGGCTCCTCCCGCTCTTCCCCGACCCTCGGCGGCGGGTCATACCTTCGTATGCTCTGCCGCTGCCGGCGTCCCGAAGCCCGGGGCCAGGGCCCGGAATCTGTAAATTGAAGGCCGGAATCTGGAGATAGGTAGCAGTCCGCCCGGAACGACTTTCGGAAATCCAAACGAACCCGATAAATGACGAGACCAAATTCGGAATGCTGTAATTCTTAATTTGGACCCAATATGGCTATTAATCAGAAACAGGTACTTTCGCTTCAGCAGAAGCTTTCCCCGCAGCAGATACAGATGATCAAGCTGCTGGAGTTGCCTGCCGTGCAGCTCGAACAGCGCATCAAACAGGAGATTGAAGACAATATCGTGCTGGAAGAGGAGGAGCGTTCGGCCGAGGACGAGGAGCAGCCGCCCCAGCAGATCTCCTTCGACGAATACCTCCGCGAGGATGATACGCCGTCGTACAAGAGTCGCATCAACAACTTCTCGAAGGACGACAAGCAGCGTCCGGTCTATCTGACCGAGGGGCGGTCTTTGCAGGAATACCTCGTCGAGCAGCTGGGCTACCGCAATCTGCCGGAGCGCGACATGCGGCTGGCGGTCTATCTGATCGGCAGCATCGACGAGGACGGCTACCTGCGCCGCGATCTGGAGTCCGTGGCCGACGACATCGCCTTCACGATCGGTCTTGAAACGACGGCCGGGGAGCTGGAGCGCCTGCTCGGAATCATCCACGAACTCGAACCGGCGGGCATCGGCGCGCGCGACCTGCGCGAATGCCTGCTGTTGCAGATGGCGCAGATGTCGGTTAACACCCGTCCGCGGCGGCTGGCCCGGAAGATTCTGACGAGCTATTTCGATGAGTTCGTCAAGAAGCATTACGAGAAGCTGATGGCGCGGCTGCAGATTTCCGAGGAGGATTTCCGCGACGCGATCGCCGAGATCAGGCGCCTGTCGCCCAAGCCCGGCAACCTCTATGCCGAGGGCGGCACGGACACCACGCCTTACATCATTCCGGATTTCATCCTCGACTATCAGGACGGGCGGTTCAACCTCTCGCTGAACTCCTACAATGTCCCCGAGGTGCGCGTCAACCGCCGCTATATGGATATGATCCGCTCGATGGTGGGGTCGGACGGGCTGGTCAAGGAGAAGGACAGGGAGGCCATCCAGTTTGTGAAGAACAAGATCGACTCGGCGAAGTGGTTCATCTCGGCCATCAAGCAGCGGCACGACACGCTGATGCGCACGATGCAGACCATTCTGGACTACCAGCAGGAGTATTTCAAGGACGGGGACAAGTCGAAGCTCCTGCCGATGATCCTCAAGGACATAGCCGACCGCACGGGGCTGGACGTGTCGACCATCTCGCGCGTGGTGAACAGCAAGTATGTGCAGACGCAGTTCGGGATCATCCTCCTGAAGTCGCTCTTCTCGGAGGCCATGCAGACCGATTCGGGCGAGGAGGTGTCGAGCTACGAGATCAAGAACATCCTGCAGCAGTGTATCGACGAGGAGGACAAGCGGCACCCGCTGACCGACGAGACGCTGATGGACATTCTCAATGCGAAGGGCTACCGCATCGCCCGGCGCACCGTGGCCAAGTACCGCGAAATGCTCGGTATTCCGGTGGCGCGTCTGCGAAAGCAGATATAGCGGAAACTGCCGGCTGAACTCCGGGCATCAGGGATAATTTCCGGGATAATTCCCGTCGGGCTGCAGGCCGGGACGGGTCCGGAGTTGCCCCGCGGAGCCGGTCTGTGGGCCGGGGAGAGGCGAAGTTGCTCCCGCGAAGTTGGGCCGTGGACTGCGGCGGAGTTGCAAATGGAGCTCAGGGATCCGGTCGGAGTTGCTCCATCGGCGCAGGCTCTCGGCCGGAGTTGCCCCGCAAAGTTGGGCCGTGGACTGGGGCGGAGTTGCTCCGTCGGTGCAGGCCCTCCACCGGTCGCGGCGGAAAAACGCGTTGGCCGAGCTTGGAGAATTGGGGCGAGCTTGGAAATTTGAGGTGAGCTTGAAATTTTGGATCGTGATTGAAAAATTGGAACAAGTCTGAAATGGATTATAGAAAACTTTCGAACGGCATATCCCGGGTCCTGCATCCGTTTTTGCTGCCCGTCTACCTGATGGCGGTGTTGCTGACAATGACCGCCTTTGCGCACTATCCTTCCAATGTGAAGTTCTATTTGCTGTGGGTGGTGGTGCTCTACGCGATCGTCATTCCGCTCCTGTCGCTCGGTGTGTTGCGCTCGCTGGGTCGCATTTCGGACTACGGGATCTCGGACCGCAGGGAGCGCTTCCTGCCGCTGCTCATCGGCGCCGTCTGCTACGTGCTGTGCGCCATCACCATCGCGAAGATCCCTTCGGCGATCTTCCTGCGCAAATTCATGATTGCCGCGGCCTGCTGCGAGGTGCTGTGTCTGGTGGTATCGTTCTACTGGAAGATCAGTCTTCACCTGACGGGCATGGGGGCCGCCGTGGCGCTGCTCGTGGTGATGAACGTCGTCGGTGTGGGCAACATGCTCGTTCCCCTCATGATCGCCATCCTCGGTGCCGGGGCGCTCGCGTCGGCGCGCCTCTACCTCGGATGTCACAACGGGCGGCAGGTCCTCGCCGGATTCTGCGGCGGATTCGTCGTCTCCATCCTCGCGGTGCTCTTCCTGTAAATCGATCCGGAAAAAAGAAATCCGGCCGGAGAATGCTTCTCCGGCCGGATTTTCGTACTTGGACCCTCGGTTAGACACAACCCTGGGCGAGCATGGCGTTGGCCACCTTCATGAAGCCGCCGATGTTGGCGCCCACGACGTAGTTGATGTAGCCGTCGGGCTGGGTTCCGTAGCGCACGCAAACGGCGTGGATGTTCTGCATGATGGATTTCAACTTCGCGTCGACCTCCTCGGGCGACCAGGTGAGACGCATCGAGTTTTGTGTCATTTCAAGTCCCGAGGTGGCCACACCGCCGGCGTTGGCTGCCTTGCCCGGGGCGTAGAGCAGCTTGTGCTGCTGGAAAATCCGGATGGCGTCGGGCGTCGAGGGCATGTTGGCTCCTTCGGCGACGCACACGCAGCCGTTGTCGACCAGTGCCTGTGCCTCGTCGCCGTTCAGCTCGTTCTGCGTGGCACACGGCATGGCGATGTCACACTTCACGCCCCACGGACGTTCGCCGGCATGGTAGGTTGCCGACGGGTATTTTTCCGCATACTCCTTGATGCGGCCGCGGAAAATGTTCTTCAGCTCCATGACGTATTCCAGTTTCTCGGGGCTGATGCCTTCGGGGTCGTGGATGTAGCCCGACGAATCGGAGAGCGTCACCACCTTGGCACCCAGTTCGGTCGCCTTCTGGCAGGCGTACTGGGCGACATTGCCCGAGCCGGAGATGCAGACGGTCTTCCCCCGGAACGAGTCGTTGCGTGTGGCGAGCATCTCCTGTGCGAAGTAGCAGGTTCCGTAGCCCGTGGCCTCGGGGCGCAGCGGGCTGCCGCCCCAGTCGCGGCCCTTGCCGGTGAGCGTGCCGGTGAATTCGTCGCGCAGACGCTTGTACTGGCCGAACAGGAAGCCGATTTCACGGCCGCCGACGCCGATGTCGCCCGCCGGAACGTCGGTGTCCTGTCCGATGTGGCGCTGCAGTTCGGTCATGAACGACTGGCAGAATTTCATCACCTCGTTGTCCGACTTGCCCTTCGGATTGAAGTCCGAACCACCCTTGCCGCCGCCCATCGGGAGTGTCGTGAGGCTGTTCTTGAAGGTCTGCTCGAAAGCCAGGAACTTGAGGATCGAGAGGTTTACCGAGGGGTGGAAGCGGATACCGCCCTTGTAGGGGCCTATGGCGCTGTTCATCTGGATGCGGTAGCCGCGGTTGATTTCGATTTCGCCTTTGTCGTTGAGCCACGGCACGCGGAAGATGATCACGCGCTCGGGTTCGGCAATGCGTTCCAACACCTTCATCTTCTGCAGGATCGGGCTGGTCACGATGTGCGGGGCCAGCGATTCGGCCACCTCGCGGACGGCCTGGTGAAATTCCGGCTCTCCGGGATTGCGTGCAATCAGCCGGGCCATGAAGTCTTCGACGTACTGTTGGGCTTGTTCGTTCATAAGCGATTCGATTTTGAGGGATTTGTGTTTGTTTCTGCCCCTAAAATTAGAACATTTATTGGAGTTTTACAACTTATTTAAGAATTTCATAAAATATTTTATTTACCGCCTCCTCTTGTCTGCCCCCTCGTTGCAAGGCGGTTGGCCTTTGGAACGGCACATTCCGGCACCGCGTTTTTCGATTTCTTCCGGCTTTTTTCGGCTTTTTTCGGCCTTTTTCAGACCTTTCCCCGGCCCTTTTCTGGCCCTTTTCCGCCAAAAAGCCCGCCTCGTTTCGAAAAGGCGGGCCGATGCAGGCGCTCTTCTGCAGAGACAGCAACTCCCGCCGCCGGGCAGGGGTTGGGAGACCCGGCATGACGGGAGTTGCTGTCTTGCGCGCGATTTATAGCGTGTCGAGTTCGCGCAGCCATGTCGCCGCCGAGGCGTCGGAGGGCATGCGCCAGTCGCCGCGGGGCGAGAGGGTTACCGAGCCGACTTTCGGACCGTCGGGCATGGCCGAACGTTTGAACTGCTGGGTGAAGAACCGACGGACGAAGACCGTGAGCCACCGGAGGATAGTGGCGCGGTCGTAACTCCCCTCGAAGGCCTGTTCGGCCAGCAGCAGGATTTTTGCCGGACCGTAACCCGCGCGGAGGAAGTTGTAGAGGAAGAAGTCGTGGAGTTCGTAGGGCCCCACGAGGTCCTCGGTCTTCTGTGCAATCCGGCCCTCGGCGTCGGCCGGGAGCAGCTCGGGGCTGACGGGCGTGTCGACGATGTCGAGCAGCGTGGCGCGCGTGGCGGCGTCGTGCTCCGTGGTGGCGGCCCACTTCACCAGGTGGCGCACCAGTGTCTTGGGGACCGAGGCGTTGACGCCGTACATCGACATCTGGTCGCCGTTGTAGGTCGCCCAGCCCAGCGCCAGTTCCGACAGGTCGCCCGTGCCGATGACCAGTCCGCCCTCCATGTTGGCCACGTCCATCAGGATTTGCGTGCGTTCGCGTGCCTGGGCGTTTTCGTAGGCTGCGCCCCGGCTGTCGGGGTCAAGGCCTATATCCTTGAAATGCTGCGTGCAGGCATCGCGGATCGGGATTTCGCGGATCGTCACTCCCAGGCCGCGCATCAGCTCCAGCGCATTGTTGTAGGTGCGGTCGGTGGTCCCGAATCCGGGCATGGTGATGCCGATGATGCCCGCGCGGTCGAGGTGGAGGAAATCGAAGGTCCGGGCCGTCACGAGCAGGGCGAGCGTCGAGTCCAGTCCGCCCGAAATGCCGACTACGGCCTTCTCGGAGCGGGTGTGGATCATCCGCTGAGCCAGTCCGTGTGCCTGTATCCGGAAAATCTCCTCGCAGCGTTTGTCGCGGAGCGTCTCGTCCCTGGGGACGAACGGCGTCGGGTCGATGTCGCGGTCGAGCACCACGCCGCGAAGCCCCTCGGGGATCTCCATTTCGATCACGGTGTTCTCCGTGAGCCCTTCGTGCGGACGGAACGAGGTGTTGCGGCGGCGATCGAACGCCAGCTGCTCGATGTCCACATCGGCGACGACGAGCTGTTCGTCGGGCGAGAAGCGCGCAGCCTCGCGCAGCACCGTGCCGTTTTCGGCGATGAAGGCGTTGCCGGCGAACACGAGGTCGGTGCTCGATTCGCCGAATCCCGCCGAGCAGTAGACATAGGCCGCAATTGCGCGCCCCGACTGCTGGGCCACCAACTGCCGCAGGTAGGCGTGTTTGCCGACCGATTCGGGCGATGCCGAGAGGTTGAAGATCACCTTCGCGCCGTTGAGCGCCAGTTGCGACGAGGGCGGAACGGCGGTCCAGAGATCCTCGCAGATCTCGATGCCGAACTCCGCGCCGTTGACTTCGAACGTGAGGTCGGCGCCGAAATCGGCCTGCTGCCCCGCGACGGGGATCTGTTCGTCGGAAATCCCGGCACCCGATGCGAACCAGCGGTTTTCGTTGAACTCTCCGTAGTCAGGAATATAGGTCTTGGGAACCACGCCCAGCACACGCCCCTGGGTGAAGACTACGGCGCAGTTGTAGAGCGTCGATCCGTGGCGCAGGGGAGCGCCGGCGATCAGCGTGAGGGGGAGTTTGCGCGTGGTGCGCACCAGACGTTCCAGCGCCGTGTCGGCCGCGTCGAGCAGTGCCTGCTGCAACAGGAGGTCGCCGCAGGTGTAGGCCGTGACGCTCAGCTCGGGGAACACCATGATTTCGACGCCCCGCCGGGCGGCCTCCTCGGCCATGGCCGCCATCCGTTCGGTGTTGTAGTCGCAGTCGGCGACCCGCACATGGGGAATGGCCGCCGCTACCTTGAGAAAACCGTAATTATCCATAAGAGATCCGTTGTTAAATCACAGCTTGTCCGCTGTTGGAGTTCTCCGCCGCCGAAAGTTCTGCTGTCGGAGTTTTCCGCCGCTGAAAGCACTTCCGCCGAATGTTCTCCGCTGTTGGAGTTTTCCGCACCGAAGGCTCCGCTGCCGGAGTTTCCCTCCGCCGAATGTTCTCCGCCGCCGAAAGTCCTGCCGTCGGAGTTCTCCGCCGTGGCCTACTGCCGATCGGGTCCGTCTCCAAACCTCCGCCCGGGGCGGGGCTTGGCGCAACGCAACCGGATCAGTCCGGATTGCAGACGGTCAAGCCGCAATGGGTTATCGTTATCGGGCCCAGAGAGTCGCCAGATTCAGGATCACCTGCTGGGCCTTGCGCATCGTCGTAAGCGAGCAGTATTCGAACTTGCCGTGGAAATTCATGCCGCCGGTGAAGAGGTTGGGACACGGCAGCCCCATGAACGAGAGGCGTGCGCCGTCCGTGCCGCCCCGGATGGGTCTCACGAGGGGTTTCACACCGGCCATCTCCATGGCTTCCAGTGCCTTGTCGATCACCTGCGGATGCGGTTCGACCATCTTGCGCATGTTGTAATATTGGTCCTTGAGCGTGAGTGTCAGCACCCCGTCGCCGTATTTCTTTTTCAGCAGGTCGACTGCGGCCCATATGAAGACCTTTTTCTGTTCGAACTTCTCGGCGTCGTGGTCGCGGATGATGTAGCTGACCGAAGCCTTCTCGACCGTGCCGTTCACGCCGACGCAGTGGTAGAACCCTTCGTAGCCCTTGGTGAACTGCGGACGCTCGGCCGCGGGCAGCATCGTTTGCAGCTCGCACGCCACGTCGATGGCATTGATCATCTTGTTCTTGGCATAGCCCGGGTGGACGTTGCGGCCCTGGATCTCGATCCTGGCACTCGCGGCGTTGAAGTTTTCATACTCCAGTTCGCCCTCCATGCCGCCGTCGACCGTGTAGGCGAAATCGGCGCCGAAGGCCTTCACGTCGAAGAAGTCCACGCCGCGGCCCACCTCCTCGTCGGGGGTGAAGCCGATGCGGATCTTGCCGTGTTTCACCTCGGGGTGGGTCAGCAGGTATTCCGCAGCGGTCATGATCTCCGCGACACCCGCCTTGTCGTCGGCGCCCAGCAGCGTCGTGCCGTCGGTGTGGATGAGCGTGTGGCCCTTGAAAAAGGCCAGTTCGGGGAAGTCCGCCACCCTCATCGTGAGCTGGCCGTTCAGGGCGATGTCGCCACCGTCGTACTCCTCGATCACGCGGGGTTTCACCTCCTTGCCGCTCATGTCGGGCGAGGTGTCCACGTGGGCGATGAACCCGATGACGGGGGCATTCTCACACCCTTTCGAGGCGGGGATCGTGCCCATCACATAGCCGTATTGGTCCATCGTGACCTCGGTCATGCCGAGGGCCTCCATCTCGTCGCGCAGGGCCGCCAGAAGGACCTTCTGCTTCTCGGTCGAGGGGAATGTCGTGCTCTCCTCCGACGACTGGGTGTCGTAGGAGACATATTTCAGAAAACGATCTTTGATATCCATAAGAACTCTATGTTTTGTCGATTGTTCTGTTGACTATTTTTTGGGTCTGAGTTTTGTTTTCACGGTATTTCACCGTGTTTGTCGCTTTGCCCATCCCATTAAGTCTCTCCCGAAGGAGGGATTTATGGCATTAGAGATTTACTGCATGATTTTTATGACAGGAATAGTTTTATTCGTTCCTTGATTTGTTTGATACTGAAATACCCCGACATGCAGTGCTTGCATGCTTTGGGGGACATTTATTATTTCATCGTCATAATAATATTTGTCTTCATCAATAAGTAAGACAGTGGGACCTGTTTCGATTATTAATGCCTCGCTTTTTGGTTCATAACAATGAGCTAAAGCCATGTTATTCTTGATTACCTGAAAAACTTCAAACTGAGAGAATTTCAATGTATCGGCAGGCTGGTCGAATATGGTGATACCCGGATATGTTTCTATCGGAGTCTTGTTATTTTGCAGGTTGTTTTTTGCAAATAAAAGAGTTGTCAAAAGTGCCAGAGCAATGCCGGTTAGGACTCCTGCAAAATAGAGTAAAATCTTATTTTTCATTGCAATACTTTTTTGAGATTGACAGTTACTCCTCCTTTTTTGCCTGCATCGTGTGCCAGCCCATGTAGCCGATCAGGGCGAGGTACATCACAAGTCCCGTCCATTCGGCGGCATTCGACGAGGCCCAGCCCGAGAGAAACCAGTCGACGCCGACGAATTTCAGAATGGCGCTCACCACACCCATCAGCGCACCGCCGGCGATGAAGCCCGAGGCGATCAGCGTGCCGCGGTCGAAGCGGGCCTTGTTCAGCGCTTCGTCCTTCGAGCGGTTCGAAACGAACCATGCCACCAGTCCGCCCACTACCAGCGGGGCGTTCAGCTCCATGGGGATGAACATGCCCAGCGCGAAGGCCAGGGCCGGAACCCCGATTGCGGTCAGCACCAGAGCCAGCGCCGCGCCGCAGAAGTAGAGCATCCACGGGGTCTGGCCGCCGGTCATCAGCGGCTGAATCACCGCTGCCATGGCATTGGCCTGCGGAGCCACCAGCGCCCCTTCGCCCACAAATCCGTAGGACTTGTTGAGGATGATCATCACCCCGGCTACGGTTGCCGCAGCAACGAACGTGCCGAGGAATTTCCAGGTCTCCTGCTTCCGGGGTGTCGTGCCCAGCCAGTAGCCGATCTTGAGGTCGGTGATGAAACCTCCGGCCATCGACAGGGCCGTGCAGACCACGCCGCCGATCACCAGTGCGGCGGTCATGCCCGTCGTGCCGCTCAGCCCGACGCTCACCAGCACCAGCGACGAGAGGATCAGCGTCATCAGCGTCATGCCCGAGACGGGGTTGGTGCCCACGATGGCGATGGCGTTGGCCGCCACGGTCGTGAAGAGGAACGCGATGACGAAGACGATCAGAATGGCCGTGACGGACTGTACCCAGCCGTCGAGCAGCCCGAAGTGGAAGAAGACGAAGATCGAAACGAGCGAGGCGATCAGGATGGTGAGGATGCGCTTCATCGAGATGTCGCGCTGGGTGCGTTCGGGGGCAGCGGCGGCGCTTTTTCCGCTTCCGAACTCCGAGACGGCGAGCCCTGCGGCCTGGCGGATGATCTTCGACTGGCGGATGATGCCGATGATGCCCGCCATGGCGATGCCGCCGATGCCGATCGGCTTGCCGATGAAGGCGAAGAGGTTTTCGGCGGTGAAGATCGACTGCGGGTCGGCGAGGATGTCGGCGCGCGTGACGCCCAGCAGGGCGATCATCGCGGCGGGGTCGACCGCCTCGGCCAGCGAGCCGACCACCGGGACGATCACGAACCAGACGAGGCACGAGCCTGCGGTGATGATCATGGCATATTTCAGGCCGATGATGTAGCCCAGACCCAGCACGGCGGCCGAGGTGTTCAGTCCGAAGACCACCTTGAACTTGTCGGCTGCGACGGCGCCCCATTCGCAGATGCGCGTCGATACCGACTCAGTCCACAGTCCGAACGTGCCGACGACGAAGTCGTACAATCCGCCCGCGAGACCCGCCACGGCCAGCAGTTTGGCCTGTGATCCGCCCTTCTCGCCCGAGACGAGGACCTCGGTGGTTGCCGTGGCCTCGGGGAAGGGATATTTGCCGTGCATCTCCTTGACGAAGTATTTGCGGAAGGGGATCAGCAGGACGATGCCCAGCAGACCGCCGAACAGCGACGAGAGGAACACCTGCCAGAAGGCGGCATCGAGCCCCAGGATGTAGAGCGCCGGGAGGGTGAAGATGGCTCCGGCGACGATCACGCCCGACGAGGCGCCGATCGACTGGATGATGACGTTCTGACCCAGCATGTTCTTCTTGCCCAGCACCGAGCCCATGCCCACGGCGATGATGGCGATGGGGATGGCCGCTTCGAAGACCTGCCCGACCTTGAGGCCGAGGAAGGCTGCGGCGGCCGAGAAGAGGATGGCCATCAGGACTCCCATCGTGACCGAATAGGGCGTCACCTCCTTCGGGTTGGACGCAGGCGGCATCACGGGCGTGTATGTTTCGCCCGGCTTGAGTTCGCGGTAGGCGTTCTCGGGCAGTGAGGTCTGGATTTTGTTCGGTTCCATGTATGCGCGTTTTTTTGAGATTGATTACCGGTTGTCGCCGCTGCCTGTCAGATGGTTGCGCTGCATGCGCGAGCGGAGTTTGTCGACATTCATCTGCGCCACGTCGTCCAGTTCGTAGCCCAGGTCGTGTGCGAGGGTGGCGCAGTACCACATCACGTCGCCGATCTCCTTGACGATTTCGAGTTTCTTTTCCGGGGTGAACTCCTCGTGGGCGTCGCGGATCACTTTCTTGACCTTGTCGGCCACTTCGCCCGCCTCGCCCGTGAGGCCGAGCGTGGGGTAGATGATGCGGCGGTCTTCGGGGTAGATTGCCGTTTCGAGGGCGTGCTGCTGGTATTCGTTGAGTGTCATGGTTTGGGGTTTATGCGTTAAGTCGGACAAAAATAACGATTTTTTCGAAAGATTGGACGGGAAGCCCCTGCAACCTGCCTGTAAATCGGGGGGTCTCGCTGCTCGAGGGGGGCCGGCCGGGGTCAGAGCTCCTCCAGCACCTGCTCCAGCCCCATGCCGCGTGATCCTTTGATCAGCACGAGGGCCTGCTCGACGGGGGATCGCCTCAGGCGCGAGATCAGCTCGTCGCGCGTGGGGCAGAGCGTGACGTTGGCGGGCTTTTCCGCAAGCCCGGCGCAGGCTCTGGCAAATTCCGCCCCGACGAGCAGCACCTCCGCCTCGGGGTCCCGTGCGGCCATTGCGATGACCGCGGCGTGTTCGCGTTCGGACCAGTCGCCCAGTTCGAGCATGTCGCCCAGGATCAGCATCCGGCGCCGGTGTCCTTCGAGCGGCTCGGCGAGGAAATTCCCGACCGAAGCCCGCATGCTCGACGGATTGGCGTTGTAGCAGTCGGCAACGAGCGTGTTGCGGGGTGTTGCGATGCGCTGCGAGCGGTTGTTGTCGGGGATATAGCCGGCAATGGCGCGGCGGATGTCCTCGTCGGGGATGGCGAAAAAGCGTCCCACGGCGACGGCAGCCGCGATGTTGAACCGGTTGTAGCTGCCTTCCAGATGGTGCTCGAAGCCGTCGGCCAGCGATGCGGCGTAATATTCGGCTGCCAGCGGGGTGCGTTCGGCGGCCATCTCCGTCAGGATTTTGTCGTCGGACGGGACGAAGGCCCGGCCTGCGTTCGCTGCCAGGAAGTCGAAGAGTTCGCCCTTGCCGCGGCGAACCCCCTCCGGACCTCCGAAGCCTTCGAGGTGTGCCAGGCCGATGTTGGTCAGCATGCCGTAGTTCGGCTCGGCGATCGATGCCAGCAGGGACAGTTCGCCGCAGGCGCTCGCGCCCATCTCCACCACGCCGAACTCCGTGTCGCGGGTCATGGCGAGCAGCGTCAGCGGCACGCCAATGTGGTTGTTGAGGTTGCCGCGGGTGGCATAGACCGCGAAACGCTCGGCCAGCACGCGGCTGACAAACTCTTTCGTGGTGGTTTTGCCGTTGCTGCCCGAGATGGCGAGGATCGGGATGCCGAGCGCCCTGCGGTGGCGGCGGGCCAGCTCCTGCAAGGCTTTCAGCGTGTCGTCGACGAGCAGGACACGCTGCCGCCCGCAGGCCGCGGTGACCTTCGGATCGTCGGCAACGGCGCAGGCTGCGCCTTTATCGAGGGCTTCGGCGACGAAACGGTTGCCGTCGAAGGTGTCGCCCCGCAGGGCGAAGAAGATGGAGCCCGGCTCGATCCGGCGCGTGTCGGTCGAGATGCGGGGATGTTGGTTGAAAAGTTCGTATAGTTCGCCCATGGGAAGATTTTGGCACGTTTGGTTTTTGAACTTGGCGGCTCGCATGTGCCGGGCCCCTCCCCCGGCGGAGGGGTGGGGTGTAGCCGTGCAGAGACGGCGGAATGCCCGAGGTGCGAGCGTCGGGATGTGCGGCGACGGACGCTGCGGACCCCGGCGCGTTGCGGGATGATTGCGGCAGCCGTCGCCGACCTCGGATCAGATGTGTTTGTCGCCGTTGTGGAACTTGACTTCGTCGATGAATTTCTTGATGCTCTGCTCCTCGGAGCGGGGGCAGACCAGCAGCACGTCGTCCGTGTCGACGACGATGTACTCCTTCAGTCCGCTGATCACGGCGATCTTGTCCTTCGGGAGCGAAACGATCGAGCTGCGCGTGTCGTAGAGGTAGCAGCCCTCTTTGGGCGCGGCGTTGGCGTAGCGGTCCTTGCGCGAATGCTGGTAGACCGATCCCCACGTCCCGACGTCGCTCCAGCCGAATTCGCCGCAGCGGACGTAGACATTGTCGGCCTTCTCCATGATGCCGTAGTCGATCGAGATGGCGCGGCACTCCGAAAAGGCGATCTCCACGGCGTTGCGCTCGGCATTGGTTCCGATGGCGCGCATCATGCCGCTGAACAGCGCGTGGTGCTCGGGGAGGTATTTTTCGAAGGCTGCGACGATCGAGCGCACCTTCCAGATGAAGATGCCCGAATTCCAGTAGAATTCGCCGGATTGCAGGAACACCTGCGCCAGTTCGATGTCGGGCTTCTCGGTGAAGCACTTGACCTTGCTGATGAGCTTGTCGTCCGAGACCTGGATGTAGCCGTAGCCCGTGTCGGGGCGTGTGGGTTTGATGCCCACGGTCATCAGCGCGTCGTGCTCCGAGGCGAAGGTCGCGCATTCGGCGATGATCGTCCGGAAATCGTCTTCGTTGAGGATCAGGTGATCGGCCGGGGTGACGATCATCTCGGCGTCGGGGTTGCTTTTCAGCAGCGTGTAGGCTGCATAGGCCACGCAGGGGGCCGTGTTGCGGCCCACGGGTTCGCAGAGGATCTGTTTTTCGCCGATCTCCGGGATGTGCTCGAGGATCAGGTCCTTGTATTTATCGTTGGTCACCACGAGAAAATTCTCCGCGGGAATCATTTTTGCGAAGCGTTCGTAGGTGTGGCGGATGAAGGATTTTCCCGTCCCGAGGATGTCGAGGAACTGCTTGGGCTTCGACTGCCGGCTCTTGGGCCAGAAGCGCGTCCCGATGCCGCCCGCCATGATAACACAATATTTATTGCTTGACATGAGTTATTATATGGAGTTAACTGCTACAAAGATAAAAATATTTTAGTAACTTTGCCGCCTATTGGAAAATTAAATTTTCGCCCCGGCAATGAAAATCAAACTCTTCACGATACCCAACCTGCTGACCCTGTCGAATCTGTCCTGTGGTTCGGTAGCGGTGGTTTCGGCTCTGGTTTGGGGCGACCTGAAGCTGGCCTTCGGCCTGATGATTCTGGCCGCCGTGTTCGACTTTTTCGACGGTTTCGCAGCGCGTCTGCTCAACCAGAGTTCGCCCATCGGGCTGCAGCTCGATTCGCTGGCCGACGACATCTCCTTCGGACTGGCCCCGGCGGCGATCCTGTATTCGCTCTATCAGCAGATGCCCGGCATCTGGTTGCCCGAGGGCTATCCGGGGCTGGTTGTTTTCGCCTTTACGGCCTGCGCCGCGCTGCGGCTGGCGAAATTCAATATCGACGACACGCAGCGCACGGAGTTCTGCGGGCTGCCCAGCCCGGCGGCGGCGATGCTCTGCGGGTCGCTGGGGCTGCTGTCCGAGACCGGAGGACTGGAACTTCCGCGCGAGGCGATTGTGGCCATCGCCGTGGTCGTAGGGCTGCTGATGATTTCGAACGTGAGGATGTTCGCCCTCAAATTCCACGGCTTCGGCTGGCAGGGAAACGAACTGCGCTACGGATTCATCCTCGCGGCCGTCGCTACGGCTCTCCTCCTGCGCGTTTATGCCGTGCCGGCGATCATCGTGCTCTACATCCTCGTCTCGCTCGTGCGGGGGATTGCCTGCCGGGCAAAGGGCTGTGGGAAAGTAGAATAGTTGGTATTTAAAATTTTTTAATTATATTTGCCGCGGATTTCCGCTCTTTGGCTGACATGTCGAGAATTTCGAACCGCATATTGCTGACGCTCCTGCTCGGTCTGTTTGTAGCAGCACCTCTTGCGGTGCGCTCCCAGGGATTCGACGCGAGAACCCTCCAGCGTGCCCAGCGCAACGGCCAGACGGGCAACCTCTACGGCAGCAATCCCTTCGAACAGCCCGAAGGCGAGGATGGCGAGAATCAGCAGCCGCAGGATACCACCAAGAAGGAACGGAAAATCCGCAAACCGCTCGAGTCCTATTTTTTCAACGACTCGATCCGCGCGCTGAACAACTTCAAATGGCATGTGAGCCGCGATTTCAACCGTGTCGAGATCGGACCTTTGGACACCACGCTGACCGATTACCGGATCGACTATCCGTTCTATCGGGAGGATGTGGGCGACATCGCCCAGGGGGCTCTGGGCCAGACGTCGCTGCCGTTGAACTATTTTCGGCGTCCGCAGTTCTTTGACTTCAGTTTTGCGAGCCCCTACTACGCCTACACCTACAACATGGAAAACGTGCCCTTCTACAATACGAAGAGGCCGATGATCCGGATGAATTACGCGGAGTCGGGGCAGAAGCGTTTCCGGGAGGAGAATTTCGGCATCATGCACGCGCAGAACATCTCCCCGACAACGGGTTTCAACGTCGACTACAAGGCGCGGGGCACGCGCGGACAGTATGTCTGGTCGCGGACCAAGAACCATAACCTCGCGGTGGCCGTCAGCCACACGGGCAAGCGCTATTCGGTCCATGCGGGCTACTACAACAACCACATCGAGCAGCAGGAGAACGGCGGTGTGGTCGGCGAATGGGCCATTGCGGACACGACCTTCGAGATGCCTTCGGGTGTGCCGATGCGGCTGGCCGATGCCGAGGCCAGGAACCTCTACCGCAACAATGCCTTCTTCGTTACGCAGTCTTACGGCATCCCGCTGCAGCGGCTGACGGAGAGCGATTTTTCGATGGCGAACCTCTCGGCGGTCTATGTCGGCCATTCGTTCGAGTACAGTTCGTGGAGCAAGGTCTATACGGACCGGAACGAGCCCTATACGAACGAACGGGACCATCGGGACGAGAACGGCGATTTCGTCTCGGCCGAGGGGCGTTATTACGACAATTGGTTCATCAACCCCGTGGAGACGCGCGACTCGATCTACGAGCGGAACATTTCGAACCGCTTCTTCGTTCAGGCGCAGCCTTGGGACCGGAACGGAGTCGTGGGAACGATCGACGCCGGTATCGGTATCGACATGCACACCTATTCGCAATTCGAACTGAAGGATTACCTGACGGGGAAGTATACGAAGGTCAACAAGACGAGTTACTTCTTTTACGGCTCTGTCGGCGGAAAGATTAAGAAATATGTCGACTGGGACGGAACCCTCCGGTTCTACCCGTCGGGCTACAGAGGCGGAGATCTCTCGATCGGCGCGCACCTTGCGCTGAAAGGCTATCTGCGCGGACACCCCCTGATTCTCGAAGGCCGCTTCACGATGGACCGGCGGTCGCCGACCTACTGGCAGGAGAATCTATTCTCTAACCATTATATATGGAATACTCCTCTAAGCAAGGAGAATGAAACTCGGTTCGAGGTCAAGTTTTCGGTTCCCGATTTCGCGTTCGAAGCGGGGGCATGGCAGGGAGTCGTCTCCGACAAGATCTACTATGCGTCGGACAGCAACGTCGCCCAGCACAGCGGCAACGTCAGCCTCACGAGTGTGTATGCTCGCAAAGATTTTCGCTTAGGCGGACTTCATTTGGACAACAGGGTATTGTTGCAGTGGAGTACGGATCAAGATGTTGTACCCGTTCCGCTTTTGAGCGCCTACCTGTCGTATTACTACGAATTCTGGGTCGTGCGCGATGTGCTGCGCCTGCAGATCGGTCTGGACGGACGCTATAATACCAAATATTATGCGCCCGGTTACAATCCGGCTCTGTCGGTGTATTACAACCAACGGGAGGTCGAGACGGGGAATTACCCCTATTTGGACGCTTTCGTCATGGGAAAGTGGAAGAGAATGCGGATATTCCTGAAATATCAGCATGTGAACAAGGGACTGTTCGGTAACGGAGAATATTTCTCGGCGGCTCGCTATCCGCTCAATCCGGGCATGTTCAAAATCGGTATCTCGTGGGGATTCTATGATTGACGTGCTGTTCTGCGCGGTGTAAGCTGCCCGCAAAACAACCTTTTATGTTAAAAAAGACCGTATTAACGTTTGCGTTCTTAACCATTCTTACGACATTTTACGGCTTCAACGCTCAGTTCAGCGCACCCGCGACGGACAACGCCCTGAACACACTTGCCGAGATGCACCACGCTCCGCTCCCCGAGGGCAGCTATGTCATTTCGGCCTACGACAACCTGATTCGCAACATCAGCGAAGAGGAGGGCCACGACTGGCGCCTGATGAGCGCCATCGCCTACCACGAATCGCGCTTCACGCCCGACATCTCCTCGCGCAGCGGGGCCCGCGGGCTGATGCAGATCATGCCTTCGGTGGCGCGTCAGTTCGACGTCCCCGCGGCCGAGATCTCCGATCCGAAGACCAATATCTGGTTGGCCAACAAGCTGATGACAAAGATCATGACGTCGCTCCGTCTTCCAGACGGAATCCCTGAAAAAGACCGCATGAGCATCATCCTGGCTTCGTATAACAGCGGGATCGGCCATGTGAACGACGCGCGGCGTCTGGCCCGTTTGCACGGGGAAAACCCCAACTCGTGGGAAGTCGTGGCCCGGTATCTTACGCTGAAGGCCGAGCCGGAATTCTACGAGAACGAAGTGGTCAAATGCGGGCGCTTCACCGGCAGCCGGCAGACGCTGGCCTATGTGAACGACGTGATAGGACGCTACGACAGATACTGTCGTATTGCCGGAAGGTAACGGCGACAGGACAATTAAAGGCAGGACCTCGCAGAGGATCCTGCCTTTTTTGTTGGTGGCGGGCCGTGAAAAAGGCGCTCCGGGGAGGAAGCGCCTTTTTCGGATGGTCCGTGCCGGCTAATAGACCCACTCGAAATTGTCGACATAGAGGACGTTCGAGTTGCAGCCTGCCATGAAGTCGCCGTAGGCGCTCGTCGAGCAGGAGATCACGATCTGATACATTCCCGACGGCTTGGCTTTCTGGTCGTAATAGTTGAGCGGCAGCTGTATGTCGATCATCTTGCCGCCGGTCGAACTTTTGTCGATGAAGAGCGATCCGTAGGCGATGATCGGCCCCTCTTCGAGGCTATTCGTCTCTTCCGGATCCCAGGTTCCGGTGGGGGCTGACGTGCCCGATCCTACCTCGCGGCGGGCCTTCCAGTCCACGATGGCAACCATGATGCGGGCCTTGTCCTGGTCTCCCTTGTGAAGCGGGGCGCCGAAGTTCTTGTCGATGTTGACGATGCCGATGTGTTCCGCGTAGTATTGCAGTTTCAGCGCCTTGGGGCGGGCCTTCCAGGTGTAGGGCTGGCCGAATGATACGACACCCCGGGTCAGCATGTCCTTCTGGAAGGGGCCCGAGAAGAGGTTGCCCGAAGCGAGGATCCCCACGGCGGACGTAGCCTGAAGTTTGGCGCGCATGCCTCCGTCGAAGGAAACCTGCGTGCAGAGCCCCTTGGTGAAGGTGTTGTTGCCGCTGCCCCAGAACTCTGCGGTCTTGTTGTTCTGCCCCCAGCAGCTCAGCGAGCTGTCCTCCATGTCGCCGTTGGGAATCGTGTTACCCGCGGGGGCTTCGTATTCGATCAGCTGGGTCTGCTCTCCCTTGACCGTCAGGCGGAATTCGTAGGTGTGGCCTGCGAAAAGTCCCTTGTTCGGCACAAAGTTGTGAATGGCCAGCCCGTGGGCGTTGGTCGACGAATTCCACTCGGGAGCGAGCGTTGCCGTCAGGATTCCGGCCTCATAGCTGCTCTGCGTCATCTTCTGCCACTCCGTTTCGCCCTTGAACCGGTACTCCAAGGCGGCACCGGCGTTATGCTCCTCGGCGGAGACGAGTGCGGTGGCCGTGGCCGTATTGTTCCACAGGTCGGCGGTCTGGATGGCGACCTTCACATCGGTGGCCTCCACGTAAAGCATCCAGCGCTCGGTGACTCCGTGGCAGGTGACGTCAACGAAACGCACCGATTCGAAGCTGCTGCCCGAGAGTTCCTCGAGCGTGGGCGAATAGGTCGTGATGTCGGCGGGGCCGAGTTTGAGTTCCGTGACCTCGACATGGGCCAGGTTGATGTTGCGGGGAACGAGAACCCGGGCGATGCGGTTTTTCTCATCGATCTGGGTGGATCCGATCTGTCCCGTCACGCCGAACCGGCGCTTGATGGTCTGCGTGGCACGGATCGTCCAGTCATAATCCTGGTAGAGCGAAAGCGTGGTGTAGATCGGCGACCGCAGGTCGAACGTGCCGGTCAGTTCCCGGGAGCTGCGGATCTGCTGCAGAACCTCATCCTTGTCGAGTTGGACGCTGTGGATGACGGCGTCGTAGCCCACGGCGTTGATCTGCACGTTGCGGATATCGGTCGCTTCGTCGAGCGAGAGGGTGACCGTCCGCGACGTGACGTTGTTTTCCGAGACCGAGAAGCCTTGTCCCTCGACCTTGGCGATGCGGAGTTCGACGACCGGATAGGGGATGTCGTTGTGGATGCACGACGCGAGGAGCGCCGTTGCTGCAAGGAGTGCTGTTTTCAGATATCTGGTCATGATTTATCTCTTTTTCTTGTCCCACAGGTGTACTGTCATGCCGAAATTGATGGCTGCGACGTTGAGTCTGAAACGCATCTTCGATGCTTGGCGCGTTCCGATCTTGTTGCCGGCATCGTCCTTCTGCGTGACGGAGGTGTACTGGATGCCGCCCAGTCCGAACGAAATCGTGGCGCAGACGTTGGGGAAGATGTAGACGGCGGCTCCCGGATTGAATGCCAATTTGAGCTGCGTGTTGTCGCTGAACGTGGTTTTCATCTTGTCGTTGGCGGTGTCGGGCTGGTAGGAGAGCTTCGAGGAGCCGGTCGACAGCGAGAGTTCGAATTCGGCGAAGAGTCCGAACCGGCCCTTGGGGTCGAGGCCCGCGTAGGAGCGGTGGAAAATGCCGAACGCGTAGTTGTCGCTGTTGAAATTGACCTTCGGAAGGTTGCCCGAGGCGTCGTTGCTTTCGCCCAGATCGTAGCGCGCGGCATCGAGATTGCCGTCCATGTGGCGGTAGCCGAAACGCACGCCCAGACAGTTGTTGTCGCGGTAGAAATAGCCGATGAAGGGTTTGACCGAGGCCACCGTTCCGTCGGCGTTGATGCCGTCGAGGATGAGCATGATGTCCGTGTCGTCGCTCGACATCGTACCGTAGGAGGCCGTCAGTCCCATTATCACCTCGCCCTTGTAGACGAATTTGAGTTTGTTGATCTCGCGGTCGATACGGCGGCGAGTGGGCAGGAACCGCTTATGGTCGCGGGGCGCCGCCTGCGCTTCCGCCGACCCGGGGGCCTGCGATTGCTGCCGGCCGTCGGTCGCCACTGCCCGTTGGGTGTCCGGAATTTCGGCGGCGGGTACGTCCCCGCTTGCCGGGGTTTCCTCTTCGGAGGAGATCGTGTCGGTTGCGGCGGCTGCCGGAGCGGTTGTTTCCGTCGGATTTTCGGGCGCGGCGGCTGGCTGCGACAGCGCGTTGCCGCTCGCGATAATCAGGGTCAGTAGGGTGCAGAGTATGCTTCGTGTCATAGTATGCCGTTTTTAGAGATAGAAGGCCATGCCGAGGCCGATCGAGAAGATATTGACCTTGAAGTTCATCATGCTCGTGTTGCGCTTGCCCACGGTGACCTGGTTGTGAACCTGTTTGGTATGGGTGTAGTTGATGCCCATCACGCCGACGTTGACTTCGACGGCCATGTTGTTGGTGGCGAAGGCCACGATACCGGGCGAAATCCCCAGCGAGAAGGTGTACCCCGTTTCGTAGGTACCCTTCACGGGCGAGTCGTTGGCAAAGCGCGCCTGGGTGCCTCCGGCCACGAGCGACATCTCGTTGAACAGCGCGAAGCGTTTGTTGCGTCCCAGCGGGATGTACTGCCGCCAGGTTGCCGCCGCCGAATAGGTCTGCTTGAGTGAGTAGAAGTCTCGGGCCACGATGTTGGTGCCCGTCTCCTCGTTGCCGAAATGCAGCTCGGCATTATCCAGCTTGAGCAGCGTGCGCGAGTAGATGAAGCGTCCTCCGAGGGCCATGTTGTCCCGGAAGGCATAGGCGATCATCGGGCTGACGCGGAAGGTGTATCCCTTCGAGTTGATTCCCTCGATGACGAGGAACTGATAGCCTTTGTTGGTATGTGTCGAGTAGGAGGCCGTCCCGCCGAAAATCCACTGTCCTTTCGGCACGAACAGGTTGTGCGTGTCGGTAAGTCCGCGCTCCCGGCGCATTTCGTTGATTGTTTTCGGGCGTTGGTCCGTAGCCGTCTCGGTTCGGACGGCGGTTGTTTCCTGTGCGCGCAGCGCCAGTGCCGGGGCCGAGAGGCCCAGTGTGAGGGCGAGCGTGCGGATGAATAGTTTGCGCATCTGTTTGCGTTTAGTGATTAGTATACCCATTCGAAATCGTCTACATACATGACATTGCCCAGACAACCTACCTTGAAGTCGCCGTAGGCGCTCGTCGTACAGGAAATGACGAGAGTGTATGCGCCCGTAGGCTTGGTCGTTTTGTCGTAATATTCGATCGGAATCTCTACGGTTGTCATCGCATCGCCTGATGTGGTTTTGTCAATCAGCAGCGATCCGTAGGCGATGATGGGGCCTTCATCGGTTTTATTGGTTTTGGCGGGGTCCCACACGCCTGTCGGTGCTCCCATGCCGGCGACAGTCGCGTGCCGACTGCTCCAATCGACGATAACGGCCAAGATGCGTGCACGGTCTTGGCCGTCTCGGATGTATTCGTGCTCGGAGGCCGTTCCCTTATTGACGGCGCCCACGGTAGCGTGGTATTTCAGCCGTAGTGCCGTTGGGCGTGCTGTCCACTGGTAGGGCATTCCGAAACTGGCTGTTCCCGAAAGACTCGCAAAACGGAATGTTGCCGAGAAGAGGTTGCCCGCAGCGAGCAGGCCGAATGCCGACTGCGATTCGAGCTTGGCGCAGTGGTTGCCGCCCATCCCGGTTTTGGTCGACTGTGCACACAGCCCCGAAGTTGCGGCATTGCCGCTGCCCCAGAATGTCGAGGATGCCGATGCGCTTTTGTCGAAGCAGGGGAGCGAGCTGTTTTCCATGTCTCCGTCGGGGATTTGCTGCCCGGCGTCCGCCACGAAGGTCGTTGTATGGGGTGTGTCTCCGATGATGGCCTGCGCCTCGTAGCTGTTGCCGGCGAAGATACCGGTGCCCGCAACGGGGCGGTAGACGGTCAACTTCGCGTCGTTGGCCGATTCCTCCCATTGGGCCGTGAATGTGGCCGTATGGATGCCGTCTCCGGCGCTTATCCCCTCGGCGTTGGTCCACTGACCGTCTTTGGTGCGCAGACCGAATTTTACGGTCGTGATGTTCGGATCGAGGATCAGCGCACGCAGCGTGAGGCTGTTCGTCCAGAGGTCGTAATCCGTCTTTCCGATGGGCAGAAGACCTTGCAGCCGGTATTCCGAGTTGGCGAGGGCTTCGGAGGCGGCCGAATCCGTGACGCGGATGGTCACCTGGTGGCTGCCGCCCGCATGGTTGGCGAAAAAGGCGTCGGAGAGGCTGACCGTCAGGCTGATGTCGCTCTGCTTGACCACCTCGATCCCGTCGGTCGGATTGGTGACGGCACCGTCCTTCAGCACCTCATAGCTGTCGTCGCCGATGCCGACCCGGATGCTCTTTACGGCCGACATCGCCGTTATCGTGTAACGTTTCGGGGCGGTTGTCCCGGGAATGAAATCCTGCGGTTGGGCCATGTCGAAATCCTCGCTTTCGATACTCGGTTCGGGGCTGAACGGGAAGGTGTCGTCGTAGTCGTCGGTCGAGGTGTCCACCTTGACGACGAAGCATTCGATGAAGCCCGGCAGGTCCTTCGAGAATCGGAAGGAGACGCTGTATTTGCCGCCGGTCTGTACGCCTTCGAATTTGCGCTCCTTGACGATGACGCCGCGGTCGGGATGCGTGCCCTCGAATCGGATCGAGAGCGTGCTCACCCCCTCGGGTATGGTGAAGTAGCCCTTGCCGTCGGCCGTGTATTTCAGCGCCGGGACGCTGCCCTGCTGCGCCTGCTCCTGGTCGAACGAGTCGGCGGCGACTACCCACGCATGGAAATTCTTACCGAAAGCGGTGGATACCGTGGCGTCGAACTTCACCTCGGCAACGACGTTCTGGCGTTTGCATTCCACTTCGGCGACGGTTGTCTGCCCGGCAGCCACCGTAAAACTCTTCTCGCCCTTGTGGAACCGTTTGGTGAACGAGGCGGGGACGGCCTCTCCGGCGTCGACCTCCACGCGGTATTCTCCCGCGAGCAGTTCCAGCCGTTCGGGGAGCGTCTCCCCGGTGTATTGGCGCAGCAGTTCGCCGCCTCCGCGGTAGATGCGTACGGCGAGGTGCTGCAGGGGATCGTATTCCCCGTCGGCTTCGGCCCGTGTTGCCGAAACCCGCATTTCGAGCGTCCCCGTGTTGCCCGCGCCGGCGCTCCCGGCCGTCTCTTTCGAGCAGGCGGCCGTCAGCGCTGCGCAGAACAGCAGGATGGCATATCTGATTCGCTTGCTCATTTCTTGATGGCTTTGAGTTGGATGGTTTTGGTCGTGGTCTGGCCTTTGTTGTCCGTGATGGTGAGTTGGAAGTTGAAGGTTCCGGAATCTCTACCACTATCCTCGAAGACGGTAAAGATCAGGTTGACAAATCCCGTGATGGAGAACTGCGGGTCGAACGAAGTCTTGTTGCGCACGTCTTCATTGACGGGGAATCCGAGTTCGGTGATTATCTGTTTGTTCGCTCCTTCCATATTGCAGAGGTCGAACTTTTCCGGAATCTTCATCTCCGCGAGCAGGGGCTTGAGTATTTCGGAGATGATGGTCACCTCGAACTTTTGGATGCCGGCCGGGACCTGAATGTCGAGGTCGATCTTCATGTCTTGAGCCAGAATCTGCTGTTTGTCGATGTTGTAGCCGACCCATACGATGCTCGGGGGCGTCGGACCTTCGGTAGCTGCGTCGACCGCGAGCGTCAGCGATGCCTGGGTCGAAAGCCCTTGGGCGTCGGTTATCGTGAAGGCGAATGTGTGCGTGCCCCCGTATGCGGGATAGAGCAGTTTCATGGCTTTTGCGATGTCGAAACTCTTTGCTGTCACGCCCTTGAGCTCGCTGCCCAGCGGGAGGCCGAGCCCTGCGAGCACCGTGTAGGCGGGGTGAGACGTCCCGATCGAGCAGAGGTCGAATTCCGGTCCGCCGATTCCGGCCACCATGCCGGTCAGACGGGAGTTGTCCGACGTGATCTTCACCGCGAACGATTCGACGCCGTTGGGTGCGGCGAGGTTGAATGCGAACGGTCGGGTGTAGTTGCCCTGGCCGTCGAACATCGAGGCCTGCAGCTGTACGGGCTTCGTGAGGTCGTAGCCCGGACATTCGAGGGTCGGGGTGACGGAAAGTCCGGGTTCACCCGGGGTGTCGGGCTCGTTGACCTGGATTTCGTCGTCCTTCACGAAGTCGTTGACGTCGATGTCCAGTTTGATGTCGCCCTTGTCCGAATGGGTGATCACGATCGAGAGCTTGCGCCATTGTCCGGCCTTGACGCCCGAGATGCTCTTGTTGATCCGGACGGGAGTGTCGGGGCTGTCGGCGAACGCCCCTTCGAGGTGGAGTTTGAGCGTGTTGGTCTCGCCCTGCGGCATGAAGTAGGCCGCGCGCGTCTCCTGCTTGAGGAAGGTCATCGTCGCATCGCCCAGCGAGACGGTCGATTGGGTGTTGTCGGTGAGCTGGTCGGCGAGGTCTTTCGAACACATCAGCGTCACCTTGATGTTGTTCAGCGTGCAGACGATCTCCTTGACGGAGGTGGTTTGCTCCTTCTCGATGACGAACTCTTGCGACCCGAAGTAGACGGGGTGTTCCCATTCGGCTGCCGGGGTCGCGGCGGTCTCTTCCGAACGGGCCTCCATCGTGTAGCTGCCCACTGGAAGCTCCAGCCGGCCGGTTTCGCCGATCGAGACCTTCAGGTCGCCGTAAGTCTCCTGGAGCACCTGCTCGCCGGATGCGTTGCGGATTTTGATGATGAATGCGTCGACGTCGGGCTGCGCCTCTTCCGCGCGGGTTGCCGCCCCCTGCGCCCCCTGTGTCTCGTCCGACGTGTCGTCGGGCCGGGTTTCGGTGTCGGTGTCGACCACGACGCGCATGCTCATGTCCGCCAGCGTCAGGTAGCCTTTGGCATCGGGGTCGGGCGGCGTGCCCGCTCCGTTGTGCTTGTAAGCGGGGTCTTCGTTCACACAGCCGGTCGCCAGCAGCACCGTTGCTGCCGCGGTCGTCAGAATCTTGGTAAAGCTTTTCATATCGCGTTGTTTTTATTTGCAGAATCGATGGCCCCGTCGTTGAGCTCCACGTCGAGGTCCCGGGTCTCGGTGTATCCTTCGCCGAGGGTGATGCTCAGCGTCGCGCTGCCGGCATTCCCGGCGTCGAGGGTGAAGATGTGGTGCGTGGCGGCGCGTGCCGCTTCGAGCGGCTCGGGGGTGAAGGTGTAGCGCGGACCCTCCGAGGTGCCGTTCTGGCTCTGGCCCCGGGCCGTGCCCTTCACGGTGAGCGATTTTCCGGCCTGCACCCAGATCGCTTCCGCTTCGGCCGCCTCGCAGGGCCGGAACGTGAAGGTGTTGCCCGCTCCGGTCGTCACGGTGAACTCCGCGTTGTTGTAGTATTTCCTGAACGCCTCGGTGGCACGTACCAGAACCTGCGCCTTGGCGATCGTCGCCGTGATCCGTGCGGTGCTGGTGCGGCGTGCCGTGACCTCGATCTGGGTCGAACCGGCGTAGTAGGGTTTGTCCACGCCTTCGGCCTCGGGATCGCCGTAGGTGACCGTGACCGTGTAGCGGCCTTTGGGGAAGTTGTGGGCGGTCTCCTCGGCCTCATACGCCGCTACCGTCGCCCACGTGCGGTCGACGGTTTCGCCCTTGATCCGCAGGGCGAAATCCGTTCCGGCGGGTTTTGCCGCCGCACGGGTCGTGGTCTGGGGGGCCATTGCCGCCGTAGCGTCGATCGTGGCGTCGGCCTCGCAGGCGATGCGAATGGAGCCGCATCCCTCTCCGGCGGGGATCTCTTTCTTGTCGGAGCATCCTCCGGCTGCGACAGCTGCCGATGCAAGTATGTAAAGCAGTTTTCTCATGGCGGCTATTCGTTGACGATGGATACTTTGATATTGTCGAGGTAGAGCCAGTAGTTACCGTTGAATCCTCCAAACGGGGCACTTGTGGTCGTCGAGGATACCATCCATGACGCACGGGTCGTGCTTGCGGCTGCCGGAATGGTGAATGAAGCGGTGTTGGTAATGTTGTCGTAGTTTTGATTCTGATTCTGGTCCTTTCCTTCGGTCCCGGGGATGATGGCTTCGTTGATACACAGATTGGGAATAGCCGTTGATCCGGGTTGCCAGCCTGATTCTTGGGTGTAACCGCAACTGTAAATGGCATTTCCGTCGCCTGGGCCATTGGGCCCGATCAAACTGCGCTCTATCGACCAACGTCCGCCTTTGTAATTGAAAGAAACGGTTACTTTCACCGATTTTCCCGATTTGATCCCGCTGAGAGGGGCGGAGTCGATACGGGCCTTGTAAGTATTCGATTTAAAGGATTGGTTTTCAACCCGGGCACAGATTCGTACGGCCTTGCCTGCGGCAACTCCCACGCGAGCTGCGGTCCAGCCGGGGGTTGAAAGTCCCCAAAGGCTTAAATCAATTGCCGTTCTGTTGCCGGGGAGAATTAGAAGGCCTCCTACTTCCGGGTTGTCATCGCTGCTCGCATTCTGGCTGATTGAACTGAAATCCTCCGCCAGCAGGTAGGGGACGCTGAGTGCGATGCCGTTGTTGCTGAATTCGGTGATCTGCGGCATCGTTAGCGAACTTGACACGATGGCGTTTTTCGACTCGTACTGTACCGTGACGGTCTTGCCCGAGAGGTTGTCGGTCCACGAGGGTTTGAACACCAGGGTGTATTTGCCCTCGGTATCGGGGGCAAATGCGCGGACGTTCGATCTGTTGTCGAACAGAGCGCCTTCGGGTGCCGTGAGGGTGATTTTTTCGACCGCCTCGCCCAGCGTTGCCCTTCCCTTGTCTGTCGGCAGCGAGAAGCTCAGACGCGTGTAGGCGTGCCCGAGGGCGGGAATATGGTAGGCGATCGGGGTGGTATGGCCCTCAGAGAAATGTTTGCCGGGGATGTTGCGCGGCTCGGATTCCCCGGTTTCGCCGATCGCCGTGATGGTCACCTCCTGCTCCGGGGTGAGTTCCGCCGGTGCGATGACGGCGAAGACCACATCGCCCGCATCCTTCGGTGTGTCGAACCGCAACGTCAGCGTGTTGCTGTCGCCGGAGAGCACCGGCGCAGCGGCGGGATCGGTGGCATCGACCGTCATGCGCCCCGTGACGGGCTGCGGGAATGCCAACGTGATCTCCGAGATCTTTTCGCCCAGGTCGTTTTTCGGAATGCTTATTTTCAGCACGTGCACTTTGTGGCGGAACTGGAACTGCACCGTCTCGCCGGAGTTGTTCTTCTCCAGGGCCGGGGCCTTGACCGGATCGGCCACCATCACGTCCCAATTGCCGTCGAAGTCCCCGTTCTGCACATCGGGGATCAGGTAGGAGGCCTGCGTGCCTTTGCTTTCGGCCGGGACAGGCGACACGGCGTAATAAGTATAGGTGTCCGCAGGCATTTGCGGGATGTCGCTCCTGAATTTGGCCGTGTTGTAGTCGGAGTTGTAGTGGTAAAGTTTGAACGGCTGTTTGCTGAGGATGGTCTCGGACCGGGAGTTGAGGGCCCAGAGTGCGATCTGATCGTCGGAAGTCCATTTGACCGAGAGGCCGTCTTCGGCGAGCTGGGTGCGGGACCGGTCTTCGGATTGGATGTCGATCTTCGGACCGGATCCTACCGAGACGCTGATTGTTTCACTCGCCGGCCGGGTGCCCGTCTCCGAAGATTCGGAACAAGCCCCGAAGGCCAGGGGCAGCGCGAGTAAAATAATCCGGAAATTTATTCGCATAAAATAGATTCTTTTATCTGTAATGTGTACAAAAATAGGGACAGGTTCCCTTTCGTGGAAATAAATTCAACGAACTCTGAAATTTTTATCACGAACAGCTCTCTTTTTCTTCTTGCGGATGCTCCTTTTTGGGGATGCGGAGCACGGATGCTCCCGGTCGGAGCCGGCGAGATCAGGCCCTCTTTTGGCCCTTTTGCCTGCCATCTGTTGACTCTCTTTGGGCTTGGGGTTTTGGGGCATTGGGGGCGTTTCGGAGCCTCCCGGAGCGGGGCAAGGCCGTTCCGGGGGCGGGTGCCCCCGGCTTGTCCGGTCCGTACAGCCTCCCTTGCCTCTCCCCTCCGCCGGTCTTGGTCGGTTTATGTGGGTGCAAGCAAAAGGGCCGCCCGGAACTCCGGGCGGCCCTTGTTTTCGGTCGGGGCGGCTATTTCAGGTATTTGTCGAGCCAGCCGAAGAATTCGCGGTTCCAGACCAGCGAGTTCTGGGGCTTGAAGACCTGGTGCGCCTCGTTTTCGAACGCCACGAGCCGCGCCGGAATGCCCAGCACGCGGGCCGCCGTGAAGGCCTCGAGCGACTGGGTGTAGGGGATGCGGAAATCCTTCTCACCGGTGATAATCAGTATAGGCGTGTCCCACTTCGCGACGGACTTGTGCGGCGAGTTGGCGTAGGACCGCTGTGCCATGGCGTTGGTCGTGTCCCAGTAGGAGCCTCCGTAATCGTTGTTGACGAAGAACAGCTCCTCGGTTTGGCCGTACATGGAGTCGAAGTCGAAGATGCCGCAGTGGGAGATGAAGGCCTTGAAACGCTTCTCGTGACATCCGGCGAGGAAGTAGACCGAATAGCCGCCGTACGATGCCCCGACGCATCCCATGCGTTCCCGGTCGGCCCACGGTTCGCTGGCCACGTCGTCGATGGCTGCCAGGTAGTCGCGGATGTTCTGTCCCGAGTAGTCGCCCGAAATCTGGTCGAGCCATTCCTGTCCGAACGAGGGCAGGCCGCGGCGGTTGGGAGCGACGACGATGTAACCCTGCGCCGCCATCAGCTGAAAATTCCACCGATAGCTCCAGAACTGCGATACGACGCTCTGTGGACCGCCCTGACAGTAGAGCAGCACGGGGTATTTTTGCGACGGGTCGAAATCGGGCGGGAGGATCACCCACGTCAGCATCTGCTTGCCGTCGGTGGTCTTCACCCATCGTTTCTGCACCTCGCCCATGCGGATGTGGTCGTAGACGGACTTGTTGATGGTCGAAAGCTGCGTCAACCTGCCGTCGGTCGGGTTCACGTCGAAAAACTCCGTGGCCATCGAGATCGTGCACATCTCGGCGGCGATCCGCTCCCCGGCCATCGAGAAGGCGTTGATGTCGTGGTCGCCCTTGGTGAGGACCTCCACCTCGCCGACCGACGGCGCGACGCGGCAGATCTGATGCGTCGCCTCGATCGGGGCGATGAAGTAGATGAGGTCGTTGCCGCTCCACACGACGTTCATGGCGTTGTAGTCGAAGTCGGCAGTGAGGTCCTGCATTTCGGCGGTCCGGCAGTCGTAGACGAACAGGCGGGCCTTGTCCGACTCGTTGCCTGCGCGGCGCTGCGAGAGGAAGGCGATCTTCGAATCGTCGGGCGACCAAACCGGGTATTTGTCATAGCCGACCATCTCGGCCAGGTCGAAACACGCTTCGCCCTCCGCGGCGGGTTTGCCCGTGAGCGGTTTGCAGATATTGGTCGTCTGGCCCGTCTCGAGGATGTAGACGAAGATGTCCGAATCGGTCGACATGGCATATTCGGTTCCCGTCAGGGGCTTGCAGGTGTAGGCCAGCATTGTCCCGGCGTTGTTCCAGGCGATTTCGGCCATGTCGAAATAGGGGGCCAGCGGGGCGTCCCACTGCGCGTCGGGCATGATGTCCCTGCCGTTGGTCACGACATCCCCGTCCAGTTCACCGATGAAGATGTGGCGGTATTCGCCCTCGTCCCAGTAGTCCCAGTGGCGCACCATCAGGTCGTCGTAGATGCGGGCCTTCGACTTGTCCATGTCCTTGTAGATGTCCGACGAACGGCGGTTGGCCGTCTGCACGGTCTGCACCCACCAGATGTGTTTTCCGTCGGGGCTCACGCCGAATCCCTCCACATCGGAAGCCTTCCCGGCGTCGCCGCAGCCCGTGATCTGGGTCGCGTCGCCGCCCGTGGCGTTCATCCGCCACACCTGCATCGAACCGCCGCGGTCCGAGAGGAAATAGATCTGCCGACCGTCGGCGCTCCATTTCGGCGAGAGGCTGTTCGACGTGAAGTCCGTCAGGCTTGTCACGGCCTTCGAGTCCATGTCCTGGATCCGGATCGTCGTCACGCCGCGGTTCTCGGCCATGTTGTAGTCGGTCTGCTGGTAGAGGAGTGTCCGTCCGTCGGGCGAGAGCGACGAGCCGCCCGCGCGGCTCATCTTCCACATCACCTCGGGGGTGAGACGTCCGGCGGCGATCTCTTCGGCCGTCAGCGCATTGTCGATCTTCAGGGGCTCGGGATGCTTGCTGCACCCGCCGAGGCCCATAGCTGCAATAGCCGTCATCAGGAGAAATTTTTTCATTTTTTGAGGTTTCTTACGTATATTTGTTCACAAATTTCCGATGAAAGGATGAACCGTACCGTTTATTTCGCCGACAGGGCCGTGACATTCACGGCCGAAACTCCCGGAGAGGGGTGGTATGCCGTTGCTGCGTCAGCCTGCGGCGGCATATCACGCGACAAGATACTGAATTTTCTCGAATCGCACAACTCCGTGGCCGTCGTTTCGGACGATCCCGACCGTATTTTCGCCGACTTTGCGGCGGATTTCACTCCGGTCGAGGCGGCCGGGGGCGTGGTGGTGAACGACTGCGGCGAGTGGCTGATGATCCACCGCAACGGCCGTTGGGACCTGCCCAAAGGTCACCTGGAGCGCGGGGAGCGCATCGAGGAGTGTGCTGCGCGCGAGGTCGAGGAGGAGACGGGTGTGGCGGCGGAGGTTGTGCGTCCGCTGTGCGAGACGCTCCACGCCTATTATTTCCCGAAAACCGCGCGCTGGGAGCTGAAGCGGACCCATTGGTACGAACTGCATGCACCCGGGGGCGGAGGGCTGACGCCCCAGATGGAGGAGGGTATCGACTCCGCGGTGTGGTCTACGTCCCGCGAGGTGGCCGAGCGTCTGCGCGACGCTTTCCCGACGATCCGCTGCGTGGCGGCGGCAATGGGCCGGAATTAGGCGTTTTCCGCAGTCTTGGTGAGCCGTCGCCGCGCGGCTTCCCGGTATTTGCGCGAAATCTCGATCGTCATTGCGTCGATCTCCACGTGTGCCGGGCCGATGCGGCCGATGCGCAGCGTGTTGACAATGAACGAGCGGTGGATGCGCAGAAAGCGGTTGTCCAATTGTGCCTCCCACTGTGAAATGCGGGTTTTCGTGCGGTAGGCGCCGCCGTCGGCGGTGTGAATCCAGACTTCGCTGTCGTTCGATTCGACGTAGCTGATTTCCGCGGGGTCGAGCGTGACCTTGCGGCGCTCGGAGATGAAGCTGATCGAAGGGGCATGGGGACAGCGCCGTTCGAGGTGTTTTTCGAGGATCATCTCCGGGGTGATGAAGGCCATCAGGACCAGCAGGATGAAGGGCGGGTTGAGTAGCAGCCCCGGCATCCCGGCATCACTGGCCCCGAGCACTACGACATGGCCCAGCATCAGCGAGAGGTATTCGACGCCGAGAATCGCCAGCGCGAGGTAGAGTGCGTCGAGGGCCCCCCCCCGTCGCCGGTTTTCGAATGACAGCTGCGGCACGAAATAGCGGGCCGTGAGCATTCCGGGCATGAACAGCACGCCGAGCAGCAGGGCGTCGGCAAAGGGATAGCCCAGACCGACGAGGACAAGGGCGATGACGAGCGTGGCCGAAAGCCACCAGACGATGGGCAGAAACTGTTTCATCCAAAAAATCCTTTTTACAAATATAGGTAAAATCACGCTCCGGTGTCTCCGTCCGACCCCGTCAAACCCGCTTCCGGGGCCGATCGGCGGGATTCGACCGGGCGCGAGCGGGATTCGACAGGCCGAATTTTTGGGGGTCCGGCCTGCGGCAGTCTATCTTTGCAATGCGGGAATGGTCCCGCGCTGACTTAAAAACTTTGCGTTATGTTTGATTTGTTTCTCGAAGGCGGGACATGGGGCATGTCGATTCTGACCGTCGAACTGATTTGTATGCTTTTTGCCGCATGGAAAGCTCCGGCATGGGTCCGGGAGATTGGTTTGCTGGCTCTGCTGACCGGTATTTTCTATCAGATTCTGGGAGTTTTCCAGATTCTGGGTGTCATCCAGTTGGCCGGGGATATTTCTCCGGCGGTGTTGGCCGGTGGATTCAAGGTGTCGTTCATATCGGTGATGTACGGCATGCTGATCTATGCCGCCTCGCTGGTGATCCGCATGTTGCAGAAGCCGCGGATATAGTCCGGATGTAAAGCGGGAGCCGGACTGCTTCCGGCCGGTTGCTGCTGCGTGTGGTGGCCCCGGCAGTCGGTCCCCGCGGGCAGATCCTTGTTCGGGTCCGGAATCCGGATAAAGGCGTGCGGAACACGTGTCCCGCGGGAGAACCGACCGGCCCGATGTTGTGGGGCCGGTTCGGGCTGCCGGCGATCTGCCGGCAGCAACTGCGGCGGTGTCCGGAAGGGTATGCAAAAACCCGGACGTACCGATCTGCCGGTTCGTCGTCGTCGAAACCTCCGCCCCGGGGTCTGAATCCGCCGTGCTGTCTTGGCCCGGGTCGGAGGCTGTCGGGGCGGTTTTTCGAAATGGCCCTCTCCGGTGTTGGCGGCTGTCGGGGTGGTTTTCCGAAATGGCTGCCGGTGGCGGGCGCGGATTTTGGGCTGCCCTCCGGTGGCTCCTGTTCCGCTTTGTGGAAGCGGACGCCTACGCCTGCATCGCGCGGGCGATGCCTTCGGCGATCTGGTCGATGGCGCCCTGGAGCTTGCCGCCGATCATCATCTTCAGCATCATGTTCAGTTCGATGTGCAGTACCAGCCGCATGCGGGTGTCGGTGTCCGAAACCTTGTGGAGCTGAATCCAGAAGGCGAAATCCATCGGAAGCCCCCCGTCGTCGCCCACGATCTTGACGTGGCGCGGCTCGATGCGCTCCTCCATGCGGAGGCGGACGGTGAAGCCCTTGGCCTTGAAAGAACAGGTCTCCTCGGTGGCCTGCCACTCCTCGACGCGGTCGGCGACGGCCGGCGTGAGGTTGTCGAAGCGGCTGATGACGGCGTAAATCTGTTCGGCGGGACGTAAAATCCGGTGTTGTTTCGAAATGTATTCCTGCATAATGCGCGTTGAAAATTAGAAGTTGAAATTATGGGTCCGGATCATTCCTCCGGCTGCGGGGCGGCCCAGAAACGGTCGGCGTCGGAGGTCCGGACGGTGGATTCATCCAGCGAGAATCCCTCGAATCCCGGGGGCAGCAGGGCGATGGCGCGGCCTTCGTATCCGATCTCCTTGTCGTATCCGGTCTGCTCCCAGCAAATGAACCAATAGAGGTTCTTGGCCCAGTAAGCGTTGTAATAGGTGAAATCCTTGTCCAGACCCAGCAACTGGCGCGGTGTCGTCGGTTCGCCGGCGATGTAGCGTTCGCGCATCTCGGCGAGTGAGAGCGGGTCGGCCGCGGGGCTTTCGATCCACGCCTGCATGTCCGAGTCTATCATCGCCCATTTCTCGTGTTCGGGCAGCCAAACGAGGTTGACCACGTGGCAGTCCTGATCGAGCGAGTCGGCCGGAAGACACGTTACGAAACGGTTGACGATCCCTTGCGAGAGCAGCAGCTCGTGGAGCAGAATCGAGTGCATACGGCAGTTGAAAGCCGGTTCGACCGTACGGGTATACTCCCATAGTCCGATTGCGTTGCGCGTTTCGGGGTGGACTTTCTGATTGGCGTGGGGAATGTTCCGGGCGACGAACTGCGCCAGCGCGCGGGCGTTGTCCCAAGTCGGAGCGGCGGGATTCACAAGGGTGTCGAGCCGGAAGTATTCGCGGATTTCGCGGGCGCGGACGGAGTCCTGTTTATAGGTGAAGTGATACTGCACGGTGTCGGCGGCATAAGGATCCGCGGCGCGGAGCAACTCCACGCGCTGCTGTTTTTCGAGGCCGGCCAGGTAACCGACGGCCTGTTCGTGGAAGACGAAACGGGCCAGCAGAAAGATTGCCAGCAGCAGGCCGATGAGCGAAAGCAGAGCGACACCAGTGATTTTGAAGAATTTTTTCATGGGCGGCGATTATGTCCGCTGCAAAGATAGGGTTTTTTCCGGTGGCGGCAAACGAACGGGACGGACCTTTGCGGGGTTCGTCCCGGTGTGCGGCCGCAAAGCGACTGGGCCATGCGAAAACGGGCCGAGTTTTGCGGAAACAGGCGGGCCCTTGCGAATCCTGGGCGGGCCCTTGGAAAACGGGCCGGTGATATGGGGCTTGCTGCGGATAGGTTCCGACGGTCTGATTTGGCCCGGCGGTTTTTGAATCCGGCTCGGCGGTTTTTGAATCCGGCTCGGCGGTTTTTGAACCCGGCTCGGCAGTTTTTGGACCCGGCCCGGCAGTCATTCAATCGTCTTGCCGCCTTCGGCCTTCTTGCTGCCTCCGGACTTTTTGCTGTTCCCGGCCTTCTTGCTGTCCCCGGCCTTTTTGCCGTCTCCGGCCCTCTTGCCGTCCCCGATTTCCTCACCGCTTCCGACTCTCCCCCCCCCTCGGCTCTGAATCCGGCTTTTCAGACCGGCGGTCAGTCGATTTCGAAGGTGCGTGCCGTGTCGCTGTCTACGGTGATGCGCACCGTCATCGTGTTGTCGGGCAGCAGTTGTTCGATCTTCTCGGGCCATTCCACCAGACACAGGTCGCCCGAGTAGAAATACTCCTCGTAACCGAAGTCGAAGGCTTCCCGCAGATCGTTGATGCGGTAGAAGTCGAAGTGGTGGATGCGTCGGTTGCCCTCGCCCTTGTATTGGTTGACGATGGCGAACGTGGGGCTGGTCACGGTGTCGGCGGCCCCGAGTTCTGCGGCGATTTCACGGATGAGCGTGGTTTTGCCCGCGCCCATCTCGCCGCGGAAGGCGACCACCGTGCGGCGGTCCAGCGAGCCGATGATCGCCTTGGCGACCTGCGGAAGCTCGTCCTGCGAGGTGATGTGAATGGTTTTCATCTATTGTTTTGGCTTTAGAACGATGTATGGTACGATCATCTCCTCCATCGAGATGCCGCCGTGCTGGAACGTGTTGCGGTAGTAGCGGATGTGGCGGTTCGCATCGTTGTTGTAGACGAGGAAATCGGTGTTGTAGGCGAAGATGTAGCTCGACGTGAGGTTGCTCGACGGCAGCTGTACGTCCTCGGGCTTCAGGATTTCGTAGACCTCGCGGGAGTTGTAGGCGAGGTTGCGGCCCGTCTTGTAGCGCAGGTTGGCCGAGGTCTCGCGGTCGCCGGTCACCTTCACCGGGTTGTCCACGCGGATCGTGCCGTGGTCCGAGGTGATGACCACGGTGTGTCCCCGCTCGGAGAGGAGCTTGAGGATGGTGTACAGGTCCGAATGCTCGAACCAGGAGCGTGTCAGCGAGCGGAAGGCCGCGTCGTCCTCGGTGAGTTCGCGGATGATGTCGGTCTCGGTACGTGCGTGCGAAAGGATGTCGAGGAAGTTGTAGACGATGACCGAGAAGTCGGCGTCGTAGACCTTCTGGATGTTGTCCACCAGCTTGCGCCCCTGCTCCGGACGCACCAGTTTGTCGAACGAGAATTTCCACTTCTTGCCGTTCTGGCTCATCAGCCTTTTCAAAAACTCCTCCTCATACTGGTTCTTGCCTCCTTCCTCGTTGTCGTTGAGCCACTTGTTGGGCATCAGCCGGTCGATGGCCAGCGGCATCAGCCCCGCGAAGATGGCGTTGCGGGCATATTGCGTGGCGGTGGGGAGGATGGCGCAGAAGAAGTCGTCCTGCACCACGTCGTACCAGCCCCGCAGCAGCGACGAGATCGACCGCCACTGGTCGTAGCGGAAGTTGTCGATCAGCAGCAGCGTGGTTTTGGGATTTTCGTCGACGACGTGGAAGATGTTGGTGCGCATGAGCGTGTGCGACATCACGGGGGTGTCGTTCGAACGCTTGTTGATCCAGTTGTAGTAGTTGCGGCGCACGAACTTGCAGAATTCCTGGTTAGCCTCGCTCTTCTGGTAGGTCAACACCTCCTTGATGCTCTGGTCGGTGGATTCCGACAGCTCGATCTCCCATGCGGTGAGCCTGCGGTAGAGTGCACACCAGTCCTGGAACGTGTCGGCCATCTGGAGCGAGGACGAGATGCGCCCGAATTCCGAACGGTAGTCGGCGGTGGTCTGCTCGGTCACCAGCTGCTGCTGGTGCACGTTTTTCTTGATCGAGAGCAGCACCTGATTGGGGTTGACGGGTTTGATGAGGTAGTCGGCGATCTTCGAGCCCACGGCCTTGTCCATGATGTTCTCCTCCTCGCTCTTGGTGACCATGATCACGGGAGTCGTGGGGCGCACCTCCTTGATCTTGGGCAGGGTTTCGAGCCCCGTCATGCCGGGCATCATTTCGTCGAGGATGATCAGGTCGTAGGCCCCTTCCGAAGCCATGTCGATCGCGTCATATCCGTTGTTGCAGGTGTCCACTTCGTAGCCCTTCTGCTTCAGGAACAGCACGTGGGGTTTCAGCAGTTCGACTTCGTCGTCGACCCAGAGTATTTTGACCATACCGTTATCGGATTTAGAATTTACAAAATTAATGTTTTTATTATCAAACGCAAAAACCCTGCGGTTTATTGGCTCGGGCGGCGATTAAATGTAATTTTCGGCTGGTTGGGGGAGGGCGTGCGGTCCCGGCGGCGAAGGAGGCCCCTTTTGCAGGCGTGTCTGCGTTTTGAGCGGACAAGGGCCGTGCGGCCGTCGTGCTGCAGACGACCTTTGGAGACGGAGGGTCGTGCGCCCCCGATGGGACGGACGCAAGGCCGGCGGAGGCAGAGCAGCGAGTGCAGATGTGGATGGATGCACAAGGTGTTGTATTCCAGGCGTTTGTCGATTGCGGGCGCCGGGTGGATGCGCGACGGAATAAATAACTGATATAGAATATTTTAATTTTGGCCCGGGTTTTGCTCGATATTTGTTATCGTGTTGTGAACGTGTGGACTACACTGCCGCGGGAAAAAAGTGAAAAAAAACAGCCGATTATTGGCGGATATGTAAATAAAGCGTATATTTGCACTCCGAATCAATCTGGACGGACTTAATTTTAAACATATATATAAACATGACAAAGGCAGATATCGTAAGCGAAATCGCTAAAAGCACCGGCGTTGAGAAAGTACAGGTGCAGGCTATCGTCGAGGCGTTCATGGAGAGCATCAAGACGTCGCTCACCCAAAAAAATAACGTGTATCTTCGTGGTTTTGGCAGCTTCATCGTGAAGAAGCGCGCCAAGAAGGTTGCCCGCAATATCTCGAAGAACACGACGATTACCATTCCCGAACACGACATCCCCGCTTTCAAGCCCGCAAAGAGCTTTGCAGCGAAGGTAAAATAACAATAAATAAAGAACCTTTTAAAATTTTAGGATTATGCCAAACGGAAAGAAGCATAAGCGTCACAAGATGGCTACCCACAAGCGGAAAAAACGTCTTCGTAAGAACCGTCACAAGAAAAAGTAGGGTAGCACCTTTGTGCTAACGATAGATAAAGCTAAAGGGGCCAAGGGGTTCTTTTAGCTTTACCTATTTTCGGGTTTCCGATTTTTCGGGCGGATTTTCCACCTTTTGCGCGGTTTTTCCGGACATCGGGACCCGCGTTTGGCCGGACGTTCCCGGTCTCCATATTTTACCATTGGAGTTCGCCGCCACTTCACCCCAAAATGCGGCTTCAGTACTAATTTCAGCCATATCGCGCCCGGTTTCCCGGAGCGCGACACACGATAGATGAACAGAGAATTAATCGTAAACGTAACCCCGACCGAGATCTCGATCGCCATGTGCGAGGACAAGGTGCTCGTCGAACTGAACAAGGAGCAGTGTCAGACGGGCTTCGCCGTGGGGGACATCTACCTCGGAAAGGTGCGCAAGATCATGCCGGGACTGAACGCGGCATTTGTCAACATAGGACACGAAAAGGACGCCTTTATCCACTACCTCGACCTGGGGCCCCAGTTCCCCTCGCTGCAGAAACTCGTGGCCTCGCAGCAGCCCGGCAAGCGCGGATTCCGCGTCGAGAGCATGAAGCTCGAAGCACCCGTCGAGAAGACCGGGAAGATCGGCGAATACCTCCAGGTGGGGCAGCAGATCATGGTCCAGGTGGCCAAGGAGGCCATTTCGACCAAGGGCCCGCGCCTGACGGCCGACATCTCGCTGGCCGGCCGCAACGTGGTGCTGGTTCCCTTCACCTCGAAGGTTTTCCTTTCGCAGAAAATCCGCTCGGCGGATGAGAAGAAGCGCCTCAAACGCATCGCCGCGGCGGTGCTGCCGAAGAATTTCGGTGTCATCATCCGCACGGCGGCCATGGAGGCCAAGGACGAGGATATCGAGCACGACATCCAGACCCAGATCGACCGCTGGCGCAAGACCTGTGCGGCCATCAAGAAGAACGCGGCGTCGGCCCCGGCGCAGCTGATGAGCGAGATGAACCGTGCCAACACGATCATCCGCGACTCGCTGAACGGCTCCTTCTCGCAGATCGCCGTCGACGACGAGGCGATGTACAACGAAATCCGCGGCTACATCCGCCAGATCGAACCCCAGAAGGAGAAAATCGTCAAACTCTACAAGGGCAACGTCCCCATTTTCGACAACTTCGACATCTCGAAGCAGATCAAGTCGCTGTTTGCCAAGTACGTGTCGCTCAAACGCGGTGCCTACCTGATTATCGAGCACACCGAGGCCATGAACGTCATCGACGTCAATTCGGGCAACCGCACCAAGGCCGAGGACAACCAGGAGCAGACCGCCATGGACGTGAACCTGGCCGCGGCGAAGGAGATCGCCCGGCAGCTGCGTCTGCGCGATTTGGGCGGTATCGTGATCATCGACTTCATCGACCTGCACAAGGCGCAGAACAAGCAGGCGCTCTTCGACGAGATGGTGAAGCTGATGGCCACCGACAAGGCCAAACATACGGTGCTGCCGCTCACGAAATTCGGTCTGATGCAGATTACCCGCCAGCGGGTGCGCCCCGTGGCCGTCGAGAGCGTTTCGGATGTCTGCCCGACGTGCAACGGTTCGGGCAAGATCGAACCTACGGTGCTGTTGGACAAGAAGATCGAGAACCAGATTTCGTTCCTTACGCAGGACCGCGGACACAAATTCATCAAGCTGGTCGTCAGTCCTTACGTGGCGGCATTCCTCCGAAAGGGCTTCTGGTCGCTGCGCCGCCGCTGGGAGTGGAAGTACAAGGTGCGCCTTGAGATTGCTGCTGATCAGAGCATCGGGATCGTGGAGATCCACTACCATGACAAAAAGGATAATGACCTGATAACCAAATAAAATATGGCAACCGCCCGCGAGCAGTTGGCTCAGTTCGCCGCCGGGTCGAAGTCCCTCGGCAAACTGTGCCGCGAATATAAAGACAGGAGTGCTACCGTCCACCTCGAAGAGCTGGTCGGCGGTGCTTTGTCGTTTTATGCGGCGGCGGCTGTGGCCGAATCGGGGGGTGTGCATGTCTTCGTCGCCGAGGACCGTGACGCCGCAGCCTACCTCCTGAACGACTTCTACAACCTGCTGGACGAACGGCAGGTTTACTTCTTTCCCTCGTCCTGGAAGCGTTCGGCGGCCTATGGCGCCGAGGATCCGCAGGGCGTGGTGCAGCGTACGGCGACGATGCACGCCGTGCGGAATTTCTCGGGGAAGGGCTACCTGGTGGTCTGCACCTGCCCCGAGGCGCTGGCCGAACGGGTCGCCGATGCCGAGGTCCTGCAGCGGGAGACGATCCCCGTGAAGGTCGGCGACCGGATTTCGATCGAGGTGCTGGAGCAGGCGCTCGTCGATGCGGCCTTCACGCGTGTCGATTTCGTCTACGAGCCCGGCCAATATTCGGTGCGCGGCGGTATCGTCGATGTCTTCTCCTTCTCGGAGAGCAAACCCTACCGACTGGATTTCTTCGGCGACGAGGTTGACTCGATACGGCGGTTCAACATTTCGAGCCAGCTGTCGTCGGACAAGCTGGAGGGCGTGGAGATCATTCCCGACCTCAATGTCGGGGTTTCGGCCGCGGCCAGGATCTCCTTCGCGCAGTTTGCGGGAGCGGATACCTCCTGGTGGTTCTACGATGCCGATTTCGTGCTGCGGAGGGTCAACGACATCCGCCGCAAGACGCTCGCCGACCTGGAGCAGCCCGACCGGATCGACTCGCTGCTGACGAGCCGCAACTCGCTGCTGGCCGACCTTTCCGGGAGCCGGCTTTTCCTGCTGCGCGACAATCTTCCCGAGCGGCCTGCCGTGTCCGCGGTGCGGTTTGCGACGGCACCCCAGCCGAAATTCAACAAGAATTTCGAGATGCTGGCCGACGACATGATCCGCAACGCACTGCGGGGTTACAATACCTATATACTTTCGGAGAACAAGGCGCAGGTCGAGCGTCTCGAAAATATTTTCCACCAGATCGGCCGCGGGCAGGCCGTCGTGCGGTCGCTGTCGATGACCCTGCACGAGGGTTTTGTGGATAATGACCTGAAACTGTGCCTCTATACCGACCACCAGATTTTCGACCGCTACCAGCGCTACCGCATCAACGGCGAGATCCGGCGCGACGAGCAGATGACCGTCGCCGAGCTGAACCAGCTGCGCCCGGGCGACTACGTGGTGCATATCGATCACGGCGTGGGGCGTTTCGACGGGCTGGTGAAGATCGCCGCGGGCGACGGACGCATGCAGGAGGCGATCAAGCTGGTCTATAAGGACGGCGACGTGCTGTTTGTCAACGTCCATTCGCTCCACCGCATTTCGCGCTACAAGTCGGGCGACGGCGAGCCGCCGAAGATCTACAAGCTGGGCAACGGCGCTTGGCAGAAGCTGAAGAATGCCACCAAGAAGGCCGTCAAGGATATTTCGCGCGAACTGATCGCCCTCTACGCCAAACGCAAGGCCTCGAAGGGATATGCCTTCTCGCGCGACAGCTACCTGCAACACGAACTGGAGGCCTCGTTCCGCTGGGAGGACACCCCCGACCAGCAGTCGGCCACGGCGGCCATCAAGAAGGACATGGAGTCGGACCAGCCGATGGACCGTCTGGTGTGCGGCGACGTGGGCTTCGGGAAGACCGAGGTGGCGATCCGCGCGGCATTCAAGGCCGCCGTCGACGGCAAGCAGGTCGCCGTGCTGGTTCCCACAACGATCCTCGCCTTGCAGCACTACCGCTCCTTCACCGAGCGATTGCGCGACTTCCCGGTGCGGGTGGAGTATATCAACCGCACCAAATCCACGAAGGAGGTCAACCGGATCCGCGAGGAGCTTGCGACGGGCCGGATCGACATCCTGATCGGCACGCACAAGATGCTGGGCAAGCAGATCGTGTTCCGCGACCTGGGGCTGCTGATCATCGACGAGGAGCAGAAATTCGGCGTCGCCGCCAAGGAGAAACTCACCCAGATGAGCGTCTCGGTCGATACGCTGACGCTCACCGCCACGCCGATTCCGCGCACGCTGCAGTTCTCGCTGATGGGTTCGCGGGATTTGTCCGTCATCTCGACCCCGCCGCCCAACCGTCAGCCGATCCTCACCGAGTCGCACGTCTTCTCGGAGGAGGTCATCCGCGACGCCGTCGAGGTGGAACTCTCCCGCGGTGGCCAGGTCTATTTCGTCCACAACCGCGTCGAGGAGCTTCCGACGCTCCAGGGGCTGATCACGCGCCTCTGCCCGAAGGCCCGCGTGGGCATCGGGCACGGCAAGATGCCCGCCGAGCAGTTGGAGAAACTCATCATGGACTTCATCTACGGGGAATTCGACGTGCTGGTGTCGACGACCATCGTCGAGAGCGGCATCGACATCCCCAACGCCAATACGATCATCGTCAACAACGCCCAGAACTTCGGTCTGAGCGACCTGCACCAGCTTCGCGGGCGCGTGGGGCGTTCGAACCAGAAGGGCTACTGCTACCTGCTTTCGCCGCCCGACGAACTGCTGTCGTCCGACGCGCGCCGGCGTCTGCGGGCCATCGAGGAGTTCTCCGACCTGGGTTCGGGGTTCAACATCGCCATGCAGGACCTCGACATCCGCGGCGCGGGCAACCTGCTGGGGGCCGAGCAGAGCGGCTTCATCGCCGACATCGGCTTCGAGACCTACCAGAAGATCATGAACGAAGCGGTGGCCGAATTGCGTGCCGAGGGACTCCATGTCCCGGGCTTGAGCGACGGGGAGCAGGAGGTCGTGGAGCACCTGCATTTCATCGACGACGCGCACATCGACATCGAGGTCGAGGCGGGCCTTCCCGATACCTACGTTTCGCAGCAGGCTGAGCGTCTGAAGCTCTACCGCGAACTCGACTCGACGAAGGACGAGGAGGCGCTGCAGGCCTTCGAGAGCCGCCTTGCGGACCGTTTCGGTCCCCTGCCTCGCGCCGCGAAGGAGTTGTTGAACGTCGTGCGCCTGCGCTGGGAGGCCATCCGCCTGGGCATGGAGCGCGTGAAGGTCAAGAACGGGCTGATGATCGTTCATTTCGTGGGCGAGGAGAACTCTCCCTTCTACAAGAGCGAGGTCTTCATGACCCTGTTGCAGCGGGTTACGCAGCGGCCCGACCGATTTGTGCTCAAGCAAAACAATAATCGGTTGGCTATGACCGTTAGGAATGTCAAAGACGTGGAGGACGCGTACAAAACGTTGCAGCAGCTTTGAATCTGATCGTAGACATAGGCAATACCCTTGTCAAACTGGCCGTTACCGACGGCGGACGGATCGTTGCCCAGCGTTGCGTGGAGCGCTTGCACCCGTCGATGCTCGGCGAACTGCTGGGGGGCCGCAGGGCCGCCAGAGCCGTGGTTTGTTCGACACGAGGCGATGCGGAAGAGGTGATGGCAACGGTCGGATCCCATGCGGATTACCTGCTGGAATTCACGCCGCAGACTTGCGTGCCGATTGTCAATGCCTACCGCACGCCCGAGACGCTGGGCCGCGACCGGCTGGCTGCTGCCGTGGGCGCCACGGTGCTGTATCCGGGGCGCAACGTGCTGATCGTCGACTTCGGCACGGCCGTCACGTTCGACCTGGTGACGGCCGACAACACGTTCCGCGGCGGGTGCATTTCGCCGGGGATGAATACCCGTTTTCGGGCGCTCCACGACTATACGGCCAAACTGCCGCTGTGCGGTCCGACCGAAAGCGGGGAGTTGCAGGGGCTCACCACCGAAGCGGCCGTCCGCCTGGGGGTGATGAACTCGCTGACGTTCGAAATCGAGGGTTATATGGCCCGGATGGAGAAAAAATTTGACGATTTATGCGTAATTTTTACCGGCGGGGACGCGAAATACTTTGCGAAAAGAATTAAAAACACGATATTTGCAAATTGTAATCTGGTCTTTTGCGGATTGGATCGAATTTTAGAGTATAATGCAAGTGAAGAATACCTTGATTAAGCTGGTTGTCGCGGCTGCAGCGATATTTCCTATTGCCGTTTCGGCCCAGACAAGCAGTATTAACGCATTCTCGCCCTATACGATGTACGGCATCGGCGAACAGAATACCCCCGGTACGCTGCAGATGCGCTCGATGGGGGGTGTGGGTGTTGCCATGCGTTCGGTGAGCACGGTCAACCTGCTCAACCCCGCGGCTTACAGTGCGGCTCCGCAGAAGACGTTCCTCTTCAACTTCGGGTTGGAGGGTCAGAACTACTACAACGCCCAGACGGTCGACGGCGTCGGGAAGCGGACGGCCTACAACACGTTCAACTTTCACGACATCGCCTTCCAGATGCCGCTGGCGAAGCGGTTGGGCCTCGGCTTCAGCCTCACGCCCTACAGTTCGGTGGGCTACAGAACCAAGTATTACCACGAATACGACCCCGAGGACCCCATCTATGCCAACGTCGGCAATATCCAGTACAACTACCAGGGCGATGGCGACGTGACGGAGGTCAAGGTCGGTCTGGGCTGGGAGCCGTTCAAGAACTTTTCGGTGGGCATCGCCGCCCAGTATTACTGGGGCGATATCGACCGTACGTTCGTGATGACCCCGACCGCCATTTCGGGCGAAGGGACCTTCACCTCGACGATGGGCCAGGACAATTACAGCATTTCGAGCATCAAGGGGCAGATCGGCGTGCAGTGGAACGCGATTCTGAACACGAAGCGTATCCTGACCCTCGGTGCAACCTACGACTTCGGCGGCGACCTGAACCCGGAGGTGACGAAAAAACTCTATATCGGCGACCTGTACAACACGGTTGTCAAGGGCGATACGAAGCACCTGAAACTGGTGCTGCCCCGCCAGCTGGCCCTTGGAGCCTATTATCAGAACGGCAAGTGGGGTGTCGGCATGGATTATGTTTTCCAGAACTGGGGTGGCCGCAACTCGGGCTACGAAATGACGGGCACCAGCGGCAGCGGGGAGAACCGGACCGAGTACAAGGTCTCCTATACCAATACGAGCACGATCAAGATGGGTGTGGAATATACCCCGAACCGTTACGATGCGCGCCGCTTCCTGAAACGCTGGTCCTACCGTGCGGGCTTCCGTTACGGGAGCCATAACCAGTCCTTCAACGGGGACAAGCTCTCGCAGTACGCCGTGACGGCGGGCATCGGCATTCCGGTTCGGCGTGGCGCCTTTTCGGCCATCGACATCGGGATCGAGTACGGCCGGCGCGGTTACAACATCGCCGACCGTCTGGGGCTGGTCCGGCAGCAGTATTTCAAGTTTGCGATCGGCTTCTCGCTCTTCGCGGGACAGATGGAGAACGGCGAATATTGGTTCATGCGTTCCAAGTTCGATTGATGTGACAGGTAAGCAACAATAACGATAGAAACTCAAAATTAATCTGACCGATGAAAAAAGTTAAATTCCTGCTTTCTGCTGCGTGTGCGTTTTTTGCTGTCGCAGCGATGGCACAGCAAGATTTCAGTGATCCGAGGTACGCGGTCTGGGGAGAGACTCCTCAGGAGCGGGAGCAGAACATTCTGAACAGCAATTTCCTCAAGGAGTCGCTCGACAACAAGGATTACAACGCTGCCGCGCACTACCTCAAGGAGCTGCTCGACAAATGCCCGAAGGCTTCGCAAAATACCTTCGTGCGCGGTATCACGCTTTATAAGAACAAGATCGCCCGTGCCAAGAGCGTCGCTGAGAAGGATTCGTACACCGATTCGCTGATGATCGTCTACGACCTGCGCAACGAGTACTTCGGCAACCACCCCAAATACGGCTCGCCCTATATCCTCGACCGCAAGGCCCGTGAATACCTGATGTACAAACCCGCCGACCGCAAGGGTATCCGCGAAGCATTCCGCGCAGCCATCGAGGCCGGAGGCGACAACACCGATCCCGAGACCGTCGTGGCCTATTTCTCGAATCTCTGCGACGACTACCGGAATACCGACGAGGTGATGCCCGACGAGATCATCGCCGAGTACGACCGTCTGACGCCGCTCTTCGAGAAGAACCCCGCTGCCGCCGAGTACAAGAGCCAGTTCGACGCTGCCTTCGGCTTGAGCGGAGCCGCAAGTTGCGAGAACCTCGAAAAACTCTTCAAGAGCAAGCTGGCCGCCGCTCCCGATGACGAGGCGCTGCTGGCACAGGCCGTGGGGCTGATGTCGCAGGCCAAGTGCGACGGTGATTTCTACTTCACGATCGCCGAGAAATACTACCAGGTGAAGCCTTCGTCGGAGACGGCGATGTTCCTGGCCCAGGCCTTCCAGAACAAGAAGGACTACGCAAAGGCCAAGACCTACCTGAACGAGGCGCTGGATGTCGAGAAAGACCCCGCCGAGCGTCAGAAGCTGCTTGTGCGCATCGGACTGGTGGGCCTCGTTTCCAACGACATCCAGAGCGCTGCCGCTGCTGCGCGTCAGGCCCGCGATCTGAATCCCGAGGACGGTGTGCCCTACTTCATCTTGGCACAGTGCTATGCTTCGTCGGCTGCTTCGTGCGGCGGTTTCGCCGGTCTGGCAACCTATTGGGCTGCTTACGATACGATGTCCAAGGCCGTCGAACTGCTCCCGTCCGACTCGGAGTACATGGAGCATGCCAAGAGTTCCCTCGGCAAGTTCCGTTCGGTTTTCCCCAGCTCAGAGGAGTGCTTCTTCAACGAGTTGCAGGAGGGCGCGCACTATACGGTGACCTGCGGAACGGCCGCCGGTATCACCACGGTTGTCCGTCCCCGCTAAAACCACGCTCCCGAGAGGTTTCCGATGGGAAAACGCATGACAAGAACGATCAGGGTAGCACTCTCCGTGATGGGGAGTGCTATCTTGCTATTCTCGTGTGCGGACGGGGATGCGGACCGAAGCACGGCTTCCGAGGAGACGATGATGACCGTATATGTCGAGGATCTTTCGGTCGTGATGTCGCAAAACGGCCGCCGGTCGTACCATTTCACCGCGCCGCTGCTCGAAGGTTATTCGCTGGCCCGCGAACCCTACCGTGAATTTCGCAAGGGTCTGAAAATCACTACCTACCAGAACGATTCGCTGACTAAGGTGGACGCCGTGCTGACGGCCAACTACGGCATCTATTACGAGAACCGCGAACTGTGGGAGGCCAAGGGCAACGTCGTCGTCGAGAAATCCGACGGCAAAACCCTCTACACCCAGCAGTTGTTTTGGAATGCGCAGACCAAGAAAATCTATTCGAACGTCGATTCGAAAATCGTGCAGAACGACGGACGAGATGTCTTCATTGGCGAAGGCTTCGAATCGGACGAAGAGTTCAAGGACTGGCGTTTCCGCCGGATGAAGGGGCGCATGGAGGTCGAGATGAAGCAGAGAGCCGACTCCGCGGCCACGGATTCCACGGCCGTGCGTCCGGTTGCGGAGCCCTCCGGCCGCCGATCAGCCGCCCGGGCATCCGAATCCGGGAGACGGACTGAAGCGCCTGCGGCCGTTCCGGCGCGGGGAAGTTCCGCCGGGAGGGCTGGACAGTGGGCCGAAAATCCCGCAGGTCCCGAAGGCGCGAATCTTCGCCAGCCTCTGAAAATTTCGGGCGACCTCCGGGAGGAGCCGCGCCCGATTCCGCGGGAGGAACAGCTCTTGGCCGAACCCAACCTCAAAAACTGAATGCGATGCTTACCACCGTTGTCCTGATCGTCGTCATGTTGCTGCTGTCGGCTTTCTTCTCGGGAATGGAGATTGCCTTTACGAGCAAGAACCGTCTCAAGTTGGAACTCGACCGCAAGCAGAACCGCATGTTCGATCGCATTGCCGAGGTTTTCGCCCGCCATCCGGGCCAGTATATCACCACGATCCTCGTGGGCAACAACATCGCGCTGGTTGTCTACTCGCTGTCGATGTCGCTGTTTCTGCGCAGCATCTACGCGCTGCTGGGCTGGGAGGAGCTTGCCCGGAGCGGCTCGGTGGCTGTGGATACCGCCGTTTCGACGCTCATGATCATCTTCTTCGCCGAGTTTCTTCCCAAGTCGATTTTCCGGAACAACCCCAATTTCTATTACCGCGTGCTGGCGCCGGTGATCTATTTTTTCTACATCGTCCTCTACCCGGTGGCACGTTTCACGACGCTGCTCTCCCACGGGATTCTGTTCCTTCTGGGGCGCCGTGTCGAGGAACGGGACATCACCCCGAGTTTCGACCGCGAGGACCTCGCGGCGCTGCTCGACACGAACAGCCCCGAGCCCCATTCGGAGCCGGACAACGAGCTGAAACTCTTCCAGAACGCACTGGATTTCGCCGACCTGCGTGTCCGGGACTGCATGGTTCCGCGTGTGGACATCGAGGCCGTGGACATCGACGACACCACGATCGAGCAGCTCACGGCGCGTTTCGTCGACTCGAAATATTCGCGTATCTTCGTCTGGAGCAAGTCGATCGACAACATCGTGGGCTATGTCAATTCGAAAAGCCTCTTCACGCGGCCCCGGCAGATTGCCGACGTGATGATGGAGGTCAATTTCGTGCCCGAGACCATGCCCTTGCAGCTGATGCTGGAGAATTTCATCAAGCACCGTTCGAACATTGCCGTCGTGATCGACGAATTCGGCGGCACGGCGGGGGTCATTTCGCTCGAAGACGTCCTGGAGCAGATTTTCGGCGAGATCGAGGACGAGCACGACATCCCGGACCTGACCGAAAAGCAGGTCGGTCCCGACGAGTATGTTTTCTCGTGCCGCCTGGAGGTGAAATATCTGAATGAAAAGTACAACCTCGGTATCGAGGAGAGCAAGGAGTACGACACGCTGGCCGGTTTCATCATCTTCAATTACGAGGGCATTCCCACGGCCGGGGAGACGGTTTTCATCGGCAGTCTGCAATTGCGGATCCTCCGGACGACGCGTTCGCGCATCGAACTGGCGCGGGTGAAGAAATTGTAATGCCGGGCAGCTTCCGCCCCGTTTGGTGTAAATTCCCGTTTCGGCGGGGATCAGGGCGGTCGAGCGATCGTATATTTTTACTTTTATTCTGTTCTTTTTCCAATTAATTTTTACTATCTTTGGCTGATAATTCGAAACAATACGAATAATTAACAATTTATATGGCAAGTTTAAACACTTTACGAACCAAGTTCGGCATCGTGCTTTCGATCATCATCGCACTGGCCCTCTTGGCATTCATCCTCTCTCTGAAGACAGAAATGGGCTTCTCGGGCAACGACCCGCGTGTCGGCGTGATCGACGGCGAGAAGATCAACTATTCGGAGTACTACGACCAGTATGAGCAGATCAAGACGCAGAACAACGTGCAGGAGAGCGGCGAGCAGCAGTCGGCCATGCTGGCCAATGCCGCCTGGCAGGCGTTGATCGCCAAGCATGTGCTGACGCCCGGCTTCGACCGGATGGGCCTTTGCGTCACCGAGCCGGAGCGCCTGGCAATGGTCAGCGGCGAGCACCCCTCGCAGGCTTTCTACAACGCGTTTGCCGATCCCCGCACGGGAGAGTATAACGTTGCGGCCATCAGCCAGTTCCTCACGCAGGCCGAGACCAATCCCGAGGCGGCTCACGCCTGGGCCCAGCTCAACGAGCAGGCCCGCCTGGAGCGCGAGGTACAGAAGTATTTTGGGCTGGTGAAGGGCGGCGTTTACGTCAATTCGCTGGAGGTTGCCCGCGGAGTCGAGGCTGCCAACAAGTCTTTCTCGGGCAAGTGGGCCGGCAAGAAGTTCTCGTCCGTTCCCGATTCACTCGTCAAGATCTCGTCGGGAGACGTGAAGTCTTACTACAACAGCCATAAGAACCAGTTCAAGCAGGCTCCGTCGCGTACGATTTCGTATGTCGTGTTCGAGGTGTCCCCCACGGACGACGACCTGCTGGCCCTCGAGAAGAGTGTGGCGGAAGTCGGCCGGGAGTTCGCCGCCGCCGAGGAGGTGAAGACTTTCGTCCGCGCCAACCGCAACGGCAAGATCGCCGACAGCTACGTTTCCGCCGCACAGCTTTCCGATGAGGAGGCCAAGATGCTGATGGCGGGCGAAATGTACGGTCCCGTGCTGAAGAACAACGAGTGGACGATGGCGCGCGTGCTCGATTCGAAGATTGTTCCCGACTCGGTGGGTGTACGCCACATCGTGCTGCCCTATACGCAGGAGGCGCTTGCCGACAGCCTGCTGACGGTGCTGAAGCAGGGAGGTGATTTCGCACAGACCGCTTCGCGCTATTCGGTTTACGACGCTACGGCCGCCAACGGCGGTGATGTGGGCGTGCTGCCTTTCTCGGCCTTCTCGGGTGAGTTTGCCGCCGCTTTGGCCAACGCCAGACAGGGCGACATCGTGAAGGTCGCTTCGGGCGATGCCATCCAGCTGATGCAGGTGTACCGCGCCGACAAACCTTCGAAGCACGTGCAGGTGGCCACGATCACCTATCCCGTGGAGGCTTCGTCCGCCACGCGCCGCGACGTGCACAACCAGGCCGGTTCGTTCATGGTCAACGCCAAGGGTTCGGCCGCTGCATTCGCTGATGCCGCTTCGACGGCAGCCGTGACGCCCCGCGTGGCCGTGATCGCCCAGGGTGACCGTACGATCCGCGGCCTTGAGGATTCGCGCGAGGTGGCTCGCTGGGCCTATGGTGCCGAGGAAGGCGAACTTTCGGCGATCTTCAACGTGGGCAAGGACTACGTGATCGCTACGCTGACCGAGATTGACGACAACGAATATGCTCCGCTGGACAAGGTCTCGGCGCAGATCCGTTCGCAGCTTCTGCGCGACAAGAAATACGATTATATCGTCAAGAACCTTTCGGGCTCGACCCTCGCCGAGCAGGCTGCAAGCCTCGGCTCGGAGGTGGAAGACTTCTCCGACGTGACTTTCGGCTCGTTCTATGTAAATGGCGTGGGCATGGAGCCTCGTCTGGTCGGCTCCATCGCGTCGGCCGAGAAGGGCGCCCTGTCGGCTCCCGTGAAGGGCCTTTCGGGTGTCTATGTTTTCGAGGTTGAGGACATCAAGACCGACGAGAAGCAGACCTCCGAAGGAGAGAAGGTCCGTGCCCAGGCCATGGCCGAGGGTATGGCCCAGCAGTTCGCCGTTCCGGCTATCCAGCAGATGGCCAAGATTCAGGACCTGCGCGGCAAGTACTTCTAACCGACTGCTTTTGCTTCCGATCCCTGCGCACCCGCGGGACCGTAAGAAGGGGGGGGAGGCACTCCGGTGCCGTCCGGTGCTACAAATAGAGTTGTAACTTTTTAAGTTACAACTCTATTTGTATTTGTATATCTCGGGCAAGGCCCCGGAGCATAATGTAAACATCCCATCTGCTCCGACCTGTCGCCGACACCCGCACCGACCTGCCGCCGACATCTGCACCGACCGCCGATCCTCGCGCCGGCCATCCGGTCTTTTGCCGGGGAGCAGTGATGTGGCTATCTGCTGTGCGCGCTTTTCCGCCGGTCCGGGATCGTTGATTCGATCTCCATCCGCACCAACCTGCCGCCGACCATCCGCATACTCCATCCGAATGAGGCCGTTGACAAGGCGATTTTCCCGAGTCTGTCCCAGACTTCCCGTCGCCCTGACAGCGACGGCGACAATGGGGACTTGGGAGGTGCAACGCCCGTATGACCACGGGTTTTTCTTGAGGGAGGGTCGGATTTTGTAAGGAGGTCCGGTCCCCGGGGCGGACTGGACAGGCGAAATGAGCTTTTCATCGCACAACCTTTTTCGATGTCACCGAATCTGATGGAACCGCTACAGTCTGCACGAAGGTGCAAGTCCGATGACCCCCAATCGGATGGACCCACTGCAGTCTGCCCGAAGGCGCAGGGCCGTTGAAATCCAATCGGATGAACCCGCTGCAGTCTGCACGAAGGCGCAAGGCTGTTGAAATCCGATCGGGTGGATACCTCCGTAAAGCAATTCGACGGGGTTGCGGCTTGGTAGCGCAACTCCGTCGAATTCTGCTTGCTCAGGCCGGGGAGCCTGAAATCCATGCACAGGGCCTGTTTCAAATCTGCTGCTTATCTGCGACTGGCGCTTTCTGCAGCCCTCAGTCCTCAGCCCCCCCCCATCCCGCGAAGGCGGGAGGGGCTGCAAGGCCCCTTTGGGGCGGGTTAATACCCGAATATCTCCTCCAGCGAAACGGTCCGGATCGGCCCGAGTGTCTTGAGGTAGTTGAGGTCGAGATCCTGAATGTCGCCCAGGATGCTGTAGACGTATCTGCGGTTCTTGACCCACTTCTCCTGTGCGGCCTTCACGTCGGCAAACGTCATCGCCTGCACCTTCTCGAAAATCCGCTTGTCGCGGTCCTCCTCAAGACCCAGGTCGCGCAGCCTGAGGAAACTCCACAGCACCTGTTCCTTCACCGTGCGGTCGGTGCGCAGACGCGAGATCAAGCCCTCTTTGGCGATTTTGAATGCGGCCTCTGATTCGGGCATGTTGTTGATGATTTCGTCGAAGGCTTCAACAGCCATCCGCATCTTGTCGTTCTGTGTGGCGATGAAGGCGATGTAGCTGTAGTTCGTGTCGGCGTAGCTCGGCTGTATGATGCTGGCCTGCGCGGAGTAGGCCAGGCCGCGGGCCTCGCGCATCTCCTGGAAGACTATCGAGTTCATGCCTCCGCCGAAATATTCGTTGTAGAGCGTGATCTCGGGGTCGGCCGCGACGTCGAACTGCTTGCCGAGATTCGAATATTGCATGTAGTAGAGCTGCTTGGCTCCGTATTGTGCCATCAGCACCTTGCTTTCGTCCGTGGGCAGCATTTGCAGGTGCTTCTTCTCGAGCGGCAGAAGGGCTTCCGGCGTTTTGTGGTGCATGGCCAGCGCTTCCTTCACCTCCTGCTCCGATTGCGGGCCGTAGTACAATACCTTGTGTTGCTTGCCCATCAGATCGGCGATCTTCGCCAGCAGCATTTCGGAACTCATCGCTTCGAGTGCCGGATTGGTGAGCGTCGTGCGGCTGATGAAGTCGGGCCCGTAGACCATGTAGTTCTGCAAGGCTCCGAAACAGCGGCCCTGGTTGAGTTTTGCGTCGGCGCGGCTTTTGATCATGTCGGCCTTGAGGTTGGCGAGAATCTCCTCGTCGGGCTCGGGGTTGTTCAGCAACTCCCCGACGATTTCCATGGCCTCGGTCATATTCTCACCCAGTCCCTCGATCGTGATGCGGCACGAGGAGGCCGTTGCCTGCATCCCGAACGAACATGCTATGGCGTACATCTTCGAGGCGATCTGCTCGGCCGTCAGCGACCCGGAACCGAGATAGCCCAGGTAGTCGAAGGCCAGATTGAGCGCCGGATCGTTCTCCGTGCCCGTGTCGAACACATAGGAGAGCGTGAAGATGTCGTTCGATTCGTTTTTCTTGTAAAGGACGTCGATTCCCTTGCGGGCTTCGAATTGTGACATCTCCGTTTTGTAATCCACGAACACCGGTTCGATGGGTTTCACCACGCTGTTCTGTATTTCGCTCAGGAAGGCGCTCTGCGCATTGCGGTTGGTGGCTATGGGCGTGATCTTCGGGGCTGTGATCTTCTGCTCGCCGGGATCCTTGCCCTCGCGTTTGTAGACGATGGCGTAGCTTTCGGGTCCGAGGTACTTGTTGGCCCAGTCCACCACATCCTGCTTGGTGATCTTCTCCATGCGCTCCAGCCTGCCGACCTCGTCGGCCCACTCTCTGCCGTAGATGAACGAGTAGACGAAGAGCATGGTGCGCCGGTCGTATGCATCAGCCTCGTTCATCATCTGCATCTTGTAGTTGTTGACCGAAGCCGCGATCAGCCCTTCGTCGAAGGCTCCGGTGCGAATCTTCGCCGCTTCCTCCAGCAGCAGGTCGCGCACTTCGTCGAGCGACTGCCCGGCCTTCGGGCTTCCCGCCATGAAGAACGTGCCGTAGTCGGGCTGCGACGAGGTAAAGGCGTATGCCGAGAGCACCTTCTGCTGCTGATTCAGGTCGAGGTCGATCAGTCCGGCCTGCCCGTTGTAGAGGATCGAGCCGACGATGTCCGCCACATCGGTCGAGGGGGCCGTTGTGGCCGGCAGCCGCCAACCCAGCATGACGCGCTCGGCTTCGGGACCATAGACCTCCCTCACCACCGGGGTTGTGATCGGCTCTTCGGGTTTGAATTCCAGCTTCGGCAGGTCGGGGTTGGGCTGCATGCCGCCGAAGTACTTGTCGATCGTTGCGATCATCTCGTCGGGGTCGAAGTCCCCCGAGACGCAGACGGCCATGTTGTTGGGCACGTAGTAGGTCCTGTGGTAGTTCTTGACATTGGTGATCGACGGATTCTTGAGGCTCTCCTGCGTTCCCAGCACGGTTTGCGTGCCGTAGGGATGGTGGGGGAAGAGCGCGGCGTCCATCGCCTCCCCGATTTTGCGGTTGTCCTGCGTCAGCGACATGTTTTTCTCTTCGTAGATGGTCTCCAGCTCGGTGTGGAAACCCCGGATCACGGGATTCAGAAAGCGGTCGGCCTGAATTTTCGCCCAGTTGTCGATCTGGTTCGAAGGGATGTCTTCGACGTAAACGGTCATGTCCTGCGACGTGAAGGCATTGGTTCCATTGGCGCCGATGGCTGTCATCAGCTTGTCGTATTCGTTGGGGATTGCGATCTTCGACGCCTCGTAGCTTATCGAGTCGATGCGGTGGTAGATCGCCGCGCGCTCGGCTTCGTCCCCGGTTCTGCGGTAGATCTCGAAGAGTCGTTCGATTTCGTCGAGCAGGGGTTTCTCGGCGGCGTAGTCGGACGTTCCGAACTTTTCGGTTCCCTTGAACATCAGGTGTTCGAAGTAGTGGGCCAGTCCGGTCGTTTCGGCAGGGTCGTTCTTGCCGCCGACCCGCACGGCGATGGCCGTCTGGATGCGTGGCTGCTCCTTCATGACGCTCATGTAGACTTTCAGCCCGTTGGGAAGGGTATAAATCCGGGTTTTAAGCGGATCGCCCGACACCGTTTCGTACTTGTATCCGGAACAGGACGAAGCGAGCATCGCGAGGATGGCTGCAGTTAGCAGTAGCAATCTTTTCATGTGTGTTATGTTTTAGAAAGTGGTTAAGAACCAGTCCCGAATAGCGGGGTAGGTGTCGGCCGTGACATGGATCAGCATGCCCGCCGATGCGGCGAGCTTGACACCCGTTCCGACGACGAAGGCGAGGAACGAACCGAATCCCACGAGGAAAGCCTTCGGGACATCGTTCCTGTCGTTGATCAGTTCGCCCAGCACGGCCCCCGCGAACGGACCGAGGATGATGCCCACAGGGGGGAAGAGGAAGAACCCGGCGAAGACGCCTGCGGTGGCCCCGATGGCCCCCGAACGGGATCCTCCGAAGCGCCGTGTCATCCATGCGGGCAGGAAATAGTCGGCGGCGCTCACGGCCACGGCCACGGCGAGCCACAGCCAAATCGCCCCGGAGCTCATCTGGGAGTAGGAGGTGAACCAGGCGCATAGAAGTCCGGCGTAGCTCAGTACCACGCCCGGCAGGGCCGGTACGATGCAGCCGATGATGCCCAGTATCGAGAGCACGAAAGCTGCTATGGAGAGGGTTATGTCCATCGAAGCGAGTTTTACCCTGCGGCGGCGGATCCGGGCGGCGATCCGGGCGAATCTGTCCGGACCGGCCGGGGGCTCGGCCTTTGCAGAGGGATTATCTACGGCAAAGATAACGGATTAAACGAAAAAATCTCCCTTTTCGGGGAGATTTTGTGTCGTGACGGTCTGCCGCCGCACCTCTTTGTATCACTGCGTCGCTAAGCCGCATTACTGTGCTTCTCGCACCTCCTTGCTGCTGCGCCAGGGTTCCTGTGCGCCGGGCCGCTGTGCTATTGCTCTGCCGGCCATGCGCGCCGCGCCTCTCTGCGCCGCCGCTCTGCCGGGGGATTATTCCACGAGCCGGTTGGTCGCCGTGTCGGGGAAGATGATCCACGGGCGGAATTGCTTGGCGTCCTCGAAATCCATCAGCGCATAGGATGCGATGATGATTACGTCGCCCACCTGCACCTTGCGTGCCGCGGCGCCGTTCAGACACACGCAGCCGCTGCCGCGCTCGCCCTTGATCGTGTAGGTTTCGAAACGCTCTCCGTTGTTGATGTCCATGATCTGGACCTTCTCGCCTTCGATCACATTGGCCGCTTCCATGAGCGCCTCGTCGATGGTGATGCTTCCCACGTAGTTCAGGTCGGCCTGTGTGACCGTTACGCGGTGAATCTTCGATTTGATGACTTCAATCTGGAATTTCATGGTCGAATACGGATATTATCGATTAAACGGATCTCCCCGGCCTGTACGGCGATGCAACCCTGTATGCGTTCCGAGTCGCTCCATGCGGCTACCTCCTGCATCGTCAGCGCGTCGACCGACTGGTAGTAGATGACCTTGAGCAGCGGGTTGCGCTCCACTTCGGTCGTGACCCAGGCCTTCAGCTCGGCAGGGGCCATTTCGTGTGCCTTCTCCACGGCCTTGCGCAGCGTGGCGTAGATGTGCGGCGCAGCGGCGCGGTGCGCCTCGTCGAGCAGCGTGTTGCGCGACGAGAGGGCCAATCCGTCCTCTCCGCGGACGATGGCGCATTCGACGATCTCCACCGGCAGCTTCAACTGAGCCACCATCGCCTTGATCACGGCGATCTGCTGGAAATCCTTCTCTCCGAAGTAGGCGCGTGCCGGGCGCACGATATCGAACAGGCGGCTGACGACCTGCGCCACGCCGTTGAAGTGTCCGGGACGCGTTGCGCCCTCCATCACCTTGTCGATCTGTCCGAAGTCGAAAATCCGGGTGTCTTCTTCGGGATATATCTCTTCGACCGAAGGCATCAGCACAAAATCCGCTCCGGCCTCTTCCAGCAGCTGCCGGTCGGCCTCCGGGGTGCGGGGATAGTGCCGCAGGTCATTCTTGTCGTTGAATTGCGTGGGGTTCACGAAGACGCTCACGACGACCGTGTCGTTCTCCCTGCGGGCACGCTCCACGAGCGAGCGGTGCCCTGCATGCAGGGCGCCCATCGTGGGTACGAAGCCGATTCCCGACTGTTCCGTCCGGTCCAGTTCGGCGCGGAGTTCCTTGACGCTTGTAAATACTTTCATCTCTTTTTTGAAACGAGTTGCGGGGCAAAGGTAGAAAAGATAATTAAGATTGGAAAGTGAAAAATGAAAAATTATGAAAGCTCCGCAGGCTATTCCGAAAGGTTTGTGCTATCTTTGTAAGCGATATGGACTGTTGGGCGTGCCTGCATCCTGACCGGTAACGGCCGTTTTTGCCGGAAACCCGCCGCCGTCCGGATCGGACTCCGAATCGGGGCGCATGCTCCGGCTGCCAGATCCCTGCCAGCACGGCCCGGACCCGCACTCGGGCGAGCCGCCCGGCGGCAGGACCTTCGCAACGTCCGCTTTCCTGCGCTGCGATGCGGCTCCGCGGTCCGATTTGCACCGTTTTTGACGAATTAATTTTATACTATTATGAAAAGGCCTTTAATCCTTGCATCCATGACATTTCCCATTTTCGCACTGACCTCGTGCGGCAACGGCCCCGGCGGCGAGGCGCCGTGGATCGTCGACCGTTTCGACGACATCAAGGTCATCCGTTACGAAGTTCCCGGCTTCGAGAGCCTGCCGCTCGAAGAGAAGGAGCTGATCTATTACCTTTCCGAGGCTGCCAAATGCGGCCGCGATATTCTTTTCGACCAGAACTGCCCGGCAAATCTTCCCGTGCGCCGTACGCTGGAGACGGTTTACGAGCACTATAAGGGCGACCGCACGACCTCCGAGTGGAAGGCGTTGGAGAAATACCTCAAGAAGGTGTGGTTCGCCAACGGCATCCACCACCACTATTCGAACGACAAGTTCGTGCCCGAATTCAGCGAAGGCTACCTGCTTGACGTCATCGAGACGATCCCCGAGGATAAGTTCGGTCCACTGAATTCGCTGCGCGGCGACGTCTGCCGGGCGATCTTCGATCCGGCGCTCTACCCGACGAAGCTCAATCAGAAGGCGGGTGACGACCTGCTGCTCACCTCGTCGAGCAACTACTACCGCAACGTGAGCCAGGCCGAGGCCGAGCGCTTCTATGGCGACATGGCGGCCGCCGATGCGGGCAATCCCGAGCCGGCCTCCTACGGCCTGAACTCGCAGCTGGTGAAGGATGAGACGGGACGCATCTTCGAGCGGGTCTGGAAGCTGGGCGGCATGTACTCGCCGGCCATCGAGCGCATCGTCTACTGGCTCGAAAAGGCCCGGGACGTGGCCTCCGAACTGCAGAAGACCAACATCGGGGCGCTGGTCGACTATTACAGGACGGGCGATCTGAAAGCGTTCGACCGCTATAACATCGGTTGGGTGAAGGATACGGTTTCGAACGTCGATTTCGTCAACGGCTTCATCGAGGACTACGGCGATCCGCTGGGGCGCAAGGCTTCGTGGGAGGCCAACGTCAACTTCATGGACAAGGAGGCTTGCCACCGTACGGAGGTGATCTCCGACAATGCGCAGTGGTTCGAAGACCATTCGCCCGTGGCCGAATCCTTCCGCAAGCCGGTCGTGAAGGGAGTATCGGCCAAGGTCATCACCGTGGCGATGCTCGGCGGCGACTGCTATCCCGCGACGCCCATCGGCATCAACCTGCCCAATGCCGACTGGATCCGCAAGGAATACGGCTCGAAATCGGTCACCATCGACAACATCACCTGTGCCTACGACATGGCCGCCCACGGCAACGGTTTCAACGAGGAGTTCGTGCTCCGCGCCGAGGACCGCGAGCGGATGGACCGCTACGGCAAGCTGGCCGACGACCTGCACACCGATCTGCACGAGTGCCTGGGGCACGGCTCGGGACAACTGGCTCCCGGGGTCAAGGGCGGTGAGCTGAAGAGCTACGGCTCGACGCTCGAAGAGGCCCGGGCCGACCTGTTCGGGCTTTACTACCTGGGCGATCCGAAACTGGTCGAACTGGGGCTGACACCCTCATTCGACGTTGCCAAGGCGGGTTATGCCAAGTATGTCCTCAACGGCATGATGACCCAGCTGGCGCGCATCGAGCCGGGCAAAAACGTCGAGGAGTCGCACATGCGCAACCGCAAGCTGATCTGCGAGTGGTGCTACGAGCGCGGCAAGGCCGACAAGGTGATCGAACTGGTGAAGGAGAACGGCAAGACCTACGCCGTGGTCAACGACTTCGGCAAACTGCGCGAGCTGTTCGGGCAGATGCTCCGCGAGGTGCAGCGCATCAAGTCCGAGGGTGACTACGAAGCCGGCAAGGCGCTGGTCGAGCAGTATGCCATCACGGTCGATCCCGAGTTGCATCGTGAGGTCCGCGACCGCTACCAGGCGCTCCACATCGAGCCCTACGGCGGTTTTGTCAATCCCGAATACGAACTGGTGGAGCAGGACGGCAAGGTCGTCGACGTGAAGATCTCCTATCCGGCCGACTACGTGGCCCAGATGCTCGGCTATGCGAAGAATTATTCGTTCCTGCCCAATGTCAATTAGCGCTTGATTTTCGCGGGCATCCTGCCCCTGTCTTGTCCGGCCCGGACGGGAGATACGCCATCGTATTCCCCGCTCCGGGCCGGATTGCGTCGGGGCTTTGTCTGCTGCAATAACCTGCAATCATCTGCGACGTCCTGTGCCCCGCTCCGCCACTCGTTCCGCCCGCTGCCGTCCGCCCGGCTTGCTCCTGCTCGCCGCCTTCCGCGCACGTCCTGCCCGGTGCCGCTTGGCGGTGCCGGAAAAAACGCCTTAAGTGCTAAATTTCCGTGCTCGTTGGCTAAATTCCCTGCAATCTGTTTGCAGATGTCGGGATATTTTGCGAATATTGCATTCGGGTTGTGCATGTGAAAATTGGACACCAACGGACTGGATGCCTTAATGTGTTGATATTAAGCTATATGATGGTTTTTTGCCCGTCGCGCGTCGTCTGTTGCTTCCGTTTCGCCAACGGGTTCTCCTGCAAAAAGTGGGACTCCCGGGCACGACCGCCAGTATGATATGAAATTTTTGCATTCCACATTCCGTATTTCAAAAAAATGTAAAACCCGATGACGGATAAATTACGTTCCCCCCTCCGCTGGGTCCCGAGTTTGTATTTCGCTATGGGCCTGCCGTTTGTCGTTCTGAATATGGTCTCCGCGGTCCTGTACAAGGATCTGGGCATTTCGGACGCTCAGATCGCATTCTGGACCTCTTTGATCATGTGGCCCTGGACAATCAAGTTCCTGTGGAGCCCTTTTCTGGAACTTTACCGCACAAAGAAATTCTGGGTCGTGGGGACCCAGTTGCTGAGCGGCATCCTGTTCGGCGTTGCGGCGCTGTCGCTGCACCTGCCGATCTTCTTCGCCGTTAGTGTTGCGGTCTTTGCCGTTGTCGCTTTCAGCGGGGCTACGCACGACATCGCGGCCGACGGTGTCTACATGTCGGAACTCTCGCCCGCCTCCCAGGCGAAATATATCGGTTGGCAGGGTGCGTTCTACAATCTTGCGAAACTGGTCGCCACGGGCGGCCTGGTGTGGTTTGCCGGGTGGCTCTGGGAGGGCTTCACGGCGGACGGTGCGGCTGCTTACGACGCCTCCGTGCGTGCGTGGACGGTCGTCCTGTCGATCCTGTGCGCCACGCTCATCGCTTTGGGGCTTTACCATAGCCGGGCGCTTCCTTCGGAGGGCTCCGCAGCCGGAGGTCACTCGCTGCGGGAGGGCCTTTCGGGTCTGCGCGAGGTCATCGGAGCGTTTTTCACGAAGAAACATATCTGGTATTATATCGCCTTCATCATCCTCTACCGCCTGGGCGAGGGCTTCGTGATGAAGATCGTGCCGCTGTTCCTTAAGGCCGACACGGCCTCGGGCGGTCTGGGGCTCACGAACCAGCAAATCGGACTTTACTACGGTACGTTCGGTGCGGGGGCCTTCCTGCTGGGATCGCTCCTGGCGGGCTACTACATCGCCCGTCGGGGCCTGCGGCGCACGCTTTTCACCTTGTGCTGCATCTTCAACCTTCCGTTCGCGGTTTACGCACTGCTGGCCTGGTTCCAGCCTTCGAACATGTGGCTCGTGGGCGGCGGCATCGTCGTGGAGTACTTCGGCTACGGCTTCGGCTTCGTGGGCCTTACGCTGTTCATGATGCAGCAGGTGGCCCCGGGACCTCACCAGATGGCACACTACGCCTTCGCTTCGGGCATCATGAACCTCTCGGTGATGGTGACAGGCATGGCTTCGGGTTTCTTGAGCGATCTGATGAGCTACCGGATCTTCTTCATCGCGGTCATGCTGGCCACCGTTCCGGCGTTTGTGATCACCAAGCTGGTGCCCTTTACCTATGACGACCGCAAACCCAACGACGTCCAATAAGTGAACGCCATGTTTCTGCAACGTATTTCGGTCCTTTTCCTGCTGACAGTTTGCGGCATGTCCTGCTGCCGGACGCCGGATTTGCCGGCTGTGATCCCCTGTCCGGTGTCGGTGGAGCCCGGTTCCGGGACGCTCGACCTGACCACGCCGCTGACCCTTGCCGCCGACCTTCCGGATTCCGTGGCGCGCCCCCTCTCGGACTTTCTGCTGGCCTCGCCGCTTCCGCTTCGGACCGACGCGGACGATTCTCGGACACATTACCTCCGGTTAAGCCTCGGGGATGCCGCGACGCTTCCCGCCTCGGAGGAGGGCTATTGCCTGACGGTCGGTTCGTCGGGTGTCGATCTGCGCTCCCGGGGTGTTCCCGGACTGTTCTACGGTCTCCAGACCCTTCTGCAGCTGCAGCATCAATACGGGGAGCGTCTCCCGGGGCTGCAGATAACCGATGAACCCCGTTTTTCATGGCGGGGACTACACCTGGACGTTTCGCGCCATTTCTTCGACAAGGAGTTTGTCAAAAAGCAGCTCCGGATGATGGCCTCCCTGAAACTCAACCGCCTGCATTGGCATCTGACCGACGGAGCCGGATGGCGTGTGGAGATCGACCGTTATCCGCTGCTTACCCAGGTCGCGGCGTGGCGTCATGGCGCGACCTGGCGCGAGTGGCGCAATCAGGGCGGGCGTTATTGCCGTTTCGACGATCCGAATGCTTCGGGAGGCTATTATACGAAGTCCGACATCCGCGAAGTCCTCGCCTGCGCCGATTCGCTGCATATCACGGTTGTCCCCGAGATCGAGCTGCCGGCCCATTCGGAGGAGGTGCTGGCAGTCTATCCGGAGTTGTCCTGCCCGGGGCATCCCGCTGCGAACGGCGATTTCTGTATCGGCAACGAGCAGACGTTCGAGTTTCTCGAAAACGTGCTGACCGAGGTGATGGAACTCTTCCCTTCGGAATACATCCATATCGGGGGCGACGAGGCTTCGAAACAGGCGTGGGCCACCTGCCCGAAGTGCAGGTGGCGCATGAAGCGCGAAGGGCTGCGGACGCTCGACGAATTGCAGTCCTATGCCGTGGGGCGTATCGATCGTTTTCTGAATGCGCACGGGCGCAAATTGATCGGATGGGACGAGATTCTCGACGGGGGGCTGACCCCCGGGGCCGCCGTCATGTCGTGGCGCGGCGAGGAGGGCGGCCGCCGAGCTGCAGCCTTGGGACATCCGGTGGTGATGACGCCGGGGGCCTATTGCTATTTTGACGGTTATCAGGATAACCCGATGACCGAGCCGCAGGCCTTCTCGGGCTACCTTCCCCTGTCGAAAGTCTATGGCTACGATCCCGCTCCGGCCGATATGCCGGGCCGTGAATTGGTGCTGGGCGTGCAGGCAAATCTCTGGACCGAGTATATCTCCACCCCGGAGCAGGCCGAATACATGCTTTACCCGCGCCTGTATGCCCTGGCGGAGGTCGCCTGGAGCCCTGCCGGGAGCCGGAATTACCCGGATTTCCACCGACGGGCCCTGATCCGCAACGCGTCGGCCCGCCAGCGAGGATACCATACGTTCGACCTGACCTCCGAATTCGGCGAGCGCCCGGAAGCGTCAGCTCCGGCCCGACACCTGGCCGTCGGCTGTCGGGTTGCCTATGCCACCCCCTGGCATGCCTCCTACCCGGCTGACGGGGCGGCGGCGCTTGTCGACGGCGTGCGCGGCTCCTGGAGCTACAAGGAGCGCTGGCAGGGATTTCTGGAGAGCGACATGGAGCTGACGCTCGACCTGGGATCGGTCCGTCCGATCCGGTCGGTCGTGGCCGACTTCATCCAGTGGCATTCGGCGTGGATCTGGCTGCCTTCGCGGGTGGAGATCGAGATTTCGGACGACGGGCAGACCTTCCGCAGCCTGTGCACGGTCGGGAACGACTACCCGGAAGAGGCCGAGCGTCCCGAATACCGTGCTTTCGGCTGGCAGGGCTCGGCCGAGACCCGTTACGTCCGCTACCGGGCCGTATCCAACGGTCGGCCGGGAAGCTGGCTTTTTACCGATGAAATTATTATCAACTAAATTTACCGATATGAGTACACTGAAAATTGCGGGCGCGAATCTGCCCGATATGCCGTGGGAGGATCGTCCTTCGGGAAGCAAGGAAGTTCTGTGGCGTTACAGCGCCAATCCGATCATCGGGCGCGATGCGCTTTCGACCTCGAATTCGATCTTCAACTCGGCGGTCATTCCCTTCAAGAAGGGTCCGTATAACTACGCCGGAGTCTTCCGCTGCGACGACACGAACCGGCGCATGCGTATCCACACGGGCTTCTCGGTCGACGGCCTGAAGTGGGATATTTCGGAAGAGGATTTCCGCCTGACGGGCGGCGACGGCGAGATCGGGGAGTGGGTCTACGGCTACGATCCGCGCGTTGCGAAGATCGGCGACAAGTATTATGTTACGTGGTGCAACGGCTACCACGGACCGACGATCGGCATCGCGTGGACGGATGATTTCGAGACGTTCCACCAGCTTGAAAACGCCTTCCTTCCCTATAACCGCAACGGCGTGCTGTTCCCGCGCAAGATCGGGGGCAACTTTGCGATGCTGTCGCGCCCGAGCGATACGGGACATACGCCTTTCGGTGATATCTTCTACTCCGAATCGCCCGACATGGAGTTCTGGGGCCGCCACCGTCATGTGATGTCTCCCGCAGCGTTCGAGGTTTCGGCCTGGCAGTGCATGAAGATCGGCGCAGGTCCCGTTCCCATCGAGACTTCGGAGGGATGGCTTCTGTTCTACCACGGCGTGCTGCGCTCGTGCAACGGCTATGTCTACGCCTTCGGATCCGCGCTGCTCGACCTGGACGAACCTTGGAAGGTCCTGGCCCGCAGCGGTCCCTACCTGATCTCTCCGCGCGAGATCTACGAACTGACGGGCGACGTTCCGAACGTCACGTTCCCCTGCGCGGCCCTGCACGACCCCGCCACGGGGCGTGTGGCCATCTACTACGGATGCGCCGACACGGTTACGGGTCTTGCATTCGGCTATATCCCGGAGATCATTGAATTTACGAAGAAAAACTCGATTCTCTGATGCGACTGCGACGAACGCTTCTTACCCAGGCGCTCGCCGCAGCCGTTTTCGGCGCTGCGGCTTCGGCGCAGACTCCGGCCGACCGGGTCGATCCGTTCATCGGGACGACGAATTTCGGGACGACAAACCCCGGGGCTGTGACGCCCAACGGGATGATGTCGGTGGTTCCGTTCAACGTCATGGGTTCTGAGGAGAACCTCTTCGACAAGGACGCGCGTTGGTGGTCGACACCCTACGAGTGGTGCAACAAGTTCTTCACGGGCTTTGCGCACGGCACCCTGAGCGGTGTGGGATGCCCCGAGATGGGCGCACTGCTGACGATGGCGACGAGCGGACCGCTGAAGGTGGATTACCGGGAGTACGGCACGGCGTATAGCGGCCAGAAGGGCACTCCGGGCTACTATGCCGTGACTCTGGACCGCTACGGCATTCTTGCCGAAGCTACCGCCACACCGCGCACCTCGGCCGAGAGGTACACCTTCCCGGAGGGTACGGGCCACATTCTGCTCAATCTGGGCGAGGGCCTTACGAACGAGAGCGGGGCGATGGTGCGCCGCGTGAGCGCCACGGAGATTGAGGGAACGAAACTGCTGGGCACGTTCTGCTACAATGCGCAGAAGGTCTTCCCGGTCTATTTCGTGCTTCGGGTGACGAAGACCCCGTCGGCGAGCGGCTACTGGAAGAAACAGCGGCCGATGACGGGCGTCGAGGCCGAATGGACGCCGGACAACGGGACGTATAAACTCTATACGGAGTACGGGCGCGAACTTGCGGGCGACGACGTGGGCTATTGGTTCACGTTCGACGACCTGCGGGCAGGCGAGCAGGTCGAGGTGCGTATGGGCATCTCGTATGTCTCGACGGAGAATGCGCGCAGGAACCTCGATGCCGAGCAGGCGGCGGACGCGACGTTCGACGCGATCCGGGAGAAGGCCCGTGCGCAGTGGAACGCCGATCTGGGCCGTATCCGGATCGAGGGCGGCACGGACGAGCAGCAGCGGGTGTTCTACACGGCGTTGTACCACGCGCTGATCCACCCCAACCTCGTGAACGACGTGAACGGCGAGTATCCGCTGATGGAGCACTCGGGTCTTACGGGTGTCACGGACGGCGAGCGCTATACGGTCTTCTCGCTGTGGGACACCTGCCGCAACCTGCACCAGCTGCTGACGCTTGTCTACCCGGAACGCCAGCAGGAGATGCTGCGCTCGATGGTGGGCATGTACGAGGAGTGGGGCTGGCTTCCGAAATGGGAGCTCTACGGCCGGGAGACCTTCACGATGGAGGGCGACCCCGCGATTCCGGTGATCGTCGACAGCTGGATGAAAGGCCTTCGCGATTTCGATGTGGCCAAGGCCTACGAGGCGATGCGCAAGTCGGCTACGACGCCCGGAGCGCAGAACCGCGTGCGTCCCGACCTGGATCCCTATGCCGAGCGGGGTTATATCCCGCTGGGATTTTATAGCAAGGACCTTGCGGGCGACACCTCCGTGTCGCATGCGCTGGAGTATTATATGGCTGATGCGGCGCTGTCGCTGCTGGCCGATTCGCTCGGATATGACGACGACGCACGCCTGTTCCGCAATCGCTCATTGGGCTACAAACACTATTATTCCGCCGAGAGCGGGACCCTCCGGCCGCTCAATTCAGACGGCACGTTCCTGAGCCCCTTCGACCCGAAGGCGGGTGAGAACTTCACGGCGGCCCCGGGCTTCCACGAGGGGAGTGCGTGGAACTACACGTTCTACGTTCCGCACGACGTGGAGGGCCTTGCGAAGCTGATGGGCGGCAAACGCAAATTCGTCGACAAGTTGCAAATGGTCTTCGACGAGGGCTTGTACGACCCTGCGAACGAACCCGACATCGCCTATGCCTACCTGTTCAGCCGTTTTCGCGGCGAGGAGTGGCGCACGCAGCGCCAGACACGGCTTTTGCTGGACAAATACTTCACCACGAGGGCCGACGGCATCCCGGGCAACGACGACACGGGGACGATGTCGGCCTGGGCGGTCTTCACGATGCTGGGGCTCTATCCCGACTGCCCGGGAGAACCGTACTATACGCTGACGGCCCCGACCTTCGACCGGGCCGAAATCGACACCGGCCGCGGCACCCTGATCCTTGAGAAAACCGGCGAGGGCTATGTCCGGCGGATGACTCTGGGCGACAAACCGTTGAAAAACTATCGGATTTCGCACGGCGAATTGCTCAAGGGCGGCAAACTTACTTTTGAACTTCAAACTGACAAATAAATGAACTATTCCGGATTATTATTATTCGCCACGCTGCTGCTGGGTTCCTGTACGCAGCCCGCTGCCGAGGAGGGCTACACGCGCTATGTCGATCCGAAGATCGGCACGGGCGGCCACGGGCACGTCTTCGTGGGCGCAAACGTTCCGTTTGGCTTGGTGCAGGTCGGTCCTACGAGCATCCCGCAGGCGTGGGACTGGTGCTCAGGCTACCATCAGAGCGATTCGACCGTCATCGGCTTCTCGCACACACACCTTTCGGGCACCGGCATCGGCGATCTGTTCGATATCACGGTCATGCCCGTCACGGGCGAGGTGACCTGCGCCCGGGGTACGGAGGATGATCCGGCGTCGGGCATGTGGTCCTACGCCGACCGTCGCCAGGAGATCGTTCGCCCGGGCTATTACTCCGTTCCGCTGACCCGCTACGGCATCCGTGCCGAGATGACGGCTACGGAGCGCGTGGGTCTGCACCGCTATACGTTCCCCGCCTCCGAGGATGCCGGTGTGGTTTTCGACCTGGAGAACGGCGGCTGCTGGGACAAGGCGACCCAAACGCACCTCGAAAAAGAGGGGGACCGTATGGTGACGGGCTGGCGCCACTCGACGGGCTGGGCGAAGGATCAGCGGGTCTACTTTGCCGCGGAGTTTTCGAAACCGTTCACGGAGTTCAGGACCGAGGGCGCCCAATATGCCCGTGCGTCGTTCCGAACGACCGAGGGCGAGCAGCTGCTCCTGAAGGTGGCCCTGTCGCCCGTGAGCGTCGAAGGCGCGAAAGCGAACCTCGCCGCGGAGCTCCCGGACTATGATTTCGACGGGACGGTGAAGGCCGCCGATGCGAAATGGAATGCCGAGCTGTCGAAGGTGAAGATCGAGACCGCGGACGAGACGGCCCGCCGGATCTTCTATACGGCCCTTTACCATACGATGATCGCTCCGTCGGTGTTCTGCGACGTCAACGGCGACTACTACGGTTCGGACCAGGAACTCCACCGCGGCGCCGATTTCGTGAATTACACGACCTTCTCGCTGTGGGACACCTACCGGGCCGCGATGCCGCTGATGACGGTGCTGCATCCCGAAAGGATGCCCGACATCGTCAACACGATGCTGCATATCGCCGACGAGCAGGGCCGCCTTCCGGTGTGGCACCTGTGGGGCAACGAGACCGACTGCATGGTGGGCAACCCGGGTATCGTAGTGGTGGCGGACGCCATCGTGAAGGGTATCGGGGGCTTCGACCGGACGAAGGCTTTCGAGGCCATCCGGAAGACGGCCTGGAATCCCGACCGGGGCAACGGCTTCAGAATGGATTACGGCTATATTCCGTGCGATCTGTTCAAGGAGGCTGTGGCCTACGACATGGAGTATGCCCTGGCCGATGGTGCCGCGGCGCGGGCCGCCGAGGCGCTGGGCAGGATGGACGACGCGAAGTATTTCACCGACCGCAGCCATAGCTACCGCAACTATTTCGACCCTGCGACGCGATTCATGCGGGGCCGGGACTCGAAAAAGGGCTGGCGCACGCCGTTCAACCCGTTTGCTTCGAAACACCGCGACGACGACTACTGCGAGGGCAATGCCTGGCAGTATACATGGCTGGCGCCGCACGATGTTGCGGGTCTTGTCGGATGTTTCGGCGGGCGGAAGCAGATGCTCGAAAAGCTCGATTCGTTGTTCACGGTAAGTTCCGTGGTCGAGGGTGGCGAGACTTCGCCCGACATTTCGGGTCTCATCGGCCAGTATGCCCACGGCAACGAACCCTCGCACCATATTTTGTACCTTTATACGATGCTGGGCCAGCCGTGGAAGACGGCCGACCGGGTCCGCGAGGTGCTCTCTACGCTCTACCACGATGCTCCCGACGGACTTTCGGGCAACGAGGACGTGGGGCAGATGTCGGCCTGGTATGTCCTCTCGGCGCTGGGCATGTATGAGGTTGAGCCTGCGGGCGGAAGATACTGGTTCGGTTCGCCGCTGTTCGACCGGGCCGAAGTGAAGGTCCCGGGCGGGACCTTCACGATCGTTGCCGAGAATAACTCCGCCACGAACAAATACATCCAGCGGGTGTGGCTCAACGGACAGCCCTATACGAAAGCCTATCTGCAGCACGAAGAGCTGATGAAGGGCGGGGAGCTGCGTTTCGAGATGGGTCCCCGGCCGAAGGTGTGGTATTGCCCCGACGAACCGGCGGAGTATGTCGACCAGCGTCCCGCTCCGGAAAAGCGGCTTTTTACGTCGGAAGCCGTGGAGACGGAGATCGGTCGCGTGTGCGGGCTTCTGACCAATGAGCGCCTCCGGTGGATGTTCGCCAACTGCTTCCCCAACACGCTCGACACCACGGTCCACTACCGCGAGGACGAGAACGGCAATCCCGACACCTATGTTTATACGGGGGATATCCCGGCCATGTGGCTCCGCGACTCCGGGGCACAGGTGTGGCCCTACGTGCAGCTGTGCAAGGAGGAGCCTTCGTTGCAGCGGATGATCGCGGGCGTGATCCGCCGTCAACTGAAGCTCATCAACATCGACCCCTATGCCAATGCCTTCAACGTGGAGCCCACGGGGATGTGCGACAAGACGGATTTCCCGGAAGCCGACCCCATGGTTTTCGAGCGTAAGTGGGAGATCGATTCGCACTGCTATCCGATTCGCCTGGCGCACCATTACTGGAAGACTACGGGCGACACGTCGGTCTTCGACGGGGCGTGGACCTCGGCGATGCACAACATCCTGAAAACGCTCCGCGAGCAGCAGATGAAGGAGGGGCCGGGCGATTACATCTTCCTGCGCACGACGGACCGTCAGCTGGACACCCGCTGCCATGTGGGGCGCGGCAATCCCGTGAAACCCGTGGGGCTGATCGCCTCGGCATTCCGCCCCTCGGACGACGCCACGACCTTCGGATTCCTCGTGCCCTCGAACTTCATGGCCGTCACGTCGCTGCGCAAGGCGGCGGAAATCCTGACGGCGGTGAACGGCGAGACGGCGCTGGCCGCGGAGTGCACGGCTCTGGCCGACGAGGTGGCTGCGGCCCTGCAGAAATACGCCGTGGTCGCGCATCCGGAGTTCGGTCAGATCTACGCCTTCGAGGTCGACGGTTTCGGCAGCGCACAGCTCATGGACGACGCCAATGTCCCGTCGCTTCTGGCAATGCCCTATCTGGGCGACGTGGAGCGTACGGACCCGATCTATGAGAATACCCGGCGGTTTGTCTGGAGCACGGAAAATCCCTATTTCTGGCGCGGTGCGGCAGGAGAGGGTATCGGCGGCCCGCACATCGGTGTGGAGATGATCTGGCCCATGAGTATCATGATGCGGGCGTTCACCTCCACCGACGATGACGAGATCCGCGACTGCATCTGCCAGCTGATCACCACCGACGCCGGCACGGGATTCATGCACGAATCCTTCTCGCGCCACGACGCCGCGGATTTCACCCGGCCGTGGTTCGCCTGGCAGAATACGCTGTTCGGCGAGCTGATTCTCAAGCTGGTCAACGACGGAAAGGTGGATTTGCTCAACTCCATCCGTTAGGGACGAACTCGCGGTGCAGGCGTCATTCGCCGAGCCCTCCCCGGGCCGTTGCGCACCTCCGGGCCCCGAGCCGCACGCCGTGTGAGTTCCTCTTGCGGCGCTCGCCGAGTGGGCCCCTTTTGCGGTCCAGCCGCTTTCCTGGCTGGAGGTGGCTTGGACGGGGCCGGGCCGGCTGTCCCTGCGAAAGGCCGGGGCGGAAAACCTCGGATTTGTTCACAAAAAAGATGCGCTCCCTTTCGGGGCGCATCTTTCGTTTCATCGAAACGCGGGTTTATTCCTGAACCTCTTCGAAATTGCTCTTGTCGACGCCGCAAAGCGGGCATACCCAGTCATCGGGAATCTCTTCAAACGGCGTTCCGGGGGCGATTCCTCCGTCGGGATCGCCGACTGCGGGATCGTAAATCCAGTCGCAGACTACACAACGATACTTTTTCATCTTTTATCTATTTTTTATTTATAAGGTGAATAATGCGTATGCAAATTATCTGCCGTCTATGCTTCCTCCTCCTCCGCTTCTTCGTCGGGACGGTTTCCTCCCGGCGGGGTGAGTTCGGCCACCAGACGGTCGGCATCGGCACATGAGACGTAAAGGCGGTCTTCGTAGATGTCCGTGATCTCGACGAAATTCCGCCACTCCGAGACATAGAGCCGCACGCGGTCCAGCCTTCTCAGGTCGATGAAGTGGCCGTAGTATCCGAAGAAGCCGCATCCGCCGAAGATCGGCAGAAACCATTTCATGCGCTTGGGGTCCACCCGGCGCACCGATGCGATTTCGTCGCGGCGTATTTCGGTGATGTCCAGCAGACAGCGCACTTCGACCGTCTCGTCCGACACGACGATCTTGCGGGGAATCGACAGCGACATCAGGGCCACGAGGGCCACGATGAACGAGGTGAACCACGCCGAGAGGTAGCCTCCCTCGTAGAGATGATACAACAGGGTGCCCAGCAGGACGAAGACGATGATGTAAATCAGCGTCCAATAGATCGTGCTGTGATCGAAATGGTATTTATACGTGCTCTGCATCGTTCCTCCTTTCTTCGTTTTCGGCGTCTTCGCGTGCTGCGATCAGCGCTTCGGCGATGATGAAATCTCCGGGGGTTGTGATTTTTAGGTTTTCGCGCTCGCCCTCCGTGAGGCAGATCGCCTGCCCGATGGACTCGACCACCGAAGCGTCGTCGGTGAATTCCGCGCGGTATGGGGCCTCGTAGGCGCGGCGCAGAATCTCCGCACGGAAGATTTGCGGGGTCTGCACGATGCGCAGGATGCGGCGGTCGACGATATGCGATCTGCCATTCTCCGCCGATCTGCCATTCTCCGCTGATCCGCCATTCCCTGCCGATCCCGTTCCTTCGTCCAGCCTTCCGTCTGTCCCTTTGTCCATTTCGCGGAACGAATCCACCGGCTCCACAACCGGAATTGCCGCCCCCTGTTTTGCGGCGGCTTCGGCCACGCGGCGGATCATCGCGACGCTCCCCAGCGGGCGCACGCCGTCCTGCACGGCGATCAGCCCGGGGGCGGACTCCAGTGCCGCCAATCCGTTTTTCACCGAGTGGAAGCGCTCCGCACCTCCCGCGGCGATTTTGTGTTCGGCGACTTCGAAACGCGCCGCGAGGTTTTTCCAAAACCCGATGTGCTGTTCGGGAAGTACCGCCACGATCTCCGCGCCGGGCAGTGCCGCGGCAAACGTGTTGATCGTGCGTGCCAGTACGGGCATACCTCCCAGAAACCGGAACTGCTTGGGCAGATTGCCGCCCGTGCGGCGTCCGCTGCCCCCTGCTACGATGATGACTCCCGTGTGTTCCATTCTCCTTGTCGCTTTATTGTTTGTCGGGCTCCTGCACGCTTGCGGGCAGGACGAGCGAATCGAGCTGCGTGATCTGCTCCTCGGGCTTGACCGGGCCGTTGAGTTCTGCCAGAATGCGGTCGCGGACAAATTCGAACAGCGCGCGGTTTTCCCGCGAGATCGGCTCGGCGGGTTCCGACGGAATCTTCAGCGGATCAATCGGCGTGCCATTCTTCCAGACACGGTAATCGAGGTGCGGTCCGGTCGATGCTCCCGTCGATCCGACGTATCCGATCAGCTGTCCTTGCGACACGCGCACACCTTTGGCAATCCCCTTGGCATAGCCGCTCAGGTGGAGATAACCCGTCATCAGGTTGCCGGCATGCTTGATCTTGAGCGTGTTGCCGCCTCCGCCTCCCCAGCCTTTGAAGATCACCGTACCGTCGGCCACGGCGTGCACGGGCGTGCCCTTCGGTGCGGCGTAGTCGACACCTGTGTGGGGTCGGTATACCTTGTATATCGGGTGCTTGCGCGCGTAGGAGAATTTCGAACTGATGCGCGAGTATTTCAGCGGCGCCTTGAGCATCTGCTTGCGCAGACTGGCTCCGTCGGCCTCCCAGTACTGGATTTTTCCGCCCTGACGGAACGGAATGGCATAATACTCCTTGCCTCCCTGGGCGAACTTCGCGCCCCAGATGCGCCCGATGCCCACCGACACCGTGTCGTCGATGAAGCGCTCGTCGTAGATCACCGTGAATTCATCACCCTTCTGAATGCCGAAGAAATCCACCGTCCACTGGTAGATGTCCTCCATTTCGGCCGCCAGGGCGTAGGGCAGCCGCTGCTCCATGATCGCTCCCCAGAGCGAGGAGTTGATCACGGCGCTGTTCTTCGTGCGGCGCAGTGTGTATGCCTTGGCGTCCTTGCGCACGGAGACCGAGTCTTCGTGAAATCCGAAGACCACGTAGTCGGTCACCGATATTTCATAGGCGAGGTAGTCGAGATGGGGTGCATAGAGCGAGTCCTCGTGGATAAATGCCGTGTACTTGTGCCCGGCGCGGATGTTGCGCAGCGGGAAGACCTCCTTCGAGGCTTTGTCCAGCCGGTCGACCGCCAGGGCCGACACGCCGAAGCCGTTGAGTATTTTCCCCAGCGTTTCTCCGTTTCCGACCTCCCCGGTCTCGGTGCGGTAGTCGTCGGCGTTGATGCCGTAAAGTATGTTGTGGGGCTCCTCTGCCTCCTCCGTTTCCACCGCCGGGCCCTGGGTCCGGTTGCAGGCGCCGGCCGCTGCGAGCAGCAGGGCGCATATCGCTATTTTCAGATTTTCCATAAGATGAAGACAAAGATAGTGCATGGCGGGCGCAAATGCAAACTTGTTTGCAAATTGCCGGGCCGCAAACGACCCGGGACCCGGTCAAAGATAGTGCAAGAGGGGGTGTAATCCCAAATTTTTTTGTTTCTTTCCTGCCGTTGCGCGCCGTGACTGCCGTGGGAGCGGCTTTTTTGCGGCCGGAGAATGCACGCGCGGACGCGGCCGGAGAATGCACGCGCGGCCCCGCTCGGAGGACGCATCCGGGTGTCCGGATCCCGCCGAACAGACCGCCATTTTCCGCCCGGAAATCAGATTTGCGGCTTTTGGTTTGGTGATCCCGGGAAAAAACGCTATCTTTGAAAGTTATCTGTTCAAACCGATCGAAAGATGCTCAAATGCCTGCTTGCGCCTGCGGCCTTCCTCTATAAAGCGGGGGTGACATTCCGTCACCGCCTCTTCGACTGGGGCATCCTCAAAAGCGAGAAGTTCGACATTCCGATCATCTGCATCGGTAACATCACCGTCGGCGGCACGGGCAAGACCCCGATGGCCGAGATGGTGATCGCCTACATGTCCCAGATGCACAACGTGGCGTTGCTCTCGCGCGGCTATGGACGTTGCACGAAGGGCTACCTTGAAGTCCGGACCGATTCCCACTACCGCGACGTGGGTGACGAACCGCTGCAAATCAAGCTCAAGTTTCCCGATACGCTGGTCGCCGTGTGCGAGAAGCGTTCCGAGGGGATCCGCCGCATTTGCGCCGAGCATCCCGAGGTCGATCTGATCATCATGGACGACGGTTTCCAGCACCGCTACGTGGAGCCGAAGATCAATATCGTGATGATCGACGCCACGCGGCCCATCCAGCACGATCGGATGCTGCCTGCGGGGACCCTGCGCGACCTCCCGGAGGAGCTGCACCGGGCCCACTATTTCGTCGTCACGAAATGCCCCGAGCGGATGGCTCCGATCGACCGCCGCATTCTGCGCAAGGTGTTGATCCAGGTGGCCTACCAGCGGGTCTATTTCACGCGTTTCGAGAGTTTCATGCCCCAGCCGCTCTATGCCGACGAGGCGTCCGGCGAGCCGCTGGCCCAGGGTCGTCCGGTGATCGCCCTTTCGGGCATCGGCAATCCGAAGCCCTTCCTGCAGACGCTCCGTGAGCGTTACGAGGTTGTGGCCGAGATGACGCTCGACGACCACCATGTCTACAAGGTCCGCGACATGAACGCCCTTGCGGCGCTTCTGGAGAAGCATCCGGGCGCGGTAATTGTTACCACCGAGAAGGATGCCGTCAAGATGATCAATCGGTCGAAAATCCCTGACCTGGTCCGCCGCAACCTGTACTATTTACCGATAAATATTTCATTCATAGAGGATTCGGCAACGGATTTTCTACAAAAACTAGAAGAAGATGTTAGAGGAAATTAAGCAAACCGCCGCTTTTGTCAAGAGCCGGACCGAAGATTTTGCCCCCGAAGTGGGTATCATACTCGGAACCGGACTGGGCGATTTCGCCGATAAGATCGACGCCCGGTTCATCATCGAATACAAGGACGTTCCCGGATTTCCCGTTTCGACGGTCGAGGGGCACAAGGGCCGCATGATCTTCGGTCTGATCGAAGGCCGCCGGGTCGTGGCCATGCAGGGCCGCTTCCACTACTACGAGGGCTATACGATGCAGCAGGTCACCTTTCCGGTGCGCGTGATGCAACAGATCGGCATCAAATACCTTTTCGTGTCGAACGCTTCGGGCGGCATCAATACCTCGTTCCGCGTGGGTGACCTGATGGTCATTACCGACCACATCAACCTGATGCCCAATCCGCTGATCGGTCCCAACCTGTCCCAACTCGGGCCTCGTTTCCCCGACATGCACAACTGCTACGACAAATCGCTGATCGCCGCAGCTACGAAGATCGCTGAGGAGGAGTCGATCAAGCTCCAGTACGGGGTCTATGTCGGCGGCACGGGTCCCACGTTCGAGACGCAGGCTGAATACCGCTATTTCAAGGCCATCGGCGGCGATGCTGCGGGCATGTCGACCGTTCCCGAGGTGATCGTGGCGCGTCACATGTCGCTTCCGGTCTTCGGTGTGTCGGTCATCACCAACTGCGGCCTTTCGGACGAGGTTGGCGATCACGAGGATGTGCAGCGGCAGGGCAAGAAGGCGGGAGCGCGCATGGAGATTCTTTTCCGTCGGATGATTGAAAAACTGTAAGCACTATGGTAAACAAAGTCATATTGATCGGCAACGTAGGCCTCGACCCCGAGGTGCGTACGACCGAAAGCGGCGTGAAGGTCGCCCGTGTCCGTCTGGCGACGACGGAGCGCCTGTTCGACCGGGCGTCGAACGAAACGAAGGAACACACCGAGTGGCATACGATTACCTTGTGGCGCGGACTTGCTGACGTGGTGGACCGTTTTGTCCGCAAAGGTTCGCAAATCTACATCGAGGGGCGCCTGCGCACCCGCGAATGGATGGACAAGGACAACAACAAACGCTATACGACCGAAATTCTGGCCGATACGATGAACCTGCTGGGCCGCCGCTCGGACAATCCCGCTTCGGACGGGGCTCCGGCTCCCTCCTATGGAGCCCAGCCGCAGGCTTCCTACGGCCAGCAAGGGGGCTATCAGCAGCCGGCACCGCGTCCGGCAGCGGCTCCTCAGCCCCAGGCGGCAGCCCCGTCGGTTCCGGCCGATGACCCTGATGACCTTCCCTTCTGATTTGTAAGTGGTTTTTCCGCATATCCCCCGGACGGGGCGGATGGAGAGCGTACCGGAGGTACCTTCCGCCGCCCCGTTCTTCGCGATGGGGCAAGCAGCCCGTCGCAAATCAAAAATCGCAGTTTTCCAGGTATCCCCCGTGCTCGTGGGGGCTTTTTGCCCCTCCAACCTTCGTGCGCTACCGGTTGAGCCACTTCCTGAAGTCGGGCACGCGGTCGGTGCTGACGAACGTCTCCTCCCCTTCGGCAAGGGGCGGGTGGAGCACCACCTTGATCCGACTGCCCGAATAGCGTATCATTTCCCGAATGGCGTCGAAGGCGACGATGAAACGGCGGTTGATCCGGAAAAAGAGGTTGGGCGGCAGTTTTTCGCCCACTTCGGTCAGTGTCCGGTCGACTATGTAATCTTTTCCGTCGTGGGTCACGAGGTGGAGGTACTTGCCGTCGGCCATGAAATAGGCTATTTCGGCCGTTGTGACCGATTTCATCCGGGCGCCCATGTGCACCAGAAACCGCTCCTGATAAACCGGCGTCTGTGTCGGCGCCGGGGAGTCCTGCTCCGCAGCATCGCTTCCTCCTCCCGCCAAAAGCCCCAGTTTATCGATCGCCCGCTGCAAATCCTCGCGTCCGAAGGGTTTCAGCAGGTAGTCTATTCCCTTGTTTTCGAAGGCTTTCAGAGCGTAGGAGTCGTAGGCCGTGATGAAGATGACCGGCACGGCGATCTCCGTGCGTTCGAAGATGTCGAATCCGCTGCCGTCTCCGAGATGGATATCCATGAAAATCAGGTCGTGTCCGACGGCAGCGATGACTGCGGCAGCCTCCGCGACCGACGATGCCGTGGCGACAACCTCGATCTGCGGGGCGACCTCTGCGAGCGTCGTGCGCAGTTCCGCGACCGACAGAGGCTCGTCCTCTATGATAATGGCTCTCATGACGTGTAAAATTACAAAAAAAACAGTCCGGTGCAAAAACCGGACTGTTTTTTCAGCGCGTGCCCGAATGTCTCCGGGCCGTTTTCTCGATTCAGTTGTTCAACTCGGGGTTGCCGTCGATGGCCGACAGCGGGAAGGGCAGCGTGTAACGCGCATCGTTGGCATTGAGCGTGTAGGTCCGGTCCTTGTAGGTTTTGATGATGGCCGGACGGGTCGTCCGCCGCAGGTCCATCCAGCGGTGTCCCTCTCCGATCAGCTCGCGTGCGCGCTCGTCGGCGATCTCTGCGCGCAGTTGCTCGGCGTTCATCGCTCCGACCTTGGTGCGCTGTGCCTCCATTGCCTGGGGTTTCAGTCGTTTGGCCTTCAGGTCAAGCAGATAGCCCTTGGCCTTCTCCAGTTCCGCCGGCAGATACGATCCGGCTTCGGCCGCGATGAGGTACATTTCGGCGATGCGGATCGACACGCGGTCCGACGACGAACGGTTCAGACAGTATCCCAGGAGCGTAGGCTTCTGATCGGCGTCGTAGCTGTTCACCGGATTGAGGTAGCTGCGGCGGTTGTCCGTCGCCTCGTCCAGCAGCCCGAGGATTTTGTCCGAGAGGATGCTGGCGCCGCGCAGGTCTCCGTTTCCGCCGCCGAACGGGCGTTCCCAGGCCAATATGGCCTCCGGAGAGGTTGCTTTCCATGGCAGGTCGTCGCTTTCGGGCGAGGCGTTGAAATCCACGAGTTTGTATTTGGGCAGCAGGCTCGTCGCCGCCTCGTAAGCCGCCTGCCAGTTGCGCATGTAGAGCATGACACGGGCCTTGAATGCGGCGAGCGCATCGAGCGAGAAGCGGTAGTTGAGCGTCGGATCTTTCTGTTTCTCCAGGGTCATCGCCTCCTGGGCGGCCTCGATGTCTTCGACGATCTGTTTGTAGACGGCCGCAACATTCGTCGGGCGGTATTTCTGCTCGATGTCGATGTAGGTGGACAGGGGCACACCCCGGTCGGTCGCTGCGGTCTGCGGATCATAGGGTTTCCCGTAGAGATTCACCAGATCGAAGTGGGCGTAGGCACGCATGGCATAGGCCTCTCCGAGAACCTGTCGCTTGTCTTCCGAGGAGTCGTCGTCCGCCTGCTCCACGCCGTCGATCACGGCATTGGCCTGGAAAATGGCCCGGTAATAATACTGGTAGGGATACTCCCACATCTGCGTTTCGTACTGCCAGGTGTAGTTGTAGGAGAGGGCTATGGCGTCGCTGCTGTCGAAGAAGTTGGCTTCGTGGAACAGGCCGACTTCATCGGACAGCAACCCGGTGTAGGCCTTCGAGCTGGCATAGGGAAAGCGGCTGTATCCCTCGGTGAGCAGGGCCCTGTATTCCGAGGTCTTGTGTGGGATCACCTTTCCGACGGGCTCTATTTCCAGATAGTTGCACGAGGCGAGTCCCAGTGCGGCAAGCAGGATATATGCTATTTTTCTCATTTTTTTCAACATGTTAGAAGGTAATGTTCAGTCCGACCGAGTAGGTGCGGGCCATGGGCTGGGCATAGATGTTTCCGTAGGTTTCGGGATCGAAATAGCCGTCGTAGTCCGTTGCTACGACCAGCGGATTCCGAGCTTCGAAGTGTACGCGCAATCCCGCCATGTGCAGTTTTCGCGTGATTCGCTGCGGGAAGGAGTACCCCAGCCGGATGCTGTTCACGCGGAAGTAGTTGATCTTCCTGTGCCAGATGTCGAGGCTGTTGAACAGGTTGACGTTTGTCGGGAAGTTATCCATGATCCAGTAGTAGACCCGGTAGGGATCGGGGTTCTCGGTCCAGTTTTCCCAGGCCGAACCGTCGGCCTGCAGGTTTCCGGCCAGCGAGGGGAAGGTCCCCGAGGGGTTGGAGGGCGACCACACCTTGTTCATCTCGGTGGTGTAGTTCTGCCCGGGATTGGTCTGCGTGGGGTAGTAGAAGGGCGAGCGCGTCACGAGCTGCCCGAATACGAAGTTGCACGAGATCGCCAGGTCGAAATTCTTGTAGTAGAACCGGTTGTTGAAACCACCCGTCACATCGGGGTTGCGGGATCCGATGTAGGTCATGTAGCTGCGCACGTCCTTCTGCGAAACATTCATCGCCGGACCGTATTCGAACGTCTCCGGAATGCCCAGTCCCCAGGGATCGCTGGCCTCCACGCGGAATCCGACGAACTCCTGCAGCGAGATTTTCTTCCCGTCGCGCCAGAACATCGGGATTCCGTTTGCGTCCAACCCGGCGGTCTTGATGGCGAATACGGCGCTCGACGAATATCCCTGCAGCGAGGGGCTCCAGCTGTTGTCGTCGATACGCACCTTTTCGACCTTGTCGGTGTTGTGTGCGATGTTGATCGACGTCTCCCAGCGGAAGTTGCGGGTTCGGATGTTCACCGTGTTGAGCGTGAATTCGATACCCCTGCTCGAAATTTCACCGTAGTTGCTCGATGTCGAGATGAATCCCGTTTCCGAGGGGATCGTGCGTGTGGTGATCAGGTCCTTGCTTCGGCGGCCGTAGAGTTCGAACGAGAATCCGATGCGGTGTTCGCAGGCTGCGAAATCGAGGGCCGTGTTCCACGAATAGGTCGTCTCCCAGCGCAGGTTCTGGTTGGGCGGCGACGTCACATCGATGCGGTCTTCGCTCACACCTCCGAGCGAGGTGCTGTTCCACGTGCCGAGGATGTAGGGCGAGGTCGTGCGGTCGATGTTGCCCTGGGCGCCGTAGGATACCCTCAGGCGCAGGTTGTCGAGCCAGCGAGCGTCGCTCAGGAAGTGCTCGCGGTTGATGTTCCACGCTCCGGATATGGACCACATCGGGTTGAACTTGTATTTGGGATCCACACCGAAGAGGTTCGTTCCGTCGTAGCGCATCGAGCCGAAAACGGTGTATCGGTTGTCGAAGGTGTACGACCCGGTGAAGAAGTAGGACATGTAGCGGTTTTCGTAGAAGTTTTTGGTATACTGCCTGAAACTCTCGTCGTCGAGCAGATCGCTGTCTTCGGGGACGTTGATCGGTTTGGTCGTCATGGTTTTGTGGTCGTATCCGAATCCTTTGGTGTGTATGGTCGTGTTGGTTACGCCGCGCATCTCCAGACCGGCCATCAGGTCCAGTTCGTGCTTTCCGCCGAACGAACCCGCATATTCGGCCTGAGCCTTCCAGTTGTACTGCGAGAGGTCGCCGTCCCAGTTCTGGATGATACCGCCTTTGGGCAGGCGCACGACCTGATCGACCATCGACTTGAGCTGGTATTTTCGGGTGAAGTAGGTGTTTTCCTGTGCCATTTTCTCGGTCGTGGAGTTGTCGACCTGCAGTCCGAACTGGGTGTATAGCTTCAGCCCCTTCACCGGACGATACTCCAGATCGAATATGGCCTTGATCGAGCGTGTCTTGAGCGTGTACTCCGTGCGAGCCCGCTCCTCCAGGAAGTTGAAGTCGAGCACGTCGGCATTTCCCGTGTTGACCGTCATGTCGGGGTCATACGCATAATTTCCATCGGGCCCATAGGCATTGAGATAGGGATTTACCGTCCGGGTGTAGCGCGACGGGTTGGTGAAGACGTCCGTGTCGGACAGATAGGAGTCGTTCTTGTTCTGCCCGACGAACACCGAGGCCCCGAAGTGCAGGTTCTGCAGCAGGTCGTAGTCGGTCTTCATCGTGAGGTTCAGACGCTCGAATCCCGTACCTATGGTCGTTCCCTGTTCGTTGTAGTATCCGCCCGAGAAGTAGTATCCGGTCTTTCCGCTGCCGCCCGAGATGCTGAGGCTGTACTGCTGGTTGAGAGCCGTCCGATAGATTTCGCGGCCCCAGTCCGTGCCGTTTCGGCGCAGGGCCTCGATCGCGCGCTGCGTCTCGGGCGAGAGAGCTGCGAGACCTCCGCCGTTGACGAAGGCGGCACGCTCCCCGGCCTTGTCCAGAATGCGGGCCACGCCGCCCATGCCCGGCAGGTAGTTGAGCCGGGCGTTGGCCGCCAGTCCTAACTCCAGATCCACCTTCTGCGAGGCGTTCATCAGGTTGAGGCGCCCCAGGTCGGGACGGTCGGTCACGAACAGCGATGCCGAGACGTTGACGCGCATCGCCTGGTTGCGGGCTCCTTTCTTGGTGGTGATGATGATGACTCCGTTTGCAGCCCGGGCGCCGTAAATGGCCGTAGCTGCGGCGTCTTTCAGTACGGATATGTCCTCGATGTCCGACGGGTTGAGTCCGGCGATCGACATGTTGTAGAGGTTGTCGACGCTCTCCTTCGACGACCAGTCCTTCGGGATGTCGTTTCCTTCGAGCGGCATTCCGTCGAGCACCCACAGCGGGTCGGTGTTTCCGTTCAGTGTCACGGTGCTTCGGATCTTGATCTTGCTGGCTGCACCCGGTCCGCCGGTCGTGGGAGTGGACACGAGTCCGGCGATCGATCCGGAGAGCATTTCGTCGACGCTGGCCACGCCGTCCCGCGAGATGTCCGACATCTTGACGGAGGCGATCGACGAGGTCAGCTTGCGTTTCTCGATGCGCTGGTATCCGGTCACCACCACGGCGTCCACCTTGTTGTCCGACGTCGAGAGGTAGACCGTGAAGTCGCTCTGGCCCGCAATATCCAGGGTCCGGGTCTCATAGCCGAGGTAGCTGACGACCACCTTCCGGACACTGACGGGCAGCCTGAAGGAGAACCGGCCCTGTTCGTAGGCGATCGTTCCCTGTGGATTGTAGTCTTTGGCCTGGGTTTCCTCGGGAGCGATGAAGACGGTTGCTCCCACGAGCGGTGCGCCGTCGGCACGGTCGAGTACCTGGCCCGTAATCTGCCGGGTCTGCTGTGCGAGCGCCAGCAGGGGACAGACCAGGGCGCATAGCATAAAGAATTTTTTCATATTACAAATATAGAAGTGTTTGATCTGTTTTTCTGTTAAATCGAATCTGTTTTTCCGATATTGATTTGAGATTGTAACCTGATTGAGAGTCCCTTCAGTTGCCGCAAAGCCGTCTTTCCGGATCGGAAGACGGCTTTGCAGCGTTGGGTTTTATAACATTCTCAAGGCTTCTTTCAGCCTCAGCTCGAGGTCTCGGTAATGGTTCCGGGTTGCCTGGTCGCCGCTTTGGAAGCGGCCCTGGACAATGGTCAGCAGCCTCCGCATTTCGGCCCTCTTGGCCGATGTGGTTTCGCTCACGCGCTGCATCATGTCGTAGTTGCGGGCGGTGCGCAACCCGATCTGTTCGGGCCTCGGCAGCGGTTCGAGATCCAGCTCGGGGGTGTCCTGCATGAGCGAGCAGGAGCATCCGCGCCCGTCGTGCGCGTGGTCGTGGAGCGTCGATCCCATCTTGGTGGTCTTCACCATCGTGATGTTCGACGAGACGATCAGTGCGTCGACATAGTTCTTCTGGCTCATCCGTTCCCAGATCGAGAGCGTACGCCCTCCGGGGCGGATAAATATGGCGCGCGTGATGTCGTCCATCATCTGCTCGGGCGTGTAGGTCTTTGCCCCGCGTCCCTGCCGGGCCTCCACCTCATACATGCGCACCATCCGCTGGTCGGCCAGCAGTTCGTAGTAGGTCTTGTACTGGAGTTCGCGCGCGAAGTTGTAGGGGGCATACTCCATCTGTCCCACGGGTGAGGAGCGCTGTGCATAGGCCTTGTCCCAAGCCTTGGCGCCGAACAGCCATTCGGGTGTGGTGAAGACTTCGTCGATGAGGTATTCGACGCTCTTTCGCTGGTAGTCGGCCGGAACCGGTACATATCGGTCGATGTCGTGCCCCGCCACCACGTTGTTGAGGTGGAATCCGCCGACATTGGTCTTTACATGGTCGGCATAGGTCATCCACTGGAAGACGATGGCCATCAGGAAGCGTCCGGCTTCGTATTGCAGTTCGCCGTCCTCCGAGGTCCAGTCCCCCACGTGGGGAATGATGCGGCGCAGGTTCTTCGTGCCGTATATGCCGGCCTGCACGGCGTCGTTGCCGAGGTCTTCCGACTGCGACCGCGGATCGATTCCTTCGTGCGACTGTTCGCCATACCAGTATTCGGGGTCGTTCTCATGCTTGCGCAGCCAGGCGTTGAGCGTCGGCAGCTCCTCGTGGGGATCCTTCACGTCGAGCCAGCGGTATCCCCAGTTTATGGCGTGCTTGTCGTAGGTTCCGATCTTGGGGGTCAGTTGGGTGATTCCGTCCTCGGGCTGTGCCACGTAGTTGAATCGGGCGTAGTCCATGATCGAGCTGGCGGTTCCGTTGGTTGCGGTGTAGCTCTTCGAGCGGAGCGAATCCACCGGCACGGAGTACGAAGCCCCGAAGTTGTGCTTCAGTCCGAGGCTGTGTCCCAGCTCGTGCGACGATACGAACCGCACGGCGTTACCCATCACCTCCGTGGGCAGCTTGTTGGCGCGGGCTGCGGGGTCCACGGCTCCGGTCTGGAGGCGGATCCAGGCCTGGAGGATGCTCATCACGTTGTGCCACCAGATGATGTCGGCTTCGATGATCTCGCCGCTCCGGGGGTCGATCACCGAGGGGCCCATGGCGTTGGCCATCTCCGAGGCGGCATAGGTCACCACCGAATAACGCACGTCGTCGATGTCAAACTCCTTGTCGTCGGGAGTGACCTCGCGGGCCAAGATGGCGTTCTTGAAACCTGCGGTTTCGAAGGCCTCCTGCCACTCGACGATCCCCTTCTTGATGTAGGGCACCCATACGGGCGGGGTCGCCGGATCGATCCACAGGACGATCGGTTTGCGCGGTTCGACCAGCTCGCCGCGCTTGTAACGCTCCACATCCTCGGGTTTGGGCTCCAAACGCCAGCGGTTGATGAATGCGCGCTCCTCGGCCTTCTGCTGTTCGTCGTTGAAGTAGAGGTGCCCGATCTCGAAGTAGCCCACGCGGTCGTCGGAGAAGCGCGGACGCATCGGCTCCTTGTCGAGCAGCACCAGATTCGAGGTGATGTCCACACTCAGCGCTATCGTCTCTCCCTCCTCGGAGTGCGAGGTCGAGAGGAGCGATTTGACGATGATGTTTTTGGGGAACGACTTGGCGGATTCGATCTTCGACAGCTCCTTTTTGGGCGATCCGGAGAGTCCGATGGCTCCGAACACGTTGTTGAAACTCTTTTCGCTGCCGTCGAATACCTTGTTGACCTTGATGACCACCGACGCCGAATCCTTGCCGTAGGCTTCGATCGGGAACTGCTCGATAGCCGTTTCGCGGTAGTTGTCCTTCACGGAGCGGGTGATGCGGTCGTCTTCGGGCGAGGTGATGCGCGGGTCGTAGGTCATGACCCATACCTTTTTATGAAGGGTGTCCTTGCGGAACCGCACGATCTTCTCGCCGTAGCCCATTCCCTTGTTGATTCCCGCATCGTTCAGGGCGTAGGGTACGCTCGAAATCTTGTTGACAATCAGAATTTCGCGCCCCAGCAGCGAGTCGGGGATCTCGAACAGGATGTCGGTTCCCTTGCGGTGCACGTCGAACATGCCCTTGTCGGTCACGGCGCCTTTCAGCAGTTCTTCGTAACCTTTTTTCTCTTTTTTGGTCGTGTCGGCCTTCTGGGCCGCGGCTTCGGTTTTCTTCGACTTGCGGCCCGGCTTTCTCTTCGCTTCGGCTGTCGGGACCGTCAGCAGGAGGAGTGTTGCCAGTGTCAGCAAGCTCGCGATCAATCGTCTTTTGTTCATCGTTTCTTATTGCAGTTATCGCGCGAATCGGTAGAATCCGCAGGATGCAATAATAAAATTAAAATTTTTAAATAAAAAGCGATCGGGGGCGAATGCCCGGATCGGAGGGGTGAATGCCGCAATCAGGCGGATTACTTTTCGGGCGGCAGCATCGGCATCCGGCAGCGGAAGGTTCCCTTGTCGATCGAGATCGAGATGTTCTCTTCCGTGTAGAAGCGATATACCGATCGGATTCGTTCCAGTCCCAGTCCGAGCGACTCCTTGTCGCCGTCGTTGCGCGGCGTGTAGTTGTTCTCGATCAGGAGGCTTTCGCCCTCGGTGCTGATGCGGATGTGCAGCGGGTTGCCTCCCGTGATGCTGTTGTGCTTCACGGCATTCTCGACCAGCGTCTGGAGGCTCATGGATGGAATCCGCCAGTTGCGCAGTGCGGGGTCGATGGCCGTGGTGAGTTCGATGCGGTCGTCGAAGCGGATTTTCTGGAGCGTGTAGTACTGCCACGTAAAATCGATCTCCTCGGCGAGCGTTGCGAGTATCTGCTTGCGGTGCTCCAGCACACGGCGGTATACGCGCGAGAGGGTGAGGGTGAACTCCCGGGCCTGCTCGGGGTTGCTGCGGATCAGCGCATAGAGCGAATTGAGCGAGTTGAACAGGAAGTGGGGGTCGATCTGTTCCAGGAGTTGCTGCAGATGGAGCTGCGCCGACTCCTGTTCCGAATGGCGGCGCAGGTCGTATTCGCGACGCCAGCGTCGTTGCGCCAAGACGAGCAGCACGGCGAAGAACAGCACCGAGATCACCGATGCGAAGACCGTGTAGAAGTGGAATTCGTCGATCTCCTGCTCGATGACCAGCCGCGGGATGCCGATGCCCGCCACCCAGCGCTCACCGCCCAGCCGCATGGGGTAGTAGGTGCGCTCCTCGTCGATGTCGAGGTAGTCCGAGATGGCGTGAACGGTGAGGCTCCGTCCCGTTTTGACCACCTTCCGGAATGCCGCCCGACCCGCCGGGTCGTTTGCCGGATGCCCCATTTTGAGACTGTCGGGGTGGTAGACGATCACCCCTTCGGGGTCGAACAGCATGGCATATCCGCTGCTGGCCGGATTCTGCGTCATGCGGGTGTAGATTTCGGACAGCGGGAAGTCGATGCCGCAGATATGCCTGCGCCCTGCCCGGTCCGTCACCGTTCGGGCCATGCTCCAGACCTGAATCCGCCCCGAATCGGTCACGCGGCTGTACACCGAGTCACCGTCCGTCGTGGCGATGAGCTGCTGCCGGAAATCCCGGTCTGTTGCCGTGGTGCGGGGTTCCGCTGCGCGCGGGTAGCTGCGGATCGTGCGGCCCCCTGCCTCCGCAAACCAGACACACCCGGCTTTGGGGTCCATCCGCATGAGCGTCGCCGCGAGCACATGCCGTTCGGCTTCCGTCGGCGCGGATTGCTCGCGCATGAATTGCGCCGAAGCTTCCAGCACCCCCTCCGAACGCTCGAATTCGACCTGCAACAGCCGGTAATGATACTCGCTGATGTGCGTGACGATCCGTTCGCTCATCTGCATGGCCACGCTGTTGATCGTGCGTCCGGCGATCAGGATGCCCGCCACGAGTAGAATCAGGAGGATTGTTCCCGTTATCAGAAGTCGCCCTTTGGGCCTGTGTCGCTGTCGTGCCATGCGGGACAAATGTAGTGATTTTTTCGCCCCGGCGAAGAAAAACCCCGCGGAAAATCTTTCTGCGGGGCCTTGTCCGATCAATTCTCCCTGCGGATTTTCAGCCGTTCCCAGAGCCACTCCGGAATCAGCTTCCAGAAGAAGACCAGTACGGCATAGCGGCGGTCTATAATCACCCTGCGGCGGGGATGCCTCAGGATGTGCATGATGCGTGCGGCGACCTTTTCGGTTTGCATCAGCATGGGGTAGTGGCCGTCGCCGGAGAGCAGCGGCGTCGCTACGAATCCCGGGCGGATGTCCGTAAATCGGATGCCGCAGTTTTCCATGCGTGAAAGCTGTGCCAGTGCGTCGATGTAGGTGTTCTGCATCCGCTTGGTCGCCGAATAGGCCGGGGCAGTCCCGAGCCCCTTCGTGCCGGCTATCGAGCTGATGACGGCGATCCGTCCGCCGCCGTGGCTGCGGAAGTAGGCGAAGGCAGCCGTGACCATCCTGACGAATCCTTCGCCGTTGGTGCGCAGGGTATTCAGTTCGATGTCGGGGCGCAGTTCGGTGTTGCGGCTGCCGATTCCCGATGCGTGGAAATAGATCTCCATGCCACCCAGCCGTTCGATCAGTTGGCCGAGAAGTTCGGGCGCGTCGTCGCGGGTGATGTCGATGGGGAGGGTCTCTACCTGCCCGGGGGCTTCGGCGCGGAGTGCTTCGAGGGCATCCTTGCGACGCCCGGCGGCTCCGACGCGCCATCTTGCACGGATGCAGAGCCGGGCGACTTCGAGTCCGATGCCCGACGTGGCGCCCATGATGACGATACGTTTCATGACGGTTCGATTTTCAGGGTTTCACACAGCCAATATACGAAAGCTATGCCGGAAAAGCAAATCTTCCCGAAAACTGCGCGCTATCCCGACTACTCCGACTACTCCGGCTGTTCTGGCTGTCCCGGCAGTTTGGCTGCCCCGACTGCCTCGATTGCCCAACTGTTCGGCTGTCCAACTCTCCCGACTGCCCGGCAGTCCCGATTGTCCCGGCCGTTATGCTGTTGTCGCGGTGTGCGGAGCGGCTGCAGAACTCAATTCCGCAATAAAAACGGAACAGCGTCTACTGCGGTCTCGGCGCGGTCTCCTGCGCCGGTCCGAATCCGGCGTGCGTCACGACTGTGAGCCGGCAAAGGTCCTTTTTCCGGCGACCGTCATTTTTCGTCCAGCCCGTACTGCACACACTCGATGCCTACGCGCCGCAGCAGGTTCAGCCCCTCTTCCGAACGGTAATCCTCGGCATACACCACCCGCTTGATGCCCGCCTGAATGATCAGTTTCGAACATTCGATGCAGGGTGCCGCGGTGATGTAGAGCGTCGAACCGTCGCAGTTGTTGGCCGACTTGGCGACTTTGGTGATGGCATTGGCCTCGGCATGGAGCACATAGGATTTGGTGTGCCCCTCGTCGTCCTCGCAGACGTTTTCAAACCCCGAGGGCGTACCGTTGTATCCGTCCGAGATGATCATCTTGTCCTTGACGATCAGCGCACCGACCTTGCGGCGTACGCAGTATGAATTTTCGGCCCAGATACTCGCCATGCGCAGATAGCGCAGGTCCAGCTGGCGCTGTTTCTCCTCCTGATAAGCCATATTTTATAGGTGTTGCTAATGCAATGCGGTCCGTTTTTCCTGAAAAAGCCTCCCTCCCGGGTTTCCGAGTTCCGGGGCGTGGCGTGTTGCAGTGCGACCTGTCTCCGCCTGCCCCTCCCCTAAAAAGGTCCCCTCCCGGGTTCCGGGGCGTAAGACACTGCGAAGCGCAGTGCGACCGGCCTCCGCCTCTGCCTACCTGCCTATCTGCCCCCCCCCTCTCTGGAAAAGACTCTTTTAGAGCCCTTTGCCGCAACAGTTCTTGTACTTCTTGCCCGATCCGCAGGGACACGGGTCGTTGCGTCCGGCCTTTTTCCCGACGTGCAGGGGCATGGGTTTCTGCTGTTCCTGCTGCCCGGCCTGAGCCGCCGCCTGCATGCGCGAGGCCTGCAACTTGTTGACGTCTACCTTGGCGCGCTCCTGCTGCTGACGCTGCACCGCTTCGGCGTTCTGGTCGCGCACGGGGATGTAGGCCTTGTTCAGGATGGACAGCACGTCGCGGTTGACCTTGATGATCATTTTCGAGAACAGCCCGAACGACTCGAACTTGTAGATCAGCAGCGGGTCCTTCTGCTCGTAGGTGGCGTTCTGCACACTCTGGCGCAGGTCGTCCATCTCGCGCAGGTGCTCGCGCCATGCGTCGTCGATGGTGGTGAACATCACCACTTTAGAGAATACCCTGTAAATCTCGGCGCCGTCCGTGCTCTGGCATTTCCGCAGGTTGACCGGCACGTTGTATCCCAGGTGTCCGTCCGTCAGCGGGAAGTAGATGTTCGAATCGAGCTGGTCCTTGCGGTCTTCGTAGATGCGTTCCATCACCGGACGCACCGTGTCGGCCACGGCCTTCGCACGGCGTGCGTATGCCTCCTTGAGGGCCTTGACGATCACCTCGACCAGTTCGGCGGGCTTCGCCTCCTTGTATGCCGCCTCGTCGATTTCCGGTTCTACGGCCACCTCGCGGATCAGCTCCATGCGGAAATCCTCGAATTCGATGCCGCGGTTCTCCTCCACGAAGTTGTCGGCGTAGTCGTACATGATGTTGTTCAGGTCGATCTCGATGCGTTCGCCGTAAAGCGCGTGGCGGCGGCGGGTGTAGATGACCTCGCGCTGCGAGTTCATCACGTCGTCGTATTCGAGCAGTCGCTTGCGGATGCCGAAGTTGTTCTCCTCGACCTTCTTCTGTGCGCGCTCGATGGCCTTGGTCATCATGCTGGCCTGAATCACCTCGCCCTCTTTCAGTCCCATGCGGTCCATCATCGACGCGATGCGGCCCGACCCGAACAGACGCATCAGGTCGTCTTCGAGCGATACGAAGAACTGCGACGATCCGGGGTCTCCCTGACGTCCGGCACGTCCGCGCAGCTGACGGTCGACGCGGCGGCTTTCGTGACGCTCCGTGCCGATGATGGCCAGACCTCCGGCCTGCTTCACCTCGGGCGTCAGCTTGATGTCGGTACCGCGGCCGGCCATGTTGGTGGCTATGGTCACCTGCCCCGATCGTCCGGCCTCGGCCACGACCTGTGCCTCCAGAGCATGCTGCTTGGCATTCAGCACGTTGTGCTTGATTCCGCGCAGCTTGAGCATGCGGCTGAGCAGCTCCGAGATCTCGACCGACGTGGTGCCGACCAGCACCGGACGTCCCGCCTCGACGAGTTTTACGATCTCCTCGATCACGGCGTTGTATTTCTCGCGCTTGGTCTTGTAGATCAGGTCCTGACGGTCGTCACGAATCACCTTGCGGTTGGTCGGGATCACCACGACGTCCAGTTTGTAGATGCTCCAGAACTCCGAAGCCTCCGTCTCGGCCGTACCGGTCATACCGCCCAGCTTGTGGTACATGCGGAAGTAGTTCTGCAGCGTGATGGTGGCGAAGGTCTGCGTTGCGGCCTCGACCTTCACGTGTTCCTTGGCCTCGATGGCCTGATGGAGTCCGTCCGAGTAGCGTCGTCCCTCGAGGATACGCCCCGTCTGCTCGTCGACGATCTTCACCTTGTTGTCCATCACCACATATTCGATGTCCTTTTCGAACATGGCGAATGCCTTCAGCAGCTGAATCACCGTGTGTACGCGCTCCGATTTGATCGAGTAGTCGTTGATCACCTCGTCGCGCTTGTGCGCCTTCTCTTCGGGGGTCAGGTTGGCCTTCTCCAGCTCGGCGACTTCGGCGCCGATGTCGGGCATCACGAAGAATCCGTCCTCGTTGAAGTATTTCGACAGCACCTCATGCCCCTTGTCCGTGAGTTCCACCGAGTTGAGCTTCTCGTCGATGACGAAGAACAAATCGTCGGTGATCTCGGGCATGCGGCGGTTGTTGTCCTGCATGTAGGTGTTCTCGGTCTTCTGCATCAGAGCCTTGACGCCCTGCTCCGAGAGGTATTTGATCAGCGGTTTGTACTTCGGCAGACCTTTGTGGGCCCGGTAGAGCTTCACGCCGCCTTCGTCGTTCTTGCCGGTCGATATCAGCTGCCGTGCCTCGGCCAGCAAAGCCGTCACGAGGTTCTTTTGCAGGTTGTAGAGGTTTTCGATGGCGGGGCGGTACTGCTCGAACATCTGGTCGTCGCCCTTGGGTACGGGTCCCGAGATGATGAGTGGCGTCCGTGCGTCGTCAATCAACACGGAGTCGACCTCGTCGACGATGGCGAAATGGTGCTTGCGCTGCACGAGGTCCTTGGGCGAGGATGCCATGTTGTCGCGCAGGTAGTCGAAGCCGTATTCGTTGTTGGTTCCGAAGGTGATGTCGGCCATGTAGGCCTCGCGCCGGGCGTCGGAGTTGGGCTGCGTGTCGTCGATGCAGGCCACCGACAGACCGTGGAACTGATACATCGGGCCCATCCACTCGGAGTCACGCTTGGCGAGGTAGTTGTTCACCGTCACCATGTGCACGCCCTTTCTGGCCAGTGCGTTGAGGAACACGGGGAGGGTCGCCACGAGGGTCTTGCCCTCTCCCGTCGCCATCTCGGCGATCTTGCCCTGGTGGAGCACCACACCTCCGAACAGCTGCACGTCGTAGTGAATCATGTCCCATTTCATGTCGTTGCCGCCTGCCATCCAGTGCGTTGCGTAGATGGCCTTGTCGCCCTCTATGGTGACGAAATCCTTCGTTACCGCCAACTTGCGGTCGAAGTCGTTCGCCGTCACCACGACCGTCTCGTTCTGCGCGAAACGCCGTGCCGTGTCCTTCATGATGGCAAAAGCCTCGGGGAGGATCTTGTCGAGCACCTCCTCGATTTTCTCGTCGATGCGCGCGGTTGTCTCGCTGATCTCTTTCGAGACCTTCTCCTTCTCCTCGAGCTGCGTTTCGGGCTTTTCGAGTATGGCCTTCAGCTCGACGATGCGGGCCTCGTCTGCGGCGATGAAGTCGGCGATCTGCTTTTTCAGCGCTTCGCTGCGTGCGCGCAGCTCGTCGTTGGAGAGTTTCTCGATCGAGGGGTAGACGGCCTTTATCTTCTCCAGATAAGGCTCGATCTGCTTGCGGTCCTTGTCGGCTTTCGAGCCGAAGATGGTTTTGATTATACTTGCAACTATATCCATAATGCGTTTGATGTTTTTCCGGTTCGGGTTCTAAATCCTACAAAGATACTCTTTTTTTGCGATTTGTCAATCTTCGGCGCGGCTTTTTGCGATCCTCCGGCCTATGGGACATTCCGCACAGCGGCGTGCGGCGCAGTATTCGGTGGCCAGCTGCAGCAGGGCCTGCGATTCGAAGGTATTGCGCGGACGCACGCCTCCGGCCCGCCATGCGCGCATGTAGCGGTTGTCCTCGGCCGGCAGCCGTTCGAGGAGCGTCAGGGCGCTGTCGCGCAACCGCTCGCTTCCGGTGTGGCTCCCATAGGCGAACTGGAGTACGGCCACGAGGTTGATTCCGATGATGTTGGCCTTGAATGCCCCGATGCGCTTGGGGCTTTCGCCGCTCTCGGAACCGGGGATGTGGTGCGTGCGCCAGTAGTCGGGGGCTTCGATGCAGAAGAGCCGCCTGATGTCCTCCTCAGTGCGGCAGGCCATGGCGCGTTCCATGATGAATTCGTCCTGTGTAAAGAATGCCGTGGCCTGAGCCAGCCGCAACACGGGGTGGTTGGCCGGACGGATTTCCGTGGGGGCCCATTGCGAGACGTCCATGGCCTCGATTCCGTATTTGGCCGCGAGATACTCGAAACTGCGCCTCAGATCGAGCGTGTAGGTGTCGTTGCGGTAGAGTTCCAGAAGCCCCGAGGCTCCGAGGAGCATTGCTTCGACGGCATGCGGGGCCAGACGCTCGCGCAATACGATCCTGTAGGGGACCTTCCGGGCCAGTTGCAGGAAGGCCTCCTGATTCTGGCGGTCGCCCAGCGTGCGGAAATAGAGCAGGTAGAACGTCTGGTTCCAGTTGCTGTCGGCCTCGCCGAACAGCTTCCCGACCGTGTGCATTTTCCGTTGCAGACGGTCGAAGATCAGCGCCGTGTCGATTTCGGAGCGTTGCAGTCCGTCGCGTGTGGCCAGATAGCCGCCGCAGGCATAAGTCCCGGCTCCGGCCTGCAGCCGTTCGATCGTCCGTGCCTCCGCCTCCGTCATCTCAGAACAGGTTGAGTTCCAGCAGTGCCTCCTCGGACATCATGCTCTTGTCCCACACGGGGTCGAACGTGAGGATGACGTTCACCGATTTCACCCCCTTGATCTTGCCGACCTGTATGTTCACATCCTCGACAAGCATGTCGGCCATCGGGCAGTTGGGGGCCGTGAGCGTCATGCGGATCGTAGCCACGCCGTCGGGCGTGTAGTCGATTTCGTAGATCAGTCCCAGGTCGTAGATGTTGACCGGGATCTCCGGGTCGTATATGTTCTTGAGGGTGGCGACGATGTCCTTCTCGACTTGAAGTATTTCTTCAGGTGTCATACCCTAAATTTTAACTTTTGTTTTTTTTGATCTTTAATTGGCCTTGGCCTGAAAGGCCAGGGCGTAGAGCCGCATCTGCTTGACCATCGCGGCCAGTCCGTTGGCCCGCGTGGGCGAGAGGTTGGCCGCCAGTCCGATGGCGTCGATGAAGTAGAGTTCCGTATCGAGAATCTCCTGCGGCGTACGTCCGTTCAGTATGCGGATCAATAACGCGATGATGCCCCGGGTTATTATGGCGTCGCTGTCGGCCGCATAGTAGATCTTGCCGTCCTCGAGTTTCGCGTCCACCCACACCCGCGACTGGCATCCTTCGATCAGATACCGTTCGGTGCGGTGTTCCGGAGCGATGGCCGGGAGCGTTTCGCTCAGGCCGATCAGGTAGTCGTATTTGTCGAGCCAGTCGTCGAATACGGAAAACTCTTCGATGATCTCGTCTTGTATCTTGTCCATGTTGTGTTTGAATGTTTGAGTCTTACAAATCCACGATCTCCTCCAGCACGCTGCCTTCCGATGCCGCCGGCTCGCGAATGCCCGCCAGCCGCGCCAGCGTCGGAGCCACGGCCGTCATGTCCACGCGGCGATTCACCCGCAGCATGCCTGCGCCCTTGCCGTAGAAGACCAGCGGCACTTCGGTGTCGTAGCCGTACATCGATCCCGACATCGACCAGCAGCGTTCCTGCTCCTCGATCCAGCCGGGCATCAGGTTCAGAATCACGTCGCCCGAGCGGCGGGGATAGAAGCTGTTCTGCATCCGGCGCGCATAGCCGCTGCCGAAATAGCTCGTGCGCATGGCCGTGGCTGCCAGGGCGTGGGAGATGCCTCTGAACTGCATGGCGAAGATGGCCACTTCGTTCTGCACCTCGGCGAGGTTCAGGCCCCGTTCGTAAATCAGGTTATGGTTGAGCCACAGACACTTGTCGTTGTAATCCATCACCCAGTTCCCGGTGCCGTAGCGGACGTTCAGGAATCCGTTGACGATCACCTCGAACTGCCGCGGGTTGAAGCGGTCGGCCTCCGTGTCCCCGGCGTCGAAGGCCGGGCTGGTTCCGTGGTCGGAGGTGAGCACTACCGTCACGTTGCCCTCCTTGACCTGGGCGAATACGAAGGTCAGGAAGTCGGCCAGATCGCGGTCCAGACGGTAGTACATGTCCTCGACCTCGATCGATTCGGGGCCGTAGGCCTCGCTGATGCGGCGCGGCGAGTCGAGGCAGACGTTCAGTAGGTCGGGGACCTTGTCGTCGCCGAGACGGTATTGCGCGATGGCCTGCTTGGCCAGCCCCAGGACGGCCGTGTTGCCCGCCGGGGTGTAGAGCATGCGTTCGTAGTCGCTCTGCAGGCGGAGGCGTCCCGCGCCCTCCGCGTCCGGGTCCTTCCGCGTCTTTCCCGACGGCGCGATGTCGTAGCTGCGGGGGTTGAGGTAGCGGCCGCGGTCGAGAAGCGTGCGCCACTCGTTCGAGATGTACGAAAGATTGTAGCGCTCGCGGTTGCTGCGGGCTATCCATTCGGGCACATCGGCGGCATAGTAGGGCGAGGTCACCCAGTCGCAGCGTGCCGTGTCGAGCCAGAAGACCTCTCCGCCGTGCCCGGCCGTCACCACGGCCGAAACGGCTTCCGGGGCGATCGTGACGGCGCGGCTGCCCGGGGCGTGGCGCAGCAGCGTTTCCGCGAGTGTCGGAGCGATCAGGTGGTAGGCGCCGGGACCCTTGTGTCCGTCGGTCAGTTCGACGGACCGGTTGGTGGTGTAATCCACCCAGCGCGAGCCGATCACGCCGTGGGTCGAGGGCATGGCCCCGGTGGTGAGTGTGGCCAGCGAGACGGGGGTTGTGGTCTGCAGATAGTCGTAGCGGCTGTCGGTATAGACCGTGCCTCCCTCCGCGAGGCGGCGGAACCCGCCTTCGCCGAAGTTTTCGGCGTAGCGGGAGAGGTCTTCGCCGCGCATCGAACCGACGACGATCTGGACGATCAGCCGGGGTTGTGCCGCGGCGCATTGAAGCGCCCCGAGAGCGGCGATGGCATATAGGAATAATTTTTTTTGCATTGGTGTCGTGAATTGACCGCAAATTTACGAATTTATTTCGAGACATCGGCGGAAACACTCCGTTTCCGCCTGAAAATCCATCTCCGGGAGCGCGGCGATCCGTTCCAGTTGACGGCGGCAGAAGGCGCGGTGTGCCTCGCCCTGCGGGTTGCGCGGTCGGTGGGCTGCCGCGGCGACGATGGCTTCGGCCTGCGGGAGCAGACGGAGGGCCTCGTCCGTCAGGACTGCCGGGACGAATTTCTCCCAGACGTAGGCCACGGCCTGCGGCGCGGGATGTACCAGGTCGTCGGCATAGAAACGGTAGTCGCGCAGGTCGTCGGTAAGTATCTCGAACGCCGGGAAATAGGCCGTGCACGGAAACCGTTCGGTCAGCTGTTCGGCGGCCAGCCGCAGCGTGGCCTTGCTCACGGCGTTGCCCGCCAGGGTGTCGCCCATGTGCCGTACGGGGCTGACCGTCAGTATGATCTGCTTCCCGGCGAGCGGTCCCCAGATCAACTCCGCGAACGTCTCCACGATCTCCTCCACCGAAAGCCGTCTTCTGGCGAATTCCGCGGCGGGGCGTCGGTGGCAGTTGGCGACCGCTTCGCCCGCATGTTCGTAGACCCATGCCGTGCCGAAGGTCAGGACGATGCGGTCGGCCGTGCGGAGCTTTTCGGCCCCGGTCTGCCGCGCGGCGTTCATCCCTCGCAGGGCTTCGTCGGCCGAGGGGGCCGAGAAGTCGCCGTGGAAGTTGAAATGATACCACACCTCGCCGTCGAAGCCCAGTTCCCCGCGTGTCACGGGTGCCGGGTCGGCATAGCTGCGGATTGCCGCGGCGATGGAAAGCGGATTGAAAAGGATGCCCGAGGGGTTTTCCGTCACCCGGAATTTGGCGCCGGCGAGTTTCCGGGCGATGTGTGCGGCGAAGCACGATCCGAGAGCGAGGATTCGGTTTTCGTAGCCGATTTTCACCCCGAGGGGGCTGGTTTCGATTTCGGTGCGGAATTTCATGGCGTACAAATGTACAAAATTTCTTACCTTTGTTCTATGATTCTGAAAGCAAACTGCAAAATAAATCTGGGTCTGGACATCCTGCGCCGTCGTGCGGACGGTTTTCACGATCTGGAGACCGTCATGTTCCCCGTTGCGGGGCTTTATGACGAGGTGGAGGTGGTGCGCACCGCGGTCTGCGGCGCGACGTTCCAGGCCGAAGGGCTGGTCGTGGACTGCCCGCCCGAGGAGAACATCTGCCTCAAGGCCTTCCGGCTGATGCAGCGGCACTATGGTGTGGACGGGGTGGCCATCCGTCTCGACAAGCGCGTGCCCTTCGGTGCCGGGCTGGGCGGGGGCTCGTCCGACGGAACGGCGGTGTTGCTGGCCCTCAACGAGTTGTTTGCGCTGGGCCTGCCCGAATCGGAGCTGATCGCCCGGGCTGCAGAGCTGGGCAGCGACACGGCATTTTTCGTGCGCAACACGCCGCAGCTATGTAAGGGAAGGGGTGAGGTGATGGAGCCTTTTGCGCTGAACCTGAGCGGTATGACGCTCGTTATAGTCAAGCCCGACGAGGGGGTTTCGACCCGCGAGGCCTATGCCGGGGTGCGCCCGAGGATTCCGGAGCTGCCGCTCGCGGAGCGTCTCGGACGGCCCGTTGCCGAGTGGCAGGGGCTGGTGACCAACGATTTCGAAGCGTCTGTTTTTGCCGCGCATCCGGCCATCTGTACCGCCAAAGAGCGTCTGCTGGCCGAAGGGGCTGTCTACGCCTCGATGTCGGGCAGCGGCTCGGCGGTTTTCGGGCTGTTCGCGAGGACTGCCAAAAGCGACATCCTGCGCCGCCTGTCGCCTTTCGTATTCGCCCTGTAATCCGCCGGGCCGGGGGCTTGGGGGCCGCCTGTTTTGCCGGATAAGAATTCCGGGGGGGCGTCGTGTCGTTTCGGCTCCGGGGTGTCGGGATGTAACTCGCCGAACAGCCGGGCGCCGGCTCGCGGAGCATGGCATCCCGTGGGGACCCTCGGGTTGCACCGGATCTCCACGGGGTTATCACTGGGTTTTTCAGTTTGTTGCGGGTTCCTTCGGTCGACCGCGGGGCGCCTTAAACAGTCTCGGGCTTCCCAACCAGTCGCAGATCTCTCCGGATTGTCACTGGGTTTTTCAGTTTGTTGCAGGCTCCTTCGGTCAACCGCGGGGCGCCTTAAACTGTCTCGGGCTTCCCGACCGGTCGCAGATCTCCCCGGCCGGGGGCTACTTACATCCCGTTACGGGCATCTTGGTGATGCGCGCGATGTGGCGTCCGCCCTCGAACGTGGCGCCAAAGTAGGCGTTGAGCATCGCGACGGCTTCGTCGTTGGTGATGAAGCGCGCCGGGAAGACGATGATGTTTGCGTCGTTGTGGCGGCGGATCAGCGAAGCGATCTCGGTGTCCCAGCAGAGACCTGCGCGGATGCCCTGGTGCTTGTTGAGCGTCATGGTCATCCCCTCGCCCGAGCCGCAGAGCGCGACGCCGCATTCCAGTTCGCCGTTTTCGATCGCTTCGGCCAGCGGGTGGGCGAAGTCGGCATAGTCGACGCTCTCGGGCGAGTGTGCGCCGAAATCGAGCACCTCATAGCCCATGGCGTTGAGGTAACCCACCAGAAATTCTTTCATTTCGTAGCCGGCGTGGTCGCTGGCGATACCTATTTTTTTCATCGTATTCGGTTTATTCGTGTCCGATATTACAAAGATACGCAAAAAACCGATCGTACGGCATGTCCCGGTCACGAATTTGTGTTAATTTTACGCCGTGAAGATTTTTCTTGCCATATTGGGCGGCGTGGCGTTCGTGCTGGGAGTCGTCGGCATCTTCGTGCCGCTGTTGCCCACGACACCGTTTCTGCTGCTGGCCGCAGCCCTCTGGGTCCGCTCCTCGCAGCGGCTCTACGAGTGGCTCCTGACCCATCGCTGTTTCGGCGAGTATATCCGCAACTTCCGTGAGAACAACGCCATACCCCTGCGCGCCAAGGTCGTTTCCATCACCCTGATGTGGGCCACGATGCTTTACTGCATCTTCGTGCTGCTCGATGGGAGGTGGTGGGCCCAGGTCGCTCTGCTGGCCGTGGCCGTCGGAGTCACCTGGCACATCCTCTCGTTCGCAACCCTGCGAAAGTGATTTCAGGGCTATTTCGGATTCCTCCGGAGGTCTTTCCGTCCGCTTGCAATCGGTTTCGACGTCCGCTGCGGCAAATGCAGGACAACGCATTTGCTCATTGAGGCAGGAGGTTGTCCTGCAATCGGGACCAACACCCTGATGCTCCAATTGTTCTGATACAAAAAAACGGACCGAAGTCCGTTTTTTTTATGCCAGATAGCGCTCTGCAACGCTTATCAGGAATCCGACCAGTGTGGCGTTGAGCAGCGTCGGCACCAGGCGGCTCTCCTTGCCCGAACTCACGATCGCCACGGGGATGGCTGTCATCAGCGTGACGCCCATGCCGTCGGCCCACCAGGGCAGGTAGGGCAGGTTGCTGTAAAACGTAATGACGGCGGCGAACAGGTAGATGCAGAACGCCGCGAAGCAGGGGCGCAACGACGCTTTCTGGGCGATCATCGGGATGGTCACCAGCGCTCCGGCGGCGGCGCCCACGGCCAATGAGAGGGTGAAATGGTCCATTGTCCCGGGGAGCTATTTCGCCGCGCGTTTGCGGTCGTTCTCGTCGAGCAGGATCTTGCGCAGGCGCATCGAGTGGGGCGTAACCTCGACATACTCGTCGCCCTGGATGTATTCGAGCGCCTCCTCGAGCGTGAAGACCTTCGGAGGTGCGATCGACGCCTTGTCGTCCGATCCCGAAGCGCGCATGTTCGTGAGCTGCTTGGACTTGGTGACGTTGACCGTGATGTCGTTCTGGCGCGTGTGCTCGCCGATGACCTGCCCGGCGTAGACCTGATCCATCGGGTTGATGAAGAAGCGGCCGCGGTCCTGCAGCTTGTCGATCGAGTAGGCGAAGGCCGTGCCGGTCTCGCCCGAGATGATCGAGCCGTTGGTGCGCATCTCGATATCGCCGACCCACGGTTCGAAGCCCTTCAGGCGGTGTGTCATGATGGCTTCGCCGGCTGTGGCGGTCAGCATGTTCGACCGCAGGCCGATGATGCCGCGCGAGGGAATGTCGAATTCCAGACGTGTGCGTTCGCCGTCGGAGGACATGTTCGTCAGCGTGCCCTTGCGGCGCGTCGTGAGGTCGATCACCGTGCCCGAGTACTCCTCCGGGCAGTCGACGGTCATCTCCTCGATCGGTTCGCATTTCTTGCCGTCGATCTCCTTGACGATGACGTGGGGCTGGCCCACCTGCAGCTCGTAGCCCTCGCGGCGCATGGTCTCGATCAGCACCGAGAGGTGCAGCACGCCGCGCCCGAAGACGTTAAACGAGTCGGCCGACGGCCCGGGCGTCACGCGCAGGGCGAGGTTTTTCTCCAGCTCGCGGTCGAGGCGATCCTTGATGTGGCGCGAGGTGACGTATTTGCCGTCCTTGCCGAAGAAGGGCGAGTTGTTGATCGTGAAGAGCATCGACATCGTCGGTTCGTCGATGGCGATGGGAGGCAGCGGTTCGGGATTCTCGTAGTCGCAGACCGTGTCGCCGATCTCGAAGCCGTCGATGCCCATGATGGCGCAGATCTCGCCGCAGGGAACCTCCTCGACCTTCTTCTTGCCGAGTCCCTCGAAAACCATCAACTCCTTGATGCGCGTTTTCTGCATCGTCACGCCGTCGCGCTTGGCGAGGGTCACCATCTGTCCCGCCTTGAGCGATCCGCGCGTGAGCTTGCCCACGGCGATACGGCCCGTGTAGGCCGAATACTCGAGCGATGTGACGAGCATCTGGGGCGTGCCCTCGACGATTTTCGGCTCGGGGATCTCGTCGATGATGGCGTCGAGCAGCGGGACGATCGAGTCGGTCGGCTCGTTCCATTTGTGCGACATCCAGCCCTGCTTGGCCGAACCGTAGATGGTTCTGTAGTCGAGCTGCTCCTCGGAGGCGTCCAGCGAGAACATCAGGTCGAAAACCTGCTCGTTGACCACCTCGGGGCGACAGTTGGGCTTGTCGACCTTGTTGATGACCACGATGGGCTTCTTGCCCAGCGCCAGGGCCTTCTGGAGGACGAAGCGCGTCTGCGGCATCGTGCCCTCGAAGGCATCGACGAGCAACAGCACGCCGTCGCACATGTTCAGCACGCGCTCGACCTCGCCGCCGAAGTCGGCGTGGCCCGGGGTGTCGATGATGTTGATTTTGTAGTCCTTGTAGATGACCGAAACGTTTTTCGAGAGGATCGTGATGCCTCGCTCGCGTTCCAGATCGTTGTTGTCCAGGATGAGTTCGCCGGTCTGCTTGGCGTTGTCGCGGAGGATGTGTCCGGCCAGAATCATTTTGTCGACGAGCGTCGTCTTGCCGTGGTCGACGTGGGCAATAATCGCAATATTGCGCAGTTTTTGCATAAAAGTATATTTTGTGGTGCAAAGGTAACAAATTCTCGGGAATTTATACTACTTTTGCTTGTTTCTTAAATTTCTTAAAAAGTTAACTAATGAAACCTGCCTTCAATGTGCGCCGTCAGAGCGATATTTTCATCGGTCCGCTGGCCGACATTCTCCCCGGGGTGCTCCCCAAAGGGCGGGTGGTGGTGGTCTCCGATGCCACGATCGACCGGCTTTACCATCCGCTGCTGGCGCCGTACGATTCCGTGCTGATCGGGCTGGGCGAGAGCATCAAGACGATGCAGAGCGTAGAGATGATCTACCGCCGTTTCATCGAGTTGGGCGTCGACCGGTCGACCTTCGTGCTGGCGATCGGGGGCGGTATCGTGACCGACGTGGCGGGATTCGCCGCTTCGACCTACATGCGCGGCGTGAAATTCGGATTTGTCCCGACGACGCTGCTGGCGCAGGTTGACGCTTCGGTGGGCGGCAAGAACGGCGTGAATGTCGATGGCTACAAGAACATGGCCGGGACCTTCACGCAGCCGCAGTTCGTCGTCTGCGACCCCGCGCTGCTGCGCACGCTCTCCGAGCGGGAGTTCCGGGCCGGGCTGGCCGAGGTGGTCAAGGCGGCGATCATTGCCGATGCCGATCTGTTCGGCCGCATCGAGCGGACGACCTTCGAGGCGCTGCGTACGGATACCGATCTGTTGTCGGACGCCGTTTCGGCGGCGATCCGCGTCAAGGCCGACATCGTCGAGCACGACGAACGCGAGGCGGGCGACCGCCGCAAGCTGAACCTCGGGCACACGCTGGCGCATGCCATCGAGAAATGTTCGAACCGCATGAATCACGGCGAGGCCGTGGCGGTGGGAACGGCCTTGATCGCCGGGGCGGCCGTGAAGCTGGGGGTGCTGACCCGGTCCGACTGCGACCGGATCGTGCAGGTGCTGACGGCGCTGGGCTTCGACCTGACGCCTCCGGTGGAGGTGAAGCGGCTGCTTAAAGAGGTCGGCAAGGACAAGAAAAACGAAGAGGGCGTGCTGCGGATCGTCCTGCCGGCGGGCATCGGCGACTGCGAGGTGCGGCCAATGACGGCGGAGGCTTTTGCGGCGTTGTTTTAGAGTGACCCCGGCGTGTTCGGGACAGCGGCCGGGCGCGGCCGATACAAAAAATCCGGTCGAATCAATCGACCGGATTTTGTTTATTCCTGATAGTGCTTCCGCAGACTTTCCGCATAGGCGTTCCAGTCCGTGATCGGCTTTTTGGCGACGCCCGATTCGACGGCCGCCTTCGCTACGGCCGGGGCGACGGTGCACAGCAGGCGCGGGTCGAGCGGTTTGGGAATCAGGTAGGTGCGCCCGAATTCGAGCGTCTCGACCCCATAGGCACGCAGGACTATGGTCGGAACCGGTTGGCGTGTCAGCTCGGCCAGCGCGTGCGCCGCGGCGAGTTTCATCTCCTCGTTGATCTTCGTGGCGCGCACGTCGAGTGCTCCCCGGAAGATGTAGGGGAAGCCCAGGACGTTGTTGACCTGGTTGGGGTAGTCCGAGCGGCCCGTGGCGAAGATGATATCGGGACGCGAGACGATCGCCGTGTCGTAGGCGATTTCGGGATTGGGATTGGCGAGGGCCATGACGATCGGGTTGCCGGACATCGTGCGCAGCATCTCGGGCGTCAGCGTGTCGGCCTTCGAGACTCCCAGGAACACGTCGGCGCCCTGCAGCGCTTCGGCCAGGGTCGAGATGCGCCGTGAAGTGGCGAATTCGCGCTTCATCGGGTTGATGTCCTCGCGGTAGACCGTGACCGCCCCTTGGCTGTCGCAGAGGACCATGTTCTCGCGGCGGATGCCGAGTTCCACGAACAGACGCGCGCAGGCGATGGCGGCGGCTCCTGCGCCGTTGACCACGACCCGCATCTTGTCCAGCTCCTTGCCGGCGATCTTCGCACCGTTCAGAAGTGCCGCCGAGGAGATGATCGCAGTGCCGTGCTGGTCGTCGTGCATCAGGGGGATGTCCAGCTCCTCGCGCAGGCAGTTCTCGATCTCGAAACACTCCGGGGCCTTGATGTCTTCGAGGTTGATGCCTCCGAAGGTGGGGGCGATGGCCTTCACCGTGCGGATGAACTCCTCGGGGTCGGTCGTGTCGAGCTCGATGTCGAAGGCGTCGATGCCTGCATAGGTCTTGAAGAGCATGCTCTTGCCCTCCATGACGGGTTTGGCCGCCAGGGGGCCGATGTTGCCCAGTCCGAGTACGGCCGTGCCGTTCGAGATCACGGCCACAAGGTTGCCTTTGCCCGTGTATTTGTAGACATCGTCCGGCTCTTCGGCGATGGCCAGCGACGGGGCCGCCACGCCGGGTGAGTAGGCCAGCGACAGGTCGTATTGCGTATGATAGGGTTTGGTCGGGACGATTCCGATCTTACCGGGGCGGCCTTCGCTGTGGTAGCGCAGCGCCGCTTCGTCGAGTTGTATTTTTGTGTTCATCTCTCTCATTTTCCGTTATTAACCTAATAGCATGAACGGCAAATATAACACAAAAATTGCTCCGGTCTTAACAATTTTTAGAATTTTCGGGGATTTTTTTAGAAACGGGACCTCCGTCCGCCGCCGCGGTCCGGGCGGGTGCGGGCGGTGTTTTCGGGGAGGAGGGGCTGGTGTTTTGGTGTGTTCGCTGTAGAGTTTCCGGGGAGGCGGGGGAGCGGGCATCGGTAGAATGGGTGCAGCGTTTCCGGCAGGGCTGCAGCGGTTATTTCGGCGCGGAGGGGGACGGTGCGCCGGGGCGTTTCAGCCCCCCCCCTCCGTCCGCCGCCGCGGTCAGAAGAGCGAGGCGGCTTCGTCGCGCGGATGGGTGAATCCGAGGTGCTGGTAGGCCAGCGGGGTCGCTTCGCGGCCGCGCGGCGTGCGTTTGAGGAAGCCCTCCTTGATCAGGAACGGTTCGTAGACCTCCTCGATCGTGCCGGCTTCTTCGCCCACAGCCGTGGCCACGGTGTTCAGACCCACGGGTCCGCCGTTGAATTTCTCGATGATCGTTCCGAGAATCTTGTTGTCCATCTGGTCCAGTCCGCGCGAATCGATGTTCAGCGCCGTGAGGGCGATGCGGGTGATTCCGAGGTCGATGTGTCCTTCGCCCTTGACCATCGCAAAGTCGCGCACGCGGCGCAGCAGCGCATTGGCGATACGCGGCGTGCCGCGCGAACGCAGGGCCACTTCGTGGGCCGCGTCGTCGTCGATCGGGACATCGAGGATGCCCGCCGAGCGTCGTACGATGCCCGCGAGCACCGGAGCGTCGTAGTATTCGAGGTGGCACTGGATGCCGAAGCGCGCCCTCAGGGGCGAGGTCAGCAGGCCGCTGCGCGTTGTGGCGCCGATGAGCGTGAAGGGCGCCAGCTCGATCTGGATCGAGCGGGCCGAGGGGCCTTTGTCCAGCACGATGTCGATTTTGTAGTCCTCCATCGCCGAGTAGAGATACTCCTCGACGATGGGGCTGAGGCGGTGGATCTCGTCGATGAAAAGTACATCGCCCGGATTGAGGTTGGTCAGCAGGCCCGCCAGGTCGCCCGGCTTGTCGAGTACGGGGCCCGACGTGACGCGCAGCTGCGCCCCCATTTCGTTGGCAATGATGTTCGCCAGGGTCGTCTTGCCCAGTCCCGGGGGGCCGTGCAGCAGGACGTGGTCGAGCGAGTCGCCGCGCATGAGCGCCGCCTTGATGAAGATATGGAGGTTTTCGACGATCTTGTCCTGCCCGGAGAAGGTTCCCAGCTCCTGCGGGCGGATTTTGTTTTCGAATTCGAGATCGCTCTCCGTGTTGCGTACGATTGACATGATGCAAAGATAGCGATTTTCGGCAAATCTGCGCCCTTGAGGCGAAAAAACAATATGCCGGGGACCGCCGGTTCGGGGATGGTGCCGCAGACGGGGCCGGAGAACGTGTGCCAGAGAACGTGTGCCGGGGACGAGTGCCGGGGCAGGGCATAAAAAATCCGGTCCGCAACGTGGCGAACCGGAACGACTGTCGTGAGGGAGCGGCTACTTCTCCCGCGGCAGGTCGAGCTTGATCTGCTGGCGGCCGTGCTCGTTGGTTTCGATGTGCAGGACAACGCCCTTCTTGCCTTCGAGCCGCTGGGCGAGCGGTGTGAGGTCGAACGAAACGTAGTAGCCGCCGGTATAGCCGATCGTGTCGCCGCCGGGATTGTGGCGCAGCTCCAGTTGCAGGTAGTCCGCGTCGGTGGCTTCGGGCTGCCCGGCGTCGGCGCTTCCGGCTCCCTGTTCGCCGGAATCCTTCACCTCGTTGACGATCACCGTGAACGAGTGTTTCGAATTGTCCGATACGGGGTAGAGGGCATAGAAGGTCAGCCACTCTTTTGTCAGGTGGAACGTGTTGCTCTGGAAGCCCGTCTTGGCATTGCCCAGCTCGGCGAGGCGGGCGGCGTCGGTCACGACCTCCGAAGTGCCGGTGTAGATGGTCTCCAGGAGATAGAGGTCGATGTTGTAGTCGTAATTGGGAATACCGTTCTGGAGGGTGAACCAGATGATGACCCGCTGCTTTTTGTCGGGATCGGGCTTGTAGCCCGGGACGCGCGACTTGTTGCTCGGGTAGAGTGTCTCCCCGTTGTCGCGCTGGAAGTAGTAGTCTCCGCCGTCAAGCGTGCGGACGGTGGTGATGAGCGTGCGGAGGTGTTTGCTGTCGTCGTCGTCGTTGCAGGCCGTGAAAGCGGTGGCGGCTATGGCTGCGATGAGGAATAAGCCCAATTTTTTCATAATATCCAATATTTTATGTTACCTTTCGTTCTTAAAACGTCCGGCAGGGGCGAATACTGCATGGGGAATAAATTTTTTTCATCCGTGCAGTCTTTTGCCTCCCGCCGCATTTATAGAGTGTACAGAATAATGCAAATGGAGGAACAGATACTGGCCGAAGGGTGCAGGAAAGGGGACGATACGGCTCGCAAGGAGCTGTACGACCGCTATGCCGGCCGTCTGTTGTCGATTTGCATGCGTTATGCCGCAGACCGCGCGACGGCCGAGGATCTGCTCCACGATGCTTTCCTGAAGATCTACGGGGCGTTTGACCGCTTCACCTACCGGGGACCCGGATCGCTGCGCGCCTGGATCGAGCGGGTCACTGTCAACGTGGCGCTGGAGTGGATACGCAGCCGTTGCAAGCCGGGAAGCGTGACGCTCGACGAGGGAAAGGCCGCGGCGGAGGTGGCGGAGCCGGATGTCTCGGAGATGGCCCGCGTGCCGCGCGACGTGCTGATGCGCTTCATCGGCGAGCTGCCCGAGGGGTATCGGGCGGTATTCAACCTCTACTGCATCGAGGAGTATTCCCACCGCGACATCGCCCGGATGCTGGGAATCAACGAGAAAAGCTCCTCTTCGCAGTTGTTCCGCGCCCGGGCTATGCTGGTCCGCAGGATCAGGGCCTATTTGGAGACGCACTGAAGAAGAGAGGATGCCGTTTCGGAATGTTTGAAAAATGAGGGATCATCCGGTGATGCCGGACCTACGATAGGACTATGAAACAAGACAAGGATTGGATCGATGCCATGCGGAATGCGCTTCGCGACGCCGAACTTCCGCCTCCGGAGGGGGGATGGGAGCGTCTGCAGCGCGAGCTGGGCGGTGCGGCTCCGGGGCCGGAGGCTTCCGCGGGCAAACCCCGCGGGTTCGTATGGCGGATCTACCGGCCGCGGATCGTCGCCGCAGCGGCTGCCGTGCTGTTCTGCATTGTGGCGGGAGAGCTTCTGCTCCGGTCGGACAAGACGTTGGAACGTGACGGGGCTGTTGTCGCATCGGTGGCGGAAGAGGAGGCGGCCGGGGTTGCCATACCGCAGTCCGCCGAGGCGGAAACCCTGCAGGAGACCCTTGCAAAGGCGGTGGGAATGCCTCGCGAACAGACTGCCGGGGATGGACCCGCAGCGGGAGCCGGGGAGCTCCTCGCCGCGACTGCAGGGCCCGCAGCACAAGCAGCCCGGGGAAATCGCCGGGCGGAGGGCCGGACAGCACTCCGGGCCGGAGCGGGCATGACGGCGGATGTTTTCGGTGACGGTGCAAAGGCGCCGTCCGGGGCGGTTGAGAAAGTTCCAGCCGGAGCGGCGGCAACGGCTTCGTCCGGAGAAGGCGCAAAGGTGTCGTCCGGAGCGGCCGGAAAAGCCTCATCCAAAGAGGGTACCAAGGCGGCGGCCTCCGGCGGCAGGGCTTCGACGCAGGCTTCCGGTCGCTCTGCGGTGCGGTCGGCTGCCGGCATATCCGGTCGTGGGGGGGACTCCGACGAGCCGTTCGTAGCCTACGCCAGACCGCATAAAAAAGCGTCGTTCTCTCTGTATGCCGGCGGCGGCGTGGCGGGCGGAAACCGCGAAGGACTGGCTCCCCGGATGCTCGGCTCCTCGATAATGAACGACGCTTCGTCGGTGATCGGCAACGGCAACAGCCTGGCGCCCCTGCGCGGCGGCGGATACGACGCGGGTTCGTTCCGTCACCACCAGCCGTTGAGCTTCGGTATCGCCGTGCGCAAGGAGTTCGCGCACGGGATGTCGCTGGAAAGCGGCGTCAACTACACCCTGCTGCGTTCGGACGTGAGGATGCGTTACATCTCGGGCGATGTGGCGCAAAAACTCCATTTCATAGGTATTCCCCTGCGTTTCAACTGGCAGTTCTTCGAACGCGGCCGCTTCTCGCTCTATCTGGGTGCGGGCGGCATGGTCGAGAAATGCGTCTCGGCCAAACTCGGATCCGAGACCGTCGACGAACCGGGCGTGCAGTGGTCGGCACTTGCCGCCGTGGGGGCGCAATACCGCGTAGGCGGTATGGTGGGACTCTATTTCGAGCCCGAAGGATCGTATTACTTTACGGAGACCGAATTGCGGACGTCGCGTACGGATTCTCCCCTGACTTTGACCCTGAGACTGGGCGTGCGCCTCTCTTTTTGATGTCTCGGATCGCATAACGTACCTGTTTATCGGATAAGAGGAGTTCGCACCGGGAGGGCGGATTCCTCTTGTTGTTTTGCGGCTTATTGTGTCTAAAAATAGTATCAAATGGATCAAATATGCTATTTTTGTTGTATGATCGAAATTTGTTACTATTTTTGTTGAACGAATAAAGTGACGCCGCCACGCCCGATCTTGCATTTGTCCAGATACGATAAAAAAACACAGGCGCGCTTTGTTGCGCACCTGTGTGTGGTAGTCCCGACGGGAATCGAACCCATATCGTAAGAACCGGAATCTTATATTCTATCCATTGAACTACGGGACCGGGTGTGCAAAGATGCAAATTTTTTTTAATATTCGAAAGAAAAATGCGAGAAAAGCAGAATAATTGGCAAAGAATTGAGGCCGTAATCAAGTGGGCGAATATGTCGACCAACTATTTTGCGCGATATATCGGTCTGGCGCGTGGCGAAAATCTCTATCAGATCAAGCGGGGCAACAACGGCATTTCGCTGGATGTTGCCGAGCGTATCGTCGGCAAATTTCCCCGGATCGACAAGCTCTGGCTGCTGACCGGCGAGGGACAGATGTTCTCCGGAGAGCAGATGCGCGGGGTGCAGATACCTTATTATAGTACGGATGTCGAGCAGGGCATCGCCCGTCTGGATCGGCTCGACGCCGAGAGCAACCTCATCGTGCCTCCGGTGGGGGAGTGTGATCTGGCGATGTGCTATACGGGCCGTGCGATGGGCAACATCGTGCCGCCCGGAACGGTCGTGCTGCTGAAAGCCGTGGACCGCGATGCAATTATTCCCGGGGGTGAATATGTGATTGTCTGCCGAAAAATTGTAACTTTGCGGATAGTTCGGGCTGCCGACGAGGAGGGAAAAGTCCGCCTGGTGGCCGGAGATCGGGATAATTTCGATGATATCATTTTGAAAGTCAGTGATATAGTCTCGGTCTACAAAGTGAAGGGTAAATTGATCATTAACAGTTGAAGAGTATGTTTTCAGGCATTGTGGAGCGTATGGCGGAAGTGGTTTCGATCCGCACGGACCGGCAGAACAAGGATTTCGTACTTCGGGCGGATTTCTGCAAGGAGTTGAAAATCGACCAGAGCATAGCGCATAACGGCGTATGTTTGACAGTTGTGGACATCACGGAGGATACCTACACCGTGACGGCCATGAAGGAGACGCTCGACAGGAGCAACCTCGGGTTGCTGCGCGAGGGCGATCTGGTCAACCTCGAGCGCTCGATGAAGCCCGATGCGCTGCTCGACGGGCACATCGTGCAGGGACATGTCGACCAGACGGCGGTCTGCACGGCGAAGGAGGATGCCGACGGAAGCTGGTACTTCACCTTCAGCTACGAGCCCCAGGGCGCCGGGCTCTGTACGGTCGAGAAGGGCTCGGTGACGGTCAACGGCGTGAGCCTCACGGTCTGCGACTCGAAAGAGAAGAGTTTCCGGGTGGCGATCATCCCCTATACCTTCGAGCACACGAATTTCTGCCGCATCGAAGTTGGGTCGGTCGTGAACCTCGAATTCGACATCATCGGCAAATACATCGCCCGACTGATGCAAAACTACACGAAGTAAGCCTATGGTACACATCAAGACAAAAGAGGGAGCATCGCTGTGGATCGCCCTGCTCGCCTCGGCGATTGTCGCCGTGGGGATGGGTCTGCTGCATATCGAATGGTGGATCACGCTCTGCACGTCGGTCGGGGTGTTCGTCGTGGTGGCGCTCGCGGCGCTGTTCATCATCCGCAAGTATGTAGCCTACAAACTCAAGCCGATCTATTCGATCGTGCTTTCGCGCGACGTGCACACCAACGAGATCTTCTCGGAACTCAAGGACAAGCGTGTCGAGAACATCGGCGATGAGTTGACCGCGTGGGCCGACACCAACGACAAGGAGATCGCCCGGCTGAAGGAGGCCGAGTGTTTCCGCAAGCAGTATCTGGGCAATGTGGCCCACGAGCTGAAAACCCCGATATTCAATATCCAGGGATATATTTCGACGCTGCTGGACGGCGGACTGGAGGACGAGCTGATCAACCGCAAATACCTCGAGCGCGCCGAGAAGAGCATCGACCGCCTGATCAATATCGTCAACGACCTCGACACCATTTCGAAGCTCGAAAGCAGCATGAACAAGCTCAATCTGGAGCGATTCGACGTGGCGGCGCTGGCCCGGGAGATCGCCGAGCAGGCCGAGATGGAGGCCGACCGGAAGGAGATCCGGATCGGGGTCAAGGGTGCCGACAGCCTGCCTTCGCCCTTCTGGGTGCTGGCCGACAAACACTACATCGGGCAGGTGTTCGTCAACCTGATCATCAACTCGATCCACTACGGCAAGGAGGGCGGGCAGACCCGCATCCGGTTCCGCGACATGCTGGACAAGATTCTGGTCGAGGTCGAGGATAATGGGGCGGGCATCGCCAAGGAGGACCTGCCTCGTGTGTTCGAACGCTTCTACCGTACGGACAAGGGGCGCTCGCGGGAGCAGGGCGGCACGGGACTCGGACTGGCTATCGTCAAACACATCGTCGAAGCGCACGGCGAACGGATCACGGTCCGCAGCGAACTCGGCGTGGGCAGCACGTTCTCCTTCACGCTGAAGAAGGTGAACATGCAGGAGGCGAAATAGAGCCTGCGCGAAATCCGGCGCGCCAGCCCTGTTTGAGGGGCGGTCGGTTCCCGGGGGCAGGGCCCGTTGCAGTTGGAGCCGATTTCCGGGTGCGGGGCCCGTTGCTGTTGGGGCCGGTTCCCGGGTGTGGAGCAGAGCGCCTGCCGTCTCCCTTGCCGAAGCAGGGGCGGGGTGTAGTCGATTCGGAGGAGGAGGCAGCCCCTTGAAAAAGCAGAACCGAATGAAGTAACAACTTGAATAAATGACATATCCTTTGTTAGTACAACCGTTATCCATCGTTTGGGATTTCGATCCGGTGCTGTTTCGCATCGGGGCGATCGACATCCGCTATTACGGGCTGATGTGGGCCCTGGCCATTCTGATCGGCGCGAAATTCTTCGACAACTTCGTCAGACGTGAAGGACTGCCCGCCAAGGTCTCGGAGTCGATTTTCATTTATGGAACACTCGCCACGATCCTCGGAGCGCGGCTCGGCCACTGTCTGTTCTACGATACGATGGAGTATCTTTCGAAACCGTGGACCATCCTCACGGGATTCCGCGATGGCGGACTGGCCAGCCACGGCGCGGCCATCGGTCTGCTGATCGGCTTGTGGCTCTTCTCGCGCCGCAACAAACTGCCTTACATCTGGTCGCTGGACCGCATCATGATCCCGGTGGGGATCGGCGGCGCGATCGTGCGCCTGGGCAATCTGTTCAACTCGGAGATTTTCGGACAGGCGACGACCCTGCCGTGGGGCTTCGAGTTCGTCCGTTCGCACAAGTGGGCGGCCGAGTTCGCCCCTGCGGCGGTGCACCCGACGCAGATCTATGAGGCGATCTGCTATCTGGCGACTTTCGGCATCCTCTGCTGGCTCTATTACAGGAGGGACATTGCGCGCCGCCGTCCGGGCATCCTGTTCGGCATCGGCCTGATCGGGACCTTCCTCACGCGGTTTTTCATCGAGTATATCAAAACCGAGCAGGAGCCTTTCGAACTGGAGTGGGCGCTATACATGGGCCAATGGCTCAGCATCCCCTTCATCCTGCTGGGAATCTATATGATCTGGCGGGGGGCGACCCGTCCCGAGACGCTCCCGGCTTCGGGCTCGGCTCCGCAACCCAAATCCCCGCCTGCAACACCTAAAAAGAAGAAGAAATGAATGCGAACCCGATGGAAGAGCAGATCGGCCGCCTTGTCGGCAACCTGCTGGCCGGCGGCGGAGAGATTTTTCTGCCCGGCGTAGGTTCACTCTACACCGAGCGACAGGGAGCCCGACGGCTCAACCGACACACCGTGCAGCCGCCGAGCCGCACGGTGGCCTTCACCTCGCAGCAGCGGGGTGTATCGCTGGTCGACGCGATTGCCGGCGTCCTGCGTGAGGCCGGCGGTTCCGAAAATCCCGAAGCCGAGGCGCAGGCTGTCTACGACCGCTGGATGGCCCGGGTCCGCCGCGCAGACCTGCTGACCATAGAGGGTGTCGGAGTGCTGAAATTCAAGAATTTTATCCCCGATGAGGCGTTCGACCTCCGGCTCAATCCGCAGGGCCGCGAACCCGTGCGGATCCGGGTGCAGCGCCGTTTCGACTGGCCGCTGTGGGTTGGCATCGCGGCAATCGGCATCGCGGCGCTCTACGGCGGACGGGAGTTGCTCCTGTTCCGTTCGGGGACGCCGGAAACGGCCGTCGTGGCGGAGATGCCCGGTGTACCCGACAACTCCGGGGAGGTCGGAGCGCCAGATCTCCGGGAGGGGGCTTCTGAAACGGAGGGCTCCGTGGCCGGAGATTCCGTTGCGCTGACCGGCAGAGCTGCTTCGGAACCGTCCGTTCCCGATGCCGCACCGGAGGCGGAGACCGCCGACGCGCATTCGGCGCAGGAGCAGGGCGATCCGATGGCGCTGCTCTCGGGCCGCCACTATGTCGTGCTGGGGGTTTTCAGCTCCGAAGCGAATGCCCGGCGTGCCGGGCGGGAAGGCGAGGCCCGGGAGGCGACGTTCCGTTGCCGGATTTACCGTTTCGGGGGCAAATTCATGGTTTCGCCCTTCTCGTCGGACGATGCCGGAGCCTGTGCGCAGTTCATCCGCGCGCAGGACGGGCGATTCCCCGACATGTGGACCTATACCGCCCGCTGATGGCCCCTGCCGAATTGATAACCCGGGTGATCGACTGGTTTTACATCCGGCCCGTCGCCGCGCTCCTGCCCCGGCAGGTGTTCCGTTATGCGGTCTGCGGCGGTGTGACCTACATGCTGTTCGATCCCGTCTGCTATTTTCTCCTTTACAATTTCATCTTGGCGCACCGCTACGTCGATTTGGGATTCGTGGTCGTCTCCCCGCACATTGCGGCGATGATTCTCGTCTTTCCGTTCACCCTCTTCGTGGGCTTCTGGCTCAACCGTTATGTGGCATTCCGCCGGTCGCCGATCGGGGCCGGGACGCAGCTCCTGCGCTACCTGCTTTCGGTGGCGGGGTCGGTGGTGCTGACCTATGCGGGTCTGAAATTCTTCGTGGAGGTCTGCGGTGTGTGGCCTACGCCCGCCAAGATGGTCACGACGCTGCTGACGACGGTTTACAGCTTCTTGGCGGCCAAATACTTCACCTTCCGGCACGCCGAAGAGCCATAGGGGCAGGCGGAGGGTTGTAGACCGCGGGCCCGTAGGGGCGTAGGATGGCGGTAGAGCGGTAGGGTAGCGGAACCCGAAGGGCCGAAGAGCCGTGGAGCCCGTCGGAGGCCCGAATGCAAAGGGAGCGTCGCCGCTCCCTGTTTTTATTTCTTTCTATTTCCGGAGGTTCTCCTCCCGCAGTTTCTGGAGTTCGTACATCCGGTCGCGGAATTTCGCCGCGGCGAGGAAGTCCAGCGATTTGGCTGCACGTTCCATGTCCTCGCGCGCCTTGTCGATCAGCGCATCGATGTTTTCGCCGGCCGTGTAGCTCTTCTGCACGTCGGCGGCCGTTGCGTAGTGTTCTTCGACGATGGGATAGGCCGTCATGTCGACCTCCGACGTGTCGACGCGTCCCGCCAGCAGGGCGCTTTGTCCCGAGCCGCTCTTCTGTGCCTGCCGCGGCAGCATCTCGTGCTCCATGTTGTAGCGCACCTGCTTCTCGCGGCGGCGGTTGCTCTGCTCGATGGCGTAGCGCATCGAATCGGTGCAGGTGTCGGCGTAGAGAATCACGTTGCCCTGGGAGTGGCGCGCGGCGCGTCCGGCGATCTGCGTGAGCGACCGGACATTGCGCAGGAAGCCCTCCTTATCAGCGTCGAGGATCGCCACGAGCGCCACCTCCGGCAGATCGAGCCCCTCGCGCAGCAGGTTCACGCCGATCAGCACGTCGAACAGACCGCCACGCAGGTCCTCGAGAATCTGGATGCGCTCCAGCGTGTCGACATCCGAGTGGATGTAGCGGTTGCGCACGCCCACACGGTCGAAGTATTTCGATAGCTCCTCGGCCATGCGTTTGGTGATGGTCGTCACGAGTATCTTGTCGTCGTTCTTCACGCGCTTGTCGATCTCCTCGATCAGGTCGTCGATCTGGTTCAGCGTCACGCGCACCTCCAGCGGCGGGTCCACCAGTCCAGTGGGGCGGATCAGCTGTTCGACGACCACACCCTCGCTCTTCATCAGCTCGTAGTCTGCGGGGGTGGCGCTCACGTAGATCGACGTGCCCTGCAGCTGTTCGAACTCCGCGAAGGTCACCGGGCGGTTGTCCTTGGCCGCCGGGAGGCGGAAGCCGTACTCCACGAGGTTCTCCTTGCGGGCGCGGTCGCCGCCGAACATGGCGTGGACCTGGGGCAGGGTGACGTGGCTCTCGTCCACGACCATCAGGTAGTCCTTCGGGAAATAGTCGATCAGGCAGAAGGGGCGCGTCCCGGCGGCACGTCCGTCGAAGTAGCGCGAGTAGTTCTCGATGCCGGGGCAGTAGCCCAGCTCCTTGATCATTTCCAGGTCGTACTCCACGCGCTGCTTGATGCGGTGGGCCTCCATCGGCCGCCCGGCGCGTTCGAAGAACTCGATCTGCTTGCCCAGGTCGAGGTAGATCTGCTGCACGGCGGCGTTGATGCGCTCCTTGGTCGTCACGAACAGGTTCGTGGCGTAGAGCGTGATGCTGTCGAGCGAGTTGATGCGCTGTCCCGTGACGGGGTCGATCGACTGGATGGCCTCCACCTCGTTGTCGAAGAACATCACGCGGAAGCATTGGTTGCCGAATTCGCCGAAGGCCGCCATGATGTCCACCGTGTCGCCGTTGACACGGAAGGTCGCAGGCTCCAGCTCGCGTTCGGTGCGGGTGTAGAGCGCCTCGACCAGCTTGTAGAGGAAGTGCTTGTAGCTCACGACCTGCCCCACCTTGATGGTGATGGCCGTGGCGTGGAAGTCCGCCGGGTTGCCCGCGCCGTAGAGGCACGAGACGCTCGAGACGACGATCACGTCGCGGCGCCCCGACAGCAGTGTGGCGACTGTGGCGAGACGCATCTTCTCGATCTCGGCATTGATCTGGAGGTCTTTTTCAATATAGGTATCCGTCGAAGGCAGGTAGGCCTCCGGCTGGTAGTAGTCGTAATACGACACGAAATACTCCACGGCATTCTCCGGGAAGAAGTTGCGGAACTCCCCGTACAACTGTGCCGCGAGGGTCTTGTTGTGGCTCAGGACCAGCGTCGGACGGTTCAGCCGCGCGATGACGTTGGCCACCGTGAACGTCTTTCCCGAACCCGTCACTCCCAGCAGCGTGTTGTGTTTGGAGCCGTGCTCGATCGAACCGACGAGCTGCTCGATCGCCTCCGGCTGGTCGCCCATCGGGGCGTAGTCCGATACGAGTTTGAAATTCATGAGGCAAAGTTACATATTTTTTTGGATATGGAGCGGAAATCGCTCGCTGAGGCGCATGGTCGATCGTATTCTTGATATTTTTGCGTACCTTTGTAGGCTATGATCGACCGGGAAACAGTAGACCGCATTTACGCCGCCGCCAATATCGTGGATATTATCGGCGACTACGTCACGCTCAAACGCAAGGGCGTGAACTACCAGGCGTGCTGTCCGTTCCACAATGAGAAGACCCCGTCGTTCGTCGTGTCGCCCTCGAAGGGCGTCTACAAGTGCTTCGGATGCGGCAAGGGCGGCAACGCCGTGACCTTTCTGATGGAACACGAGAACATCACCTATCCCGAGGCGCTGAAGATGGTGGCCAAGCGCTACGGCATCGAGGTCAAGGAGAAGGAGATGTCGGAGGAGGAGGTGCGTCGCAACGACGACCGCGAGTCGATGTTCGCCCTGAACGGCTGGGCCGCGGAGTATTTCGCCAACTACCTCCACCGCGAGACCGAAGGCGAGAGTGTGGGCCTCGCCTATTTCCGTCAGAAGCGCGGGATGACCGATGCCACGATCCGCAAATTCGGGCTGGGATTCTGTCCGGCGAAGGGCGACCGGATGTCGAAGGACGCCCTGGCGGCGGGGTACAAGCAGGAGTTCCTCCTCGCAACGGGGCTTTCGCTGGTCAGCGACCGGGACGGCTCGCTCTTCGACCGTTTCCGCGACCGGGTGATCTTCCCCGTGCACAACATTTCGGGGCGCATCGTGGCCTTCGGAGGCCGCACGCTGCGCACGGACAAGCAGGTGGCCAAGTATCAGAATTCCCCGGAAAGCGAGATATACAGCAAGAAACGCGAACTTTACGGGCTCTATTTCGCCAAGAAGGCCATCCAGCAGCAGGATTTCGCCATCATGGTCGAGGGATATACCGACGTGATTTCGATGCACCAGGCCGGGGTCGAGAACGTCGTCTCCTCGTCCGGCACGTCGCTGACAATGGAGCAGATACGCCTGCTGAACCGCTTCACGCGGAATATCACGGTGATCTACGACGGCGACTCGGCGGGGATTCACGCCTCGCTGCGCGGGATTGACATGATCCTGAAGGAGGGCATGAACGTGCGCGTGGTGCTGCTGCCCGAACCGGAGGATCCCGACTCGTTCGCGCGCAGCCATACGGCGGCCGAATTGCAGGAGTATATCCGCGACAACGAGCAGGATTTCCTGGAGTTCAAGGCCAAGCTGCTGCTGAAAGACGCGCAGGGCGATCCGATCCGGAAGGCGGCGCTGATTGGCGACATGGTGCAGTCGGTGTCGGTGATCCCCGATCCGATCCAGCGCTCGGTCTACATCAAGGAGTGCGCGCGGATCATGGATATTGACGAGCAGATTCTCATTTCGGAGGTGGCGCGCAAGCGCATGACCACGTCGGGCGACCGCGAGACCGACGAGTTCCTGCGCCGCCAGACGACCCTCCGGCAGCGGGAGGCGCCGCAGCCCGAGGTGGAGTATGTCAAGCAGGTCGAGGCGGGGAGCAGTTTCGAGACCCTGGAGCGCGAGATCGTGAAATACCTGCTCAAGTACGGGCATTGCTCGTTCGATTTCAAGGAGGGCAAGACGATGGTGGCGTGCAACGTCGCGGAGGTGATTTTCTCGGAACTCAGCGACGACAACATTGCCTTCCGCAATCCGGTCTACAACAAGATCATGGCGACCTACCGCGAGCAGTGGGCGCAGCTGGGGACAGGGGTGGAGGTGCCGGCGCACATCTTCCTGAACCATATCGACCCCGAGGTGTGCAACATGTCGGTGGACATCCTCACCTCGGACGACAACTACGTGGTCAGCGACCTGTGGCGGCGTAAGGAGATTCACATCGATACCGACGCCGAGATGCTGGCCGTGGGGGTTCCGAAGGCCGTGACACTCTACAAGTCGAAGGTGGTCAAGGCGCTGATCGAGGAGTTGCAGGCCCGGCTGGAGGACGAGAACATCTCCGACGAGGAGCAGAGGGATGTGGTCCAGCGGCTTACGGCCTACAATAATGTGAAAGCGACGATTGCAAACAAGATACAACGATTGATTTTATAACCCCCTGTGACGGGCCGCATCGCAGGGTGTAGACTGGGAAAAAGCCCGTCGGAAGCGGGTTTCGGCAGGAAATGCCGGGATGGAGTTTTGAAGAAAAAAGGGGCAGGGATCGGGGCGTACGCGCATCACTGCGCATACCGTGTGCAAACAGAAAATAAACAGAAAGATGTGTAAAACATATCAAAGATAAAAGAATTAGTTACCTTGACCGATTCCCACCCCCGCAATTAAAATCGCAATTTGTGTGCCGTTTTTGAGTATTATGAGTGAACAGAAAAAGATAAATATCCGGAACAAGCGTGCGACGTTCGATTATGAGATTCTGGAAGAATACGTTGCAGGCATCGTGCTTGTCGGAACGGAGATCAAGTCCATCCGTGCCGGCAAGGCCTCGATGGTCGATACGTTTTGCTATTTCGACCGGGGCGAATTGTGGGTGCGCGGTGTCAACATCGCCGAATATGCCTGGGGGACGTGCAACAACCATGCGCCGCGCCGCGACCGCAAGCTGCTGCTCACGGCCCGCGAACTGGACAAACTCCGGCGTGCCTCGCAGGACAAGGGCCTCACGATCGTGGGCCTGCGGCTGTTTCTGAACGAACGCGGTCTGGCGAAGGTCGTCGTGGGGCTGGCCCGCGGCCGCAAGGCGTACGACAAGCGCGAATACCTGAAGGAGAACGACGCGAAGCGTGAGATGGACAAGGCGATGAAGACCTACCGGTAATTGGCCGTGGAGTCGGCCTTCCCGGGGTGTTCCGTGCTGCCTGCGGGCGGAGCGGCTTCCCGGCGGCAGGCTGCGGCATAAAAGCCGAAACGGGGCTCGCCCTGACGATGACTGAAAAAGGAGATTTATGACGAAAGCGATATTTTTGGACGTCGACGGAACGCTGATCAGTTTCAAGACCCACCGGGTGCCCTCTTCGGCTCTCGATGCGCTGCTCGAGGCCCATGCGCGGGGTGTGCGGCTCTTTATCGCCACGGGGCGTGCGGTTGCCGACCTGGACGGACTGGAGGGGATTCCCTACGACGGTGTGACGGCGCTCAACGGGGCCGACTGTCTGATGCGCGACGGCCGTGTCGTGGCCCGGCATCCGATTCCGCGCGCCGACTTCGAGAAGGCGCTCGCCTTGTCGGCGGAGCTGGATTTTCCGGTCGGGCTGGAGCTGAACGACGGGGTTTTCGTCAACCGTGTGACGCCCGATGTGGTGCGTCTGGCGGAACTGGTGGCCCATCCGGTCCCCGAGCAGGTCGACCTCCGGGTGCTTTTCGACCGGGGCGATTGCTGCCAGATGTGCTTTTATTGCGACCCTGTGCTGGAAAAGAGGGTGATGGCCGCGCTGCCGTCGCTCGTGGCGTCGCGCTGGTGCCCGATTTTCGCCGACATCAATGTCCGGGGTGTCGATAAGGCGAGGGGCATGGTCGAGTTCGCCGCGCATTTCGGCTTTGCGAACGACGAGGCGATGGCTTTCGGCGACGGCGGCAACGATGTGGCGATGCTGCGGGCTGCAGGCGTGGGCGTGGCGATGGGCAACGCATGCGACGAGGCGCTCGCTGCCGCGGACTATGTGACGGCGTCGGTCGACGACGACGGAATCCGGCGTGCATTGGAGCATTTCGGAGTGATATAACGGTTCGGTTCCGGGGAGCATCCGGGGTTGCGCCGCGACAGGTCCCCTTGCGGAGAGGGGCGGCCTGGAATGGGATGATTGGCAAACGATGCCGGGGCGGAGACTACCGCCGGCGGCAGCGAGAAAACGATAGAAGGAGTTATGAGTTTGATACTTGCTATTGAGACCGGAACGGACATCTGTTCCGTGGGTATCGCCAAGGACGGCGAACTGCTGTCGCTGCGCGAGAGCGACGAGGGGCGCGACCACGCCCGCAAGGTCGGCGTATTCGTCGACGAACTGCTGCGCGAGACGGGCATTGCGCCCGATGACCTCGATGCCGTGGCGGTGGGTAAGGGCCCCGGGTCGTATACGGGACTGCGCATCGGCGTGTCGTTCGCCAAGGGCCTGTGTTACGGGCTGCAGAAGCCGCTGGTGGCGGTCGGATCGCTCGAGGCGCTGGCCGAGGTGGCCCGCGAGGACTATGAGGCGGGGATTCTTGCCGTCGGCGACTGGCCGAACGCCCTGCTGTGCCCGATGGTCGACGCCCGGCGCATGGAGGTCTATGCGCAGGTTTTCGACACCGAAGGGCGTCCGCAGAGCGAGGTCTCGGCCGAGGTGGTCGATGCCGGGAGTTTCGCGGCTTTCCGCGGTCAGGGGCGCCCGTTCGTGATCTTCGGCAGCGGGGCGCGCAAATGCGCCGACATCCTTCCCGATGCGCTATGCGTGGAGGTGACCCCGTCGGCCCGCGGGCTTGCCCGGCTGGCCCAGCAGGCCCTCGATGAAGGCCGCACCGAGGATATTGCCTATTTCGAGCCGTTCTACCTGAAGGATTTCGTCGTTACGACATCGCGCAAGAAGCTGCTTTAGGTGGCCGCTGGCCCCGCGATTGTTTGCGGAGGGGTGATGTGCCGGCCCCGCGATTGTTTGCGAAGGGGCTATGCGCCGCTGTCCGGCCGGGCGGCGGAATCGGTGGCGGGTTCGTCCGGATCCGCATCGCTGCCGGCGATTTCGAGCGTGCGCGCGGCATGCTGCCGCTTGGTTTGCAGACGGGCGGTTTTGCGCAGGCGTTCGCCGACGCGGATGATGTTGTCGTTGCCCGTGCAGAGACGTTTGTAGGCGTCGTCGTAGGCGTCGCGGGCCTTGTCCAGAGCCGTGCCGACCCCTTCGAGCGAGGCGGTGAAGGCCACCAGCTGTTCGTAGAGTTTCAGTCCGCAGGCGGCGATCTCCTTGGTATTCTTGTCCTGGTCGTTGTATTTCCAGAGGTCGGCGACGAGTTTCAGCAGGGCGAAAAGATTCGTCGGCGACGAGATGATCACCTTCTTGTCGTAGGCGTCGGACCAGATGGCGGTGTCGTTCTGCAGCGCGGCGAGGAATGCCGGTTCGTTGGGGATGAACATGATGACGAAATCGGGCGAATTCAGCCGCCGCTGGTACTCCTTGCGGCCCAGTTCGGTGACGTGCTGACGCACCGAGGCGACGTGTGCCGCGAGGTAGCGCCGCCGCTCCTCCTCGCTGTCGGCCGAAGAATAACCTACGAAGGCCGTGAGCGAGACCTTCGAATCGATGACGATCTCCTTCTTCTCGGGCAGGTGCAGCACCACGTCGGGCCGCAGGTTGCGCCCCTCCTCATCCTTGATGTTGTACTGCGTTTGGTAGTGGATGCCCTTCGAGAGGGCCGAACTGTCGAGGATCGTTTCGAGAAGCATCTCGCCCCAGTCGCCCTGCACCTTCGAATTGCCTTTCAGGGCGTCGGTCAGATTCCGCGCCTCGGTCGAGATCGCCTGGTTGAGCTCCATCAGACGCCTGAGTTCCGACTTCAGTTCGCCGCGCTGGGAGGTCTGCGTGGTGTAGATCTCCTCGACACGCTTGCGGAAATCGACGATGTTCTCCTTGAACGGTTTCAGAAGAATGTCGATCGACTCCCTGTTCGTCTCCTTGAACCGTTGCGACTGCTCGCCCAGAATCTCCGTTGCCAGGTTCTTGAACTGCTGGCGGAAACGCTCTTCGAGCTGTTCGCGCTCGGCCTGCTCGGCGGCGCGCTCCTCGGCATTACGCGTCCGCAGGGCCGCCAGTTCCGTGTCGGATGCGGCCCGCAGGGCCGCCAGTTCGGCTTCGGTGCGCGTACGCTGTTCGGTCAGCGTCCGGACCTGCTCCTCGTAGCGGTGGCGAAACTCCCGCTCGGCGGCCGTAGCCTGCTCGGCGGCGGCCAGACGGGCTTCCGAAGCCGCAAGGCGTGACGAGGCGTCGCGTTCGCGCGTCTCGGCATCGGCGAACTTGTGCGATTCCCTGCGCCACAGCAGCAGGACGAGGACGAGCGCCGCGGCAAGGCAGCAGAGGACCGATATGTAGAGCAGGGACAGAGTCATGGCCGTTCGATTGTGGATTCCCTGCAAAAATAGCAATTTATTCCCGGAAAACGACCCGATCGGATGCGGGATCGGAATTTTCGGCCCGAAGTCCGCATTTTTCGTCTCCGGATACGGGAAATTTCGTATCTTTGTTTATTAAAAGCAAATTACGCCATGAACAGAATAGTAGCCCCTTCGATGCTCTCGGCCGACTTCGGCCATCTGGAGCGCGATACCCGGATGGTCGACGCCAGTGCGGCCGAATGGGTCCATATCGACGTGATGGACGGCGTTTTCGTCCCCAATATTTCATTCGGCTTCCCCGTGCTGAAGGCCATCCGCAAGGCGACGGCGAAATTTCTTGACGTGCACCTGATGATCGTCAATCCGGAAAAGTACGTCACGCGCTTCGTCGAGGCGGGGGCCGATCTGGTGACCTTCCATCTCGAGGCGACGGACGATCCCGCGGGATGCATCGCGCTGATCCGCCGGGCCGGAGTCAAGGTGGGGGTGTCGATCAAGCCGGCGACGCCGGTGGAGGCGCTGCGCGAGGTGCTGCCGCTGGTCGACCTGGTGCTGGTGATGAGCGTCGAGCCGGGATTCGGCGGACAGTCGTTCATCCCGGGGTCGGTCGCCAAGATCCGGGAGCTGCGCGCCATGGCGCGCGGGATGGGGCTGGAGACGATCATCGAGGTCGACGGAGGCCTCTCGTCGCACAATGCCGGCGAGGTCTATGGAGCGGGTGCCGATGTGCTCGTGGCCGGCAACGCCGTCTTCGGCGCCGCGGACCCCGCGGCCGAGGTCGTCAAGATGCTCAATGCCTGACCGTGCGGGCCGGGATGCTGCCGGGGACGGGCGTTTCGGGACCCGAAGATGGATATGTCGGATTAAATCGCTAACTTTGCGGTGTTTTTAGATTCGCCATGATTTCATTAGACAACCTTACCGTCAGTTATGGGGGCTGGACCCTTTTCGACAATATTTCGTTTCTGATCAACCCGAAGGACCGCATCGGGCTGGTGGGCAAGAACGGAGCAGGCAAAACCACGCTCCTGCGCATCATCACGGGCGAGTTGCAGCCCACGTCGGGAGCCGTGACACTCAACGGCGACTGCTCGATCGGGTATCTGCCGCAGACGATGCGCGTGGCGGACACCACGACGCTCGCGGAGGAGACCGCCAAGGCCTTCGAGGAGGTGTTGCGGCTCGAGAGCGAGATCGAGGCCCTGACGCGCGAGATCGCCGAGCGCACCGACTACGAAAGTCCCGAATACGAACAGCTCCTGCATCGTCTGAACGATGCGCAGGACCACTATCATATCCTCGGCGGCGAGACCCGCGACGCGGACATCGAGAAGACGCTGCTGGGCCTCGGTTTCAGACGTGAGGACTTCGGGCGTGCCACGAGCGAGTTCTCGGGCGGCTGGCGCATGCGGATCGAGCTGGCGAAGCTGCTGCTGCGCCGACCCTCGATCTTCCTGCTGGACGAGCCGACGAACCACCTCGACATCGAGTCGATCCAGTGGCTCGAGGAGTATCTCCGGAATTACAACGGCGCGGTGCTGCTCATTTCCCACGACCGCGCCTTTCTGGACAACGTCACCAACCGCACGGTCGAGCTGTCGCTGGGCAAGATCACCGATTACAAGGTCTCCTATTCGAAATACGTCGTCCTGCGCGCCGAGCGCCGGGAGCAGCAGATGGCCGCCTACGAGAACCAGCAGCGGATGATCGAGAAGACCGAGGAGTTCATCGAGAAATTCCGCTACAAACCCACCAAGTCGAACCAGGTGCAGTCGCGCATCAAGCAGCTGGAGCGCCTGGACCGCCTCGAAATCGAGGAGGAGGATCTCGCCACGCTCAACATCAAGTTCCCGCCCGCTCCCCGTTCGGGGCAGATCGTTGCTGAGATCCGCGACGCGGGCATGTCGTTCGGTGCAAAGCATGTTTTCAGCGGAGCCAATTTCGTGATCGGGAAGGGCGATAAAATCGCGCTGGTGGGCCGCAACGGCGAGGGCAAGACGACCCTTGCCCGCATGCTGATCGGCCAGCTGACGCCGACCGAGGGGTCGGTGCGCCTCGGTGCGAATGTCAATATCGGCTACTACGCCCAGAATCAGGACGATTTGATGGACGGCGACTTCACGGTCTACGACACGCTGGACCGTGTGGCCGTGGGTGACATCCGGACCCGGCTGCGCGACATCCTGGGGGCGTTTCTGTTCCGCGGCGAGGACATCGACAAGAAGGTCAAGGTCCTCTCGGGCGGCGAGCGGGCACGTCTGGCCATGGCCCGCATGATGCTCGAACCGCGCAACCTGCTGGTGCTGGACGAGCCGACGAACCACATGGACATGCGTTCGAAGGACATCCTCAAGAATGCCATCATGAAGTACGACGGTACGGTGGTTGTGGTGTCGCACGACCGCGAATTCCTCGACGGCATGGTCGGGAAGGTCTACGAGTTCCGCGACGGCGGGGTGAAGGAGTATCTGGGCGGCATCTACTATTTCCTCGAAAAGCGCAAGCTGGAGTCGTTGCAGGAGATCGAGCGGAAGGACACTCCGTCGAGACCTGCAGCAAAGAGGGACGAGGTGGCAGCTTCGGGAAAACTCACCTACGAGCTGAAGAAGGAGCAGGAGAAGCAGATCCGCAAGTTGCGGAAAGCCGTCGAAGCCGTGGAGACCGATCTGGCCGGGATCGAGAAGCAGATTGCCGAGTACGATGCGCGGTTTGCCGCCGCGACCGAATACAACGAGGCCGACTACAAGGCCTACAACGAACTGAAAGGTCGTTACGATCACCTGATGCACGAGTGGGAGAAGGTGTCGTATGAACTGGAGATCGTCGAGGATCAGTGATTTGCGGTTTTGCAGGCTGCTTGTCGGGATGAGCCAAACGCTGCGCGTATGGAGTATTTGGTTTGTCTTTTGACGCTTGCCGACGCTGCCGATGCTGCCTCCGTTGCTGCCTGTTTGTCTGCGCCGCACGAACGGGGGACGGTCCCGGGCCCGAGGGCCGGATTGAAGCCGCGTGTAAAAAGTAAAAAACGATTATGGATAACAATCTTATTTTCGGGATTCGTCCCGTGGCCGAAGCGATCGAGGCCGGAAAGCAGATCGAGAAACTCTACATCCGCAAGGGTGCCGAAGGGCAGCTGATGCAGGAACTGAAGGACCTTTGCATGCGTCACCGCCTCCATTATCAGGAGGTTCCGGTCGAGAAACTCAACCGCCTGACACGCGGCAACCACCAGGGCGTCGTGGCGCAGACCGCGGCCATCGAGTATGTGCAGCTGGCCGATATTCTGGAACGCGTGCCCGAAGACGAGACGCCGCTCGTGGTGTTGTTCGACGGGGTGACCGACGTGCGGAATTTCGGGGCCATCGCCCGCTCGGCCGAGTGTGCCGGGGCGCACGGACTGATTGCACCGCTGAAGAACTCGGCGCCCGTGAATGCCGAGGCGATTCGTTCGTCGGCCGGAGCGCTGACGACGATCCCGGTGTGCCGCGTCGGTTCGGTCCGCAATACGATCAAGGCCTTGCAGGCGGAGGGCTTTCAGATTGTGGCGGCTACGGAGAAGAGCCGCAAACTGCTCTACGATGCCGATTTTCGCCGCCCCACGGTGATCGTGATGGGCGCCGAGGATACGGGTATCTCGAAGGAGGTGCTCAAGCTCTGCGACGAGCAGCTGGCCATCCCGCTGATCGGTCACATCGAGTCGCTCAACGTCTCGGCCGCAGCTGCCGTGATGCTCTTCGAGGTCGTGCGCCAGCGTATCGGCGAATAGCCGACCCCCGACCCCCGGCCCCCGGGCCCGGGATAACCCGGCAATCCCGACAACCCCGGCTGTCCCGGCTCCGGGTCCCGGGCCTCGGATAACCCGGCAACCGGACAGCCCGATAACCCCGGGCTGTCCGAAAAACCTGATAACCCCGACAAACCTATGAAAACGAAATTCAAATTCAGCCTGTGCTGGCTCCGCGAAGGGGTCGTGCGGGTCGTGCGGTCGTATCCGGTCGAAATGCTTCTGGCGCTCTACGCCTGCATCTGGTGTCTGCTGACCTTCGAACTCGACTGGGACAATAGGGAACTGTTCGAGAAAATCGCCCTTGTGCCGCTTTTCTTTGCGCTGGCGCTGGCGCTCAATGTTGTGGCGGGAGGCGGCCCGTGGCGAAAGGTTTACTGGGTGGTGTGGGTGCCGCTGGTGCCGCTGTCGTTCTGGAGCGGGCTTGGCGACTGGGTCGAAAGCGCGTCTTTTTCCATTTCGCTCGGCATTCTGGCTCCGCTGCTGCTGCTGTTGAGCCTGCGGGCCGTGCGGAACGACCGCTTCGTGGCCGGAACCGTCGTCTGGCTGCGCTCGGGGGCACTGGCCCTGTTGTTCGCCAATGTTGCGCTGGGGCTGTTCCTGGCGATCTTCTATTCGGCGGTCTATATCTTTGGTCTCGAAGGCCGGTGGGTCGAGCACCTCGGGGTGTGGTCCGTGACGATCTGCGAGACGCTGGCCGTACCGCTGCTGTTTCTGATGCTGGCCGACCGCTGGCGGGGCGCCGAACTGCGCGGCAACCGCGTCCTCGAAGTACTGCTGAACTACATCGTGACGCCCGCACTGCTGATCTACGCCGCGATCCTCTACCTCTACATGGCCAAAATCCTCGTCACGTGGACCTTGCCCGAGGGAGGTGTGGCCTATCTGGTCTTCGGGTTCACGATGACGGCCCTGGCCGTGAAGGCTCTGGGGCTGCTGCTCGAAAAACGGATCTGCAACTGGTTTTTCGACCGCTTCAGCCTGGTGTCGCTGCCCGTGCTGGTGCTGTTCTGGATCGGTGTGGTGCGCCGCACGACCGAATACGGGCTGACCGAACCGCGCGTATACCTCGTGGTGTGCGGTGCGCTGATGACCCTCTGTGTGCTGTTGTTCCTTTCGCGGCGTGCGGGCCGCTATCTGTGGGTGTGCCTCGCGGCATGGGTGATCTTCGCCGCGATGGCCTTTGTTCCCGCCCTCGGACCGGAGCGTATCGCCCTGCAGTCGCAGACGCAGCGTGCTCTGCGGTTGGCCGGGCGTCTCGGGCGTCTCGGCGGGGACGGACGCCTGTTGTTGACGCCCGTTCCGCTGGCCGATACCGTCTATAAGAAGGAGTACCGCGAACTCTACACGTCGCTCGACTATATCTGGCGCGACAGCACCTCTTTCGCGCGGTTCGGCGTGAGGGATCTCGGAGATCTGGCTGCGATTTTCCCCGAGGAGATGCGCCATTACGTGAGGTGGGGCTATTCCCCGGAGCGTGTGTCCAACAGTATCTTTGTCGAGCTGCCCACACCTGCCCCGATCGAGTTGGTCGCGGGGTATTCGCGCTATTATGCGAATCCAAATAACGATTGCGTTTTTCGAGACGATACGTTGCGCCTCTGACTGGGCGCAGCGGAGCCCGAGGTGGTGATTCCAGGGAAGGAGTTGCTCGAGGTTCAGCTGGCGAAGAGCGGTTTCGTGCCTGCCGCGGACGCCGTTCCGACCGAGAGTCAGGCGTTGCAGCTGTTGGATTACCGCAGCGAACACTGTCGGATCGTTTTCAGGGGCCTGATCATCGATTGCGAGGATTCGGTGTTGCGGGTTACCGACATGACGCTCCATTCCGTCTGGCTGCGATGACCTCGGTTTATGTGCATCCCCGGCTGGGCGAGGTGACCCTCTCGCAGACCGTGCGCGCCCGGCGCATTTCGATTTCGGTGCGCGCCACGGGTGCCGTGCGGCTTTCGTTTCCCTGCGGGGTGTCGCAAAAACGGGCTTTGGATTTTCTGGAGCGCAAGGCGGAGTGGATCGGGGCAGCGCGCGAACGGCTCGCCCGCAAGCGGGCATCCCTGCCTCCGCAGTTGCCGCCCGAGGAGCAGAAAGTCCGCATCGAGGAGCTGCGCCGTGCGGCGAAAGCCGACCTGCCGGGGCGCATCGGACGGCTGTCGGAGGCGACGGGCCTGAAGTACGAAAAACTTTCGATCCGCGCCTCGCGCACGAAGTGGGGGAGTTGTTCGGGGCGCAACCACATCTCGCTGAGCCTCTTTCTGATGACGCTCCCCGAGCACCTGCGTGACTATGTGATTGTCCACGAACTCTGCCACACGGTCCACCACGACCATTCGCCCCGGTTTCACGCCCTGGTCGACCGCCTGGTCGGAGGGCGCGAAAAAGCCCTTAACCGGGAGTTAAGGGCTTTCACGATTCGTTAGCGGGAATTTCCTATTGGGCGAGAGCCTGTTTTTCGCGTTTCCAGGTGGTGGCGCAGAAGATTGCGGCAAGCAGGCTGGCGACGACGAACATCCAGAAGGTGGCGTTCCATCCCAGCGAGTTGTCGTTGGCGACCGAGCCCATGACGATTTTCGCCAGCACGGCATCGCCGAACAGATAGCCAAACAGTCCGACAAATCCGGCGGCCGTTCCGGCTGCATTCTTCGGCACGAGGTTCAGGGCCTGAATGCCGATCAGCGCCACGGGACCGTAGATGCAGAAGCCGATTTCGCAGAGCGCCGCGTAGACGACCGTGCGTCCGATGGCGGCCGGGTCGCCGCCGAAGATTTCGGCCAGCAGCCGGGCGATGGGGGCGGCCTTCCAATAGATCAGAATGCCGATCAGCACCAACACCATGTAGATCACGTTGGCCGGGGCGCAGCGCCCCTTGAAGCATTTGGCCGAGATCCATCCGCAGATGATCGTTCCGGGGACTCCGGCATAGTTGTGCAGCGAGAAGGCCAGGTTGCTCTGCGCGGCATCCATGATATTCATCTCCTGAAGGTAGACCGGCGCCCAGTCGCTGATGCCGTAGCGCACCAGATAGACAAAGGCGTTGGCCAGGGCGATGAGCCAGAGGATTCTGTTCTTGAAAATGTAGTCGACGAAGAGTTTCCTGAAGGGGATTTTCTGCTCTTCCCCCTTGGCGGCTTTCACCGCCGAGTAGTCGTTGCGGTATTCGTCGATGGGGGGCAGTCCGCAGGCCTGGGGCGTGTCGCGCAGTGCCCACCAGCAGAAAACGGCAAGCAGAAGCGCCACGCAGCTCGGGAAGATGAAGGCTGCACGCCAAGTGTCGCTCCATCCCAGTGTGGCGAAGAGGACGACCCCGGCGGTGACGAGCAGCCCCAGCGAGCCGCTGCCGATCGTGTGCGACGTATTCCATACCGACATCTTGAAGCTGCGTTCGTTCTGGGAGAACCAGTGAGCCATGATCCGCCCGCAGGGAGGCCATCCCATGCCCGAGAGCCAGCCTACCAGCAGCATCAGGCCGAAAATGATGCCGACGTTGACGCCGGGGTTGGTGTGGCTGTAGGGGATCAGTCCCGTGGCGATCATCAGCAGCGACGAGAGGATGAGCCCTACGACCAGAAACTTGCGCGCATCGGAGCGGTCGGAGAGGCTTCCCATGATGAACTTGCTGAAGGCATAGGCGATCGAGATCGCCGAACCGGCGAGTCCCACGCTGGCCTTGTCGAGGAGCCCCGACTCGATCATGCCCGGCGCTGCGAGCGAGAGATTCTTGCGCACCAGATAGTAGGCCGCGTATCCCAGAAACGCTCCCAAAAATACGCGCAGACGCATCTGCGCATAGGTTCCCGGGATTTTGTCCCGGGAGAGCCTCGGCTTGGGTGCCGGAGGATTGAAAAAACCGAACATTTTGTGCAGGCTTGGATTAAAAGTTCTTATCAGGCTTCAAAGATATAATTTTTTGCCATCTTCGTGAAACTTTCGACCTGTGCATCGATCCATGCCTGGTCGCGGCCCAGCTCGCGGGCCATCGTTTCGGCGACCTTCGGGGCGGCGGCCATCGCCTCGCGGGCGTCGACGAACAGCAGCCGCACGCGGCGTGCCAGCACGTCCTCGACCGAGAGGGCCATCTCCTCACGCACGGCCCAAACCACTTCGGCCAGCGTGTAGCCGAACTTCGGGGAGAGTTTCTCGCCCAGCGCCGGGTTTTCCTCGATCAGGCGCAGGATCTTCGGCTCGTCCGAACCGTAGACGTACATGTGGTCGGAGAGATCGGGGTTCTTGCGGTAGCCGTGGATGCGGAGTTTTCTGGTCACGCACTTGCGCCGGGGGAGGCCCGCCACTTCGATGGCCTTGTCGACCGTGTCCTCGGCCATCAGGCGGTAGGAGGTCCACTTGCCGCCGGTGATCGTCACCAGACCGTTGTCCGAGGTGATGACCTTGTGGCTGCGCGAAATCTCCTTCGTGTTCTTGCCCTTCTTCTTGGGTGCCGCCAGCGGACGCTGCCCGGCAAAGACCGAGAGGATGTCCTTGTATGTGGGTGCCGGATTCATGTAGAGTCCCGCGGTGCCGAGGATGAAGTCGATCTCCTCCTTCAGCGGGCGCGGCTCCTCCTCCGGGGTGGGGCGCACGATGTCGGTGGTTCCGACCACGACCTTGTCGTGCCAGGGCACGGCGAATAGCACGCGGCCGTCCGAGGTCTTGGGGACCATGATGGCATAGTCGCTCTGCAGGAATTTCATGTCCAGCACGAGGTGCACGCCCTGGCTCGGGGTGACCATCTTGCGGTGTTCGGGGCTGTCCATGTGCATGATGTCATCGACGAAACAGCCGGCGGCATTCACGACGCTGCGCGCCTGGATCTCATGCTCCTCGCCGGTGGTGTTGTCGACGAACTTCACGCCGGCGACCTTGCCCGCCCCGTCGTGCAGGATGCCCGTTACGGTGGCCTCGTTGACGACCGTGCCCCCGTGTTCGACGCAGGTCTGGGCCAGGTTGATGGCCATGCGCGAGTCGTCGAACTGTCCGTCGTGGTAGACCACGCCGCCCTTCAGACCCTTTTCGACCGAGGTGGGGATGTATTGCATCACTTTCTTGGCGGAGATGTATTTCGAGCGTCCGTATCCGAAGCCGAACGAGAGCAGGTCGTAGAAGGTCAGGCCGCAGAAGTAGAGGAAATTGTCCCAGTAGCGGTAGTTCGAAATGACGAAGGCCTGGTCCTTCACCAGATGCGGGGCGTTGGCCTTCATGCGTCCGCGCTCGCGCAGCGCTTCGAGCACAAGCATCACGTCGCCCTTCTGCAGGTAGCGCACGCCGCCGTGTACGAGTTTGGTCGAACGGCTCGATGTACATTTCGCGAAGTCGGTCTTCTCCAGGCAGGCTACGCTCATGCCGCGCGAGGCAGCGTCCACCGCGACGCCCAGTCCGGTCGCTCCGCCGCCCACGACTACCATGTCCCATATTTTGCCCTTGTCGGACAACTTCTTGATTTGTGATGCTCGTTCCATAAAGTCTCGGTTTGATCGTTGATTTCGTTTCGCAACAAAAGTACGAATCATTTCGGGGATTTCAAAATAAAAAATCTTTTAATTTGAAATGCGACGGCCGGAGGCGGGTATTTTTCGGGTGGGAAAATAATCGCGTGAAAGGTTTGTTTTTTGAATATTTTTCGTATATTAGACCTCAGAAACTTTAAAATTTTGATTGCGCATGAACAAACCAGGTGAAGAACCGCTTTTGAGCCTTCCGGAACGACACAGCCGTATTCTGTCGCTGTTGCAGCAGAACGGTTCGATTTCGGTGACACAGCTCTCCGAGCTTTTCAAGGTTTCGGAAGTGACCATCCGCAAGGATCTCTCCTACCTTGAGCAGCAGAAGAAACTCTACCGCACCCATGGTAGCGCCATCCTCATAAGTCCCTATATCAGCGACCGGCACGTGAATGAGAAGGAGAAGAAGAACGTGGCCGAGAAGCGGGCCATCGGCGCGGCCGCCGCGGAGCTGATCTCGCAGGACGATTCGATCATTATCGCTTCGGGAACGACGTTGGCCTTCCTGGCCCGGGAGATCAAGCCCGTCGGCCACCTGACGGTCATCACGTCGGCGGTTCCCGTGACCCAGATTCTCTCGCAGCATCCCGATGTGGATGTGCTTCAGTTGGGCGGCATCACCCGTAGCAGCTCGATGTCGGTCGTGGGTCCCTTTGCCGAGACGATGCTCCGCAATTTCAATTGCAGCAAACTCTTCGTTGGGGTGGACGGCATCGACATGGAGTTCGGACTGACGACGACCAACGTGCTCGAAGCCTCGCTGAACGATGCGATGATCAATGCCGCACAGAAGGTCGTGGTGCTGGCCGACTCGTCGAAATTCGGCCGCCGCGGGTTCAGCAAGATCTGCGATCTGGAGGCCGTCGACCGCATCATCACCGACAGCGGCGTGCAGCAGCTTTACCTCGACCGGCTGCGTGAGCGGGGCATCGAGGTGACGGTGGTGGACGCCTGACGGGCTTCCGACCGGATAAACAGCGAGCGGCAAAACCCGGGTTTTGCCGCTCGCTGTTTTTTTTGACTGCGGGGTTCTATTTCTTCAGCAGGGCCTGCAGACGCTCGGGGTAGTCGGTGGTGATGTAGTCCACGCCCAGGTCGATGAAGTAGTTCATGTCCGCTTCCTCGTCCACGGTCCAGACGTTGACCTCGAGCCCCAGCTCGTGCGCCTCCTTCACCCATTGGGGGTGTCTGCGCAGCACGCCCATCGAGTAGTCGATGCCGGCCAGCCCCAAATTTTTGATGCTCTTGGGAGGCAGGTCGCCGTTGAGGTAGTGGATCTTGGTGTCGGGGATGAGCTTTTTGAAGGCCAGGCAGGCGTTGATCGAGAAGGCGATGATGTCGGTTCGATCCAGCACGCCGTGTTTCCTGAGCTGCTTGACGATCTTTTCGGCGGCGAGGTCCTCGCGGGTGTAGTCCGAAAGCGACTTCATTTCGAGAATCAGGCGCGTGTCGGGCTTCGAGGCCACGAGTTCGAGATAGGCGTCGAGCGTGGGGATGTTCTCGCCGTTGGGGAGCACGATGGCCGTGATCTCTTTGGCCGTGGATTTCTCCATGTCGACGTCCGTGCCCTTGTACTTGCGGTCGTGGTTGACGACCAGTTTGTCGTCGGCCGTGAGCCATACGTCGATCTCCGAGCCGTAGGCGCCGATGGCGTCGGCCTTGGTGAACGATGCCAGCGAGTTCTGTGCCGACTCGGGGGCTGTCCAGTAGCCGCGGTGGGCAATTACCTTGGGCTGGGCGGCGACGGCGCCTCCTGCAAACAGCATGGCGGCGGCCAGAATGAGTTTTTTTGTCATATCGTTTGAACTGTTAGTTGGTAACTTCTGAAACGAAACCAGTCCAAAGATAGCAAAGATTTTCGGATTTTCATGTTGAAAGGGTGTTAAACTTTTGTTTACGCGGGGGTGTCGCGGCGGCCCTCTCCGGGGGATTTGGGTGTCAAAAGGCTGATTTTATTGCCTGTTGTGGCAAAATTGTACCCGGGGTTGCGGAATTTTTCCTATCTTCGTACAATCCGAAACCGGAAACTCAAAACTTAAAACCACAAAATAAGAGCCATGAAAGAAAAAGTCAGCAAAAAATTCAGTGAACTTTACGGCGAGGGGGCCATCCTGTTCGCCTCTCCGGGCCGCATCAACCTGATCGGCGAACATACGGACTACAACGGGGGCTTCGTCTTCCCGGGTGCGGTCGACAAGGGGATTGTCGCAGCCATCCGGCTCAACGGCACGGACAAGGTCCGCGCCTATGCGCTCGATTTGGACGAAAGCTCGGAGTTCGGTCTGGAGGAGGCGGACAAACCGGCCGCGGGCTGGGCGTGCTACATCTTCGGCGTCTGCCGCGAGATCCGGAAGCGCGGCGGCACGATCGGCGGCTTCGACACGGTCTTTGCCGGGGATGTGCCCCTGGGCGCCGGCATGTCGTCGTCGGCAGCCTTGGAGTCCACCTATGCCTTTGCACTGAACGACCTCTATAACTGCGGGATTGACAAGTTCGAGCTGGCGAAGATCGGCCAGTCGACCGAACACAACTACTGCGGTGTAAACTGCGGCATCATGGACCAGTTCGCCTCGGTTTTCGGCAAGAAGGGCAACCTGATCCGTCTGGACTGTCGTTCGCTGGAGTATGCCTACTTCCCGTTCGATCCGAAGGGCTATAAACTGCTGCTGCTGGATTCGCGCGTGAAGCACGAACTGGTGGGCTCCCCGTACAACGACCGCCGCGCTTCGTGCGAGCGTGTGGCAAAGGTGCTGGGGCAGGAGTTCCTGCGCGGCGCCACGATGGAGCAGCTCGAAGCCGTCAAGGACCGGATTTCGGAGGAGGACTACCGGCGCGCCCGCTACGTGATCGGCGAGGAGAAGCGCGTTCTGGACGTCTGCGCGGCGCTCGAAAAGGGCGACTACGAAACGGTCGGCAAACGCATGTACGAGACCCATTGGGGCATGTCGAAGGACTACGAAGTCTCGTGCGAGGAGCTGGATTTTCTGGTGGAGGTCGCCGAGGAGTGCGGCGTGACGGGTTCGCGCATCATGGGCGGCGGCTTCGGCGGCTGCACGATCAACCTGGTGAAGGAGACACTTTACGACAGCTTCGTCGCTGCGGCCAGGGAGAAGTTCGGAGCCAAATACGGCCACGAACCGAAGGTGTACGACGTGGTGATCTCCGACGGCTCGCGCCGCCTGGACTGACAGGGCGCCGTCCGGCCTGAATGAGTGTCCCGGGCTGTCGCGGCCCGGGACTTTTGTTTGCCGGGCCAAAGCGTGTTTGGCGCTATGTCGGCCAAATTGGGGATTATTTTTTGAAAAATTCCTATCTTTGCTCCTGTTAAATCCATCCGCCATGCCGAACATTCCCTTAGCCGAACGCCTCCGACCCCGCACGATCGACGAATATATCGGGCAGGGCCACCTCGTGGGTAAAAACGGGGTGTTCCGCAAGTTCTTCGAGACGGGCAATGTCCCCTCGTTCATCCTCTGGGGCCCTCCCGGTGTGGGCAAGACCACGCTGGCGAAGATCGTCGCCACGCAGCTGGAACGCCCGTTCTTCACCCTCTCGGCCGTCACGTCGGGAGTGAAGGACGTGCGCGAGGTGATCGAGTCGGCGCGCAAGCAGCGCTTCTTCGACCAGAAGGCGCCGCTGCTATTCATCGACGAAATCCACCGGTTCAACAAGTCGCAGCAGGATTCGCTGCTGGGGGCCGTCGAACAGGGTGTCTTCACGCTCATCGGCGCCACGACCGAAAATCCCTCGTTCGAGGTCATCTCGCCGCTCCTGAGCCGCTGTCAGGTCTATATCCTCAAGTCGCTCGAAGACAAGGACCTGCAGACGTTGCTCGACCGCGCCCTCACGACCGATGCCGAGCTGAAGGAGCGTCAGATCGAAGTTGTGGAGACCGGAGCGCTGTTCCGCTTCTCGGGCGGCGACGCGCGCAAGCTGCTCAACATCCTCGAAATCGTCGTCGGGGCCACCGACGGCAAGGTGACGATCACCGACCGCTATGTCACCGACTGCCTCCAGCAGAACATCGCCCTCTACGACAAGAACGGCGAACAGCACTACGATGTCATCTCGGCCTTCATCAAGTCGGTCCGCGGCAGCGATCCCAACGCCGCGATCTACTACCTGGCGCGGATGCTGGCCGGCGGCGAGGAGCCTCGTTTCCTGGCCCGGCGTCTGGTGATCCTGGCCTCGGAGGACATCGGTCTGGCCAATCCCAACGCCCTGCTGCTGGCCAACGCCTGCTTCGATACCGTGCACAAGATCGGGATGCCCGAGGCGCGCATCACGCTGGCCGAGACGACGATTTACCTGGCCACCAGCCCCAAGAGCAATTCGGCCTATACGGCCATCAACAAGGCGATGGCGCTGGTCGAACACGACACCACGAACCGCCCCGTGCCGCTGCATCTGCGCAACGCCCCGACCCGCCTGATGGACAGGGCGGGCTACGGCAAGGGCTATAAATACGCCCACGACTACGCGGGGCATTTCGCCGAACAGGAGTTTCTGCCCGAGAGCCTTTCGGGCACGAAGTTCTACGAACCCGACACCCAGAACGCCGCCGAGGCCAAGATTGCCGAACGGATGGCTCAGCTGTGGAAAGACAAATACAAATAGTGATCCTGCCCCGGCTCATCGTCCCGGCCGGCTCGTGCCGCAGGCGGAGGGGGCAGTACTCCCGCCCCCTTGGGCGGAGAAGGAGACGGCCTCGGCCCGGGAAGGTTGGCGCAGGAGCACGCACAAGCACATTGTAAATAAAGTGAAACGTATCGGCATCATCTCCGACACCCACGGAACCTTCGACGACACGCTCCGCGACTTTCTGAAAGACGTGGACGAAATCTGGCATGCGGGCGACATCGGCTCGATCGAGCTGGCCGACCGGATCGCCGCCTTCAAACTGCTCCGCGCCGTGAGCGGCAATATCGACGACGGTGTGACCCGCTGCGTCCACCCCCAGTTTCTGGCTTTCGACTGCGAGGGAGTGCGGGTGCTGATGACCCACATCGGAGGTTATCCCCGCCGTTACGACCCGCGCGCCCTGCAGAAAATCCAGTCCGTGCGCCCGAAACTCTTCATCGCCGGGCATTCGCACATCCTCAAGGTCGTCTACGATCCCGTCCACGACCTGCTCCACGTCAACCCCGGAGCCGCCGGGGTGTCCGGATTCCATAAGGTCCGCACGGCCGTGCGCCTCACGATCGACGGCCCGGAGATGCGCGACATGGAGGTCGGCGAGTGGCCCCGCGGGTGAAACCCCGGCGGGCGGAGGGCCGAAACCGATGCTCCGGAAGCGCCCTTTTCCGGTACGAAACCACCCGAAATAAAATTTTATGCCCCAAAAAGCCGGAAAGGCATTCTGCCCGGATTCCGGCAATCGTCGGCAAAATGTCCGGAACGTTCCGGTAAGTCGCCCGCCGGAAAAACCCGCTGCGGACAATTTCGTCCCGAAGCCTTGTGGCGATCCCTGTAAGGCATTGCAGGTCAGTTGTTCTTGCCGATGCTCCGGGGCTTGGGCCGGGGATTTCCGCCCGGCGGAATCGCCTCTGCGTCGGTTGCCGGGGCCCGGCCGCTGAACAAAAACGGCCGTATAATATTCAGATACGCGCTCGCGTTAGTATGGCGAATTCATAACGACGACGCAACATGCAACCGAAAATTTCGAAAACATTGGAGGGCATCATCGCCCGCTCGGCATTCAACACGACGAAGGCGGGAATGACGCATTCGCTCAAGGATTACCTCACGCTGGAGCTGCTCCGCGAAGAGGGATCGCTTGCCTATCAGCTTTTATCCTCCCGGCTCAAGGACTGGGAACTCTATCAGGTGCGCCTGCGCATCGAACGCGAGGTCGCCGACGCCAAACAACAGGAGATCTGCTCGCCCGAGGAGTACTACCGCACCTTCTCCGACGAACTGCTCGCCATGCCGGGTGTCGTTCGGAGCGTGTCGACGGCCCATGCGCTGCTGTCGATCATCAGCGATGCCTCGACGGCGACGGCGCGTGTACTGGAGATGTACGGCGTCACGGCCGACTGCGTCTCCGGAGACCTGCAGCAATTCGCCGTGGGCGACGACTTCCGCTCCGAGGTGCAGGTCCGCATGCTCGACCCCGGCGGGGAGAACGGGACCGCGGCGAAGGCTGCGGACCGCCTGCTCGACAAGTTCGGCGTGAACCTCACGCGTCTGGCCCGCGAGGGGAAGATCGACCCGGTCATCGGACGCGAACAGGAGATCGAACGCGTGGTGCAGATTCTCTCGCGCCGCAAGAAGAACAACCCGATCCTGATCGGCGAGGCCGGTGTGGGCAAGAGTGCCATCGTCGAGGGCCTGGCGCTGCGCATCGCACGCGGCGAAGTGCCCTACACCATTGCCGACAAGACGCTCTTTTCGCTCGACGTCTCGGCGCTGGTGGCGGGTACGAAGTTCCGCGGCGAGTTTGAGGAGCGCATGCAGCAGCTTCTGGACGAACTGCGCAAGGCCAAGGATACGATCATCTTCATCGACGAGATACACACCATCGTGGGTGCCGGCTCCACGCAGGGCAGCCTCGATACGGCCAACATCCTCAAACCGGCCCTTGCGCGCGGCGAACTGCAGACCATCGGCGCCACGACGCGCGACGAGTACCGTGCGAACATTGAGTCCGATTCGGCCCTCGAGCGCCGCTTCCAGAAGGTCGCGGTCGAGCCGACGACTCCCGAGCAGACGCTCCGGATCCTGCGCAACATCGCGCCCCACTACGAGCGTCACCACAAGGTGCGCTACACCGAGGAGGCGCTGCAGGCCTGCGTGACGCTCACCGGGCGTTACGTCACCGACCGCTATTTCCCTGACAAGGCCATCGACGCTCTGGACGAGGCCGGATCGAGGGCACACCTGCAGTCGGCGCGCGAACCGGAGGAGCTGCGGGTCATGAAGACGGCGCTCAGCGACGCCAAACGCGAACGCCGCGAGGCGGTCGAGGCGCTGGTCTATGAGAAAGCCGCCTCGGCGCGCATGCGGGAAATCGCGCTGCGCTCGAAGCTGGGTGAGAGCCGCGCCGAATGGAAGCGTTCGCTCGAAAGCAACCCCGTGAAGATCACCGCAGAGCACATCCAGGAGGTGATTACCGCCATGACGGGCATCCCCGCGGAGCGCGTTTCGGACGGGGAGATGACCCGCCTGCAGACCCTTCGCGAGCACCTTGCCAAGCGTGTCGTGGGGCAGCAGGAGGCCGTGGAGAAGATTTCGCGCACCATCCGCCGTTCGCGCGCCGGGCTGAAGGACGAAAACCGCCCCATCGGCGTCTTCCTCTTCGTCGGCCCCACGGGTGTGGGCAAGACACTGCTGGCCAAGGAGGTGTCGAAATGGCTGTTCGACGAGCACCGCGGGCTGATCCGGATCGACATGAGCGAATATGGCGAAAAGCACAATGTGGCGCGCCTGATCGGTTCGCCTCCGGGATATGTCGGCTACGGCGAAGGAGGCCAGTTGACGGAGGCCGTGCGTCGTCAGCCCTACGCCGTGGTGCTCTTCGACGAGATCGAGAAAGCCCACCCCGAGGTCTTCAACGCCATGCTGCAGATCTTCGACGAAGGGCACCTCACCGACGGATCGGGACGCAAGGTCGACTTCCGCAACACGATCATCATCATGACCTCGAATGTGGGGTCGCGCTCCGCGGTCCGGAAGTCGGTGCAGGTGGGTTACAGCACCGTTTCGAAGAGCGCCGTGGCCGACCTGACGCCCCGGAGCGAGTACCGCAAGGCCCTGGAACAGACCTTTGCCCCGGAGTTTCTCAACCGCATCGACGACATCGTGCTGTTCCGCACGCTGGAGATCGCCGACGTGGAGCGGATCGTCGATCTGGAGTTGCAGGGGCTGCTGGCCCGCACGGGCCGGCTGGGCTACAAGGTGAAAATCACCGAAGGGGCCAAACGCCGGCTGGCGGCCATGGGCTACGAATCGCGCTACGGCGCGCGTTCGCTCAAGCGCACGTTGCTGGATAATGTCGAGGAACCGCTCTCGACGCTGATCATCGACGGCAAGCTCCGCGAGGGCGACACCGTGATCGTGGAGTCGGACAAGGGCAGCGGCGTGAAGCTGCGCGTGGCCTGACCGACCGCTTGCAAAGAGGGACCGGGAAACAAATCCCGGTCCCTCTTTGCGTTTTTCCGCAGGAACGCCCCCCCCCTCACTCTCGGTCGTTGTTGCGGGTTGCGGTCGGGAGTTGTGCGGTCGGTGTGCGGGGAGGATCTGTGGCGGATGGTTGCGGCCTGGGGCCTTGTCCCTTGCCGCGGTGGGGAGTCAAGAAAAAGGGCCGATAAGAATATATCGGCCCTTTTTCCTGGTGACATGCGGAATTTACTCTTCCGGTTTCCTTAACTCCAGATACAACTCGTCGAGCTGCGTCTGGTCGATGTATCCCGGGGCGTCGAGCATCACGTCGCGGCCCGCGTTGTTCTTCGGGAAGGCGATGTAGTCGCGGATCGACTCCGAGCCGCCGAACAGCGAACACAGACGGTCGAATCCGAACGCCAGACCTCCGTGAGGGGGTGCCCCGTACTTGAAGGCGTTCATCAGGAAGCCGAAGCGTTTCTGCGCCTCCTCGGGCGTGAAGCCCAACAGTTCGAACATCTTCTCCTGCAGCTTCGAGTCGTGGATACGGATCGAGCCGCCGCCGATCTCCGTGCCGTTGCAGACGAAGTCGTAGGCATTGGCACGCACGTGTCCCGGGTCGCTGTCGAGGTATTGTACGTCCTCGAGTTTGGGCGAGGTGAAGGGGTGATGCACGGCGTAGTAGCGCTGCGTCTCGTCGTCCCACTCAAAGAGCGGGAAGTCGACCACCCACAGCGGGGCGAACTTCTGCGGGTCGCGCAGTCCCAGCTGCTGGGCCACTTCGAGACGCAGGGCGCAGAGTTGCGTCAGCGTCTTGAACTTCTTGCCGCAGAGGATGAAGACCATGTCCCCGGCCTTGGCTCCGCAGCGCTCGGCCATGGCACGCACCTGCTCGGGGGAGTAGAACTTGTCGATCGACGACTTCACGCCGCCCTCCTCGACACGGATCCAGATCAGCCCCTTGGCGCCGATCTGCTGCCGCTTGACGAACTCCGTCAGAGCGTCGATCTGCTTGCGGGTGTAGGTGGCGCAGCCCGTGGCGGCGAATCCGGTGATGTATTCGGCATCGTCGAAGACCTGGAAGCCGTGTCCTTTGGCCAGGTCGGTGATCTGGGCGAACTCCATGCCGAAGCGCAGGTCGGGCTTGTCCGATCCGTATTTCTCCATCGCCTCGATCCAGGGCATGCGGCGCAGCGGTTCCGTCAACTCGATGTCCATCACGTGCTTGAACATGTGTTTGGCCCATCTCTCGAAGATTTCGAGCACGTCCTCCTGCTCGACGAACGACATCTCGCAGTCGATCTGCGTGAATTCGGGCTGGCGGTCAGCGCGCAGATCCTCATCGCGGAAGCAGCGCACGATCTGGAAATACTTGTCGTAGCCGGCGACCATCAGCAGCTGTTTGAGCGTCTGCGGCGATTGGGGCAGGGCATAGAACTGGTTGGGCGACATGCGGCTCGGCACGACGAAGTCGCGCGCTCCTTCGGGGGTCGAACCCACCAGACAGGGGGTTTCGATCTCGAGGAATCCCTCGTCGGAGAGGAAGCGGCGGATCTCCTGGGCCATCTTGTGGCGCAGGATCAGGTTGCGCTGCAGGGGCGGACGCCGCAGGTCGAGGTAGCGGTACTTCATGCGCAGGTCGTCGCCGCCGTCCGAGACCTCCTCGATGGTGAAGGGGGGCACTTCGGCTTCGTGCAGGATGACCACCTTTTCGGCCGTTACCTCAATGTCTCCCGTCGGCATTTTGGGGTTCTTCGACTGCCGCTCAACGACTTTGCCGACGACCTGGATGACCCATTCGCGGCCCACGCGGCAGACCGTTTCGCGGGCCTCGGCGGGGGAGTGTTCCTCGACGACGATCTGGGTGATGCCGTACCGGTCCCTCAGGTCGATGAAGGTCATGGCGCCGAGGTTCCTGACTTTCTGCACCCATCCGGCCAGGGTGACGGTTTGGTTGACGTTGCAGGCCCGGAGGCAGCCGCAGGTATGGGTTCTGTACATGGCGATATGTTGTGTTTAGACGTTACGATCGGCAAAGTTAACTAAAATTCATCATTCCTCGTTCATCAAACCCCGATTAAATGACGGGATACCTTGTTAAAACCGCCCTGTGTTGCAGGAGGGCACCGCCTCAGCCGCCGGGTGCGGATGCAAGGACTTCCGTGCGGCGCAAGGGAGCAAAACCGGCCGCAGCCCCGAAACGGGACTTCCGAACCGGGCATTTTGAATCGAAATCGGGGCATTTGCCTTGCTTCCGGGTGGAGATTGTCGGTGTGGGATGCGGTTCTTTGGAAAAAATGGTTACTTTTGCCGAAAAGAAATCCGGCATGGAACAGCACGAAACCGATGAAAAATTCATGCGGCTGGCACTAAACGAGGCGCGGAAAGCGTTAAAACAACAGGAGGTCCCCATCGGAGCGGTCGTCGTGGCCGACGGCGCGGTGATCGGGCGGGGCCACAACCTCGTTGAAACCCTGGCCGACCCCACGGCCCATGCCGAGATGCAGGCACTGACGGCCGCCGCCGCAACACTTGGGGGCAAGTATCTGCAGGAGTGCACGTTGTATGTGACGGTCGAGCCTTGCATCATGTGCGCCGGGGCGATCGGATGGGCGCAGGTGAGCCGAGTGGTGTGGGGCGCCGACGATCCCAAGAAGGGCTTCCGATGCTACTCCGAGGCGGTGTTCCACCCCAGGACGACTGTGGCACGGGGTGTGCTTCGGGAGGAGTGTGAGGAATTGATGCGTGTTTTTTTTGCGGGTTTGCGCGGATAGATTTGGTAAAAAAGGAATTTTTTTTATACTTTTGCAGCCAACGCGTTTCGAACAGGAGCGCATGAACTGAAAAACTTTCAAAAATAGAATAGAAAAGCAATGAAAAAGTTATTTGTATCGAGTATCGCGCTGTTTGCGGCGCTGTCGCTCTCGGCACAGGATGTTACCGCAATCTACAACGAAGCCGCAGCTGCTTTCGGGGCCAAGGATTTCGCAGGCGCAGCCTCGAAGTTCGAGCAGGTGATCGAGCAGGGGCTGGACAACGAGGAGGCCGCGTCGCTGGTGGCCACGGCCAAGACGACGCTTCCCAAATGCTACTTCATGATGGGTGGCGGAGCGATCCGGACCAAGAACTACGACGAGGCGCTGACGAATTTCACCAAATCGGCGGAGTTGGCCGAACTCTACGGCGACATGAGCCAGATGGCCAAGGCCAACGGCTGGGTGGCCAAGATCTACCAGATCCAGGGCGGCGACGCTTTTAACAACAAGGACTATGCGACTGCCGCAGGCGTGTTCGAGAAGGGCTACAAGGCTGACCCGGACAATACCGCGATGGCGCTGAACCTAGCCATGAGCTACTGCGAAATGGGCGAGTACGAGAAGGGTATGGACATCTATGAAGGAGTGGCCGCCAAGACGCACCCCAAGTATGCGGATGACGTTGCCAAGGCCAAGGAGATGATCGCCCTCTATACCAATAACAAGGTGGCCACGCTCCAGGCAGCCAACGATTTCGACGGTATCATCTCGATGGCCGATGCGCTGCTGGCTAAGAACGCCGGAAACGCCTTGGCTCAGAAGGTCCGCCTGCAGGCCTATGCCAGCAAGAAGGACTACGACAAGGTGATCGAGCAGGGCGAGGCTGCCGCCAAGGTGCAGGCCGATCCCGAGGATATGAGCCTGATGTACCTGACGCTGGGTGCCGCCTACAACGCCAAGGAGATGAAACCGCAGGCCATCGAGGCCTTCCGGAAGGTGACGGCAGGACCGGCAGTCGAGAGTGCGAAAGCCGCATTGGCCGAGCTGACCAAATAGTCTGCGGGCTGCGCGGGGAGCGCGGGGCGGTCGGGGGTCCGAGGAACCTTCGGGCCGCACGGAAGCTAAGCCCCGGGTCCGTCAATAGACCGCAAAGCGGGTTCCGATTTTCGGAACCCGCTTTTTTTGTGCCGATCCGGAAGTGAAGGGCGGGATCAGTCCTCCGACACCTCTTCGGTTGCGGTATTCCGACGGGCATTCTCCCGGATGCGGGCCAGTCCGCTGCGGGTCAGCGGCGTGCGGGCGCAGAGGGTTTCGAATGCCGTCTCGTCCATGTCGAGCCACGCTGCCGCGTCCATCGTCAGCGGATCGAACACGGCATCGAACGCCGCATTGCGGTGTTGCGGGGCGCGACGGTTCCAGGGGCAGGAACTTTGGCACGCGTCGCAGCCGAAGATCCAGCCGTCGAGCTCCGGTTGGCCGGGTTGCTCCCGCTCGATGGTGCGGCACGAGATGCAGCGGTGGGTGTCGATGGTCCGGTCGGGGGCGATGGCCCCCGTGGGGCAGTTGTCGATACAGCTGCGGCAGGTCCCGCAGCGCGACCCTTCGAAAGGTGCATCGTAGCGGTCGGTCTCTTCGGTAAGGATCAGCTCGCCCAGCACGACGTAGCTCCCGTATTGTGGCGTGACGAGCAGCGACTGCCGCCCGATCCATCCCAGCCCGGCCTCTACTGCCAGCTGCTTCTCGGCCAGCGGTGCGGTGTCGACGAAGGCGCGGCCACCCAGACCGGGGTACATGGTGCGCAGGGCGTCGAGCATCCCGCCGAGCATCGCCCGGATGGAGGTGTGGTAATCCGCCGTGCAGGCGTAGGAGGCCACCTTTGTCCGGTGTCCGGGCGGATAGCCCTCGCCGATGCGGTTTTTGTACGACACAGCGCAGACCACGGCCGTCCGTGCGCCTTCGACCAGTCGGCGCGCATCGAAGCGCTTGTCGACGTTGCGCTCCAGATAGCCCAGCGACGATTGGCAGCCGCGGGCCAGCCATGCGCGGAAAAGGGCCTCGTTTTCGGCCAGATGACGGCACGGGGTGATGCCGCAGAGGTCGAAGCCCGCGTTGGCGGCGAGCCGTTTGATGTACAGATGGTCGAGCATTGTGATAATTTACGCCAAAAATAGTGTTTTTTAGTCGGAATTTAGTAATTTCGCAGCATACTTTTGCGTTATCCGAACGTAGCTAATAAGAACACATGATGACTGTCAATACACTGTACGAACTGGTTCGCAACAGCGTGGAAAAGTTTGCGTCGAAGGTCGCTTTCTCGATGTACGGTGGCGACGAGGTGACCTATGCCGAGGTGGGCCGTCGTATTGCCAAACTGCAGGAGATTCTCACCGGTGCGGGGCTTCGCGCCGGGGACAAGGTGGCGCTCTTGAGCAGCAACATGCCCAACTGGGGCATCAGCTATTTCGCCGTCACGTCGGCGGGGATGGTGGCCGTGCCGATCCTGCCCGATTTTTCGGGCGAGGAGCTGGACATGATCATCGAGCACTCGGAGGCCAAGGCCCTGCTCGTGTCGGACAAACTTTTCACCAAACTCTCGAAGCAGACCATCGGGGGGCTTAACGTGGTGGTCCGTACCAAGAACCTCGGCGTCATCTCGCAGCATGTCCGCGAGGAGGGCGCAACGGGCATTCCCCGGCCCGAGGACCTGGCCGTGATCATCTACACGTCGGGAACCACTTCGAAGCCCAAGGGCGTGATGCTGACCCACGCGGCGCTCTGCGCACAGGTCCGGATCTCGGCCTCGATCTTTCCGGTCGACGGCAACGACACGTTCCTTTCGGTGCTGCCCCTCTCGCACACCTACGAGTGCTCCATCGGCATGATCTATCCCTTCTCGATGGGCGCGCGGATGGTCTACCTCGACCGTCCGCCCACGGCCTCGGCCTTGATGCCCGCCCTGCGGGCGATCCGACCGACGGTCATGCTGATCGTGCCGCTGATCATCGAGAAGATCTACCGCCATCAGGTGCTCGCCAAGTTCAACTCCAACTCCTTTTGGCGTGCGCTCTACCGCATCGGCTTCATGCGCCGCTACCTCCACCGCGTTGCGGGCGGCAAGCTGATGAAACTCTTCGGCGGGCGCCTGCGCTTCCTTGGAATCGGGGGTGCGAAACTCGACAGCGGGGCCGAGAAATTCCTGCTCGAAGCCCGTGTCCCCTATGCCATCGGCTACGGATTGACCGAGACGGCACCGCTGCTGGCCGGCGCGGCCCCTTCGCAGGTGCGGCTGGGATCGACCGGACCCCAGGCCCCGGGCGTCGAGCTGCGGCTCGAGAACATCAACCCCAAGACCCGTCAGGGCGAGATCGTGGCCCGCACGCCGAGTCTCATGGTGGGCTATTTCAAGAATCCCGAAGCCACGAAGGAGGTTCTCACGCCCGACGGATGGTTCCGCACGGGAGACCTCGGGGAGCTGGATAAGGACGGCTGGCTCTACATCAAGGGCCGCCTGAAGAACATGATCGTGGGCCCTGGCGGCGAGAACATCTATCCCGAGGACATCGAGACGGTGCTCAATTCGCATGTCTGCATCGCCGATTCGATCGTCACGGAGCAGGAGGGGCGCCTGATTGCCCTGGTGCACTTCAACCGTGAGGAGATCGAGTCGATGATCGACGATTGGCGCGAGGAGTGGGAGAGCAAGAAGGAGGCCTGGGAGGCCAAGACCGAGCAGTTGAAGAAGGAGATCATGGATTTCGTCAACGCCAAGGTCAACCGTTTTTCGCGCATCTCGGAGGTCGTTGAGGAGAAGGAGGACTTCGTCAAGACCCCCACACACAAGATCAAGCGATTCCTTTATAATAAGGACAGGAACGGCCAAACTCCGGACCATCCTGCTTCCGGACAATAGGCAACCCCCCCCCGCTCCGGGAGCGGGGATTCTTTTTGACCCGAAACGAGTGCCCCTCCCGATTTTCGGCGGAGGCATGAGGCTGGTCGCTTTCGATAAAGGGTCTGGAGGGACGTCCGATTTTCTGAAGGGACGTCCGATTTTCGGCCCGGGGCATTTTCGTGAGGCCGTCCGGGTTCGTGGCGTTTTCGCAGGGCCGTCCGGCTTTTAGTTCGGGTTCGTTGCGTTTCCGCAGGGCCGCCTTACTTGAGATAGATGCCGTGGGCGGCACATGTGGCGATCATCTGCTCGGGCCAGATGCTGACCTGAACTTCGCCGATGTGGGCACAGCGCAGGTAGAACATGCAGAGACGCGACTGGCCGATGCCGCCGCCGATCGAGAGCGGCAGACGGCCTTCGAGCAGCAGGCGGTGGAACTCCATTTCGCGCCGCTCGGGACAGCCGCAGATCGCAAGCTGGCGTTCGAGGGCTTCGGCATCGACGCGTATGCCCATGCTCGAAAGCTCGAAGGCACTCTCCAACACCGGGTTCCACACGATGATGTCTCCGTTGAGCCCCTTGTAGCCGCCTTCGGTCGGGGAGCTCCAGTCGTCGTAGTCCGGGGCACGCCCGTCGTGCCGCTGTCCGTCGGAGAGTTCGCCGCCGATGCCGATGAGGAACAGCGCCCCGTATTTGCGGGCCGCCGCCTGCTCGCGCTCCTTGGGTGTCAGCGCGGGGAACTCCTGCAGCAGCTCCTCGGCCTGCAGGAAGGTGATCCGCTCGGGCAGTATGGGCGTGATGTGCGGGTAGAGCTCGTAGACCTCCTCCTCGACGGCCTTCATCGCCTCGTAGATCGTTTCGACGGTCGTTTTCAGGAAGTCCAGATTGCGCTCTTCGGGGCGCATTGTGCGTTCCCAGTCCCACTGGTCGACGTAGAGCGAGTGGATGTTGTCCAGCTCCTCGTCGGCGCGGATGGCGTTCATGTCGGTGTACAACCCGTATCCCGGGGCGATCTTGTAGGATCCCAGTTTCATGCGTTTCCATTTGGCCAGCGAGTGCACGACCTCGGCCCGGCGGTCGCCCAGATCGCGGATCGGGAACGATACGGCGCGCTCCACGCCGTTCAGGTCGTCGTTGATACCCGTGCCCGAAAGGACGAACAACGGGGCTGTGACGCGGCGGAGGCGGAGACGGCGGGCCAGCATGTCGGGGAAAATCTCCTTGAGGCGGGTGATGGCCTGCTCCATCGTTTCGGGAGCGAGTTTGGCCGTATAGTCTTCCGGGATGAACAGCGGCATGGGTTTCGGGGTTTGGATTCGAAAAAAACGGTTTGTTTTGCAAATATACGCAAAGGCGGGGCAAGTCGGCTCTGCCCGAGCTCAAAAAGTGACGGTTCAAGCCCCGGATCCGGAGCTCGGCTGGCCCGTGTCTGCGGCCGGGAGAGGGTGGGGTGGTAAAAATAACGCACGCAACACTCTGTTACGTGCGTTATCGTTACTTCCGGCTTCCGGCTATTTTGCTGCGGGCTGCGACATCGAGTCGGGCTGATGGTGCTTGTCGCCCACGTCGATCAGATTCTCTTCGGAAACCCCCAGCGAACGGTAGTATTCGTTCAGTTCGGCCACAATCTCCTTGCGGTCGGCATAGCTGGCCAGATAGTAGATGTCGCCCAGCTGGTCGAGTTTCTCGTCGATAAGCCCCGAGACCATGTCGCCCTGCACCCCTTCGAAACGGAGGTAGTGCTCGATGTATTCGATCAGCGTTTGGGCATACTCCCTCAAAAGAGCGTCGCCCTTCGCGGCGGATTCCGTGTCGCCCATGGTCGCGGCGGCGTAATAGGCCTCGAGGAAGGGGTAGGTGTTGGTGTCGGTGAAACGCACCTGCGAGGTCGGCATCCGCTTCAGTCCCAGGTCGAGCAGCTCGACGGCCTCCGCGACGCGGTCCTGCCGCAGCAGTTCCTTGGCTACGCGGGCGAAGGCGTCGCGGGCGTGCGAGGCCGAAAGGTTGTACTGGATGAACGAGTCGGCATAGACCCGTGGGTCTTCGAGGTTGCCGTAGCGGAACGTGTCGCGCAGCAGCGGCGCGGCGTAGTCGGCGTCGATGCGTCCGATCTCGAAGGGATTCTGCGTCGGGGTGAGGATCGGCACGAGCCGGTAGGCATAGCCGTCGAACTGGAGGTAGTTCATCAGCCCGAAGTCCTGAAGGATGTAGACCTGCGTCATGTAGATCGGGCGTTTCCAGTCGAAGTTGGCCAGCATGTCGAGGATCATCAGCTGGTTCTTGTCCAGCGAATTTTTCTTGATGTCGATGAACACCGTGTCTACCATCTTGTCGCGGTCCTTTTCGGCCACGATGCCCGAAGCCAGGGCGTTCTCCTTGTTCACCGGCAGGGCGATGCGCTTGGCAGGGATGTAGTCGGCCAGCGAGCCGTCGGCGAGTTTGACCTTGCTGCGAGGGTCGTCGCTGCGCACGAAGGCGATCACCTCTTTGATGTCCAGAGCGCGGTCGACGCGATTGTCGACATAGATCATGTCGTTGGTGAAGGTGTACTTGTGCTTGGGCAGCGAGAAGGGCACCCCTGGGGCATCGTTGGCCTTGGTCTTCATTTCGTCAATGTACCATTCGCCACCGAGGTAGGAGGTGTTCATGATCCGCACGTCGGGGCGCACGCCGTAGACCTCCTGGTTGTTCCACAGCGGGAAGGTGTCGTTGTCGCCGTAGTTGAGGATGATCGAGTTGGGGAGGGTCGACTGGAGGTAGTTCCAGCCGATGTCGCGGGCCATCGTGCGGTGCGAACGGTCGTGGTCGTCCCAGTTCTGCGCCGCGAGGATGGCCGGAACGCCCATCGAGACGACGGTTGCCGCGGCGGCGGCCGTGAGGTTGTTGCGCTTGGTGATCCACGCGATCAGGTCGCGCAGGGCCAGCACGCCGAATCCGATCCAGATCGAGAATGCGTAGAACGATCCGGCATAGACGTAGTCCCGTTCGCGGGGCTCGCCGGGCGAGGTGTTGAAGTAGAAGACCAGGGCGATACCCATCATCACGAACATCCACAGCACGATCGAGAAGTTGCGCTGGTCGCGGTTCAGCTGGTAGATGAGCCCGATGAGTCCCAGCAGGAAGGGGAGGAAATAGTAGGTGTTGCGGCCCTTGTTTTCGGCGATTTCGCGCGGCAGGTTGTCCTGCGGGCCGACGTATTTCTCGTCGATCCAGCGGATGCCCGAGATCCAGTTGCCGTCGGATATCGTCGTGCGCGAAGGCTGTATGTCGCTCTGGCGTCCCACGAAGTTCCACATGAAATAGCGCCAGTACATGTACGAGAGCTGGTAGTTGAGGAAGAAGTGGATGTTTTCCCAGAACGTCGGTTCGGTGATGGTGTGGGTCTCGCCGTAGGAGTCGGTGTAGCCCCGTTTGCGGCCAAAATCGAGTGTTTCGCCGCGCATGGGGCGTCCCTGCCCGTCGCGCAGGATCTCACCCTTGTCGTCGCGCAGCGTCTCGGTCTTGGTACGGTAGGCGGCCCACTCCATGTAGGCCTTTTCGCCCTTGGAGTAGTTCCACATGCGGGGGAACAGCTGCATGAACTCCGGGTCGTGGGTGTAGCCCGTGATCACCGAGGCGGTTTTGTACTTGCCGTCCTCGTCCAGATACCAGATCTTCTTCTCCTTCACGCCCTTGGGGGGAGCCGAATACTGTGCGCCGTACAACAGCGGCCGGTCGCCGTACTGGTCGCGGTTCAGGAGCGACAGCAGGGCGTGGGGGTTGTTGGGGTTGTTGGAGTTCATCGGCGGGTTTGCCGCGGCGCGGATGGTCACCGAGGCGTAGGAAGAGTAGCCGACGAGAATCATGGTCGTAGCCAGCAGGACGGTGTTCAGCAGGACGCGTCCCCGTTTGTGTGCCGACCATGCGGCCCATCCCAGGCCGATGATCAGCGCCAGGGCGAAGAGCGTGATGCCCGAGTTGACCGGCAGGCCGAACGTGTTGACGAACAGCGTGTCGATCTGCGCCCCGATCCAGACGGTGTGGGGGATGATGATGTTGTTGACGAAGACGATCATCGCCCCGGAGATCAGCGTCGACCACGTGATGCCCCGCCACGTCACCCGTTCGGTCTTGCGGAAGTAGTAGATGAAGACCAGTGCGGGGATGCAGAGCAGGTTGAGGATGTGCACGCCGATCGAGAGGCCCATCAGGTAGGCGATCAGCACGATCCAGCGCGAGGCGTGGGGTTCGTCGGCCTGCTCCTCCCATTTAAGCATCAGCCACACGACCAGCGCCGTGAACATCGACGAGAGGGCGTAGACCTCGCCCTCGACGGCCGAGAACCAGAATGTGTCGGTGAAGGTGTAGGCCAGGGCCCCGACGGCTCCGGCACCCAGAATGGCCCAGGTGTTGGCCGGGGTGAGCTGTGCGCCGTCGCGCGTCACCAGACGCCGCGCCAGATGGGTGATGGTCCAGAACAGGAACAGGATGCAGAAGGCGCTGGCCAGCGAGTTCATGGCATTGACGGCGATGCCCACGTAGTCGGGGTTTCCGAAGGCGAAGAGCGTGGCCAGGCGCGCCAGCATCATGAACAGCGGAGCTCCGGGCGGGTGTCCCACTTCGAGTTTGTAGGACGTCGCGATGAATTCCGAGCAGTCCCAGAGGCTTGAGACGGGTTCCATCGTCATCAGATAGACCGTTGCCGCGATGGCGAACACGACCCAGCCCGTGATGTTGTTCCAGCGTTTGTAAAAGTGCATATCCGAGAAAACTTTTTCGTAACTACTTATCGAGCAAAAGTAATGATTTAACGCGGTTTTTCCAACCTTATTATGTGAAATCATTTAGAGCCACCTTTTCCACCATTTTTTCGGCGGGGCCTCCGCCGGTGCCGCCGATGCGGTTGCGGCGGCGGGGGGCGTTGCGGATCCGACGGCTGTATCCGCCCCTCGGCGTTTGCGGCGGCGCGACGGCTTGGCCGCTGAGGACTTGGGGGCGTTTTTGGATGCGGCGGCCGCTGCGGAACTGCTTCCGGCAGTTTTCGCAGCATTGCCGCCCGCTTTCGAGGAGCTTCCGCCCGGCTTCGGGGAGTTTCCGCCCGTTTTCGCGATGTTGCTGTTGCGCGTGGTATCGGCGGTGCGGGAGGCTGTTTTCCCGGCCGGTTCGATGGGGGTTCCCGGTGCGGGGCGTGTGCCCCGTCTGCGGCGCGGACGCGATGGGCGGGAGACCGCCCCGGATTCGGGCTGCGCCGGATTTTGCCCCGGCTGCGATGCTTTTGTGCCTTTGCGGGCGTCGTTCTGTTCCGTGTTGGGGTCCGGCTGCTGTCCGGCGTCCGCATTGCGGGCGGAGGACTGTGCCGACCGGGCTCGGACGTTGCGGGCCGGTTTCGGCTCCCTGGAGTGTGTCGGCTGCTGCGCGGCCTTTCGTGCCGGGGCGGCCTTGCGCAGGGCATATTCCGGAACCGGGCCCTCGGTGGGGATCGTAAGCCCGGTGAGCTTCTGAATGTCGCAGAGATATTCGAATTCGTCCTCCGAGCAGAACGACCACGCCGCGCCCTCGTGTCCCGCTCGGCCCGTGCGTCCGATGCGGTGGACGTAGGTTTCGGCCACCTCCGGCAGGTCGTAGTTGATCACCAGCGGCAGTTGGCTGATGTCGATTCCCCGCGCGGCGATGTCCGTGGCGATCAATACCCGGCATGCGCCCGTCTTGAAGTCGTTCATGGCCTTCACGCGGGCGTTCTGCGACTTGTTGCCGTGGATGGCCGAGGAGGTGATCCCGGCCCGGTTGAGAATCTTGGAGAGGCGGTCGGCGCCGTGTTTGGTGCGGGTGAAGACCAGCACCTGCGGGGCGTCGGATTCCCCGAGCAGGTCGATCAGCAGCTGGCTTTTTTCGCTCTTCTCGGCAAAATGAACCTTCTGTGCGATGGTCTCGACCACCGACGCCGGGGGTGTGACGGTGACCAGCACCGGGTCGCGGAGAATCTTCGCGGCCAGAGCGGCGATTGATTCGGGCATCGTGGCCGAGAAGAAGAGTGTCTGACGCCGCTCGGGCAGCAGGGGCAGGATGCGGCGGATGTCGTGGATGAAGCCCATGTCCAACATGCGGTCGGCCTCGTCGAGCACGAAGAACTGGATCGTGTCGAGCGTCACGTAACCCTGTGCGATCAGGTCGAGCAGCCGGCCCGGAGTAGCCACCAGCAGGTCCACACCCTTCTGAAGGGCGTCGACCTGCGGGCGCTGGTTGACCCCGCCGAAGATCACGCAGTGGCGAATGGGGGTGTAGCGGGCGTAGTCGCGGCAGCACTCGTCGATCTGAATGGCCAGTTCGCGCGTCGGGGTCAGGACCAGGGCGCGGATCGGACGGCGGCCCTTGGGGGCCGGTTCGGCGGCTAAAAGTTGGAGCATCGGCAGCGTGAAGGCTGCGGTTTTCCCGGTCCCGGTCTGGGCGCAACCCTGCAGGTCGCGGCCTTCGAGTACGGGCGGAATGGCTTGTTGCTGAATGGGGGTGGGATTCGTGTACCCCTTTTCTCCGATGGCGCGCAACAGCGGCTCGGAGAGTCGTAAGTCTTGAAATTTCATATAATCGGCGTAAAGGTACGATTTATTTTTCGGTTTCCGTGTAAAAATTCGTACCTTTACCCGTTCAAAACGTTAATTCGCGATTATGGATTCCAAACTCGTACTTTACAATACGCTCACCCGCCGCAAGGAGGTCTTCGAGCCGCTCGTTCCGGGCCGCGTGGGCATGTATGTCTGCGGTCCCACGGTTTACGGCGATCCGCATTTGGGCCACGCCCGGCCCGCCGTGACGTTCGACCTGCTGTTCCGTTACCTCAAGGTTTCGGGCTACAAGGTGCGCTACGTGCGCAACATCACCGACGTGGGCCATCTGGAGCACGATGCCGACGAGGGCGAGGACAAGATCGCCAAGAAGGCCCGGCTCGAACAGTTGGAGCCGATGGAGGTGGCGCATTACTATACGGAGCGCTACCACCGGGCGATGGACGCGCTCAATGTCGAGAGCCCCTCGATCGAACCCCATGCCTCGGGACATATTATCGAGCAGATCGAGTTCGTGAAGAAGATTCTGGCCGACGGCTACGCCTACGAGGCGAACGGTTCGGTCTACTTCGATGTGGAGAAGTACAACGCCAAATACAACTACGGCCGCCTGTCGGGCCGCAATCTCGAAGACATCGTCGCCAACACGCGCGAGCTGGACGGGCAGTCGGACAAACGCCACTCCTACGACTTTGCGCTGTGGAAGAAGGCCTCGCCCGAGCATATCATGCGCTGGCCGTCGCCCTGGAGCGACGGATTCCCGGGATGGCACATGGAGTGTTCGGCGATGTCCACGCGCTACCTCGGGGAGCGTTTCGACATCCACGGCGGCGGCATGGACCTGATGTTCCCCCACCACGAGTGCGAGATCGCGCAGTCGACCGCCGCTCTGGGTCACGACTCGGCCCGCTACTGGCTGCACAACAACATGATGACGGTCAACGGGCAGAAGATGGGCAAGTCGCTGGGTAACTTCATCACGCTGGAGGAGTTCTTCACCGGGTCGCACCCGAAGCTCTCGCAGGCCTATTCGGCCATGACGATCCGTTTCTTCGTGCTTCAGGCCCACTACCGCTCGACGCTCGACTTCTCGAACGAGGCCCTGCAGGCCGCCGAGAAGGGGCTGGACCGCCTGATGAAGGGTATCGAGACGCTCGGGAAGATCAAACCCGCGGAGACTTCGACGGTCGATCCCGCCGAGCTGGAGCAGCGTTGCGCCGAGGCGATGGATGACGACCTGAATTCGCCGATGGTCATTTCGGCCCTGTTCGACTGGGTGCGCATCGTCAACCAGCTGGCCGACGGCTCGCAGACGATCACGGCCGCCGACCTCGCGGCACTGACGGCCACCGTGCGCCGCTATGCTTTCGATATTCTGGGTCTGCGCGACGAGAAGGCCGCCGGTACGGCCTCGGGACGCGACTATGTGACGCCGCTGGTCGAGATGCTGCTGGACGAGCGCCTGAAAGCCCGCGCGGCGAAGGACTGGGCCGCCTCGGACCGCATCCGCGACGGACTCACGGCCGCCGGCATCCGCGTCAAGGACCGCAAGGACGGCACGGACTGGGAACTGGAGTAGGAAACGCCGGCCGGTGTGGTGAATCCGGGGCAGGATCTGCCCCTCCGCAGCGGCATCCCTCCACCTCTGCGCCAACGGTCCGCCGCGGAGCGACGGGTCAAACGGCGAATTTCACCCCGAAGTTCGCCGCACGGAAACCGAACATGAAATTTTGAGCATATTATGGTACTTGCGGAACAGATCAAGGAGATCGAGCAGCGTCGGGAAGCGCTGGAACGCTGTTTGGATATCGACCAGAAGCGCATCGACCTGCGCAACGAAGAGGAGAAAACCCAGGAGCCGAATTTCTGGGACACCCCCGACAAGGCGCGCGAACAGCTGCGCAAGGTGGCGGGGATCAAGGCATGGGTCGATGACTACGATGCCATTTGCAAGGATGCCGAGGACCTTCGGCTGATGCCCGACTTCGTGAAGGAGGGTGTGGTCAGCGAGCAGGAGATGGACAGCCACTATGCCGCGACGCTCGAGAAGATCGAAAAACTCGAAATGCGCAACATGCTGCGCCGCGACGAGGACAAACTCGGGGCCATCCTCGACATCAACGCCGGGGCGGGCGGCACGGAGGCGCTCGACTGGGCGTCGATGCTGATGCGCATGTACACCCGCTGGGGCGAGGCCCACGGCTACAAGGTCAAGGTGCTGGACTTCCAGGCCGGCGACGAAGTCGGTGTGAAATCCTGCACGCTGGAGTTCGAGGGGGAATACGCCTACGGCTACCTCAAGAGCGAGAACGGCGTGCACCGCATGGTGCGCCTGTCGCCGTTCAACGCCAACAACAAGCGTCAGACCACGTTTGCGTCGGTATTCGTGTCGCCGGCCGTTGACGACACGATCGAGATCACGGTCAATGCCGCCGACATCGAGTGGGACACGTTCCGCTCGTCGGGTGCCGGGGGACAGAACGTCAACAAGGTGGAGACGGCCGTGCGCCTGCGCTACCACGCGAAGGACCCCGACACGGGCGAGACGATCGAATACCTGATCGAGAACATGGAGACGCGCTCGCAGCTGATGAACCGCGAGAACGCCATGCGCATCCTCCGTTCGAAACTCTACCAGCGCGAGCTGGACAAGCGGATGGCGACGCAGCAGGCGCTGGAGGCATCGAAGAAGAAGATCGAGTGGGGTTCGCAGATCCGCTCCTATGTCTTCGACGACCGTCGCGTGAAGGACCACCGCACGGGGGTGCAGACCTCGGCTGTGGAGTCGGTGATGGACGGCGATCTGGACACCTTCATCAAGGCCTATCTGATGGAATACGGGGCGCAGGCGTAGGGAAGTCGCGCGGCGCCACACCCTTCGCTTGATGCCGTGCCGCCCCGCAGTCTCTTTGTAACCGTCGCGCCGCAACCGTTGTGCTCTGTGCCGCAACCGTTGTGCGATGCTGCATCCTTCGCGTGACGCCGCCCCGCAGTTTCTTTGCCCCCTTCGCGCCGCACAGCACGGCCGTTGGGGCGGCTGGTGCGATCCCGCAGAGCGGGCGCAGCTATCCGGGACTATTCTTGCGGCATGCAATGCGTCGCCCCGGTCCCGTTCGGACGGGACCGGGGCTTTCCAAACCAAAAAAGCACACCCCGATTGCCGGGGTGTGCTTTTTTTCGGTTGTTCCGTGAGTTACTCCGAAACGATTGCTTCGCTCGGGCATACACCTGCGCAGGTGCCGCAGTCGATACATTTGTCGGCGTCAATCACATAGATGTCGCCGGCCGAAATAGCCTCTACGGGGCACTCGCCGATGCAGGTACCGCATGCAACGCACGAGTCGGTAATTTTGTAAGCCATTGTTGTTGTGTGTTTGTTGTTAAATGTGTGTGAGTGCAAATATAAAAACTTATTTGATAATATCAAAACCCGTGTAGGGAATCAGCGCCTCGGGGATGCGGATGCCTTCGGGGGTCTGATAGTTCTCCAGCAGTGCGGCCACGATGCGCGGCAGGGCGAGCGACGAGCCGTTGAGGGTGTGTGCCAGTTGTATTTTCTTCTCCTCGTCGCGGTAGCGGAGTTTGAGACGGTTGGCCTGGAACGACTCGAAATTCGATACCGATGACACTTCGAGCCAGCGTTTCTGCGCCTCGGAGTAGACTTCGAAATCGTAGGTCAGCGCCGAGGTGAACGACATGTCGCCGCCGCACAGGCGCAGGATGCGGTAGGGCAGGCCCAGGGCCTTGACGATGCTCTCTACGTGTGCCACCATGCCGTCCAGTGCCTCGTAACTCTTTTCGGGCAGCGAGAGCTGCACGATCTCCACCTTGTCGAACTGGTGCAGACGGTTCAGTCCGCGCACGTCCTTGCCGTAGGATCCGGCCTCGCGGCGGAAGCAGGGGGTGTAGGCGGTCATCTTCACGGGGAAATCCTCCTTGTCGAGGATCACGTCGCGGTAGATATTCGTCACGGGCACTTCGGCCGTGGGTACGAGGTAGAAGTTGTCGACCGTGGCGTGATACATCTGGCCCTCCTTGTCGGGGAGCTGTCCCGTGCCGAAGCCCGAGGCCTCGTTGATCATCACGGGCGGCTCCACCTCGAGGTATCCGGCAGCTGTGTTGCGGTCGAGGAAGAAGTTGATCAGCGCGCGCTGCAGCCGGGCTCCCTTGCCCTTGTAGACGGGGAATCCGGCGCCGGTGAGTTTCACACCCAGGTCGAAGTCGATGATGTCGTACTTACGGGCCAGTTCCCAGTGGGGCAGCGGGTTTTCCGGCAGTGCGGTGTAGCTTTCCACGAGTTTGACGACGAGGTTGTCCTCTGCCGTCTTGCCTTCGGGTACGATCTCGGCGGGGAAGTTCGGCAGCGAGACGATGGCCGACTGCAACTCCTGCCGGACGTCGGTCAGTTCGGCTTCGAGACGCGAGGATTTCTCCTTGAGGTCCGTCACGAAGCGTTTGCGCTCCTCGGCCTCCTCGCGGCGGCCCTGGCCCATCAGTGCGCCGATCTCCTTGGCGGCCTTGTTCTGAGCAGCCAGCGTGTTGTCGAGTTCCAGCTGGAGGGCTTTGCGCCGGTCGTCGAAGCTGATGATTTTTTCGATGATCGGTGCGGCGTCCACTCCCTTTTTGGCCAGTTTGCGTGCGGCGGCCTCTTTGTCATCGCGGATTTGCTTTATCGTAAGCATAGTATCGTGTGTTTTTTTGTGTTTTTCACTTACAATCTGCAAATTTAGTAAAATAGCGCCAAACTGTCACGCTGTGGCGGCGTTTTTTGCGATTTTGCCGAAAACCGGACGTTTGCCCGAAGCCGGAGTCCGCTTTCGGCTGTGCGGGGGGGCGGGATATTACGACCCCGTCCGGCGGGGCGAGGTGCGGAGTGCGAGTTGCGGGTTATTGCGATCTTGTCCGGCTGCGTGTAGGGGTGCGGGATGTATGGCCTATTCGGCGGAGTGTGGGGGAGCAGGGCGGTGATGTTGCGGCCCATCCGCGAGGCGCGGGATATTGCGACCCCGTCCGGCGGTGTGCAGGGGGAGTTGACGCGGGATGGAGCGCCTGCATACAACGTAAAAGCCCCGCATTCGGGGAATGCAGGGCTTTGTTGAGCTACCAGGATTCGAACCTGGAATAACAGGACCAGAATCTGTTGTGTTACCGTTACACCATAGCTCAGTAGATTTTGGTGATGCAAAAGTAGAACTTTATTTTGCAAATGCAAAGAAAAATCCGAAAAAAAAATCGTACATTTGTTTTAATCTATGCAGAAAAAACCGTTTGAAACTTAAAATTCACACAAAATCAGTAAATTATGGGAATTAAATTTCGGCTTATCGTCATGAACTTTCTTCAGTATGCAATCTGGGGTTCGTGGCTTATCTCGCTGGGCGCCTACCTGGGAGGCGGACTCGACTTCTCGGGATTGCAGATCGGCAGTTTCTTTGCGACGATGGGAATCGCCTCGCTGTTCATGCCCGCCGTGATGGGAATTATCGCCGACCGCTGGATTCCGGCGCAGAAACTGCTGGGCATCTGTCATTTCATCAGCGGCGCGTTTCTCATCGCCGCAGCCTCGCAGACGGCCTACGCCTCGCTGTACAGCTGCATGCTGCTGAGCGTGATGTTCTACATGCCGACCATCGCTCTGTCCAACTCCGTGGCCTACAATGCCCTCGACCTGGCCCGGCTCGATACCGTGAAGCATTTTCCGCCCATCCGCGTATGGGGAACCGTGGGCTTCATCGCCGCCATGTGGTTCGTCGACCTGACGCACATCGGGGGTGTGCAGATCAAGCTCACCGAGTGGCAGCTCTACGTTTCGGCACTGCTGTCGTTCGTGCTGGCGGCCTATTCGTTCTCGCTGCCGGGGTGTCCCGTCGAGCGCAACGCGCAGAGACAGTCGTGGGTCGATACGCTGGGTCTGAGGGCCTTTGCGCTCTTCAAGGAGAAGCGGATGGCTGTTTTCTTCATCTTCTCGATGTTGCTGGGCGCAGCCTTGCAGATCACCAATGCCTTCGGTGACAGCTATATCCAGGACTTCGGCTCGATGCCGCAGTATACCGATTCGGCCATCGTGAAGCACTCGGTGATCCTGCTGTCGCTGTCGCAGATGTCCGAGACGTTCTGCATCCTGCTGATCCCCTTCTTCCTCCGTCGCTTCGGCATCAAGAAGGTCATGTTGATCTCGATGCTGGCCTGGGTGCTGCGCTTCGGGTTCTTCGGCATCGGCAATCCCGGCTCGGGTGCGGCGTTCCTCGTGCTTTCGATGATCGTCTACGGCGTGGCGTTCGACTTCTTTAACATCTCCGGCTCGCTGTTCGTCGAAAAGGAAACCAGCCGCGAGATCCGCTCCTCGGCCCAGGGTGTCTTCATGATCATGACCAACGGCTTCGGGGCCTTCTTCGGATCGTATGCTGCGGGAGCCGTCGTGGATGCGTACGGATGGCCCGATTCGTGGTTCATCTTCGCCGGGTATGCCCTTGTGGTGGCCGTTGTTTTTGCCGTGGTGTTCAAATACCGACACAACCCGGCCGAAATGGAGGTTGCAAACCATTGATGACTGACGGTCCGGCGGCAGGGAGCTCCCTGCTGCCGGATTTTTTTATCCCCACCGGAGCCTTTTGCTGCGCGCAATGCCTGCTCCCGGAGCGTTCGCGGCTCCGGGGCATTCTTCGGCGCGACTTGTTCTTCGGTCCGGATCGTTCTTCGGTGCGGGGTATTCTCCGGCGCGACTTGTTCTTCGCTTCGGATTGTTTGCCGAGAGGGCGGACGATCTTCCGGCCGCATGGTCGGTTGCTTTATATATAATGTAAAAGGAGGTAAAGCCGGATTGCGTGGAGTCCGGCAAAATTTTTCGTTTCCTCGGCGAATCCGTTCCGGCTTGCTCCCCGGGGCCGGACTTCACACAGCCTGCTCCTCGGGGCCCAGTCCCTGCGCGGAGACCAATAGAGCGGCGCATCGCCTGCGCCTGGGCCTCCGTGTTGCCGAAGATTCGCTCTCCGGGATACGAAAAGAGGAGGGCCTGTGCAGGCCCTCCTCCGAAATCGGGGAGCGGATCGCCTATTTTTCCAGACCCATCTTTTCGATCAGGGCGCGGACTTCGGGCTTGTGGCCGCGGAAACGCACGTAGAGTTCCATCGGATGCTCCGTGCCGCCCTTCGAGAGGACGTTCTCGCGGAACGACGACGCCGTTTCGCGGTTGAAGATGCCCTTCTGCTTGAAGAGTGAGAACGCATCGGCTTCCAGCACCTCGGCCCACTTGTAACCGTAGTACCCGGCGGCGTAACCGCCCGAGAAGATGTGGCCGAATGCCGGGGCCATTGCCGTTCCGGGAACGACGGGCAGCACCTGTGTCGGGGCCATCGAGGCGGCTTCGAACTGCTCCACATCGCCCTCGAACGGCTCGGTGAGCGTGTGCCATGCCATGTCGGTCATGCCGAACGACAGCTGGCGTACGTTGGCATAGGCTGCCAGATAGTTCTGTGCGGCGACGATGCGGTCGACGATCTCGGCGGGAATCGGCTCGCCGGTCTGGTAATGCACGGCCCACAGGTCGAGGAACTCCTTCTCGGTCGCCCAGTTCTCCATCAGCTGCGAGGGCAGTTCCACGAAGTCGCGGTAGACGTTCGTGCCGGTCTGCGACTCGTACTTGCCCTCACCCAGCATGCCGTGCAGGGCGTGTCCGAACTCGTGGAGGAAGGTCTCCAGTTCGTCGAAGGTCAGCAGCGAGGGAGTCGTTTCGGTGGGCTTGGTGAAGTTCATCACCAGCGACACCAGCGGACGGGTCTCCTTGCCGTCCTCGATCTTCGTGCCGCGGAACTCGGTCATCCACGCTCCCGAGCGCTTCGACGCGCGGGGGAAGAAGTCGAGGTAGAGGACCGCCATGAAGCGCCCGTCGGCGTCGGTCACGTTGTAGGCCGTCACGTCGGGATGGTACACCTCGATCTGTTCGTCGGGAGTGAAGTTCAGTCCGTAGAGCTTGTTGGCCAGCATGAAGACACCCTTCTTCACGTTTTCGAGTTTCAGATAGGGTTTCACCAACTCGTCGTTCAGGGCATATTTCTCATCCTTGTATTTCTCGGTGTAATAGGCCCAGTCCCAGGGCATCAACTCGCCCTTGAATCCGAGCGTTGCGGCGTAGTCGCTCACCGTGCGGTAGTCGGCATCGGCATGGGATTTGGTTGCGGCCAGCAGTTCGGCGAGGAAGTCGTTGACCGTTTTCGTATTCTCGGCCATGCGGCGTTCGAGAACATAGTCGGCATAGCACTTGTATCCCAGCAGGTTGGCGACCTTCAGACGCGTGTTGGCGATTTGCTTCACGATCTGCGTGTTGTCCGTCTCGCCGCCCAGCGCCCTCGAATTGCTGGCTTTCCAGAGTTTCTCCTTCAGCTCGCGGTTCGAGGAGTAGATCATGAAGGGCAGGTAGCTGGGTTGTTGCAGCGTCACGGTCCATCCCTTTTCGCCGCGGGCCTTGGCCTCGGCGGCCATGCCTTCGCGGACGAATGCGGGCAGCTCGGCCACCACCTTCGGGTCGGTGATGTTGAGCGTGAATGCGTTGGTTGCAGCCAGCGCGTTCTGCCCGAACTGGAGCGTCAGCCCCGAGAGTTCGGAGGAGTACTTGCGGTAGAGCTCCTTGTCGGCTTCGGAAAGGGCCGCGCCGTTGCGGGCGAAACTCTGATAGGTATCCTCAAGCAGCTTCCGGTCCTCTTTGCTGAGGCGCCCCGGATGCTCGTAGACCCGCTTCACCCGGGCAAACAGCTCGGGGTTGAGCGAGATGTCGTTCGACAGTTCGGTCAGCTTGGGCTGCACGCGCTGTGCGATCTGCTGCATCTCGTCCGACGTGTCGGCTTCGAGCAGGTTGAAGAAAATCCCCGAGATGCGGCTGAGCAGTTCGCCCTGACGCTCTAGCGCCACGATCGTGTTGCCGAAAGAGGGCTTCTTGGGGTTGTTCACGATCGCGTCGATCTCGGCGCGCGAGCAGGCGATTGCGGCATCGAACGCCGGTTCGTAGTCCGCGAGCTTTATCTCGGAGAACGGCGGGGTCTCGTGGGGTGTATCCCATGCGGCCAGCAGGGGATTGGACAGATCGAGTTCGGGCAGCTGCGCTTTGGGTATCGAATTGTCGGCACAGCCTGCCGTCATAGCGGAAACAGCCATAATAAACAGTAGTTTTTTCATTATCGTATCAAATTAGCGGTTTCTTGTTTTTTGATGGGTTCCGGGCTTTACGCTCCCCGGACGGCGGATGCGGCGGCTGCGTCTCCGGCTTCGGGAGCAGCCTCCTCGTCGGAGGGTTCGGGCTCCTGCAGAAGTCCCCGGCCGCGGAGCATGGCCCGCTTGTCGGGATCTTTGCCGCGGAAGTCGCGGTACATGGTCATGCCGTCCTCCGAGCCGCCGCGGGCGAGGATCTTGCGGCGGAAATCGTCGGCTATCTTCTTGTTGAAGAGGTCGCCGCTCTCGCGGAAGGCCTCGAAGGCATCCTTGTCGAGCACCTCGGCCCACGTATAGAAATAGTAGCCCGCGGAGTATCCGCCGTCGAAGATGTGCGAGAAATAGGGGTAACGGTAGCGCGGCTCGATCTGCGGAATGAGCCCGCGTTTTTCGTGCAGGGCCTTGCGCTCGAAGTCCATCGGATCGAACGGTTCGTATTCGGTGATCGAGTGGATGTCCATGTCCGAGAGCGATGCGGCGATCAGCTCGGTGGTCATGAATCCCTGGTTGAAAAGGTCGCTGCGGTGCAGCTTGTCGACGAGGTATTTGGGAATCACCTCGTTCGAGAGGTAATGCACGGCATACTGCTTGAGCAGCTCGGGATTGAATGCCCAGTTTTCCATCAACTGCGAGGGCAGCTCCACGAAATCGCCCTCGACCTCCGAGAGTCCGCGGTACTTCACGTCGTGGAACAGGAAGTGGAGCGCATGTCCGAATTCGTGGAAGAGCGTCTCGGTCTCGTCGAGGGTCAGCAATGCGGGATTGCTTCCCGTCGGGCGTGTGAAGTTGCAGACGATCGACACCACGGGAGCCACGCGTTTCCCGTCCTCATAGGTCTGCTCCACGTAGTTGCCGCACCATGCGCCCTGGCTCTTCCCGTCGCGCGGGAAGTAGTCGAAATAGAGCACTCCCAGATGCGACTGGTCGATGTCGAGCACCTCGTAGGCGATCGCATCGGGATGGTAGAGCGGCACGACGATCGGACGGAAGGTGATGCCGTAGAGGCGGTTGGCGAGGAAGAAGATGCCTCCCTGGACATTCTCCAGCGAGAAATAGGGCCGCAGCATCTCCTCGTCGAGGGCGTATTTCTGCTTGCGGACCTTCTCGGCGTAATACCACCAGTCCCACGATGCAAACTCTTCTTCGGGGAAATCCTTCCGGAACAGCTCCTCCATCTCGGCCAGCTCGCCTCTGGCGCTTTCGAGCGCCGGGGTCCAGATCTCCTCCAGCAGGCCGTACACGGCGTCGGTCGTTCCGGCCATCTCGTCGTCCACGACATAGGCCGCATGGGAGGGATAACCCAGCAGGTGGGCCTTCTCCGTGCGCAGACGGATGAAATCGTTGATCAGCTGTTTGTTGTCATACTCGTCGCCGTTGTTGCCGCGGTTGAGGTAGGCCTTGTAGATCTGCTCGCGCAGGTCGCGTTTCGACGAGTAGGTCAGAAACGGAATCAGGCTGGGTTTGTGCAGCGTGAAGACATATTTCCCCTTCCGGCCCATTGCCTCGGCCTTTTCGCGGGCCAGATCGCGGGCCGTGGCCGGCATGCCGTCCAGATCGGACGAGGTGAGCTCCAGCGTGTAGTTGTTGTTCTCGGCGAGGAGGTTCTGCCCGAACTTCACGGACGTGAGCGACAGCTCCTCGTTGATCGCCTTCAGGCGGGCCTTCTGTTCGGCGTCGAGCAACGCTCCGGCGCGCACGAAACTCCGGTAGGTCTTCTCCAGCAGACGGCTCTGCTCGGCGTCGAGCTCCAGTGTGGCGCGGCGGTCGTATACGGCTTTGATCCGTTCGAACAGTTTTTCGTTGAGCAGGATCTTGTCGGCGTGTGCCGCCATGCGGGGCATGATCTGCTCCTCCAGCGCCTGCATTTCGGGGGTGTTCTCCGCGGCGCAGAGCATTCCGAAGATCAGTCCGACCTGCGAGAGCATCTTGCCCGAGTCGTCGTAGGCCAGGATGACGTTCTCAAACGAGGGTGAGTCGTTGTTCGACGTGATGGCGTCGATCTGGGCTTCGTGGAGCGACATGCCGCGTTCGAGGGCCGGCAGGAAGTGCTCCGGCTCGATCCTGTCGAAGGGCGGCACGCCGTAGGGAGTCTCCCATTCGGTGAAAAATGGATTTTCACCCACGGTTTTCCCGGGCTTGCAGGATATGAGTGTCATGGACAGAAAAAGTGTTAATAAAGCGGTAATACGTTTCATCGATCGTGTTATTTTAGTAACTTTGTCGCGCGTTATTCGACAAAGTTAGGGAAAAATCTGTAAATAAAATAAATAATACGTCTCCAAACATGCAACTTTTCTACGCGCCGGACATCGTCCCCCCGTTTCATACGCTGAACGAGGAGGAGTCGAAGCACTGCATCCGCGTCCTGCGGCTCCAGTGCGGCGGGCGCATCCATATAACTGACGGACGGGGCAATTTATTTTGTTGCGAAATCACCGACGACAATCCCCGGCGCTGCACCGTGCGGGTTGTCAGCACCGAAGCGGGATTCGAAAAACTGCCCTATGCGCTGACAATGGGTGTCGCGCCGACCAAGAATTCGGAGCGTTTCGAATGGTTTCTGGAAAAAGCCACCGAGGTGGGCGTCACGTCCGTCGTGCCGCTGGAAACGGAGCGCAGCGAACGGCGGGTCTTCAAACCCGAGCGGGGCGAAAAGGTCGTCACCGCGGCGCTGAAACAGTCGCTCAAGGCCTACCGTCCCGTGCTGCATCCGCTCACACCCTTCCGTCAGGCGGTGCTGGCGGCTCCCGAGGGGCGGAAGTTCATTGCCCACTGCGCCGCTGCGCAGTCGCCCGGCGGGAAGGCCTACCTGCCCCGCACGCTCCGTCCGGGCGAGCCGGTCACGGTCTTCATCGGTCCCGAAGGCGACTTTTCGCCGGGCGAAATCGCCTTTGCGCTGGCCAACGGTTTCGAGGAGATCACCCTCGGGGGGCAGCGTCTGCGCACCGAGACCGCAGCCCTTGCGGCGGTGGTCATGGTATCGGTGGTCAACGGTTAAGCATACAATAAATTTCTGATATATGTTTTTTTTCTACCTGCTAATCGCCCTGACGGCAGTGGCGGCGGCCGTTTTCGCCTCGCCGCTGCGTCGCAAGGTCTGGACTGCGCTGGCCCTCACGGCCGCCGGTGCCCTGTGGTGCTCGGCGCGTGCCGTCGGTGTGCTGGCCGGAGCGGACAGCGGCCTTGTGTGGTCGATCTCCGGTACGCTTTTCGGCGGTGACACCGGCTCGATGGACGGGCTTTCGGCGCTGTTCGTCGTGATCATCTCGATCGGCGCCGTCGCCGCCGTGCTCTACTCTCGGGGCTACCTGGCCCACTGCCTTGCGGAGAAATCTCCGGCCCACATCTCGCTGCACTACACGGCGCTGGTGGTGATGTTCTACGCCATGCTGGGCGTGGTTCTTTCGGACGGCGGCTTCTCGTTTCTCTTTTTCTGGGAGCTGATGACCGTGGCGTCGTTCCTGCTGATCCTCTTCGACGCCCAGCGGCGCGAAGTGCGGCGCGCGGCGCTCTCCTACCTGATCATGATGCACATCGGCTTCGTGCTGCTCGTCATCGGCTTCGTGCGGCTCGACGCCGTCTGCGGCGCCGCCACGTTCGGCGCTCTGGGCGACTACTTCCGCACACAGCCCGGGCTGCCGCTGCTGCTGGCCTTCCTCGGGGGCTTCGGCATGAAGGCGGGACTTTTCCCGATGCACGTCTGGCTCCCGGAGGCGCACCCCGCGGCCCCGTCGCATGTCTCGGCCCTGATGTCGGGTGTGATGATCAAGACGGGCGTCTACGGCATCCTGCGCGTGACGGCCGCACTGGGCGAACAGCCCCTCCTGCACACCGCCGGCGTCATCCTGCTCGCGGCGGGTGTCGTCACGGGCCTGTGGGGCGTGATCCTGGCAGCCATGCAGAACGATGTGAAACGCCTCCTGGCCTACTCCTCGATCGAGAATGTGGGCGTCATCTTCATCGGCCTCGGCGTTGCCGCGCTGGGCAAATCCTCGGGTAACCAGCTCGTCGCGCTGTGCGGCATCGCGGGTGCCCTGATGCACACGCTCAACCACTCGCTGTTCAAGAGCCTGCTCTTTTTCGGCGCGGGCAACATCCTCTCGCAGACCCGCACCACATCGCTCGACGCGCTGGGCGGACTGGCAAAGCACATGCCCCTCACGGCAATCCTCTTCCTCACGGCTACAGCGGCCATCTGCGCCCTGCCGCCCCTCAACGGCTTTGTCTCCGAACTGCTGATCTACCTCGGGATGCTCGACGGCATCGCTTCGGGCAGCAACGTGCTGGCTTCCGCCGCCGGACTGGTCGCTCTGGCGCTGATCGGCGGACTGGTCGTCCTGGCCTTCACCAAACTCTACGGCACGGTCTTCCTCGGATCGCCCCGCACCCACACGGTCGCCGAGTCGTCCGAGGTCGACACCTTCCGCATCGCGGCGATGGCCCTGCCGCTCGCGGGCATCCTGTTCGTGGGACTGTTCCCCCGGGCGGCCGTCGCGGCCGCAACCCGGGCCGCAGGCTTCTTCCTCCGCACCCCGGCCGACGCCGCCGACTGGCTGCTCTCGCCGTCGCTCGCCGCCGCGGGACGCACGGCCTGGATTCTGATCGCCGTGGTGTGCCTGCTGCTGTGGCTCCGCCGCCGGATGCTGCGCACGCGCACCGTTGCCAAGGGCCCCACCTGGGGCTGCGGCTTCACGGCGCCGAATGTCCGGATGCAGTATACGGGCGAATCCTTCTCCGAGGGACTCCAATCCATCGCCACGTCGCTGACCCAGAATAGCGGCGAGGGCTCCCCCGTGGGCAAGGGCGAAATCTTCCCCGCGGCCCACTCGTTCGACATCGGCCACCGCGATCGCATCGGCCGGCTGTTCGCCGCCTGGTGGGTCGAGCTGCTGCGCATGATCAACCAGCGCGTGATGCGCCTGCGCACGGGCAAGATCAACCATTACATCCTCTTTGCACTGGCTTTCCTGGGGCTGGTGTTCCTGTTGTCGGTATTTAACGCGATTTAAGATGGCAGCACTCAACACACTCCTTCTTCTGCTGGCGGCCCTGGCCATTCCGGGACTGATCAACCGCACCCGGGCGCTGCTCGCGGGCCGCAAGGGCATCCGCTTCGCCCAGCATCTTTACGACGTGCGCCTGCTGCTGCGCAAGGGCGCCGTCTACTCCCCGACGACGACCGCCGTGTTCCGCGCGGCTCCGTCCGTCATACTCGGCACGGCCCTCGTCGCGGCGCTGTTCGTCCCCGTGGGCGACCTTCCGCCCGTGCTGTCGTTCGAGGGCGATCTGGTCGCCTTCGCCTACCTCCTGGCCCTGGGCCGCGTGGCTCTGGTCCTCGCGGCGATGGACACCGGAAGCTCGTTCGAGGGCATGGGCGCCAGCCGCGAAGCCCTCTACGGCGCGCTGGTCGAACCGGCGCTGATGCTCGTCTTCGGCACCCTGGCCCTGCTGTCGGGCTATACCTCCTTTGCGGCGATCTTCTCGGACGACACGGTGAACGGCGTGCAGCTGGTCGTCGTGCTGCTGCTGGCGGCCTACGTGCTGGTGAAAATCGTCTTCACCGAGGCCGGGCGCGTCCCGGTCGACGACCCCCGCACGCACCTCGAGCTGACGATGATCCACGAGGTGATGTGCCTCGACTACTGCGGCGTCGACCTGGCCTATATCAAGATGGGCGGATGGCTCAAGACCGCCGCTCTGTCGATGCTCGCCGCCGATGCCGTCGCCGCGACCTGCTGTCCCCGCTGGTGGGTGGCGGCTCCGCTCGCGGTGCTCGTCACGGGGCTTTCGGTGGGCATCGTCGAATCGACCCAGGCCCGCAACAAACTCGCCCGCAACACCACCTTCATCCTCACCATCGCGGCACTGGCCGCCCTCGTGTTCTTCACGGGCTACCTGCTGCAACTTAACATCGGTCTGCAATGATACTTCCGCTGATCATCCTCTATGTCGTGACGCTCGTCTACCTGGCGATCACCGAGCGTTTCCGCAACTTCGCCTCGCTGATCGGTCTTCAGGGATGGCTGCTGTTCGCCGTCGCCCTGGTGCGGCTGCACGCCATCAACCCCGCCGAGCTGGTCTTCATCAGCCTCGAAACCCTGCTTTTCAAGGGGATTCTCGTCCCGGGACTGCTTTTCGCCGTCATCCGCCGCACGAAGATCAACCGGGTTTCGCACCCCGGCTCCACCCAGTCCGGTTCGCTGCTTCTGTCGCTCGTGGCGCTGGCCGTGAGCGCCTCGGTCACCTATTACATCGCCGATACGACCATCGACCTGGTGTTCTTCGGCGTGGCCTTCTACTCGCTGCTCAGCGGCCTGATCCTGATCGTCATGCGCCGCAGGATCTTCTCCCACATGGTCGGCTTTCTGGTCATCGAGAACGGAGTGTTCCTCTTTTCGACGGCCATCGGCGTCGAGATGCCGCTGCTGATCAACTTCGCCATCCTGCTCGACATCCTCATCTCGGTGCTGATGCTGGGCATCTTCTTCACCAAAATCGACGGCAAGTTCCACGCCGACGATGCCGATTCACTCACCAACGTAAAGGATTGACGCCATGATCTGCTACCTCATTTTCAGCGTCCTCATCGCGGCTGCGGCCTTCACGGTCCGCCGCCGGAGCCTGCTGCGCCTCACGGGCGCGGCCTTCTACGCCGTGCAGGCGGCCTTCGCCGTGTGGATCGTCGCCGGAGGGCTCTACGGCCGGACTTCGGCCGAGTGGTTTGCCTTCGACGCCGCGGGCACGCTCTTCTACTGCCTGCTCTGCATCGTCTCCGCCTTCGCCTTCTTCCACTCGAGGGCCAGTATCCTCGACTGCGACCTGCGCCAGACCCGCACCTACGCGGGCCTGCTGATGCTCCTGACCACCGCCATCGCGGGTGCTTATTTCGCCTCGAACCTCGCCGTGACATGGATCTTCCTCGAAGCCACCACGCTCTGCTCGGCGGGTATCGTCTACCACCGCCGCACGGCCCAGGCGCTGGAAGCGGCGTGGAAATACGTCTTCGTCTGCTCGACGGGCATCGCCATGGCCTATCTGGGCATCCTGCTGCTGGCCGCCGCCACCAACTGCGAGTCGCTCGACTACGCCACCGTCGCCGCCGCGGCCCCGGGCGGCAGCGCCCTCTACCTGAAGACGGCCTTTCTGCTGATCCTCTGCGGTTACAGCTGCAAGGCCGAGCTCTTCCCGCTCTATACCGTGGGCGTCGACGCCAACTTTGCCGCCCCGGCCCCGGCCTCGGCGCTGATCTCCACCGGACTGGTCAACGCCGGGTTTCTGGCGCTGCTGCGGGTCTACAAACTGCTTGCCGCCACCGAAGTCTTCCCCTGGGTGAAATCCGTGCTGCTGCTCGTCGGCGTGCTGTCGCTGGTGGTCGGCGCGCTGTTCCTGCGGCGCACCAACAACTACAAACGCTTCCTTTCCTATTCCACGGTCGAGAACATGGGTATTGCGGCCATCGGACTGGGCATCGGGGGCATCGGGGTCTGGGCCGCCGTGTTCCATGTCGTCTGCCATACGCTCATCAAGAGCAGCCTCTTCCTGCAGATCGCCGTCGTGCGTCAGGTCTACGGCAACTACCGTATCAACCGCATCGGCGACTACATCCAAATCAACCGTGTGGGTGCCGTGGGACTGCTCACGGGCATGGTCGTGCTGGTGGCCTTCCCGCCCTCGCCGCTGTTCCTCTCCGAGCTGATGATCCTCAAGCAAACCGTCGCCGACGGCCGCTGGTGGCTCGTCACGGGCATCATGCTGCTGCTGTGCCTGGTCATCTACTTCTTCTGCTCGCGCCTGCTGCGCCTCTGCTACCAGCCCCGGCAGGACGAACTGCATCCCTCGGCTACCGACCGCGCCCTGTCGTGGTCGGCCCTCTCGCTGCTTGTCGCCGCCATCGGACTGGGGCTTTGGCAGCCTGCCTTTTTCCGCGAACTGATCGACCGAATCGCATCGCTATGAATTACCATGTAACCGACAATACCGGCGCCTGCGTTGCGCTGAACGACATCCCCGAAGTCTCCTACGCGGCCTTCTACGAGGATCTGCGCCTTAAACTCTCCGACGCACGTTACCATGTGGCCCACTATTTCGCCCTCCCGTCGGGCGACCGCATGCGTTTCTTCCTGCTGCTGCTCGACGACGTTGAGCACCGCGTGCTCCTCGCTTCGCACGCTTCGGACTACTACGACGAGACGGTGCTCCCCTCGCTCACGGCCCTGCATCCGCAGATGCATCCCTTCGAGCGCGACATCTCGGAACGCTACGGCATCCGTTTCGATGGCATGCCGTGGCCCAAGCCGCTGCGCTTCCCTGCCGGGCGCTACGACCGCAATAGTTCGATCGAGAACTATCCCTTCTACACGATGGAGGGGCGTTCGTTGCACGAGGTCAACGTCGGCCCGATCCATGCCGGCGTCATCGAGCCGGGAGCCTTCCGCTTCATCTGCAACGGCGAGCAGGTCCTGCACCTCGAAATCGCGCTGGGCTACCAGCACCGGGGTGTCGAGACGGCCTTCGAATCCACCGGAAACCGCCTGCGGCAGATGTGCCTTGCGGAGTCCGTCGCCGGAGACAGCGCCGTGGCGCATGCCACGGCCTTCGCACGGGCCGTCGAGAAACTCGCCTGCCGTGAGGTCCCGGACTCGCTGGAGCGCGAACGTGCCGTGGCCCTCGAGCTCGAACGCATGGCCATGCAGATCGCCGACACAGGCGCCCTCTGCATGGATGTGGGCTACCAGTTGGGGCAGGTGGCTTCGGAGGCCTTGCGTACCATGACCATCAACACCACTCAGGCGTGGTGCGGCAACCGCTTCGGCAAGGGGCTGATACGTCCCCTCGGCACCAACCATCCGCTGACGGCCGAAAAGGCGGCGATGATCCGCCGCAACGTCCGCGAAATAGCCCGTCGCTACGACGAAGTGCGCCGCGACATCAAGTCGTCGCCCTCGCTGCTGGCCCGCTTCGAGCAGTGCGGCATCGTTCCGCGCGACGAGATGCAGCGCATCGGCGGCGTGGGCCAGGCGGCCCGTGCAAGCGGTCTGGGGCGTGACATCCGCACGTCGCACCCCTGGGGCGTCTTCGCCGGGGAGCTGCACCACGAGAGCGTCGTCAAAACGCAGGGCGACGTGATGGCCCGGCTGATGGTGCGCAGCCGCGAGGTGCTGCAATCGGCCGGATACATTGACCGCCTGCTCGACGGCTTCGGGGCGGAATGCGCGGATGCCGGAACGCCGCATCCGGACTATGCGGCGCCGCTGGCGCCTCAGTCGCTTGCCTTCGGACTGGTCGAGGGATGGCGCGGCGAGACCTGCCACGTGCTCCTGACCGATGCCGGGGGCCGCATCGCCGCCGCCCGCATCAAGGACCCGAGCCTCCACAACTGGCTGGCCCTCGCCCTTGCCGTGCGCGGCGAGGGGATCTCCGACTTCCCGATCTGCAACAAGAGTTTCAACCTCTCCTATTGCGGTCATGATTTATGATTTTTAATGCTTAATTTTGCGGATATGATCTTTCCGAAAATAAAGGTGCTGCACAGCCACGGACGGCAGGCCATCCCCGACCTCGACGCCGTGGAGCTGACCCCGGAATTCCGGGGCCGTCCCTGCCTGACCGAGACGCCGGACACCGGCGACGCCGTGCGTGCGGCCGCCGTCTGCCCCACGGGGGCCTTCACGGCCGCGCCCCTTGCGCTCGACTTGGGCCGCTGCCTCTTCTGCGGCGAATGCGCGCGTGTCGCGCCCCGCAACGTCCGTTTCACCAACGATTACCGCATCGGCTCTCCCACGCGCGAAGGTCTGGTCGTCCGTCCGGGCGACACCCGCGTGGCCTTCGACCCGGAGCAGGTGCGCCTCGAGATCCGCCGTTGCTTCTCCCGGGCGCTCCAGCTGCGCGAAGTCTCGGCCGGGGGCGATGCGTCGGTCGAAATGGAGCTGGGCGCCACGGGCAATGTGAACTTCGACCTTGGCCGCTTCGGCATCGGCTTCACGGCCTCGCCGCGCCATGCCGACGGCGTGGTGATCTCCGGTCCCGTCACGGCCAACATGGCCGAGGCGCTGGAAATCTGCTACGACGCCGTTGCGGAGCCCAAAATCCTCGTCGCCTGCGGCTCGGAAGCCTGCTCGGGCGGCCTGTTCGCCGACAGCCGCGCTGTCGACCGCACGTTCTTCGACACCCACACCCCGGACCTCTGGCTGCCCGGCACCCCGACCCATCCGATGACCTACATCGACGGGATGATGAACCTCCTGGGCCGCAAAAAACGCCAGTAATGATGCCGCGCCTTGCAACCATTTTCGGCTCGTTCCTGAAAATCGGGATGTTCACCTTCGGGGGAGGCTACGCCATGCTGCCGCTGATCGAGAGGGAGCTGATCACCAGACGCAGGTGGCTCGAACCGAAGGAGTTCCTCGACCTGCTGACCCTCGCGCAGTCGGTCCCCGGCCCGATTGCCGTCAACACATCGGTCTTCGTGGGCTACAAGGTCCGCGGACTGCGCGGCGCGGCCGCAGCCCTGCTGGGTACGGTGGTGCCGTCGTTCGTCATCATCCTCGTGATCGCCCTCTTCTTTGCGGGCATCCGCCAGAATCCGGTCGTCGACGCTGCCTTCAAGGGCATGCGTCCGGCTGTTGTGGCGCTGATCATCGGCCCGGTGCTCTCGCTCTCCCGCGGCATGCACTGGACGATGGCGGCCGTCATCGCGGTCTCGGCGCTGGCCATCTGGTGGCTCGACTGGTCGCCGGTCCTGATGCTCGCCGCAGCCGCCCTGCTGGGCATGGCCTGGGAGCTGACAATCGCTGAACGGGCGGGACGGAAATAACCCCGGTCTCGGCCCTCCGCCCGCGCAACAAGCCCCTGCCCGTGCAACAAGTCCTCCGCCCGCGTGCGACCCTCCCCCTGCCTGAACCGGCGGGGCCGAGAGCCGGACAGAGCCGGACAGGGCAGATAGGGCAGGGCAGAACGACACAGGACCGGGCAGGGCAGGGGAGCCGCGACCGCAAGCCGCGATGATGCCCGAAGCGAATGCAAGACGATGCAACAAACAACAAAACGCTATGATCCTCTGGCAACTCTTCATATCCTACCTTAAGATCGGATTCTTCGGATTCGGTGGCGGTTATGCCATGCTGTCGCTGATCCAGTATGAAGTGGTCGTGCACCACCAGTGGATGACCGCTGCTGAATTTGCCGACATTGTGGCCGTGTCGCAAATCACCCCCGGACCCATTGCCATCAACTCGGCGACCTACGTGGGTTACAGCGTCGGCATCCAGACCGGGTACACCTGGTGCGGGATTCTGGGTTCGGCAATCGCCACCTTTGCCGTCTGCCTGCCGTCGCTGACGCTGATGATCCTCGTGGCGCGTTTTTTCATGAAACTCAAGGGAAACCGGTTGGTCGAGGGGGCCATGCGCGGCATGCGCCCCGTGGTGATCGGCATGATCGCCGCCGCAGCCCTGCTGCTGATTTTCCCCCACGGCGACAACCCCGACGACCGGAATTTCGGCGATGTGTGGAGCTGGGTGCTCTTCGGCGGTGTTTTCATCGGCTCGTGGCGCAGGGTCAACCCCATCCTGCTGATTGTCCTCTCGGCTGCCGCGGGAATCCTGATTTATTACGTCTTCTGACACATCCGCAGATCGCCCCGGAGACAGTCCCGGGCAACTTTGGGCGGCCCCGGATAGTCCCGGATGGCTTCGGATAGTCCCGGGGAGGTTTGGGTTGATTCCGGGCTGCGTTGAATCGCTCCGGGTCCGCTTGAACTGGCCCGGTCGGTCCAGAAAAAAACAATGCCGCCCGACTGCACCTTGCCGCTTGTGGGGTATCGGGGCATCCGTCGTGCCCCCCCCCGAAAAACGAGTCTACCGCGTAAACCGGTAATAGGTTCCCAGCGGCAGTTGCTTGCCGGCCCGGTCGGTGAAACAGAGTTCGCCCCACTGCTCCTCGCGCGGAGCGCCGAATGCCTGCCGCACGGCCGTGCGTGCCAGTGTCGACGAGAGGCCCATCGAATAGAGGTTCAGCACCAAAAACGCCCCTCGGGGTTCGAGCAGCTGCGCGCAGCACTCCAGCATTTCGCCGATGTTGTCCTCCAGAATCCAGCGTTCACCGTCGGCCCCGCGCCCGTAGGCCGGGGGATCGAGGATGATTCCGCGGTAGCGGTTGCCGCGGCGCACTTCGCGCCGGACGAATTTCAGTGCATCCTCGACAATCCACCGCACACCCTCCAGACCGCTCAACTCCATGTTCTCGCGCGACCAGGTCACCACCTGCCTGACCGAATCGACGTGCGTCACCTCGGCCCCGGCAGCCCGTGCCGCGAGAGTCGCGCCGCCCGTATAGGCGAAGAGGTTCAGCACCTTGGGAGCGCTACCTCGCGCATCACCCGAATTGACGGCCGCAGCGTGTTCATCACCAGGCGATTCCACTCCGGACAAGGCCCGGCAGTTGTCGTAGATGAAATTCCAGTTGGCGGCCTGCTCGGGGAAGATGCCCACGTGTTTGAACGACGTGAGCCCCAGACGCATGCGCAGCCGCATCCGCTTGTAGGCATACTCCACGACCCAGCGGTCGGGCATTCCGGGGGCGAGACGCCACTCGCCCCGCTCGTCGCTGCGCACATCGCGCCGGAACGAAGCGTCGGCCGTGCGTCGCCACTCCTCTTCGGTGAGCGAGCGCCGCCAGATGGCCTGCGGCTCGGGACGGCGCGTCACATAGCGCCCGAAGCGTTCCAGTTTCTCGAAATCCCCCGTGTCGAGGAGTTCATAATCCCCGAAATCGGGCGTCAGCTGTTCCTGCATGGCTTGTTTTATAAATGGTTATACTCCTTCCGGCGTTCGTTTCTCGAGCGGATCGACCAGCAACATTTCGCAGGCCCCGCAGTCAAATACGAGCCGGTAGCGGAATGGGCCGTGTTCCAGAAACAGGTCGCCGCGCAGCCGCGGATGCTCCCGGAGGCATTCGCCGATCTCGCGGCGGATGCAGTAGGCCGAGCGCATGACCACATGTCCGGCGGTCGTCGGCGCGAGGTCGAGTCCCCGTTCGATCTGCCGCACCCCGTGGTCGCGGTAGAACGCCTCGGCCAGCCGGTTGGTGACGTTATCTTCGGCCGAAAGCCGTTCCGAAGGGTAGCGTGCGGCGGGATTCTCGGGCAGAATGCGGTGCTCCGGCTGCCGCTCGCGGCGCGCTTCGGCAAGTGCCGCCAGCGCTTCGCGGCGCAGTTCCGCAGCCAGCGACGCCGGCACGAACCACCCGGCACCCCGCACTTCGACGTCGCGGACCGCGAAGATCGTGTCGCCCGCCTTCATCGTCTGAGTGCGCAGTGCGGCGGCATTGGCGTCGGGATTCTTCGCCGGATCGAGCCGCACGGCCCGCACAGCCGAGGCCGTGACGCCCTCGCAGTCCGTATAAGTGAGTTTCAGCCCTTGGGCCGTCGCCTCCGCCGTGGCTGTGGCCGGAATCACCCGCCGTGTGCGGCTGCGCTCCACGGACAGCGTGAAACGACGGTCGAAATTGCGGCGGACCTCCGCCCCGGGAGTGATTCCCTCCATGCGGTTGGGCGTGATGCGGCGGCCCTCCACGGTATTGACGTTGGTTCCGGTCACGCCGCGCGGCGTCAGGAAGCAGATGCCGTCGCCCGGAGCAAGGTCGTGCGCTCCGTCGAGCGTGAACGTGCCGCCCGAAACCCCCGCCACGCGGCCCACCCGTTCGCCGACCGCCTTCGGGGTGTCGAACGATGCCACTCCGGAGCACTTCCCGTCCAGAAAATAGGTGGATTCCCCGCGGGTGAAACTCTTCGACGGGTCGGGCGTGAAATCCGGGATACTCTCGCCGACCGAAGAGCGCACAAGTGCCGGCCGCAGGGCCAGCGCCTCGTCCACAGCCCGGCGGTAGTGGGCTACAACGTTCCGTATATAAGCGAGATCCTTAAGTCGACCTTCTATCTTGAATGAGGTAACTCCCGCATCCATCAGATCGCCAATGCGTTGCGAAAGATTCATGTCGCGGACCGACAGCAGGTGCTTCCCGGCGATCCAGCTCCGGCCCTTTCCGTCGGTCAGGTCCCAGGCCAGGCGGCAGGGCTGGCTGCATGCCCCGCGGTTGCCGCTGCGCGCGGACATCGACCGCGAGAGGAAGCAGCGGCCGCTGTATCCCACGCAGATGGCCCCGTGGACAAAACATTCGACCTCGGCCGTGGTGGCGGCACAGATGGCCCGGATCTCCTCCAGCGTGAGGTTGCGCTCGAGGATCACCCGCGCAAATCCGGCCTCGCCCAAAAAACGGGCCCCCTCGGGGGTGCGGTTCGACACCTGGGTCGAGGCGTGCAGTTCCACCGGAAGGTTCATCCGGCGCAGGGCCATGTCCTGAACGATGAGCGCATCGACGCCCGCGTCGATCAGGCTGCGGGCCTGTTGTTCGGCGGCCTCCAGTTCGTCGTCCCACACGAGGGTATTGAGCGTGGCGTGGACCCGCACTCCGAAGCGGTGGGCATATTCCACGACCCGGGCGATCTCCTCCGCGCTGTTTCCCGCGGCCTGCCGCGCACCGAAGCGTGCGCCGCCGATATAGACCGCATCGGCGCCGTAGTCCACGGCTGCCGTGGCCGCGGCGTAATCTTTGGCAGGAGCTAACAGTTCGACGGGTTTCATTTTTTCTTTTTGCAAAAGTAACAAAATGCGGTCAATATCGGGACGCCGCGAACGGAAAATTGAGGGATTCGTCGTCAGACCGGATCTTGCCGCCTGGGGTTCTGTGGATTGCAAGCGTCGCTCGGGGAGGACGACTCGGGGAAGACATTTCCATCCTGCGTCAGTACATGTTGTCGTACATCGACTGCGATTTGTCGTATTTCAGGTCGGAGAGCGATGCGGCCTTCACGCCGATGTTGAAACTCCACGAACGGTGGTAGCCGAACGGAATCCACGAAAAGGACATCTGCCAGCAGTGGAGGTCACGCGTGATCGAGACTGACGACGTGGTGAGTTTGCGTTGCTTGATGTCGTAGCCTCCTTGGAAGGTGATGCCCGTCTTGGGGGTGACGTTCAGCGAACCGTTGAAACCGACGGTCTGGGTGATGTTCTTCCGGTAGCCCGTCGTGCCGTTGTTGGTGTATGAGATCGAGTAGTTGACCGCATAGTTGAAACCGAAGTTCCACGGCAGCGAGAAATCGTAGTAGCTCTGTGCCATGTACTGTCTTCGCAGCACGGGGTCCATGTGCCCATAGGGATCGTAGAACGGGTTCTGGTACTCGGGGGGGATTGACGTGATGTCGTTGATGGCCGTTTCGCTCCGGTCGCTGCGCGATTTGAACGTATAGCCGAACGACCAGCCCGTCGAGACGACGCGCCCCGGGAAGAAGAGCTTGTTGTAGCGCTTGCCCTCGGGGGTGACGCGGTAGGGGTCGAGTGTCAGCGAGAGGTTGATGCCGAAGTTGTTGAACAGCGTCGTGCGGAACGAAACCGGGATGGTCGAGAGGCGCATCGAGTCGGCCAGGAAGTTATACGAACCGCTGATGCGCAGTTCGTCGATCAGCTTGATCTTCTTCACGCCCGAGGTGTCGCGTTTCGAGAGAACCTTCATTTCGAGGTTCTGAGACAGCGAGAAGTTCATCGACATCGAACGGCCCGACGAGGGGACGCCGTAGGCGTTGACCGCATAGGGCGAGTAGGTCGTGAAACGACCCGTCGAGTCGGTCTGGCGGATCCTGTAATAGCCGTATTTGGGGTCGGTGAAGTCCGGGGCATAGGAGAAGCCGATCGAGGGGGTCAGCGTGTGGCGGATGGCCTGGATCTTGCGGTTGCGGCTCTTCTTCGTGAAGTCGTACATGCCGTAGACCGTCGTGGAGGCCGAAACGCTGAACTGGTAGTTATAGAGGCGGTAGAAACCGTAGCTTGCAGGCAGCGTGTCGGTCTGGTTGGTGAGGGGGTTCCACTCGAATTCGACCTTCTTGAAATACCACTTCTCGTTGTAGTTGATCGACGGCGAGAGGTTGATGTAGTTGAACAGGTTGAACGAGGCCGAAATCGGAATCGAGTGCTCGATGCCGTTCTTCATGTTTTCGAGCGTCTCTTTGGAGAAGATTTTCGATTCGGTGGTGGTCACCGAGTTGGTCATCTTGCCCGTGTACTGCATCGAGATCTTTTCGTACCAGCGGTCCTTGCCCTGCTTCTCCTTGCGCTTGAAGGGGTAGAAGCGCGAGACGTTGAAGACCACCGTGGGCAGCGTGATCGAGATGCTCTTGTTCTGCGAGTTCTGCGAGATGGCCATGTTCGCCGACAGCGAGAAGGGCGTTCCGGCCCAGTTCTTCGAGTAGGAGATGGTCGAGTTGGTCTGCGTCGAGAGAATGTCGTTGAGGTTGGTGGCCGAATAGCGGCTGTAACCGCTCGTGGCGAAGTTCACCGAAGCCGAGAAGGTCGAACCCGGGTTGGCCTTGGGGTCCTGGGAGTGGGTCCACTGGATGCGGAAGTTGCTCTGCTTGATGTAGTCGTCCTCGCCCTTTTCGCCCGTCTTGACATTCGAATACTGCATGTTGAAGCTGCCGCTGTACTTGTAGCGCTTGATGTAGCGCGCCGCGGCCGAAGCCTCCCACGACCCCAGCGTGTAGATGCCGCCGCGCACTGCCAGGTCGGCATATTCGCCCAGGGTGAAGTAATAGCCCAGGTCGCGCAGGAAGAAACCCTTGGCGTACTCTTCGCCGTAGGTGGGCATCAGCAGACCCGACTTGGGGCCCATGTTGATCGGGAAGAACCCCTCGGGGATGCCGAGGAAGTAGATCGGCACGTCCTCCATCACCAGGTAGGCCGGGCCAGTGACCACCTTCTTGCCGGGGATGACCTTCGCCTTGGTCATTGCCAGGTAGAAGTGGGGATGGTCCGTATGGTCGCAGGTGGTGTACTTGCCGTGCTCGATGTTGATCGTGTTGTCGGGCATCTTCTTCACGCTGCCGCCCACCAGCCAGCCGTCGCCCTGCTGTGTGGCCACTCCCTTGATCTTCGCCTTCTTCGTGTCGAGGTTGTAGGTGATCGTGTCCATCTGGTAGGTGGCCGAGCCCTCGGTGAATTCGGGTTTGGTGATGATCTCCTTGCCGTCGAGCGTGTCGGGCTTGCCGTAGGCGTAGACCATCTTCGAATCCATGTCGATGCGCATGTAGTCGGCCTTGAGGTTGCTGTTCTGGTAGGAGACGTCGCCCTGGTTGTAGATGTGGACCAGCTTGTTGCGCACGTCGTAGACGAGCGAGTCGGTGTTCTTGCCCGCGATCGGGTCGTCGAGGAAAGCCCCTGCGGGACGCGGCTTCTTCACCGTGTCGCGGCGGAGCGTGTCGGTGGCGAGCGTGTCGGGTCGTGCGCCCGGAGAACCGCCCTGCTGCGCCACGAGCGAGTCGACCTGCGCCGCGAGGAGCGAATCCTTCATCTGCTGCGGCAATGCGTCGAAGGCCCTGCGCCGCCGGATCTCTTCGCGCGCCTGTCTGCGCACCTCGCGGCGCGAGGGAGTGGCGGCAGGCTGACGGGTGCCCGAGTCGAGGTTTATTGCGGCGGTGTCGGGGGCTGTTGCGGCGGAGCGAGTCGGGCTCGGGACGGTGTCCCCGAGGATGGGATGGCGGGTTGTGCGGGGCATTCCGCCGCCCAGTACGATCTGGGCAAACAGCAGAATCACCGTCGCCGACAAGATATATTTTACCCTAATTTTATCCAAAATCCCAAAAATTTTCCATACCTTTGCCGACAAGTCGGCAAAAACGCCCGGATCGAGCCGCAGAGCCGTTTCCGTCGCATTTTCGGCCCGACAAAGATAGGTAAAAATTTATAGAAAGCTCACATTTGGTACCATTAAATATGCGCACACGACTTTTGCTGCTCTTCGCCCTTGCGGCCGCAACCGTACTTATGAACGTTGCGGTGGCGGGGAATATTGCGCACGGTGTCGAAGTCGTGGTCATCGACGCCGGGCACGGGGGGCGATTCCCCGGTGCGCACTACGGAGGGGTCTATGAAAAGGACCTCACGCTGAAGGTGGCGCTCAAACTCGGAAAGCTCATCGAGGAGGGGATGCCGGGGGTGAAGGTGGTCTACACCCGCACCACGGACAAGACGCTGGGGCCCGATCTGGCGGCCGACCTGCAGGCACGGGCCAATATCGCCAACAAGGCCGGGGGCGATCTCTTCATCTCGATCCACGCCAACGCCGCACCCCGGGCAACGGGCGTGCGCGGGGTCGAGACGCTGATCATGGGCGAGAGCCCGAAGGAGCAGCGATACAACGAAAATGCCCTGTTCGAAAACAACCGCGAGGATCTGATCGACATGTCCGACGAGCGGACGGCGGCCATCGTGCGGGCGTACATTCAGAATCTGCAGTTCACCTACGGCGAATACAGCATGGCTTTCGCCCGCTGCGTCCAGAACAGCTACCTCAAGGCGGGGCGCCATTCGCGCGGCATTAAGCCGCAGTTGCTGCGGGTGCTCTATGCGACGGACATGCCGGGAGTGCTGACCGAGATCGGCTTCATGTCCAACCAGCAGGAGCTGGCCTACATGAAATCCGACAAGGGGCAGAACGAGATCGCCCGGTCGCTCTACCAGGCGATCCGCAGCTATTCGGCCTATGTGCTCGAAACCCGGAGGGCCGAGGAAGGGCAGGCTGCGGCCGCCAAATCGGCCGCGGAGAAGTCGGACGGAAAAGCCGCAGAGAAGGCGGCGGAGAAGTCGGCGGAAAGAGATTCAGCGGCAGTGTCGGCAGAAAGAGAGTCGGCGGAGAAGCCCGCAACGGAGACCCCGGTCAAAACCCCGGAAAAAGCGGCTGCGCAGCCTTTGCGCTACACGATTCAGGTGATGGCTTCGGCGTCGTCCGTGCCCGTCACCTCGGCGCAGTTCCGCGCCTACCGCGGCAAGGTGAAGGAGTATGCGTCCGAGGGACGATTCCCCTATAAGTATGGTGTGGGCGAATATGCCACCCGCGGAGCCGCACAGCGGAAGCTGGCCGCGGTGCGCAAGGTATTTCCCGAGGCCTTCGTGGTCGCGTGCCGGGGAGCACAGATTGTAAAATAAAAGTACAGATATGAAAAGGGAAGTTAAAATCGGAATTTTCGGCGTGTCGATGATCATTGCCGCCTGGGCCGGAATCCGGTTTTTGAAGGGATTCGACATCTTCAGCCGCAACTCGGTCTATTATGCCGCCTACGACCAGATCAACGGCGTGCAGGCGGCCTCGCCGATCATGATGAAGGGCGTCAAGATTGGTACGGTGACGGGCATTTCGTTCGATCCGCAGCACAGCGACAAGGTCGTGTTGCAGTTCACCATCAAACGGAACTACCACATTCCGAGCGACTCCGAAGCCAAGATTTTCAGCAACGGGCTGATGGGCGGAAAGGCCATCGAAATCAACTACGGCTCGGCGCACTCGTTCCTTCGGTCGGGAGACACGCTGCGCTCGGTGCGCGAACGCGATCTGATGGATGTGGCCGGCTCGGAGCTGGAGTTCTTCAAGCAGAAGGTCTCCCAGGTGACGGGGGATCTCTCGCGTACGCTGGCCAACCTCAATAGTCTGATGGAGGCCAATGCGCAGAATATTTCCGGCACGTTGGGCCATCTGAACACCATTACGGGCGACATGGCCGACCTGCTCGACGCCGAGAAGAACAATCTGAAGGTGGCCGTTGACGACCTTACGGAGTTCTCCGCGATGCTGGGCCGCAACACCCCGCGTGTGGACAGCATCGTCGGCAGCCTGAACCGGATAACCGGCGAGCTGGCCGACGCCGGATTTGCCCGCAGGCTGACGGATGCCGTGGGGGAGGTGAACGCCCTGCTGGCAAAGGTCGAGGCGGGCGAGGGAACTGTCGGCAAGCTGATGACCGATCCTGCGCTCTACGATTCGCTGACCGAGGCCAGCGCCAATCTCGCCTCGCTGCTGGCCAACCTCGAGCAGTATCCCGGCCGCTACGTGCACTTCTCGCTTTTCGGACGCAGTCCCGAGAAGATGCAGGAGAAGGCCGAGCGTAAAGCAGCCAAAGCTGCAGCCAGGGCCGCAAGGGATTCCGTGAGATTGAACCTGAAAAATTAAGAATTGAAAATTGGAAAGGTGCCGGCTGGAATCGTTTGCTCCATCTCCCGTCCGGCCGTGTCGTCGCATGCCGGTGAACAGAACGAAACGTCGAACGGGAGGTCGGTTTTTTTAATTTTTAAGGCTTAATTTTTTTATCTTCATGATTTACCCTGCCACATTCGAGCAGAAAATAGGATTCGACCGGCTCCGCGAGCAGGTCGCGGAACGTTGTACCATGCGCGCCGCCCGCGAACGGCTCGCCGCCGAGGGATTTTCGACCTCCATGCGCGAGATTGAACAGCGGCTGGCACTCGCCGACGAAATGCGCCTGCTGCTGGATATGGAGCAGGATTTCCCCGGGGGAGAATATCCCGATGTCGATTACATCGTCGCCAAACTGCGCGTCGAGGGTTCGTTCCTCGACGTGGAGGAGGTTGTGATGCTGCGCCGGGCGCTGGCCGCAATCGGCGGCATCGTCTCGTTCATCGTCAGCCGCGAAGAACGTTATCCGGCCCTCCATGCCCGCACGCGGGGCGTTGCGGTCTTCCCGGAGATCGTGCAGCGCATTGACGCCATTCTCGACCGGTTCGGGCAGGTGAAGGACAACGCTTCGCCCGCCCTGCTGGAGATTCGCCGCTCCATCCGCGAACGCGAGGGGCAGGCCGCCAAACGCCTGCAGGCTGTGCTTTCAGCGGCCAAGGGGGCGGGGATCGTCGATGCCGACGCCCAGATCTCGATCCGCGACGGCAAGGCCGTGATCCCGGTTTCGGCCGGCAACAAACGCAAGCTGAACGGGTTTATCCACGACGAATCGGCAACGGGAAAAACCTTCTACGTCGAGCCGGTCGAGGTGGTGGAGATCAACAACGAACTGCGCGAGCTGGAGTATGCCGAGCGGCGCGAGATCGTGCGTATCCTCACGGAGTTTACCGACGCGGTCCGTCCCGACGCGGAGTTGATCGCCGATTCGGGCGACTACCTGGCCGAGGTCGACATGCTGCGCGCCAAGGGCCGCTGGGCCTCGGAGAACGGGTGTGTGCGTCCGATCGTATCGACCGACGACAGGCTGGTGCTGAAAAACGCCCGCCACCCGTTGCTGCAGCAGACACTGCGGGCCGCGGGCCGCGAGATCGTGCCGTTGGATTTGCAGCTCGACCGGCGCAAGCACATACTCGTCATTTCGGGACCGAACGCCGGCGGCAAGTCGGTTTGTCTGAAAACCACGGGTATCGTGCAGTATATGTTCCAGTGCGGGTTTCCGGTGCCGGTATCGGAGGTCTCGGAGCTGCCGGTCTTCGAAAGCATTTTCATCGATATCGGCGACGAGCAGTCGATCGATAACGACCTGTCGACCTACTCGTCGCACCTGCTGAACATGAGGCATATGCTGGCGGGCGCGTCGGGACGGACGCTGGTGCTGATCGACGAGTTCGGGTCGGGAACCGAGCCGATCATCGGCGGGGCGATCGCCGAGGCGATCCTCGAGCGGCTGCTCGACAAGGGGTGTTACGGCGTGATCACGACGCATTATGCCAATATCAAGTATTACGCCGCATCGGTGGAGGGCATTGCCAACGGGGCGATGATGTTCGACGTGCAGAATATCCGGCCGCTGTTCCGGCTGGAAATGGGCAAGCCGGGAAGTTCGTTCGCCGTGGAGATCGCCCGCAAGATCGGGCTCCCGGAGGATATTATCCGTGCGGCGAGCGAAAAGGCCGGGTCGGACCACATCAATATCGAAAAACAGCTGCGCGAGATCGCCCGCGACAAGCATTACTGGGAGCAGAAACGCGACCGCATCCGGCTGACGGACCGCAAGGTCGAGGAGCTGGAGCAGAACTATGCCGAGCAGCTGGCGAAGATCCGCACCGAGCGGCAGGAGATTCTGAAAAAAGCCAAGCTGGAGGCCCGGCAGTTGATTGCCGACGCCAACAAGCAGATCGAAAATACGATTAAAACCATCCGCGAGGCGCAGGCCGAGAAGGAGCTGACGCGGCTGGCACGGCGCGAGCTGGACGACTTCCGCGAGGTGGTCGAGAAGGCCGACGAGGCCCGGAACGAAGCCGCCGTGGCCCGCGAAATAGAGCGTATCGAACGCCGCCGCCAGCGGCGCGCCGAGCGTCGGGCGCAGCAGGGCGCGAAGCCGGCAGCGGGGGAGCGTGCTCCGGAGCCCGAGAAGCCGCGCGAAGTGGTCGTCGGGTCGAAAGTCCGCATGACCGGGCAGGAGATGGTCGGCGTGGTGCAGTCGGTGAAGGGAAAGCGGGCGCAGGTGGCGTTCGGGCAGATACTTACGGCGGTGGACAAGGGGTTGCTGACGGTGGTGTCGAACAACGAATACCGCGAGGCGACACGTCCCGTTACATCCCGTACGGTTCTCTCGGTGGACATCTCGTCGCGCAAGCTCAACTTCAAGGACCACATCGACGTGCGCGGCATGCGCGCTTCGGAGGCGCTGGACGAGGTGCGCAACTTCATCGACGACGCACTGATGGTGGGTGTCGGCACGGTGTCGATTCTCCACGGCAAGGGAACCGGCGCGTTGAAGGAGGAGATTCGCCGTTACCTGCGCACGGTGCCGGAGATCGTTTCGGCGGTGGACGAGCATGCCGATCGCGGCGGGGCCGGGATAACGATCGTTACCTTCGATTTGTCGTGAGGGTGAGGCTTGGGGTTTCCCGTTCGGATCGGGGAGCCGGGAAATGCTGCGCGGCGTGAAATAAGGCAGCGGGTGCAGGGGTGGCCCGGACCGCAAATCCGCGGATTGCAAGGCCCGGGGCCGGAAGCAGGCGTTTGGGCCCGGAAGCAGGGGGCAGACGGGGCCGGGAGCAGGCGTTTCGGGGCTGGCGGCCGGTGTCTGACGGAGCTTTTCGGGAGCCCCTCCCCGAAAAAAGACTGGAAAAAATGGATATTTTATGAAATATCGTCTTTCGCAAATCGCCGCCGTCGTGGGCGGCAGGTTTTCAGGAACCGACTGCGAAGTACAGTCGGTGGTGACCGACAGCCGCTCGCTGACGTGCGAACTCGGAGCGGGGCCGGTGTTTGTCGCCATGTGTGGCGCAAACCACGATTCGCATGCGTTCGTCACGCAGATGTATGCGCGCGGCGTGCGGGCCTTTATGGTCGAACGGCCGCTCGAAGCCTTGCCGGAGTGCGGGTATGTGCTCGTCGAAAATGCCATCGCGGCCCTGCAATGTCTGGCGGCATACCACAGGGCGCAGTTCCGGGGAACGGTGGTGGGCATCACCGGTTCGAACGGCAAGACCGTCATCAAGGAGTGGATTGCCGAGGAGCTGCCTGCGGGCATAAAGTGCTACCGGTCGCCCAAAAGCTACAATTCGCAACTGGGGGTGCCGCTGTCCGTGCTGATGATCGAGGGCGACGAGCAGCTGGCGCTGATCGAGGCGGGGATTTCGAAACCCGGGGAGATGGAGCGTCTGGAGCGCATCATCCGTCCCGATGTGGTGGTGTTCACCTCGATCGGCGACGCACATCAGGAGAATTTCCTCAATCTGGAGCAGAAATGCGACGAGAAGATGGTGCTGGCCCACTGTGCCGAGACCATCGTCTACCACAGTTATTACGAGCCGCTGGGCCGCATGATCGCCGCGCGCTTCGCGGGGCGGAAACTCTGCGACGCGGCCTCCTGTCCCGAGGTGCCGGAAGCGCTGATCGGCAACGCGGCATCACGCCGCAACGCCCGGATCGTCGAGGCGTTCTGCGCGGCGATGGGCTATCCCGCCCCGGCGTTCAGCGGGGCTCCCGAGGTCGCCATGCGGCTCGAAGTCAAGGACGGCATCAACGACTCGGTGCTGATCAACGACGCCTACAACCTCGATCTCAACTCGCTGGCTCTGGCGCTCGACTACCTGCACAACGTGGCGCTGTCGCGCCGCCGGACGCTCGTGTTGTCGGACATCGCGCAGAGCGGGCTGACCGACGACGAACTGTACGGACGCGTGGCCGGGATGGTCGCGCGGGCCGGCATCGACACCTTTGTCGGTATCGGTCCGAAGCTGAAGCGCTATGCCGCGCTGTTCGGCGGCGACAGGGAGTTTTTTGCTTCGACCGACGAGTGCATCGCCCGCATCGGCCGCAGGGCGGTGGCCGGGCGTGCCGTCCTGTTGAAAGGCGCGCGGGAGTACCGTTTCGAGAAACTCGCGCATGCACTGGCGCGCAAGAGCCATACGACGGTGCTGGAGGTCGATCTCGACGCCATGGTGCACAACCTGAACTATTTTCGCGCGAAGATCGATTTCTCGACCCGTCTCGTGGCGATGGTCAAGGCGGGTTCGTACGGTGCCGGGGATTTCGAGGTGGCGCAGATGCTCCAGCACCAGGGGGTCGACTACCTTGCCGTGGCGTTCGCCGACGAGGGTGTGCTGCTGCGCGAGCGGGGGATCACCATGCCCGTCGTGGTGCTGAATGCCGATGCCGACAGTTTCGAGCAGATGATCGCCAACCGGCTCGAACCCGAGATATACAGTTTCCGGTCGCTTGCCGATTTCGCCGAGGCGGTGTCGCATGCGGGCGAAATCCGTTATCCGGTGCACATCAAGCTCGATACGGGCATGCACCGGCTGGGATTCATGGAAGGAGAGATCGCGCGCCTGTGCGAGGTGTTGCGGGAGTTGCCCGCCGTGAAGGTGGCGTCGGTGTTCTCGCACCTGAATTGTGCCGACATGCCCGAGGAGGATGCCTACACCCGGGAGCAGATCGCGCGTTACGACCGTATGAGTGCCGCCCTCGCCGCGTCGCTGCCCTATCCCGTCATCCGCCATACGGCCAATTCGGCGGCCATCGAGCGCTTCCCCGAGGCGCAGTTCGACATGTGCCGCCTCGGGCTGGGTCTTTACGGTTTCGGATGGGAGCACAATGCGGGGCTGCGTCCGGTTTCGGCGCTCAAGACCCGCATCGTGCAGATCAAGCGTCTCGAAGCGGGCGAGGCCGTGGGATACGGACGTGCCGGAAAACTGCTGCGCCCGACGCTGACGGCGACCGTGCCGATCGGTTATGCCGACGGGTTGGACCGTCATCTGGGCTGCGGGCGCTGGTCGATGCGGGTGGCCGGGCAGCCGGCGCCGATCGTGGGCCGCGTCTGCATGGACAGTTGCATGATCGACATCACGGACATTCCGGGCGTCGGCGAGGGCGACGAGGTGACGGTCTTCTCCGCCGAGCCGGGAAATGACCTCGAAACGATGGCCCGGGTACTCGACACGATACCTTACGAGATCATGACTTCGGTCTCGTCGCGTGTGAAACGAATCTATCTCAAAGAGTAATGGCAAGCGGAACCCTGTATCTGATCCCCTGTCCGATTTCGGACGAAACGGCGCCGTGGGACGTGCTCCCCGCGGCTAACCGGGCCGTGATGGATGCGCTGGACTACTTCATCGTCGAGAACACCCGCACGGCGCGGCGGTTTCTGTCGAAAGCCGGCATCGCACGGCCCATCGGCGAGCTGGAATTCCGCGAACTGAACGAACACACTGCCGCCGGCCGCGAAATCGAGGAGCTGATTGCGCCGCTGCTCGGAGGCCGTTCGGCGGGGGTGATCTCCGAGGCGGGGGTGCCGGGCGTCGCGGATCCCGGGGCGGCGGTCGTCGAGGCGTGTCACCGCCGCGGCATCCGCGTCGTGCCGCTCGTCGGGCCCTCGTCGATCATCCTCGCGGTGATGGCTTCGGGGCTGAACGGGCAGTCGTTCGCTTTCAACGGCTATCTGCCCGTGAAGCCGCCCGAAAGGGCCCGGGCCATCCGTTTCTTTGAACGACGCGCACTGGCGGAGGGGCAGTCGCAGCTCTTCATCGAAGCTCCCTACCGCAACGTGAAGCTGATGGAGCAGCTGGTGCAGACGCTCGGGGCCCAGACGCGGCTGACCGTAGCTGTCGATCTCACCGCTCCGGGCGAGTGGATCGAGACCCATACGGCCGGGGAGTGGCGCCGCTGCCGGCTGCCCGAAATGAACAGGCGACCGGCTATTTTCATCATCGGATAGAGGACTCTTGTCGGGAGGTGGCTTCTCTGACGCCGGAAGGGGTGTCGGTGCGTTGTCCGGCGGGGCATTGTCCTTGAAATCCGGCGCTTGGCCGGGTTGGTATGCAATTTGATCGAATAAGGGGAGGAAAACTGAAAAATTACAAGATATGAAAAAGGAAAAAGTTTATAATGAGGGTATTGGAGGCGACGAAGGCTTTGCCCCCGGCGATGGGTATCCGTCGTGCGAGGGTGAAGCGTGTGCCAATGTGGCAGATGAAACCGGTGAGGCGACTGACACATTGGCAGACGGTGAGCCCGCTGCCGAAGCCGACGCAGCCAAGGCCCTCGAAGAGGCCGTGGCGCAATGGCAGGACAAGTATGTCCGCCTGCAGGCCGAATTTGACAACTACCGCAAGCGCACGCTCAAGGAGAAAATGGAACTGGTGCAGACCGGGGGCCGCGACGTGCTGCTGGAGATGTTGCCGGTGCGCGATGACGTGCAGCGCGCCGTCGATGCCATGCAGAAAAGCGACGACCTGGAGGCTCTGCGGGCGGGTGTGACGCTTATTTCACAGAAATTTACCGAGGCACTCCGCCGCAAGGGGGTGACCGAGATCGAAGTGATGGACAAGGATTTCGATGCCGATTTTTCGGAGGCCGTGGCCCGGTTTGCAGCTGGGGACGGGAAAAAAGGCAAGGTCATCGATGTCGTTCAGACGGGTTACATGCTGGGCGAGAAGGTGCTGCGCTTTGCTAAAGTCGTTGTAGGAGAGTAGGATCATGGCAGAAAAAAGAGATTACTACGAAGTGCTGGGCGTGGCGAAGAACGCTAACGCAGACGAAATAAAGAAGGCCTACCGCAAAGCGGCCATCCAGTTCCACCCCGACAAAAACCCCGGGGACAAGGAGGCCGAGGAGAAATTCAAAGAGGCTGCAGAGGCCTACGACGTGCTGTCGAACCCCGACAAGCGCGCCCGTTACGACCAGTTCGGCCATGCCGGAATGAGCGGCGCGGCAGGCGGCGGGGCCGGAGGTTTCGGAGGTTTCGGTGGAGGTGGCTTCTCGATGGAGGACATCTTCTCGCAGTTCGGAGATATTTTCGGCGGCCATTTCGGCGGCGGATTCCGCTCGTCGAACGGCGGCGGACGGCACGTGAACCGCGGCTCGGACATCCGCGTGCGGGTCAAGCTGACGCTGTCCGAGATCGCCAACGGGGTTACGAAGAAACTCAAGATCAACAAGACCGTCGCCTGCGACAAGTGCGGCGGCTCGGGAGCCAGGGACGCCAATGCCTATTCGACCTGTTCGACCTGCAACGGAGCGGGCTATGTGACGCGCGTGGAGAATACCTTCTTCGGGCGGATGCAGACGCAGGGCGTCTGCCCCACGTGCGGCGGCACGGGCAAGGTGATCACCGCGGCGTGTGACAAGTGCAAGGGCGAAGGCACGCTGCGCGGGCAGGAGGTCGTGGAGATCAAGATCCCGGCCGGCGTGGGCGAGGGCATGGTCCTTACCGTCACGGGCAAGGGAAATGCCGCGCGTCAGGGCGGTGTGAACGGCGACCTGCAGGTGATGATCGAGGAGGAGCGCGATCCCGAACTGGTGCGCGACGGCAACGATCTGATCCACAACCTGAACATCACCGTGACGACGGCCCTGTTGGGCGGCACGGTCGAGGTTCCGACGGTGGACGGACGCGCCAAGATCAAGATCGCTCCGGGAACGCATGCCGGCAAGGTGTTGCGTCTGGGCGGCAAGGGATTGCCGGACGTGAACGGATACGGCCGCGGCGACGAACTGGTGGTGGTGGACATCACCGTTCCGTCGAAACTCTCGGCAGAGGAGCGGAAACTCGTCGAGCAGCTGGCCGCGCAGCCCTCGTTCCAGAAGGCGGAGTCGGTCAAGAATCAGAATATTTTCGAACGGATGAAAAGCTTCTTCCGGTAGGATTCCGGGCGAGAGTTGCGGCTCCGGATCCGTTGCGGACGGGTGTATTCGCGGCGTTGGCCGTCTCTCCGGCCGCCGGATGAGGATCCGGTTTCGGGCGGTGCACGGGCCGCAGGCCTTGAGCCCTGCGGGCCGGGGCGTTGCGGAGCGCCGTTTCTCGGACATTCCCTCGCCGAGGGGCTTGTGGCGCAGGTCTGGCGCCGTTTCTGCTTGGGCGGCCCGGCAAACGACAGCGTCGTCTGCCGGGCCTGTCGTCGCACCGCGGCCGTGATGTCGCAAATGGAAAAAAGAGAGTCATGCAATAAAATTGCGAAGATATTCGTATCTTTACAAAAAATAGAACGACCATGTTAGGCTTTACCCCCTTCAAACGGCACCCGAACAAATTCAATTACATCCCGCGGTATTACGACCCCGAGAAGGAGGCCCGTGAGCAGCGCCGGGCCGAGTTGCGCGGCGAGCGCGCCGAGGATGCCGACCGCGAATACCGGCCCGGGCAGTACATCCGCACCCAGCGCGAAGCCCGGGAGCAACGGCGGTCGAACGAGGAGGAGCGGGGCCGCATGCGTGTGCTGAAGATGGCCGCAGGGGCTGTGGTGGTGATGCTTTTCATCTACCTTCTCTACCCGAAGCTGGCCGAGGTGTTCCTCCGCACGCGGGCTCTGCCTGCGACCGAAACGCAGCAGGTCGGCCAGGAAGAGTTCAATCCCTATGCGCCCATTAGGGTCGTTCCCAACGATTACAAGGAGTAAATGGCAGATAAAATCAGATTGTTACCCGAGGTCGTTGCCAACCAGATCGCCGCAGGCGAGGTCGTCAACAGGCCCGCATCGGTGGTGAAGGAGATGATGGAGAACGCCATCGACGCCGGGGCGACTTCGGTGAAGGTCAACTTCCGCGATGGAGGCAAGGACCTGATTCAGATTGTCGACAACGGCAGCGGCATGTCGCCCATCGACGCCCGCATGGCCTTCGACCGTCATGCAACGAGCAAAATCGGGGCCGTGGAGGATATTTATGCCCTGCACACGTTCGGATTCCGCGGTGAGGCTCTGGCTTCGATCGCCGCCGTGTCGCAGGTCGAACTGCGCACCCGTCAGGAGGGCGACGAGGTCGGGACGCAGATCGAGATCAACGGCGGGCAGTTTGCGGCGCAGAATCCCGTGATGTGCCCCGTGGGGTCGCAGTTCTTCGTGCGCAACCTTTTCTACAACGTTCCGGCGCGCCGCCGTTTCCTGGACAAGAGTTCCTCCTCGGCCTCGCAGATCAAGTCCGAGTTTCAGCGCATTGCGCTCTGCAATCCGCAGATCGCCTTCGAACTCTATGCCAATGACGCTCCGATCTATGCGTTGCAGGCCGGGTCGCTGGCCGGGCGCATCGTCGATGTGGTGGGGCGTCACATCAAGCAGAACCTGCTGGAGGTCGAGGCCAACACATCGATCGCCTGCATCGAGGGATATATCGGCCGTCCGGCGGCCGCCAAGAAACGAAACTCGGAGCAATATCTGTTTGTCAACGGGCGCTTTTTCAAGAGCTCCTACCTGACGAGCGCCATCCTGAAAGCCTATGAGAAACTGATTCCCGAGAGTTGCCAGCCCTCCTATTTTCTCTACCTGACGCTCGACCCCGGGCGTATCGACGTCAACGTGCATCCGCAGAAAACCGAGGTCAAGTTCGCCGACGAGGAGGCCGTGTGGCAGATCGTCAACGCCGCTGTGCGCGAGACGCTGGCCAAAACGGGCGCCGTGCCGCTGATGGATTTCGACCGGGACAGCCCGGTGGAGATCCCCGTCTTGCAGCAGGGAGCCGTTTACAGCGAGCCGCTGGCCATGTCGAACAGCGACTACAACCCCTTCCGCGAAGAGTATATCGACCCTTCGGCTCCCGATCCGAATGTCGATTTCACGGGATTCGACGTGCCTTACCGCGACGGCGGGAGTGTGGCGGATAGCGCCGCAGGAGGCATGCGCACGGGAGGAGCCCGGAACACCGGGGCGTCGTTCCCGCGGGTTGCGGCGGGCGGATTCGCCCTGCCGGGGGCCGACGACGGGGAGTTCGAGGAGTTCGAGTCGGGCGGCGGGTTCGAGATCGCCTCTTCGGGCGGCGGGTTTGACGACAGCGCTCTGGATTTCATCCCTTCGTCGGACGCTCCCGAGCAGCAGCAGCTCGACATGCCGCAGCGTCCCGAATTTACCGATGCGCTGCCGTTGCCGGGCGGATATGTCGCAGCCCTTTTGGGCGGCCGCTTCGTGGTGGTCGATGTGCGGCGCGCCCGCGAGCGGATTCTCTACGAGGATTACCTCCGGATGCTGGGCAACGGCTCGGCGGTGAGCCAGCAGCTGCTCTTTCCCGAGCGTCTGGTCCTCTCGGGCGACGAATATGCCCTTCTGGAGGAGAATGCCGTGGAGTTCGCGGCCCTGGGTTTCGACATCGACTTCTGCGGCGAAGGGGCCGTCGAAGTGAAGGGAACGCCCGCTGATATGCCCGCCGATGCGGTGGACAGGCTGTTGTTCGACCTGTTGCAGGCCTTTGCGATCCCGGTGTCGCTCTCCGATGTGCGGCGCGAGAAGATCGCCGGTGTGATGGCCCGATCCGGAGCCAGGGGCGTGGGGCGGAATCTCTCGCGCGAGGAGGCCGAGGCACTGCTCGCACAGCTGGCCGACACGGGGAATTTCAGCTTTTCGCCCTCGGGCAAGGCGATCTCCGCGGAGATCACGCCGGAAGATTTGCGCGCCAAGTTGGGATAATCCGGTGGAAAAGAGTTACATTTGCAAAAATTAAAACGCATGAACCGCTATTTTCAGACCCCTCCGGTGGTCAAAAATCTGATAATCATAAATATACTGGTTTATATGGCCACGGCCATGCTGCCTGTCGGCGACACGATCCTGCAGTATTGCGCCCTGTCGTTGGGAACGCCCTATTTCCATACCTATCAGTTCATCACCTACATGTTCCTGCATGCCAATTTCGAGCATATTTTCTTCAATATGTTTGCATTGTGGATGTTCGGGCGGACGCTCGAGTATGAACTCGGCTCGCAGCGGTTTCTGACCTTCTACATGGTCTGCGGCGTAGGTGCGGCGCTGATTCAGTACCTCACGGCACTGGCCTTCGGCGAACTGCCGCTGTTGCTGGTCGGCGCCTCGGGTGCGGTGATGGGACTGCTGCTGGCCTTCGGCGTGATGCATCCCAATGCGGTCATCATGTTGCTGATTCCGCCCATTCCGATGAAGGCCAAGTGGTTTGTCGTCATCTATGCCGTCATCGAGCTGTTCCTCGGATGGAGGGGCGTGGGCAACGTCGCCCATTTCGCCCATGTGGGCGGCATGCTGTGGGGATTCCTGCTGCTGCATTGGTGGAAGCGCCGGGGAATGATCCGCTTTTAGCCGATGGCTTTCGATTACTATAACGGATACGGGGGAGGAACTCCGGAGAAGCGGCGGCGCAGTCTTGCCGTGCGTCTGGTCGATCTGGTCCTGACGCTCGTGACCCTGGCCGTGGGCGTGACGTTGGTGCTCACCTATTTCGTCCCCTATGTCGCCCCGGGCAGCGTGTGGTTCTTTCCCGTGTTGGGGCTGGCGGCTCCGGCGGTCTATGTCGCGGCGGTCGTGCTGACGCTCTATTGGATCATCCGCTGGCGCTGGGTGTGTGCCGGGACGATGCTGGTCATCGTCGTGGCGGGACTTTTCAAGGTCTCGCTCTTCTGGCGTCCCGAAATCCGCCGCAGCTATGCCTCGGAGGAGTCCTTCGACCGCGCGGCGGTCAAGGTTATGAGCTACAACGTGCGCTGTTTCTACGGCGAGGACGGCCGGAGCAGTGTCAACGACATCCTGCGTCTGATCGAGGAGCAGGATCCCGACCTGATCTGTCTCCAGGAATTCAATGCCCGCCTTGCGGAGAAGTCCGAGGAGTTTGCCCTGCTGGGCGAGAAGTACGAGATCGCCCACTTCGGGCGCACGCAGGCTCCCGATTCGCTTTACGGGGCAACGCTGACCATTCTGAGCAAATACCGCATTCTGCGTTCGGATACCGTGCTGACGCCCTCGTCTTCGGTCTGGGCCGATGTGATTGTGGACGAGGACACCGTGCGGGTCTTCAACAACCACCTGCGATCGACGGCCATCAACGCTTCAGACAACCAGTTCATCACCAGCCATCAGTTCCTTTCGGACACGGCGCGCGAGACCAAAATCCGCAGTATCGTGACCCGTTTGCGCGAAAACAGCGTGCTCCGGGCCGCGCAGGTTGACAGCATCGCGCAGGTCGTGGAGGCGACACGCACGCGGCGGATCGTCTGCGGCGATTTCAACGATACGCCCATGTCGTATGTCTACCGCACGATGGCGCGGGGTCTGCGCGACGCATTCCGCGAGTGCGGGTCGGGCTATGCACATACGTTCCGCGGGTTCTACAACATGTTGCGCATCGACTATGTGTTGAGCGGCGGTTTCGAACCGCTTTCCTACGAGGTGATTCCGGTCGACTATTCGGACCACCATCCCGTTGTCGTGCGGCTTCGGAAAAAGCCCTGACGAATTTCCTCCTCTCGCCGGAAAGCGGAATTTCGGGCGGAGACTCTCTTGGTGCCGGGTTGCATGTGTCCGGCCGGCTTGTCGCCGGAAATCAGCTGCTGTTTTCCGAAAGCCCTTGCGGGCGCGTCGATCCCGCCGGTAAGGTACAGGCCGGTCTTCCCTACCTGAGGAAGGCTATTTGCGCGGCAAGGGCGGGGGTGAGACAACCGGGAAGGAGATTGCGGCAAACGGGGGCGTGCGGTATTTGGTGGGAGGATTCTGATGCGTCGCGGCTGGGTGGCGCAATAGCAGTCCGGTGGAACGAAATAGCCCCGGCTCTGCGGAGCCGGGGCGGGGTTATCCGATCTTTTTTCGGTCTCTTTTTGATCACTCTTCGATCTTCTTGCGCGGGTGGACCATGTTCTCGGGTTGCAGCACCTTGTGCAACTCCTCTTCGCACATCAGCTTATGTTCAAGAACAAGGTCGTAGATGCCCTTGCCGGTTTTGAGGGCCTCCTTGGCCAGCATGCTCGATGTTTCGTAGCCCAGGTAGGGGTTGAGCGCCGTGACCAGTCCGATGCTGTTGTAGACCATTCTGCGGCAGATCTCCTCGTTGGCCGTGATGCCGACGATGCACTTCTCGCGCAGCGTATTCATGGCGTTGATCAGCATTTCGATGCTCTCGAACAGGCAGTGGACGATGATCGGCTCCATGACGTTCAGTTCGAGCTGTCCGGCTTCCGAGGCGATCGTCACGGTGAGGTCGTTGCCGATCACGCGGAATGCAACCTGGTTGACAACCTCGGGGATCACCGGGTTGACCTTGCCCGGCATGATCGACGAGCCCGGCTGGCGCGGCGGAAGGTTGATTTCGTTCAGCCCGCAGCGGGGACCCGACGAGAGCAGACGCAGGTCGTTGCTGATTTTCGAGAGCTTCACCGCAAGGCGTTTCTGGGCCGAGGAGTTCATGATGAAGGCTCCCGTGTCGCTCGTGGCCTCGATCATGTTCGATGCCTCGACGAGCGGCAGCCCCGTGATCTCGCGCAGGTGGCGGGTGCAAAGCCCGGCATAGTCCGGGTCGGTGTTGATGCCCGTTCCGATGGCCGTAGCCCCCATGTTGATCTCGAAGAATAGCTGTTTGTTGGCCGTCAGCCGTTCGGCCTCCTCGGCCAGATTGGCGGCGTAGGCTTCGAACTCCTGGCCCAGGGTCATCGGCACGGCGTCCTGAAGCTGTGTGCGCCCCATCTTGATGATGGTGGAGAATTCCTCGCCCTTGGCGTGGAACGCCGCGACGAGTTCGCGCAGCGAGGCAACCAGGTGTTCGATGCTGCGCGCCAGGGCGATCTTCACGGCCGTGGGGTAGGCGTCGTTGGTCGACTGCGAGAGGTTGACATGGTTGTTGGGGTGGCAGTAGTTGTATTCGCCCTTTTCATGGCCCAGGAGTTCCAGCGCCCGGTTGGCGATCACCTCGTTGGCATTCATGTTGGTCGACGTGCCGGCGCCGCCCTGCACCATGTCGACGACGAACTGTTCGTGGAGTTTCCCGGCGCGCAGCTCCTCGCAGGCCCGGATGATGGCATCGGCGATTGCCGGGTCGAGCAGCCCCAGGTCGCGGTTGGCCATGGCGGCCCCCTGCTTGACGTCGGCCAGGGCGCGGATCAGCTCCGGAAAGAAGTTGAGCCGTACGCGGCTGATGTGGAAATTCTCTACGGCGCGCATGGTCTGCACACCGAAATAATACTCCGCCGGGATTTCCATTTCGCCCAGCAGGTCGTGTTCACGACGGGTTTTACCCGAAAGTCTGAGTTCCGTAAAGTCCATGATCCATATGTTTTGGTTACAGGTTTGCAAAAGCAGGGAGGCTGCGCTCCGGATCGGGTGTGGTCCGGCGAAACCTTCCGACATCAAATATAATGCTTTTTCCGTTACTTTGTTATAATAAAAAAACTTGTTAACTTTGTATTCGCTCCGCGGAGTTGAAGAATTCGGCGGCGGACAGACGCAGAACTGAAAAAACAAATAAAGAACATGATTTTAGACTCTCTGAAAAACAGCGCGCTTTACTACGGCGTAAGTCCGCGCATGAAACAGGCTTTTGAACTGATCGCATCGACCGACTGGATGACGATCGAACCGGGAATTCACGAACTCGACGGCCGCAACATCTACGTCAACGTCATGGATCGCGAGCTGAAGCAGAAGCCCGACGCAAAACTCGAAATCCACAACGAGTACATCGACATTCAGGTTCTTATCCGGGGTGTGGAGGAGTCTTTCGGCTGGAGCGAGCGCAAGGACCTCAAGAAGCCGCTGGGAGAATTCAGCGTCGAGAACGACATCCAGCTCTTCGACGACGTGCCGCAGACCTATTACACGATGCGTCCGGGGCAGTTTACGATCCTTTTCCCCGAGGACGGACATGCGCCGATGGTGGGCGAAGGGACGGTGCGCAAGATCATCGTCAAGGTGCGTCGGTAGAAGCTGTCCATCGTTTTAGGGCCGGGGTTTCCCGGCCTTTTTTGTCTCTGGAGGCAGGGTGTGCGGGAAGAGTGTCGCACAGGGCGCATTATCCCCTCGGGCCGAAGATCCGGCCCGAGGTACCGGGGGCTTATTTCCCGATGCCGAAGTAGCGGAATCCCGCCGCTTCGACCTCCGGCTTGTCGAAAATATTGCGGCCGTCGACGACCACATTGCCCCGCATCGTTGCGCGCAGGAGCGTCCAGTCGGGCATGCGCAACTCCTTCCATTCGGTCAGCAGGGCTACGGCGTCGCTGTTTTCGGCGGCCCCGTACATCGTCTGGGCATAGCGGATCGGTAGCCGGGCCATCCGGCGGCGGCTTTCGGGCATCGCCACGGGGTCGTAGGCGTGCACCTCGGCTCCGGCTGCGAGCAGACGCTCGATTACCACCGCGGCCGGGGCTTCGCGCATGTCGTCGGTGTCGGGTTTGAAGGCCAGTCCCCAGATGGCGACGACCTTGCCCCGCAGATCGCCCAGCGCGGCCTGCAGTTTCTCGAAAACAACCTCTTTCTGCAATTCGTTGACCCGCTCGACGGCCTCGATGACCTGCATCGTGTAGCCGTGTTCCCGGGCCGTGTGGGCCAGGGCCTTCACGTCCTTCGGAAAACAGGAGCCGCCGTAGCCGCAGCCGGGGTAGAGGAACTTGTTGCCGATGCGGATGTCGGCGCCGATACCCTTGCGGACCATCTCCACGTCGGCACCCACGCGATCGCACAGGTTGGCGATCTCGTTCATGAACGAAATACGCGTCGCGAGCATGGCATTGGCCGCATATTTGGTCATTTCGGCCGAGGGAATGTCCATGAACAGCACCCGGAAATTGGTGATCAGGAACGGCCGGTAGAGCTTGGCCATCAATTTGCGCGCCCGTTCGCTGTCAACGCCGACGACCACGCGGTCGGGCGACATGAAGTCCTTGATCGCCGCTCCCTCCTTCAGGAATTCGGGATTCGAGGCAACGTCGAACGGGACCTTACAGCCGCGCTTGTCGAGCTCTTCCTCGATCACGGCGCGTACTTTCTGCGCCGTGCCCACGGGGACGGTGCTCTTGGTGACCAGCACGGTGTATTTCCTGATGTGGCGTCCGAAGGTGCGGGCTACTTCGAGGACGTATTGCAGGTCGGCCGAACCGTCCTCGTCGGGAGGGGTTCCGACAGCCGAGAAGACCACCTCGACATGGGGCAGGCATTGCGTGAGGTCGGTGGTGAAGTGCAGGCGCCCCGCCTCCACGTTGCGCCGCACGAGTTCTTCGAGGCCCGGCTCGTGGATCGGGATGATGCCCCCATTCAGGGCTTCGATCTTTGCGGCGTCTATGTCCACGCAGGTGATGTCGAGGCCCATTTCGGCGAAGCAGGCTCCCGATACCAGCCCGACGTAACCCGTTCCCACGATTGCGATTTTCATCATGATTGCTGGAGTTGTTTTTCGGAATGTAAAGATAGGCTTTTTTTCGGAATATACCCGTCGCAGTACGAAAAAGGGCGGTCCGAAGACCGCCCCTACGGTGTTTTATTCTCTGTGCCTGCACTATTCTCTGCGCCTGCATTGGGCGACGGCCTCCGCCAGCCTTGCGCAGGGGTCGCACTTCTCGTGCGAGTAGCCCTGTTTCATCTCCACGGGATCGCACAGGGGTTCCCACTTCATCTTCTGGGCGAACTCCGTGAGCAGACGCACCGCGGCGCCGGCCCAGCAGAACGAACCGACCCAGCCGAATTTGCGTTGGGGAATGCCGCGCGCGGCGAGGCTGTCGAGCAGCTGGGCCACGGGCGGGAGCAGGTTGCCGTTGTAGGTGGGGCTGCCGACGATCAGTGTGTCGAACCGGAAAACGTCGCGCAGGACAATCGACAGATCGGTGTGGGAGAGGTTGTAGACGCGGATGGGGCCGACCTGTCGCGAGGCCAGCTCACGCGCGATGTGCTCGGCCATCTGCTCCGTGTTGCCGTACATCGAGGCGTAGGCCACGACCACTCCCGGCTCGCCTTCGTAGCGGCTCAGGCGGTCGTAGATGTCCAGCACCTGTGCGATCTGCTGCTGCCACACGGGGCCGTGCGTCGAGCAGATCGTCCCGACGGGCAGCGTGCGCACCTTCTGGAGTGCTTTCTGCACGGGAGCGCCGTATTTGCCCACGATGCAGGAGTAGTAGCGGCGCATCTCGTCCCAGTAGCGGTCGGTCTCGACCTGTGAATCGGTGATGCCGCCATCGAGCGCCCCGAAGGCCCCGAAGGCGTCGCCGGAGAAGAGCGTCCGGTCCTCGGCGCACCATGTGACCATCGTCTCGGGCCAGTGGACCATCGGGATCATGTGGAACGACAGTGTCTTGCCGCCCAGGTCGAGCGTGTCGCCCTCCTTGACCTCGAGCGTGCCCCCGGCGATGCCGTAGAAGCCTTCGATCATCTGGAGGGCCTTGGCGTTGCTGACGATTTTGAGGTCGGGATAGAGGCGGCGCAGCGCCGTGATCGACGACGAATGGTCGGGTTCCATGTGGTTGACGACCAGATAGTCGATCTTCCGGTCTCCGATGGCCTTGCGGATGTTAGCTTCGAGGCGGCTGCCGAAGGCTTCCTCGACGGTGTCGATCAGGGCGATCTTTTCGCCTACGACCAGGTAGGCGTTGTACGTCACACCCATCGGAAGCGGCCAGAGGGCTTCGAAGAGGGTGGTGGTTCGGTCGTTGACGCCGACGTAATGGATGCCGGGATGTATTTCGGTAATTGCCATAAACGATTTTGTTTTGGTTCGCTACAAATTTACGAAAAATATTTTTCCGGTGCTACTGTCGGCTTTTTTATTGCTCCGGGAAGTTGCATGCGGGGAGCCTCTTCGGGGCGGCGGGGCCGTTGCGCGGAAACAAAAAGCCGCAACCCGGTGAAGGGTTGCGGCGCATGCCGGGCAGGGCGCGGCGGCTCAGAGGAACCGATGTTGATCTTCGGCCCTGCTGTGTTGGGCCTTATTTTTCTTCTTTATTTAGACTCGTCGACAGTCTGAACCGGGTTGGGGTTGTTCTTGCCCAAAAGAGCCTTGTTCTGCTGGACGGCATTCAGCGGGAATACGCAGTTCCACCAAGGAGCGCGGCCCTCTGTGGAGAGTTTGGCTCCCGGCGGGGCATTCGTCCCCTCCTTGCCGTTGTGCATGCCCATGTTCAGACGCTTCAGGTCGTACAGGATGACACCCTCGCCCCAGAACTCGATCCGCTTCTGGAAAATAATCTCCTCGATAAGTTTGTCGTCGGCAACCGAGACCGTATAGGACTTGTCTCTGTGGCTCATAAATGTCTGTAACAGCGATTTGCCGGCGGCTTTGTCGTAGTGTGCTGTAGCTTCTGCCTGGATCAGGTGCATCTCCTCGACGCGCATGATCGGGATGCTTGTCACGTTACCCGTAGAATAGTTCCGTTTTTCACCATTGGCTGCGTGGAACTTGAACGATGCATAGGCGGCGATCGTTTTGAACTCTTCCTCGGTCAGGGTCGTATAAGGTTGAATATCCTTAAACGAGCGGTCCTTTCCGACAAAACTCTTTTTGCGGAAGTCGCCTTCCGAAATGCGGTTGTAGTTGAATACCGAGATACCCGGCTGTGAGTTGTAACCGTAGCCCCAGATCGCCTCGGGCGTCATGTGGGCCGACCACGACAGCAGGTTGTTGAGCACCGTGTCGGTGGTCTGGATCATGGCCCACATCCACGACGAGTTGACCGTGTTGAACCCGGTTTTTGGGTCGAGCCACTGGTTTTCGGTCAGGATCGTGCAGCCCGATTTTTCGATGGCCTTATGGGCATATTCGGCAGCCATTTTGTAAGCGGCTTCGCCGGTCGGAATATCCGCATAGGATTCGTTGAATTGACCCAGCCAGAGGTAGGCGCGGGCCTTGAGTCCATAGATCACAGCCAGCGAGGGCAGGTTTTTCGTTGGCGGCGTATAGTCGGCCAGCAGAGTCTCGGCTGCGTTGAGATCCTCGAAGATGAACTTGAATATCTCCTCGCGCGATACGCGCGGGTTGTTCTCCAGTTGCTCCATGCTCGTATCTTCCCGGACGATGGGGACGGTCAGCCCTTCAACAGCTTTCAGCTCGGTCTCGTAGGAGGGGCGCTTGGGAGCCTTGGCCGGCAGTGCCTCGTAGAGGCGGGCCAGGTCGAGGTAGCAGAGAGCGCGGAAAGTCTTGGCGATACCCATCATTTCATTGGCATCTCCGATCTTCTTTGCGGCGTTGATGGCCTCATTGGCCGTGAAGATGAACTTGTAATAGTTGGTATAGAAGAACGGGGACATTCTGCCATTGGCAGCCAAGCCGGTTGATTTGCCCGGATAGAGCCAGGCCTGCCAACGGTCGTAGTACTGGTTGCCGCCCGGCAGGTTGCCGCTGACGGGGAATACCTCGCCGGCCATGCGGTCGGTGGCACCGAAGATACCCGGGTAGCCGAAGTCGATGTGCTCGCCGAGACTCATAAAGTTGGTAATGAGAACTGTCGGCATGGCTGTGATAAGACCACCCTGTGCGAACGGGGAATCGGTCGTCTGTTCGCTGGTGGCATATCCCCCCTCGGGGAAGGTCTCCTTGATACAGCCCGAAAGAAGTACGGCCGAACCGAGAAGAAGTGCCGCTGTTTTCAGTATGTTGTTCTTTTTCATGATATTCGTCGTTTAACAAATTAGAACGTTACGGTTACACCGCCCGAGAAGGTGCGGATCGGGGCGTAGTAGTAGGGGTTCGTGATTCCGTTGATGGCCTGACGCGGATCGAGACCCTGACGCTTGGACCAGTACCATACGTTGTCGCAGGCGAAGTAGATACGCAGATTCTCGACGAGGAATTTGCGCGTGATGCGCTTGGGAAGCGTATAGCCGAGCGTGATGTTCTGGATGTTCAGGTACGAGGCGCTGATGAGGAAACGGTCCGAGATGGCTGCCTGGTCCGTGTCGTCGTAAGCAAATCGCGGAATGTTCGAACCGGAGTTCTCGGGAGTCCACGAATTGAGCAGATCGTGGTGGTAGTTGTTGCCGGTCGACGTGCCTGACGGGGAGTTCATATAGAACCTGTAACCCTCGTCGAGAACTTGTCCGCCGAGCTGGTAGGTGAAGCCGATCGAGAAGTCGATGCCATGGAAGCGCAGCGACGTGCCGAAACCTCCGTAGACATCGGGCAGGGCGTCTCCGTGCATTTCGCGACCCTCCTGCGAGGCTACCGAGTAATCGGAGGTCTTGATGCGCTTCTTGGTGCCGTCCTCTTCGGTTTTGTAGGTGTACCACTGCGATTTTCCGGTCTCGGGGTCTACTCCCGCATAGGTCGGAACGTAGAACGAGAAGACGGATTCCCCTTCGGTGAGGAATTTGGTGCTCTGCCAGCGGCCTACGTGTTTGCCGTCGGCCGTGGTGTTGTTTTTGAACTGCTCCGGCAGGCGGGTCACCTCATTCTTGTAGTGGGTCATGTTGAGCGAGAAGTCCCACACCAGGTTTTTGGTCCGGATCAGGTCGGCGTGCAGCTCGATTTCGAAACCACGGTTGACCATGTCGCCGATGTTGGTGAAAATCGTCGTGTAACCTGCCTCGATCGGGGTGGCCAGTTCGAAGAGCATGTCGGTGGTCTTGCGGTTGAAGACATCGAGGCTACCCGACAGGCGGTTGTCCCAGAAGCCGAACTCTACGCCGACATTGAGGTTGGCGTTGGTCTCCCAGGTGATGTCGGGATTGCCTTTCTGGAAGAGGACGCTCGTAACGCCGTCGCCGCTGCTCAGGATTTCGCGGTAGTCGGTATAGCGGTAGTAGGATTCGGCCCGCGATCCGAGGTTGTCGTTACCCTGAGAACCGTACGATGCCTTGACCTTCAGCATGTTGACCCACGGTGCGTTGAACCAGCTCTCGCGGTTGATGATCCAGGCTGCACCGAGCGACCAGAAGTTACCCCAGCGGTGGTCGGGGTGGAAGCGCGACGATGCGTCGCGGCGGTACGAGCCCGAGAGATAGATGCGGTTGTCATAATCGTACTGTCCGCGGAAGAAGTAACCTTCGTTGTTGTACTCCAGAACCGACGAACCCGACCGCGACGAGTCGATGACTGCGCCGCTGAGCTCGGTGTTGTCCGGCGAGAACATCATGGTGCGCGAACCGTACAGACCGTAGGATTTGCGGTTGTACATTTCATGACCGAAGAGCAGGTCGAGGTTGTGGACCTCGGCGAAGGTGTTGTTGTAGGTCAGGAGCTGCTGCATGTTGTAGGCGATCTCCCGGCCGTGGCTCTTGTAGACAGAACCGCCCGATTCGGCGAACTGTCCGTAGTAGGGGTTCGACACATTCGTGCCGCGGGTCTCGTCGAGCGATACGCTGCCGTTGAGGGTCAGTTTCAGGCCCTTGTACAGGGAGAAGTCGGCAAATCCGTTGGCGATTAAGGCGTTGCCCTCGTTGATGTACTTGTTGAGCTGGATGTCCTGAAGGTCGTTGCTCTTGCCGCCGTTGGTGCGCAGTGCTCCGCCGTTGCGGCCGTCGCCGGTATCGTACATCTTGAAGCCGTATTTGTCGATCATGATCTTGCCGTTGCCGTCGCGCATGTAGACCGGATAGATCGGAGCCATGCGGATCGCCGTGGCAAATGCGTTTCCGCCGTCGGCATTACCTTCGCCCTGGCCTTCGCCGTCGGCATTGGGCTTGTTGCCGTTGTGCCAGACAAAGTGGGTGTAGGACATGTTACCGCCGACTTTCAGCCACTTTTTGGCCTGGTAGTCCGCGCGCAGGCGGGCGGTATAGCGTTCGCTGTTCGAACCGTCGACGATACCCGTGTTGTCCAGGTAACCGAGCGATGCGAAGAAATTGGCGCGGTCCGTTGCGCCGGAAACGTTGACGTTATACTCCTGACGGAATGCGGCCGATTTGTAGATTTCGTCGAGCCAGTTGTCGGGCTGCAGGTAGAATTTCTGTCCGTTGGAGTCGGTTACCAGACGGCCCTGCGTCGCACGCGGGTTGAGACGGCCGTTTTCGCCGATGAGGTTCTGGCCTTCGGGCACGGTGAAGACGTTGTAGCCTAGACCTCCGGGATCGTTCGAGGTCAGCAACTTGTTGGCCGAGGCGTAGGCATCCGCAGCAGATTGCTTCTTATTGAGCTTGTAATAGTTGTAGAGCGACTTGTGGTGCATCTCGTAGTATTCGCCCGCATCCTCCACGATGTCGTAGGTCTGCAGCGCACGGGTGTTGATGCCCCACTTGCCGTCGAAAGTCACGGTGGCCTCGCCGGCCTTCGCACGCTTGGTCGTGACCATGATGACGCCGTTCGCACCGCGGGCGCCGTACAGGGCGTTCGATGCGGCGTCCTTGAGAACGCTGATCGACTCGATGTCGGCGGCGTTGATGTTGTTGATGTCGCCTTCGTAGGGCACGCCGTCTACAACCCACAGCGGGTCGTTTTGGGCATTCATCGAACCGTAGCCGCGCACGTAAATCTTCTGGCCGGCACCCGGACGACCCGATGCGGCGGAGAACTGCACTCCGGCAATTTTGCCGACGAGGGCATCCCCGACGTTCGAAGACTGCGTCTTGATCAGATCATCGGATTTGATCACCTTCGCCGCACCGGTGAAGGCGTCTTTCTTGGCTGTACCGAAAGCCACTACGATCACATCGTCGATGTCCTGGGAGTCCTCTTTCAAGGTGATGCTGATCCGGGTCTTGCCTCCGATGGCCACCTTTTGGGTTTCATAGCCGATGAAGGATACGATCAGCGATCCGTTTTCGGGAGCCGCAATGGTGAAGCTACCGTCTCCGTTGGAGGTTGTGCCGACCTGCGTGCCGTCGACCATAACTGTCGCTCCGGCTACCGGTTTCCCGTCGGGACCGGTGACTGTACCGGAAATCTGCTTACTTTGGGCCAGAGAAAATAAAATCCCCCCCCCGAGTAACGCAATTAACGATAGTAGAATTTTTCTTCCCATAAGCGTTAATTTAAATAATTTTTTAAATAAAGTCTACAGGCAAATGTAATAAAATGTGGACTTGCATACAAATAAAATATTAAAATAATTTATCTGTATGACACATATATACCTGATTGGGTTATATTGCTTGCAATTTGGAAAAAAGCAGGGTTTTTGTGGTTGCAATTTGTAATCTGTGTTTTCGGGCGTTTCGGGCGAATGGGGAGCCGGGTGCTCTTTGGCACATGTGTGAATCGGCCTTCAAGAGCGTCCCCGGATGTTCTCTGGATCGGTGGCGCGACAGGGCGGAGCGGGCTTTTCGGCAGGAGGAGTTTCGGCGAGTTTTCGGGAAGAGGCAAGATCCGGGGGAGGGATGTGGTTTCGGCGAGGGTGGTTGGTGTGTTTTTGAGGTGTTTTGAGTTGCGGGGGCGGGTTCGGGAGAGGGGCTGTCAGAGGGAGCGAAGAGGTCGGGAAGCGATGGATTCGGTCGGAACGGGCGAGCGTTATTGGGGCGCAGGAATGATTTGCGGAAAAGGGGGGATGGGCGGAAGATGGAAAAAGGCGGAATCCGTTGCCGAATTCCGCCCTTTTCAAAAATAGGGATAACCGTGCGGTTACTTGATCTCGATGGGGGTGTCGAGGTCGGTGGGGAAGACCGGACCGCGGGTCTGACCGTCCATCTTGCCGGTTGCATCCTTGATGGTGTTGCCGTTCATGCCTTCGCTGTTGAGTTTGTAGTAGCACTCCAGACCTTCGGACTTGGGATCTACCGACAGCATGTTTTTCTGCAGCTGGTTCTCCGTGCGGGCAACGCTCCACAGACGTACCTCGGCCATCTTGCCGTTGAACGGACGCTCGCCCCACATGAAGCCGTCGACCTTGCCGATGAAGAATCCGCCGCCGCCGATGCCGTCACCGCCAATCATCAGCTCCTTGGATCCTGCGCTGCCTTCATTGACCTTGACGCCGTTTACATACATTCCGGCGAAGCCCGAAGCTGCATCGCGCACGAATGCCACATGGTACCATTGTTTGGTCTGCAATCCGTTGGGATTGTGGAACTGGACTTTACCTGCAATCTGGAGAAGATTGCGGGCAAGACCGCCGCCCTCGTCACCGATGCGTAGGATCAGCTCCCCCTCCTTGCCCATGACGGTGTTGTTGCCGTAGAAGTTGTCGACGTAGATCAGGGCCTCGTAGGTCAGCGACTTGAAGCCGCGGTCGCCGGGGATGGGTACATAGATGGCACTGTTGCTGAAGCGGGCCGCGTGGACCAGTCTCACCGGCTTGCTGATTACATAGTAGGTGATGTCGCCGCCGCTGATGATGGGGGCTGACGAGCTGGCGATACGAACGGGAAGTACATAGGTTTTGCCCTCCTCCACGGTGTTGAGGTTCGAGAGGGTGATGTTTACCTTGTCGGCATAGACCTTTTGCGCCTTGATTGCCGACTCCTTGACATTCATGGAGGCATGCTCCAGGTCGAAGAGCTTGTACTCGGTTCCGTTCTTGGCGTTGAACGCATCGACGGCCGCCTGATCGGCGAAGTCGTAGGTGAGCCGAACGTCGTTGGTCATCAGATTCGAAAGGCGGGCGCCGAGTTCAATGGCCATTTCATTGCTTTCGCCGATCTCCACACGGTATTCGTCGCTTTCGAAATATACTTTGGATTCCAGCAAATCGCCCTGCGTATCGTTGCACGAATACAAGGATACCGAGGCCGCGGCAAATGCCAGATATTTTAATATTCTATTCATTTTATTCGCTGTTTTTTAGGTGACAAATTACATGGTAGGCTTCTGGTTCTTTTTCCAGTCGTTGAATACCTGTTGGTTGATCTGGATTGCCTGACGCATCCATTTGTAGTCGGGTTTGTTGTCGTAGTCGTTATCGAAACGATAGGCTCCGACTCCGCCCTTGTAACCTCCGTGAGCTGCATCCGGCATCCATCTCGCCTGGTGGAGCAGGACACCGCCGTTGGCGAAGTTCGACTCGAAGTTGTCGGTAATAATCAGCTTCCGGTCGTTGCCGCCGGGTGCGCGGTAGGAGGGTTGTGCTCTGCCGTAGGCCTGCGTGATCCAATAATCGACATACTCCTCCATGTCGGCACCGAAGTAGTTGATCAGACCGTCGATGACCAGCAGCTTGTGCCCCTTGCCCTCGGGGTCGCTGGCCGGACCGATGTATTTGCCCATCTCCTTGACCAGCACCTTGATGGTGGTGCCGTCCAAAGAACCGTCGGAGTCGTTGAAGCCCATGCCCGGCTCCCAGTCGATGTCGAAACCGTCCCATTCGCCGGTTACGAGCGAGTCGCAGATGGCCTTGGCGAACTTGGCGTAGGCCGGAAGGTTCTTCTCGAGGTTATTGCTGGGGCTGTAACCCCAGAAATTCCAGCGTGCCTGCTTCTTGGCTTCGGCGATTTTGTGGTCGGGCCACTTCTCCTCTTCGGCCTGTCGGTAGATGTCTGTGTAGATCGATTCGGGGGTGCGGCCCTTGCCGATGTGCGAGAGCAGGCTTACCTCCAGCAGCTTGATGCCCTTCACCTTCTGGACAAATTCCTTGTCGGCCTTCTGCTCGGGGGTGATCTGCGATGCGCTGGGTGCGCCGCTCCACATGGAGACGATGTCGATCGAGTCGGGCATGGAGCTCAGATAACCTCTGCGCATGGTGCCCGTGGGCGACCAGTTGGAGAACCATCCGAAGGCTACGGGACGAGCGTAGTTTGCGGCCGAGGCGTGGTACTCGCGCAATTTGGCATAATACTCTTCGCTGCCGGGAGCTCCGGTGTTGTAGCCGCCGATGTGCTCGATCTGTATGTTCTCCACATCGGTGCAGCTTGTGAGAATCATACCTGCAAGGGGCAGCGAGTATAATAATTTCTTGATGATATTCATAATCTTGGTATTTGCTGTTTCGGGTTATGCTATTCTGTTACTTCTTTGCCCACCAAAGGTTGGTCGCGCCGTTGTCGAGGCCGCCCAGCTTCTGCACGGCGTCGTCGTAGATCTCCTGTCCCTCGGAGGTTTGGTAGAAACTCTCGGGGTACTTCATGCGGCGGATTCCGTCGGTCGAGGTGATGCCGATCGAGGATCCCCGGTTCTCCACGACGGGGTTCATCTTGGGATAGCCGGTTCTTCTGAAGTCGGTCCATGCCTCATGTCCGTTGGGGAACATGGCAAGGTACTTCTGGATCATGATCTTTTCGAGTTTTTCCTCTTCGCCGCCATCGAAGCTGGTCGTGGCGTGGGAGGGAACCGCAAAGTCGCAGTTGCCTTCACCCGAGAGGGAGTGCTTCATGGGGCGCTTGCCCGACATCAGATACTGCTCGGCACCCGACACGCCGTTCTCCTCGAACGACATCTTGACACCGGCTTCGTAGTTGGTTTTCGCGTCGCCGAACTTGCCGCCCCACTTCAGAGCCGCCTCGGCCTTGAGGAACAATACCTCGGAGGTGCGCAGCCAATAGGTCGGGGTGCTCGATGTGAAGTTGGGCAGCGAGCACTCCTTGTAGGCCTTGAGACCGCCTTTGGTGTGGCCCGAGGGCACTGCCATATACTTCTGTCCGTCGTATGCCTTCACGGCGTTGGGGTTCTCGGCCGGCAGGAAATATTTGCTCAGGCGGGGGTCCTCATAGCCCATCAGATAGGAGTAGATGGTCGAACCCATGCGTGCCTCGCCGTATTTGGTGGCCAGCCACTCCACGTTGTTGATGAAGTTCATGCCTGCACCTGTCGCCATCTTGGCTTCGTCGTCCTTCGAGGTCATCACACCGATGCCGTCCAGTGACTTCTCGGCATACTGCTTGGCCTTTTCGGGGCTGGCGCTGCTGATGCGCATGGCCAGACGCAACATGAGGGAGTTGGCATACTTCACCCATTTTTTCGCGTCTCCTCCGTATACGGCGTCGTATTTGGGCATGATGGCGATGCCGTTCTCGGCATAGTCCTTCAATGTCCCGATCGCGGCGGAGAGATCTTCCAGCATTTGGGTGTAGACCTCTTCCTCGGAGTCGAAGAAGATCTTCATGGTGTTGTCGGCAGCGTGGGAGTAGGGGATGGGACCGAAGGTGTCGACAGCCTTGTGCCATGCCGAGATCTTGAGGATCTGTGCCAGGGCGTACACCTCGGGGGTCTTGTTCTGCTCCGACGAAGCCTTCAGGCGCTTCCACGGGTCGAGCGATTTGGTGTAGGCCCAATCGTAGGTCGAGGCCACCCAGCCGTCCTTGAGGTAATAGCAGGGGTGGGAGTTACCGCCGTCCCAAGTGTTGGCCTCGCCGAAATAACCGCTCCAGATGTCGGCCGACAGGTGGTAGGCTACCTGGTAGGCATTGATGATATCGGTATCGTCGGCCTGGGTTCCTACCGGAAATACGTTCTTTTCCAGGGAGAGGACCATGCCGCCGACTGCGATGTTGTCGCGGATGCTCTCCTCATCGGTAACTTCAAAGGGGTTGGTATTGATCTGCTCATAGTCGCAGGCCGCAAGCAGCGAAGCTGTGCATACGCCTGCCATGAGTATATATCTGTTGATGTTTTTCATGGTTGTCGCGTTCTACAATTTAAACTTGATTGAGAATCCATAGCTGCGCACACTGGGCTGCATGAAGTAGTCGTTGCCCTGGCCGTAGGTGGCGGTCGAAGGGGTGAGTTCGGGATCGAACGGTGCCTCGCAGTAGATCATCCAGGGGTTGTTGGCGATGAACGAGATGGTGAGATCCTTCACTACGTTGCGGAACCACTTGTTAGGCAGGGTGTAGCTCAGGGTCAGCTCTTGCAGGCGGATGTTGGTTGCGCTGTAGGTGTAGTAGCCCGAAGTCTGGTAGTCGCCCGTACCGATCATCTGGTAGTAGGTCTTGGCATCGACGCGACCCTGACCGGGAAGCAGTGCACCGCCGGCCAGACGGTCGTCGCCCGAACGCTTCGATACACCGAACTTGTCGAGGATGGCCTCGGTCGACGAGGTGACGACGCCTCCGACGCGTGCCGTGAACAGGAAGCCCAGGCTCACGCCCTTATAGGAAATGGCGTTGTTCCAGCCCATGTTGTACTTGGGTGCGGTCGAGCCGAGGTAAACGGGCTCGCCGGCCTCCAGGGAATAGGTTCCGTCGCTCTTGATCTCCACGAAGCCCTGGCTGTCCTTCTTGAAGAAGGTGTTGGCATAGATGTCGTGGATGCTGCCGCCCTCCTTGAGGATGACGCGTCCCTTGTCCTTCAATACCTGGGGAATGTTGATGGGGTCATCCATCAGACCGGTCTTGTAGTTGCTGACCATCTCCTTGATCTCGTTGACGTTACGCGAGTAGGTGAAGGTCGACGAAAGGGCGAGACCCGACTTGAAGCGGTTGTTGTAGTTGACCATCACCTCCCAACCGCGGTTCTCCACGTCGCCGGCCTGAAGGTAGATCTTCTTATAGCCCGTGAACTCGGGGAGGTCGCCCAGGAAGGTCTGGTTCTTGGTGTTCGAGTGGTAGTAGGTTACCTCGGCATTGAAGCGGTTCCACAGACGCAGGCTCAAACCGAACTCGTAGGAATTGGTACGCTCGGCCTTGAAGTCGGTGAAGGGATAGATGTCGGTGGGCTTCAGTGCGCCGCCGACGATGGGCGTGGTGACGGTGCCGGGGGTCAGGCCCGAGCGCGAGACGGGGGCGCCCACCTGGGTGAACGAGCCTCTTAGCTTGAGGAGCGAAACCCATTCGGGCATGTTGATCATCTCGGAGAGCAGGGCTGACAGTCCGACCGAAGGATAGAAGAACGACTCCTCCTTGGTGTTCACCAGACGCGAGTTCCAGTCGTTGCGGCCGGTGAGCGTCAGGTAGAGCATGTTCTTCCAGCCCAGCTCCACGTTGGCGAAGATGGCGTGGTTGCGGACGCGCGAATCACCGCCCGCCTCGTCGGGACGGCCGTTGGCCGGGTCGATGTTGGTGGCCGAGAACTTGTTGGCCACGCCCAGCAGGCGACCCTTGTAGCCTCGTTCGAGCGACCAGAAGTTCGAGTAGCTCCAACCCACGTTGGCCGAAATCGACCAGTTGTCCCACAGTTTGTTGATGTTGACCATGGCGTCGGCATACTCCTGGCGGTCGTCGTAGTTCTGATAGCCGTAGAAACCCTTGTCGCTACCCTCGGTGAAAACCTCGTGGGACGAAGCATAGAGTTTGCGTTCCGACTTGATCTTGCTGTCGTCCATTCTGTAACGAGCCGATACGTTCAGCCAGTCGGTGATCTTGTAGGTCAGGCCCACGTTGAACATGTAGCGGCTCTTTTCGTGGGTGACGATGTTGCGGAAGGCCGTCCAGTAGGGGTTTTGGTTGGCATAGACGCGGTCGGCCACGGGCCAGTACATCACGGGGATGTTGCGGGTGGCGTCGTAGCGCTCGAAGCTCTTGATGGCCTCGAAGTTCTCGCCGCGCGGGAAGAGGTAGGCTGCCATCACGGGGTTCCAGTACTGACCCTGCGATACCATGTTGGTGTCCTCCTGCTTGATGTACGAAGCTCCGAGGTCGAGCTTGAGTTTGTCCTTTGCGAAGGTCGACGTGTTGCGGATCGTGAAGTTCAGACGGTCGTAAGAGTTGTTGGGAACGATACCGTCGGAATTGGTCGACGAGAACGACGCGAAGGTCTGGTTTTTGTCGTTTCCGGTAGTGAGCGTGATGGCGTTGATGAAGTTCATCCCGGTGTTGAAGAAGTCTTTCTTGGGGTCGTAGCCGGTGGGGGCGGCCATCTTGTCGCCCCAGCTCTCGTAGGCGCCGGCCTTGTTACCGTAGATCGTCTGGAACTCGGGGGTCATGTAGGCCTTCGAGAACTCCGACGACGAGGAGAACGAGACCTGGAGCTTGCCCTCGCGGCCTTTCTTGGTCGTGATGAGGATGACGCCGTTTGCTGCGCTGCTGCCGTAGAGTGCGGCGGCCGAAGGACCGCTCAGCACGGAGATGGACTCGATATCTTCGGGGTTGAAGTCGGCGATACCCTCCGAGCCGGCCTTGCCCTCGCCCATGATGCCGCTGTCGGCACCTACCGAGGTGTTGAACAGGGGAATACCGTCGATTACGTAGAGTGCGTTGTTGTCGCCCTCGATCGACTTGGCTCCGCGCATGACCACACGGGTCGAACCGCCGACGCCGCTGGCGCTCTTGTTGATGTTCACACCGGCGATCTTACCGTTGAGCGAGTTGACGAAGTTGGCGTTTTTTACGGTGGTCAGCTCCTCGGCCTTCACCTGCTGTACGTTGTACGAAAGGGCCTTCTCCGAGCGCTTGATACCTAGTGCGGTTACGACTACGGCATCGAGTGTCGCGTTGTCCTCGGCGAGCTGGATGTCGACGACGGTCTGGCCTCCGAGGGTGATTTCCTGGGTCTTGTAGCCGATGTAGGAGAAGATGAGGGTGTTGCCCTTCTGGGCGTTGATGGTATAGTGGCCGTCGAGATCGGTGGTTGTACCGATGGTGGTACCCTTGATGGATACGTTTACGCCGATAAGAGGTTGGTTGGCATTGTCGACAACCGTACCGGTCACACTGGCCTTGTTATCTTGTGTCTGGGCATCATAAGAGGTGGCTGCGTAGGCATTTCCCCCCCCCATAACAAGCAACAATACACTGAACATGAGGCATAAGCCCTTTAAAGTCAGATTGTTTTTCATTCGTTGGTTGGTTTGTGATTAATAATTTAGGTTTCGATGCGGCTGTCGATGGCGACGGGACGCATCGGAGGTTGTTTTTTAGGTTTTCTATGAATTCATAAGCATTTTGTGTGTTTTGGCTTAGGCTTTTTTCAAAAAAGCCTGTCAAAGATAATGAATTTATCAGATAAAGGAAATTTTTGCGGAATTATTCGATGGCAATTCGGCAAAATTCGGGAGCGAAAATAAATTGTAAAATTTTTTAATTTATAGGCTGTTTTCGTGTCCGACGCGGTGTGTCGATTAAATGACCGGAAACCATTGTGTTGTGGCGTCGGGCGGGCGATAGGGCGGGAAACGATATTTATAAAATATTTAAAAAACAAAGAGGGCTCTTTGTCGTTCGGGGGCCGGGATGGACGAATGCGGTTCTCGGTTGGGCCGTCATGTCAGGGGTTCGGGAGCTTGCAGACCGGATAAAAAAAGACTCACCCTGAGTGCGCTGTTCTTCGGGAAGCGGGGTGAGTCTGGTGCCCTGTGGGGCAATGGGCTGTCGGCTGCGGACTGTTACCAGCGGAACTGAAGGTAGACGCGGTAGCCGCTGCTCTTGATTTTGGCGCTGCTCAAATCGAGGTCGCCCGTGAAATTCTTGTATTTGCAGTCGCCGAAGCTGGCCTCGAAGCCGCAACCGATAACTCCGTAGCTGAACGATGCTCCCGTGCGGAACTGGGTCGAATAGTTGCCCATGTAGCTGCCGTCGGTATAGATGGACGAGAAGGTGGGGGCATAGCGGAAGTAGGCGGCAATGGTGAAGCGGCGCCCGGGGGTCAGCGTCACCGAGGGGCCGATCTGCCAGCCGTAGTCGATCCTGTGTAGTTTGTAGTCTCCCGATTCGTCCGATTCATCCGATTCGGACGGGTAGTCCGGGTAGTCCGGGTAGTTCGGGGTGGCGGATTCATCCGATTCGAAAGAATTGAACGAGCCGGCGTCGTTGTAGGAGAACTGTGCGTAGTTCAGGTCGAGGAAGCTGACGTCGAGACCTATGTTTATAATGCGCGCGATGGGCTTGCGGTGGAACATATAGGTGCGGCCGCGGACAATCGATGCTCCCCAGTCGCTTTTGAATTTGGCGTCGGCCTCGACGAGGGTGATCATTTCTTCCATGCCGTCATCCATGAGGATGTCGCCCTTGGGGGACATCTCCGTGGAAACGTAGCTGATGTTGAAGAATTTTTTGCGCACGCGCTTGTCGGGTTGCAGGCTCGTCGAGTCGCTTTTCTGCGCAAAGGCGCTTCCCGTGGAAAAAAGAATGGCTGCGATGAAAAATAAAATCTGTTTCATGTAAATAAATTGTTTGTTATCAGTAGTTGGTGTATTTGATTTGGAAGATGCGGGGATTCGAACGGTTTGTCTCGCCCGATTCGTTCAGTCTGTACTTGAAGGCTTTGGTGATGTGGTCCTCTTCGAACGAGTACTCCGCGTCGAAATCATCCTTGCCAGACCATTGGGAATCGCCTCTTTCACTTTGTATGAAACCGCGGCTTCGGACGCCCAGGAGACCTGCCCATATCAGTGATTCGTCCCACGAAATCATATCGGCTTCCACGATGCACTGGCTGTCCAGATTTTCAAGGTTATGCCTGCCGGTATAGGTAAACCGGGTGTTGGTTTTCTCGCCCTCCGAATTGCCATAACGGACCTCCACGAGATTGCCGTTCTCCCATAGGTACTCTTCCCATTCATTCTGCTTGTCTGCGCGGATCAGATGGTTCTGGGAGTCGTATTTAAAAGTGGTGGTATACGATTCATAAGTGGAGAAGTACGTTTTTTCCATCCGTTCGGCATAGCCTGCATCGTTGAGCATGACCGTAAGGCGAGTCTTGTTTTCGGGACAGTCAATCCGCACGATGTTGTTGTCGTATTCGTACACGTATGTTGTATTGGCTGTCTCGAGTTTATTTCCTGTCCCATTCGGATCGCTAATGATGTCGTGGTAGCGAATCAACCGGCCCTTTTCGTCATACTCCAGAGAGGTCCGGCGTCCTTCCACGCCGCCGGCGAAATAAGCATACACTTCCGAAATCAGCCATCTTACAGGTTGCAACTCGCCTCCGCCGGGCGACTCGCCTTCATCGGGAATCTCGCCTTCTTCGGTCTTGCTTCTCTGCTCGATGGTAATCCTGATCTTCGTCGAGCCGCACTCGATTATAATGGTTGCCTTGCGGTTGTTGCCCGTGGTGTTTACCTCGATGTTAAGCTCAATCGTGTAGTTGCCGGCCTCGTCGCCGTGATCCGGAGATACCGTCACCCACGACGGACTGCCGGCGCGGGTTTCGGCAACCGTGGCGCGCCACGGACCTGTCGTCGAGAACGAAATGCCCTCGGAGGGTGTGCCCGATGTTTCATCGGCGAAAATCGTGTATTTTTTCGGCGTGCCGGGGCTCAGTCGGATGTCCTTGCCGCCATCGCTGTCGTCGGAACAGCCTGCTAAAGCCGCCGCCGCAAACAGAAAAGCAAAAATACGTTTCATCTTATTTTATTAGGTGTGTTTTTTCTTGAGAACGGGTGAAAACCGCTGCCGCCGGGATGCCGAAGCTCCCGGCGGCAACGGTGCAAATCATTCGGCGTAGGTGATTACGGCTTCGAAGCTCTTGTATTTTTCTACCATGTCTCCGCGGGACTCCTGCATTATCTGTGTAATCTTCGTCGGAAGACCGTCGGCATCGGTTTCGTAGGTGTATTCGAAGACACGATCACTAGAACCATCGATTAACGGCGATTCGGTAACTTTCCTGGCCATGTGCTCCGACCGTTTGCCCGTAAGGCCGATCAGCGAGAAGATATTATTTCCTCCATCTCCCGTAGCAAAACACCAGCCTTCAGACGCTGATAGTACAAAAAGCCAGTTCAGGTCGAGGTTGGTCTTGTTGAGGACCGTTCCGTAACTTGCCTTGTCGATTATGTCTCCTTTATTATCGGGATTATAAGTACCTTCGTTATAGCCCCACCACACTTCGGTCGGGTTGTTTCCGGTCCACGTAATACGCATTTCTCCATCCTCGGTAGAAATGCTTTTTACCAAACGGCCTTCGGTGTTGTAAAACAGTTTATAAGTGTCATAATACCGAGTCCATTGTTCCGTGCCGTTTACATACTCTTTGTCATAAGAGATATATTCGCCCGACACGGCACGTCCCGATTCGTCCAACTCGACCGAGCCCGAAGTCTTGTAGGGATCGGCCACGCCGTCCTCTTCTTCTGTTATTTCGTAGGATACCTTTCGGTCGCCATAAGTAAGAAGGGCGGTTATTCTCTCAAGGCTCAGATCTCCTCGGGTGGAAGCTGGCACAGCGGAAAACTGTCTGCGGATGAAAGGAGTTGACTGTGGTTTTTCAGGTTCGACTACCTCGTTGTAACTTTCCGAAACGATCTTCGTCAGCCGGTTATTTTCATCGTAAAAGAAACTATACTCATCCGCGATATCGATTTCGGGTTGCGAGTTACCATTATACCAATAGGTCGTCTTTATCTGGGAAATCAGCTTCTTGCTTTGGGGTTCGGGGGAGGGCTCGTTGCCGAGGACGGTGACCGAGCAGGATGCCCAGACCTCCTTGTTCGAAGAAGAGGTTGCCGTGACGGTTGCCGTTCCGGCGTCCACAGCGGTTATTTCTCCGGTCAGGGGGTTGACATCCGCGACCTTCGGGTTGCTGCTCGACCAGACTACCGATTTGATCGTGGCATTGGTCGGTTTTACGGTGGCGGTCAGCGTTGCTTTGGCTCCTTTATTCAGCGAGAGCTGGGTTTTGGAGAGCGAGATCTCGGTCACCTTGACCGGGGGCTCGTTCTGCTCCCCGTCCTGCTTGGTTCCCTCCTGCACGACGGTTACAGTGAATGTATTGTCTCCGGACCGGATGGTGATCGTGGCCTCGCGCCGCTGTCCGGTGTAGTTCTGGTCGACTTCGATGCGGAGCGTGATTGTTCCGGGTCCGCCGCTGTATGCCTCCCGGTCGCCGATATAGAGCCTGAGCCACACCACCTTGTTGCCGCTGTCGTCGGCTGCGCGGGTGATGGATTGGGCTTGTGCTGCTGACCGCGGGGTCGCTTCGGTTACGGTCGCCGTCCACGGGGCATCGGCCGTGAACGAAAAACCGTTGCCCGTGGTTTCGTTGTCGGCAAAGGCCTTCTGGGTGAGTTGTTCCTGGGGCGGCGGAATGAGCGTTCCGCCCTCGTCGTTGTCCTTGTCGCATCCGACGAACATGGATACAACCGAAAGCATCAGTAAAGGCAAAAGTTTTTTCATGGTATCAATTTTTGATGTTTTATATAATAGGTGTAGCCCTACAAAACTCGTTCAAGCGGGCATGAAGCAGGAGTCGGCAGGAGGCTGCCGACATGTCCCGCACAGACAGCAGGCTGTCCATGCAGAGCATATCGGCAATCACTCCTCCCTGAAAGAGTTATTTTTGATGGGAAAGGGTCTTGTGCTGCCGTCGGGATGCCGAAGCTCCCGGCGACGGTGGTGCAAATCATTCGGCATAGGTGATTACGGCTTCGAAGCTCTTGTATTTTTCTACCTTGCCTCCGTAGGTCTTCTTCGTTATCCGCGTTATCTTTGTCAGAAGACCGTCGGCATCGGTTTCGTAGGTGTATTCGTAGACACGCTCCCCATCAGCATAGATTAACGGGGATTCGGGAACTTCCCTGGCCATGTGCTTCGACCGTTTGCCCGTAAGGCCGATCAGCGAGAAAAGATCATCACTATCTCCCGTAACATAACGCCAGTCTTCAGACCCTGATAGTACAAAAATCCAGTTCAGGTCGAGGTTGGTTTTGTTGGGGGCCGTTCCGTAGCTTGCCTTGTTGGTGCTTTCATCGCTTGTTCCATCATCCCAAACTTTGAACGACCATACTTCGGTCGGGTTGCCTTCTGTCCACGTAATACGTGTCTCGTCTGTATGATGATACCCTCCCTGGTTTTGGTAGTTTGAAACAAGTTTCTTCAGATAGCCTTCGGTGTCGTAAAAAAGTTTGTACGAATCGGAGGTCGGAATCGTATCATCATATTTTTCATAAAAAGCATATTCGCCCGACACGGCACGTCCCGATTCGTCCAACTCGACCGAGCCTGTATCCTTGCGGGGATCGATCCCGTCCTCGTCTTGGCGCGTTATTTCGTAGGATACCTTCTGGTCACCATAAGTGAAAAGGACGATCTCTTTCG
>NZ_JAHHQJ010000010.1 GCF_020026455.1 Alistipes sp.
CCCCCGAACCCCTCTCCGCTCAAACCCCGAAATGCCGCCCTTCCCCTGATCGGATGCCGCCCGCCTGTCCCTTTGTGGGTGGCGGGAGGCCCTTGTCGGGTGACAAAAGGGCGTACAACCGCCCGATGTATGGCATTTTTCTGCCATCGGGCTGACAATTTGGCAGGGATTGCCGATCGGCACGACCTTTGTTTGGTTCGAGGGCGTAACCGGCGGCCGGAGTCGGCAAAATCCCGGACCGGCGGATACGAACCCGAAAAAGAAACAATTAAAACTATAGTACTATTATGGCAAAGATCATCGGTATTGATTTAGGAACCACGAACTCCTGCGTGGCAGTGATGGAGGGCAACGAGCCTGTTGTAATCCCCAACTCCGAGGGACACCGCACGACCCCTTCGGTCGTGGCTTTTACGGCCGAGGGCGAGCGTAAGGTCGGCGACCCTGCGAAGCGTCAGGCGATCACCAATCCCAAGCGCACGGTCTTCTCGATCAAGCGTTTCATGGGTGAGACCTACGACAAGGTTTCGTCCGACATTGTCCGTGCCCCCTATGCCATCGTCAAGGGCGACAACAACACCCCGCGCGTGGACATCGACGGACGCCAGTACACGCCTCAGGAGATTTCGGCCATCATCCTGCAGAAGATGAAGAAGACGGCCGAGGACTACCTGGGCCAGGAGGTTACGGAGGCCGTGATCACGGTTCCGGCCTACTTCTCCGACTCGCAGCGTCAGGCTACGAAGGAGGCGGGCGAGATCGCCGGTCTGAAGGTCCGCCGCATCATCAACGAGCCGACGGCGGCCGCCCTGGCCTACGGTCTCGACAAGAAGTCGAGCGACCAGAAGATCGCCGTGTATGACCTGGGTGGCGGAACGTTCGATATTTCGATCCTCGAGCTGGGCGACGGAGTCTTCGAAGTGAAGTCGACGAACGGTGATACGCACCTGGGCGGTGATGACTTCGACCACGTGCTGATCGACTACATGGCCGAGTCGTTCAAGGCCGAGCACCAGATCGACCTGCGTCAGGACCCGATGGCCCTGCAGCGCCTGAAGGAGGCCGCCGAGAAGGCGAAGATCGAGCTGTCGTCCTCGACCACCACGGAGATCAACCTGCCGTATATCATGCCCGTCAACGGCATTCCGCAGCACCTGGTGATGACGCTCACGCGTGCCAAGTTCGAGCAGCTGTGCGACCACCTGATCCGCAAGACCATCGAGCCCTGCAAACTGGCGCTTCGTGATGCGGGTCTGGACGCTTCGCAGATTGACGAGGTGATCCTCGTGGGCGGATCGACGCGTATTCCTGCGATCCAGAAGATCGTCGAGGAGTTCTTCGGCAAGACCCCGAACCGTTCGGTCAACCCCGACGAGGTTGTAGCCATCGGTGCCGCCATCCAGGGCGGCGTGCTCACGGGCGAGGTGAAGGATGTGCTGCTGCTCGACGTCACGCCGCTGTCGCTGGGTATCGAGACGCTGGGCGGAGTGATGACGAAGCTCATCGACGCCAACACGACGATCCCGACGCGCAAGTCGGAGACCTTCTCGACGGCTGCCGACAACCAGCCTTCGGTCGAAATCAACGTCTGCCAGGGTGAGCGTCCGCTGGCCCGCGACAACAAGTCGATCGGCCGCTTCCACCTCGACGGCATTCCCGCCGCACCGCGCGGTGTGCCGCAGATCGAGGTCACGTTCGACATCGACGCCAACGGTATCCTGAACGTTTCGGCCAAGGACAAGGGCACGGGCAAGGAGCAGAAGATCCGCATCGAGGCTTCTTCGGGACTTACCGAGCAGGAGATCCAGCGCATGCGCGACGAGGCCAAGGCCAACGAGGAGAAGGACAAGGCCGAGAAGGAGCGTATCGACAAGATCAACGCCGCCGACTCGAACATCTTCACGACCGAGAAGCAGCTCAAGGAGTACGGCGAGAAACTCCCCGCCGACAAGAAGGCCGCCATCGAAAGCGCCCTGGGCAAACTGAAGGAGGCGCACAAGAACGCCGATGTGGCCGCCATCGATACGGCTATGGCCGAGCTTAACGCCGCATGGCAGGCCGCTTCGCAGGACATCTACGCGCAGCAGCAGGCACAGCAGGGCGCGCAGCCCGGAGCCGATGCCGGCCAGCAGTCGCAGTCGACCGCCGGCGGCCAGCAGGGCGGCAGCGAGCAGCCCGAGGATGTGGAGTTCGAGGAGGTGAAATAAAACCCCGGGGTGGGGGAGACCCCTGCCCGTCATAACGTGAAGAGCGCGGATCCGGCAAGGATCCGCGCTCTTTTTTTGCCCGGGGCGATCTTCCGGGCGGCAAACCGCTGCGGCGTTACCGTTTTCTTTCCGGCTCCTTCTCCGCCCGCCACATCCCGTAGAGAATCAGCGCCGCTCCGGTCAAAGCGGCGGGTGTGATCCGCTCGCCGATGCAGAGCGCCGCCGCGACGATCGTCACCAGCGGGTTGAAATAGATGTAGTTGGTCGTCCTGACGGCTCCCAGCCGGAGCATCGCGGCGTTCCAGAGCACGTAGCAGAGCATCGAAGCTATGACGCCCAGAAAGAGCAGATTGCCCCATACGACGGGCCGCGATAACACTTCCCAGCCTGCATCGAAAGGCCGGAAGGCGAAGATCGGGAGGATCGTCACGAGACCGTAGAAAAAGACTTTCCGGGTGATGAAGATCGCGAGGTAGCGGTCTCCGATGCGTTTGATCACCAGCGAATAAACCATCCATAGCATCGCTGCCGCGAGAGCCAGCATGTCGCCCCGCGGCGAGAGGCGGAGCACGAAATGGCCGTTGAGCACCACGAGTATCATCCCCGCGAATGCCAGCGCCGAGCCTGCGATCTGCCGCCGCGACATCCGCTCGCCGTGGTAGCAGAGACTCATCGCCACGGCGGTCCATACGGGTGCCGTGCAGACGATCAGCGAAACGTTCGATGCCGGAGCGTACTCCAGAGCCATGTTTTCGGTCAGGAAGTAGAGCGAACCTCCGCTCAGTCCGGCGGCGGCCAGCAGCAGTTCGTCGCGCAGATTTGCGGCCTTCATGCGCCCTCCCGCGAAGGGCAGTATGCAGAGATAGGCCAGCGCGAAGCGGATCAGGAAAATTTCCGCCGGAGTGAGCGAGTTGGCGATCAGGACCTTCGTCGAGACGAACGTCGTGCCCCATACGGTCACCGTGAAGAGCGCCGCGAGATGGTATTTGTATTGGGTGTATTTCAGCATTCGGCTCCAAAAGTACGGATTTTTTTGCCATTCGGTTCCGCCGTTGCGCCTGTCCGGGTCGAAAAAACGGGCGGGCGATCCGTCCATGCGTAGCCTCTTTCGGGCGTCGCGATGCGACCCTTAAGGGCCTCGTATGACTTGAATTGACAGATAAATGGCAATTTCCCCCCCTCCGGGACCGCATTATTTAATTCTTTTTTCTATCTTTGCATGCTATTGTGTGTAATGACAATAATTACAACTAAATAACAATAACTATTTTTCACTCAAATGCAAAGTAAAGGTTTTATTAAACTCATTGCGGTCCTGTTGGCTCTCGCGTGTGTTTATCAGCTCTCGTTTACGTTCAAGACGCGTGGCGTAGAGAAGAAGGCGGCCGCTTATGCCGCTCAGTTCCCCCTCGACCAGCAGGACGAGGCCGAACAGCATTACCTCGATTCGGTGCAGAACCTGCCGGTTTACAACCTGGGCTTCCGCAAGTTCACCTACAAGGAATGTAAGGAGAAGGAGCTGAACCTGGGTCTGGACCTCAAGGGCGGTATGAACGTCATGCTGGAGGTCCAGGTCGAGGATGTGGTGAAGGCCCTTGCCGGCGACAGCCAGAACGACCCGGCCTTCATCGAGGCGATCGGCGTGGCCAACGAGGCGATGAAACAAGGCTCTTCGACCGACTATATTTCCGACTTCGTCAAGGCCTATTCGCGTCTTTCGAACGGTCGTCCCATTGCCGAGCTTTTCGTCAGCCCCGACCGTAAGGACATCACGCTCGAAAGTTCGGATGCCGATGTCGAGAAGATCCTCAAGAAGGAGACCGAGGCAGCCATCGGCGCGTCGTTCAACGTGCTGCGCAGCCGTATCGACCACTTCGGCGTTACGCAGCCCAACATCCTGCGCCTTCCGAACTCGCACCGCATTCTGGTCGAGCTTCCGGGCGTGAAGGAGCCGCAGCGTGTCCGCGACCTGTTGCAGGGAACCGCTTCGTTGGAGTTCTGGACGACCTACGACGCCAACGAGATCTTCCCCGCGCTTTCCGCAGCCGACAAACTCCTCAAGAACGAACTGGCGCAGACGCCCGTCGTTACCCCCGAAGCCGCAACTGAAGCCGCAACTGAGGCCGCTGCCGGTGAGACTCCTGCCGGCGGGGCCGAGGGCCTGATCGCCGAGGTCGGCGCCGCCGATTCGGCAGCCACGGCCGAGACGACCGTTCAGGAAGGCAACTTCGATCAGGCCCAGAACCCGCTCTTTGCTGTTCTCAATCCCCGTTTTGCCGGCGGCGCCTCGATCGGAGCCGCCTATAAGGCCGACATGGCCGCCGTCGACGAGTACCTCTCCCGTCCGGCCATCCGCGAGCTGTTCCCCGCCGACATCCTGTTCAAGTGGGGCGTCAAGGGCGACGACAAGATCGACGGTCGCTTCTACCTCTATGCCATCAAGGTTTCGACGCCCGACGGCAAGGCTCCGCTCGACGGCTCGGTCGTCACGGAAGCCATCGAGCAGTACGCCCAGCGCGGCGCTACGGCCGAGGTTTCGATGACCATGAACGCCGAAGGTACGCAGGAGTGGGCGCGCATGACGGGCGAGAATATCGGCAAGTGCATCGCCATCGTTCTCGACGGATATGTCTATTCGGCTCCCCGCGTCAATTCGAAGATCGACAAGGGACAGTCGCAGATCACCGGTGATTTCACCATCCAGGAGGCCAAGGACCTTGCCAACGTGCTCAACTCGGGTAAGGTTCCCGCTCCGGCCAAGATCATCCAGGATACGGTCGTAGGTCCTTCGCTGGGCCAGGAGTCGATCAACGCCGGTATGATCTCGTTCGTGATCGCCTTCATCCTCGTGCTGCTCTACATGGGTCTGTTCTACAAGACGGCGGGCTGGATGTCCGACGTTGCGCTGTTGACCAACGTCTTCCTGCTGATGGGCGTTCTGGTATCGTTCGGTGCCGTGCTGACCCTTCCGGGTATCGCGGGTATCGTGCTGACGATGGGTATGGCCGTCGATGCGAATGTGATCATCTACGAACGCATCAAGGAGGAGCTTCGCGGCGGCAAGGGTCTTTCGCTGGCCATCAAGGACGGTTTCTCGAAGGCCTACTCGGCCATCATTGACGGTAACCTGACGACCATCATCACGGGTATCGTGCTGTTCATCTTCGGTAACGGTCCGGTCCAGGGCTTCGCCACGACGCTGATCATCGGTATCATCACCTCGTTCTTCTGCGCCATCTTCATCACGCGTCTGCTGATCGAGTGGATCGTCGGCAAATGGGGCCACATCTCCTTCTCGCGCCGCTGGTCGGAGAACTTCCTCAATAACACGCGCGTCGACTTCATCGCCAAGCGTAAAATGGCCTACTACATCGCCGCAGGCCTGATGGTTCTGTCGTGCGTGTCGTTCTTCGCCCGCGGTCTGAACCTCGGTGCCGAGTTCACCGGCGGTCGTGCCTATGTGATCCGCTTCGACAAGCCCGTTTCGGCCGAAGAGGTCCGTCATAATGTGGAGAAAGCCTTCTCGCAGTTTGCCGATGCCGATGCCTCGTCGATCAGTTCCGAGGTGAAGCAGTACGGCAAGGAGAACCAGATGCGCATCGTGACCCAGTACCGCTACGACGACACGTCGGACGAGGCTACTTCGGAGGTTGAGCAGATCATCTACGATGCTCTGAAGCCGCTCTACTCCTACGACATCACCTTCGAGCAGTTCCGCAATACGCAGACCGACGCCAATGGTATCCTGACGGCCGACAAGATCGGTCCCTCGATCGCCAAGGACATGACGTGGAATGCCATCTATTCGGTGCTCTTCTCGCTCATCGCCATAGGTCTCTACATCACGTTCCGCTTCAAGCGCTGGCAGTGGGCTTCGGGTGCCACGGCAGCCCTGGCCTTCAACGCCCTGCTGATCATCGGTATCTTCTCGATGTTCTACGGTCTGCTGCCCTTCAACCTTGAGGTCAACCAGGCGTTCATCGCCGCGATCCTGACGATCATCGGTTATGCCATCAACGATACGGTGGTTGTCTTCGACCGTATCCGCGAGTACCTGGGTCTCTACCCGAAGCGCAACCTGAAGGAGAACGTGAACAACGCCATCAACTCGACGCTGTCGCGTACGATCAACACTTCGGGCACGACGCTCGTGACGCTTCTGGCGATCTTCTTCTTCGGCGGCGAGACGATCCGCGGCTTCATCTTCGCGCTGATCATCGGAGTGGTCGTAGGTACGGCCGCCACGATCTTCCTCGCGACGCCGATCGCTTACGATCTGATGACGAAGCGCGCCAAGACCGACGCTGAGAAGTAACGGACCGGCTTCCGATCCGACAAAAACGGACCGCACCTCCGGGGGCGGTCCGTTTTTGTAAATAAATTTGGCATTGCGCCCGGGTTGCACTATCTTTGCGGACGCACCGGGACCTGCCTGCGCAGGCCGCGGCCGGGCAATGGGCAAAATAAATTTGATATTGCACTTGCCTTGCACTATCTTTGTCATACAGATATTATTATAGGTTCCCATGATGGAGAATTGGTTGAAATGGATGCACCGCTACGTATCGCCGGTTTTTCTGGCTCTGCTCGTCGCGTCGTTCATCCTGTGGTATATCGCGAAGTTGAGCTATACGTACACCACCGAGCAGACCGTGAAGGTGAGTGTCGACGGACAGCCTTTCGAGGTCACCTGTGTGGTCGAGGGCGTCGGTACGAATCTTTTCGGCTACCGGGTCTATATGAACAAGACGCTGCGCATTCCGCTTTCGGAACTCAAGACAGTGCGTTCGTATGAAGTGGGGCACGAGGGAAAACTCATCATCGACCCCCAGTCGCTTCAAAACGCCCTTGCTCCGCGCTTCAGCGACATCAAGATCATTTCCATCGGGGATATTCCCGAAATCGACGTTCCCCGCAACTCATGATCAAGGTCGGCATCACAGGCGGTATCGGCAGCGGCAAAAGCACGGTTTGCCGTCTTTTCGCCCGTTTGGGCGTTGCGGTCTATGACTCCGACGCCGCGGCCAAGCGGCTGATGACGGAGGATGCGGAGTTACGCAGACGCATCACGGAGCGTTTCGGAGCCGAATCCTATGCGGAGGGAATCCTGAACCGCTCCTACCTTGCCGGGCGGGTCTTCTCCGATGACCGGGCCCTGGCCGACCTGAATGCCATCGTCCACCCGGCCGTCCGGGCCGATTTCGCGGCGTGGTTCGCGCGTCAGGCTGGCTCCTATGTGATTCTCGAAAGCGCCCTTCTCTTCGATGCGGGCTTCGATGCCTGCGTCGACCGTACGGTTGCCGTCCTCGCCCCCGAGGAGCTGCGCATCGAGCGCACCTGCCGCCGCGACGGGCGTACCCCGGGGGAGGTCCGCCTCCGCATCGCCGCCCAGATGGACGACGATACCCTGAGCGCCAGAGCCGACTATACCCTTGTCAATATTCTCGAGTCCGATCTCGACCCCGCAGTTGCGGAGTTGCACCGGATTTTCAACCACGAAGGCCATGATCATTGATTTTTCCTCGCCCCGGGTGATGGCTGTTCTCAACGTCACCCCCGATTCTTTCTATGCCGGTAGCCGCACGCCGGATGCCGCGGCCATCGAATGCCGCGTCCGTGAAGCCGTGGCCGAAGGGGCGCAGCTGATCGACGTCGGGGGCTACTCCTCGCGTCCGGGGGCCGACGAAGTCCCTGCCGACGAGGAGTGGCGGCGCGTGCAGCTGGGCATCGGGGCGGTGCGTCGTCTGGCTCCCGACCTGCCCGTCTCGGTCGATACGTTCCGCAGCGAGGTCGCGGCTAAGGCTGTCGCCATGTTCGGGCCGCTTGTCATCAACGACATTTCGGCCGGGGAACTCGACCCTGCGATGCTTTCCGTCGTCGCGGACCTCGACGTGCCCTATATCGCCATGCACATGAAGGGCACACCGCAAACCATGCAGTCGCAGACCGACTACCGGCGGGATATCGTCACCGAGGTCGTCGACTATTTCCGCTGCCGCACCGGGGCGATGTTGTCCGCGGGCATCCGGCGTGAAAACATCATCCTCGACCCGGGCTTCGGCTTCGCCAAGACCACCGAGCAGAACTATTCCCTTCTTGCGGGTCTGCACCGCCTCTGCGCACTGGGCTACCCGGTGTTGGCGGGTCTTTCGCGCAAGTCGATGATCTATAAGGTCCTCAATGCCACTCCGGCCGAGTCGCTCGCCGGCACCGTTGCGTTGAACTGGGAGAGCCTACGCCAGGGAGCGTCGATTCTCCGCGTCCACGATGTGCGGGAAGCGGTCGATACGGTCAAACTGTTCAATTTCTTCCGCCAATGATACATGTTGTCGACATACACAAGCGTTTCGGCAGCCTGGAGGTGCTGAAAGGCGTTTCGCTCGACGTGGCCCGGGGCGAGGTTGTCTCCATTGTGGGGGCCAGCGGCGCTGGCAAGACCACGCTTTTGCAGATCATCGGCACGCTGTCGCGCCCCGACGGCGGGCTTGTGGAGATCGACGGGTGCGCCGTCTCGTCGTTGGGCGATCGGGCCTTGTCGCAGTTCCGCAACGAGCGCATCGGTTTCGTGTTCCAGTTCCACCACCTGCTTGCGGAGTTCACTGCCTTCGAGAATGTCTGCATCCCGGGACTGATCGGCCGCCGTCCGCGTGCCGATGTCGAACGCCGGGCCGCGGAGCTGCTCGATATGATGGGCCTTGCAGCGCGTCGCGACCACAAACCCGGCCAACTCTCGGGCGGCGAGCAGCAACGCGTGGCCATCGCCCGTGCGCTGGTCAATTCCCCCGCCGTGCTGCTGGCTGACGAACCCTCGGGCAACCTCGACTCGCACAACCGCGACGAGATCCACCGCCTGTTCTTCGACCTGCGCGACCGGCTCGGTCAGACCGTCGTAATCGTAACCCACGACGAAAACCTCGCCGCAATGGCCGACCGGAAGATCACCATGTCCGACGGCCTGATCCTCTCCGGCCAACCGGCCCGCTGACGCGGACAACCTGCTTCCGGCATGCCAACTGCAACCTCCGCCGGCCAACCGCACTGCTGATGCGGATAACCCGCTTCCGGCATGCCGACCGCAGCCTCAGCCGGCCAGCCGATCCCCGTCCTTCTCGAATTCCGATTCCCTGCTCCGAATATTCCGCATACCATGACCCCCTCCGATCTGAAGGAGCTGCTCGATGCGCTCCACGACAAATACAACAGCCCCGACTTCATTGCCGACGATCCGATTTCGGTCCCGCACCGCTATACGGACCCTGCCGACCGCGAGATCTCGGGATTTTTCTCCGCCACCATCGCCTGGGGCAACCGTAAGGCCATTGTCCGCAACGGCTTCCGCCTGATGCACTTCCTGGACGACGCACCGGCGGATTTCGTGCGCAACGCCTCGGAGCGCGAACTGGCCCAGCTCTCCTCCTACGTCCACCGCACATTCAACGGCGGGGACCTGCGCGATTTCGTGCTGGCGCTGCGGCGCCTCGGCGAACGCTACGGGGGCATCGGTCCTTTCTTCGAGACACGCTATGAGGCCACGCGGAGCATTCCCGCCGTGCTGGCCGATTTCCGAAGCGAGTTTTTTGCCGGGGATCACGCTCCGCACTGCGAGAAACACCTCTCGTCCGTCGAGCGCGGCGCGGCCTGCAAGCGGCTGTGCATGTATCTGCGGTGGATGGTGCGGCGCGACGACCGGGGCGTCGACTTCGGGCTCTGGCGGCGTATTCCGATGTCGGCCCTCTACCTGCCGCTGGACGTGCATGTCGGCGAGATGGCGCGCGCCCTGGGACTGCTCGGCCGCCGGCAAAACGACTGGCGAGCCGTCGAGGAACTGACGGCGACCCTGCGCACGTTCGATGCGGAGGACCCCGCGCGCTATGATTTTTCGCTGTTCGGCGCAGGCATGGACGGACGGCTGACAACCGGCTTTTAGCCTTTGAACCTGTTCGTGAAAAGATGTTTTGCTTCAAACAATTCGCCATCCGCCAGGACCGCTGCCCGATGAAGGTCGGTACCGATGGTGTCCTGCTGGGTGCATGGGCCACCGTGCGGCCGCAGGAACGGCGGCTGCTCGACATCGGCACCGGCACGGGACTGATCGCCCTGATGCTGGCCCAGCGGGCCCCGGAGGCCCGTGTCACGGGCGTCGACATCGACGATGTCGGTCAGGCCCGCGAGAATGCCGACGCTTCGCCCTGGGGCGGGCGGGTCACATTCGCACAATGCCCCGTTCAGGAGTTCGTGTCGCCCGATCCGTTCGATCTGATCGTCTCCAACCCGCCGTTTTTCGTCGACTCGCTCACTTGCCCCGACCGGGGACGCACGGCGGCCCGCCATGCCGTGCACCTGCCCTTCGGCGACCTCCGCGACGCCGTTCTTCGCCTGCTGGCTCCCGAAGGTCGCTTTGCCGTCATCCTTCCCACAGCCGAGGCGGAGCGCTTTCGGGCCCTCTGTGCCGGCCGCCTGGCCCTCGTGCGCCGCACCGACGTGTGCACCACGCCCCGTCACCCGGCCAAACGGGCGCTGATGGAGTTCGTCCGCGCCGATCTTGCCGCCGCGGCGTCCGAGGTCTCGCAACTGATCGTCGGCACGGGAGAGCACGAGTGCTATACACCCGAATACCGCGCCCTGACCCGCGATTTTTACCTGAAATTTTGACGGCACGCGAAAATAAGTTACATTTGTGAAACCGCAATAAAATTTTCGGACCATGAAATTCAGACTTTTGGCATTTGCCCTGCTGCTTTCGGGCGGCATCTCGGCCCAGAACCCATACATCGCCCTTCAGGGAGTCAACGAAACGGCCGGAGGCCTTACGGTCACCCAGCCCCGCACGATCCTCGCCGTCGACGTCACCGTCGAGCACGACGTCACCTTGAGCGGTCCCTATGCGCGTTATGCGCAGAAATACCTCGGGGTGCGAGCTCCGCTGACCGACAAGAACACGTGGAACGTCACCGGGGCGCAGATCGCCCTGCTCGACGGCGACACCTACCTCAATGCCACGGCTCCGGCTGCGGCCTCGACCCGTGTGCAGTCGCACATCGCCTCCGAAGAGGAGTTCGCGCGCCTGCAGGCGGACAAGACCGACATGACGACCCCCGCACTGGAGGACGCCGCGCGTGCTGCTGCCACACAGATCTTCGCCCTGCGCCGCCACCGCATCGAGCTGGTCACGGGCGAAGCCGGCGAGAATGTCTTTGGCGAAGGGCTGAAGGCTGCGCTGGAGGAGATCGACCGCCTGGAGCAGAACTACCTGGAGCTGTTTCTCGGCAAGCGAGTCGTCTCGACCGAGACCCGCCGCTATGTGGTCTACCCGCAGGCCGATAAGAAACAATATATCGTCTGCCGCTTCAGCCGGGAAGCCGGACTTCTTCCCGATACAGACCTTTCGGGCGACATCGTGCTGCTGCTGATCGAACCTTCGGGAGCCGCAAAGAGCGACCTCGAAGCCGCTCCCAGGGAGAGTTCGGTCGTTACGTGCCGCGTGGCCGATCCCTCGACCTGCATCGTCGTCTCGGGTAACCGCGAGTATGCCCGTGCCGTGCTCCCGGTCTTCGAATTCGGCCGTACGATCAACGTCGCCCTGCCGCGGCGCAAATAACCCGCCGATGGATTTCACCTCCCGCATGTCGGCGCTGCTCGGGGCCTTCCGCCGCGAGCGCAACGGCGCCGTTGCCGACTCGATGCGCTTCTACGGCGCATCCTGCGGCCTGAATTTCGGCGTGAGCCTGCCGACACTCCGTACTCTGGCCCGTGCCGAGGGCACCGACCACGATTTCGCCAAATACCTCTGGCTGCAGGATGTCCGCTGCCTGCGCCTTGCCGCGCTGCACATCGCCGATCCGGCACGCCTTACACCCGGTGAGTTCGCCTTCTGGGGCGACGGGCTTCTCAATTCCGAGATCGCCGCGGAGGCCGCCTTCGCGCTGCTGAGCCGCATCGGGGCATTCCCCGAATTGTTTGCAGCGTGGATTGCGCCCGATGCCGGATGGCTGCGGCAGTATGCGGTCCTGATGGCTGCAGCCCGTGTTCCGCACCCTTCCCTGACGTGGGCCGTTCCGGCTGCTGCCGCCGTGCACGAGGCCGCTGCGGCCTGCATCCCGGAAGCGCACCTGCTGGCTCATGGAGCCGTGGCGCTGTTCACGGCCGTCGGGACGCAGGATGAAGAGAGCCGGCAGGCGGTTCTCCGCGCGGCCGGCTCTCTGGGTCAGCTCCCTGCCGAAGACTGCGTCCACGAGGAGCTGGCCTGGCGACTGGAGGTTTAGGGCTGCATCACCTGTCGGCGTTTTTCGAGTTCGTCCAGCACGTTGGTCAGCTGTTCGTAGTCCAGGCGGCTGCTCTCGCGCCACAATACCTCTCCGCGGCAGAAGAACATCAGCGTGGGTACCGACATGATGTTGTAGCGGCGTATGATCTCCCGCATCGCGGGGTCGTCGATGTCGGCTTTGTAAATGTCGACCCGGCCGTTCATCCGCACCCGAAACCGGTCGATGACCGGCACCATCATCCGGCACGGCCCGCACCAGGAGGCGAAGAACTCCACGAGAGTCAGCGCCTCCCGCCAGATGATCTTGTCAAAGTCCGTTGTGGTCATCTCTTCCGATCAGTTCATTTCGACCCACGATATTCCCGCGTAGTTCTTGTCCGCAAGTTCCTTTTCGACGTAGCTGATCGTGCGCCTCAGCCCTTCGACGAGCGGTGTGCGGGGAGCCCAGTCCAGGTCGCGCCGTGTCGCCGAGATGTCGGGCATGTGGCGGCGCATGTCGTCGATGCGTGCCTGAGTGTGGACGATGCGCGATCGGCTGCCCGTCAGGGCTATGATCTTTTCGGCCAGCGATCGGATCGTCACCTCGTGGCTGCTGCCGAAATTCACCGTGCGTGTCATCTCCGCGGGCGGGGCCTCCATCAGCCGCACCAGTCCGTCGACGACGTCTTCCACCCAACTGAAGGTCCGCAGCTGCTCGCCGCTGCCGTTTATCGGAATGTCGCGGTTCTGCAATGCCGCCACGATCATCTTCATCACCACGCGCTGGTCCATCAGGTTGGCGCCGCTGCCATAGGTGTTGAATATGCGTGCGATGCGGGTGTCGACTCCGAATTCATACTGATAGGCGCGGTGGAGGGCCTCGCCGGCCCGTTTGCCTTCGGCGAGGATGCGGTGTGTCGCGCATCCGCTTGCGGCCGTGCCCGGGGTGTCGCCGTGCCCGGTTCCGTAGATGTCCCCGCTCGATGCGTAGAGGATGCGGGCATGCTCCGCGCGTGCCGTGTCGAGGGCGTTGATCGAACCCAGAATACTGACCTTGAGCGACTCGACGGGCAGCGCTTTGTTGTAGCGCACGCGCGAGGGAGCTGCGAGGTTGTAGATTTCGTCACATCGGATGCCGAATGCGTTGACGATGTTGTGGCGGACGTATCGGAATTCCGGATGCTGCGGCATGTCGCGCAGCAGCGGCGAATCGGCGGCATCTCGGATGTCCACGCAGAAGACTTCGTGCCCGTCGTTCAACAGACGCAGACACAGGTGGGAGCCGATGAATCCCACGCCGCCCAGTACGACTATTCTCTTTTGCATCTTCTTCCTTTTTTCGGGGAAGGAGAGCAATTTTTGTTCCACAACACGAAAAATCCGGCCGCGGAGGCTTTTCGTTGCTCTCCTCTGGCCGGAATTCCGGCTGTCCCGCAGATCAAGACTTGTTCCCGTCAGGCCGGAATTTCGGCTGTGCTGCGGTCCAAGGCTTGCTCCCGTCAGGCGATGAACAGGGCTTTCGGGAGTTGGTCTACGCTGTTTATCGGTACGATTTCGATTCCCTTGGGGCGCTTGCCTCCTTTGGGCATGTATCCCGACACGATGATGCGCCGAAAGCCCAGCCTTGCGGCTTCGCTGATGCGCTGTTCGGTCCGGGGTGCGGGGCGCACTTCGCCCGAGAGACCTATCTCTCCGGCACAGCATACGCCCTCGGCCACGGGACGGTCGTAGTAGGACGAGATCACCGCCGCCACAACCGCGAGGTCCAGCCCCGGATCCGCGACCTTGAATCCGCCCGCGAAATTCAGGAAAACGTCCTTTTGGAACATCTTCATTCCCACTCGTTTCTCCAGTACGGCCAGGAGCATGTTCATGCGCCGGGCGTCGTATCCGGTCGTCGATCGCTGGGGTGTTCCGTACGCCGCGGCGCTCACCAGCGCCTGCACCTCGATCAGATAGGGCCTCACTCCGTCGGCCGATGCGCCCACGGCGATGCCGCTCAGCGGCTCCTCATAGTGTGTCAGCAGGATTTCCGACGGATTGTCGACGCCCCGCAGTCCGGCGTCGAGCATCTCGAAAACCCCGATTTCGAACGTTGCCCCGAACCGGTTCTTGATGCCCCGCAGGATGCGGTAGACGTTGTTGCTATCGCCCTCGAACTGCAGGACGACGTCGACGATGTGTTCGAGGATCTTGGGGCCGGCTATCGACCCGTCCTTGGTGATGTGGCCGATGATGAAGATGGAGGTTCCGGTCGATTTGGCATACTTCAGCAGTGTCGCCGCACATTCGCGGATCTGCGACACGCTGCCTGCCGATGAGTCCAGCAGATCGGTGTAGATCGTCTGTATCGAGTCGATCACCACCAGATCGGGACGGTGCTCGGCGATTTGCGTGACGATGTTCTCCAGCAGGGTTTCGGGATAGATCAGACACTCGTCGTTGCCGATTCCGATGCGTGCGGCGCGCATTTTGATCTGCTCGGCCGACTCCTCGCCCGAGACGTAGAGGGTTTTCAGACCGTTTGCCGCCAGTGCGATCTGCAGCGAGAGCGTCGATTTGCCGATTCCCGGTTCGCCGCCCACGAGGACCAGCGACCCCGGGACCATGCCGCCGCCCAATACGCGGTTTACCTCGGCATTTCCCAAGTCGAGACGGATGTGCTCACTTTCGCGTATATCCTTCACCTTCTGAGGCTTCGCCGCGGGCAGGGGACCCGCCGCAGTGGCCGGTACCGAACCGCTTTCACGGGCTATGATCTCCTCCGTAAACGTGTTCCATTCGCCGCACGAGGGGCATCGCCCCAGCCATTTCGGGGCCTCGAACCCGCAGTTTTTGCAGAAAAAAGCCTTCTTGACCTTTGCCATAGTCCTCCTATTTTGCGTTTGCCGAGGTGTACTCTCGGCGCACGGCCTTCGTGATTCCGACCTCGGGATAGCGGGCCTTGTACTCTTCGGTCAGGTCGACCGTCAGAAGGGCCTTGCTCGTGCCGTCCTCGGCCTTGTAGGCCGAGAGGGTGCAGGTGTATTCCATCGCCGGTTCCGGACAGATGACGAGGATGTCGGCCGTGCCCGGGTTCTTGAAGAAAATGCTCCGCAGCGGCTCCGCCTCCGCAGTCTGCCTGATCCACAGACGCCCGCCGTTGTATTTGGTGAATTCCAGCATGTAGCTTCCGCCCGCCTTCACGGGAGCCGCCGCCTCGATCTCGGCCTTGATCCGCTCGATTGCGGGGTTCGTTTCGACCTCCCCGCCCTTCGTCTCCGGCCCCGAGGGCCCCTCTGGCTTCTCCGGTCCTTCCGGCTTTTCCGGCCCCTCCGGCTTCGAAGGGTCCGTCGGGTCTGTCGGATCCGGGTCGGGCCCCGGGAGGGTTATTTCGGCCTCGACGCGCACGACGGGATAGACCGTCGTGTAAAAAGCGTCGGAATCGTCTCCGCAGGCGGCCGCCAGCAACAGCAGGCCGACCGCGCCGTATTTCAGTTTTTTCGTCATAATCCCAAATCTTCGTCAATCAGTATTACCAGCACCCGCTTGTCGGGCCAGCACCGCAGCATCTCCATCCGGGTGTTGCAGATGCGGTCCTGCGAGTTGCAGTCCGCACAGATGCCCGTTTTGGCACAGGGAGTGCGGGATCCGGGGTGTCGTGCTACGTTCTGCGGTGCCGCGATCCGACGTATGCGCTCCTCGGCCCCGTTGCGGTCGGCCACTATTTTGTTGCGTCCCGCCACGATGATCACCTTCCGGGGTCCGAATGCCACCGGTGCGATGCGGTTGCCCACCTTGTCCAGCCAATGGAGCGTTCCCTGCTCCGTCAGGGCGTTCACGCCCGTGATGAAAAGGTCCGACAACAGCGCGCGGCGGCGTATCTCCAGCCGTTCGTCGTAGGGTTTCGAGGCGTCGAATCCGTCGAGCAGCGTCAGCCTTCCGTTGCTCCGCAGCCACTCGACAATCCCTGTTTCGCGCATCGTCATCGAGTCGCCGAACGCCATGAGTTGCGGATTTTCGGCCTCCACGACAGCCTTCATCAGGGCGCCGGCCGCTTCGGCATCCCTCACCACTTCGACCTCGAAATGGTTCCTCCGCAGTGCCGCGGCGCAGGCCTCCGTTTTTTCCGCAGTTCGGTTTGCCATCGGCTCCTCCCTTATTTGATGAAGAAGCGGTACACGTCGTTTCCGTTGGCGTAGAGCAGCAGGAACAGGATGATGATCAACCCGACATACTGCGCGGCTTCCAACACCTTGTCGCTCACCTTGCGGCCCGAAATCATCTCCCAGAAGGTGAAGATCGCGTGCCCGCCGTCGAGTCCCGGAATCGGCAGGATGTTCATCACCGCGAGGATGATCGACAGGAAGGCGGTCTTCATCCAGAAGTCCTGCCAGTTCCACGTCGAGGGGAAGATGCTGCCGATGGAGATGAATCCGCCCAGCTCCTCATACATCTTGGTCCTGGGCTGCACGATCATCTTCAGCTGGTCCCAATAGGAGGAGATCATCTTGCCCGTCTGGTGAATACCGGCCGGAATCGCCTCCAGAAGCGTATATTTCTGCGTGCGCAGCGTGAGTCCCTTGCGGATTACCCCGATCGTTCCCTGCTCCTGGACGGGCGCCTTGAATTCAAAGCGCATGCCCCCTTCGCGCAGGACCTTCAGCAGGACCGAATCCCCGGCATGGGCCTTCAGGTATTGGGCGTAGCCCGCAAAATCGAGACCCGAGACGTTGTCGATGCCTACGATCTCGTCGCCCCGCCGCAGCTGGGCGACGCTCGGAGCCACGGCGCTGTCGATGAGAAAGGGGATGCGGGGCATGAGGAGGTTTTCGTATCCCTTCTGCTGGCGCATGGCGATCAGCTCGTCGAGCGGGAGGATCAGTTCGACCTGTTGTCCGTTGCGCTCGACCACGACGCTGCGGTCGCACTCGGTGATCAGCAGCGAGTTGATGATCTTGTTGACATTGTCCACCTCTTCGCCGTCAATCGTCACGAAACGGTCTCCGTCCTGAAATCCGAGGCGGTGCCCGGCTTCGTTGAAACTGTAGCCGATCTTGGCATCAGCGTTCGAGAAATAGGTTTCTCCCCACGTGTAGCAGATGCCGATGTAGACGGCCACCGCCAGCACGACGTTCATCACCACGCCGGCGATCATCACCAGAAACCGCTGCCAGGCGGGTTTCGACCGGAATTCCCAGGGCTGCGGTGTGTGTTTCTGATACTCCTTGTCCATCGACTCGTCGATCATTCCTGCGATCTTGACATAGCCTCCCAGCGGCAGCCATCCCAGACCGTACTCGGTGTTTTTGCGCTTGAATTTGAAGAGCGAGAACCACGGGTCGAAGAAGATGTAGAATTTCTCGACGCGGATTTTGAACACCCGCGCCATAATGAAGTGCCCCATCTCGTGAATGCCGATGAGGATGGTGAAACAGAGGAAGAACTGAATGATTTTTACGATAATGTCCATGTCGGAATGAGTTTACAGTTTCAGGAATTCGGCTGCCAGCGCACGGGCTTCGGCATTCGCTTCGGCATAATCGGCCAGGGTGGGCGAGGGGACGAATGCGGCGTGCTCCAAGGCGTAGCCTATGGCGCGCACGATGTCGAGCCATGCACACCGACGGGCCAGAAATGCCGCCACAGCCACCTCGTTGGCTCCGTTCATTGTGCAGGCCGCCGTGCCGCCGCGCCGCAGACAGTCGTAGGCGATGTCGAGCGCCGGGTATTTCACACGGTCTACCTCGGCGAAGGTCAGCTGCGGATGGTTCAGGAAGTTGAACCGCTCGCCGGGACGGTTCGCCCGGTCGGGATACAGCAGCGCGAAACTGATCGGCAGCCGCATGTCGGGCGTCCCTAACTGAGCCTTGATCGCCCCGTCCTCGAATTCGACCATCGAATGGATGATCGACTGCGGGTGGAGCAGCACCGAAATCCGGTCTGCCGGAGTCCCGAACAGCCAGTGTGCCTCGATCACCTCGAATCCCTTGTTCACGAGCGTCGACGAGTCGATCGTGATTTTCGCGCCCATGTCCCACTGGGGGTGGCGCAGCGCCTGCTCTACGGTCACGTTCGCCAGTTCTTCGGCCCGGAAGTCGCGGAATGCGCCGCCGCTGCACGTGATGATCAGTCTTCTGACCGGAGCGCGCTCGCCCACGAGACACTGGAAGATGGCCGAATGCTCCGAGTCGATCGGAATCACCGGAGCCTTGCGCTCCCGGGCCAGCGGCATCACACGGGCGCCGGCCACCACGAGCGACTCCTTGTTGGCCAGAGCGAGTTTCTTGCCCGCCTCGATGGCAGCCACCGTGGGTGCCAGCCCGGCATATCCCACCAGGGCGTTCACCACCACATCTGTGCCTCCTCCAGCCGCGACCTGCGCCACGGCCTCCTCCCCGGCATACACTTTGATGTCGGTTCCGGCGAGCGCGTCGCGCAGCTGCGCGTAGTATTGTTTGTCGGCGATCACCGTCGCGTCGGCGTCGAATTCCCGGGCCTGCCGGGCCAGTTGTTCCCAGTTGCGGTTGGCCGTGAGGACGCGGACCTCGAATCGGCCGGGGTTCTCGCGGGCGATGTCGAGCGTCTGCACGCCGATCGAGCCGGTCGAACCCAGTATTGCGAGTCTTTGTTTCATGCGTTTGTCAGAAGACGATATACCCCTCGGGATCCACGGGTTTCCCGTTGTTCCAGAGTTCGAATTCGAAGAGTCGGACCTCTCCCTCCTCGGCTTCGGCGTTGTATCCGATCTGTTCGCCCGAGCGGATGGTCTGTCCCGTCGTGACGAGCGGCTGCGAGAGGTTCTTGTAGACCGAGATCATATTTCCGGCGTGCTGCAGGATCACGATGTAGCCCGTCTCCGGGGTCCAGAGGCTCTGAACAACCGATCCGTTGTCTATGGCCGTGATGCGGCTTGCAGCGGTTGCGGCGATCTTCACGCCGAAATTTCCCTGCCGGATGTCGAATTTTTCGGTGATGATTCCCTCGATGGGTGTCGCCAGTTCGATGGCTTCGCGCACCTTGCGCCGCGAGGCGTTCCGCCCGGCGATGGCATATTGTCCGTCTCCCTCCATCTGGGCCCTCAGGAGCGAGTCTTCGTGCGAGGGCATAACGAGGACCTTGCTGATGCGGGCCGAATCCGACGAGGCGAGCACGCGTGCCACGGGGGTCCGTCCCTCCATGATCAGGGCAATGTTCTCGTTGTAGGTCATCATGTCGTTCATCATGCGCTCCATCGAGTCGAGTCGGATGATGTTTTGCACGAGGCTTTCGCGCGCGCGGTCGGTTTCGGTGCGGTATCCGGGCAGGAATTCGAGAATGGGGGAGTAGGCCACCAGCGACAGCGTGAGGATGAAGAGCAGGAGCAGGAACGCCACCAGACCGGCTATGATGCTTGCCGGCGAGAGGTGCATGTGCCACTCTTCGGTGTTGTCCGTTGCGTTGAGCATGTTGAACCGGCGTTTGCGGAACAAGCCTTGCCACCATGCCCTTATGGATTTCAGAAATTTCATCTCTCCGGGTACGATTTCACTTTGTTGGTCCTACAAAGATAGGCAAATTTGCATAAATCCTTTGCGGAGCGCGCTTAATTTTTTACATTTGTGACTGTTTTGAACCAATGTCATAAACAGATCAAATAACATGGTAAAACCCACATTACTGGTACTCGCCGCGGGCATGGGTTCCCGCTACGGGTCTCTCAAACAGATGGACGGAGTCGGTCCCAACAACGAGGCCATCATCGATTATTCGGTCTACGATGCCATCCGGGCCGGTTTCGGCAAGGTTGTTTTCGTCATCCGTCACTCCTTTGCTAAGGAATTCCGCGAGGTCTTCTCGGCCGAGCGTTTCGGCGGGCGCATTGCCGTTGATTTTGTTTTCCAGGAACTCGACTGCCTGCCCGAAGGCCTTTCGGTTCCCGAGGGCCGAGTCAAGCCGTGGGGTACGAACCACGCGGTGATGATGGCTGCCGATGCGGTTCACGAACCCTTCGCCGTGATCAACGCCGACGATTTCTACGGAGCCGAGGCCTATAAGACCATCGGAGAGTACCTGTCCCAGCTCGGTGACAGCCGCAACAGCTACTGCATGGTTGCCTACGACCTGAACAGGACGCTTTCGGCCAACGGTACGGTTTCGCGCGGCGTCTGCGGCGTCGATTCGAAAGGTGACCTGACATCGATGGTCGAGCGTACGCAGATCGAGCGGATGCCCGACGGTCAGATTGTCTTCCACGATGGCGGAGCCGACGCACCTCTTGCCGAGGATACGCCCGTTTCGATGAACCTCTTCGGCTTCACGCCCGACTACTTCACCTACTCGCAGGAGTTCTTTAAAGACTGGTTCGCGGCCAACAAGGAGAATATCAAGTCGGAGTTCTACATCCCGACGATGGTCAACCGACTGATCGGCGATGGCACGGCAACGCTCCGCGTGCTGCGTTCCGTAGCCCAGTGGCACGGCGTCACCTACAAGGAGGACAAGCCCGCGCTGATGGCCGCCATCGAGAAGATGATTGCCGAGGGCAAGTATCCCCGCAATCTTTGGGCGTAGCTCCCGGTCCACAGACGGCACCGCCGCACTCCCGCAGGGCATTGTGTCGGGTATCGGGCATAGCATCCGTTGTACACCCGCAGGGCATTGCTGCTCTTCTGCAGGGTCTCGCGTAGGGCATCATTAGCTCTTCCGCAGGATGTCGGTTGCTGCACTCTCGCAGGGAATTGTGTCGGGTATCGCTGTACCCAAGAGTACCTTCCGCTGCCCCATTTTCCATGATGTGCGACGAAGCGGATATCCCGCTCCTGCCGGCCGCAAACAAAAAAGCGAAACTTTAGGAAGTTTCGCTTTTTTGTTGAATGGTCTTGCTATCTTGTTGTCTGTCAGCATTTCGCCCGAAATCCCGACCCTGCTGCATCTCAAGCTGAAAATCCCGCCCGGCCCTGCCGCAACTTAATCCAGAAATCCCTCCCGGACGAGTTGCTCGCGGATCTTGATCCAATCGGCTACGGGATGCTTCTCTCCGTCGATGAACCGCAACGGACAACCCAAATTGCAGTCATCGATATAGAGATCCGCATGAACCTTCGGCGACGAGGTCCAGCGCTTCTGCGACGGGTTTTCGTTCACGGCATAGAGCGGAATACCCCGCATGCGAAACCACTCCACCGCACGGTCCAGCAGTTTTCCGTGCCGCATTGAGTGTAGAATCAGCCGACAACCGTTGTTTGTCAATTCTTTCAGTACGGGTACGGCTCCCGCATCCTCACCGATCTCCGGATAGGCATGCGTTACGACCGTACCGTCAAAGTCTATAGCTATTATTGCGTCGTGAATGGCCATTGTTAGCGTTTTATTTTATGTGTCAGAGACCGGAAGAAATGCTTGATGCGCTTGCGGTAACTTACCTCCTGGTAATCGTCTCCATATCCGTATCCATATCCGTACCCATAACCGTATCCATACCCGTATCCGTATCCGTGATGGCGGGCGCGGGCACCGTTCAATACGATGCACATGTTGTGGAGCTTCTTCTCGCGGTAGAGGCGTTCGATGTCGGGCAGTTGGCGACGGTCGAGCACACCCTCGCGTACGACATATATGCAGAGGTCCGCAAGCCGGTCGGTGATGATCGCGTCGGCCACCGACATGGCGGGCGTACTGTCAAGGATGACATAATCGTATCTGTCGCGCATTTCGGCGATGAGCTTGTCGAGTTTGTCCGAAAGGAGCATCTCCGCGGGGTTGGGCGGCTGTACTCCGGCGTATATCACGTCGAGATTCTCGTGGAATCCGGAGTTCTGTATCATCTTGTCCACATTGGGAACCGTCCCTGCGAGATATCCCGTGATTCCGTTTTTGCTGTTTCCGTGACCTAACTGGGTCGACAGGGCGTGACGGCGCAGGTCGAGGTCGATCAGCAGCACCCGCTTCCCGGCCATGGCGATGGTCATGGCGAGGTTTGTGGCCACGAAGGTTTTTCCTGCATGCGGGTTCGACGAGGTGAAGAGGATGGTGTGAACGTTGGTTCCGACCGATACGCCCATGAATGTCATGTTTGAGCGCAGAATGCGGAACGCCTCCGACAGGGGGTCGCGGCCCGTTTCGCGTACCACGATTCCGGACTTGTCGGCGCCGCCCTCGTGGAAGGGTATGTCGCCCAAGAACGGGGCGCTGATGTTGTCCTCAATGTCCTTGCGCCCGCGAATAGTCGTGTCGAGCATGCCGATCAGATAGAGCAGGGCGAAGGGGATGGCCAGCCCCACGATCAGAGCGATGCCCAGGATCATGATGGGTCGGGGCGACACGGGCGTGTTGCTGCCGTAGGCGAAGTCGATCGACCGCGAGTTGCTCTCAGCCACGGCGTAGTTGAGCTGGTTTTCCTCCTGCTTGCTCAGCAGGTAAAGGAACAGCTCTTCCTTGATCTTCTGCTGACGCGTGATGCCGAGAATGACCTTTTCCTGCGAAGGCATGGTCGAGATGCGGAGGTTGGCCTGTGTCTCCTCCTTGCGCATGGCGTCGCGCTGGATCTCGAGCGTCGAGATGTTGGAGTCGAGCGACGAGATGATCGAACGCCTCACGGCTGCCAGCAGGTTGTCGAGGTCCTGAATGACGGGGCTGCGATCCGAACTGTTCTCCAGCAGTTTCTCGCGGCGCAGGATCGCCGCGTTGTAATCTTCGATCTGCGAGGCGATGGCCGTGTTGATTCCGGCTGCCGCAACCGCCGGAATCAGCTCTCCGACGTTTTTCGGATCGTTCAGATAGGTGCGGATGTACTCCGCCACGTTGATCTGGTTTTCGAGGGAAAGACCTTCGGTCTTGTAGTGCGAACTTTCCGACACACTGCGTGCGGCCTCCGAGGTGATGTCGACCATCTGGTTGTCGCGCTTGATGTTCTCGATGTTGCGGTCCACGTCGCCCAGTTCGCGTCCGATAACCTTCAGACGGGCCTCGATGAACTCGCCCGTCGCGACCGACACCCGGCGCTTGTCCTCGATGGCGTCTTCGTTGTAGGCTTCTATGAGCGTGTTGATCACATCCTCTGCGCGCCGGGGAACGGAGTTGTTCATCGTGACGGTCACCACCGAAGCCTGCTTGTTGACCACGTCGCTTTTCACGCTGGTTCGATAGGTGCTGGTTGTCCGTCCCAGCGAACTCTTGTTCACCCGGATCGGCACCCCGAGGTATTCGGGGTTCATGTAGAGCGACTTGTGCACCACGATCTGCCCCACGGGGGTCGGTATCGTGTCACCGTAAGCGGCCGTTATGACGCTGCGGCTCTCGGATTTGGTGACGAACTTGTCTTCGAATCGGCTCAATTGGATTTTGTCCTCGTCGAGGGGCGTGATCTCCATCGAGAGCGACTGGTTGTCGTTGTCGTTGATGAACTTCACGTCGATCGGCGCCTGCCCGTATAGGTCGCGCCGGCGGAGTCGTTCGCTCACCGAGTAGTTTACCGTCAGGTTGAGCCGCTTGACCACTTCGGTCATCAGGCGCCGCGACTGGAGGATGAACACTTCGTTGTCGACGTTGCGGCGGTTCTGGAATCCCGTCAGATCGCTGAATGCCATCAGGTCCACGTCTCCGCCCTTGTGGCTGTCCTTTACCAGAATGGTTGCCGTTCGGCTGTAAATCTCCGGGGTGCTGGCCAGATATAAATAGGCCGCGCAGAGGCAGCATACGGCCGAAAGCACGAACCAATACCAGTTGGCGATCACCATGTGAATGATGTCGTGCAGGGTGATCGTGTTCGCCAACTCTTCGTTGTTGGTCTGCATCTGCGGATTGATCTGTTGTTCTGCCATGTCTTCGGACTACTTTATGGTTACAGTGAGAAGAGTTGCCACGGAAACGGCCGTGCTGATGAGCGAAAGGTAGAACGTCCGGTTTTGGTTGATCTCACCGGTCTGAGCTTTGTATTTGTTGGGTTTCACGTAGACCACGTCGTTCTGCTGGAGGTAGAAAACCGGGGAGTTGAATATGTCGGCCGATGTGAGGTCGAGGTATTCGATCGTGCGCACGCCGTCTACCTCGCGTGTCACGGCCACCTCCGACCGCACGCCGTATACGGTCATGTCTCCGGCCATTGCCAGGGCGTCTAAAATCGAAATCTTGTCGCGCGTGACATCGTAGAATCCGGGACGTGCCACTTCGCCGATGACCGAAATCTTCATGTCGGCAAACTGTACGTTGACCGTGGGGTCGTTGATGTATCCGCCTTCGATGATCTTTTCGGCGATAGCCTGAGCCAGTTCTCCGCGGGTCTTGCCCTTGCATTCGACCTTGCCGATCACGGGCATGTCGAGCATGCCTTTCTCGTCGACGGTTCGAGTCTGCAGAGCCTGCGAGGTTGCGGCACCGGAGATGTTGTTCCCCGTGAGCGAATTGTAGGAGGTTGCCGAGTTGAACGGCACTGCCAGCTCGGGATCCTTGCTGTTGACGACGATCGTCAGTCGGTCGAGCGGCTTGATGCGTATCTGTCCGTTTTCGGCGATTTGTTCGGGTGTGAATGGCTGTGCGTCCTGCAGATACCAGATGCGTTTCTGCGCGGAGCACGAAACGAGCAGTATGCCGAGGAGGGCAGTTCCGATGAGAAGGCAGAGTTGCTTCATTTTTAATAATGCATTGATTGTAATTACGTGTGCAAAGATATAAATAATTCAGAAAAACAGACACTTTTTCGGGGCTATATTTTCCGGTCCTGGCAGGTCATGCGTTGTCGGATACGCATTTTTTTTCGCAGGACAACCCCTTCCCCGAATCGTTTCACCCCGCCGCCGGATCAATGCCTCTGCCATCACGAATCGAGAGCCGCAGCACAAACCTTTGCCGCGGCGCAACATTGGCCCCTTATGCCGGCAGATTGCGTGCTCTTCGTGCGCTCCGTTTTTCGCCTTCGTTGCCGGCCGCGATTAATCCCAACGCGGTTCATCTGTCGCTATATAGTTATCGAATCCGGAATCATACCAAGGGCTTGGGAATAACTCGATTTCCTTTATAAAAAATAATATTTATGGGAGCGGGATGTGTAAAATTTGATATTGCATCTCTCTCTTTAAGTGATTATTTTGTTTTTTTGTGTAGATTTATAAATCTATTTGTTTATATTTGTGTTGTAACTCAATAATTAATGAGTTGTAGGCTGTAGCGCGAATTTATTTTATTAAAATCCAACCTTTAATTCTTTTACTTTTATGATGTAGAAATCTGCTTGTTGTTTTATCGGGTCACCTTGGAGTTGTTTTTTATTTTCGGATGAACGTCCAAGCTTTCGGAATAAAAACTTTTTTTCAATTAAACCACCAACCTAATTCAATGAATCTATGAAGGAACATTTTTCAATGCGAGAACCCGGTTCCTGGATACGACGTTTTGTCGTATACGCCTTGTTGCTGTTGTTTGCGGGAGGGTCTGCTTCGGCATTCGGACAATCGCGTGTGCAGGGGACGGTAACCGACTCCCAAGGTAATCCGTTGGCTGGAGTCAATGTCGTTGTGCTGGGGACTTCCGTCGGAACCACCACCTTGAGCAACGGAGCATATAGCCTGGATCTTCCGGCCGGGGCCCAGAGCCTGCGATTCTCTTTTATCGGCATGAAAACGCAGGATGTCAATCTGAACAGCCGCAGCCTGATTGACGTCCGTCTGGAAGAAGATGCCGCACGCATGGACGAGGTCGTCATCGTAGGTTACGGTACACAGAAGAAGGTGCACCTTACCGGAGCCGTTGCCGCCGTTGTCGACAAGGAGATCAAGAAGTCGACCGTGAGTACCATTTCCCAGGCTTTGGTCGGCAAGTTGCCCGGTCTCATCACCCAGCAGGCTACGGGCGCACCGGGCGCCGATGGTGTCACGATGATGGTCCGCGGAACCTCATCCTACAACGGGTCCAGTCCGCTGGTTTTGGTCGATGGCGTGGAGCGCAACATGTCTACCGTCGACCCCAACGATGTGGAGTCGGTAACGATTCTCAAGGATGCTTCGGCCAGTGCCGTTTACGGCATGAAGGCTGCCGCCGGAGTCATTCTCATAACGACCAAACGCGGCCACGAAGGGGGCGTGGAGATCAACTATCGGGGGAGCGTTACCATGTCGGAGATGACTACCATGCCCGACTTTATGAACGGTACGCAGTACATGGACTATTACAACATGGGCCTTGCCCTCGACAAACAGGGCGGCGACGATGTGCCCGAATTCCAGTTTACCCCCGAAGAGATCGAGCTGACCCATAACGGAGATCCCTCGGACGGATACGAGAATACCGACTGGATGTCTCCGATGCGGCGCCTCACGCTGATGCACCAGCATAACCTCTCGATCGGCGGCGGCTCGAACAAAGTCCGTTATTTTGTCAGCGGCGGATTCCGGAATCAGAACGGCATCATCAAGGGACATGAGGATTCTCGCGGCAACCTGCGGTCGAATATCGACCTCACCCCGCACCAGAATCTTCATGTGGCCCTCAATGTAGCCGGTTCGGTGCAGGACAACTACTGTCCGGGAGGCTACTCCTACGAGAATCAGGCGGGTCTCAACCTTTTCCACCAGATGATGTATTCGATTCCGTTTGTTCCCAAATGGCTGGAAAAAGACGGCGAGCGACGTCCGGTATCGGGCTATCGGGCCGCATGGTCCGCCGCCAATCCCGAATACGGATCGCAGCACTCGGGATTCAGCAAGTCCCGCAACCTGCGCTTTGAGACCTCGGCCAACGTCGAATATTCCCTGCCTTTTGTCAAAGGATTGAAGTTGGGTCTGTTCACCAGCTGGGACTACCTTCATTATACGGGTCGCAGTTTCTCGTATGCATACGATGTGCTGGCCTATACCTTCCAGCGCGGTTCGAATATCGGCGCCGATCCCTTGAGCAAATACTCGCTCGTCAAGGCTGCCGACCTGACTGCCGACGGAAATCTATATCTGGAGAACCGAAACGAACAACGCGTCGTTCTGCGTCCTCAAATCTCCTATTCGAACACCTTCGGCAAACACACCGTTGGAGCCCTGTTCCTCTATGAGCAGACAACTCTCAAGAACGAAAAGATGGTCGGCGGCCGGCGTAAATTCCCCGTATTCGATATCGCGGAACTCAACTTCGGAGATCCGGCATCAGCCACCAACGGATCGGCTTCGGGCGAATCGGCCTATGCCGGTTACGTAGGACGCATCAACTACGCCTACGCTGACAAATACCTCTTCGAGGCCTCGTTCCGTTGCGACGGTTCCTATCTTTTCCACGAAGACCAACGCTGGGGCTTCTTCCCCTCGGTTTCGGTCGGATGGGTTCTCTCTCAGGAGAACTTCTTCCAAACGGCTTTTCCCAAGATCGAATACTTCAAGTTGCGCGGATCTGTCGGAACGCTTGGCAACGACAATGTGGCCGAATTCCTCTATCGCAAACAATTCCAATACAACACCAGCGATGTGGCCTTCGGAAAGATCCCCACATCCCAGGGGACCCTTTCGAACCAGGTGGCGTTTCCCTACGAGGATCTCACCTGGGAGCGTACGCGCACCTACGACATCGGCTTTGAGCTGAGCGCATGGAACGGCATGCTGGGCGTAGAATTCGACTATTTTTACAAATACACCTTCAATATCCTCCAATCCATCGGGGGGATCTATCCACCTTCGCTGGGCGGCCACTATCCGGCATATATCAACGACGGATCCTTCGACAACCGAGGCTTTGAGCTGGTCCTCCGCCACCGCCACCATATCGGCCAATTCAACTACAACATCTCCGGCAATCTTTCGTTTGCCCGCAACCGCATCCTGAGCAAGCAGCAGCCCGACAACACGTTGCCGTGGAAGAACATTCTCGGCTCTCCGGTAGGGGCCATCTGGGGCCTGAAATCCGACGGGCTCTATCAGAGCGAGGAAGAGCTGGCCAATGCCCCGAAGCCGATCGGCGTACAGCCCCGTCTGGGAGACATCAAGTATGTGGACATCAACGGCGACGGAACCATCACCAGCGATGACTGTGTCCGGATTTCCCGCGGACGTGTTCCCGAAATGATGTTCTCCTTCTCGTTCGATGCCGAATACAAAGGTCTCGATCTTTCCATCCAGTTGCAGGGAGCCGCCCTCTGCGACCGCATGATTCAGGCGACCTGGAACAACGGAGTTGCCGACCAGACGCCGTTGACCATTCCCTGGTACGCCAACTATGACAATGCGCCGCTCTATTTGGTGGAAAACGCCTGGAGGCCCGACAAACCGCATGCCGAATATCCTCGTCTGTCCGTCACCAAGAGCTCCTCGGTCAACAACGGCCATGTCTCCGACTTCTGGAAACGCAACGGAGCATACCTGCGTCTGAAAAACATCGTCGTGGGTTATACGCTTCCGAAACACTGGCTCCGCAAGGTCGGCATCCGGAACCTGCGGGTCTACTTCAGCGGCAACAACCTGCTTACGGCTACCGATTTCAAGTGGATCGATCCCGAAAGCGTGAACGTTCCGACGGGATACTACCCGCAGCAGCGTACCTATACATTCGGAGTTGATCTCTCATTCTAAACAAGCGAACGATATGAACAAGATAATAAAATCCGCACTTGGGTTGCTGGCGTTTTTCTGCCTGGCAGCAACATCCTGCGATGTCCTCGATGTTGCCCCCTCCCGCTCGTACAGCGATGCCACGGCTTACTCTTCCATCAAGAATCTGGACCTGTACGTCAAATCCTTCTATGGCGTGCTCTATGCCAATGCGGACATCAACTGCGACAGCCGATGTCTGATGGACGACGGAGCCACTGATCTGATCAAGTATTCATGGTACAACGTCGAGAGCGGGACCATGAACAAATTCTTCTATCAACCCAATTTCGTTACCGAGCAAAGCAACTTCCGCTCCAACTGGTCGAGCATGTATGGCTGGATCAGCAAACTCAACGAATATCTCGAGGACCTGCACAAGGGGCTCATCAGGCTCGACGGCGAGTCGGTCAAGATCCGTACGGCGGAGGTTCGCTTCCTGCGAGCTTTTGCCTATCAGGAACTGGTTATCCGCCACGGCGGAGTCGTGCTCCGCAACAGCGATACGGTCGTTGACGGTCCCAACGAACGGGCCAAAGCCCGTTCGAGCGAGGAGGATTGCTGGACATTCATCATCGGAGAATACCAAAAAGCCCAGGCTGACCTGCCGGATCAATGGCCCGATGCCGACAAGGGGCGTTTGACCAAAGGAGCCGCATGGGGCATGATTGCGCGCGCCTCTCTTTACGCCCGACGCTGGAGCGAGGCCGTAAGTGCATGCGATCAGGTCCTGGGCATGGGATATTCCCTGCTTCCGGGCAAGAGTGCCGAGGAGTATTACAAGATTTTCTCTACACCCGACAACAGTGAGCTGCTTCTTCCGGTCTATTTCCAGTCGGGTATCAGCATGAAACAGCACAGCTTCAACAACCATTTCTGCCCTCCGTACGACGGCAAGCCCCACAAGGCGGAGACGGTTGTTGGCGCCACGGCCACTCCGACCGATGAATACGCTTCGTCGTTCGATATCCTGATCGACGGAAATTGGGAGTCATTTTCGTGGAATAACCTGGCGAGATATGACAACAAACCTTTTGAGCGGCGCGAGCCTCGTTTCTATGCTTCCATTCTGTACAACGACGCTCCGTGGCAGGGCCGCCGGCTGGAGCTCTACGAGGGAGGCACCGACGGCTACATGGATTTTTCCATCACCGGGCAAGATTACGTGCACAAGACCACGACAGGATATATTTTCCGTAAATTTCTGGATGACAGCGGGAATGTGAATTTCACCAATATTCTTTCGGGAACCTACTGGACCGAGATGCGTCTGGCCGAAATCTATCTGATCCGTTCGGAGGCCCATGCGCGTCAGAACCAATTTGGCCCGGCATACGATGATTTGGATGTCATCCGTGACCGTGTCGGCCTTCCCAATTTGCCCCGGAAAGGCAGCTGGGACGATTATCTGAAGGATCTGAGCAAGGAGCGTATCTGTGAATTGGGCCTCGAGGGCCATCGTTACTTCGACCTGGTTCGCTGGGGTATTGCCGTCAAGACGCTCAACAACCAGCGAGTCCACGGCGTCCGGGTGACCAGGAACGGCGACGGTTTCAGCTACGAACGTGTGGCGTGCGACACTCAGGACCGTTATTATCCGGAGAAGTACACGATCTTCCCCATTCCTTACAGCGAATTGCAGAACAATACGTTGTGCGAGCAGAACGAAGTTTGGAAATAATTTGATAAATCATTCAATACGGAATAATTATGAAAATGCACTATTTAATCACCATACTGCTCGTCTCCGGGCTTGCCTTTACGGCATGCGAAGATCCGGACGATCTGGTGAGTACCGGCAGCGAAAACATGCAGACCCTGACCGTTAAGGGGCATCTGGTATCCGAGCCCAAGGTCGAGTATGACGCCGTTGTGAATCAGGCGGACGGACTCATCACCGTCCAGGTTCCCTATTATATTTCGGACACCGATCCCATCCAGGGGGATTTGACCGCAATGAAGGTTCGCGCATCGTTGCCCTATGGGACCCGCTTCGAGCCGGGAATATCGGGTATCCACGACCTGGTGGCCGGCATCGAGCGGACGCTGGTCTCCGCAGTGGATGGAACGCGCCGTCACTTCACGATCAGAGCCGAATATGTCAAATCGGACAAGGCATCTGTCTCGCGGGTGACATTGGCTGATATGCCCAATGCCGTTATTTTGATCAAGGAGCCCGAGCGTGCCGGAGCCCTGGGATCAATCACCGTCTACAAGACCTCGTCGAACATCGACGGGGCGCTGAAATCGGCCGTCATCGAAATATCGCCCTGGGCCACGATTGAAAGTGCGGCCATGAATCAGGACGGATCGTTCGATCTGACGACCCTGCCTCAAATCGAAGTCATTTCCCAGGACGGCAAGGTTCGTACGACCTACATGACCCGGGTGGACACCCCAGCCTTTGTTCCCACGGGCAAGATCGGATACATTACTAATCTGTTCGGTTTTCAGATCATGCAGGACAATCCCTACGGGTTTGTCCCGGTCAACAACCGCTCGATGGCCATCATCGGCGACAATCTGATCATAGGCAACAGCGGCGATGCGTCGAAAATGATTGTTCTCAACCGCTTTACGGGTAAATTGTCCGACGTGAAGGTAAACACGACCGGCATCACCCGCTCGATCCATGCCATTACGAGTGACGACGCAGGCCACCTGATTGCCGTTCCCTATACGAATGCCACCTCGCTTCCCGATTTCGAAATCTGGGTCTGGAAAGAGGGGCTCGGCAAGGCCCCGACCCGGATTTTTTCGAAAAGCCTTCCCAATGATACCTACTTCGAGCCGCTTCGTAAGGTCAACACATGGGCTGCGGCATATGACATCGGCCGTATGGTCTACGCTTTCGGTGATGTGACCTCGGGGAACGCCATGATTTCGACCACCTGCGCACAGCGACTCCGCGCCGTCTTCCTTCCGCTTACCGACGGCAAGCCTTCTACGGCACAGGCAATCGTCGATTTTCCCGACGGAGGATTTGAGGCCATGTTCTATACGACCAAACCGATCATCTTCTCCATGGGCAAGGACAATATCAGCCCCAGCTATCTCTATGGAACGGGCAATCAGCATTTGAAAGTGACCTATGTTCCCGAGAATCATGGCAAAGCCGTTGTTCTCGACACGCCGAAGTCCCGCTTCTGGACCAACGACCGCACCACGGGAATCGACTGCATTGACTTCAATGGGCTGCGGCTCATCGCCATGCAGAACGGCGGAATGTCGGATAACGTCCGCAACTGCCGCATGTATGTTGCCGACATCACCAATCCGACGCCGACTTCGCTGACCTCGGGATTTATTTTCGACTCGCGCGAAGGCGACCTTTCTTTCGGAACCGCCGAGATCCCCGGAGCGGGTTTCTCGCCCACGGGAATGACCTCTTCGGCGCCCTTCCAACCCGGAACGGTTGTTTTGGGCAGCAATCCCAACGGTTCGGGCGATATTGTCTTTGGGCGTAGTGCCGACGGCAATTCGGTCCAGGCCTATATGCTGACCACCGACCAGGGCCTCATCGCATACGAAATCACCCGTTACGACATCTGATCCCCCTCTCATCGACTTTGCATTTCAATCCCCGGGCCGACCGATTCCTCCGACCCGGGGATTTCATCCGTCCTTCTGCCGTATCCTTCATGCCCCCCCCCATGCGTAATCCGTAGACCATACGCAGCCTGCAGCCATGCGGCTGCAATCCGGACCTGGATTCCCGCTGCCGTCGACCGCCGGCTCCCGAATGCCGTTGCTACTCCCGACCGTGAGGTGATTGGCTGCTTTTGGTGGCGTTTCGGATGGATTTTTCGAAAAAAGATGTATCTTTGATATCCTAAATTCAAAAAAATGAAAGATTGCCGCCTGTCCGGATACGACCCGCAAACCCTGCCCTTCGGGGTGTACCTGCCGTCATCTCCGTCTGCGGCGCACCTGATCCTGTTGATCCCTGTCATCCGTCTAACTGCGAATATCCGATGAATCTGCATCCCGAATGGAGCTATCAGGCCGTCCTGTATGAAATGAACGTGCGCCAGCTCACGCCCGAAGGCACGCTGCGTGCCGCTGCCTCGAAACTGCCCTTCCTCAAGGACCTCGGCATCGATGCCGTGTGGCTCATGCCGATCCATCCGATCGGGGAGGCCGGGCGCAAAGGTTCGCTGGGCTCCTACTATTCGATCCGCGACTACTGCGCCGTGAATCCCGAGCTGGGTACGATGGCCGATTTCGACGCCTTTGTCGCCGAAGCCCACCGCCTGGGCCTGCGGGTTCTGCTCGACTGGGTCGCCAACCATACGGCGCGCGATGCGCGGTGGATCGCCGAAAAACCCGCCTCTTGGTACGAGCGCGACGCCGCGGGCCAGCCTGCCGTGCCGTGGGACTGGTCCGACACGGCCAAACTCAACTATGCCGATCGCGGCGTGTGGCGGGCGCAGGCTGAGGCCATGGAATTCTGGCTTACGCAGCACGGAGTCGACGGCTTCCGCTGCGACATGGCGATGCTGGTTCCCATTGGTTTCTGGAACGAAACCTCGCGTTACCTGCGGGGGGTGAAACCCGATCTGTTCATGCTGGCCGAGGCCGAGGAGCCTGATCTCTTCGAAGAGGGGGCCTTCAACGCCTGCTATGCCTGGCGGATGCACCACCTGATGAACGACGTTGCCCGGCAGCATACCCGCGTCACGGCCCTGCGCGACTATATCTATGCCGACCGCACAGCCTATCCCGACTCGGCCATGCGCCTTGCCTTCACGTCGAACCACGACGAGAATTCGTGGAACGGCTCCGAATTTTCCCGTCTGGGCGATGCGCGTGAGATCATGGCGGTCTTCACGTTCGTCGTGCCGCGCGGCCTGCCGCTGATCTATACCGGTCAGGAGATCGGCTACGACCATTCGTTCGCCTTCTTCGACCGCGACCCGATCCCGACCTACGGGGCCAACACCTTCACGGAGTTCTACCGCCGGCTCGCGGCGCTTCGGCACAACAATCCGGCTCTGGCGGCGGGGGAGCGGGGTGGTGCGATGATCGAGATCCGCAACAACGCTGAGGATTGCCTGATGACGCTGGTCCGCGAGACGGAGGACAACCGTGTCGTCGCTGTGATGAACCTCTCGCCCTACGCCATCCATGCCGATTACTATACGGGCATCTACGCCGGAATGTATACCGATGCCATGACGGGCGATTCTTACGAACTGCGCGGACGCGTTGAGGAGGATATGGCCCCTTGGAGCTACCGGATCCTGACGCGATGAATCCGCCCGCGTCGTTTTCCGCCCGTTTCGTACCCCGAAACACCCCCGGCATTGACGGTGGTATTGGCAGTGGCATTGACGGTGGCGGTGACATTGACGGCTTCGGCTTCGGCCCTGGCTCCGACGGCTCCGGTTCAGGCGCTCCCGGCCTTGACACTCCCGACGCCCTCGCCATCCCCGGCATTGGCCCCGTCTCCGGTTCAGGTGCTCCCGGCCCCGACGGCTTCGGTTCAGAAGGTCCCGACGCCCCCGTCATCTCCGGCATTGGCTCCGTCCCCGTCTCCGGTTCAGGCGCTCCCGGCCTTGACATCCCCGCCAACTCCGCCAACTCCGCCAACTCCGCCAACTCCGCCAACTCCGGCCCCGATGGCCCCGCAACCCCCGCCGGCTCCGGCCCGGATAGTCCCGCCATCCTCGCCCCCCCCCGGTGCCAGACCTTTTGCCGTAACGACACTTTCTGGAGGATGGCATGCCTGCGCGATCTTCTGCGCCCCGGTTTTGCAACGGCGCGACTTTTTGTTATCTTTGCCGACGAGGTTATGAGAAAAATTACGATCCTATGCTTGCTGCTCGCCTGCGTGTTGCCCGCCTTTGCGGGTACATACCGCTCGGAGCAGATTCCCAATGTCCAGCTGACGGACCGGCGACGCTATGTCTCCGATCCCGACGGCATCCTCTCTTCCGCCGCCGTGGCGCATATCGACTCCGTCTGCGCCTCGCTGCGCGATCGGGGCCTGGCGCAGGTTGCCGTCGTCGCCGTCGACGACATTGCGGGCGGCGATCCGTTTTCGTTTGCCATTGATCTGTTCCGCCGCTGGGGCGTGGGCAGCTCGGCGAGCGACAACGGTCTGGGCATCCTGCTGGTGAAGGATCTGCGGGAGATCCGCTTCGTCACGGGCGGCGGTCTCGAGGGCATCCTCCCCGACGCACTCTGCAAACGCATCCAGCTCGACCGGATGCTTCCCGCCTTCCGCAAGGGGGACTACAGCGCGGGCATGGTCGCCGGAGTGGAGGCCGCCGCCACGGTCCTCGAAGGCGGCGAGGTCACTCTGGCCAACGACGAGGGGCTCCCGGCGTGGATGATCTTCACGATCGTCTTCGGCTTTGTGGTCTTTCCGCTGGGCGGGGTGCTGGCCAACTACTATTTCTCGCGCCGTTGCCCGAAGTGCCGGAAGCTGGCTCTGAAACAGCACTCGCAGCGGGTGTTGAGCGTCACGCGCAACTCCCGGCTGGTCGAATATACCTATATTTGCCCACATTGCGGCGAAGTCGTTACACGACGCTCGCGCAACCTTCGCGACGACAACTTCGGCGGCGGTGCCGGGGGCGGAACGATCCTCGGCGGCGATTTCGGACGCGGCATGGGCGGCGGTTTCGGGGGTGGCTCCTTCGGCGGCGGCTCCTTTGGCGGCGGCGGCTCGGGTTCGCGCTGGTAGTTGAAGCTACGAAGTTCCGCTGCGTTGCATGTCGGGCTGAAAAGCGTCTGCAATTCGGTTGCATTGCGACAACCCCTTCCCTCAGGGACGGGCCTGGAATAGGGGCGGGCTTGCAACCGGCCCCGACTGCGACGGTTTGATACGAAATAAGTTTAAATAATTTAAATGGCTTCTGTTATGAAAAAATGGATTTGGATCGGCGTTGTCGCCGTGGTTGCGATTTTCTTTTATGCGACTTACAACGGTTTCGTCAACCGGGAGGAGGGCCTTAAGAGCGCCTGGTCCAACGTCGAGACGCAGTACCAGCGCCGTGCGGACCTGATTCCCAACCTGGTCAACACCGTGAAGGGCTACGCGGCCCACGAAACGCAGACCTTGACCGAGGTCACCGAGGCGCGTGCCCGGGCCACGTCGATCAACCTTTCGGCCGACGGGCTGACTCCCGAGCGGCTTGCGCAGTTCCAGCAGGCGCAGGCCGAGGTTCGTTCCGCTTTGGGGCGCCTGATCGCCGTGTCGGAGAGCTATCCCGACCTGAAGGCCAACCGGAATTTCCTCGAACTGCAGGCCCAGCTCGAAGGTACCGAGAACCGCATCGCCGTAGCGCGCAAGGACTTCAACGCCGCAGCACAGCAGTACAACGTTTCGGTGCGTCGTTTCCCGGCCAACCTCGTTGCGCGGATGTTCGGCTTCGAGCAGAAACCCTATTTCGAGTCGGCCGAAGGGACTGACGCCGCTCCGCAGGTTGCCTTCTAAATGATCTCGGAACGTTCCCGCGGTTATGTGCTGGGTGCCATAGCCGCGGCCAGCTACGGATTGAATCCGCTCTTTGCACTGCCGCTTTACGGCGCGGGCCTGAGGGTGGATTCCGTGCTGTTCTACCGCTATGTGCTGGCCGTGTTGATGCTGGGGGCGCTGATGCTTTTCCGGCGTCAGTCGTTCGCCCTGCGGCGGCGCGATGTCCTGCCGCTTGCGGCCGTGGGCTTGCTCTTCTCGCTTTCGTCGCTGCTGCTTTTCGAGAGCTACAACCTCATGGACGCCGGCATCGCCTCGACAATCCTGTTTGTCTACCCGGTGATGGTCGCCGTCATCATGGCCGTCGGTTTCCGCGAGCGGGTCACGGCCGTCACGGTTTTTTCGATCACTCTGGCCTGTGGGGGCATCTCGCTGCTCTACAAGGGGGACGACGGCGCCACTCTCGACCTGATGGGCGTCATGCTGGTCTTCCTTTCGGCGCTCTCCTATGCGATCTGGATCGTTGCTGTCAACCGCTCGTCGCTCAAGGAACTTCCGACCGAGAAACTGACGTTCTACTGCCTGATTTTCGGCTCGCTGATCTACATCGTCCGACTGCGGGGCTGTGTCGATCTGCAACCCATGCCTTCGTTTGCGATGTGGGTCAACGCCATTGCGCTGGCTCTTTTCCCGACGATCATTTCGCTGGTCACGATGGCCGGATCCATCCGCCGCATCGGCTCCACACCCACGGCGATCCTCGGGGCGCTGGAACCCGTCACGGCGTTGTTTTTCGGCGTCGCGGTCTTTGGCGAACGGTTCACCCTGCGCATCGGAATCGGTGTTTTGCTGATCCTTACCGCCGTGACGCTCATCATCGCCGGCAAGTCGATCCGCATCCCCACCTCCGTCACACACCTTGCCCGGTGGATGGGCCGTCCCCACCTTCCGCGCTGGGCCGTGCGCTGGGCCCGCCGGCTGCCGCTGCCGCGCATCCGCCGTACGCGCTGACGGACTTTGCCGCAACGAACGGCGCCGGAGCGGGAAAATCCCTCCGGCGCCGTTCGTTTGTCTTCGGATGGTTACAGCCGTCTCTTTTCGTCGGCCGATCCCGCCTCGACGGCCTTGCGCTTGAAGGCCTTCCCCGACTTGAAGTTGTAGGTCAGCCCGATTCGGAACGAGCGGTTGCTCCAGGGCTGCCGGATGTTCATCGCGCGGACGAATCCGTCGCCCTGCGCTCCGAACTTATGTTCCCGATTCAGGAGGTTCTGCACCGAGAACGAGGCGGTGAACCGGTCGCCGAAGCGCTTCTTCACACCGATCTGCACCCGGTGGTTGGGCTCCACCCAACAGTTGCCTAGGCTGATACGGCTCTGATAGTTGTACGAGAAGTCGATGTAGCATTTGGCCGGGAGCGTGAAGGTCGTCGCGAGGTGGACGAATCCCCAGTTGAAAAACTGCTCGGCTCCGTGCTGCTCTATGCGCTGTCCGCGGCGCATGTAGGTGATGTTGGCGTTCAGCTGCCACCATTTCGTGGGTTGGAACGGCAGGTTGACCGATACGTAATAGTTTTTCGTGGCGTCGAAGTTGACATGAGTCAGTTGCAGCATGTCGGGTTTCTCCGTGTCGGCCCGTATTATCTCCTGAATCTCGTCGCTGACGAACTGCATGCCGGCCGTGAGGGTGTATTTGTGGGCGGCCACCAGCGTGAGGTTCACGTCCTGCTTGAATGCCGGGTCGAGCGACGGGTTTCCCGTCTGGTAGGTGTAGTCCGAAATCTGTGTCCGCTGCGGGTTGAGGCTCCGGAAGTTGGGGCGTTCGATGGTCCGGGCGTATTGGGCGATCAGCAGCCATCCCTTCTCCTTCGAGAGGGCGAAGGAGAGGTTGGCGTTGGGAAAGAGTGAGAAATAATCCTGTCCGACCCCTTTTCCCTCCGTGTGGGTGTACTCGCCGCGCAGACCCGCCACGAGTCCCCAGCGGCCGAGCTGTGCCGAGGCGATGGCGTAGGCCGCCGCGATGTTCTCCGTATAGTCGATCGTGAAGCTCTGGTTGTCGTTGCGCATCCATGCATCGTTCCGGCGGTATTCATAGAGCGCCTCGTTGTGCATGTCGTTGTAGGTGTATTTGGCGCCGGCTTTCATCGTGAAACGGGGGGTGTATTTCTTTTCGAGGGCCAGTGTCGCCGTGGCGATGTTATAGATGCCCTCGGTGTTGTTGCGGTAGATCGAGTCGGTCGTTGCTTTCGGGGTCGTTGTGCGGCTGAAGTTCTCGTTCCCGGAGTCGCTTTCGCGGCGTGTGTAGTCGAAGAGCAGTTTGAGCGTCGAGCCGAGCGTGTCGATCTTGCGGATGTAGTTGAACGTCGCCGAGTAGTTGTCGGGGGTGTTGAGTTGGTCGAATTTGCTGTCCGTGTGCGCTGTCGTGCCGGCATTCCGCAACTCCGAGTAGGTTTTGGTCGGTCCTTCGACGCTGGTGTGCCAGTATTCGAATTCGGCGCCGATGCTGTTCTTGCCGTCGATTTCGACCACGGTTCCGGCGTTGATTCCGAAGTTGTCGGTGCGGTTTTTTATCGTCGAGTGAGCATTCAGCTCCTTGTCTGTAGCCTCGTAGCGAGTCTGTTCGCGGGAGACTGTCTTTTCCTTTTCGAACGAACCCCATGCCGAGGCGTAAAAGTCCACGCGTCCCGAATGCAGGTTGATGTTTGCGGCCGGATTGTAGCGATGCACGATATCTCCCTGCGTGGTGTTGAACGACACCGAGCCGTCGATGCCGTTCTCGCGGCGTTTTCTGAGCGTGATGCGGATGATGCCTCCCGACGAGTCGGCGTCGTAGTCGGCTCCCGACGTGGGCACGACCTCTATTTTCTGAATCTCCTCAGCCCGGAGCGACCGCAGGTAGGTCAGCAACTGTTCCGGCTCCATGTGCAGTTCGCGGTCGTTGACATATACCTTCGGGCCGCTCTTGCCGTTGATCGATACTTTCTCCCCGTCGATCCATACGCCGGGGGCGTGTTCCAGCAGCTCGATGCCGTCCTTTCCGATGGCAGCCGGAGCGTTCGCCACGTCGACGACAAAGCGATCGGCCTCGCGCCGCACGAGCCGGGCCTTTACCTCCACCCGCTCGATTCCGGTTGCCGCGGCATGCATCACGAAGTCGCCTAAAAAGTTCTCCTGCTCCACGCTCACGGTCTTTTTCACGGGGTCGCATCCGAGATACTGAATCTGGAGGGTGTACTCGCCGGGAGCGGCTTTCAGCACGAAACGCCCTTCGGCATCGGTGACCATGCCGGCCACCTGTTCGGCTCCTTTCAGCAGGACAACCGTTGCATATTCGACGGCTTTTCCCTGCTCGTCGACCACGCGGCCCGTCGAGGGGCAGAGCTGCGCGGCCAGAAGCCGGCTTGCGACCATTGCGAGTATTGCGATGAGGAGAATTAATTTTTTCATGATATTCGGCGGTTTGGTTTATCTGTTACTGCAAATATATGTAAAAATATTTATACTCTGTAACACATAGTACTAAAATTTCGGAAATTTTTTGATACTTATATTTAATAGCGCCGCAGTTATCCGATCGGGCTCCGTTATTTTTCGTGGGGTGGCGGTGGCCCGGCCTTCCGGCTGCGACCGATTTTTTCCCGCCATTTTTTTTCGCGACGGGGTATTTTCTCCTCCGGAAAACGGGTGCCGTGAATATTTTTTTGAAAATTCGCCGACTGGCAGGGTAGGAATCCCGGGAAATAATTGCTAAATTTGCAATTTGAATTAATGTGGCTAATTGTCTCCGGATGCCTGATGCAGGCTTTTCACCCGGATGCGTCCTTTGCCGGATCCCTCCCGACGGCGGGGATTCGGAGCGGGCCGGATTTGTGGACGCAACCCGCGGCCACGGGTTCGGACGCTCTGTTTTGTAAATGCTTTAATGGAACGATAAGCGTATGTTGAGTGCTTTATACTACCTTGTTCTGGTGCTTCTGTGCACGTTTTTCATGATCCTGTCGGCCCTTGCGCTGGTTGTCTGCTATCCCTTCGACCGGGGACGCCGCACGGTGCACGAGCTGTCGCGCATCCTGGTCCGGATTTTCTTCTTTCTGCCTCCCTTCTGGCGGCATCGGGTCATCGGCCGCGAGCTGATCGACCGGACGAAGTCCTACGTCATCGTCATCAACCACGCTACGGTGATCGACATCCCGGCGCTCTACTACCTTCCGCTCAATTTCCGCTGGGTGTCGAAGCGCGAGGTGTTCAAAACGCCCTTCTTCGGTCAGTTTCTCCTGCTCCACGGCGACATCTGCATCAACCGCGGCCACGCCGCCGAGGCCCTGGAACAAATGGTCCGTGACGGCAAAAAGTGGATTTCGCGCGGGGCTTCGGTGGCAGTTTTCCCCGAGGGCACGCGCTCGAAGGACGGCGAGATCCACCGCTTCAAGGCCGGGGCCTTCACCCTGGCCAGGGAGGCCGGCGTTGAGATCCTCCCCGTGGTGCTGGACGGAACCAAAACGCTGATCAAAAAGAACCTGGCATTCAACTGGGGCAACCGGATCACCGTCCGCGTGCTTCCGCCCGTTCCGGCCGCGGAGGTTGCGGCCCTGGAGACGCACGAACTGATGGCGCGCGTCCGTGAGAGCATGTGTGCCGCCCTGGCCGAGATCCGAAAATAACGCATTATGGCAGATTTACTCAATACCAACTCGAACGCAAACAATTACGGCGACGACGCCATCGTGACCCTCTCTCCGAGGGAGCACATCCGCCTGCGCCCCGGCATGTACGTCGGCGTGGTGGGCGACGGTTCGCAACCCGACGAGGCGCTCTACGTGCTGATCAAGGAGGTCGTGGACAACTCGATCGACGAATTTATCATGGGAGCGGGCCGGCAGATCGACATCACGCTTGTTGACAACGTGGTCACGGTGCGCGACTACGGCCGTGGCATTCCCCTCAAGTCGCTCGCGGCAGCCGTCGGACAGATGAATACGGGCGGCAAGTACGGGGGCGACGCCTTTAAGAAGACGGTCGGTCTGAACGGAGTGGGCGTCAAGGCCGTGAACATGCTTTCCGAAGAGTTTACGGCCCGTTCGGTCCGCGACGGTGAAGCCCGTACGGTGACCTTCGCCAAGGGGCTCGAGGTGAGCGACAAGTGGGAGAGCGGTGTTGGCGAGAAGAACGGCACGTTCATCTCCTACCGTGTCGACCAGGAGATTTTCGGCGACTATGCCTACAACCTCGAATACGTCGAGCAGAAGATCCGCAATTACAGCTACCTGAATCTGGGTCTTACGCTCAACTTCAACGGCAAGAGCTACGTTTCGAAACACGGACTGCTGGATCTTGTGAACGACAACATGACCGAGGCTCCGCTCTATCCGCCGATCCACCTCACGGGCGAGGACATCGAGGTGGTGATCACCCACGGCACGGGCTACGGCGAGAGCTATGACTCGTTCGTCAACGGACAGCATACCACCCAGGGCGGTACGCACCAGACGGCCCTTCGCGCCGCCATTGCCAAGACGATCAAGGAGTTCTACCGCAAGGACTACGACCCTTCGGACATCCGCACGTCGGTCATCGCGGCCATTTCGATCAAGGTCACTGACCCTCTTTTCGAGAACCAGATGAAGACCAAGTACGGCTCGAAGGAGGTCGAACCGGGCGTCTCGGTCAACAACTTCGTGGCCGACTTCCTTACCAAACACCTCGACGACTACCTGCACAAGCACGCCGAGACGGCCCAGATTCTCCAGAAGAAGATCGTCGAGAACGAGAAGGAGCGCAAGGCGATCTCGGGCATCCAGAAGAAGGCCCGCGAGACGGCGCGCAAGGTGAGCCTGAACAACAAGAAGCTGCGCGACTGCAAGATCCACCGCACGGACCGCAACGAGCTGGCCGAACAGTCGATGATCTTCATCACGGAGGGTAACTCGGCGTCGGGCTCCATCACCAAGAGCCGCGACGTGCGTACACAGGCGGTCTTCTCGCTGCGGGGCAAGCCGCTGAACTGCTACGGGCTGACGAAGAAGGTAGTCTACGAGAACGAGGAGTTCAACCTGCTCCAGGCGGCGCTGAACATCGAGGAGGACATGGACAACCTGCGCTACAACAAGGTCGTCATCGCCACCGATGCCGATGTCGACGGCATGCACATCCGCCTCTTGATGATGACCTTCTTCCTGCAGTTCTTCCCCGAGGTGATCCGCCAGGGACACCTTTTCGTGCTGCAAACCCCTCTGTTCCGGGTCCGCAACAAGAAGGAGACCTTCTACTGCTATTCGGAGGAGGAGCGGCTGAAGGCCGTGGGCCGCTGCGGATCGAATGCCGAGATCACGCGCTTCAAGGGTCTGGGCGAGATTTCTCCCGACGAGTTCAAGGAGTTCATCGGCGAGAATATGCGCCTGGACAAGGTCCGCATCACGAAGGACGACCCGATCCACGACCTGCTGGAGTTTTATATGGGTAAGAATACCTACGAGCGCCAGGGCTTTATTATCGATAACCTGCGCATCGAGGAGGACATCGTCGAGCAGGACCTTTTGATCAATTGAGAATTAAAAACCAAGCATTTCCCATGTCGGAAGAAAAAGACAATATCGGGCGCGAGGAGATTCGCAACGAGGAAGCCCCGATGCCCGAAACCGGGGACGGCGCGATGCCTGAAACCGGGGACGAGGCGACGCCCGAAACGCCTGTTGCGGCGGTTCCGGCCAAGGCGGGCAAATTCGACCGCCTGACGCAGGAGGAGGGCGGCGTCCGCAAGCTCACGGGCATGTATAAGAACTGGTTCCTGGACTACGCCTCGTACGTGATCCTCGAACGCGCCGTGCCTCATGTCGAGGACGGACTGAAACCTGTCCAGCGACGTATTCTCCATGCGATGAAGGTCGTCGATGACGGCCGTTACAACAAGGTCGCCAACCTCGTGGGCCAGACCATGCAGTACCACCCGCACGGCGATGCGTCGATCAAGGACGCGCTGGTGCAGCTGGGACAGAAGGACCTGCTGATCGACTGCCAGGGCAACTGGGGCAACATCCTCACGGGCGACGAGGCGGCCGCGGGCCGTTATATCGAGGCGCGCCTGTCGAAATTCGCCCTCGACGTGGTCTTCAACAAGAAGACCACGGAGTGGATGCTGTCGTACGACGGCCGCAAGGAGGAGCCCGTGACGCTGCCCATCAAGTTCCCGCTGCTGCTGGCCCAGGGGTCCGACGGCATCGCCGTGGGACTGGCGTCGAAGATCCTGCCCCACAACTTCGTGGAGCTGATCAACGCCGCCATTGCCCACCTCGAAGGGCGTGATTTCCAGCTTTACCCCGACTTCCCGACGGGGGGCATGGCCGATGTGAGCCGCTATAACGACGGACTTCGCGGGGGCACGGTGAAGGTGCGTGCCAAGATTTCGAAGATCGACAAACGGACGCTCGCCATCACCGAGATTCCCTATACCACAACCACCGAGTCGATCAAGGACTCGATCATCAAGGCCAACGACAAGGGCAAGATCAAGATCCGCAAGGTTGACGACAATACGGCCGACAAGGTCGAAATCGTCATCCAGGTCTCGCCCGACGAATCCTCCGACAAGACCATCGACGCGCTCTACGCCTTCACCGACTGCGAGGTTTCGATCGCCCCGAACTCGTGTGTCATCTGTGACGAGAAGCCGCACTTCCTCGGGGTTTCGGAGATCCTGCGCCGCTCGGCCGAGCACACCAAGTCGCTGCTGGGTCTGGAGTTGAAAATCCGGCTGGGCGAGTTGAACGAGGCATGGCATGCCGCCTCGCTCGAGCGCATCTTCATCGAGAACAAGCTCTACCAGCTGATCGAGGGATGCAAGAGCCGCGAGGAGGCCTATGCTGCCGTGGATAATGGCCTGGCTCCCTTCAAGATGCAGCTGCGACGTGAAGTAACGCTTGAAGATGTGCAGAAGCTCACCGAGCTGAAATTTATCCGTATTTCGCGCTACGACAGCGAGAAGGCCGACAACGAGATCCGCCAGATCGAGGAGGATCTCAAGGCGACGCAGTACAACTTGGACCACCTGACCGAATATACCGTGGCCTACTACGAGCGCATCCGCGACAAGTACGGCAAGGGACGCGAGCGCCGCACCGAGCTCCGCGAGTTCGATTCGATCGAGGCGACGAAGGTGGCCGTCACGAATGCCAAATTGTACGTGGACCGTGCCGAAGGGTTCTTCGGCATCGGCAAGTCGATGAAGGATGCGGAGTTTGTCTGCGACTGCTCGGATATCGACGATGTGATCGTCTTCACGAAGGACGGGCGTTACGTGATCACGAAGGTTTCGGACAAGGCCTTCTTCGATAAAAACATCTACTACATCGGGGTTTTCAAGCGCAACGACGACCGCACGATCTACAACGTCCTCTACCGCGACGGGAAGAACGGTGCGATCATGATGAAGCGTTGCGCCATCAAGGGCATCACGCGCGACAAGGAGTACGACATCACCAAGGGAACCGCCAAGAGTGAGGTGTTGTATATGTCTGTCAATCCGAACGGTGAGGCCGAGGTGTTAAAGGTTTACTTTAAGCCTCGCCCGCGCCTGAAGAAGGTGATCGTCGACCTCGATTTCTCGACCCTCGCCATCAAGGGCCGCCAGAGCCAGGGCAACCTGTTCTCGCGCTACGGCATCCACAAGATCGTGCTGAAGGAGCGCGGCAGCTCGACACTCGGGGCGCAGGACATCTGGTTCGACGAAGATGTCCGCCGGCTGAATGCCGACGGGCGGGGCAGGCTGCTGGGCGAGTTCAAGGGCGACGACCGCCTGATTGTCTGGACCTCGAAGAATCAGTACTACATCACCGGCTACGACCTGATGCAGCACTTCCCCGACGAGACGGTCCTCGTGGCGCGCTACGAGTCCAACCGGGTTTATAGCCTGTGCTACTACGACCGCGGGCAGAAGTATTACTACATGAAGCGTTTCACGGCCGAGATGTCGGACAAGATCCAGGATTTCCTCGACACCGATGCCGATTTCATCTGCATGACGGACCGCGCCGGGGCCCAACTGGAGATCACCTACAAGGGGGCGCACGCCTCGCGACCCGCGGATCTGATCGACGTCGACGAGTTTGTGGGCGTCAAGAGCCACCGCGCCAAGGGCAAACGCCTGACGACCTACGATGTGAACCAACTGCGGATGATCGAACCCGAGCTTCCTCCCGAGCCGGAACCTTTGGAGGATGAGGATCTTGACGACGATCAGCTGACGGCTGCTTCAGATGACGCGGCACAACGCAGTGTGAATGAGGTTAAAACCTCCGCAAAATCCGCCTTGAAAGAGCCCCTTGGCGCCAAACCCGCCCCGGGAAAGACTTCGGCGGGACAGCCTTCGGTCGGAACGATCGTCGGAGGCGTGGAGTTCGAGGTGGAGCGTCCGGCGGGCGACGCCGGCGAGATGATCGACCCCGAACAGCTGAATCTGTTTTAACCGGCCGGCAGCGATGAAACCTCTCTTTCTGGTCGGATATATGGGTTGCGGCAAGAGCACCCTCGGGCGCAAGCTGGCGCGGCGCCTGGGCGTCGACTTCATCGATACCGACGCGATGGTCGAGGCGAGTGAAGGCGCCTCCGTGGCCGACGTCTTCCGCTACGAGGGCGAGGAGCATTTCCGCGAGGCGGAGCGCCGGGTCCTCGACGAGGTGATCGCCGGAGCATCCGCTGCCGTGGTCTCCACGGGGGGCGGGCTGCCCACGTGGCGCGATAACATGCCGTGTATGAATGCCGTCGGACATACGGTCTACCTGCGCCGTTCGCCGGAGCAGATCGCCCGGCGGTTGAGCCCCTACGGGCGCCGCAAGCGGCCCCGGCTGCGGGGGCTGAACGACGAAGAGCTGGTGGCCTTCATGCGCGACGACATGGCGGTCCGCGAACCCTTCTACGCGCAGGCTTCGCTGGTCGTCGACTGCGCTGCGCTGTCCGACGACCAGCTGGTCGAGCACATCGTACAAACCTTTTTCGACCGTGACTGACAACAGACCCATAGGCATTTACGACTCGGGGCTGGGCGGACTGACCGTCTGGCGTGAAGTCCGGCGTGCTCTGCCCGGCGAGTCGCTCGTCTACCTCGGCGACGGCGCCAACTGCCCCTATGGTTCGCGGCCCCGCGAAGAGGTCGAGAAGCTGGCCGATGCTGCCGTGGCGCGGCTCGTGGCGCTGGGCTGCAAGATGGTCGTCGTGGCCTGCAACACCGCCACGGCTGCGGCCATCGACTTCCTGCGCGGGAAATACGCCGACATGCCCATCGTCGGCATGGAGCCGGCCGTGAAGCCAGCCTGCCTGGCGACCCGCAGCGGGGTGGTGGGGGTGCTGGCCACCGAGCGGAGCCTCGACGGCGAGCTCTTCCGCCGCACGGCCGCACGCTACGGCCGCGGCATCGAAGTCCTGACCTACCCGGGGCGGGGCTTTGTGGAGCTGGTCGAGGGGGACCGCGAGGATACGCCCGAGGCCGAAGCCACGGTGCGCGCCGCCGTGGAGCCGATGCTGCTGCGGGGCGCCGACCAGATCGTGCTGGGGTGTACGCACTATCCTTTTCTGCTGCCCGTGCTGGAACGCGTCGTCGGCGGGCGCGCCGAGATCGTCGACCCGTCGCCCGCCGTCGCCCGCCGCGTCGGGCAGCTGCTCGACCGCTACGGCCTGCGTGCCTTGGTGGATAACCGTCCCGAACTGACGTTCTGCACCTTCGCCGACGAACGCTACCGGCTGCGGCTCGAGCGGAAGGCTGCGGCGTGCCGGTAGGCGGTAGGCTGCTTCCGGTGTGACGGCCCGTCGGCGGGCGGGGCGGTTTCCGACCGGAATCGCTCGGGACGGTCGATAAAGTTCGTGCCGGGTCCGGAAGTGTCGGAAAAAATTCGTACCTTTGTTCGATAATAGCGACATTCGGGAATGGCATCTAAAAATACATCCACCAACAGCCGGCAGGCCGTTCAGCGTTCCAACAGCGACAGTGCGCGCTGGATCGCCGGACTGCTCCTGCTGTTCATCGGTCTGTTTGCCGCCGCGGCGGTGTTCTTTTCGTTTTTCAGCTGGGCCGCCGACCAGAGCGGGCTGCAAAAATCGGTCGAGGAGCGGGTGACGCTCGGCATCGAGCCGGAAAATCTCTGCGGCTGGGCCGGGGCGCGGCTGGGGATGGTGCTGGTCGACCATTCGTTCGGCCTTTTCGGCATTCTGATTCCCGTGATGATCGTGCTGGTTGGCGTGCGGATCATCCGCCAGCGGCCGCTGCTGTTCAACCATTCGATCCTTTCGCTCTTCCTGATCATGATCCTGGGGTCGCTGACGCTGGGATTCGCCTTTGCCGACCGCTGGAGCCTCTGCTGCTCGACGGGCTGGGGCGGCGCTTTCGGCATCGCCTCTTCGGCCCTGCTGCGTACGCATATCGGCGTTTTCGGGACGCTGATCCTGCTCGTCGGCGGGTGGATCCTGACGGGCGTTTTCATCAACCGCAATTTCATCAACAAGGTCAACGAGGCGGGTAACGTCATGGTCGACAAGAGCGGGAAGGTCGTCGAGATCCTCAGACACAAAGTCGTGCCGCATGTCCGTGCGACCGGGGAGGAGGAGACGACGGAGGCGGTCCCCGAATCGGCTCCGAATCCGGCTCCGAAACCCACCCCGAAGGCAGCCCCGGCGCCGAAAGCGGCGGATCCTGTGGCGCACAATTCCGTCCCGATCCGTGTGGAGCGTGCGGCGGAGCCCGTTGCGGTCCGCAAATCGGTGGCGGAGGAGGACGAAAATCCCTTCCTCGAACTGACGCCCGACGGGGAACCCGTCACCGGGGAGACGGCCGCGGAGCAGACGCCCCCTCCCGCGGAGGACGGGGAGTTTGTCGAGGTGGACCTTTCGCGTTCGGAGGGCCGTGTGGTGATCGGCCGCAGCGGGCTGGTCGAGCTGGAACGCCCTGCGGTACGCGATGTCGTGCCCGCGGAGCGGACTGCGCAGGAGCTCCCGGAGCCGGAGGCTGTCGCAGAGCCTGACCCCGATGCACCCTTTACCGAGATCACCGTGCTCGACGATGCTCCCGCCGCCGGGCCGGAGGGTGTCGTGGTGACGGTCGAGGCCAACGAGGCAAAACTCGTCGACGAGAAGGCGATCCCCACGGAGAGTTACGACCCGCTGAAGGACCTGGTGAACTACCGCAAGCCGCCCGTGACGCTGCTGGAGGACTATATTTCCGATTCGGAGGTCTCGGACGAGGAGATTTTCGAGAACAAGACCAAGATCGAGGAGACGCTCAAGAACTTCGGCATCCCCATCCAGCGCATCAAGGCCACGGTGGGCCCCACGGTGACGCTCTACGAGATCGTGCAGGCGCAGGGAATCAAGATCTCGAAGGTGCAGGGCCTCGAAAACGATATTGCCCAGAGCCTCAAGGCATTGGGTATCCGTATCATCGCGCCGATTCCGGGCAAGGGAACCATCGGTATCGAGGTTCCCAACCGCGACAAGCAGGTGGTGTCGATGTATTCGGCCGTGCGTTCGCTGCGTTTCCAGGAGTCGAAGGCCGAGTTGCCGGTGGTGATCGGGCGCACGATCCAGAACGAGAATTACGTCTTCGACCTGGCCAAGATGCCGCACCTGCTGGTCGCCGGAGCCACGGGACAGGGTAAGTCCGTGGGACTGAACGCCATCATCACCTCGCTCCTCTACCGCAAGCATCCCGCGCAGCTGAAGTTCGTGATGATCGACCCCAAGATGGTCGAGTTCTCGCTCTACGCCAAGATCGAACGCCATTTCCTGGCCAAGATGGAGTCGGAGGACGATGCGATCATCACCGATCCCAAGAAGGCCGTCTATACGCTCAACTCGCTCTGTACGGAGATGGACAACCGACTGGAGCTGTGTAAGAAAGCCGGGGCGCGCAACATCGCCGAGTACAACGGGAAATTCACCTCGCGGCGGCTGAATCCGATGAACGGGCATCGCTACCTGCCGTATATCGTGGTGGTGGTCGACGAGTTCGCCGACCTGATCATGACGGCCCGCGAGGTCGAGGGACCGGTCATGCGTCTGGCGCAGAAGGCCCGCGCCATCGGCATCCACCTGATCATCGCCACGCAGCGCCCCGATGTGAAGGTCATCACGGGCGGCATCAAGGCCAATTTCCCGGCCCGCATCGCCTTCCGCGTGATGCAGATGATCGACTCGCGCACGATCATCGACCAGCCGGGGGCCAACCAGCTCATCGGCCGGGGCGACATGCTCTTCTCGAAGGATGGCGACCTGACGCGCATCCAGTGTGCGCTGGTCGAGACCCGCGAGGTCGAGCGCATCTGCGAATACATCTCCAAACAGCAGGGCTACACTGAGGCCTACACGCTGCCCGACTATACGCCCGACGGCGGCGATGGCGGGCAGATGGGGAGCGAGGAGTCCTCGGCCCCCGTGAAATACGACTCGCTCTTTGCCGAGATCGCCCGCGACGCCGTGTCAGGCGGGCAGATCTCGACCTCGATGATCCAGCGCAATTACGAGGTGGGATTCAACCGCGCGGGCCGCATCATGATGCAGCTCGAAAGGGCCGGCATTGTCGGCCGCCAGCAGGGAGCCAAGCCGCGCGACATCCTCTTCCACGACATGCCTTCGCTGGAGGCGAAGCTGCAGGAGCTGGGTGTGTTCTGATCCGCTCGCAATGGGGATCCCGGGGCGTCCGGGGCGTCCGGCGGAGTCGATCCGCGTGTGTGCTGCCGGGTCGCTCCGCATAGACGATAATTAGTTGAATTATGGCTGAAAAACGATTCATTGCCCGTTGTTTGCTGCTCGTTGCGGCGATGCTGTGCGGAGTGCTTCCGGGCAAAGCCGCCGATGGCGGCCGTGCAAGGGAAATCCTCGAAAAACTCGCTGCGGAATTCCGTGCGATGGCGGGCTACGGCGTGAAGTTCGGGGTCCTCTCGGGCGACTACGAAGCCCGCGGGAGCTATGTCGTCGAAGGCGACAGCTATTACCTCGTGCTGGGCGACGCGGAGGTTTTCGCCGACGCAACGGTGCGCCGCGAGGTCGACAACCGTCGCCGCGAGGTGACCGTTATGGAGGTCGACACGGCGAGCCGCAACATCCTGAACAATCCGGTCCGGGCCTTCGATTTCCTGGGCAGCGAATATGTGCCGTCGCTCGTCTCCGAGGCCGACGGCCGCGCCGTCGTGCGGCTGAAGCCCGCCGCCGGGAGCGAATCCCCGGCCGGCGATGTCACGCTGACGGTCGACACCGCCACGATGCGCCCCCGCTCGCTTTCGTACGACTACGACGGCGAACAGGTGCTGGTGAGCGTGCTGGAGGTCGCGCCCTTTGCGGGGCATGTCCGGCGGTTCGATCCGAAAAATTATGACGGCTATGAATTCATCGACTTCCGTTGACCGCGGCCGCCGGGGGCGTTGGGCTCTCGGCAGGGCGGTATGCTGCGCGCTGCTGCTCCCGGTGGTGTTTTCCGCCCGGGCGCATCGGCCGCTGACGCTGACACGCGACGGTGGGCATCTCTATGCCGAAGTCCTGCTGCAGGATTCGGTAGCGGCGCGGGCCATGCTCGAATCGGGAATTGCCTTTCCGCTGATCGACAGTGCACTCGTGTGGTCGCATCCCGAACTTTTCCGACCTGAAAAACTCGACTCCGTGGTCCGTTTTCGCATGGCTGCCGGGGCGAACTATGTGGCGCGTTACAAGCTGGCTCCCGGGCTTTCGGTGAGCGGTTCCCGGAGTCTGTGCGACACGTATGTGGTGGATATGAGCGGCCATAAGGGCGATCTGCTCTGGCCCTTGAACCGCTTCACGACCGACCGTTCTGAGGCGCCCGGCATCTTCGGGCTCGACATCGCCCGGGGGTGGCTGGAGCCCTTCGCCGAGGAGGAACTGCCCGACGACGGCTGGGCTTCCCATCCCATGACGCGCGACGAACGGTCGGGGATGTACTGCCTCCGGGGTTCGCTGGCTCTCGCCGACGATTGCGGCCGCAGCACCGCCGAAGAGGCGGAACTGGTCGTGGATCTGGGCAACGCCATGCTGCTGGCCCTCTTTACCTACAAGCCCGAGGTGAGCCGGTTCGTCTCCCGGGCGCGCATTCCGCAGCTGGAGGGACGAACTCCCGCCGGCAAACGGCTGCCGGTACTGCAGCCGGATGGCGTCACGTTTCTGGATACCTATACTTTCCGCGGCCGCCCCGTCCTGCTGCTTGAAAACCGGATGCGGCTTCCGGGGCACGGATTTCTGGGCCTCGGCTTCTTCGAGCGCTTCCGCGTGATCTTCGATTTCCGCCATTCGCAGCTCCGGATCGCCCTGCCCGAAGCGGAGTGACGCCCGTAAGGGCCGGCATCGTCGGCCGCCGGCAGGGAGCCAGGCCGCGTGATGTCTTGTTCCAGGATCTGCTTTCGCTGAAAGCAAAGTTACAGTCATTAGGAGTATTCTGATTATGAGGAAGGTATTTGTCATCATCCTTACGCTGCTCACCGCTGCGGCATGGGCGGGCGACCGGCGCGCCGACGAGATTGTCGGCCGTCTTGCAGCGAAGTTTCGTGCCATGAAGAGCTACGGGGCCGACTTTGAGATTAAAATCGGTGACCAGACCTCGAAGGGGCGCTTCGTGGTCAGCAACGGCCGCTATTATATGACCCTCGGCACGGCGGAGGCCTACGGCGACACGAAGTTGCGCCGCGAGGTGGACAACGTGCGCCGCGAGGTGGTGGTGGATGTGGTGATGCCGCAGAGCCATGTGATGCTGGAGAACCCCGTCCGTGCGTTTGACTACGTCGACAAGGACTACCGTCCCGAACTGGTGTCGGAGAATGAGGAGGAGACGGTGGTGAAACTCCACCCCTCGGAGGGTCCCCACTCGATGCAGTGGTATGTGGTGACGCTGACCCTCGACAAGGAGCTGATCCCCCGTGAGATGCTTTACGAGTCGGAGGGCGACGAAAGCATTCGTGTCCGTCTGCTGCGGGTTGCCGCCGGCGACGAGGGTTTCAAAACCTACAGGGCGAAGAAGTACAGGGACTACGAAATCATCGATTTCAGATAGTCCGGCAATGTGGGGGCGGCTGCCTCTGCCCGACGGTAAAAGTGACGGCGACCGATAGAAGGTCGCCGTCACTTCTTTTTTTGTCCGACCCCCTGTCGGGAAGACCGTCCGATGCGCTCAAATCGCCTGAAAAGTGCCGAAAACGGGATGATCCGCCGAAAATATCGCTCGCGTGACGCAGATTTGTTTCCCTAAAGTTGCTCAAATCGGAAATAAAACGTATTTTTGTTCGTTAAAAGAGTGGTAAATTTGAAGGTATTGACGACCGGGCCGGACTGTCTCTGCAGGAACGGAGCCGAGGATCGGATGATAATATCCTAATCCACAGCTTCGGGAATCCCGATTTTGCCGCAAGGCGGCATCGACTCCCTTTGGGGGGAGGGTGGTCGGGACGGACAGAGTGCAAAAGCCGCCGTGGGCGGCCGAAGTGTTCGGCGGATCGTGGTATCGGTGCAAATATTTAAACGCTAAATAATGCTAACTGAAGAAGAAAAGAATGCCGGTTTGGTGGGGCGTATCATCCCCATCAATATCGAAGAGCAGATGAAGTCGGCGTACATCGACTACTCGATGTCGGTCATCGTGTCGCGAGCACTGCCTGACGTGCGCGACGGCATGAAGCCCGTGCACCGCCGCATCCTCTATGATATGAGCGCGGAGCTCAACCTCTACTCCGACAAACCCACACGTAAGTCCGCCCGTATCGTCGGCGACGTGCTCGGTAAGTTCCACCCCCACGGCGACACGTCGGTCTACGACGCGATGGTCCGCCTGGCGCAGGACTGGTCGATGCGCTACCCGCTGGTCGACGGACAGGGTAACTTCGGTTCGATGGACGGCGACTCTCCCGCTGCCATGCGTTACACCGAGGCCCGCATGAAGAAAATCACCGACGAAGTGATGGCCGACATCGACAAGGAGACGGTCGACTGGACGCTGAACTTCGACGACACGATTCCCGAACCCACGGTCCTGCCCACGAAAATCCCGCTGCTGATCGTCAACGGCGCCAGCGGTATCGCCGTGGGTATGGCCACGAACATGGCCCCGCACAACCTTTCGGAGGTGGTGGACGCCTGCTGCGCCTATGTCGACAATCCGGAGATCACGGGCGAGGAGCTGCTGCAGTATGTCAAGGGCCCCGACTTCCCCACGGGCGGTATCATCTACGGCTACGAGGGTGTGAAGGAGGCGATGCTGACGGGCCGCGGCCGCGTGATGATGCGCGCCAAGACCGACATCGAGCATACGCCCAGCGGCCGGGAGTGCATCGTCATCACGGAGATTCCCTACATGATCAACAAGGCCGAGATGATCAAGAAGATCGCCGACATGATCAACGACAAGAAGATCGACGGCATCTCCTACATCAACGACGAGTCGGACCGCAACGGTCTGCGGATCATCATCATCCTGAAGCACGACGCCGTTGCGAGCGTGGTGCTGAACACGCTGTTCAAGAATACGCCGCTGCAGACGTCGTTTGCCGTGAACAACATCGCGTTGGTCAACGGCCGGCCGCAGATGCTGCCCATGCGCGACCTGATCAAATACTTCATCGAGCACCGCCACGATGTCGTCGTGCGCCGCACGCGCTTCGACAAGCGCAAGGCCGAGGAGCGGCTGCATATCGTGCAGGGGCTGCTCATCGCGCAGGACAACATCGACGAGATCGTGCGCATCATCCGCTCCTCGCAGACGCCCGACGCCGCCAAGCAGACGATGATCGAGCGTTTCGACCTGTCGGAGATCCAGGCTTCGGCCATCATCGAAATGCGCCTGCGTGCCCTGACGGGACTCGAACGAGGCAAGCTGCTCGCCGAACGCGACGAGCTGGAGAAGCTGATCGCACACCTGACGGACGTGCTTGCGAACGTCGGCCTGCAGATGCAGATCATCAAGGACGAACTGCTGGAGATCAAGGAGAAGTATGGCGACGAACGCCGCTCGGAGATCGTCTATGCCTCGGAGGAGTTCAATCCCGAGGATTTCTACGCCGACGACGACATGGTGATCACCATCTCGCACATGGGCTACATCAAGCGCACGCCGCTGGCCGAATACCGCACGCAGAACCGCGGCGGAGTGGGGGCCAAGGGCAGCGCCACGCGCGACGAGGACTTCATCGAGCACATCTACGTGGCTTCGATGCACAATACGATGCTCTTCTTCACGGAGAAGGGCCGTTGTTATTGGCTCAAGGTCTACGAGATTCCGGAAGGCACGCGTTCGTCGAAGGGCCGCGCCATCCAGAACGTCATCCAGATCGAGCCGGACGACAAGGTCCGCGCCTACATCAACGTCAAGAGCCTGGCCGATGCCGAGTATGTGAACAGCAACTACATCATCATGTGCACCAAGGACGGCACGATCAAGAAGACCCGTCTGGAGGCCTACTCGCGTCCGCGCCAGAACGGTGTGAACGCCATCGTCATCCGCGAGGGCGACCAGCTGATCGAGGCCAAGCTCACCAGCGGCAACGCCGAGGTGATGATCGCCGCCCGCGACGGCAAGGCCATTCGTTTCAACGAGTCCACGGTGCGTCCGATCGGGCGTGTGGGTGCCGGAGTGCGCGGCATCTCGATCGAGGACGGCGACGAGGTGGTGGGCATGATCTGCGTGGAACCCGATTCGAAGCAGGATGTGCTGGTATTGAGCGAGAACGGCTACGGCAAGCGTACCGATCTGGACGAATACCGCATCACCAACCGCGGCGGAAAGGGTGTGAAGACCATCAACATTACGGAAAAAACAGGCAAACTCATATCGATCCAGGCCGTGACCGACGACAACGACCTGATGATCATCAATCGTTCGGGACTCACCATACGCACTGCCGTCGGGCAGATCCGGCTTGCGGGTCGCGCTACGCAGGGCGTGCGTATCATCAACCTTCGTGAGGGCGACGCCATTGCTTCGGTGATGGCCGTGCCGGCTGCGGGGGAAGAGGAAGAAGTGCAACCCGCGGAAGATGTCGAGACCGGAGCCGAGAAGCCCGCAGACGCTCCCGCGGAGGAATAGGAAAAAGAAAAAACAAAAACTTTAAAAATTCAGTTTACCATGAAGAAAACGATTTTGACGGCTCTTGCGGCGCTGCTCGTGGCAGTTCCCGCCGTGAAAGCCCAGAAAGTGAACAAGGAAGCCCTTCTCTCCAAGATCGAAAAGAGCGATGCCGACATCGCCAACGAGAAGAAGGCGGTGAAGGCCTCGACGTGGATCGCCCGCGGCAAGGCTTTCTATGAGGTGGCGGTGGAGCCTACGAAGAGTCTCTTCGCCAATATGGAGCCGGCGATGCTGAAACTGGCTGTGGGCGATCCTACGTCGACGACGACCGAGACGCTCAACGACATCGAGTTCGAGGCATGGGTCTATCCCTATTTCACGGCTTACATCAAGGACAACAAGGTCGTGACCTGGAAGCAGAGCGATTGGGTGATGAAGGATGCCCCCAGAAAGGCTATCGAGGCTTACAACAAGGCCTATGAGCTCGATCCCAAGGCGGCAGGCAAGATCAAGGACGGTCTGAAGCAGATCAGCGACTTCTGCTCGCAGGTGGGCAACGTCGGCATCGACTCGGGCAACTACCTCGAGGCTTCGGACGCCTATGTGACGGCTTTCGAGGCGCAGTCCAGCCCGGCTTACGGGGAGGCTGACCCCGCGCTGCTCTACTATGCAGGTTACATGATGACCGTCGACGGTTCGAACAACCCCAAGTCGTTTGTCAATGGCAGTGAGTACCTGACCAAGGCCGTCGACATGGGCTATGCCGACGAGGAGGGTAATATCTATTACTACCTCTTCCACTGCCTCTACGGACAGAAGGACCTCGACAAGGCAAATGTCATGAAGGCAAAGGACGTGTTGCTGACGGGTATCGGCAAGTTCCCGAAGAACGAGCGCATTCTCGACGGTCTGATGCAGCTTTATACGGCTGAGGAAGGCGTGGGCGATCCGGCCGATCTGATCTCGCTGATCGACAAGGCTATCGAGGAGAATCCGTCGAACATGGACCTCTGGTTCGGCCGCGGCCGTATATTCTACGCCCTGAAGGACTACGATCAGAGCATCGAGTCGTTCAAGAAGGTTGTGGAGCTGAAGCCCGACCTGTTTGAGGGTAACTACTACCTGGGTGTGTTCTACACGATCAAGGGTGACGAGCTCAACAAGGAGATGAACGAGAAGCAGTACAGCAGCCAGGCTGTTTACGACGCCGATCTGAAGGTTGTCAATGAGGTCTACAAGCAGGCTGTGCCCTGGTTCGAGAAGGCGCACCAGATCAAACCCGAGGACGGCGATACGCTGGAGTTCCTCAAATCCATCTGCTTCCGTCTGCGCGACGAGGCCGACATCATGGAGAAGTACAACACCTACAATGCCCTCTACAAGCAGGTGAAAGGTATCGAATAGCCGCTTGAGGGGCGGGATTCGGCGGCGGTGGTCGTCGCGCCCGCTTTTTGAACGGAAGTTGTGCTGCCGCCCGTTCGGCAGCGGTTATGAAAACAAGCCCGGCTGGAAAGCCGGGCTTGTTTGGTGAATGGACGGATCTAACCGGCGTTTGGACAACGCCTTGCAGCCTGAATCCGGGCTTTTCGGGGCTTTCGGGGCTTTCGGGCTTTCCGGGTGGACCGGTTCGGGCGGATGTTCGGGCGTTGCCTTCCGGGTGGACGGTTCGGGCGTTGCTTTTCGGCCGGGCGGTTTGGGCGGACTTTCCTGATGACCGGCTGGGCGTGGGGCTTCGGGGTGTGGTCTTCAGTGCTCTGACCGCATTTTGCGTATGCGTTGCTTTCCGGGCAGACCGGCTTGGACGGACTTTTCGGGCGTTGCCTTTCGGGTGGACCGGTTCGGGCTTGGGGCTCCGGTGCTCCGATCGCGTTTTGTGCGCGCGCAGCCTTTCGGGCGGACCTGCCGGATGACCGGCCGGGCACGGGGCTCCGGGGTAGGGTCTCCGGGCTCCGACCGCATTTTGTGCACGCGCAATCTTTCGGGCGAACCGGTTCGGGCGGACTTTTCGGGCGGGCGGCCGGGCATTGCTTTTCGGCCGGGCGGTTCGGGCGGACTTTCCTGATGACCGGCTGGGCGTGGGGCTTCGGGGGCTCTCTCCGGGCTTCGATCGCATTTTGCGTACGTGCAACCTTCCGGGTGGACGGTTCGGGCGTTGCCTTTCGGGCGGACGGTTAGCGCGCGATGCGTCCAGAGACGGAGCCGCGGGCCAGCTGTTCGATCTCCGCGGCCGTAAATTGGTTGTAGTCGCCCGGGACGGTGTTTTTCAATGCGCAGGCTGCGGTTCCGAAGTCCAGAGCAAACTGCGCATCGTGGGGATGCGCGGCCATGCCGTAGAGCAATCCGCCCACGAAGGCGTCGCCCACGCCGACGCAGTCGATCACGGGGTTGACGTCGTAGACCCGCGTGGAGAGCAGATGCCCGTCCGTGAAGAGCGTTCCTGAAATCAGGTGGTGGTTGGCGCTCAACACGCTGCGCAAACCGAAGACGATGCTCCGGCAGCGGGGGAAGCGTGCCGCAACCTCCGCCGAAGCCCGTTCGTAACCCTCCGTATCGGGGCGGTAGGCGGCGTCGCAGGCCGCAAATCGCGGCAACTGCATGCCGAGCACTTTTTCGTATTCGTCGTCCGTGCCGAAAAAGGCGTCGCACTGCTCCATCAGCGGCGGGAGCACCTCCTGCGGCTCCTTGCCGTATTTCCAGAGATTCTTGCGGTAGTTGATGTCGCACGAGACGGTCAGTCCCGCCGCGTGTGCCGCCTCAATTGCCTCGGCGCACACGGCAGCCGTGCTGGCGCTCACCGCGGCCGAAATCCCCGACCAGTGGAACCACGAGGCGTCGCGGAAGATGCCGGCCCAGTCGATCATCCCCGGTTGCAGGGTGTCGAAGGCCGAGTCTGCGCGGTCGTAGACGACGTGTGACGAGCGTATTGCGGCGGCCTCCTCCATGTAGTAGATTCCGAGCCGCTTGCCGCCGCGCAGGATGGCCCCGGTCCCTACGCCGTAGCGGCGCAGGTCGTCGATGCAGGCGTCGGCTACCCGGTTGTCCGGCAGGCGGGTGACGAATTCGCTTTGCAGGCCGTAGTTGGCCAGCGATACGGCGACGTTGGCCTCGCTTCCGCCGTAGCTGGCGCGGAAGAGGTTCGTCTGGTTGAAACGCAGGTAGTCGGGCGGCGTGAGCCGCATCATGATCTCCCCGAAGGTAACGATCTTTTGTCTGTCCATGATTTTTGAGAAATAGTCGGTAACAAATGTACAGAAAATGCCGGACAACTGCAAGCCGAATCGCATCCGGTCCCAAAACGGATGCCGGATAACAACAGGCCCGGTCGTTGGACCGGGCCTGTTGCGCAGGGCAGGGCGTGTGCCTGCCCTTGGGTGGGGGATGTCTATTTGCGGATGCTCACTTTGAGCGGCGTCACGGCGGCGGCTTGCGCCTGCCCGATCTCCTCGATCCACTCCTCCATGTCCTCGACGCCGCCCTGGCTCCAGCCCGAACCGGCGTAGTAGGTCAGCGTCCGGCCGGGTTCCACGGTCTTGACGGCTACGGCGTGGCCCAGCGTGTCGGGGAGCATCTCGGCCCCGGGCAGAATCACGCCTAGATAGATGTCGCCGTCGCGTGCGGGGTCCTTCGAGTCCGAAACGGCCTCGCACATGCCCATCCAGCCTTCGCCGCGCTCCATCTGTTTCACGTCGTGGCGCACGAAGCCCGCGGCAATGGGCAGTTCGGCGAATGCTCCCTGATAGATGTTGTCCATGCGGTTGAAACGCTGGTTGGCATCGAGCGAGATGACCTTGGTGAGCGTCACGGGCGTGCCGTCGACATCGAACGGGGCGTAGGTCAGTTCGACCGAGGTGCGGATCGGGCCGTTGTCGAGCGTCCGGGCCGTGGCGTAGTTGTGGCCCATCATCCAGAATTTACCGCCGACGAAGGGCAGCGATGCCCCCGATCCGAGCGTCACGCCCACCTTGTAGCAGTCCATGCCGTCGCCGTAGTTGTGGTGGTAGTTGCCCCGGGCATACCACTCGTCGATCACCAGTTTGTCGGCGCACTTCACCCATACGTCGATGCCCGGGGTGACGAGCTTCTCGGGAGAGGTCTCGAGTGCCGGACCGTAGAGGCGGTAGGCTACCTTGTTGTTTTCCCAGGCGTAGTCGTCGTAACGCTCGGGGACCGTGCGTCCGAATGCCTCGGCGGGGTAGTTCTCGCGCTGGCCGGTGACCAGTTTGAAACGCCTGCTTTGCATTGGCTCGGCGTCGGTCTGGAAGATCAGCGCCTGCGGCTCCGTTCCGCCGCGGAAGAGGACCTGGGAGGGGATTTGCTCGTTGTCGTCGTCCAGTACGACGATGTTGTCCGGCGTCACGCCCTTGAGCGCTGCCACTTCGGACCAGGCGATTTCGACGGTTTCATCATCGCGTTCGATAGGGGTCGTGTTGACGACTTCGACATTCAAACCGGGTGTGCAGGAAGCCATCAGAAGGCCTGCAACCCACATAATTGGGTTTTTCATAAAGTTAGAGTTGACGTTTTTTTTCGTTATTTTTAGGCAAATTTACAAATTTTCCGTATATTGGTCAACCAAAACGGTACATATTCTGTTCGATCCCTTGATTTTTCCGATTTCGGGTGGCTGGAAGTCGCTCATTTCCGGAATGAAACGCAGACGGATGCGTGTGGAATCCTGGCCGTGACAGCTTTTATTTGTTATGAAACAGTTCAACGACGACAACTTTTTGTTGCAGACCCCGACGGCCGAACGGCTCTACCATGAGCATGCGGCCCGGATGCCGATTATCGACTACCATTGCCACCTGATTCCCGAGTACGTGGCTTCGGACCACGGGTTTGCCAACCTGGCGGAAATCTGGCTCGACGGCGACCATTACAAATGGCGCGCCATGCGCACCAACGGGGTCGAAGAGAAATATTGCACGGGAAAGGAGACGACCGCCTGGGAGAAGTTTGAGAAGTGGGCCGAAACGGTTCCCTATACGATGCGCAACCCGCTCTACCACTGGACCCACCTCGAGTTGAAGACGGCCTTCGGGGTGACGAAACTGCTCAGCCCTGCGACGGCCCGCGAGATCTACGACCATTGCACGGCGCTGTTGCAGCGTCCCGAATACCACGCTCGCGGTCTGATGCGTCGCTACAACGTCGAGGTGGTCTGCACGACGGACGATCCGGTGGATTCGCTCGAACACCACATCAAGGTCCGCGAGGACGGTTTTGAGACGAAGGTGCTCCCCACGTGGCGTCCCGACAAGGCGATGGCCGTGGAGGAGCCGGCCGGTTTCCGGGCTTATGTGGAGAAACTCTCCGAGGTTTCGGGCGTCACGATCGCGAAGTTCGCTGACCTGATCGATGCGCTCCGCGTGCGTCACCGGTTCTTCGAGTCGGTCGGCTGCCGCCTTTCGGACCACGGCATCGAGGAGTTCTATGCCGAGGATTATACGCAGTCCGAGATCGACGCTATATTTAATAAGGTATACGGCGGCCACACGCTCACCCGCGGGGAGATCCTCAAGTTCAAGACCGCCATGATGGTCGAATTTGCCACGATGGACTGGGAGACCGGCTGGACCCAGCAGTTCCACTACGGAGCCATCCGCAACAACAACTCCCGCATGTTCGAACGTCTGGGTGCCGACACGGGTTTCGACTCGATCGGCGACTTCACAGTCGGCCGGCAGATGTCGAAATTCTTCGACATGCTCGACCGCGGCGACCGCCTCGCCAAGACCATTGTTTACAACCTCAATCCGCGCGACAACGAACTTGTGGCCACGATGATCGGCAATTTCCAGGACGGCCGCTACGGTGCCGGGAAGATCCAGTTCGGCTCGGGCTGGTGGTTCCTCGACCAGAAGGACGGTATGGAGCGGCAGATGAATGCCCTCTCGACGCTGGGTCTGTTGAGCCGCTTCGTGGGCATGCTGACCGACTCGCGGTCGTTCCTCTCATACCCGCGCCACGAGTATTTCCGCCGCACGCTGTGCAACCTGCTGGGCAACGACATCGAGAAGGGGCTGCTGCCCGCCTCGGAGATCGATTTCATCGGCCGGGAGCTTGTCGAGGGCATCTGTTACCGCAACGCCAGGAACTATTTCAAATTTTAAGTTGATACCATAATCATGAAAATCGTAACATTAGGTGAAATCATGCTGCGTCTTTCGACGCCCGGAAACACGCGTTTCGTTCAGTCCGATTCGTTCGATGTCGTCTACGGTGGCGGCGAGGCCAATGTGGCCGTTTCGTGTGCCAACTACGGCCACGAGGCCTACTTCGTCTCGAAGCTCCCGACGCACGAGATCGGCCAGTCGGCGGTCAATGCGCTGCGCAAATACGGCGTCCGGACCGATTTCATCGCCCGCGGCGGCGACCGTGTGGGCATCTACTACCTCGAAACCGGGGCTTCGATGCGTCCCTCGAAGGTGATCTACGACCGCGCACATTCGTCGATCGCCGAGGCCGATCCGCAGGATTTCGACTTCGACGCCATCATGGAGGGCGCCGACTGGTTCCACTGGTCGGGCATCACGCCCGCAATTTCGGACAAGGCCGCCGAGCTGACCCGCCTGGCCTGTGAGGCCGCCAAGCGTCACGGCGTGACGGTTTCCGTGGACCTGAACTTCCGCAAGAAGCTCTGGACCAAGGAGAAGGCGCAGTCGGTCATGAAGCCCCTGATGGAGTATGTCGATGTCTGCATCGGCAACGAGGAGGACGCCGAACTCTGCCTCGGGTTCAAGCCCGACGCCGATGTCGAGGGCGGCGAGACCAACGCCGAGGGCTACAAGGGCATTTTCCGCCAGATGGCCGCGACCTTCGGGTTCAAGTATGTGATCTCGACCCTGCGCGAGTCGTTCTCGGCGACGCACAACGGCTGGAAGGCCATGATCTACAACGGAGAGGAGTTTTACGAGTCGAAGCGTTACGACATCGACCCGATCATCGACCGCGTGGGCGGCGGCGACTCGTTCTCGGGAGGTGTGATCCACGGCCTGCTGACCAAGCCCACGCAGGGCGAGGCCCTGGAGTTCGCTGTGGCGGCATCGGCCCTGAAGCACACGATCAACGGCGACTTCAACCTCGTATCGGCCGAGGAGGTCGAATCGTTGGCCGGAGGCAACGCGAGCGGTCGGGTACAGCGTTAGAATTCCGTTTTTGGAGGGCGGCTTCCGCTCTTCTCTCTTTGTCCCGGGCGGGAAATACGGTCCGTATGTCCCGTCCGTGCCAAATGTTGTGAGGAGCGGAGGCGCGGCGCTTCCCGGAATCAGCAACCGCGCTGTATGCGTCAAACGATTGACAAGTAATTGAAAACCAAAAAAGATAATGGCAAGATTTTCTAAATTCCAAGTGATGGAGGCCATCGGCAAGACCGGTATGGTCCCCGTGTTCTACCACGCCGATGCCGACGTGGCCGAGCAGGTGCTCAAAGCCTGCTACGAAGGCGGTGTACGCGCTTTCGAGTTCACCAACCGCGGCGATTTCGCTTCGGAGGTGTTCATCCGGCTGGTGAAGTTCGCCGCCGCGGAGTGCCCAGAGATGGTTCTGGGCATCGGTTCGGTGGTCGACGCCCCGACGGCCGCGCTCTACATGCAGTACGGCGCCAATTTCGTTGTGGGTCCCTACCTCAATCCGGAGGTGGCCAGGGTCTGCAACCGCCATCTGGTTCCCTATACCCCCGGCTGCGGCTCGGTCACCGAGATCGGACTGGCCCAGGAGTTGGGCTGCGACCTGACGAAGGTCTTCCCCGCGGGCAACGTGGGCGGTCCGTCGTTCGTCAAGAACGTCAAGGCCCCGCTGCCGTGGTCGAACATCATGGCCACCGGAGCGGTGGAGCCTACCGCGGAGAATCTCACGGCGTGGTTCAAGGCCGGGGTCTATTGCGTGGGCATGGGTTCGCAACTCTTCCCCAAGGAGGTCATTGCCGCGAAGGACTGGGCAGCGATCACCGAGAAATGTCGTTTCGTCCTCGGCGTCATCGCCGGACTGCGTAGCATCTAATCCGGCAGGCCGCCGGAGGGCGCGCCTGCACTCACTGACAGATCGGACACTACTTAATCAAATCTCCATAATGACAAACAACAAATCGACTCTCGCTGGGAAGATGACGCAGTATCGCTGGGTCATCTGTGCGATGCTCTTCTTCGCAACGACCGTTAACTACCTCGACCGTCAGGTGCTTTCGCTGACGTGGGACGAATTCATCAAGCCCGAGTTCCACTGGAACGAATACCACTACGGGCTTATCACTTCGATCTTCTCGATCGTCTATGCCGTCTGCATGCTCTTTGCGGGCCGTTTCATCGACTGGATGGGAACCAAGAAAGGTTATCTGTGGGCCATCGGCGTCTGGTCGTTGGGAGCCTGCATGCACGCCCTCTGCGGCATCGCCACCGAGGCTTGGGTGGGGCTTCCCGACGCCGCAGCTCTGCGCGCCGTCGAGGTAGGCTCGGCCCTTGCCGCGACCATCGCCATGGTCAGCATGTATTTCTTCATCGCCGCGCGCTGCATCCTCGCGCTGGGTGAGGCGGGCAACTTCCCGGCAGCCATCAAGGTGACGGCCGAGTACTTCCCCAAGAAGGACCGCGCCTATGCCACCTCGATCTTCAACGCCGGGGCTTCGATCGGCGCGCTGTTCGCCCCGCTGACCATCCCGCTGCTGGCGAAAGCCTGGGGCTGGGAGATGGCCTTCATCGTGATCGGCGCCCTGGGCTTCGTCTGGATGGGCTTCTGGGTCTTCATGTACAAGAGACCCTCCGACCACCCGAAGGTGAATGCCGCCGAGTTGGAGTATATCGAACAGGACCAGCACGAAGTGGTCGACGGCGCAACTGTTGGCAAGGAGCAGGAGGGCGAGAAGATCTCGTTCTGGAAAACGCTCGGTTTCCGGCAGACGTGGGCCTTTGCCTTCGGCAAGTTCATGACCGACGGCGTGTGGTGGTTCTTCCTCTTCTGGACCCCTTCGTACCTCAATTCTCAGTTTGGCATCAAGATGTCCGAAGGACTGGGCGTGGCGCTGATCTTCACGCTCTACGCCATCACGATGCTGTCGATCTACGGCGGCAAGCTCCCGACGATCATCATCAACAAAACGGGACTCAATCCCTATGCGGCACGCATGCGCGCCATGCTGATCTTTGCGTTCATCCCCCTGCTGGTGCTGCTGGCACAGCCGCTGGGCACCATTTCGCCGTGGTTCCCGATCATCCTGATCGGTCTGGGCGGCGCGGCGCACCAGTCGTGGTCGGCCAATATCTTCTCGACCATCGGCGACATGTTCCCCAAGTCGGCGATCGCCACCGTGACGGGTATCGGCGGCATGGCCGGCGGTGTCGGGTCGATGATCCTGCAGTGGTTCGCCGGATGGCTGTTCGTATACGCCGACGAAACGGCGATGCACTTCATGGGTTTCGAGGGTAAACCCGCCGGATACTTCGTCGTATTCTGCATCTGCGCCATGGCTTACCTCATCGGCTGGATCGTGATGAAGACGCTGGTTCCGAAATACAAGCCGATTGTATTGGATTGATAGCAACCCGGCCCCGCGACGCTGGGGCGAGGGTCCGGCCGGCCGTCGGAAATGTAGCGGCTGCCCTGTTGGCAGGCTACGGATGCGCGACGAAGGTAAAGGCGTTGCGCAATAGACGGACCGAAAGGCCCTGTGGTTTGGGATTCGCCCCTGCCGGAGTTTTTCCGGCGGGGGCGATTTCCTTTTCCGGGTTTCGGCCGCCGTTCCGCATGGGGAGCGGAGGGTTGCGGGCCTTACGCGATCTTGGCGTAGATGGTCTTCAGGCGGCGGGTTATGATGAACTGAATCACCCCGCGCAGGAACATGTAGAGGGTGAAGGCCAGCCACAGGGCGTTGTTGCCGATCAGCGGCGAGCAGGCGTAGTAGATGGCGAAATAGGCCGCCGTGGCCCCGAACATCGAATTGCGCATGACGCGCGTTTCGGAGGCCCCGACCATGATGCCGTCCATGATGAAGGGGACGGCCGAGACGATCGGGATGAGGATGATCCAGACGATGTAGCGTCCGGCCAGCTCCTCGATCACCCCGGCATTGGGCATCGAGGGATCAACGAATTCGGCCATCAGATCGCGCCACCAGACGAGGTACGAGCCGGCGTAGACCACCGACAGGAATATCCCCCAGGTGATGCACTTGCGCAGACACTTGCGCAGCGAGACGCTGTCGCGGGCGCCGATGAAGCGCCCCGTGAGGGCCTCGGCGGCGTAGGCGAATCCGTCGCTTCCGTAGGAAAAGAGCGTGAAGAACTGCAGCAGCAGGGTGTTCACGGCCAGCAGCGCGGGGTCGTCCATGCGTGCCGACGCCCCGGTGAAGAAGGTGTAGACGGCGACGATGCAGAACGTGCGCAGGATGATGTCGCGGTTGATGATGAAGAATCGCTTCAGGGGTTTGAAGTCCAGCACCTCCGACCAGTCGATCCCGGTGAGGATCGGGCGGTATTTGGCGAGGAGCAGCAGCGTCGAGAGCGCCACGCCGATCCATTGGGCGGTCACCGAGGCGTAGGCGATGCCCACGATGCCCATGTCCATCCGGTATGCGAACCAGAGGCTGCAAAGGATGTGGATGGTGTTGACGGTGATGGCCGTCAGCATGGGGAATATGGCATTCTGCATTCCCGTGAACCAGCCGTTGAAGCCGAAGAGCAGGATGCCCGCCGGCACGGCCCAGATGCGGGCGTAGAAGTAGTCGCGGGTCATTTCGCTGCCGTTCATGACCCAGAGGGCCAGCTCTCCCACGGGGTATTGGATCAGGACCATCACCACACCCATGACCACCGCCACCGTCAGGGCGCGGGCCAGCATGTTGGTACACTCGCGGAAGTTGCCTGCGCCGAAGGCCTGGGCCGTCAGTCCGCTGGTTCCCATGCGTATGAACGAGCAGTTCCAGTAGATGAAGTTGAAGATCGAGACGCCGATGGCTAGTGCTCCGATCGTGGCGGCGGAGTCGTTTCCCCAGTGTCCGGCGATGGCGGTCGATACGATGCCCATGAACGGCACGGTGATGTTCGAGATGATATTGGGAAGCGCGATGCGCAGTATTTCGAGGTTCAGTTTCATCATGCGGAATCGGGTGGGGCGCCGGTGCCGGGCAGTGCCGGCTTTCTGTCTGCTTTCTGCCGGAATGCTGCCGCTCATCGGGGCCTGTTTTCCGGCAAAGATACGGCAAAAGCGGGTGTTTTGTCGCCTTCCGGCGCAATTATTCCCAAAACGGTTGAAATCGGGCACGTTATGTGTTATAATCCGGAAAAATGAATTACCTTTGCCGGGTGAAAACCTGCTCGGACGGGCTGTGTCCGCTTTTACACGTGTGAATCCGGTCGGCACGCACCGTTCCCTGCCCCGATAATTTATTAGACGAATAGAAAATGAAAGATCCTGAAAACGACTCGACCCCGGTGCTCGAACGCTTCGGACGCGACAAACGCAAGCGCACGGTAGTGGCTACGGTGGAGCGTGTCGAGCGTCGCCCGCGTTTGCAGCGTGATGCTGCCGATTCGGAGCAACCCTCCTTTGAGAACAGACCCCAGCGCCGGGCCTCGTATAACCCCAATTTCACGGCCGACAACCGCCCGGTCTTCGAGAAGCCGCACTACGACGACAACTCCCGCCGCGAGGGCGACCGTCCGCGTCAATACGGCGACCGCCCGCGTCAATACGGCGACCGTCCGCGTGAATATGGTGACCGTCCGCGGCAGTATGGCGACCGCCCGCGTGAGTACGGCGACCGCCCGAGGCAGTACGGTGACCGTCCGCGTGAGTATGACGATCGTCCGCGGCGTTCCTTCGGCGACAAACCCCGTTACGATGGCGACCGTCGCCGCAACGACGAGGAGCGTCCGCGCCGCAATCCCGGTGACAAGCCGGCCTACGGCGAGCGGAAATTCGGCCCCAAGAAGTTCGGCGACAAGCCCCATGACGGGAAAAAGTTCGGCGACCGGAAATTCGGCGATCGGAAGTTCGGTGACCGGAAGTTTGGCGACAAACCCTTCAGGCCCGGCTATGGGAACCACGACGACAAACCGGTGTCGTATCCGAAATTCAACCCCGAGAAGCAGTTGGGCGAGATGCGTCTGAACCGTTTCATCGCTCAGTCGGGCATCTGCTCGCGCCGTGAGGCCGACGATTTCATCACGGCGGGCGTCGTTTCGGTCAACGGCAAGATCGTCACCGAGCTGGGGACCAAGGTACTGCCGACCGACGAGGTGCGTTTCAACGACGAGCCGGTGCAGGGCGAGAAGAAGGTCTACCTGGTGCTGAACAAGCCCAAGGGCTATGTCACCTCGCTCGACGATCCCCATGCCGGCAAGACGGTCATGGAGCTGGTTGCGGGCGCCTGCACGGAGCGTATCTATCCCGTGGGGCGTCTGGACAAGAACAGCCTCGGGTTGCTGCTCTTCACCAACGACGGCGACCTCACCAAACAGCTTACGCACCCTTCCTACAAGAAGAAGAAGATCTACCAGGTGACGCTCGACAAACCCCTGACGCGCGCCGACATGGACCGCATCGCCGAGGGTGTCACGCTGGAGGACGGCGAGATCTTCGCCGACGAGATTTCCTATGTCAAGGAGAACAAGCAGGAGGTGGGTATCGAAATCCACTCGGGCCGCAACCGCATCGTGCGCCGTATTTTCGAGTTCCTGGGCTACACCGTGACCAAACTCGACCGCGTTTACTATGCGGGTCTCACGAAGAAGAACCTCAAGCGCGGAGCATGGCGCTTCCTGACCCGCGAGGAGGTCGAGCGGCTGAAGTCCGGGCAGTATGAATAGAGTGTTCGGGCTGTATGAATATGAAAAAAGAGCGATTCCCACCGGATCGCTCTTTTTCATTTAATGTGTGTCCCGATACCAGTTCGTCATCCGGTTTTCGGCGGCGTATTGGGGCGAGGGTTCGCTCACGGAGACGCCTGTATAGTGATGCACCTCGTGGCGGCCCTGTCCGTATGCCGAGTAGAAGCGCGCCGTGTGAAGGCGGCAGTCGGAGGGGAATGCCCGGTCGAGCTGCCTTGAGAATTCGTCGACGAGCGCCGGGTCGCCGCAGCTCAGCGCGACGTAATGGCCCAGGTCGTAAAAAAGCGGCGTCCTGCCTCCCTTGTAATACTGCAATTCCGAGAGTTCGAAGGGCTGTTTCTTGGCTTGGTTGATGCGGCGCATGACCTCGGCCAGAGCGTCCAGTTGCGACGTGACAGCCATAGAGATGCAGCCCGACTGCTCCTTCCAGGTCGTGCTCTGGTATTCGTTTTGGTAGAGGTTCCAGAACTCGCGGCAGGATTTCGTGAGCCGCACCGCGACTGCTTCCGTTTCGAACAGGTGGGGGATGATCCGGTCGTAGGGGAATCCGTCGCTCATGATTTCGCAGGGCGAGGCCACGATGTAGCCGACGACCGAACGCAGGTCGTAGAGAGTTTCGATGTTGGCCATGAAGCAGTCGTCGAAGATCAGGTAGTCGAAGCGGAACTGCTGCGCCTCGAGCGCTGCCTTCAGCTCCATGATGTCCAGTTCGTAGCCCTTGTCGCCGAACGAACGGGTCTGCTTGGCCCCCGGGACCGTGGTCCATGCCTCCTCCGCGGACGGACGTTGCGACGTGTAGGGGATCGGGCCGCCGGAGGCCGGGATCCAGGCCTTGCCGTGGCAGCCGATGATTAGCCCGTAGTTCCGGGCCGGAGCCGCCTCCGCGGCATCGGCGAAGAGCTGCCGCACCTTGTCGGGATCCCCGGCGTTGAAGTCGTCGTAGGTTTTCAGCGTCGTCCGTTGGCACCGGTTCGTTGCCGGGTCATAACGAATCTCCTGCAGGAGGGCCGACGTGTGCTTCTCGGGCTGGTAGCAGATCAGAATGCGTCCGTCGCCCGGGATCCGGTCCGTCACGGCCGCGCTGACATCCTCGATGTTCTGCTCGTAATAGGTGAGCAGGCTCTGCCCGGGCATGTACAGCAGCAGGGTCTGTGTCGCCACGGCGGGCCGCTGGTAGACCTCGACCGGATAGCCGCCCGGCCTGGCGGCGTGGCTTACGGTTATCGTGCCCAGCTTCCGGCGCTCCCTGGCGGAGTTGGCTCCGGAGGCGGTCACCGTGACCGTCGTCTCCCCGCGGTCGCCGCCGTCCGGGGTCACGGCGAAGCCCTCCCCGCTGTACGACAGGGTCCACGCTCCTTCGGCCGATACGGTGAATGTCGCCCCGGACGAAGCGTCGCCCGGGAGGTGGATCTCTCCCGTCGAGACCGCGAGGCGCGGTTCGTGTTCTTTTTCACAGGCTGCGAGCGTCAGCAGCAGGGCAAGGCAGAGCGTATGCCGGAGAATGCGGCTCATTTATAGGTGCGGGGTTTGAGGTTGTTGAACTGCCACGTGCGGTCGCGCTGGTAGGTGTAGCCCTCGGGTTTGTTCCAGTAGACGCGGCTGAAATCGAAATAGAAGCCCTTGCGCTTCTTGCCCTCGATCACACTGGGGACGATCAGCGGTACGAACTCCACCGTGCGGCTGACGATGCGCGCCTTGCCGAAGGTGAAGCCTTCGGCGGCCAGCACGTCGAGCGCATGGTCGAACATCAGCACGTGGCGCGGGGTCTTCTGCGTGAATCCGTCGCCCGAGTCGAGGATCGTGCGGATGACCCTCTTCATGCGCTCCGCCCAGGCTTTCTCCTGCTCCTTGTCGCCCAGGGCACCGTAGGCGAACGACATGAGGTTGAGGATCTTGGGACTGAACGGGTCGTGCTTCAGGGCGTCGCCTCCCATCGAGATCATCGTTTCCAGTGCGGTTCTGTCCGGCTTGTCGGGGTTGATGCCCGAGGCCAGCATCAGCAGTTTGTCCAAATCGGGGTTCACGGCCAGCGGCTTGTATTCGTCGCGGTAGGCATAGCCGTAGTAGAGGTAGTGGTAATCCTCGTCGGTCAGCGTCTCGTCGCCCGCGTTGTAGCGCATCATCAGCGCGGGGTAGTAGAACGCCGAACGGGAGTCTATCGTGCGGTCGAGGATCATCTCCTCGTCGGGGACTCCGGCGGCAGCCAGCGCCGGAATCAGCAGTAGGAAAAGCAGCAGTCGTTTCATGGCGGTCGTTTCCGGTACAAACGTAAAATCAGCGCAAATCGTATCTGGCGATCAGTTCTTCGAACTTGGCGCGGAGTTGTTCCGATCCGGCGACCAGCGGCAGACGCAGCGTGTCGCCGATGCGTCCCATCACCGAGAGGGCGCACTTCACACCCACGGGGTTGCCCTCCGCGAAGAGTGCATGCACGGCTTCGTCCAGCGTGGCGTAGATCTTTTCCGCCGCATCGAAGTCACCGGCCTTGGCGTGGTTCACACACTCCATGAACCGCTGCGGGAAGGCGTTCGCCGCCACGGAGATCACGCCGTCGCCACCGCGGCGCATCAGTTCGAGGGTCATGCCGTCGTCGCCCGACAGCACGAGAAAATCCGCGGGACGGTTGTCCAGTATGCGCTGCATCTGTTCGATGTTGCCCGACGCCTCCTTGATGCCGATGACGTTGCGGAAGTCGGCCGCACAGCGGAGCGTGGTCTCGGCCGTCATGTTGACGCCCGAGCGGCCCGGGATGTTGTAGAGGATCACCGGCAGGGGCGAGTGCTCCGAGACGGTGCGGAAATGCTGGTAAAGGCCCTCCTGCGAAGGTTTGTTGTAATAGGGCGTCACGCTCAAAATGGCGTCGGCACCCCGCAGGTCGAATTCGCGCAGCTGGTCCAGCACCTCCGAGGTGGAGTTGCCGCCGCAGCCCATCACCAGCGGCACGCGGCCGGCAATCTGGTTGGTGATGAACATGGCGATCACGGCGCGTTCGGGCATGTAGAGCGTGGGGGTCTCGGCCGTGGTGCCGAGGGCGACGATGTAGTCCACGCCGCCGTCGATTACATAGTCGATCATGCGGGCCAGCGCTTCGTAGTCCACGCGGCCCTCTTCGGTAAACGGGGTGATCATCGCGGCGCCCACGCCGGAAAGTTTGTGTCGTAGCATAGTGTTATAATCCTTGGCTTGATAGATTCTGAATCAGAAAAGTGCTCCCTGCCGTGCGGTTGTCCCCGCCGGGGAGTCGCCTTCGATCATCCGGATGAACTCCTCTTCGGAGATGATCCTTATGCCCAGCTTTTCGGCCTTCTTGAGCTTCGCGGGTCCCATCTTGTCGCCCGCCACGAGAAAGTCGACGCTGCCCGATACCGCCGCGAGGTTCCGCCCTCCGTGCGATTCGATCAGCTCCTTCATTTCGTCGCGGCTCCGCGTGAATTTGCCCGAGACCACAAAACTCCGGCCGGCCAGCACCTCCGAGGCCAGCGTGCGCGCCTCGGCTTCGAATTGCAGCCCCGCGGCGCGCAGGCGGCCGATGATGCGCAGGTTGTCCTCCTGGGCGAAGTATTCGATGATGGCGTCGGCGATGCGTCCGCCCACCTCGTCGGCCTCGACTAGCTCCTCGCGCGTGGCCCGCATCACGGCATCCAGCGAGCGGAAATGCTCGGCGAGGTATTTGGCCGTGGTCTCGCCCACGAAGCGGATTCCCAGTCCGAACAGCACGCGCTGGAACGGAACCGCCCTGGAGCGTTCCACCGAGCGGATGATGTTTTCGGCCGACTTCTCGCCCAGTCGGGGTAGGGGGACCAGCTGCTCGGCCCGCAGGTCGTAGAGGTCCGCCACGTCGCGCACCAGGCCGTTTTCGTAGAGCAGTTCGACGGTCTCCTCGCCCAGACCCTCGATGTCGAGGGCCTTGCGGCGGATGAAGTGGATGATGCGCCCGATGATCTGGGGCCGGCAGCCGCTCTGGTTGGGGCAGTAGTGCTTGGCCTCGCCCTCGTAGCGCACCAGCGGCGTCCCGCATTCGGGACATGTGTCGATGTAGTGGAACGGCCGGCTGTCGGCCGGACGCTGTGCGAGATCCACGCCGACGATCTTCGGGATGATCTCGCCGCCCTTCTCGACATAGACCGTGTCGCCCGGGCGGATGTCCAGCAGGGTCATCTGCTCGGCGTTGTGCAGCGTCGCACGCCGCACGGTGGTCCCGGCCAGCAGCACGGGCTCGAGGTTGGCGACGGGGGTGATGGCCCCCGTGCGGCCGACCTGGAACGAGACGCCGTCGAGCCGCGTGGCGACCCGTTCGGCCTTGAACTTGTAGGCCACGGCCCACTTGGGTGCCTTGGCCGTGAATCCCAGCTGGCGCCGGATGGCGAAGTCGTTGACCTTGATCACCACGCCGTCGGTCGGGAAGGGCAGTTGGTGCCGTGCGGTGTCCCAGTATTGGATGAATGCGTCGATCTGGGCGACGCTGTGGCAGATGCGCGCTGCGTCCGAGACCTTGAATCCCCATTGACGGGCCTTCTCGAGGCTCTCCCAGTGGTTCGTGAAGGGCAGATCGTCGCCCGCCAGCTGGTAGAGCGTGCAGTCCAGTCCGCGCCGGGCCACCACGGCCGACGACTGCTGCTTGAGCGTCCCGGCGGCGGCGTTGCGGGGGTTGGCGAAGAGCTGCTCGCCGTTGGCCTCGCGCTCGGCGTTGAGGCGGTCGAACGAGGCGTAGGGCATCAGTATCTCGCCGCGGATTTCGAACTGCCCGGGCCAGTCCGTGCCCCGCAGGCGCAGGGGCACCGAACGCACGGTGCGGACGTTGGCCGTCACGTCGTCGCCCGCGACGCCGTCGCCGCGCGTCACGGCGCGCACGAGCCGTCCGTGCTCGTAGGTGAGCGAGATGGCCGTGCCGTCGAATTTCAGTTCGCAGACGTAGTCCGTCGTTCCGGCTTCGCGTTCGATGCGGCCGATGAACTCGTGCAGTTCGTCCAGCGAGTAGGTGTTGCCCAGCGACAGCATTGCATGGCGGTGCTGCACGGTCCGGAATTCGGTCGTCAGGTCGCTTCCTACGCGCACCGAGGGCGAGTTGGGGTCGGCATATTCGGGGTGTGCGCGCTCCAGATCCTGGAGTTCGCGCATCATCGCATCGAATTCGAAATCCGAGATCTCGGGGGCATTTTCGACGTAATATTTGAAGTTATGCTGTTCGAGCTGTCGGCGCAGCTCCTCGATCCGTTCGCGTACCATAATCCTAAAATAACGTGCGTAAAGTTACATATTTTGTCCCAACAACGAGTGATTTTGGCGTAAAATCAAAAAAAATGCAAAAAAAAATAGCAGAAGTGGTGCGATATTCAAATTTTGCTTATAATTGCAAAAAATTTCGAGACACTATCATGATTAAACCGAATATCGCGAAGAAACACATTGCGACGAGTTTTCATAACCTCAGCTCCGAATTGCAGGAGGCTGTAAAAGCGAAATATCCGCTGGGATTCACCGATGCGATGATCCGCGTCGACAAACCCAACGGTGATTTTTTCTATGCCGTTCCCTATGATACGGACGAAATTGCCTACATGGTGAAGATCGACGTGAAGATCGACGACAACTCGCACGACGATGACGACAAGGACTATTACGACGACGAGATCAAGGGAGCCGACGACATTCAGGGCGACGACGACAGTTCGGACGCTTCGGACGCTTCGGACGACGACGTGAATATCTGACATCGCCTATGGTCCGCGCCCTTCCCGCCCTGCTCCTGCTGTTCGGTACGGCCTGCGGCCTTGCCGAGGATGAGCGCGACGAGAAGAACAGATACATCCACCTGACATTTTACGACAAGGCCTTCGAGGCCTACTGCCTGAGCGAATTCGACATCGATGGCAACGGGTGCATCTCGCGCTACGAGGCGCAGCGTGTCCGCACGATGACGTGTCCCGAGCGGGGTATCGCCTCGCTCTCTGACCTGAAGGAGTTCCCGCACCTGGAGCGGCTCGACTGCCGGGGCAATGCGCTCACGCAGCTGGATGTCACGCCGACGCGTCTCGAATGGCTCGACTGTTCGGACAACGCCCTTGTGGCGCTCGACGTGAACGGCCTGCGCGGCCTCGCATACCTCGATTGCGGCGGCAACTCGCTGCCGCGCCTCGACCTGCAGTCGAACGCCTCGCTGGCAACGCTCCTGTGTTCGGACAATGCCCTTGCAGGGGTGTTGGACGTGACCTCCTGTGCCTCGGGGCTGCGTGCCGACGTGCGCGGCAACGCCTCCCTTGCCACGGTCTACTGCCTTGCGTCGCAAAGCGTCGAATCCGACGGACAGACCCAGCTCGTTCACCCCTGATTCCCGGCGAGAAACGGCCGCCGTGCCGTTGTGCGGAGATCGCTTCAGGGCGGAGCGGTCCGCTTCGGTGTGCCTTCATTTTCCCGTTTTCGGCAGCAATCCGTCCGAAAAGGACGGATTTTCTTTATAATTTGTTGAAAAGTCCGGCGCGCAGCTTGGGCATTTCGGATAATAATTTGTACCTTTGGATGCAAAAAATGTCTTTTGTAAACATTAAACAGAACCGGATACAATGAAAAAAGTTGACGTTATCCTCGGCCTGCAATGGGGTGACGAGGGCAAAGGGAAGGTTGTGGACGTGCTGACGCCTCGCTACGAGGTCGTGGCCCGCTTCCAGGGAGGTCCCAATGCCGGTCACACGTTGGAATTCAACGGCGAGAAATACGTGCTCCGCTCGATTCCTTCGGGCATTTTCCAGGGCGGCAAAACCAACATCATCGGCAACGGCGTGGTGATCGACGCGGTACTCTTCCGTGAGGAGGCCGAAGCATTGGCTGCCAGCGGCCACGATCTGACCAAACAGCTCTGCATTTCGAAGAAGGCCCACCTGATCCTGCCCACGCACCGCATGCTCGACGCTGCGTACGAAGCGGCGAAGGGCAGCGCCAGGATCGGCACGACGGGCAAGGGCATCGGCCCCACCTATACCGATAAGATAAGCCGCAACGGCATGCGCGTCGGCGATCTGTTGAGCCCCGATTTCGAAAGCATCTACGCCGCGGCCAAGGCGCGCCACGAGCAGATCCTGGAAAGTCTGGGCTATAGCTACGACATCACCGAGCTGGAGAAACAGTGGTTCGAGGCGGTGAAATACCTCCGCCGTTTCCACATCATCGACAGCGAATATTTCGTCAACGACTGCCTCTCGCAGGACAAGTCGATCCTGGCCGAAGGTGCGCAGGGTACGCTTCTGGACGTGGACTTCGGTTCCTATCCGTTCGTCACCTCGTCGAACACCGTTTGCGCGGGCGTCTGCACTGGACTGGGTGTGGCTCCGAACCGCATTGGCGAGGTTTTCGGCATTTTCAAGGCCTATTGTACGCGCGTGGGCAGCGGACCCTTCCCTACGGAGCTGTTCGACGAGACGGGCGAGCGGCTGTGCGACATCGGCCATGAGTTCGGCGCCGTTACGGGCCGCCGCCGCCGCTGCGGATGGCTGGACATGGTGGCGCTGAAATATTCGATCATGATCAACGGCGTGACGCAGCTGATCATGATGAAATCCGACGTGATGAACGATTTCGACACGATCCGCGTGGCCACGGCCTACGAGATCGACGGGCGCACCACCTCGGAGTTCCCCTACGAAATCTCCGGTGACCTCCGCCCGGTCTACACCGAGTTCGAGGGCTGGAAATGCGACCTGCACCGGTGCAGCAGCTATGACGAGTTCCCCGAGGCGTTCAAACGCTATGTGGAGTTCATCGAGCGGCAGACGGGCGTCCCCGTGAAGATCATCTCCGTGGGCCCCGACCGTGGCGAAACGATCATCCGATAAACAACCGCGCATCCCGGCTGCCAGATGGCAGGTTAGGGATGCGTTTTTGTCTGATTTCAGTCCCGGCACCGCGGCCTCTGAAGGCGGACGCTTCCGCCCGCATTTTGGGTGATAGCCCGCTTGCGCGGCGACATCTGCGGATACGGACGGGCCCCGTCGCCCGGGGTGTACCGGGCGACGCACGACCAGGAAGCGCCTTTTGCACCTTGGGCCCCCTCCGGAGATGGGGCGGGAATCAGCCCCGGAAACGATGCCAAAGGCGGCGTCGCGGACACCGAACAGAAGAAGAACCTACTACTTATAGTAATACTAATTTGATATGCAACAGCAAAACCTCAAAATTCTTGTTTTGGCCAAGCAGGTTCCCGATACCCGCAATGTAGGCAAGGACGCGATGACTCCCGAAGGGACGGTCAACCGCGCGGCACTGCCGGCCATCTTCAATCCCGAGGACCTCAATGCGCTCGAAGCCGCCCTGCGGCTCAAGGACCGTGTGCCGGGTTCCACGGTTCATATCCTTACGATGGGTCCGCAGCGCGCCGCCGACATCATCCGCGACGCGATGTTCCGCGGGGCCGACGGCGGCTACCTGCTTTCGGGCCGGGAGTTCGCCGGCTCGGACACGCTGGCCACCTCCTATGCGCTTTCGTGTGCGCTGAAGAAAATCGCCCCCGACGTGATCTTCGCAGGCCGTCAGGCCATCGACGGCGACACGGCGCAGGTGGGTCCGCAGGTTGCCGAAAAGCTCGGCCTTCCGCAGGTGACCTATGCCGAGGAGATTCTCGAAGTTCGGGAGCGGTCGCTGGTCATCAAGCGCCGCCTGGAGCACGGCACGGAGGTCGTTGTGTGCCCGATTCCGGCCGTTGTGACGGTCAACGCCTCGGCCGCCGAGTGCCGCCCGCGCAACGCCCGGCGTGTGATGAAGTACAAGGGGGCGCTGTCCGGTTCGGAGATCGCTGCAGCTCCGGATTCACCCGCCGCGCAGCGTGCCGCCGCCAAGGACTACCTCCGCATCGTGGAGTGGGCCGCCGCCGATGTCGACCCCGATCCCGCACAGCTCGGCCTCCAGGGCTCGCCCACGAAGGTCAAGAAGATCGAGAATGTGGTTTTCGCCGCCAAGGAGGCCAAGAAACTCACCGCTTCCGACAGCGACATCAATGAACTTATGGTTGAACTCATCGCGAGCCACACGCTCGGTTAATGCGTTTTTTTGAGATGAACAATATATTCGTATATATCGAGATGGAGGGCGGCAAGGTCGCCGACGTGAGTCTCGAACTGCTTACCAAAGGCCGCGAACTGGCCACGACGCTCGGCGTGAAACTCGAAGCCGTCGTCCTGGGCCACAACCTCGCCGGCATCGACAAGGAACTGTCCCTGTACGGGACCGATACGGTCTGGGTTGCCGACGATCCGATGTTTTCCCCGTTCCGCACGCTGCCCCATACGGCGGTCATGTGCGGCCTGATCGAGCAGGAGAAGCCCCAGATCGTACTGTTCGGCGCCACGCCCGTGGGTCGCGACTTCGCACCCCGCGTATCATCGGCTCTGCACAGCGGACTGACTGCCGACTGCACGCAGCTCGAAATCGGCGACCACAAGGATGCCAAAACGGGCACGGAGTACAAGAACCTTCTCTACCAGATCCGCCCGGCGTTCGGCGGCAACATCATCGCCACGATCGTCAATCCCGACCACCGTCCGCAGATGGCCACCGTCCGCGAGGGTGTCATGCGCAAGGAGTACGCCGCGCAGCCCGGTGCTGGCGAGGTCCGGGCGATCGACTGGAAGAAGATGGTCACGGACGCAGACCTTGTGGTGACGATCATCGACCGTCAGATCGAGGAGCGCAAGATCGACATCAAGGGTGCGGGCATCATCGTTGCCGGCGGCTATGGCATGGGTTCGAAGGAGAATTTCCGCCTGGTGCATGAACTTGCCGATGTGCTGGGCGGAGAAGTGGGCGCCAGCCGCGCCGCCGTCGATGCGGGCTTCACGGAGCATGCGCGTCAGGTGGGGCAGACGGGTGTCACGGTGCGTCCGAAACTCTACATCGCCTGCGGCATTTCGGGTCAGATCCAGCACACGGCCGGCATGGACCAGTCGTCGATGGTGATTTCGATCAACTCGGACCCCGAAGCGCCGATCAACAAGATCGCCGACTACGCCATCACGGGCGACGTCAATGAGATTATCCCCAAGATGATCAAGTACTACAAACAAAATTCAAAGTAATGGCTAATTTCTTTTCAGATAACAAGGATTTGCAGTTCCACCTCCAGCATCCGCTGATGCGCAAGATCGTGGAACTGAAGGAGCGCGGTTTCGCGGAGAAGGACCTTTACGACTATGCGCCGCAGGATTTCGACGACGCGATGGACAACTACCGCCGCGTGCTGGAGATCGTCGGCGAGGTCTGCGGCGAGGTGATCGCCCCCAATGCCGAGGGTGTGGACCACGAGGGTCCGCGCGTGGTCAACGACCATGTGGAGTATGCTTCGGGTACGGTCGCGAACATGAAGGCCGTTGTGGACGCGGGTCTGAGCGGCATGACGCTCCCGCGCAAGTACGACGGCCTGAACTTCCCGCTGGTCTGCTTCGTGATGGCCAACGAGATGGTGGCCCGCGCTGATGCCAGCTTCGAGAACATCTGGGGATTGCAGGACTGCGCCGAGACGCTGAACGAGTTTGCTTCGGAGGAGATCAAGCAGAAGTACCTGCCGTGGGTTTCGGCCGGTGCGACGTGTGCCATGGATCTCACGGAGCCGGACGCCGGTTCGGACCTCGGGGCCGTGATGCTCAAGGCCACCTGGTCGGAGGAGCGGCAGACGTGGCTGCTGAACGGAGTGAAACGGTTCATCACCAACGGCGACGGCGAGGTTTCGCTGGTGCTGGCGCGTACCGAAGAGGGTACGGCCGATGCCCGCGGCCTCTCGATGCTCGTCTACGACAAGCGCGACGGCGGCGTGAAGGTGCGCCGCATCGAGAACAAGCTCGGCATCAAGGGATCGCCGACGTGCGAGCTGGTCTTCACCAACGCCCCGGCGCAGCTGGTCGGCGACCGCAAGATGGGCCTCATCAAGTATGTGATGTCGCTGATGAACGCCGCACGTCTGGGCATCGGGGCCCAGTCGGTGGGTCTGTGCGAGGCGGCTTACCGCGAGGGGCTGAAGTACGCCCACGAGCGCGAGCAGTTCGGCAAGCCGATCATTCAGTTCGCCGCCGTTTCGGAGATGCTCTCGAACATGAAGGCCAAGGTGCAGGGCGCGCGTGCGCTGCTCTACGAAACGGCCCGCTTTGTCGAGGTCTACAAGCAGTATGGCCACATCGCCCACGAGCGTTCGCTCGAAGGGGAGGAGCGCCAGGAGATGAAGTTCTACAACCGCCTTGCCGACGGCTTCACCCCGCTGGTGAAACTCTTCTCGTCGGAGTATGCCAACCAGCTGGCCTACGACGCCATCCAGATCCACGGCGGATCGGGTTTCATGAAGGACTATCCCTGCGAGCGCCTCTACCGCGACGCGCGCATCATGAACATCTATGAGGGAACCTCGCAGCTGCAGGTCGTTGCGGCGATCAACGCCGTGACGAAGGGCACGTTCCTGGAGCAGATCGGGCGCTATGCCGCCGAAAGCTATGCGGAGACCATGTGTCCCGTGGTGACGAAGCTCAAGGATCTGACCGTCAGATTCTCGGAGATGCAGGCCCGGGTCGAGGCCGGCGACAAGGAGGTCGGCGGATTCAAGGATTTCCATGCCCGCCGCCTAGTGGAGACCGCCGGACACATCATCATCACCTACCTGCTGGCCCGTCAGGCCGGTGAGTCGGAGGAGTATGCCGCTTCGGCGCGTGTCTACTGCAAACTCGCCGAGGCGAAGATCGCCGAGGCCTATACCTACGTGATGAACTCCACGACGGAGGACGTCGCGCTGTTCAAGAACGTTGAAACCGAGTTTTAGATCCTCCGGACCGGATACGAAGAGGGGGGTGCATTCTGTGAGGAATGCACCCCCCCCCTCCTTTTTTCGGCGCCTCTCCCCGCGGGGCGGGCCTTTGCGGGGTGTTTGCCGCGCCTTTGCCAGATGTTCTACACCTTTGCCGGGCGTTCTACACCTTTGCGGGCTCTTTATGCACCTTTGCGGCCTCTTTTTCGGCCATCACACAGCGCGTCGTGCCGAAGAGGTTGAGGTTGAGGTGCCCGGCGATGAAGGCCAGTGCCTTCTGGGCCTTCACCGAGTTGCCGGCCCCGTCGAGCGGAGGAGCGAATGCCGCAACGCCCATCACACCCGGCACGACGCCCATGATGCCGCCGCCCACGCCGGTCTTGGCCGGAAGCCCTGTCGTGAAGAGCCAGTCGCCCGTGTGCTCGTAGAAACCCACGGTCGCCATCATCGAGACGATCCTGGGAGTCAGCTCGGGTTTGAACACGGCCTTGCCGGTCACGGGATTCACGCCGCTGTTGGCAATCGTCGCGGCCATCGTTGCCAGCTGCCGGGCCGTCACGCCGATCGAGCACTGGCGCGTGTAGATGTCCAGCGCCATGTCGGGGTCGTCGTAGATGCGGTTGTAGTTCCTGAGCAGCCACGCGATCGACTTGTTGTTGAAGTTGGTCGCCGATTCCGACTTGTAGAGTTCGTCGATCACCGCCACGTCCGATCCCGCCATGTCGGCGATGAACGAGACGATGGCATTCCATTTGCCGTCGCTGTCACCCACGGGCTTGATCATCGAGCAGGCCGAAATGGCCCCGGCGTTCACCAGTGGTGTCGAGGGGTGGTCGTTTTCGAGCAGGATGGCCATGATCGAGTTGAAGGGTAGTCCCGTGGCGTCGGCGCCGATTTTGTCGAGCACCTCCCGGCCGCCGTACTGGTTCATGGCCAGGATCGCCGTGGGGACCTTCGACACCGATTCGATGCCGAATTTGTAGTCCGTGTCGCCCGCGGCCACCACCTCGCCGTCGGGAAGACAGGCCGCGATGCCGAATAGGTTCGAGGGCACATCGGCCAGATAAGGGATATAGTCGGCGTTTTTGCCGCCGGTTTCGTTCTTGCAGCGCTCGTATGCCATCTGCACGGCATCCTGAACCGCTTTCTTGTCGATTTTCTGAATCATGATGGAATATGGATTTTAATTGGACCTGTGTGTCTGCGGTCGTCGGTCGCAGTCACGGCGCGATGCCGCGACTGCAGACCCGACCTGCTCCGAACTCCCTCCCCGGCGCAAGGGCGGGAGTTTGGGAGAGTGAGAACCGCAGGCCCGGATGTTATTTGTTGCCGTTTGACTTGGTTGTGGCCGGCGACGCTTTCGCGGCTGCCGGAGCTGCGGCGGGCGCTGCCGCCCCGGCCTGCTCCTCCCAATGGAAGGGAGCGAAATCGGCGGCGGCTTCGGGGTCTTTCCACGAGGGTTTGCGCATGGAGTAGATGACGAATGGGGCGATAACGACCACCACGCAGCCGATGATCAGCACCGAGAACCAGACGGCGTTGCTGCCGGTCGTAATCTGGCTGGGCGGCACGAAGCTCAGGATGAAGGCCAGCAGCGAACCGAGGAATCCGAGGCTTCCGATGAACCACATCAGGCCGTTGCTTTTGCCCAGACGGAACGGCCGGGGAGTGTTTTTCATCTTGTAGCGCAGGGTGATGCCTGCCGCGAACATCAGCATGTACATGATCAGGTAGAGCAGCACGGTCAGCTGCGAGAGGATCTGGTAGAACGACTGCACCGAGGGCATCACGACGAAGAGCAGCGAGAGCAGCGTCACGACACAACCCTGGATCAGCAGGATATTCTTCTGTACGCCGTGTTTGTTGGTTTTCTGGAAGAACGGGGGCAGATAGCCGGCCTTTCCCACGGCGAAGATACCCTTCGAGGGGCCTGCCACCCAGGTCAGCACGCCTGCGAGCACGCCGAACATCAGGGCGACGGCGATGATCGGCCCGGCCCACGACATGTGGAGGTAGTGGAAGTAGTTGTCAAATCCAACCAGCAGCGACTGCGTGAGGCTGATGTCCTTGGCGGGGATGATCAGTCCCAGCGAGAAGGTTCCCAGGATGAAGATCACCACCGTGACCAGCGAACCCATGAGGATGGCCTTGGGGTAGTTTCGCGAGGGGTTCTTCACGTCCATGACGTGGATACCCATCATCTCCATACCTGCATAGAAGAGGAAGATACTGCTTGCCAGCACGAGGTTGTCGAATTTCGACAGATCGGGGAAGAATCCCTGCGACATGTCCATGTGGTTGTGTCCGCCGGTGGCCACGTAGATGACACCCAGCACGATCAGCAGTCCCGCGGGAATGACCGTACCGATCATACCGCCCCATTTGCTGATTTTTCCGACCCATCCGAGGCCCTTCAGGGCGACGAACGTTGCGATCCAGTAGATGGCCAGCACGACGCAGAGCGTGAACAGCTTGTTCGAGGCCAGCATCTCGTCGTGCGTGTCGTTCATGCCGATGAAGGCGATCGACACGGCGCCGAAGGTCAGCACCGTCGGGTACCAGATCGTCGATTCGGTCCATTGCAGCCAGATTGCGAGGAATCCCGTGCGGGCGCCGTAGGCTTCGCCGACCCAGCGGAACACACCGCCCTGCTTGTCGGAGAACATCGCGGCCAGTTCGGCGGCGACCATCGCCGTCGGGATCAGAAACACGATGGCTGCAAACAGGTAGTAGAATGCCGACGAAAGTCCGTAGACCGCTTCGGCCGGCAGTCCGCGCAGACTCACTACGGCAGTCACGTTCATAATTGCCAGTGTCATGACACTCAATTTGAACCCTGTGCTTGTGGTAGTTTTCTTTACATCCATAATGACTTGATTTGGTTGATTTGGTTTTTTGTCGCTGTTGAGTGTTGCAACTACCGTGCAAAACCGCCGGACGGCCTCCTTTGTAGCCTTCGGGAGCAGGATTGTTGCCGGAAATTTCTATCTTTGCCTGTGTAAATAACCTTCAAGCCCATGCAACGCATCCTGATCCTCCTCCTGACAGTCCTGTGCGTCGCCTCGTGCGGTCGCCGCCGGAGCGCATCCTCGCCGGAGAGTGCGGCTCCCGCACCCAGTCCGCGGGTTTTTCTCCCGGCCATCGCCCCTGCGGGACTTGCTCCCGACGAGCAGCGCGACTATCTCCGCAGCCACTATTGGGACCGTTTCGACTTCTCCGACTCGCTTTTCGTCTCCGAAGCCGACACGCTGCAGATGATCGAGGCCTTTGCGCGCTACATTGCGGTGCTTTCCGACCGTCCGGCAGATTCCGCACCGATGGATTCGCTCATGCACCGGGCTTCGTCGTCGAAGCCGATGCTCGACTATTTCGCGATGCTCGCCGCGACGGTGCTGTACGACCCCAACTCGCCGCTGCGCAACGACGAGTTCTACATTCCCGTGCTCCGGGCGCAGCTCGCCAGTCCCTTCTACAACGACTACGAACGCATCGCTCCGCAGTATGAGCTCAATCTGGCCCTGCAGAACCGCCTGGGAGAGCCGGCCAACGATTTCCGCTATACACTCGCCTCGGGCGCCTCGGGGACGCTCTACGGACTGAATGCCGAATACGTGCTGCTGTTCATCAACAATCCCGGCTGCGCGATGTGCCGTGAAATCCGCGAGGCGATCTCCTCCTCGCCGATGCTTTCGGAGATGATCGAGCGGGGGCGGCTGAAGGTGCTGACCCTCTATCCGGACGAGGACCTTACGGAGTGGCACAACTACCGCGACCACATTCCGGCGTCGTGGATCAATGCCTACGACAAGGGATGCGTCATCCGCGAAAAGAACCTGTACAACCTGCATGCCATTCCGGCCCTGTACCTGTTGGACCGCAACAAGCGGGTGCTGGTGAAGGATTCGACCGATGTCCCCCATATCGAGGAGGTGATCGACCGCCACGCCTGACCCGGCGTCCGGTGCCGCCTTTCTTCGGAGGACCACGACCCGGAGCGTTCCGGTGTCCTTCTTCGGATGGACCACGACCCGGAGTGTTCCGGTGCCCTTCTTCGGAGAGACCACGGCCCGGACGACCCCGGACCGGTTCTGCGCCCGGCACAAGACGGCTGCTTTTGGGGGCGGCGTGCGTGCGCCTGGAGGCTGTTTGTCGGGGCTTGCAGGGCGACTATAAGTAAATGTTATTGCTGCATCAGAAAAGACAATCGGAAATTGATACGTGCTTTGCTCCGAATTACTATCTTTGCATCGCAAACAGAACACAATCACACACACACACATTAAACAGTAGAAAATTATGGCAAAGAAATGGCGTTGTACCGTATGCGGTTACATTCACGAAGGTCCCGAGGCTCCCGATCAGTGCCCGATGTGCAAGGTCGGCAAAGAGAAGTTCGTAGAACTGGTTGAGTCCGAGGGCGACCTGGATTTCGTAACGGTACACAAGATCGGCGACGGCAAGGGCGCCAGCAAGGAACTCTGGGAGGGCCTTCAGAATCATTTCATGGGCGAGTGCACCGAGGTGGGCATGTATCTGGCAATGAGCCGTCAGGCCGACCGCGAGGGTTATCCCGAGATCGCCGAGGCTTACAAGCGTTACGCCTGGGAGGAGGCCGAGCATGCCTCGAAGTTCGCCGAGCTGATCGGCGAGGTCGTGTGGGACACCAAGACCAACCTCGAAAAGCGCATGAATGCCGAGTGCGGTGCCTGCGAGGACAAGATGCGCCTGGCTCGTTTGGCGAAGGAGGAAAACCTCGACGCCGTCCACGATACCGTCCACGAGATGGCCAAGGACGAGGCCCGTCACGGCAAAGGCTTCGAAGGCCTCTACAAACGCTATTTCGGCAAATAATTTCCCGTTCAGGGAATCATGGAGCGGATCCTTTGCGGATCCGCTTTTTTTTTATACCTTTGCCGCGGCTACATGTAACTTAAACTGATTTTTGCAATGAAAAAGATCCTCCTGCCGCTGCTTCTTGCGGCATTCGCGGTCGGTGCCTCTTCCTGTTCAGACGACAAGATTCCCGGCGATCCCGAAGGGACCGTTTCCCTCAATATGATGGACGAAAACAACGGCAAAACCATACTTGACGATTCGGGTATCTATATCGACAAGGCGCAGAATTTCGTGAGCGGAGACAATTGCGTTCTTTATGCGCTCGGTAAGGTCAGCGGTCTGGGTGCCATTACGCCCAAGTCGCTGGTGACGGGTACGTCGACGGCCGCCGTGCAGGTCGGTCATGGCTACGTGGCCGTGCGTCCGGGGGCGTTGATGGCGTTCCCCTCCGGAAATCACGCCATGTCCATCGGGGATCAGGCGGTGAATTACCTGAAGATCTATGTGGTGTCGCCGCTTATGGAGGAGTCCAAGACCGTCGGTGCAGCGATCCGGTACGTTATCGACCGGCCCAAGCCCTATAAACTGCCCGAATACGGGAGTACGGTGTTGCGGATCACCAGTTCCGACATCGACTATCTCGGACAGGAGGTGTCGTTGTCGCTGCCGGACGGCGCTGCCGAATACGTTTTCCATGGCAACGAGAAAATAGTATGTGAGCGGCGCGGCGGAAAACTGGTATTCCGGCTCAACTACTGGATGGCTGACGAAAGTTTCGAACTCTTTCTGCGTATGAATGAGAGCTATACGAAGGTATATGTCTACGTGGATGCGCCGCTGTGACACATTCGGCCGTGGCGCTATTGAAAAATCCGGAGCAGCATCTGCTGCTCCGGATTTTTCAATTTTTCAGCAACTCCTCGCGGAGTTTCAGAAACAGAGAAACCTTTCCGGCGATCCATTCGTAGCCCGTCTGCACGCTGCGGGCCACCTCGTAAACCGTATCGGCCTGCCTGCGGATCTGTTCCACGGCATTGCGGATCGCGAACAGATAGACGAGCAGAGCGAGGACGGCGAAAAAGCCGCCTGCGATCAGCGCCGAGGCGATGACCGAACCCGTGACGGACGAAAGCCAGATGACCAGCGCCAGGAGCAGCAGCAGGATGGCAATGCCCGCCGTTGTTGCGAAAAAGAGCAGTGCGGCGATGAAATGGCCGCCGGAAGGTTTATTCCCCATCGTTGTGGCGTGCCGCGAGGGTCATTTTTCGTCGCATTTGCAGCGGGCTTCCTCGATCTCCTTCTCGACTTTTCCGAGTTTGTCTTTCATCTTGTCGATCTCCTCGTCGAGCGAATCCTTGATTTTCTGCCGCAGTTCCGGACCGGACTGAGGGGTGAAGAGCATTGTGAGGGCCGAGCCGATGATCATGCCGCCCACGAGCGATACGATGGCAATTCCTGTGTTTTTCATAGTCGTTAAGCGTTTAAATGCACGGATGAGGCTTGCAAAGTCCGGGCCAAAACCTTACCTTTGGACACATGATCACCGATCCCCGCACATCCGTCGCCTTTACCGGCCACCGCACCTATCGCGGCGAGGCTGCCGACATCCTGCGTCGGACGCTGGAGACCCTCTACGACCGGGGTTTCCGCACCTTTTTGAGCGGCATGGCCGTTGGATTCGATTTGGCCGCCGCCGAGGCCGTGCTGGAACTGGGGCGTCGGCATGCAGACGTGCGGCTTGTTGCCGTGGTTCCGTTCCGGGGGCAGGAGACGCGCTTCTGCCCGGCCGACCGCGACCGCTTCGTCCGTGTGCTGGCCGAAGCCGCCGATAGCGTGGTCCTCTCCCCGGTCTACCACCGGGGTTGCTATGCCGTCCGCAACAATTACCTCGTCGACCATGTCCGGGTGCTGGTTGCCTGGTACGACGGCACGCCCGGCGGCACGCATTACACCCTCCGCCGCGCCCTCGGCCGCGGGCTGGAGATTCTGGACCTCCATCCGGCGGGTCCCGCGCTGCCGGCTCCCGGGCCCATGCTCTTCGGATGAAAAAAGGCGGACCCGCCGGGCCCGCCTTTGTCGATGGTGCGAATGTTCCTATTCGGTCGGTTCTGTCAGTTCGATCCCTTGGAGCAGCCCCTCGATGCGCTGGAGCGTCGAGGTTTTGCCGTATTCGTCCGCCGGGAAGCTGATCCCGATGGTGATGAGCGACTGCCCCTGTTTCAGGTCGTAGTTCGTGAAGACAAATCCCGGGTATTCCGTCCGGCGGCCTTCGCTGCGCAGCATGTCGATGCCGTTCGCCGTGAAGGGACGCGAAGCCTTGATGATTCCGCCGTCGTAGTAGGCCGAGTCGCGGCTCTGGCAGAAGTCCGAGAGGTCGGCGACGTTCTCCACGTCCGTTTCGATCGCGTTTTGCAGGGCGTCGATGTTGAACTCCCATTGGCCGTCGAGAACGTACATCGTGTAACGGGCATAGGTCGAGTCGGTTTCGGGCTCTGCCTCCTCTTCCACGGCGGTGTATCCGGCGGGAATCCGGATTCGCAGCCCGAGGTCCGGGCAGTCGTAGGTCTGTTCGTCGTCGAGCAGCACCAGTTCGCCGCTTTCGTTCACCAGCTGTGTGGAGAGCACCGTGAGGTATCCGATGAGCAGGACGGTGCAGACGGCCGCCGCAAGCATGCGCCAGAATGCGGCGTATTCACCCGCGCTGTATTTGATTTTCAGCCAGATGTACCATCCTCTGATCGCCTGCCAGGCACCCCAGAGAATAGCTCCCGTGGCGACGATGTAGCGGCCTCCGGCCTCGGTGAGGTAGTAGGAGATGAAGCTGAAAGCCAGTCCGCCGATGCACCACAGCAGACCGACGAGGATGTTCTTTTTCGCTTCGGCGAGCGATTCCGCCGGCTGTCCGGCGGGTTTGGGAGTTGGGGATTCCGGCTCCGCAGGTGTTTCGGGCATCGGCTCGAACACCGGTTCCTGGGTTTGTTTCATGATTGGTTTTCGGTAAAGTGTGTGATACGTAAAATCCCGGAAAGTCCGCGCAAGCGCTTTCCGGGATTTTATCGGATCGTTCTTGGATTATTTCCAGTTCAGGATCTTGTGGAAGTCATACTCCTCGGGATTGGGGACGTATGCCTTGGCAGCTTCGTAGTCGGCCGGCGTGATGGCGTTGATGATGTTCTCCACCACCGACGTGAATTTGTCCGACTGGATGTCCACCAGACGGGGCGGAATCTTGCCCGTTGTGGGATCCTGCAGGTCCTTGAGGTAGAGCGGCGAGACATTGCCCTCCGAATCCACGTAGACCATGCAGCCCGTCTTGCCCTCGGCGAAGAGCTTGTGCACGCCGATACCCAGCTCCGAGCAGTAGGTCAGGTCGTAGGCGATCGGGGTCTGGCAGCGGATCTCGTAGCCCAGTTCCACGGGGCGGCTCTTGACCTTGAGACCCAGCTCCTTGAGCTTCATCTCGATCATCTCGTTGAAGATGTGTGCCTTCGAAACCTTGCCCAGTTCGGGATGTCCGTGCTCGTCGTAGGTGAAGTGGATGCCGCTCTTGCGGATCTCCTCGTCCGACAGAGCGTGGAACACGCCTTCGGAAATCACGGCAGCACCGTAGTCCATGCCCATGATCTTACGCTTGATGATCGACGAAATCACCAGGTTGACGATCTTCTCGACGGTGATCTCTGTCTTGTCGAACATCTCGGGGATGACGATCATCGGGTAGTGGCAAGCCTCACCGATACCGAATGCCAAGTGTCCGGCCGAGCGGCCCATGGCAGCCAGCACGAACCAGTTTCCGCTCGTGCGTGCGTCGACATAGACGGCGCGGGCGATGACGGCACCCTTGTCCTTGGCCGATTCGTATCCGAACGTCGGCGTTCCCTTGGGGAGGGGCAGGTCGTTGTCGATGGTCTTCGGCACGTGGATGTTGGCGATGGGGTATTTCTTTGCCTCCAGGAACTTGGCGATACGGTTGGCGGTCGAAGCCGTGTCGTCGCCGCCGACGGTCACCAGCAGTTTGATGTTGTTGTCGGTGAAGAACTTGAGGTTGAAATTGTTCTCGAAATCCGAGTCCTTGGGTTTGAAACGGCTCATCTGCAGGAACGAACCTCCCTGGTTGAAGATGCCGTCGGCCATCGGGTAGTCGATGTCTACGGTGCGGGGCGAGGGGTTGAACAGTCCCGTGTATCCTTCGTGCAGGCCGATGACGCGATAGCCTTTGCGCAGGAACGTTTTGGCGACACTGCCCACTACGGTATTCATGCCGGGAGCCGGTCCGCCGCCGGTCAGAATTGCGATTGCTTCTTTCATGTTTTTGATAGGTTTTTTATGTTTTGAGAACCTTTTTTTCGATTTCGGACGCCCAAAAGTACTGTTTTTTTTTCAAACGGGCAAGAAAAAAGGAGACCACCTTGTGAGTCGGGGACCTCCTTTTTTGCACTCTTGTACTTATAGTTTGCGTGATTACTCAACTACAGTTACGTTAATAGCCTGTTCTCCCTTGGCGCCGGAGCCAACTTCGAACTCGACCGCCTGACCTTCGTTGAGCGACTTGAAGCCATCCTTTGCGATGCCCGAGAAGTGTACGAAAATCTCTTTTCCGTTCTCCGCCGTAATGAATCCGTAGCCTTTCTTGCTATCGAACCATTTTACCTTACCTGTCATAAAAATTAGAGAATTAAAATGTTAATTTGTTCGGCAAAGTAAAATAAAAATCGTTGGCTTTCAAAACTTTTTGGCATGTTTTTTCGTCTTATGCGGAAAATTTCTATCTTTGCATTGAGAATGTTAACCTCATGGCGTTATGAATAGAAATCTGAAACTCGCACTGGCAGCCCTCCTGGGCTTCTCCGCAGCCTGCTCGTCGGTGAAAAACGCTCCCCGGAAGGAGGATGCGAAGAGGCAGGATGTCGATACGACGGCCGTAAAGGGATACTCCGAATTTCCCCGCCGCGTGGTGGTCATGTACGGCGTGCCTACACCCCACCGGGACAGCATCCACAACGAGCGGCTCAAACGCCTGGAACGCGGCCGTCCCGATTCGCTGCCTCCCGTGGCCGAACGTCCGCAGGAGGAGGACCCTTCCGTCGACACGAAATAGATCATGTCACGCCGCCGGTTGGGTCTTCGCAAACGTTTGGCCCTCAATATTTTTTCCGATCTCTATGCTTCGACGGTGCGCGAGCATCGTCTGGATACGCTTTTCTGGGAGTGCACGCTGCGCTGCAACCTCTCGTGCCGCCATTGCGGCAGCGACTGCCGGGTGGATCCCGGCGTGGCGGACATGCCGCTGGCTGATTTTCTGCAGGTGCTCGACGAGGAGGTGACGCCCCATGTCGATCCCGTCGATGTGCTGATCATCTTCTCGGGGGGCGAAGTGCTCGTCCGTGCGGACCTGGAGGAGGCGGGTGCCGCGGTTACGCGCCGCGGCTATCCGTGGGGCATGGTGACCAACGGCATGGCCCTGACCCCGGAACGGTTCGGGCGTCTGCTCGATGCGGGGCTGAAAACGGTCTCGGTGAGCCTCGACGGTTTCGAGCGCGAGCACAACTATATCCGCGGGAATCCCCGCAGTTACGACCGCGCGCTGGAGGCCGTGCGGATGATCGTGCGCGAACCCTCGCTGTCGTACGACGTGGTCACCTGCGTCACGGGGGCGATGGTCCCGCATCTGGAGGCGTTCGGCGACATGCTCCTCGCGGAGGGGGTGCGCCATTGGCGGCTCTTTTCGATTTTCCCGATGGGACGGGCCAAGAACGACCCGACGCTGCGGATGACCGATGCCCAGTTCCGCGAGATGCTGGAGTTCATCCGCCGCACGCGGCAGGAGGGCAGGATTGGGGTCAGCTATGCCTGCGAAGGCTTCCTGGGCGGTTACGAGGCTGAGGTCCGCGACCATTTCTACCAATGCGCCGCAGGTGTTTCGGTGGCTTCGATCCGTGTCGACGGGGCCATTTCGGGGTGCACGTCGATCCGGGCTAACTACCATCAGGGGAACATCTACCGGGATAAGTTCTGGGACGTGTGGCAAAACCGCTTCGAGCCGTTCCGCGACCGCGAATGGGCCCGCAAGGGCGAATGTGCCTCATGCTCGATGTTCCGTTACTGCCTGGGCGGGGGCATGCACCTGCGGGGCGACGACGGCGAATTGCTCTACTGCCACTACCACCGGCTGTGACCGTCCGGTCCGGAGCCGGATATTTCCGCGTTTCCTCATTTCCTCATTTCCTCCCGCCCGACCTCCCGGCTTTTTCTGTTTGTCCTTTCCCGCCGGTTTTTTCCCGCCGGTTTCTTTCCGTCAACTCCCTTCCCGTTCCCCGGTTCCTGCCTGCTCGCTCCCGCCAGCCCCCTTTTCCTTGCCTCGGCTTCTGCTTGCTCGCTCCCGCCAGCCCCTTTTCTGCCAGCTCCTCTCCGTTCCTTGTTTCTGCGAAGTGGACTGTGGAAAATTGCTTTTGGGGGAGCGGGAGAGAGTTCGTATGGCTGAAATATCGGGAAAACAGATTGTTGCAAGACTTGAAGGCCGGCCTGATAATCCTCCGCAATGAGATTTTTGAGGCGGTTTGTTATTTTTGCAGCATGTTTTTTCGGAAATAATTTTGTCTTTTCGGAATTTAAACTTATCTTTGTGCGCTCTTAGAAATGATAAGGGTACTTGTTCGGGGTGTAGCGCAGTCCGGTTAGCGCGCCAGCTTCGGGAGTTGGAGGTCGCTGGTTCGAATCCAGTCTCCCCGACAAATCGGCAGACTGCTTGAGAGGGTAGTCTGCTTTTTTATTGAAAATCCGGCGGAAGCCGCAGCGTTCGGAGTGTAGCGCAGTCCGGTAGCGTATCTGGTTTGGGACCAGAGGGTCGCAGGTTCGAATCCTGTCACTCCGACAGACAATGAAAATGGATGAAACGAGAACCCCTCTGATCGTACGATCGGAGGGGTTCTCTCGTTCGGCTCCCGCCGCTATTTTACCGGATTTCGTCGTAGAGGTTGAGATTTTCGAGTATGTGGCCGAAATCCTCCCCCGGACCGGGCATGTAAACCGCGAATCCGAGCCTTTGCGCGGTGTCGATGTTCTTCTGTCCGTCGTCGATGAAGAGCGTCTCTTCGGGGCACATGCCGCCTGCAGCGATCATCTTGCGGAAGATCGCCTCCGAGGGCTTCAGTTCGTTCAGCTCGTAGGAGAGGTAGACGGCGTCGAAATAGTCGTCCATCGCCTTGCCGTCGGCCGTAAACATCCGCCGGATGTACTCCATCGACGCGGGGTTGTTGTTCGAGAGCACGCAGGTCCGGATTCCGCGCCCGCGCAGAGCATCTATCTGACGGAGCTTCGCGAGGGATATCCCCGCGAGGAACTCCCCGTAAGCCCAGGCGATCTGCTCGTCGCTTACCTGGGGAGTGCCCGACAGACGGCGCATTTCCTCGCATGCCTCGCCGAACGAGATGTCGCCGCGCTCTAGCCGTCCGATCATCTCGGCGGGGTAGTAGGGGTTGATCAACTCGGCCACGGCATCCATTCCGAGAGTCCGGAAAGCGGCGATGCAGCGGTCCTTGTCCAGGTCGACCAGCACGCCTCCGAGGTCGAAGACGACCGTTTTGATTGTGTTCATGATCTGTCGTTTTTTTCTTCGTGTTATACTTCTTTTTTTGAGCCGGCTTCGGCCCGCTGCGCTTCCTTCGATCGTGCCCTTTTGCCCGGATGACGGACAACGCCTCCTCCTCCGGCGGCAGGACACTCTGCCCGAAGCGCCTATTTCTGAAATTTCATCGTGAACTTGCGGATCGGACGCAATACGCACATCGGCAGCATCTTGCAGAGGGGGATCCACATGCGGTTCCACCAGTCGGGGACGATACACCGACGTCCCCGCCACAGGGCGCGCAGTCCGCGCCGGGCACACGAGTCGGCCGTGATAAGCACTCCGAGACGCGTGCCGATGTGCTGCCAGCGGGGAGGCAGGCCGTAGAGGTCGGTGGCCACGCCTGCCGGGCAGACCGCCGTGACGCGGATGCCGTGCTCCCGAACCTCCTTCGCGAAGGCCACCGAGAACGACCGCAGATAAGCCTTCGACGCGCTGTACAGGGCCAGTCCCGGAAAGGGCATCCACAGCGAGAAGGAGGACATGTTGAGAATATGGCCCCGACAGCCGCGGCGCACCATATCGGCGGCCGCCATCCGGCACAGTTGGGTGTTCGTCAGGTCATGCAGCAGGATGATGCGCTCGATGCGTTCGGCGGGGGTTTGCAGGATGTCGCGGAACGAGAAGATCCCGGCGTTGTTCACCAGCACGTCGACGACGGCTCCTTCGCGCTGCACGGCTTCCCACAATGCTGCGGCGGCATCGACGCGTGCCAGGTCGATCTCCACGATCCGCACGTCGGGCCGAAATCCGGCGGTGGAGGACGCCGCTTTCCGGTCGGCGCCGTCCGCCGCTGCTCCGGCTGAGCATATCTCGTCCCGTACCGCCTCCAGCGGTTCGCGGCAGTTGCCCGCCAACACCAGATTGTAACCCAGTGCCGCTAGCCGCAGGGCATAGCAGCGTCCGATGCCTGACCCGGCACCCGTGACCAGTGCCCAGGCGCTTCCCGGGGCGACGGACCCCGCCGGTCGGCGCCGATCGGTGCTGCGGCCGCTTCCGGAACGGTCTGCGTGCGAGGCGCCGCACTCCCCGCGTCGTGTGTTTGTTTCGCTTTTCATCACGGCAGGCGTTTGAGTTCTTCGACGATCCGTCGCGGGAGGTTGTCGCAGTGCTTGCAACACTTCATGTCCACGGAGTACATCCGCGCGATGCAGTAGTTGCGGTGGTCGCAGGCGCTGCGTGTCGCCGCATCGCCCTCGCGGAGTTTTGCGACGAATGCCGGGTCGTTGACAAGTGCCCGGGCCATCTGGACCAGCTCGAATCCCGCGTCCAGCGCGCGGTCGATGCCCTGGCGGCTGACGAGTCCCCCGACATAGATCAGCGGACCCTTCAGCGCGGCCCGGAATTTTTTGGCGTCCTCGAGGAAATAGCACTCCTCGAATGGGAACTGTTTTATCATCAAGGGGCCGCACCAGCGGATGAAGTAGCGCAGCCACAGCGGCGAGTAGTAGCTCATGGTGTAGATCGGTATCAGCCCCCGCATGACGGCCATCGGGGCCTTCGAGACAAAACCGCCCGAGAGGACGATGCCGTCCACGCCGAACGACTCGATGACTTTTGCGATCTCGATGCTTTCGGGGATCTCGATGCCTCCTTTGAATCCGTCGTACATGTTGTGCTTCACGGTGATCGCCATGCCGCATGACCGGGCTGCCTCCACGGCCTCGCCCAGACACATGCGCATGAAGCGGATGCGGTTTTCGAACGAACCACCGTATTCGTCGTGCCGGTGGTTGGTGTAGGGCGAGAGGAACTGCGAAATGAGGTATCCGTGCCCGGCGTGCACCTCCACCGAGTCGAAGCCGGCATCGCGGGCCGTGCGCACGGCCGTCCCGAAGTCGCGGGCCACCTGTTCGATCTCGCGTTTCTTCATGCCCCGAACGGGGGTATAGGCGTAGAGGTTGAATCCCGTCGAGGCGCCGATGGGTATCTGTCCGGCGGTGGTCCAGTGGGTCATGTTGCCGCAGTGCCCGATCTGAATGGCTGCTGCGGCCCCTTCGCGGTGCACGGCGTCGGTGATTTCGCGCAGCCCGGGGACGATTTCGGGACGCAGCCACAGCTGCTTGTTGAACGACAGTCCGCTGCGACATACGGCGGCATAGGCCAGTGTGGTCATGCCCACACCGCCGCGGGCCACGGCGACGTGGTAGTCCTTGAGCTGGCGGGTGGGACCGAAGTCCTTGCCCATGGATTCGAAGGCCGCCGAACGGATCGTGCGGTTGCGCAGCGTGATGGGACCTAACTTATAAGGGGTGAAAAGTAAAGAGGACATTGGGTTGACAGTTATGAATGGACGGTTGAAAACAATTGGGGGTACAAATCCGGGTGCAGCTACCGGTCACAACTCCGGATCGCAATTCCGGGCGGCGCTGCGGCAGCCGCCTGCATCGCGGCATTTCGCGCGTCGGGAGCGACCCCGGGCGGCACGTGTCGTGGCGGCCCTTCCCGCAATTCGCCCCGGCTTCTTGGGGCCGGTCAGTAGACGAAGGGGATGATCCGTTTCCGATGGAGGCGCGAAAACTCTTCGCCGAACTCCTGTTCGTAGCGTCGGCGCAGCGACGCGGCGCGCGGCGCGAGGTTGGCGAAGGTCCACCATGCGAAGACCGCTCCGGCCCACGACCACGAAGCCACGGCGAATCCCACCCATTCGAGCAGTTCGCCGAAGTAGTTGGCCGACGAGACGTAGCGGAACATGCCCCCGCGGGGGATGTAGTGGCGCGTGTCGCCCGGGCGGCGGAGGTGGCGGATGATGTGGTCCGAATGGAGGTTTATGACCATCCCTGCCGCGAACAGGGCTCCGCCGATATAGATGTAGGGTTGTGCGAACCATCCGGCGTAGTAGTCTGGGGGCGAGACGTAGAAGATCCAGCCTCCCTGCATCAGGGCGTTGAGCGTGTTGAAGACCATGCCCATCGCGACGATGCCGAGGGGCATGCGGCCCTTGCCGCGGATCAGCAGCGGGAAGATGAAGGCCCGCTGGAGGTAGTGGGCCTGAAACAGGCAGAACAGCACCAGCGGTCCGGCCTGCCACATCCTCTCGGACGAGGCCCACAGCACGCACATGAGTATGAAAACCGGAGCTTCCATCACCATCCAGCCTACGCGGTTGGGTACGGGCGGCCCGAAGCGGCGGTCGAAGAGATAGCCGTAGCCCGCCTCTACGAAGTGCAGCGCAGCGTAGACTACGGCGGCCAGAAGAGTCATGATGATCAGAAAAATGTCGAAATTTTCTTTCATAGACGTTGGGGATAAAACGCACGAAAGATAGACATTTTTTCCGGGCTCGTCAAGTCCTGTGTGCCCTATGTTTTGTTCGTTGCGTCGTGCCGCTGCGGGGCTGTTTGTCCGGCCCGGGCGCCCGGGCGCGAACCTTGTTTGCGGAGATTGGGCCCTGCCTGCGGAGGCTGTGCCGGGTTGTGTCGGGCCTGCAGCGGCAGCCCCGGGCCCTGCCAGTGGCGGCTGTGCCGGGTTTCGGCGGCCGGTGCGGAACGGGAAGCGCCGTGGCCTGCAAATGAAAAAAGACGGCTCCGCTTCGGGGGTGAAGCGTGAGCCGTCCGGCATCCTGCCGCCCGGAGGGGGCGCGTGTCGCGGGGAAGGTTCCCGGGATGTTCAATCAGCCGTTTCCAGCCGCGAGAAAGCGCCCTTCGGGGCGGCTTGGGAAGCCTCGGTTGGATGCTGCGCCCGGAACATGCCCTCCGCTGGGCGCTCTGCCCGCGAGTGTTCCGGCGCTTGGGGGTCCGGTGACCCCGTGCCGTTTCAATGCGTATAGACCTTGCCTTTCTGGTGCTCCTCGTTCTCGAACTTGATGCGCGAGGAGGTGGGGTAGCGGAGCTTCTCGAACTCGGCCACGGCATTGCGGATGTCTCCCAGAAGCATGTCGGCCATGTCGCGCGACATGCCCTGACGGACCACGACGCGCATGACGATCATCCGGTCGATGTTCTTGGGCATGGTGTATGCCGGGACCATCCATCCGCTCTGCTGCAAGGCAGCCTGCAGGTCGAAGAGCGTCCATTTGGCCTTCTTCTCGTATTCGGGATCCATCATCCAGATGAACAGCGGGTTGACGACCTCCTTGGCGTAGTTTCTGAAGCACGGCATCTTGCCGATCTGCTCGTGGCAGTACCTGGCTATGTCCATCGAATTCTGCTGCACCTCCTTGTATCCCTCGAATCCCAGCCGGATGAAGTTGTAGTACTGGCCGAGAATCTGCGCCGCCGGGCGTGAGAAGTTCAGGCCCACCTGCGTGATGCTCGCGCCGAGGTAGTTGACCGAGAACGACATTTCGTCGGGCAGATACTTCTTGTCCTTCCATACGACCCATCCCAGTCCGGGGTATACCAGTCCGTACTTGTGGCCCGACGTGGAGATCGACAGCACCCATTTGAGCCGGAAGTCCCACTTCTTCTCGGGGCGGAGGAACGGCAGGATGAAACCGCCGGAGGCCGCATCGACGTGGATCGGGATTTCGTAGCCAGTCCGGGCATTGTAGGCGTCGAGCGCCTTGTCGAGACCCTCGATGTCGTCGTCGAGACCGGTCCACGTCACACCGGCGATGGGCACGATGCAGATGGTGTTCTCGTCGCAGGCCTTCAGCGCCTCGTCGATGTCGAGCGTCGGGTGGTCGAGCGTCAGGGGCACGGTGCGCATCTCGATCTGCCACAACTGGCAGAATTTCTCCCACACGACCTGAAATCCGGAGCTCATCACCAGATTCGGTTTGTCAAAGGGTTTGCCTGCGGCCTTGCGGCGCGCACGCCAGCGCAGCCATGCGGCCACACCGCCCAGCATGCACGCTTCGGACGATCCGATGCCCAGTGCTCCAGTTTTCCATTCGGCCTTTTCGGGCGAGTTCCACATGTTGGCCACGATATTGAGGCAGCGGCCGCACATCACCGCGACGCGCGGATACTCCGTCTCGTCGATGTAGTTGATGTTGATGGCTTCGTTCATCAGCCGTGTGGCGTAGTCGTCCATATAGGTGGTCACGAATGTCGCCAGATTGAGCCGTGGCTGGGTCTGGGGATAGGTCTCGTCCTTGACCATCTGATAGGCGATTTCGGGTGCGGTTTTGTGCTTGGGGATGAATTCCGTGGGAGCGGGCGAACGCATCTCTTTCGAGCCGAAAATATCGGTCAGGGTGTCTTCGGCAGTGTGTTTTTGTTGATCCATGGTGTAAAAATATTTATTTGGTTTACATCGGACCGATCTTGCACGAACTATGCCATAAATTTGCTACCTTTACGGGACGAAACCACATCATCCAATGAAAAAGCTTGTTGTCTTCACCGGAGCCGGAGTCAGCGCCGACAGCGGTTTGGCGACGTTCCGCGGCTCCGACGGAACGTGGGGGAATTACCGGATCGAGGAGGTCTGCACCCCCGAAGCGCTTGAGTTCAACCGTCAGGGCGTCATTCGTTTCTACAACGAGCGGCGTGCCGAGATGCTCCGTGCCGAGCCGAATGCCGCCCACCTGGCCATTGCCGGTCTGGAGCGCGCGTTCGACGTTCAGGTCATCACCCAGAATGTCGACAATCTGCACGAAAGGGCGGGTTCGACACATATCCTCCACCTGCACGGGGAGCTTGTCAAACTTCGTTCTACGGCCGATTCGTCGCTCATTCTGCCGTTCGATGGCGTCGAGCAGGGTCTCGACGACCGGGCTCCGGACGGGTCGCTGCTGCGTCCGCATATCGTCTTCTTCGGCGAGGCGGTTCCCGAATTCGAGCGTGCGGCGGAACTTGCCGCCGGAGCCGACATCCTGGTGGTGGTCGGGACTTCGCTGGCGGTCTATCCTGCGGCATCGCTGGTGCGTTGCGTGCGTCCCGACATCCCGGTTTACGTGGTTGACCCGGGAGCCCCGGCGATCCACGGCGTGCGCAATCCACTGGAGGTGATCCGCAAACGTGCCGCCGAGGGAGTCCCCGAACTGGCCGACCGCCTGCTCAAGACCTGTGGGCTGCTCCGCCCCGAGTCACTTCTGGACGGAGAGGCATAATCTGCTTTTCCGTCTGTTCGCCGGTTTCCGTCCGCCGATTTTCGTCTGTCGGCTTTTGTCTGCTGGCTTTTTGGCGGTTGGTTTTTATCTGTTGTTTTTTGTTCGTCAGCTTTTGTCTGCTGGCTTTTGGGCGGAC
>NZ_JAHHQJ010000011.1 GCF_020026455.1 Alistipes sp.
GGACAAACTTACAGCTGAATCCTGTTTCCATTTACACAAAATTTTGGACAGTGTCGAAAACATCCCGCCTCCGGGTATCGGGAGCGGGATGTTTCATTCAGGGCGTCGGAGGAGGCTCATTTCTTGGAGGAGGCTGTCTCCTGAACGGCGCGGAACTCGGCAAGCAACTTCCGGTCGTCGTAGAATTTCAACGCCTCGCCCTTGATCTCATAGCGGTCCACCTCGTCGAGCATCTTCACGAAAGCATCCTCGTACTGCATCTCGGGACAGGCCATCCGGGTCATGCCGAGGTTCTCGAACTCCAGTTTCTGCCCTTCCAGTTCGTACTTGCCGAAGAAGCTGTTGCAGTTGGTGCGGCCCGACACGAGCGTATCGGCAGCGTTGAACTGCAGGGTGAAGTAATCGGCCTCGACGCCGATGGTCTGGGCGGGGATTGCCTCCATTTTGGCAAGTTTCCACGTCGTGCCCTCCAGCGGAAGGGCCTTTTGCTGTGCTCCGCCACAGGCGGTCATGGTCAAAAGCAGCGCTGCGGCTGCAAAAATCTTTTTCATAATTTCAAAATACGTTTGTCAATCGAATAATTCATTCAAAATACGCGCCAGACGATGGTCGGTCTCCACCGTATTCCCGCAGCAAGGGGCCAGACGGGCATCAGTCAGGAGCCCGGGCGGGTTATGTCGAATGCAGCGGCGGGTTGCGGCCCGGTCGCAAGGTATGCCGGCTGCAGGTCTTCCCGCGCGCGGCTGGCGGGGATGCCGGCGGCAAGGGCGGCATGGCATCCAGCCGGCCCGCAGACACGGCTGAGGATCGAGCGACGGCGGGCCGAAAAAACAGGCGTCACCGGAGCTGATTCCACAGAACAAATATAGGCAATATATTCGGGTTGAGCAACAACCGGCACCAGAAAGGAACGGAAGCCCGGAAGTCCCGTCCGGCGAGACTCCGGGCATTTGCGCAACGCCGCCAAAAAAGGCCGCACCCCGATCGGGATGCGGCCTTTCAGCGGAAGCAGACGGACGATTAGTACTCCATCTGGGCGAGACGCCGGTAGCCGTTATAGCGCCACTTGGCATTCTCCTCCGCGGCGGCAAAGAGTTCGTCGGCCTCGGTGGGGAACGACTTCTGGAGCGAGGTATAGCGCACCTCCTTCAGCAGGAATTCGCGGAACTTCGACCAATCCGGCTCTTTCGAATCGAGCACGAACGGGTTCTTGCCCTGCTCCTCAAGCTGCGGGTTGTAGTGCCACAGGTGCCAGTAACCACAGGCCACGGCCTCCTTGCCCACGGTCTGCGTGCGGGTCATGCCGCCCTTGATGCCATGGTTGATACACGGAGCATAGGCGATCACGAGCGAAGGTCCGGGATAGGCCTCGGCCTCTTTCAGCACGTTGAACAGCTGCTGCTGCGAAGCTCCGATCGAAACCTGGGCAACATAGACATAACCGTAGGTCATGGCCATTGCGCCGAGGTCTTTCTTGCGGATGCGCTTGCCGCTCGATGCAAACTTGGCAACGGCACCCACGGGAGTCGATTTCGACGACTGACCGCCGGTGTTCGAATAGACTTCGGTGTCCACGACCAGAATGTTCACATCCTGACCCGTAGCCAGCACGTGGTCCACACCGCCGTAACCGATGTCGTAGCCCCAGCCGTCGCCGCCGATGATCCACTGCGACTTCTTCACGAGCCAGTCTCTGTGCTCGAGAATCTCCTTGCAGTAGTCGCAATCGCAGGCCTCCATCAGCGGAATCAGACGCGCCGTGACCTCGGCCGATTTGGCCGACGAACCGCGGTTTTCGATCCACTCCTTCATCACGGCCTTCAACTCCTCGGAGCACTGGCTGCAGTTGGCAATGGCCTTCTCCATCATCTCCTGGATGCGGTCGCGAAGTTTCTCCACACCGATGTGCATACCCAGACCGAACTCGGCGTTGTCCTCGAAGAGCGAGTTGGCCCATGCGGGACCCTGGCCGGCGGCGTTGGTGCAGTAGGGCGTCGAGGGAGCCGATCCCGAGTAGATCGAGGTACAGCCCGTGGCGTTGGCAACCATCATCTTGTCGCCGAACAACTGCGAAATGGCCTTGATATAAGGGGTTTCGCCGCAACCGGCGCAAGCTCCCGAGAACTCGAACAGCGGCTGGGCAAACTGCAGGTTCTTGACCGACTTGGTCTTGTCCACAACCTGCTTGTAGCCGATATGTTTGGTGATGTAATCCCAATTCTGCTGCTGGGGCATCTGCTCCTCCAGCGGGCGCATCACGAGCGCCTTATTCTTGGCCGGGCAGACATCGACGCAATTCGCGCAACCCGTACAGTCCAGCGGCGAAATCTGGATGCGGAACTTGTACTCCTTGGTCTCGCCGAGGCCCTGCTTCCAATCCATACCCGAAGCGGCAGCCTCCTCCTCGGTGGCGAGGAACGGACGGATCACGGCGTGGGGGCACACATAGGCGCACTGGTTGCACTGGATACAGTTCTCGATCTTCCACTCGGGAACGTTGACGGCGATGCCGCGCTTCTCATAGGCGGCCGTGCCGTTGTCCCACGTGCCGTCTTCGCGGCCGTTGAAGGCCGAAACGGGCAGCAGGTCGCCCTTCAGAGCGTTGATCGGATCGACGATCTTCTTCACGAAGTCGGGACGCGAGGCATCGGCCGTGTGCTCCTCCTCCTCCACGACGATATTCGCCCACTCGGCTGGAACGTCGACCTTCACGACGGCGTTGCCGCCGGCATCGACGGCCGCATAGTTCATGTTGACGATATCCTCGCCCTTCTTGCCGTAGGACTTCAGAATGGCTTTCTTCATCTCCTCGACGGCCTTGTCGAAGGGAATGACATTGGCGATCTTGAAGAAGGCCGACTGCATGATGGTGTTCGTGCGCGAACCCAGACCCAGCTCGGCGGCGATCTTCGTGGCGTTGATGATATAGAAGTTGATCCGGTTCTTGGCCAGGTAGACCTTCATGTGGTCGGGCAGCGTCGCGCAGGTCGTCTCGGCGTCGTGCACCGAGTTCAGCAGGAACGAACCGCCGCTCTTCAGACCCTTCAGCACGTCGTACTTGTCGACATACGAAGGCACGTGGCAGGCCACGAAGTCGGGGGTGGTGACCAGGTAGGGCGACGTGATCGGCAGGTCGCCGAAACGCAGGTGCGACGAGGTGTAGCCGCCCGATTTCTTCGAGTCATAGGAGAAATAGGCCTGGCAGTACTTGTTGGTCGTGCCGCCGATGATCTTGATCGAGTTCTTGTTGGCGCCCACCGTACCGTCGGCACCCAGACCGAAGAACAGACCCTCGAACGTGCCGGGCTTCGCAAGCGAAATCTCCTCGCCGACAGGCAGCGAACGGAACGTAACGTCGTCGACGATACCCACCGTGAACTGGTTCTTCGGCTCGTTCATCTTCAGGTTCTCGAACACGGCCAGCATCTGTGCGGGCGTGGTGTCCTTCGACGAAAGGCCGTAGCGCCCGCCAATGACCAGCGGCTTGCGGTCGCACGGGCAGGAAGCGAATGCCTCGACGACATCCATATACAGCGGGTCGCCATTGGCTCCCGGCTCCTTCGTGCGGTCGAGCACGCAGACGCGCTTCACGCTCTCGGGAAGAACAGCCATCAGGTACTTCACCGAGAAGGGACGGTAGAGGTGCACGGTGATCACACCCACCTTCTCGCCCTTGGCCATCAGGTAGTCGACCGTCTCCTTGATGGTCTCGGTCACCGAGCCCATGGCGACGATCACATTCTCGGCATCCTTTGCTCCGTAGTAGACGAAGGGCTTGTAGTCGCGGCCCGTGATCTTCGAAATCTCCTTCATGGTGTCGGCCACCATGTCGGGAATGGCAGCGTAGAACTTGTTCGAGGCCTCACGCGTCTGGAAATAGATATCCGGATTCTGCGCCGTACCGCGGGTGACGGGGTGTTCGGGATTCAGCGCCCGGGCGCGGAACTCCTTCAGGGCATCGCGGTCGAGCATCGCCGTCAGAGCGGCTTCGTCGATCAGTTCGATCTTCTGAATCTCGTGCGAGGTGCGGAAGCCGTCGAAGAAGTGAAGGAACGGAACGCGGGCCTTCAGCGACACGAGGTGTGCGACGCCTGCGAGGTCCATGACCTCCTGAACCGACGAGGTGGCCAGCATGGCAAAACCCGTCTGACGGGCCGCCATCACATCCTGGTGGTCGCCGAAAATCGACAGCGACTGTGCGGCCAGCGCACGCGCCGAAACGTGGAACACGCCCGGGAGCAGCTCGCCCGAGATCTTGTACATGTTGGGGATCATCAGCAGCAGACCCTGCGAAGCGGTGAACGTCGAGGTCAGGGCTCCGCTCTGCAGCGATCCGTGCACGGCGCCTGCGGCTCCGGCCTCGGACTGCATTTCAACGACTTTAACGGTCTCTCCGAAGATATTTTTACGGCCCTGGGCGGCCCACTCGTCCACGAGTTCGGCCATCGTCGACGAGGGTGTGATGGGATAGATGGCTGCGACTTCCGAGAACATGTAAGCCACATGGGCCGCAGCGTAGTTACCATCACAGGTGATAAATTTCTTTTCTGCCATTTTAGTTGAAATTTAGATGATATTTGTGTGTTTTTCCGATATTTCAGGAATGGCCCCGACAAACGGGCGATGCAAATATAGCAATTTCAGCCGAGAATCCCTACTTACTGCCTCCCAAAAAGTGTTATTTTTCGACTTTTCAAATGTGAATCGAATAACAATCCCTCTGTTATTCGGTTAACAACAAACTCTCGAGAAATCACCGAGTTGCAGAAGTGGCTAACCAATAGCAAATTACCCGAAAAGGGGCACCCTCCCGGAAGCGTATGCGCCGTCCGTGGGCCGCCCCGGAGTGCAGGTCCTCCGGGCCCCTCTCCCGCGCAAGGCCGGTTTGCGGTAACGGACTTTTTCGTACCTTTGCACAACTATGATTCCATACACCAGAAAAATACTCCCCAACGGGCTGACCGTCGCGGTCAACCGCGACCGGGCATCGAAACTCGCCGCCGTGAACATCCTCTACAAGGTCGGCGCGCGCAACGAGAACCCCGCACGCACGGGATTCGCCCATCTGTTCGAACACCTGATGTTCCGCGGAACGCGCGCCGTGGAGAATTTCGACCTTCCGGTGCAGATGGCCTCGGGCGACAACAACGCCTTCACCAACAACGACTACACGGATTTCTACATCACGCTCCCGAAGGACAACCTCGAAACGGCCCTCTGGCTCGAAAGCGACCGCATGGAGGGTCTCGACATCACCCCCGCCAAGCTCGAAGCCGAGAAGAAGGTGGTGATCGAGGAGTTCCGCCAGCGCTACCTCAACCAGCCCTACGGGGACCAGACGATGCTGCTGCGCACGCTCGCCTACAAGGAGCACCCCTACCGCTGGGCGGCCATCGGGCTCACGACCGACCACATCGCCGAAGCCACGCTCGCGGACGTCGAGTCCTTCTACCGCGCGCATTACCACCCCTCGAACGCCATTCTGTCGATCTCGGCCGACATGGAGGAGGAGCGAATGCTGGAGCTGGCCGAAAAGTGGTTTGCACCGCTGGCCAACCACCCGTCCGCAATGGCTCCCATTCCGCAGGAACCCGCGCAGACCCGGGCCCGGCACCAGGAGGTCGAGCGCGACGTGCCGGCCTCGACCCTCACCATAGCCTATCACATGTGCGCGCGTACGGAGGCCGATTTCTACACGGCCGATCTGGTTTCAGACCTGCTCTCGGGAGGCGACTCGGGGCGGCTCTACACGCACCTTGTCAAAGAACGCGGCCTGCTGTCGAGCGTCAACGCCTACATCACGGGCGATGTCGACCCGGGGCTGTTCGTCCTCACGGGACAGCTGCTCCCGGGTGTCACGCCCGAAGCGGTCGAAGCGGCATTCCTGCAGGAGATCGAGGACCTGAAAACGATCCCTGCGACCGCCTACGAAATCGAAAAGGTCAAGAACAAATTCGAGGCCAACACGCTCTTCGGCGAACTGAACGTGATGAACAAGGCGATGAACCTCGGCTTCTACGAGATGCTGGGCGACCTCCCCCTGATCAACCGCGAGGTGGAGCGCTACCGCGCCGTAACCGACGAGGAGATCCGCTCGTTCTGCCGCCGCACGCTGCGGCCCGAAAACAGTTCCACACTCATCTACAACGCCAGAAAATGACACAACCCCGCATAACGCCCTCGCAGGTCGAGGTCGCCGAAGCCCGCTGCACGACGCTGCCCAACGGGATCGGACTCTACACGCTCGCATCGGAGGATTTCGAGGTGCTGCGCATCTCGTTCGTCTTCCGTGCCGGATCGGCCTTTCAGCAGGCGCCCTTCTCGGCGTCGGCCGCCGCCAACCTCCTCGCCGAAGGCACGCGCAACATGACAGCCCACCAGATCGCCGAGCAACTCGACTACTACGGCTCGTGGTACGACGTGAATGTCGACCGCGACTATGCCTATGTCAATTTCGCCACCCTCTCGAAATTCGTCGACCCGACGCTCGCCGTGGCCGAGCAGATCCTGCTCTACCCCACCTTCCCCGAGCAGGAACTGCGCACCTACGCCACCAAGCGCAAACAGCGGCTGGCGGTCGAGCGGTCGAAGATCGACGTGAAGGCCCGCGAGGCCTTTGCCCGGGCGCTGTTCGGGGAGCGGCACCCCTACGGCATCTCGTCGCACGAGGAGGACTACGACAGACTCACGCGCGACGACGTGGAGGGTTTCTACCACCGGTGCTACACCGCCGAAAACTGCTTCGTCGTCTGCAGCGGCCGCATCGGCGACCACGAGCTGAAGGCCCTGGCCGAACTCGCCGGACGGATTCCGCGCGGCGAGGCCCGAGCCCTGCCCGACTTCCCCGCACCCGAGACCACCCATGCGGCATTTGTCGCGTATCCGGGAGCCGTGCAGTCGTCGCTGCGCATCGGCCGCCTGCTGTTTCCGCGCACGCATCCCGATTTTTTGGGCATGCAGGTCGTGGCGACGGCCCTGGGCGGCTATTTCGGATCGCGGCTGATGCAGAACCTCCGCGAAGAGCACGGATACACCTACGGCGCGGTCTCGGCGATGGTCAACTTCGAGCGCGAAGGCTATTTCGCCGTGGCGGCACAGGTCGGTGCGGATGTGACGCAGGAGGCCCTGCGGGAGATTTACGCCGAGATCGAACGTCTCGGCGCCGAGCCGATGCCCGAGGCCGAGCTGGAGCTGGTGAAAAACATGATGACGGGCGAGATGATGCGCATCCTCGACGGGCCGTTCGGCATCGCCGACGTGACGATCGAGAACATCCTCTGCGGCTGCGACAACACGGTAATCGGCGAGAACATACGCCGCATCCGGCAGATGACACCCGCCGAAGTGCAGCAGCTTGCCCGGAAATACCTCCGCCGCGAAGATCTGGTGACGGTGGTCGCCGGAGCGGAAAAGCCCCGGATGTAAGCGGGGAAGGCCGGCCCGCTTGCCGGAAGCCGGCGCCCGCGGGTCCATGCCGGGGCGTCCGCAATGGATCCCTGCGGCGGAAACCCTTGTGCGGGTCGCGGGTGTGTGGGTGCGCGGGAGATCCATGTGCGCGGGAGCCGTTGTGCGGAAATTGTCGGGCGGAAATCGTTGTGTGGGAGAGGCTTGCAAAAGCCATTGTACGGATCCGGGAATCTTTTAACTCCGGAGGTTTCCACTCCGGGATGCGGCGGTTCGGTCGGACAACCCGCCTTGCCCGCTGCAGCCGCCATCGCCCGGGCAGAAAGACCGGGCATCGGGGTGGAAGTCGGGAAACGGGCGTGGGACCAGACATCAGGGTGGAAGCCGAGAAACGGGCGAGAGACCGGGCGTCGGGGTGGAAGCCGGGAAACGGGCGTGGGAGCGGATGTCAGGACAGTGGAAGCCGAGAAACAAGCGTGAAGCCGGGCGTCGGGGGGGGGGTGGAAGCCGGAAACGGGCGTGGGACCAGGCGCCGGGATGGAGGTCAGGAAACGAGAGTGGGACCGGGTGTCGGGGCGTGGAAGTCGGGAAACGAGTGTGAGACCGGGCGCCGGAGTGGAGGTCAGGAAACGAGTATGAGACCGGACGTCAGGACAGTAGAAGCCAAGAAACGGGAGTGAAGCCGGGCGTCGGAGCGTGAAAGTCGGGAAACGGGCGTGGGAGCGGGCCGGGAATAGCGGCCGTTAGCGCCGATGTTCGGAGACCCAGTTCGTCAATTCCACAAACTCGGCGACGCCCAACTGCTCGGCGCGTCGGGTGAAGTAGGGATGCTCGGCCCCGCCGAAATCGCCGAAAACGGATTTCAGCGAGTTGCGGATCATCTTGCGTCGCTGGCCGAAGGAGGCTTTCACCACCTTCACGAACAGCGTCTCGTCGCAGTCGAGGCGCTCCGTGGCATTGCGGCGCAGGCGGATGACGGCACTCTTGACCTTCGGAGGCGGGTTGAAAACCGTCTCACCCACCGTAAAAAGGTACTCGATGTCGTACCACGCCTGCAGCAGTACCGACAGAATGCCGTACTCCTTCGAGCCGGGAGGCTCGGCCAGCCGCACGGCGACCTCCTTCTGGATCATACCCACGCACTCGGGGACGAGATCGCGATTGTCCAGCACCTTGAAAAAAATCTGGGACGAGATGTTATAAGGGAAATTACCGATGATTTTCAGTCCTTCGGGGAAGCGTTCGCGCAGGTTCATCCCGAGGAAATCGCCCGCGATGAGCCGCGGCGTGAACTCCGGATAGTGCGCGTGGAGGTAGGCGACGCTCTCCGAGTCGATCTCGGCCCCCCAGACCTCGATGTCGCTGCGCCGCAGCAGGAACTGCGTCAGCACACCCATACCGCAACCCACTTCGAGCACCGGACACGGCCGGCCGGCCACATCGCCTCCCGAAAGCGAGTCGCAGATTTTGCGTGCGATATTCAGATCGACCAAGAAATGCTGTCCCAACGCCTTTTTTGCCCTTACTTCTCCCATAAACTTTACATTACAGGCCACAAAGATACAAAAAAGCCGGTTCAAAACCGAATCGCCGGCGGATTGCAAATCCCTACGGCAATCAAAAGTGCTGTCAGGCGCCGACCGCAGCGTCCCTGCAGAACGCCGCCTGCCCTGCTGCGGTGTGCCCCGAACTACAGCTATGGTGGGGAGCAAATTCCGAGGACAGCTATGGTGGGGTGCAAATTTCGAGGACAGCTACGATGTGGCGCGGCCCCGGACAACTACTACTACGGCGCGGCCCCAATACGGGGATAAGCCCGAACGGTCCAATAAGGCTCCGGATACTGCCATGGTGGGGTGCAATTCCGGCCCCGGCTACGATGTGGCGCGGCCCCGGCCCCGAATACAACTACGACGAAGGCGCGGCTCCGATGCGGAGATGAGCCCGGGCAGCCCAATGCGGCACCGGACACGACTATGGTGGGGTGCAATTCCGGCCCCGGCTACGGTGTAGCGCGGCCCCGATGCGGGGATAAGCCCGAGCGGCCCAATAAGGCACCGGGTACGGTTACGGTCAGCGTTTCGAACGGCGGCTGCGCTTCTTTTTTTCGAGACGCTGCTGTTCCTGACGCTCCCGGGCCATACGGCGCTGTGTCAGGCGGAACGTGTAGAGCAGACCCACGAATCCGATACCGAGCAACGCAACCCAAAACCACACGGCAATGCCGCGCTCCATGAATTCGATGGCATAGATGATTCCTGCGATGGCCAGCACCATCAGGACAAGTCGCAGAAGCTGCATAAGATTGGTTTTCATGTCAATCGTCATTTAGAATAACTACCTTTTTGCCGGCGCCGCAACGCACCGGCGGTTATTGCCCCGAAGATCTTCACGCCGACAGTCGTTGCCCCGGAGATCTTCACGCCAACAGTCTTCACGCCGGCGGTCGTTGCCCCCGGCAATCACTGTACCGAGGGACAGCCCCGGCGGCCACGAATCCGACAGTCACAGCCCCGGCGGCCACGGCCATGGAGCCGGGAACGGACCGGAGCACCCCGACCTTCGGCGGCGGAGCGTCGGCCGAAAGTCGGCGCCCCCCTGGGGAAGAAGGTGCCTTGACGGCCCAAAAACGGGCTTTCGCCCGCATCGGTCAAGGAATTTTGTGTTTGTTCACCTCATCGAGGTGGCGGCATTTCTTTTTCTTGAATTCGTTATACACCATGCCGGCTGCGGCCGCAACGAACAGCACGCCCACGATCAGGTCGAATACATTCACACAGTTGGAATGCGTCGCACGCCAATAGATATTGGTCCCGAGCCATCCCAATGAGCAAATCAGGAAAAGCACGGCTAAAGAAAAGGTCTTCTTGTTCATAGGCGTCAAAATTAGGTTATCTCGGGGAGTCGGCTTCCTGCCAGCGGCCACGGAAGACCGGCTCCGTCATATCGTTCCCGATCCCCAAAGGGCGATTCCCTGACTGCGGAGTGCGGGCAAGGTCCCGGCAAAAGCAGGTCGCGTCGCGACCGCAGGCGGAATGCATCCCCGCAAGATCGAATATCAGTTGCCCTGCTCGCACATGAACTTAATGCGCACCAGGCGGATCTCCTCCTCGGTATAATCGGCCCCCAGCTCCTCGATGGCCGCGTCGAGCGAGTCGCTCTCGGCGTCCTCCTTGAAGTAGAGGTAAATGTCCTCGACCTTCTCCTCGTCCATGAATCCCTTCAGGTAGTAGGATATGTCGAGTTTCGTCCCGGCATTGACGATGCCTTCGATCTCGGTCAGCAGTTCGTCGAAGTCGAGGTCCTTGGCGCGGGCGATATCCTCGAAATCCATCTTGCGGTCGATCGACTGGATGATGAAGATCTTGTTGCCCGACTTGCTGGCCACACCCTTGACGATCATGTCCTGCGGACGGATGATCTCCTTCTCCTCGACATAGGCCTTGATCAGACGGATGAACTCCTCGCCGAACTTGCGCGCCTTGCCCACGCCGACACCCGTGATGTTCTGCATCTCCTCGAGCGTGATCGGGTACTGCACAGCCATGTCTTCGAGCGACGGGTCCTGGAAGATGACGAACGGCGGCAGCCCGTGCTGCTTGGCGACCTTCTTGCGCAGGTCCTTCAGCATCGAGAACAGTTCCTCGTCGGCCGCACCGCCCTTGCCCATCGGAGCCACCGACTCGGCCTCCTTCTCCTCCTCGTCGTAGTTGTGGTCGAGGGTCACAGTCACCGGGAACGGCAGAGCGATATAGCCCTCACCCTTCCGGTTGATCGAAATCAGCCCGTAGTTTTCGATATTCTTGTCGACAAGGCCCAGTATCAGGGCCTGGCGTAGCACCGCACCCCAGAAACGGGCGTCGTGCTCGGCGCCCGCACCGAACCATTTCGATTTGTTGTGTCCGTAGCTCTTGATCAGCGCCGTGGTCTTGCCCACCAGAACGTTGACCAGATAGTCGGACTTGAACTTGTCCCCGATGTCGCGCAGGGCCTCGAGCGCCATCTTGAGCGCGGCACGGGCATCGACCTTCGGCTTGGGATTGCGGCAGTTGTCGCAGTTGCCGCAGTTGTCCTCGGTGTAGTCCTCGCCGAAGTAGTGCAGCAGCGTCTTGCGGCGGCACATCGAACTCTCGGCGTAGGAAACCGTCTCCAGCAGCAGCAGCTTGCCGATCTCCTGCTCGGCGATGGGCTTGCCCTGCATGAACTTCTCGAGTTTCTGGATGTCCTTGTAACTGTAAAAGGTCAGGCAGTAACCCTCGCCGCCGTCGCGGCCGGCACGGCCCGTCTCCTGATAATAGCCTTCGAGCGACTTGGGGATGTCGTAGTGGATGACGTAGCGCACGTCGGGTTTGTCGATGCCCATGCCGAAGGCGATCGTGGCGACGATGACCTCCACGCGTTCCATCAGGAAGTCGTCCTGATTGGCGGCGCGCGTCGAGGCATCCATCCCGGCATGGTAGGCCAAAGCCCGGATACCGTTGGCCACGAGCAACTCGGTCAGCTCCTCGACCTTCTTGCGGCTCAGGCAGTAGATGATGCCGCTCTTGCCCTCGTTCTGCTTGACGAACCGGATGATGTCGTGGTCGACGTTGTGCTTGGGCCGGATCTCGTAGTAGAGGTTCGCGCGGTTGAACGACGATTTGAAGACCGAGGCGTCGGACATGCCCAGGTTCTTCTGGATGTCGAGCTGCACCTTGGGCGTGGCCGTGGCCGTCAGGGCGATCAGCGGCGCCGCACCGATCTCGTTGATGATCGGACGGATGCGGCGGTACTCCGGGCGGAAGTCGTGGCCCCACTCCGAAATGCAGTGCGCCTCGTCGATGGCATAGAACGAAACCTTTATCTTGCGCAGAAAGGCCACATTGTCCTCCTTGGTGAGCGACTCGGGCGCAAAATAGAGCAGCTTGGTCTTGCCGTCGAGCACATCCTGCCGGACCTGGGCCACGGCAGTCTTGTTGAGCGACGAATTCAGGAAATGTGCGATCCCCGACTCGGCCGAGAAGGTCCGCATGGCATCGACCTGATTCTTCATCAGGGCAATCAGTGGCGAGATGACGATGGCAACGCCATCCATCAACATGGCCGGCAACTGGTAACACAGAGACTTCCCGCCACCCGTGGGCATCAGCACGAAGGTATCCTTACCTTCCAGCACATTGCGGATCACCGCTTCCTGGTTCCCCTTGAACGACGAAAAGCCGAAGTACTCCTTCAGCTTGTCATGCAGCAGGGAAGAATCGAATTGTTTCATTTCGCCGAGAGTATAAAATCTGAAAATTCATTGTAAAGATAAAAAACTTTTCGGAAAAAAGCATAACTTTGTAAAAAAATTATCCAAACGCAATGCGTCTTTACACCAGCGAGCTCGTCAAGAAATACAAGGCCCGGACCGTCGTCAACCACGTGTCGATCGACGTCAACCAGGGTGAAATCGTAGGACTTCTGGGCCCCAACGGGGCCGGAAAGACCACAACGTTCTACATGATCGTGGGCCTCATCAAGCCCAACGAAGGACGTATCTTCCTCGAAAACGACGAGGGGCAGGCTTCCGAACTGACGGGACTGCCCGTATACCGCCGCGCCCAGCTCGGCGTGGGCTATCTGGCGCAGGAGGCCTCGGTATTCCGCCGTCTGTCGGTGGAGGACAACATACGGGCCGTGCTGGAGATGACCTCCTTCTCGAAGGAGTATCAGAACGAACGGGTCGAGGCGCTGATCGAGGAGTTCCGCCTGCAGAAGGTGCGCAAAAGCCTCGGCATACAGCTCTCGGGCGGCGAGCGCCGCCGTACGGAGATCGCACGCGCCGTGGCCATCAATCCGGCGTTCATCCTGCTGGACGAACCCTTTGCCGGTGTGGACCCGATCGCCGTGGAGGACATTCAGTCGATCGTGGCGACGCTCAAGCACAAGAACATCGGCGTGATCATCACCGACCACAACGTCGACGAGACGCTGGCCATCACCGACCGCACCTATCTGCTCTACGAGGGCAAGATCCTGAAGACGGGTACGGCCGAAGAACTGGCCGCCGACCCGATGGTCCGCAAAGTCTACCTCGGGCAGCATTTCGAACTGAAGAAGAGCCATCAGCTGACGCAGGAGATGAAAAACCGAAAGGCACAGGAGGTTAAGGAGTAAGTATGGACACAACGGTTCCGCCGGGCCGCGTCAAAGGCACGCTGACGCCCCCCTGCTCGAAAAGCTATGCACAGCGCGCCCTCGCAGCGGCGCTGCTCTCTGAAGAGGCTTCGGTCCTACGCAACATCGAATTCTGCGACGACACGCGTTCCGCCCTGCAATGTATCGAAACGCTCGGTGCGCAGGTGCGCCGCGTCGATCCCACGTCGCTCTCGATCAAAGGCGGACTGTCGCCGAAGGGGAATGTGCTCAAGGTCGGCGAATCGGGCCTCGCGACGCGTCTGTTCACTCCCGTGGCATCGCTCTGTGCCACGCCCGTCACCATCGAGGGGCGCGGCTCGCTACGCCACCGCCCGATGCAGATGATGCTCGATCCGCTCCGCCGGCTGGGCGTGCGGGTCCGCGACAACGGGGGATTTCTGCCCATCGAGGTCTGCGGCCCGATTCAGGGCGGAGAGGTCGAAGTCGACGGATCGGTATCGTCGCAGTTCATCACGGGGCTGCTGCTCGCGCTGCCGCTGGCCGGGCAAGACACCTCGCTGCATGTGCGCGGAGCCGTCTCGACACCTTATTTAGATATGACGCTCGACACGGCCGCGCGCTTCGGTGTCGAAATCAACCAGCGCGACTACGCGGAGTTCTACATCCCCGGGCGGCAGCGCTACCGTTCGACCTATTTCAGCATCGAGGGCGACTGGAGCGCCGCGGCCATGCTGCTGGTGGCCGGAGCCACGGCCGGAGAGGTCACCGTGCGCAACGTCTCGATGCTCTCGAAGCAGGCCGACACGGCCATCTGCACCGCGCTGGTGCGCGCAGGTGCCGCCGTGATCAACGAGGAGGACTCGGTGACGGCCCAGCACCGAAAGCTCCGGGCCTTCGAATTCGACGCCACGAACTGCCCCGACCTCTTCCCGGCGCTGGCGGCACTGGCCGCCGCGGCCGACGGCGTGAGCGTCATCCGGGGCACCTCGCGTCTCGAATACAAGGAGTGCAACCGCTCGGAGGCCATCCGCGAGGAGTATGGCAAACTGGGCATCGAGGTTGACACCTCGGAGGAGGATCTGATGAAAATCCGCGGCGGGAAAATACGCGCCGCACGCACGAAGAGCCACGGCGACCACCGCATGGCCATGTCGCTGGCCGTCGCCGCCCTGCGCTCGGACGATGCCCTAGTGATCGAGGACGCCGGGAGCATCGCCAAGAGCTATCCCCGGTTTTTCGAGGATCTGGAGCTCATTCGGTTCTAAAAACCCCAAACCGCCCATGAACCAATTCGGACACAATTTCCGGCTCGCCATCTGGGGCGAGTCGCACGGACAACAGATAGGCATTTCGCTGGACGGCGTCCCAGCGGGCATTCCGCTCGCCGAGGAGGACTTCGCCGAAGACCTCGCGCGACGCTGCAGCGGAGCTCCCGGAACGACGCCGAGACGCGAACCCGATGCGCCGCAGATCGTGTCGGGGCTCTACAACGGCTACACGACGGGGGCGCCGCTGACCATCGAATTCGCCAACACCAACACCCGTTCGCAGGACTACACGACTGTCATGCGTCACTACCGCCCCTCGCATGCCGACCTGGTGGCCGACCGCAAATTCGGCGGATTCAACGATCCGCGCGGCGGCGGGCACTTCTCGGCACGGCTCACGGTGGCGCTGGTCGCCGCGGGCGTCGTGGCCAAAAAGATCCTGCCCGCAGAAGTCCGGTTTGCGACCCGGCTGACCGAGATCGGCGGCTGCACCGATCCCGAGCGCTTCAACGAGGTGCTGCATGACGCGGCGGCCCGGCGTGACTCGGTGGGCGGCATCGTCGAATGCCGCGTGCAGGGCATACCCCTCGGACTGGGGCGGCCCTTCTTCGACTCGGCAGAAAGCACGATTGCCCATCTGCTGTTCGCCGTCCCGGCGGTCAAGGGAGTCGAGTTCGGCAGCGGATTCGCCGGAGCCCGTCTGCGCGGCTCGGAGAACAACGACTGCTTCACCGACGGCAACGGAACGACGGCAACCAACAACGCCGGGGGCATCAACGGAGGCATCACCAACGGCAACGAGATCGTGGTGCGCGCAGCGCTGAAGCCCACGCCGAGCATCGCCCGCGAACAGATCACCTACAACCGGGCGACCGACAGGGTCGAACCGCTGGAAATCCACGGCCGCCACGACGTCTGTGTCGCCCTGCGCGGCGCAGCGGTCGTCGAAGCCGCCGTGGCCATCGCCCTGGCCGATTTGTACCGACGATGACACGCCGCGAAACCATCGACACTCTGGCCGCACGGCTCACGGGACTTTACGACGCACGCGAAGCCCGCAGCATCGCGCTGGCCGCCGTGGCCGGGCTTTCGGGGCTCTCGCCCTCGGCTCTGCTGACCGACCCGAAAGCGGAGCTCGCCGTGGAAGGTCTGGCGGAGGCCGAGCAACAGCTCCTGACCGGAAGACCCCTGCAATACGTCGTCGGACACACGGAATTTTACGGGCACCGATTCGCCGTGCGGGAAGGGGTTCTGATCCCGCGGCCCGAAACCGAAGAGCTGGTCGATGCAATTCTGCGCGAGGAGCCCGAAGCCCGGAGGCTGCTGGACGTAGGAACGGGCAGCGGCTGCATCGCGGCTTCGCTGGCTCTGGGAATGCCCGGAGCGGAGGTCTTCGCCGTCGACATCTCGGACGAGGCGCTGGTCGTGGCCGAGGAGAATTTCCAAAGGCTCGGCGCAGCGGTCACGCTCCGCAAAGCCGATGCCCTGAACGGGCTGGAGGAGGTTTTCCCGGAGCGGTTCGACGTCATCGTATCGAACCCGCCCTACGTTCCCGAGAGCGACCGCGCGGCGATGCACCCCAATGTCCGCGACCACGAACCCGGTCTGGCGCTGTTCGTCCCCGACAACGACATCATCCGGTTCTACCGCGCCATCGCTCGGGCCGGGCGGCGGATGCTGACGCCCGGCGGACGCCTCTGGTTCGAGATTTACGATCGCGCCGCGGCGGAGGTCGCCGGCATGCTCGGCGCCGAAGGATACACCCACACCGAGGTCCGCGAAGACCTTTTCGGAAAACAACGCATGGTATGCAGCCGGTTGAAATGAGGAAAAAACGCGACAAGACGCCCGACGAGGCGCTCGCGGTCCTGATGCGTCTCTGCGCCCGCGCCGAAAAGTCGGAGGGCGACGCCCGGCGGCTGATGCGCGACTGGGGAGTGGCGGAAAAGGACGCCGAACAGGTGCTCGGGCGGCTGGTGCGCGACCGCTTTATCGACGACAGCCGCTACGCCGAGGCCTTCGTGCGCGAAAAACTGAGGCTCAGCGGCTGGGGCGAATACAAAATCCGCACGGCGCTCCAGCGTAAGGGCGTTTCGAAGGAGCGGATCGACGCGGCACTGGCCCAGGCCGATCGTTCGGCAATGGGCGAGCGGCTTGCGCAGCAGCTCGAGCGCAAGGCCCGGACGGTGAAATACACCTCGCAATACGAATTAAAAACCAAACTGATACGATACGGGCTTTCGCTCGGATACGACTACGAGGCCGTAGCGGACGCCGCATCGGCAATGGTCAGAGATATAGAGACATGCGACGACTTCTGATACTTTTTCTGCTTACGGCGGCCTGCCTCGGAGCGCAAGGCCAGCAGCTCGATCCCGACGACTACATCTATCCCCTGCGGGAACTCAGGCAACAACTCTACTCGGCCAATTTCGGCGAAATCCGTCCCGGGCATTTCCATGCGGGCGTGGACATCAAGACCGACGGCGTGGAGGGTAAACCGCTCGTGGCCGCGGCCGACGGCTACGTCTCGCGCGTGGTATTGCAGGCGGGCGGCTACGGACGCGCCGTCTACCTCACGCTCAGCAACGGCACAACGGCCGTCTACGGCCACCTCCAGCGTTTCCGCGACGACATCGAGCAGCATGTGCGCAAGGAGCGTTACAACCGACGTTCGAACAGCGTGAACCTCTGGTTCGGACCCGAAACATGGCCCGTGAAGCAGGGCGACGTGGTGGGCTACTCGGGCAACAGCGGCTCATCGGGAGGCCCGCACCTGCATTACGAAATCCGCGACACGGAGACCCAGCGGCTCTACAACCCCGTCCGCGAGGGGATCATCCGCCCCAGGGACGAATATCCGCCGCGCATCATGCGGCTGCACTACGTCGAGGTCGACACCGTGCAGGGAGTGCCCGTGCGCAGTGCCACGGAAAGTTATGCCGTGGTCCGCACGGCCGAAGGCCGTTACGCCCTGACCCACGACGGGCCTGTCGGCGTGGGCCGCAAGGGCTATTTCGTGGCCGAAGTCACCGATCGCCGCAACGATGTCTGGAACACCTTCGGGGTATGGCGCCTCACAGCCTTCACGGACGGCATCCCCTTCTTCGAATTCCGCATGGACAGCTTCACCTACGACGTCTCGCGAAGCTGCGACGCCGTGAGCTGCTACCCCATACAGATCAATTCGCGCAACGAGGCCATCCGTCTGGCACAGCTGGAGGGGGCGCCCGACTGCTTCTACCCGACGATGGAGGAACGGGGGCTGATACGCACGGCGGAAGGGCAGGAGCGTCGCATACGCATCGAGGCCGAGGACGACTGCGGCAATGTCTCGACCCTGGAATTCGCCGTCCGCGGACGCGCCGGAGCGTTTCGCGCCAAGGCCGACACCTCGGCCGTGGCACTGAGGCCCGACCGGGTTTCGGTCCTGCGCGTCGGCGACCAGGCCGAGGTCTGCGTTCCAGAAGGGACGATTTACGAGCCGATCTACGTCCGGCCCGGACTCGGGAAGGCCCCGAAGGCGGATTCGGGCATCGTCATACTCTCGCCCGCCTACCGGTTCTTCGACCCCACGACACCGCTTTTCCACCCCGTGGAGGCCACGCTCCGCGCCCCCATACCGCGCCCGCTGCAACTCCAGGCCAAGTTGGCCGTCCGCACGCGCAAGGGCTCGCTGGCCTGTATCGGAGGCGCATATGCCGGCGGCGGGGTGACGGCTTCGGTGCGCACGGCGGGCGATCTGGCGATCGTGGCCGACACGCTGCCGCCCGCAATACGTCCGCTCTTCAACGAAGGCGCCGACCTCTCGCGGGCCGGAGGTGTGCGGTTCCGCGCCACGGACAACTTCTCGGGCATCGCCTCGTGGTCGCTGCACATCGACGGGGAATGGGTCCCCTGCGACCGTTTCCCGATGAAAGGAACGCTGGTTCACTTCTTCGATGCTCCGGCGCAGCGGCGCACCCATGCCGTGCGTCTTTCGGTCACCGACGGATGCGGAAACACAACCCATTTCGATGGGACATTTTACCGCTGACGGGCTAGCTCTTTTGGGAAAAATTTCCTATATTTGCAGTAACTGCAAGGTAACACACAATGACAGATGACAATACCTCCACGCGCAAACCGTTGATCCTGGTTGCGGAAGATGTGGAAAGCAACTACAAACTACTGGAAATAAATCTCAAGAAAGACTATGACCTGCTCTGGGCGAAAAATGGCAAGGAAGCAGTAGAATATGCACTATCGCACCACCCGGACGCCGTATTGATGGATATCAAAATGCCGGTGATGAACGGCATCGAGGCTCTGAAGGAGATCCGCCTTCACACCGAGAGCCTGCCCGTCATCATGCAGACGGCCTATGCGTTCGACGCCGACCGGCGCGTCGCCGAAGAGGCGGGATGCAACGGATTCATCACCAAGCCAGTCATGCCGCGCGAGCTGAAAGCCTATCTCGCCAAATACCTCACGAAATAGCCTCCGAAGGCCGAGGGAGGCGGAGCGAGGGAGGAGGCGTTTTCCCGGAATACAACGGACCGTTCAGATCCGTTTTTTCGCCGCTCCGACAAGGTCGCGCCGGCCAAAAAGGAGAGAGGGGGGGGGTAGTTGTGACCCGGCGGTCAAGCGGGAGCGGCGAGAAGGCGCGATCCGGCGAAAAGGTGCGGGCCGGTGATTCTCGGGGATTGTTATGTCCGGAAAACAGGCCCCGAACCGCCAAACGGAAGGTCCGGAAAAGGTTCCGACGCAAGAAATCGGACGATAAGTTTGCAGTTGGCCCGAATTTTCTTACTTTTGCAACGTTATTTCAACGATGGTCTCGTAGCTCAGTTGGATAGAGCAACAGCCTTCTAAGCTGTCGGTCGTGGGTTCGAATCCCGCCGGGATCACAACGGACGGATTGATTTTCAAGCAATTGAATACAATCCGTCTGTCGTTTTCAGACCGGAGTGAAACACCTCGCGACCTCCCCCGCTGCGGCCCGTTCACCCAGCCCGGACGACTGACCCGCAGGTGTGAAATGCAGTTTTTTGCGGCATTTATTTTGCCGGGCGGAATATTTTCCCTACATTTGCAGGCTTAAAAGCCCGAAGGGGTGAGCGTTTTTTAATTAATTACAACAAAATTTTATAGCAAATGGCTGTTAAAATTCGTCTGGCACGTCACGGTAAGAAGGGTTATGCCTTCTATCACATCGTTGCCGCAGATAGCAGAGCGCCACGTGATGGTAAATTCATCGAGAAGTTGGGAACCTACAACCCCAACACGAATCCTGCTACGATCGACCTGGACTTCGAGAAAGCCCTGGATTGGTTACAGAAAGGCGCACAACCTACGGATACCTGTCGGGCTATCCTCTCGTACAAGGGCGTAATGTACAAGAAACACCTGCTGGGCGGTGTCGCCAAGGGTGCATTCAGCGAAACCGAGGCAGAAGCCCGCTTCAACAAGTGGATGGAAGCCAAGGCCGGCAAGATCGAGGCCAAGACCAACAAGCTGGCTTCCGATGCCAAGACGGCCGAGAAGGCACGTCTGGCTGCCGAGGCCAAGATCAAGGAGGAGCGTGCTGCCGCAATCGCCGAGAAGAAGGCCGCAGCTGAGGCTGCTGCCCGCGAGGCTGCAGAGGCTGCCGCCGCAGAGGCTGCTGAAGCCACTGAGGCCACAGAGGAAACTCCCGCCGCCGAATAAGGCTACAACAGGAAGCGGGATACGTCAGGACGTTCCCCTATCCGAATAAAAACGGTAACTTTCCCACGGGGAGATTACCGTTTTTTTTGTATTTTTACCCCATAATTCACAACCGACATGATCGTTCCCGCAGGCAGAATCAACAAACTTTTCGGCACGGAGGGCGGAGTGATGCTCTCGCTCTACCCCGCTTTCCCCGAGGATTTCACGACCGAGACCCCGCTGCGCGTCACCATCGACGCTCTGGAGGTGCCGCTCTGGTGCGAGCGTTTCGAACGCCGTGGCCAGTCGGGCGCCACCGCCACGTTCGCAGACTTCGACTCCGAGCGCAGGGCGCAGGAGCTCGTGGGGCTCGAATTCAGCATCGAACTGAACGAAGACCAGGACGACGACGAGTTTTACCTCGAAAACCTGATCGGTTTCGCAGTTGTGGCCGAAGAGGCCGGAGCCGCGTCCGAAAGGGTGGCGGCCGGGGCCGGTGAGGCCGGAAGCCGCGGTTCCGGGAGCGTCGAAGGGACTCTCTCGGATTACTACGACAGCGAGGCCAATCCGCTCTTCGAACTGGAAATCGGCGGACGCCGGGTGCTGGTACCCGCCGTCGAGGAGTTCATAGCACACATCGACTTCGAGGCACGCACGATGCACCTGATACTGCCCGAAGGACTCTTAACACTGGAATAAGGATGGCACGGGTGGTAATCGGACTTTCGGGCGGCGTGGATTCGTCCGTCGCAGCATGGCTTCTCAAACAGCAGGGACACGAAGTCGTGGGGCTTTTCATGATCAACTGGCACGACACGACGGGAACGCTCGAAGGCGACTGTCCGTGGCACGACGACCGGGTTTTCGCCGAACTCGTGGCCAGGAAACTCGATATCGCACTGCATGTGGTCGACCTCTCGGAGGACTACCGCACGCGTGTCGTGGACTACATGTTCGCAGAGTATGAACGCGGCCGCACACCCAATCCCGACGTGCTGTGCAACCGCGAAATCAAATTCGACGTCTTCCTGCGCGAGGCGCTGAAGCTGGGCGCCGACTACGTCGCCACGGGCCACTACTGCCGCAAGGCGGAAGAGACGCTGCCCGACGGGAGGACGATCCACAAACTGCTCGCGGGAACCGACCCCAACAAGGACCAGAGCTATTTCCTCTGCCAGCTCTCGCAGGAGCAGCTCGCCCGGTCGCTGTTCCCCGTCGGCGGGCTGCTGAAGCCCGAGGTGCGGCGCATCGCCGAGGAGCAGGGGCTCGCCACGGCCAAACGCAAGGATTCGCAGGGAATCTGCTTCGTGGGCAAGGTCGACCTGCCGACTTTCCTCCAGCAAAAACTCGCCCCGAAACAGGGCAATATCCACGAAATACTCCCCACGTGGCCGAAATACGCACACCAGGAGGTCCCGCCGGAGGGAGAGCCGACGAGCGGTCAACTCGCGGCGCTGGCCGAACCGTGGCACTACACCGTGCGCGACGGCAAGAAAATCGGCCAGCACAACGGCGCCCATTACTACACCATCGGGCAGCGCAAGGGGCTCGGTATCGGCGGCCGCAAAGAGTCGCTGTTCATCCTCGCCACGGACACGGCGCAGAATGTGATCTGGGTCGGCGAGGGAGACGCCCACCCCGGGCTGTGGCGCCCCGCGCTGCACATGGCGCCCGACGAGATCCACTGGGTGAACCCCGCACGGAAGCTCACCCCCGGGCAGAGCGCCCGGTTCTCCGTCCGCATCCGCTACCGCCAGCCCTTGCAGGGCGCGCGGCTGTTCATCCGCGACGAAGGAGCTTACCTCGTTTTCGACCAGCCCCAGCGGGGCATCACCCCCGGGCAGTTCGCAGCGTGGTACGACGGCGACGAACTGGTCGGCTCGGGAGTGATCGAAGGCTGACCAAACCTCGCACGCGATGATCAGGGTCCCTGCACGTATCGCCGCCGGCACGGCCGGCCAGCCGGGTCACGACAGTCACCCGGGCACGGCCTGTTTTACGCGCAGGAGCCACATGGCGGGTATCGAACCATCGAGAGGCTCAGCCGGCATGTCCGGCCAGCCGGGTCACGACAGTCACCCGGGAACGGCCTGTTTTACGCACAGGAGCCACATGGCGGACATCGATCCATCGAGAGGCTCAACAAACATGTCCGAAAGTCCTAAAAGCGGCTTCAAATGCGTCTTTGGTCGCGTCACAACGGCGCCGTCCCCATCCGCGGCGGCGCGACCCACGATTTCCGATCCGAAAAACCGTTCCGAATGTCCGTCGTGAAGATCCGCCTTCTCATAACGGCCGCCCTGCTCTGTGCCGCCTGCTGCGCTGCCCTCGGGAAACACCCCGCAGGCATCGCCTTCTACGACGTGGACCGGATTTACGACACCGTTCCGGCGCTTTTCTACAACGACACGGACTACACGCCCGAAGGCCGCCGGCATTGGACAACGGAGCGCTACGAACGCAAAATCCGCAATACGGCAGCCGTGATCGACTCGATGGGCCTGCCTCTGGTCGCCCTGTGGGGCGTCGAAAACGAGCAGGTCGTCCGCGACATCGCCACCGCCTGCCGGGGCGGGTACTCCTACCTCCACCGCACGCTCAATTCGCTCGACGGAATGGATTTTGCACTGCTCTACTACGGAGACCTCTTCTACCCTGTCCGTGACGAGCCGGGACGCCGCTACCTCTACGTCGAGGGCGAACTCGGAGGCGACACCGTGGGGCTGGTGCTGTGCGGCGATGCGCGCATGGCCCGATGGGTTGTGAAAGATCTGCGTGCGGAGCGTCCCCGCGTGAAACTGATTGTACTGGGACGCGCGGATCTCCCCGACCCCGGGCGCTGGGGACTGCGCGATGCAACCCGCCGCGCCGAACAGGCCGGGCGGGGCACGGTACGCCGCGGCGGACGGTGGCAGATGCGCGACCGGATCCTTGCGGACACGGCCCTGAAGACCTCGGAAGGCGATGTCTTCGCACGCCGCTATCTGATTGATCAAAAGAGCGGTAGCCCACTCACGACCTACTCCCGCGGGGTTTATCGCGGCGGCTACGCCTATTCGCTGCCGGTATTCGTCTACATCCGGTAAAAGTTTTTGGAAATCTCGAAAAGTTTTCGTATTTTCGCCTCTCTTCGATAGAGATTCATTTTAGAAATGCGGTAACGAACCCACCTTACCGCATTTTTTTCGGTTTCAAAGAAGAGGTAAAAGAAAAATTTTTTATATTTATACAATAATTCAAACCTAAAAAGTTATGGCAGACGTAAAACGGGTCTACACCTTCGGCAACAAAGAGGCCGAAGGAAACGGCAAAATGCGTGAACTGCTCGGCGGCAAGGGCGCGAACCTTGCGGAGATGAACCTGATCGGCATCCCTGTACCCCCGGGATTCACCATCACCACGGAAGTGTGTGCGGAATACTACAAGCACGGCAAAGAGGCCGTCATCGAGAAACTTCGCCCCGAGGTCGAAAAGGCGATGAAAAACATCGAGAAACTCACCGGCATGAAATTCGGCGACAAGGAGATGCCCCTGCTCGTATCCGTACGCTCGGGAGCACGCGCCTCGATGCCCGGAATGATGGACACCATCCTCAACCTGGGCATGAACGACCAGGCCGTGGAGGCTGTGGCCAAGCGCACGGGAAACCCGCGGTTCGCATGGGATTCGTACCGCCGTTTCGTACAGATGTACGGCGACGTGGTGCTGGGCATGAAACCCGTTTCGAAGGAGGATCACGATCCATTCGAGGAGATTATCGAGGAGCAGAAGGCCAAGAAGGGCGTCAAGAACGACACCGACCTGACGACCGACGACCTCAAGGAACTAGTCAGGAACTTCAAGGCCGCCGTGAAGAAGCAGACCGGCGAGGATTTCCCGACCTGCCCCTGGGACCAGTTGTGGGGAGCTATCTGCGCCGTGTTCGGCTCGTGGATGAACGAACGCGCCATCCTCTACCGCAAACTCAACAACATCCCCGCCGAGTGGGGAACGGCCGTATCGGTACAGGCCATGGTATTCGGCAACATGGGCGAGAACTCCGCAACGGGAGTGGCCTTCTCGCGCGACGCCGCAACGGGTGAGAACCTCTTCAACGGCGAATATCTGATCAACGCCCAGGGCGAGGACGTCGTTGCCGGCATCCGCACCCCGCAGCAGATAACCATCGAGGGTTCGAAGCGCTGGGCCGTGGCCCAGAACGTCTCGGAGGAGGAGCGCAAGGCGAAATTCCCCTCGCTCGAAGAGGTGATGCCCGAGGTCTACAAGGAGCTGAACGAAATACAGCACCATCTGGAGCAGTACTTCAAGGACATGCAGGACATCGAATTCACGATTCAGGACGGCAAACTCTGGATGCTCCAGTGCCGCAACGGAAAGCGCACGGGCGCCGCGATGGTCAAAATCGCCATGGACATGCTGCGCGAAGGGCTGATCGACGAGAAGACCGCCGTGCTGCGCTGCGAGCCCGCGAAACTCGACGAGCTGCTCCATCCCGTTTTCGACAAGAAGGCCATTGCCAACGCACAGGTCATCACCAAGGGCCTGCCCGCATCGCCGGGAGCCGCCACGGGTCCCGTGGTGTTCTTTGCCGAGGATGCCGAGAAAACGCTGGAGAAAACCGGCCAGCGCGCCATTCTGGTGCGCATCGAGACCTCGCCCGAGGACCTCAAGGGAATGCTCGACGCCGCAGGTATCCTGACCGCTCGCGGCGGCATGACCTCGCACGCGGCCGTCGTGGCCCGCGGCATGGGCAAATGCTGCGTATCGGGCGCAGGCGAATTGCAGATCGACTATAAAGCCCGCACGATCCAGGTGAACGGATTCTCCGTGAAGGAGGGCGACTGGATCTCGCTCAACGGCTCGACGGGCGAAGTATACCTCGGACAGGTAGCCACCAAGGCCGCCGACCTGAGCGGCGATTTCGGACAGCTGATGGATCTGACCGGGAAGTACGCCGAACTGAAGGTCCGTGCCAACGCCGACACCCCGAAAGACGCCGCACAGGCATTCGCCTTCGGCGCCGAGGGAATCGGACTCTGCCGCACGGAGCACATGTTCTTCGAGGGCGACCGCATCAAGGCGATCCGCGAGATGATCCTCGCCGACAACGAAGCCGGACGCCGCGTGGCGCTGGCCAAGCTACTGCCCATTCAGCGCGGCGACTTCGAGGGGCTGTTCAAGGCCATGAACGGCTATCCCGTGACGGTGCGCCTTCTGGATCCCCCCCTGCACGAGTTCGTTCCCCACGACGAGAAAGGCCAGAAGGAGATGGCCGCCGAAATGGGCGTACCCCTCCAGAAGATCGTCTCCAAGGTCGAGCTGCTGGCCGAATTCAACCCCATGCTGGGACACCGCGGCTGCCGTCTGGGCAACACCTATCCCGAAATCACCGAGATGCAGACCCGCGCCATCATCGAGGCAGCAATGAATGTCAAGGCTACGGGCATTCCCGTTCACGTGGAGATCATGGTGCCGCTGGTGGGCAACCACAAGGAGCTGCGCTACCAGAAGAACATCATCGACACGACGGCCGAGCAGGTATTCTCGGAGCGGAACGACAAGATCGACTACATGGTCGGCACGATGATCGAGGTGCCGCGCGCAGCCGTGACGGCCAACCAGATCGCCGAAGTCGCCGAGTTCTTCTCGTTCGGAACCAACGACCTGACGCAGATGACCCTCGGCTTCTCGCGCGACGACATCAGCAAGTTCCTGCCCGTATATCTGGAGAAGGGAATCCTGAAAAACGACCCGTTCCAGATCCTCGACCGCAACGGCGTGGGCCAGTTGATCCGCGAAGCCGTATTCAAGGGCCGCGGAACCCGCGAAAACCTCAAATGCGGCATCTGCGGCGAACACGGCGGCGAACCCTCGTCGGTGGAGTTCTGCCACTATGCAGGTCTAAACTACGTGAGCTGCTCGCCCTTCCGCGTGCCCATCGCACGTCTGGCGGCTGCACACGCGGCAATCAAGGAATAGGCACACCTGATTGATCCACAACGCAAACAGGCTGTAATTACCGGTTTTTCGGTGGTTACAGCCTGTTTTGCATCGGAGGGTGTGTGCGGAGGGTGTGTCGGGGTGTGCGCAGAGGGTGTGTCGGGGTGCGTGCAGAGGGTGCGCCGGAGGGTGCGTGCGGAGGGTGCGTGCGGAGGTTACTTCACGGATTCGGAGGCGGTCTCCCCCTGCCGGGAATGCGTCCTGCGGAACTCCTTCAATCGCTGATTCCAGCTCTCGGCTCCCGACTGCCAGAGGTCGGTAGGTTCGCCGAAAAGCAGGTCCAGCAGATAGCGCGGGCGCTTTCCGCCCACGCTCAGGCTCATGATGCAGGAGGCACAATACACCACCACCTCTTCGCAAGGCATCTCGTCGGCCCGCGCCTTCATCAGCGTTTCAACCTTTTCGATCGGCAGATGGCCGTAAAGTTTCTGGCCGCAACATTTGCCGTGCACCCCGCTCCTGGCCGGCTCGACCAGCGTGATGTTCATGCGCTCCAGCAGTTTGCGGACCACGGCCAGATACTCCGGCTGGGTGCGGGCCGCACAGGTATCCTGGATGCTCATGGGCGCTCCCTGATAGTCGGGGAACGGAAAATCATCCGATTCGGCGATGAGCCCGAGGACGAAGACGACTTCGACTCCGGCATATTTGGCCGCATACTGCTGTGCGCAGGTGGCACAAGGGGTGAAGATGCGGGTCTTTTCCGGCAAATCGGGCCGGGTGAGGCAACAAGGCATCCATGTTTCCATGGCTCCCTGGCGGGTTTCCACATAGCGTTTCAGCTTGTCGGCCAGTTGGGGCTTGTAGGCAAGAAGCGCACAGCCCGGAACAAACAGGTCTTTTACAGGATTCATCATGCTCGCATTATAACAAAATTCTTGCGTAATACCAAACGGTCGGCCGGCTGATGCTGTCGGCCGACCGACCGGTCAGGGGTGTCGCCGGACAAAGCGTCCGATGCCGATTTGCGCGCCGGGGCAAATTGCCGGAGGCTTCGCACGGCTGCGGATTTCAAGGCCCCCCTCCTCTATTTGCTGCTGTATTTCAGGTAGGGAGCCGTCACGGAATCCTTGCTTGCCAGCATCTCCGCAGGAGTCCCTTCAAAGATGATCCGTCCGCCCTCGTCCCCTCCGCCGGGTCCGACTTCGATCACATAATCCGCGGCCTTGAGGACCTCCAGATTGTGCTCGATCAGAAACAGGGAGTTACCCTGGTCGACGAGTTCGTCGAAAAGGGCAATGATATGCTGCACGTCCTGCAAATGGAGTCCGTCGGTCGGTTCATCCAGGACCAGAATCTGCCCTGCACGCCCCAAATGGGACGCCAGTTTCATCCGCTGGAGCTCACCTCCCGACAAGGTGGACAGCGCCTGGTTCAGATGGAGGTAGAACAGGCCTACATCCGAAAGAGGTTTCAACTTCTGCTCGATCACCGTGCCCTTGAAACGCGCCATCGCCTGACGGACCGTCAGGTCCATGGTCTCCGCAATGTTCAGACCGTCCAGCCTGTATTGCAGCGCCTCCCCCGAATAGCGGAGTCCGCCGCAAGATTCGCAAACGGTCTCGATGGAGTCCATGAAAGCCATTTCCGACACGATAACCCCCTTCCCGTGGCAGACCGGGCAGGCCCCTTCGCCATTAAAGGAGAACAGACCCACACCCCGTCCGCTCAATCGGGCGAACATCTTGCGGATGTCATCCGCCACACCCAGATAGGTTGCAGGCGTGGAGCGCAGGTTTGCCCCGATGCTCTTCTGGCTGATCAACGTAACATGCTCGCCGACCTGATCATGAAAAGCCTGCATGAGGGAGCTCTTGCCCGATCCGGCGACTCCGGCGATCACCGTAAACAGACCTCCGGGCAACGAAACATCGATATTCTTGAGGTTGTGGAGCGAAAGATTCTTCAGTTCCATCCACTGCGTAGCCTTGCGGGGCGCGGATTTCACGCCCTTGTGTTCGCGCAGCAACCGCCCTGTAAGGGTGTCGCCGTCGATCAATTGCCGGTACGAACCCTCGAAGAGGATCTCTCCGCCCAAGGCTCCCGCACCGGGTCCCATGTCAATGATATGGTCGGCGATCTCCATCATTTCCTTGTGGTGTTCCACCATAAGGACCGTATTCCCGCGGTCGCGCAACTCCAGGATGGCATTGCTCAGCCGGTGGATGTCATGGCTGTGGAGGCCCACACTGGGTTCATCCAGCACGTACAACATGTCGGAAAGGGACGAATTGTTGTATTTCGCGATCTTGCATCGCTGCGCCTCGCCGCCGGAAAGGGTTCCCATCGGACGGTCCAACGTCAGGTAGTCAAGCCCGATATGGATCAGGGCCCTGATGCGACTCCCGAGCGCCGCCTTCATGTCGACGGCAATCGGATTGTCGATGGCCTCCAGCCAGGACAACACCTCGGAAAGAGACATCCGGGTTATGTCGGCGATGTTCTTACCCAAAATTTTGCAGGAGAGGATTTTCGGGTTCAGCCGTTTCCCCTGGCACTCCGGGCACACCCCCTGGATCACGATCGGCTCGAGTTTTTTCCAATGCACCTTGGCGTCATCGCGCTTCAACATGCGGTTCATGCGATACATCAGTCCCTCGTATTTGCCGTTCTTGTAGTAATCCGCCGGAGGGTTCTTCAAGGTCATCGGCTCCTGATAGAGGAAGAGATGGAGCTCTTCGGGCGTGAAATCCCGGATTTTCTTGTTGGGGTCATACAGTCCGCAGGTGCCGTAATACAGCCAGCGCCACTGTCCCGGCTCATAGGCCACATAGTTGATGACACCCGGATCGTTCAGACACTTGTCGAAGTCGACCAGCTTGTGCACGTCGATCTCGGTGATCTCGCCGAGCCCGTCGCAGCGGGTGCAGCGCCCCTGCGGATGGTTGAAGGAAAAGGAGTCCGAAAAGCCGACGAACGGTTCGCCCACACGCGAAAACAGCAGGCGCAGCAGGCTGTAAATATCGGTATAGGTCGCGACCGTGGAGCGCGTCTGTCCCGACGGTTTTTGCTGGTCGATTACGATGGCAGGCGGGAGATTCTCGATCCGCCCGACTGTGGGTCTGCCGTATTTCGGCAGGTAACGCTGCGCGAAACTCGGAAACGTATCGTTCAACTCTCGACGCGACTGCGCTGCGATCGTATCGAGGACCAGGGAGCTCTTGCCCGAACCCGAAACCCCCGTGACAACCGTAATCTGATGCTTGGGGATGTCTACGGACACCCGTTTCAGGTTGTTTTGCGTGGCGTCAATTACGCGAATCTGATTTCTTTTCATAGGGCCTGCTGTCTAAAAGGTCTGAAATGGATAACAAGGAAAACGGGGTCAGAGGACCTCAAGGATCTCGTCCCGCTCTTTGCGGATGAAATGGCGCGGAGAGGGTCCTCCGTTATCGGCCGGATAGCCGATGGGGAACATTGCGATCAGCTCGCAGTCCGCCATCGACGGGTAAATCGATTGAAGCAGGGGCGCATCAAAATAGCCCACCCACGTCGTCGCCAACCCCAGATCGGCGATCTGCAACATGATGTGAGTGGCTACGATGGCGGCATCGGTCTCCGCAAAATCATGCTTGTCAAAAGAGCGCACCCATCCCTCGCTCGGCTTGTATCCCACGACAAGGAACGTACCCGCCCCGAATGTGAATCGGGTTGCACGGGCTATATCGCTCTTCGCCTTCTCGGTCTTCATCCAGAAAATCTTGAAGGGCTGTTTGTTGATGGCAGTCGGGGCCGCATTGCCCGCAGCTATGATCTGCTCGATCAAGTCGTCCTCAACCGGTCGGTCGGAAAATTGCCGGCAGGAGTAGCGCTCTTTGGCTAACTGTTCGAATTTCATATGCCTCATTTTCAATATCAAGATGTAAAACTTCCACTTTTTGCCTCCAGCAAATCGATCACCGCGTGGGGATCAATCTCGACGGTCAGTCCGATCCGGCCCCCGGAGAGATAGATGGTCTCCGAAATCAAAGCGGCCTCATCGACATAGATGGGCAGCTTGGTCTTCAGGCCGAAAGGCGAGCATCCGCCATGCACGTAGCCGGTCAACTCTTCGAAGAGTTCGGGCCGGAGCATCGCCAGATTCTTGACGCCCACAACCCGGGCAGCCTTCTTCATGTCGATTCGATGTGCCGCCGGAAGGCAAAATACGTAGTAGCCTCCATGGTGGTCCGTGGTTACCAGCGTCTTTACCAGACGCTCGACGGAGAAGCCCATGTAATTGGCCACGTCGATCGCTGCAACCGGCCCATTCACGGCAGGGTATTCATGAACTTTATAATCGATCCCAAGGCGGTTCAATTCCACCAAGGCAGCTGTTTCTCTCATCATTTTCTCATATACTGATAAAGAATTACGTGGTGATCGGATTGTCATTCCAATCCGACCACCATCATAATTCCCGGTTTCAAGTCCGGTAACGTCCGCTTGTTAGAAGTCGATCTTCTCGCCTTCATACAGGGCCACGTACAGTTTTTCAATATCCTCGACGGAAGTGGTGCGGGGATTGAACGACGTACATACATCTTTGAATGCATTCTCGGCCATGCGGTGAACCTCCTTCATCCAAGCCTCCTTCTCGATACCGTATTCACGGATGGACGCCGGAACGTTGATCTCCTTCTTCAGGTTCTCGACAGCTGCAATGAACTCGCAGGTCGTATTCAGACCGATCAGCTTGGCGAGATCCTCGAAGCGATTGGTTACCTTGGAGTTGTAACGCATCACGTTGGGGAGAGCCAGCGCATTGGCGCGACCGTGGGGAATACCGAATACACCGCCCATCTGATGAGCCATCGAGTGTACGATACCCAGCCAGGCGTTGGTGAACGCATAACCGGCCAAAGCCGAGGCATCGTGCATGTTCTGACGAACCTGACCGTCTTCAGGATTCTCAATAGCCTTCTTCAGGTTGCTGAAAATCAGCTGAATGCTACCCTTCGCAAATGCGTCGGCGTAGTTGTCGTCCACGTTCGAGGTGTAGGCCTCGATGGCGTGCGTCAGGGCATCCATACCGGTGTTAGCCGTGATGTCCGCCGGCATCGACTTGCAGAGGTCGCCGTCCACGATAGCCAGGTCCGGCTGCAGCTCGTGGGAAGCCAGAGGATATTTGACACCCTTCTCACGGTCGGTGATAACCGCCAGCGAGGTGGTCTCGGTACCGGTACCGCTGGTCGAAGGAATGGCTGCGAAACGCGCCTTCTTCCTCAGATCCGGAATACCGAAAGGAGTGATCATCTGCTCGAACGACAGGTCCGGATGTTCGTAGAGAACCCACATGGCCTTTGCCGCATCGATCGACGAAGTTCCTCCCAGACCGATGATCCAGTCAGGACCGAATTCCGTCATGAAGGCTGCACCCTTTTTCACCGTCTCCAGAGAGGGATCCGCCTCAACACCATCGAACACTTTGCACTCAATCCCCATCTCTGCCAGCATTGCCTGAGCGCGCTGAAGACTGCCATTGCGGGTGGTCGAACCCTTACCCGTTACGATAACCGCTTTCTTGCCGTCGATCGTTTTCAGTTCTTCCAAAGAACCGTTGCCATGAAACAAGGCTCCTGAGCCATACAATTTTGCCATAATGTTTGTAAATTTAAAAGTCAAAAGGTTTATTCCTTAACCACGATGCAAAAGTACGGGCTTTCAGGCGGATATTCGTTATCCAAAATCCACCATTATTTATACATCCGTATCAGGGGTCCTGTTTCGCAATTTATTTTTCAATTGAACCGGCGTCATGCCGAATTTCTGCTCGATGTATTTGTTGAGCGCAGCATGGGACGAGAAGCCGAAATCGACCGATATTTCCTTGATGCTCATATGTCCGACCGCCAAGGCCTTCTTCAGCTCCAGATTCAGCTTTTCGTGGATTACGCCCAGAGGGGTCAGGCCGCAAAAATACCGGCAGACCTCGGTCAACCGTTTGACGGACACTCGCAAATCGTTTGCATACCAGTTCACGGTTCTGTTCGTCTTGTAGTCGCGGTCGACCTTTTCCCGAAAACCTATATATAAAGAGGTGTCTTCGTTATCCTTGGAGACCAAAGCCATTCCGGGTGATTCGTGGATGATTTTCATAATCAGAATCTTGATGTAGAGCTTTATCTGCATCATGTTGACCGGATCGAGATCCTTGTACAGCTCACAGATCGAGCGCCAAATGCCCATCATGTCGCGGAAGACCTCCTTCTTGCCTTCCAGAGCGACATAATTGACGCGTTTCTGCAAATCGATATTATAGTCCTTCAGATCGTTGTGCAGGATTTCGGAACAGAAGACCGTCTCATCGAACATGATGCAATACGCCTTCGCATCGGAGGAGACCTTCAGGTCGTGCAACTGGTGCGGGAAGATCAGCGAAACGGACTGCGGCTCCATCTCGTGCTGTTCGAAATCGATCCTCTGGTCGATGGTCCCCCGGTCCAGCAGCATCAGCAGGAAAAAATCACGCCGATACAATCCGTGGTGATTCGGGGGAAAATCCGACTCTTTCATGTAAAAATTAACACAGGGAGTCCCTTGTGTAAATGTATCCAAATGTTGTTCATTAACCGTCATAAATCTCCAAAAGCTGGTCGTGTAAAATAACGTGCCGCACATCAGGTTCCGCATAGGTTTCGGTCGGGGAAGCGGCCGGCGACAGGAAACAGGGGAATATCGGCCCCGACGAGCGTAAAATTACAACAATTTAAAGCGTCCTCCAAACTTTAGGACCCGTTGTTGCACGAAAGAGCCACGCAATTGTCGGAAATCTCTTTTTTATTTTAAAAAAAGTCGGGCTCATTGAATATATTTGGCCACATCCGGGAATTTTCATATATTTGTTTTGGCAAACAGATTGGAATAAGATCTATTCCCTATAAAAAAACGAAACATGAAAAAAATTCTTTTAACGGCGCTCGTTGCACTCTTCGCAGTGACGGCAGCATCGGCGCAGGACAGAGGTAACTGGGCAATCGGCCCGCGCATGAACATCTACACCAATACGGGTGATGCCGTGGTGGGTCTGGGCGTATTCGGACGTTACAGCTTCACGGACAACTGGCGTATCGAACCCTCGCTGACGGCCCTGCTGCACAGCGGATGCTCGATCGACCTGAGCGTCGACGCGCAGTATGTCTTCCACCTGAGCGAAGGCTGGAGCGTGTATCCGGCAGTGGGCTTTACGGCCAACGAGATCGGCGACTGGGCCGCAGGTATGAACATCGGCGGCGGTTTCGACTTCGAGGTTGCCCGCAACTGGGACCTTTCGGCCGGACTGAAGTGGCAACCCATGTTCGATGACTGGCGCAAGAACCCCGTAGTCATCAGCATCGGCGCAGCATACAAGTTCTAACCACAGAGGCTTGAAAACAGCGACCGGGTCCGATTCACTTCGGGCCCGGTCGTTTTTTGATGTCGGATTTCCGGAGCAGGCGGCCTGCCTCCGTCCCGCCCGGGACAGTGCCGTGCGGCAGGGAGCACCATGCACCCGGGGTCGATTCATTTCGGGCCCGGTCGTTTTTTGATGTCGGGTTTCCGGAGCAGGCAGCCCGCCTCCGCCCCGCCCGGGACAGTGCCATGCGGCAGGGAGCGCCATTCACCCGGGTCCGATTCGCCCCTCGGCCCGGAGCTGATTTCGCTAAAAAGCAGTTCGGCCCGGCCAGGACATAGCTACCCTACGCCCCGTTCGGACCGAACAAAACCAAACAAAATCGAACAGAAGTAGCCCGCAGGAGGAGCGAACCTACCGTTCGTTCACACGGATCATATCGAATATCCGATACCCGATCGGAGCATAACTGCGCCATGCGGCACGCTTGACGCGATACACCCAAGGCTTTCCTCCGACGTAGAGCGTCACCTCGGGCAAAGCCCGCTCATCGAAGAAGCCGCAGAGCTTCGACCCGTCGGCATCGAACGTATACCGGTGCTTCCACTGTTTCTTCTCCGGCTCGAGGTAAAGTTTCGACACCGGGCCCGACAGTACCGTCACATCCGCAGCGAAACGAACCGAATCGGCCGGAACGGCCTGCGCCATACGGCACGTGAAATTGATCGTGGCACGCCCGCCGCGATGCTCCTTGTAGGTGATGTCGAACGTCAGGTCGCCCATCTCGCGATTCTCGAAAAGCGTCACGGGAAAGGTGTGGTAGATCACCCCGTCGGTCTCGGCCTTCGACACGTAATGGTTGCGGATGTTCTGCGCCGGGAGCATCGGGGCTCCGGCGATGCAGAGAACAGCTGCCAGCAGGAGACGCTTAGTCGCCGTAGACAATGATCGTGTAGATCGTATAGACGCCGACATAGGACTTGGCCTGGTAGTCTACGTGGTGGATGCGCGTGATACCGGCTTCGCGGGCCGCAGCCTGGATACTTGCATCGCCCAGGGCGACGACTCCGACATAGCCCTTGGCCTCGGCCGTGCCGACCTTGCTCGACCCGGCGTTGCCCGTCACGGCCAGCCCGTCCTTCACATCGGTATAGATGCCTCCAACGAGGGGCGATTTGACGCATCCGCCCAGCATCATCGCGGCGAATGCAAAAGCGAAAAGTTTTTTCATACTATCTATCTAGTTTTATAGGCACAGCGGTATTTCCCCTTCGCGAGGTTCAGCAGCTTGCTCTTGAGCAACTGACGGCGCAGGGGCGCAATGCGGTCGGTGAAGACCACTCCTTCGATGTGGTCGTATTCGTGCTGGATGACCCACGCCTTGAGTCCCGTAAACTCCTCGTCGTGCTCGACGAAGTCGGTGTCCATGTAGCGCATGCGGATCGCCAGCGAGCGGGGCACGTCGGCATGGATTCCGGGAAACGAGAGGCAGCCCTCGTTGTAGGTCTTCTTCTCCTCGGAGTAGGCGTAAATCTCGGGATTGACGAAGGCCCGCTTGTAGTCGGCACACGACGGGTCCTCCTCGGCCCACGGGGTGCAGTCGACGATGAACAGCCGGATATCCTTGCCGATCTGCGGCGCGGCCAGACCGACGCCTTCGGCCTCCTCGAGCGTGAGGAACATGTCCTCGGCGAGTTTTTTCACATCGGGGTAATCGGGCGCAATCGGCTCGCATTTGCGGCGCAGCACCTCGTCCCCATAAATCACAATCGGGTATATCATAAACTAAACTTTTTTCGTTCCGTCTCCCGTCCCAACGGACTGAATTCGGAGGTTTCGCTCCGCGGCACACGCACGGGCCGCGTCAAACAACGCCCGTTCGGGGAGCACCGCCGAAGCGTGCGATTCAGCCGTTATCACGTGAAATAAATTCCATGTAGGACTGAAGGATAATCGTGGCGGAAATCTTATCCACCAACGCCTTATTGCGACGGGCCATCCGGCCGATACCGCTTTCGAGCATCGTGCGGTGGGCCATCACCGAAGTGAAGCGCTCGTCGTGGAAAACCACCTCCTTATCGGGCCACGCCCGCCGCAGGCGGCCGGCCAGCGGCTCGATGAACCTCCACGTCTCCGAAGGCGTGCCGTCCATGCGCGAGGGCTTTCCCACAACTATGGTACTAACGTCCTCCCGGGCGAAATATTTTGCCAGCCAGGCCTCCAGCTCCTTCGTCTCGACCGTCTCCAGCCCTCCGGCGATCAGGCGCAGGGGATCGCTCACGGCGATTCCCGTGCGCCGGGTCCCGTAGTCTATGGCAAGAATGCGTCCCAAATCAGAGATGCAGCGTCCGGAACAACTTGCGGTAGGAGCACTCCTCGTCGACGAGCGCCGGCAACGACTCGATCTTGACGCGCTCCTGCTCCATCGTATCGCGGTGACGGACCGTCACGGTTCCGTCCTCCAGCGTCTGACCGTCGACCGTCACGCAGAACGGCGTGCCGATGGCATCCTGACGGCGGTAGCGTTTGCCCACGGAGTCTTTCTCGTCGTAGACGACATTGTAATCGTATTTCAGCAGGTCGACGATCTTCTGAGCCACTTCGGGCATGCCGTCCTTCTTCACCAGCGGCAGCACGGCCACCTTGACCGGAGCCAGTGCGGGCGGGAATTTCAGCACGACACGCGAATCGCCGCCGTCGAGCGTCTGCTCGGTATAGGCCGCCGACATCACCTGCAGGAACATGCGGTCCACGCCGATCGACGTCTCGACCACATAGGGCACATAGCTCTCGCCCGTCTCCGGATCGAAGTACTGCAACTTCTTGCCCGACAGCTTCTGGTGGCTGCCCAGGTCGAAGTCCGTGCGCGAGTGGATGCCCTCGACCTCCTTGAACCCGAACGGGAAGTTGTATTCGATGTCCGTCGCGGCATTGGCGTAGTGGGCCAGTTTGTCGTGGTCATGGAAGCGGTAGTTGTCGTCGCCGAAGCCCAGCGCACGGTGCCAGGCCATGCGGGTGTTCCTCCACTCGTTCCACCACTTCATTTCGGTCCCGGGGCGCACGAAGAACTGCATCTCCATCTGCTCGAACTCGCGCATGCGGAAGATGAACTGACGGGCCACGATCTCGTTGCGGAAGGCCTTGCCGATCTGCGCAATGCCGAACGGGATTTTCATGCGGCCGGTTTTCTGGACGTTCAGGAAGTTGACGAAGATACCCTGCGCCGTCTCGGGACGCAGGTAGATGGTGCTGGCTCCCTCGGCCGTAGAACCCATCTGGGTCGAAAACATCAGGTTGAACTGCCGCACCTCGGTCCAGTTGCGCGTACCGGAGATCGGGCAGGCGATCTCGCAGTCGACAATGATCTGGCGCAACTCCGCCAAATCGTTGGCGTTCAGCGCATCGGCAAAACGCTTGTGCACCTCGTCGCGTTTGGCCGCGGTCTCCGCCACGCGCGGCGACGTCTCGCGGTATTTGGCCTCGTCGAAATCGGCGCCGAAGCGCTTGCGGGCCTTCTCGACCTCTTTTTCGATCTTTTCATCCTGTTTGGCCATCCAGTCCTCGATCAGCACATCGGCGCGGTAACGCTTCTTCGAATCCTTATTGTCGATCAGCGGGTCGTTGAAGGCCGACACATGGCCCGAGGCCTCCCACGTCTTGGGATGCATGAAGATCGCGGCGTCGATGCCGACGATGTTCTCGTGCAGTTTGACCATCGAATCCCACCAATATCGCTTGATGTTGTTCTTCAACTCCACGCCGTTCTGGCCGTAGTCGTACACGGCTCCCAGACCGTCGTAGATCTCGCTCGAAGGAAACACGAATCCGTACTCCTTGCAATGCGCTACCAGCTTTTTGAAAAGTTCTTCCTGAGTCATCGTATTCTCTGTTGTTAACTGATTTTCCAACTCACAAAAATACAAAATAAATGACAACAAGGATCCCCGACAGGGATTTTATTTTGCGAGAGAGGCGACATACAACCGGAAAAAACGCATCGGCGTTTTCGTGCGGGAGAAAACCGGATCTCTTCACGGAACGACACCGGACAAAAAAGCGGTCGGGAGGTTGCCATTCCCGAACCGAACTTTTCGGGGGGGGGGCTTTTCGGGGAGGACTTTTCGGAGAGACTTTTCGGGAGGGGGACTTGTTTGAAAAATGTCACGGAGGGGAAAGGCCTCGCGAAAATCACCGGGAACAGGCTCTTCCTGCGACACGATCAGCGCCCGAAAAACGAACGGCGGACCTTGTCGGACCGCCGTTTATCTTACTTGCCTGCCGGGAAGCTCAGCGCCCTATCAGCCCTTCGCGCAGGAACGAGAAATCGCCGTCGCGGGCGATGATGATGTGGTCCAGCAGCCGAATATTGAACAGGGCCGCGGCGCGCGCCACGCGCTCGGTCAGCACCTTGTCCTGCCCGCTGGCCTCGGGCGTCCCCGAAGGGTGGTTGTGCACCAGAATCAGCTGTGTAGCCAGCAGTTCCAGCGCCCGTTTGACAATCAGCCGGTGGTCGACGACCGTGGCGGTCACCCCGCCCTGGCTGATGCGGCAACGTTCGATAATCCGGTTCGACGAGGTGAGATAGACTGCCCAGCACTCCTCGTAGGAAAGGCGTTCCAGCTGCGGCCGGAACAGACGCACCACATCGTCGCCCGTATTGATGAAATCGCTCCCCGAATCCCCGGAAGCGGCTGCCCGGCGTCCGAATTCCGCAGCGGCCAACAGCAGCCGCGCCCGTTTCAGTCCCAGCCCCCCGACCATGCGCAGGCGGGCTTCGGGCTGGTCGCCGATACGCGCCAGCGACCCGCCACAGGCCGAAAGCACCGCCTCGGCCAACTGCTCGTCGTCGGTCAGCAGGGCCAGCAACTCCCGGTCGCTCAAGGCTTCCACACCCCGGGGCGCCATCTTATCGAGGATATTCTTCATAAAAGTGAGGTGACTCTCTACGAATTTATTCCGTTTTCATTCCGACAGCCGGAGCGGTCGAAACTGTCGAAGCTATCTGAACAACCGGAGCAGTCAGAGCAGTCAAGGCAGTCGAAGTAACCGAGTCAACCGGGACAGCCGGGACGGCCGGGACGGCCGAAGCAACTGGAGCAATCAGGCCAACCGGAGCGGTCAGAGCGGTCGATGCAACTGAGCCAACCGGAACCTTCGAAGCAGCCGGGTCAACCGGAACTGTCGAAGCTATCTGAACAACCGGAGCGGTCAGAGCGGCCGAAGCAACCGGGCCAACCGGAACCGTCATCAGCGGACCGTGGCTGAAACCGGCCCCAAGGCTTCTCCCCCTCCCTCTCTTCTCTCCAAGACCCGGGCGCAGGACCGGAGCGAGCGTGCAACAGGTTCTCCGGACGCTACAACCCGCTTTCCAAGCGGGAATCTTCCAACCGGTCAACCTTGTCCAGCAGCGACGCGCACTGTTCGTCGCTCATGTATTGCGACACGGAAAATGCCGCATGCTGTTCGGCCTCCTTCTTCGAATCCCCGGCGCCATGGCCGACCTCCATGCCGTCGACCAGCACCGTGCAGTAGAAAACCGGGTGGTTCGGGGCGTATTCCTTATCGTGTTCCGTGCGGAACTCGACCTGGTGGCGGTTCTTCTGGCTCCACTCGATCAGGCGGCTCTTGAAATCGCTTTCCGACTCGGTCAGCTCCTCCAGATTCAGAAAGCGGAAATAGATGTTATTGATCAGCAGGCGGTTGACAAAGTCATAGCCCTGATCGAGGTAGACCGCCCCCATCATCGCTTCGAAGGCGTCACCATAGATATGCTTCTGGGTAATACCCGTGCCGCCGTTCGAAATCACGTGGACATCCAGCCCGAGGTTCACGGCAAGGGCATTGAGCGACTGCCGCGAGACGATCTTCGACCGCAACTGGGTCATGAAACCCTCGTCGCGATCGGGATATTCGATGAACAGATAGTCCGAAGTCACGGCCTCGATCACAGCGTCGCCCAGATATTCCAGACGCTCGTTGTTGATCGCGCGGCCGTCCTCCAAAACCAAAGAAGCTGACTTGTGAATCAAAGCCAGCTTGTAGAGTTCGACGTTGTGCGGAATGAACCCGAACAGATCGTCGACAATTCTGTAATATGCCCGGTCACGCCCGAAATTCCGTCGGATAGGACGCAGTAAAAAGTCAATCACGGCACCTCGGACGTTACAAGGATCAGAGTTTGCGGAAAATAACCGTCGCGTTGTGACCGCCGAATCCGAACGTGTTGCTCAACGCACACTTCACGTCGCGCTTCTGCGCCACGTTAAGCGTCAGATTCAGTTTTTCGTCGATCTCGGGATCGAGGTTCTCGCAGTTGATCGTGGGGGGAACCACACCGTGCGTCAGCGCGAAAATGCAGGCCAGAGCCTCCACCGCACCGGCAGCACCCAGCAGGTGTCCCGTCATCGATTTGGTCGAGGAGATGTTCACGTTGTAAACATGGTCGCCCAGAACGCCGGCTACGGCCTTCAGTTCGGGAATATCGCCCGCGGGGGTCGACGTTCCGTGCACGTTCACATAGTCGATATCCTCAGGGGCAATGCCCGCGTCCTTGATGGCGTCGCGCATCGCTTTCATGGCCCCCTTTCCTTCGGGATGCGGAGCCGTGAAGTGGTAAGCGTCGGCCGAAATACCTCCGCCTACGACCTCGCAATAGATCTTCGCACCGCGCGCCTTGGCATGCTCGTACTCCTCCAGAATCAGCGCACCGGCACCCTCGCCGATCACAAAACCGTCGCGGTCCTTATCGAAGGGGCGCGAAGCGTGCTGCGGATCGTCGTTGCGCGTCGAAAGCGCCTGCATGGAGTTGAAGCCGCCGACCGAAGGCTCGTTGACCGCAGCCTCCGAACCGCCGGCCACCATAACGTCGGCCTTGCCGTAACGGATGGCGTCGAAAGCAGCCGTGATGCCGTGGTTCGACGAAGCACACGCCGATACCGTGCAGTAGTTCGGACCCATGAAGCCGTACTTCATGGAGATGAAACCGGCCGCGATGTCGGAAATCATGCGGGGAATAAAAAACGGGCTAAACCGCGGGGTTCCGTCCCCTGCGGCCCAGCCCACACACTCATCGAAGAACGATTTGATTCCTCCGATGCCCGAACTCCAGATAACGCCCACCTGCTCCTTGTCGACCGTTTCGAGATCGAGAGCAGAATCCTCCACGGCCTGCGTGGCCGCGATCAGGGCATACTGCGTAAAGAGGTCGTACTTACGCACCTCCTTACGGTCGAAATACTGGTTCGGATCGTAATTTTTTACTTCACAAGCGAACTTGGTCTTAAACTTTTCGGCATCGAAATGAGTAATGGGTGCGGCACCGCTGACTCCCTTCTCCAGATTCGAAAAATACTCCTCTATACTATTACCGAGCGGGTTTATCGTACCGATGCCCGTAACAACTACTCTTCTTTCTGTCATAAATTTAAGGCTTTATCAGTCGTGAAATGAAAAAGTTGTCTAAGGGTAATTATTTCTTGTGCTCCTCAATGTACGAGATTGCGTCGCCAACGGTAGCGATCTTCTCAGCGTCCTCATCCGGGATCTGGATATCGAAAGCCTTCTCGAACTCCATGATCAGCTCTACAGTGTCGAGCGAGTCTGCGCCCAGGTGGTTGGTGAAGCTTGCTTCGGGTACTACCTCCGACTCCTTAACACCCAGCTTGTCGACGATGATCTCGACAACTTTTGATTGAACTTCTGACATAATTTTAATTTTTTAGTTAAACAATTATTTGGAAATAGTTCTTTTACATTTCCAGAGCAATTTTGCGCAAAAGTAACACTTTTTTTATTACTTTTGACAAAAGAGCCTGTTTTTTTATTCACAACTTTTTCGACATTTAGCACAAAAATTTAATTAATACGCTCAAAACCATAGCCTTATGAAATTGCTTCTAATCTCGAATTCGACCAATGCCGGCGAGGAATACCTGCGTTATCCGCTCCCGGAAATAGGGCGTTTTCTCGACGGGGTGCGCCAAATCGTCTTCGTCCCCTACGCGGCCGTCACGTTCTCCTACGCCGATTACGAAAAAAAGGTGCAGGCGCGTTTTGCCGAACTGGGCATCCGCCTGCGTTCGGTACACCGGGCCAAGGATCCAGCCGCACTCATCCGCGAGGCTGAAGCGATCTGCGTCGGGGGCGGCAACACGTTCGCCCTGGCCAAAAAGATGCAGCAGCAGGGGCTGATGACGGCCATCCTCCGCAAAATCAAGGCCGGAACGCCCTACGTGGGCTGGTCGGCAGGCAGCAACGTCTGCTGCCCGACGATCTCGACGACAAACGACATGCCCATCGTGGAGCCCGAGTCGTTCAAGGCCATCGGGGCCATCAAATTCCAGATCAACCCCCACTACCTCGACGCCAACCCCGCGGGACACGCCGGGGAGACCCGCGAACAGCGCATTCTGGAGTATATCGAGGCCAATCCGCGCCGCTGGGTGGCCGGACTGCGCGAAGGATGCATGCTGCGCTACGAGGACGGAAAACTGGAACTGATCGGCAACCGCCCGATGCGGATGTTCCGCAAGGGGGTCGAGACGTTCGAGGTCGAGCCGGGCGGCGACCTGTCGTTTTTATTATAAATAGGTATATCGTTTATGAAAGTACTGATTGCGGGTCTGGGACTCATCGGAGGCTCGTTCGCCCTGGCCCTTCGCGACCACGGCATCGCGAAGGAGATACTCGGGGTCGAAAGTTCCGAAGAACACGCCGCCGAGGCGTTGAAGCTGGGCCTTGCGGACCGGATCGTGGGTTTCGAGGAGGGGATTCCGGAAGTTGACCTCGTGGTGCTGGCCACCCCTGTCGACACCATCCCGCTGATGGCCGTCAAGGCGCTCAATCGTGCCGACGGCAAGCAGGTGGTCATGGACATGGGGTCGATCAAGGGCGAGTTGTGCGAGGTGATTTCGATGCACGCCCGCCGCGGGCGCTTCGTCGCCGCGCACCCGATGTGGGGCACGGAATACAGCGGGCCGAAAGCCGCCCAGCGGGGTGCCTTCACGGGCCGCAGCGTCGTGCTGTGCGACACGGTGCGGAGCGACAAGGACGCCCTGGCCACGGTTGAAGGGATCTTCCGCACGCTGGGCAGCCCGGCCGTCTACATGGACCCCGAAGAGCACGACCTGCACGCGGCCTATGTCTCGCACATCTCGCACGTCACCTCGTTCGCACTGGCGCTCACGGTGCTCGAAAAGGAGCGCGAGGAGCGCCACATCTTCGACCTGGCGGGCGGCGGTTTCGAGAGCACGGTGCGTCTAGCCAAGAGTTCGGCGGCAACGTGGATCCCGATCCTGCTGCGCAACAAATACAACGTGCTGGATGTCCTGCGCGAACACATACACCAGCTGCAGATCATGCGCCGGATGCTCGAACGCGACGACGCCGAGGGGTTGAAAAACGCCATGGAGCGCGCCAACACCATCCAACGCATCATCCACTGATGAACGCGACAGCCGAAACAGGCCGGGCCGGCGAACGTGCCGCAACGGAATACCTCCGAAGTGCCGGATACGAGATCTGCGCACTCAACTGGCGGCAGGGTCGTTACGAGCTGGACATCGTGGCCCGCAAGGACGGCGTGCTGCACTTCGTGGAGGTCAAGACCCGCCACTCCGGGTCGCTCACTCCTCCCGAGGGCGCCGCCACACAGCGTAAGTTCCGGGCCTTGTCCCGCGCCGCGACCTGCTACCTGGGCGTCACGGGCTGGGAGGATGAAGTGCAGTTCGACCTGGCGGCCGCCGAAGTCGACGACAAGGGCGGCATCCGCGTCGAACTGATTGAAAACGCGCTGGAATACAATTGGTAATTTTGCAGTTCCGACAAATTATGCTATCTTTGCCGGACTGAAAAAAAACAGCCTGAGGTCGGGTTACCGGGCGCGGGCGTTAGAAACTGAAAACTCAACACCGTAAATACCGATGTGGTTCTATAATTTCGGTCTGATTCTCTACGTCTGGGCCATCCGTCTCGTGGCTCCGCGCCATCCGAAGGCCCGCCTTTGGATCGAAGGCCGCAAAGACCTCTTCCTCCGTATGCGCGAGGCAATCGCCCCGACGGACCGGGTCATCTGGATACACGTCGCGTCGCTCGGAGAGTTCGAGCAGGGCCGCCCCATCATCGAACAGATCCGCAAGACGCACCCCGAATACAAGATTCTCCTGACCTTCTTCTCGCCTTCGGGTTACGAAATCCGCAAGAACTACAAGGGCGTCGACTACATCTTCTACCTGCCGATCGACACGCCGGGCAATGCCCGCCGGTTCCTCGACGCCGCACATCCCGAAATCGCCATCTTCGTCAAATACGAGTTCTGGCTCAACCTGCTGCGCGAACTGCGCCGCCGGAAAATCCGCACCTACGTCGTGTCGGCCATCTTCCGCCGCAATTCGGTCTTCTTCCGCCCCTACGGCGGCATGTGGCGGCAGGCGCTGGAGTCGTTCGACGTGATGTTCGTGCAGAACGAGGAGTCGAAAAAACTGCTGGCGACGCTGGGATTCGACAACGTGCTGGTGGCCGGGGACACGCGCTTCGACCGGGTGGCGGAGATCGCCCACACGGCCAAACGCATCGATGTCATCGACCGCTTCAAGGGCGACAAGCGCCTGTTCGTGGCCGGATCGACCTGGGAGCCGGATGAAGAACTGCTGATTAGGCTGATAAACGACAATCCCGATGTGAAATTCGTCGTTGCACCCCACGAAATGGACGAGTCGCGCATCGCGCGGCTGATGGCCGAGATCAAGAACGGAGCCCTGCGCTACACGCAATGCACGCCCCGCACGAGCTACGGCTCGCGGCAGGTGCTGATCCTCGACACGGTGGGTATTCTCGCCTCGGTCTACGGATATGCCACCTGGAGCTATATCGGCGGCGGATTCGGCGCCGGCATCCACAACACACTCGAAGCCGCGACATTCGGGCTCCCGGTGGCCTTCGGACCCAACTACCTGAAATTCAAGGAAGCCCGTGACCTGGTGACGCTCGCGGCCGCCCGCTCGGTGACCGACTACGAGCAGTTGCGCACGTGGTTCGTGCCCCTGCGCGACAACGAGGATTTCCTGCTGAAAACCAGCCGCATCGCCAAGGACTACACCACCCGGCATCAGGGAGCCACAGGCATCATCGTCAAAACAATTTTCCACTGAACCGCCGGCAGGGACCTGTCTTCCCGGCCGGGCGAGTGAGATTCGCACACCGAAAAAACGGGGCGGATGGAGCGTGCATCACGCAAATCCATCCGCCCCGTTAACAGTTTGCGGGACAAACGACCGTTCCCAATCCCGGGAGTGCGGGCATCCGGACGGCAGACCGTCTTCGCCGGAGACCTCGTGGCGTGCTCCTCTTCACGGAGCCGTCCGGAATCCTTCAAAGGCAACCGAAGCCCTTCGAGCCGTCCGAAACCCTTCAAAGGCAACCGAAGCCCTTCGGAGCTTCCCCGAAGAAGCGGCAGCAGCAACGGGCCGATCGCTCAAGGGCGGTCACTCCCGCCCCAGAGCCAGATCGATCCGTCGGTTGTCAGTTCTCCGCCCCGTACTGCGCTTCGCTGTATTTCTTCAGCTCCTTCCAGGGATAGTAGGGCCCTCCGGCGAGAGGCAGATTGGCGTCGCGCTCATTATGCAGCACGCGGACACGCACGTCCCCCGTTTCGGGATTGCGGAAGAAGATGAACTGGACGTTGGTACCCATCGGGGTCACCGCATAGGCGTTCCATGCCGCAGCGACGTCGTCGAGCGACTCCACGCGGGCACAGGCTCCCTCGGCGCGCAGCAGCGCCAGCAGCGGAACCACATAGGTATCGTGGCCGAAACGCAGCGAGGCCGAAAGGTCCGACTCCCCTGCAACGACACGGTCGGCCGTCTCGACGATATTGCGCAGCAGCGGCCCGGCATCGGCAACGAGCGGATCGCCGAAGCGAGCCGAGGGGCCCATGATCAGGTAGCGGCGAAGGTTGTCGCACTCCCACAGCGTAGCGAGTTCCTGCTGTGTGAAGATTTCATAGAAAGGTTCGATGCCCAGATGGCTGACGTCCTGCGTGATGGCTGCCAGCAGGAAAAGATCCTCCATCAACTCCAGCGGCTTGTCGATACACCCGGGATCAGAGACGAGCCCCCGCACGAACCGGTCGGGGTTCACGCGCACGCGGATCAGGCTGTCCGCAACCGCCGAAGCCTCCTGGCCGCTCTTCTTGAGCGAGGGTCCGTTGGCCAGATAACAGAGGTCTCGGGCGCTCGCATCGCGCGTGGTGCTGATCGCGGGATTCAGCTCCTTGAGGCGTTCGTTGAAGGCCGCCATGCTCAAAATACAGCGCGGAACCTGCGTCGAGCGGCTCTCGATGCGGCACACGCGGCCCCCGTCGGTCGAGAAGACCCCGGGATAGGCGGCGAACATCCGCTCGGCAATGCCGCGGAGCTCCTGCACGCCGCGGGGCGAAAGGTCGCCGTAGCGTTTGCGGGCATCGGCAGTCAGCACCTCGACCTTGGCCAGCACCTCGCGGCCCTTGGGGGTCAGCACCCCGGCCTCGTCGGCCTTGCGCAATGCGGCGAGCGGCTCGGCATAGACCGCCTCCGTCGTGTGGTAGCGGCTTCCGTGACGGCCGTAGTGGCTGATGTAGAAGGGCTCATAGCCGGCGGGAACCGGAACCTCCGGACCGGGCCGATACTCGTAGGAGTGGTAGATGCCCGCGGTGAGTTCGGGACGGGCGACCAGTTGGTCAGGGAGGGACTGCGCAAAGGCGCAGGTTGCAGCCGGCAGCAGCAGGGCCAGCAGACGGGTTTTCAGTGTAAGGTATTTCATAATCAACATTTGTGGGTCATAATTCGGAGTACGAGACGGTCGGTTTCGTTCATGCCGTCGCGCCCGATGGCGGTGAGGTTGCGGATGCATTTGTCCACATCCTCCTCGATGATCCCCTCGACCGGAGTGACGCAATGTCCGTCCATGGCCATCATGGCCGACAGCACGGCCGTCGACACGCCGCTCGTGAGCTTCATCGCACAACTGGGCTTGGCCCCGTCGCAAATCATGCCCGTCAGGTTGGCGATCATGTTCTTCACGGCCGCGACCGCCTGGTCGTAGCCGCCGCCCATCAGGTAGGTGATGCCGCAGCTCGACCCCGTGGCCGCCACCACACAGCCGCACAACGCCGACAGGCGCCCCAGGCTCTGCTTGATGTAGATGACCGTGAGGTGGCTCAACGTCAGCGCCCGGATCATCTGCTCCTCCGAGGCGTGCGTCTCCTCGGCATAGACCACCACGGGCAGCGTCGCGGCGATGCCCTGGTTTCCGCTCCCCGAGTTGCTCATCACGGGGATCATCGCCCCGGCCATGCGGGCGTCGCAGGCGGCAGAGGTGTAGGAGAGGATCCGCGTGAAGACGCTGTCGCCCATCACCTTGCGCTCGCGGTCGCAGCACAGCGTGCGGCCCACGCAGTGGCCGAATTCTCCCGCGAAGGAGCGTTCGGCGGCAGCCTTGTTCAGGCGGCTGGTTTCGAGGATGAAGCGCAGTTCGTCCAGCGGCGAGGTCATGGCGAAATCCCACACACGCGCAAGGGTCAGGGGCACCTCCTCCTCCTCACCGTCGCCCGCCGTCGGACTCCGCTTGTCAAGCAGCGTCTCGCCGTCGCGGCTGACGAAGACAAAGGAGGTATGTCCTCCGGCGATGACCGCCACGGCCCGGTGGCCGGCGGCTTCGGCCTCCGTCTCGATATAGAGTTTGTCTTCGATGCCCTCTTTCAGGCAAATCGCGATGCACCGCCGGTCGATCATCTGGCGCCCGCGTTCGACGGCGTCGGGCGTCACGTCGCGCAGCACCTCCAGCTGATACTCCGAGCGCCCCACCAGCGCCCCGAGGGCTATGGCGATCGGCAGCCCGATCATCCCCGTGCCGGGAATTCCGACGCCCATGGCATTTTTGAGGATATTGGCGCTCAGGCGCACCGTGATTTTTTCGGGTTCCTCTCCCAGCGTCTCTGCGGCACGAGCCGTACAGAGCGCCACGGCAATCGGTTCGGTACACCCGATGGCGGGGACCACCTCCCGGTTGATGAGGTCAATGATTCGTTTGCGTTCAGTCTGAGGTACCATACTATTCCAGGTTGTGAGCCAAAGATAACAATTTTTCGACACTTTTACAGTATCAAAACCGACTCCTGTCCGGAAAATCCGAAAAATCCGAAAAACCGCGCACGTAAAGCCTCCACGGGCGAATCCCCCGCCTGCAACCGCGGTTCGGCCTGCGTCACGGCCCCGCAGGACGGGCTGGGGGAAGATGCCGGTCGGCTAAAGTCGCAGGCAAGGATCGGTCCGAGGGCCGGAATCCGCGACAAAAGGCCCGGAGCACGGTATTTTCGTATCTTGGGTGCCGCGACCGCTCTTTTATCCGCCGCAGCATTTTGCCGGAGCGGATGCGCTTCGGGGTTGTACTCGTCCGACTTTTTCGTATCTTTGTCCGCAAGTCAACACCCAACACCATGAAACCGGAAAGCGTCTGCACCGTCGTCTTCTCGCCGACGGGCACTTCGAAAAAAATCGCCGAGGCTGTAGCCCGAAGCATCGCCTCCGGCGCCGGGACCGAATCCGCCGCCCTGAAAACCATCGACCTGACGCATGTCGCGCCAAAGTCCGCCGCGCTGTCCGCCGGCACTGTGGCGGTCATCGCAGCCCCCGTCTACGGGGGACATGTGGCCCCGACGGCCGTAAAAAGGCTGGAAACGCTCCACGGTGCGGGAACGCCCGCCGTGGTGATTGCAGTCTACGGCAACCGAGCCTTCGAAAAGGCCGCCGCAGAGTTGGCCGACCTCGCCGCACGGCAGGAATTTGTACCCGTGGCCGCGGCGGCATTCGTCGGCGAGCACTCGTACAGCACCCACAGAACCCCGATTGCCGCAGGGCGCCCCGATGCGCAGGACCTCGTCCGGGCCGCGGAGTTCGGGACTGCGGTGCGCCAAAAGCTCGCGGCAGGAACGCCGACACCAGTCGACGCCGTCCGGCTGAAGGATGTGCGCACACCGTTCGTGCCGATGTTGCGCTTCATCCGCTTCGTCATGGGGTACCGCCGCCGGCAGAAGAAAAATCCGGTCGTCTACCTGCCCGCATGCAATGCCGACCGCTGCACCCATTGCGGCCGCTGTGCCGCGATCTGCCCCACGCAGGCCATCGCTCGGGGCGATGAGGAGCACACCGACCCGGCACGCTGCATCCGCTGCTGCGCCTGCGTCAAGGGGTGTCCGGTCGAAGCACGGAGTTTCCACACCCCCTTCGCCGAGGCCCTCGCACGCAACTTCGCCCGACGCAAACCTCCCGTAACGCTTTTATAATCACGATCGAACGCCACGCATCTCCAGCGGCGCACAAACTGAACACACTTACCGATCTGTGAAATAGATCAGTAAGCGTCAAGCACGACTTTCCGCTCCCGGAAAGGATCGTCCTTTCCGCCGCAAGGTGCGCAGGAAGGCACTCCCGGCAGCGGCCCGTCCTGTCCCGCCACCCCATCGGCTCGGACCATCCCCGGCGGCCCGTCAAAAAAAGGGAGAACCCGTTTGACGGATTCTCCCTCATTGCAGAATGGATGCAGGCTATCGGACCTCGATCTGGCGGGCCGCAACGGCGGCTTCCGTCTCCTTCTTCTTGGGAATCTCGATGGTCATCACGCCGTTCTCGACCTTGGCCTCGATCTTCTCGCGCACGACGTTGTCGGGAAGCAGCAGGCTCTGCTGGAATTTCGTGTAGGAAAACTCGCGGCGCAGGTAGGTGCCCTTCTTCCTCTCCTCCTCCGGCTGCTCGGTCTTCTTCTCCATCATGACGATCAGCTCGTTGTCCTCGTTGAGATGCACCTTGAAATCCTCCTTGGTCATGCCCGGTGCGGCGACTTCCACCTTGTATTCGTTTTCGTCCTCAATGATGTTGACGGCCGGAGCCGTGGTGTTGTGGCGTTCGGCAAGCCAGTCGTTGGCCAGAAAATCGTTGAAAATGCTCGGCAGCCAGTTCTGATTACGTCTTACAGGTACCATAGTTTTGTCCTCCTTGGTTTTATTTGGTTTAACATTTCGTATCATTTCCGCACCCCTCGGGGAGCGCTTCCGAATCCGATAGGGTCAAATCCTATGCCAGTCCTCGAAAAATGAAAAAATGTCACAAAATGTCACATACAAGGCGCAAATTGGCCGAAAAGGCAGAAAAATTGTCCTGACAGAGTGGCATTTCAAATATTTTTCTATTTTTGCAACATGGACAAAGAATTGATTTTCCGGCAGGCACAGTCCTGCGAAGCAGACCGCATCATGCAGATCATCCGTCAGGCACAGGCCCGGATGAACGCGGCGGGCAGCCGCCAGTGGCAGGATGGATACCCCGCCCCGGGACATATCTCGGCAGACATCGGCCGCAACTGCGGATATATATTGTGCAAACCCGCCACGGAAGGACCGCTCGCCGTGATTGCCTACGGTGCGGTGGTGTTCGACGGCGAACCGGCCTATGACTCCATCGACGGACAATGGCTCACCGACGAGGCCTATGTGCTGGTGCACCGCATGGCGGTTGCCGCCGAAGAACAGGGCCGCGGCGTGGCGACGGAGTTCCTGCAGCGTGTGGAGGCTCTCGCCCGGGAACGCGGCGTCAGGTCCTTTCGCATCGACACCAACTTCGACAACCGGACCATGCTGGGGCTGCTCGAACGCACGGGATTCACCTATTGCGGGAAAGTCGCCTATCGGAGCGGGGAACGGCTGGCTTACGAAAAACGCCTCTGAACACACCGACAGGAAAAACCAGAACCCGGGGCCCACACCCCGGGTTCTTTCATGGTATATATGCCCCTATTCGAGTCGAGGGTCTCAGCGCTCCTGTGCTTTCGGCCCGTATGGCGGTAGCCCGGTGCTTTCGACCGTGTGGCGGCAACCCTGTGCTTTCGACCCGTGCGGCAGCCCGTATTCGGCCCGTGTGGCAGCGCCCCTGCGCTTTCAGCCCGTGCGGCGGCAGCCCAGTCAGCAGGCGGCCGTACGCGGCCGTGAAGAGGATCCCGCGGTCTGCGGCCCGAAGGCAAGGGGCAAGAGGCGGGAGGGAGAAGCGTTTCTCACGGTCTGATTCTTTTTTCAGCCTGGTAAACAGTTCCGAACCGGTCGCGGGCCGTGACGCGTACGCGCCGCACGCCAGCAGGCAGCGGAGCCGCATAGTAGTGGTCCGAGGGAATCACGGTGATCCATTTGTGATCGAGCCTGGAGGGATCGGCATAGAGCGCCCGGGCCTGGGGATCGACGGCCGTCATGCGCTCCATCGGCACGGGTTGGCCGCCGTCGGCATGCATCTCGACCTGCCACGAGGGATCGCAGTTCCAGACATTGGCCACGATACGCCCCGCGAACGACGGGTCGTCCTTCGCATCGTAGATCTTCAGCTGGAAGTCGCGCGGCTCGCCCGTAGCCTTATAGTACCATGCGACGCTGTCGCCGTCGATCTCGAAGACGGCATATCCCGCCGGAGTACCGTCGGTGCAGATCGGCCCCTGCCACCAGGCCCCGCACAACGCCGCGACATTGTGTTCGTAGAGCCCCGGGCGGATGTCGCTGTTCTCCATCGTGTGCATATGTCCCGAAACGATGTGGGCGTTGTAGGGCTCCAGCAGGTCGTAAAGCGCGCGGTAGTTGCAGAGCGAACGTTTGGCCGACGGATAGTCGAACGGCCGCGTCTGCTTGTCTTTGTACATCGTAGGGATATGAAGCGCCACGACGACCGTTGTGCCCGGAGCGACCTGCCTGAGGTCCTCTTCGAGCCACAGCAGCTGCCGCTCCTCCAGATAGCCAATGTAATACCAGTCGCGGCCGATGAAAAAGTTGTCGTTCAGCACGACGTAGTGGACCCGCCCCACGTTGTAGGAGTAGTACGACGGACCGTAGGCAGCCTCGTAGGGCGCCAGCGAGGTTTCGAACGAGCGGCCCCAGATTTTCATGTCGTGGTTGCCCATGGCGTTGCGGAACGGGATGCCCGCGCGGTCCATGACGGCATTGTATTCCGGGTAGAAGGCATGGTCGCCCGAGGTGATGTCGCCCACGCAGATACCGTGCATCGGCCGGCGGTCGGCGACGGCTGCCTGCACCGTGCGGCGGATGTCCTCGGCGGCCTCTTCGAGCAGGCGGAACTCCTTGCGGGCGAAAATCTGCGGATCGGCCGTGACGACAAAGCCGTGGCGGGTGTCGTCGAGGGTGTTGCGCTGCAGCGTAAAATCATAGCTCGTGCGCTCCTCATCGACAGGGAGGTAGAAGCGCACGACGCTCCCGTCCGAGGGCGAAGCATAGCCCGCGGGCGTCGAGACGAAGACGAAGCGGGCCCGGTCGTTGCGCGGAAGCGTGAAACGCCCCTCGGCATCAGTCACGGCGCAGCGGTCGCCATCGCTCACCACGACACCCGGAACGGCGCGGCCTTCGCAGCGGACCGTACCGCAGCGGGCCCCTTCGGGCGCGATGTAGGGCGCGATGGCCTCCCGCCAGCGGGCATATCCTGCGGGCGAGAGGTGGATGCCGTCCACGGTATACTCCGCCGGCATCTTCCCATCGCGGATGATTCGGCTCCGAATATCGATGTAGGTGAGCCCGCGACGGTGCGCCAGGTCGCGCAGCAGGAGGTCGAAGGCCTCGATGCGGGCATTCTTGCCCGTGAACCATTGCGCGTTCCGCTCCTCGTCGAGCGGCAGCAGGCTCTCGATGTAGACCCGGGTTCGGGGCGAGGCCGCACGGACGGCGTCCAGCAGCCGTTCGTATTGGCCGAGCAGCACTTCGGGAGCGATTGTCGAGAAGATCAGGTCGTTGACGCCCGCCATCAGGAAAATCGCCCGGGGCTTTCCGGCGACGATGCTGTCCAGGCGCGCGATCATGCCCGCCACGCAATCGCCGCCGATTCCGCGGTTGAGGATGCGGCTGTCGGGGAAATATTCCGACCAGGAGCCGCGCTCAGTGAGGCTGTTGCCCAGCATCACGATGTCCTGCGGCTGCACGGGGACGGCCTCCTGCCCGGCGCGTTTCGAAAAGTAGTAGTCGCAGCGGTAGTCCAGCGAATCCACCTGTGCGCGAAGTGTCGCCGCGGCAGCGGCCAGAAGCAGGGTTAAAAAGAGTTTTTTCATTGCGGTATCAGTTTTTGAATTCTCCGCCGTGTCCGATCTCACGGGCCGGCGGATCGGGGTTCTCCCCCAGAAGAAGAGCCGGCTCGCGGCGTGCAACGGGACGCCCGGCATCCACCGCGCGCATCTTCACACCACGGCCCCCGGTCTGATTCAGCAGCGCTGCAATCGTCGTCATCAACGCTCCGAGGGTGCGACGAAACGGACGGCACAGCCGCCGCCCGAGGCCATCCGGACGGTCAGCGTATCGGAAGCCGTGAGCGTGCGTTCCTCGTAGTTCACCGAATAAGGATTTGTCTTCCAGTCGGCATCGGCTCCGTCGGCATAGATCTGCGCCGTGTAGCTGACCCCGGGTTTGAGGAAGGTCAGGGCAACCTCCACCGTGCGGGCCTCCTCATCGGTCACGGCGCCCAGGTACCAATCCTCCGAATGGCGGTCCTGACGTGCGAAGACGGCATAGTCGCCGATCACGGCTTCGGGCACGAGGGTCTGCTCCCAGTCGGTCGGAACGTCGCGGATGAAGTCGAAAGTCTTGTGTCCGAGGTAGTTCTCCGGCAGATCCGAAGCCATTTGCAGCGGGCTGTAAATCACCACATACTGCGCGATTTCACGCACGACGGTCGATTGCGGACGGGCGAAAGGCGAAACGGGATTCGCATAGTTGAACGTGCCGAAGGTGTAGTCCATCGGGCCGGCCAGTCCGCGCAGGAACGGGACCACACAGGTGTGCTCGGGCGGATTGCCGCCGTCGGGCGACCAGGCGTTGTACTCCTGACCGCGGATTCCCTCCTGCGTCATCAGGTTGGGCCACGTGCGCTCGAGACCCGTGGGCATCACCGGTTCGTGGTTGTCGATCATGATCCCGAAACGGGCAGCCGTCTCGATCACACGGCGGTAGTGGCGCACTCCGTACTGGCTGTCGTGCAGCTCCCGGCCGTCCATGAGTTCATTCACGTAGCCCGTCTTGACGGTGTTGACGCCGTATTTCTTATAGTAGGCGAAGGCCTCCTCCAGCTGGGCTTCGTAATTCTTCGTGTTGGCGCCCGTTTCGTGGTGGCCGATCAGGCTGACGCCCTTTTCGGCAGCATATTTCGTGATGGCCGCGATGTCGAAGTCGGGACAGGCCTCCGTGAAGCGGATCGCATCGGTATTCCTGGTCCACTCGCCGTCCCAGCCGATATTCCAGCCCTCGACCAGCACCCCCGGGATGCCGTTCTCGGCCGCGAAGTCGATATAACGCTTCGTGTTCGCCGTCGTGGCGCCGTGGCGGGGCCCCTGCGCCCAGGTCTCCTGGAAGAGATGCATCGACCACCAGATGCCGATGTATTTCGCGGGTCTGATCCACGAGGTATCCTCGATGCGGCACGGCTCGTTGAGGTTGAGCATCAGCCGCGAAGTTACCAGATCTCCCGGCGTGTCGCCCACGATGAGCGTACGCCAAGGCGTGCGGAAGGGCGTCGCGGCATAGACCTTCACGCCCGTGGACCACGGCGTGAGGTAGCAGCGCAGCGTGGTCGAGTCGGCAGGCCGAAGGTTCATCTTGGCGTAATCCGTCAGGTCGGCCTCGTGCAGGGCCAGGAACGTCCCGTCGGCACACTCCATCGTCAGCGGCGTCACCACCGTGTCCATCTGCGAGATGGGCGTATGGCGGGCGATGCTTTCGTAGTAGGGTTCGCGCATGGGCATCCACCAAGCCCGGTGGTCGCGCGGAAAGCGGAACTCGGTCAGCTCCTCCGTGATGACGGCCTCCGCAAGCTGGTCCTGTGCCGGGAATTCACAGCGGAAGCCCATCCCGTCGTCGAAAAGCCGGAAAACCACGTCGAAACGGCGGTGGGGCGCTTCGCGCTCCGAAACCGAGATCTTCAGTTCGTTATAGTGGTTGCGCACGAGACGCTGCTCGCCCCAGACGGTCTGCCACTGCTCGTCGCAAGAGGCGCGTGCAGAGCTGTCGATGCGCAGCCCGTCGCGCAGCGCGGAGTCATTCTGCAACTCGAAGCCCAGCGTCGAGAAGTCGACCACCGGAGTTCCGTTGCGGGTCAGCGCATATCCGATGCGGCCGTCGCGCTCGGAGGCCGTGAGACGGAGCGAACCGTCGGGCGACGAAATCCCGAGGTCGCTGCGGCACCCCATGGCGGTGCAGAGAACTGCGGCCAGTGCCGCGGCAAGTTTCAAAAAAGATGTCTTCATATCATTGCTGTCGTTTGTTGTCGGGGATTTCGTAGCCCGTGCGGTTGTTCCATCCGGAGACTCGGCCGAAGCGGTCGCGGACCTCGATGCGGATGTCGGCATCGGGCGCAGAAGGCCGGGCGAAGAAAAGATGTTCGGTGAGGTCCGCACCGATATACGGATAGACGAAGCGGTCGCCGAAACGTTTGACGTAATCGTAAATCGACTCGTCGTAGCCGGTATAGGGCGTCATCGGACCGCGCAGAACGCCGTTTTCATACCAGAGGACCTCCCAGGCGGAGTCCCGGTTCCAGACGTTGACGGTCACGGCATCGGGCTTGTGGCTGTCGGCACCCACGCCGTAGGCGTTGAACTGGCGGCGGCGGTCGTAATCGACGGCCTTGTAGTACCACGAGATGCTGTCGCCCGCGATTTCATAGACGCCGTAGCCGGCCGGCACGCCGTCCATGCTCCACGGCGTCTGCCAGAAGAGCGTGCTCAAGGGAGCGTGTACGTGCTCGAAGACATGGCTGACGGGCCTATAGTTTTCGTTGTAATGTTCGTGTCCGGAGAGGATGTGGGCGTTGTAGGGCTTCAGCAGGTCGTACAGCGCGCGGCGGTTGTTGAGCACCTTGTTCGACTGCTCCTTGCCCCATTCGCCCCGGCGTGCCGGACGCGACCAGGAGGGAATGTGCATGCAGACCACGACCGTGCGCCCGGCCTCCACGGCCGAGAGATCCTGCTCCAACCAGCGCAACTGCCGTTCATCGAGGTAACCCACATAGAGGTAGCTGCGCCCGATGTAAAAGTTGTCGTCGAGGATGACGTAGTGAATGCGGCCCCGGTCGAACGAATAGTAAGTGGGGCCGAAGTGGGATTTGAACGAGGCCTTGGACCGCTCGCTCGTGCGCACGCCCAGGTCCATGTCGTGGTTGCCGACGACATAGAAGAACGGGACGCCGCTCGTGGCGATGGCGGCGCGCACGGGCTCGAACAGCGAAGGACGGCGCGTGATGTCGCCGATGATGTCGCCGCAGACTACACCCAGGGTCTGCATCCCGTCCGCCGCCGTGCGCCGGATGTCGGCGGCGGCGCGGCGCACGCTGTCCAGCTCGGACTCGAAATAGACCTGCGGGTCGGCGATGACGATCAGCCGGTGGCGCGTGGCGTCGGTCCGGGTGCGCTCCAGGGTGAAATCATAGCGCTGCCGCCGGTCGGCGACGATGGTCCGGTAGAGGACCGGCGTTCCCTCCTCGGTCGGAATGGCGTAGCCGTCGGGCAGCGAGAGGTAGACGAACTCCGCATCGCTGTCCGATGTGAGCCGGTAATATCCCTTGGCATCGCTACGCACAATCGTGCGGCCGTCCGTGACGGGAACTCCCGCCACGCCTTTGCCGGAAGCCGTCACCCGGCCACGCAGGGTGATCGTGCGCGGCAGCGTCGGCTCCACACCGAAAACGGCGGAGCCGGCGAGCAGTAGAGTCAGTAAAACAAGCAGTCTTTTCATCGGAAGGGTTTGAGATTGGCGCCCGGCCGCTGGCAGGGGCAAAGATTCGGGGATTATTTTTCCTTGGCGGCCTCCTCTTCGTAACGGTCGATACCGCGCTTGATGGCGGCCCACATGTTGTTGTTGATGACGTGTACGATGTCGAAGACCATCAGTCCGGCCGTGCGCTTGAGGCAATAGTAGCAGGCCTCCTCGATGTCGAACGTCTTCCGCGAACAGTCCACCGTGGCGTAAAAGGGGCAGGCGTTGAGCAGGAACCGCTCGGCGCGGTTGATGCCGAATTCGATCGACTCGCCGTCGTTGGGTCCGTAGACGCGCGGCAGGTAGGTGCCCAGAAGGAACGTATCCAGTTGGTCGGCAAAGGCGGTCTTGTGGTAGTTGGCCGAGCACCAGGGCGCAAACGAGCGCGCATCCTGATCGGTCAGGGGACGGAATTTCGGACTGCTCCAGTTCTGGCCGTTGACATAGAGCGCACCCCACCACGATGCGGCCCAGTATTCGAGCTTCACAGCGGGCTTGATGGCCTTGATCTCCTTGCGGACACGCGCTACGAAGTCGTGGATGACCATCGACCGGAACTCCCACCACTCCTTATAATACTTGCCCGGAATGCGCTTGCCGGAGGCATTGTAGGTGAAAATATCCCCCGGCCAGGTCTCCACGATGCCGCCGATATACTTTTCAAAGGCTGTCTTCGAAGCCTCCGAGAAATCGCTCTGGTAGTCGGGGAAACGGCAGTAGTCGAGCGCAAAAGCATCGAAGTCGTAGTTCGTGACGATCTCCCGGATGAAGCGCAGCGCGAAATCCTGCACCTCCGGAAGCACGGGGTTGAGGAAGGCCGCCACCTTCGAGGGGTCGTCCTTGATATCGACCATGCCCTTGGGTGTGTATTGCAGGCAGGTCTTGCCCTTCCACCGCACATCGCGGTAGGCCGGGCCCTGTTTGGAGCCAGGCAGGCCCATCGGGAAGATGGTTGTCGAGACGGTGACCTTCAGTTTGCGCTTGTGCGCCTCGTCGAGGAAGAACTGCAGGTAGTCCCAGTTGCGCGAAGGAACCGTGACCGAGCCGATGGTCGTCGCCTTGGTCATGAACACACTCTCGTAGAGCACGTCACCCACGACGGGTTTCACATCCACGACAATCTTGTTGAAGCCGGCCTCAACGGTTTTGTCAAGCATGGCGGCGATGCCTGCCTGGGTCGAGAAACGCTTGAAATTGGCTTCGGCATCGAACCAAAGCATCTTCTCCTTCTCACCCGAGGGGCCGGGCGAGGGGTCGGGCGTGGGTTCGGGTTTGGAGATCTCGGGCGGCGTCTGGTGCGATTCGGTGCAGGCCCCGAATGCGGTCATGAGCAGAACGCATAGGATCAAAACGGGCTGTTTCATCATCTTGTGTCGTTATTCGTTGATTTCCTGTTCGGCCCGGTCGATGCCGCGGCGGATGGGTTCCCAGAGGTTGTTCTCGATGACCTGGACGATATCGAAGACCATCACGCCTTCGGTGCGCGAAAGGCAGAGATAGACTGCGTCCTCAAATTCGGAAAGGTGGTTTCGGGCGTAGAGCGATCCGTAAAGCGCGCAGTCGCCGTCCACGTCCTTAAGCGAACGGGCCAAGCCGTATTCAATCGACTCGGGATCGTCCATGCCCCGGACGCGTTCGAGATAGGTGCCGGTGATGAATACATCCAGCAGGTCGGCAAAACCGGTCTGCCCGTAGGTCGGCGTGGCCCAGTCGTCGAGATACTGCTCGGAGAAGGACGAGCGGCGGCTGCTCCAGTTCTGACCGTTGCCGTAGATGCCGTGGAGCCACGAAGCGGCCCAGTATTCGAGTTTGACGCCGGGCTGCAGCTCATCCACCGACTGCCGCACGCGGGCGATGAAGTTGCGGATGGTGGTCGCACGGAACTCCCACCACTGCTTGTAATACTTACCCGGACGTCGCGTGCCGTCGGGGTTGTAGGTGAAGATGTCCGCGGGGAAGTGCTCCACGGCTGTGCCGATGAACTGCTCGAAGGCCTTCTGCGAAGCCTCCGAAAAGTCGCTCGCCGCATCCGGATAGCGGCAGTAGTCGAGGGCGTAGCCGTCGAACTTGTATTTGGTGAGCAGCTCGCGCACGAAGCGAAGCGCATACTCCTGATTTTCGGGCAATACGGGATTGAGGAACGCGGCGACCTTCGTGGGATCGTCCTTGATGTCCTTCATTCCTTCGGGCAGGTATTCGATGCAGGTGCGGCCCGCAAAGGAGGGATCGCTGTAGACCACACCCTGGCGGGAGGCCGGGATTCCGGACGGGAAGATCATCGTTGAGACCGTGACCTTGAGGTTGCGCCTGCGCGCCTCGCCGAGGAAAAATTGCAGGTAGTCCCAGTCGCGGACTACGGTGTCCCGGCCCATGACTGTGAGCGGCTCGATGAAGTCGCTTTTGTAGAGCACGTTGCCCGAAATGGGACGCACGTCTACGACAATCTGGTTGAAACCCGTCTCGACCGTGCGATCGAGGTAGTAGCGGATCGAATCCTGCGAGGCGAAACGCCCGAAATTGGCTTCGGCGTCGAACCACAGCATTTTGGGCTTCCCTCCGTCGGCCGCACGGGGTGTCGTGCCGCCATTTCCCCCGCAGGAGATCAGGGCTGCCGCGGCGAGCAGCAAGGTTGTATAAGTGATCGTTCTCATGTTTTTTGATTCAAAGATCCGCATTCCCCCGGCCCAAGAATGGCCCTCGGGCCGGGAAAACGCGGATTTAACGTTCGCAGCGTGCTGCCCTGCCGGGCAGATTCCTTTCGGTTATTCGTAGGCTACTTCCAGCTTCCAACTCCAGACGGCATGTCCCGGAACCAGAACGTAAACATAGCCGCACTTATCCTTCTCGTTGTAGACATAGGTTCCGACCGGGCAATAAGCGTTCGCATCCGAGATGGCGGCGCTGATGATCGCCTCGTTGGGATCGAGCAGGAAGCCGCCCTGAGGATCTACGATCGAAACATAGGTGCAGGGCCAGCCGGTCGTGAAGACGGCGGCATAGGGCTTCTCGTCGAACGTGAACGAGCGGATCGAACCCTTGGTATAGTTGCCCCAGTTGTGCGGGCCGCCGGGAGCATTGCCCGGAATCTGAATCATGTTTTGGGGAGTTCCCGAGCCTCCGAAGCCGCTCCAAGTCAGCACATTGCTGCCTCCCACCACAGAATCCCAGATGAACCACGTGCCGGCAATCTCACCCGAGCAGGGCGACATCATCTGCGTCCAGCTGCCATCGTTGGACGGCAGGCCCGAGGACATCTTATGATAAACGTCGCGCGTACCGTTGGTGAAACCCCAGCAGAACTGCGGGCCGTTAGCCATACGGCCTCCGATCGCTGAAACAAGTGCCTTGCCTTTCAGCAGATTACCGCCCACGGAAATAAATGCCGCAATAGCGCTATCCGAGGGGCCGATGATGGTCTCGGCGGGCTGGTTCCAGCCCTTCTTCCAGCAGGCATAGGTTACGGGCGTCGCACCGCTGTCACCGCTGGCAGTCAGCGAAGCCACCAGATGGCCCACTTCGTCGTTGGCCAGTCCGGCGACCTTCAGAGACTCGTAACCGGTCATGTTCAACTCGCCGACCGGAGCGAGGGTCTTGCCGTCGAACACCTTGGTGCCGATGACGATCTTGTCGCCGCTGGCACCGATCTGCTTATAGACGTTGTGCTCCGCAACAAGCATTTCGGTTGCCGTCTTCCGGGTGGCAGGGCTGACCTTGGTGTAGGTCTTCTGCTCCTTCTTGACGGGTTTGGTCTTATAGACGCGTGTGGTCTTCTGGTCGGCACCCGTCACCGTGAACGAAACGGACTGGGTGTAGTCGAGGGGTGACGACGGATCGGGCGAGATGGTCGCACCCTCGGACAGCGTCACGGTCGCCGTGGCCGACTGCATGGCTTCGAGCTGGGAAGCCAGATACTGGAGGTCGATCGACTTGTCGTAGTCGTAGACGTCGCCGGAAAGAGTTTCGCCTTCTCCAAGGTTGAGGACGAAGGTTTCGATACGGCATTTCTCACCCCGCAGCACGTCCTGCCCCTTGGGGGCGGGATCGTCGTCCGAGCAGGCGGCAGCAGACAGGGTAAAAGCGGCCAAAGCGGTGTAAGTGAATAAATTGAAAGTTTTCATAAGGGTCGAGTTGATTTTTGAATTTTCATCGAGTTAGTTGGTTTTTATCTGCGCGTGTAGAAGGCCCACAACGTATAGGTGCGAGAACCTTTGTCGCCGGCCGTGACGCGAATCTCGAGCGGATCGGAAAGGTCTTTCAGCCCCGACAGCGAAGGATAGATAAACGTGTCGTATGCCACGTTGGCACGGACCATCAGACTGGTGACGTCGTATTTTTCACGCAGCTGCTTGGGTATGGGGAAGAAAATTTCGCCCGTTGTTTCGTCGATCACACCGGCAATTCCCATTCCACCGCCCGCAGGCAGGATTTCGATCGAGAGAATCGCACTGTCCGTGTGGAGAAATTCGTCTTCCGCTTCGGCACATGAGGTCAGGCTCAGCGATGCAAGAGCGGCCACGGCCAGTACTGCTAAATATTTTCGGAGTTTCATAATTCTTTCGGTTTTACGCATTTGATTAGTTCCAGCCGGTGTTGTTGTCGCAGAGCTTGTTGTTCGAACGTTCGGACAGCGGAATGGCAAAATGGTAGTAGCGCTCGTAGAAAATACGCTTGTGGCCGCCGTCGGCGTCGACCTGCTCGTAAGTGAAGGATCCGTCGTTCTGCCTGGTGATCTTTACGCCGTGGACGTTTTTGTCGTGGATGACCTCCTCGGCCAGCCGCCAGCGACGCAGATCCCAATAGCGAAGCCCCTCGCCCGCCAGCTCGACCATGCGCTCGTGGCGGACGTATTTCAGAAACTCATCCTTGTCGGCCGTGATACGCGCTCCGAGACCCACACGCGACCGGACGTCGTTGAGCGCCTTCAGGGCTTCGGTGCTGTGCTTGCTCCAGTCCTCCATGGCCAGCGCTTCGGCCTTGTTCAACAGAACTTCGGCATAGCGGATGAGGATCCAGTACTGTCCCGAATCGTTCGTGACCCAGCTCTTGTCGCCGTCGGTGAGGTATTTGCGCAGGTAGTAACCCGTTACAGTCGTTCCGGCCGCACCGGCATTTTCGTAGTCCTTGTAACCGTCCTTGCCGCCGACATAGCTCTCGATCTTGCGGCCCATCCACGAAGCCCCGTTGTAGAGAATCGTGGCGTAGAAACGAGGCTCCCGGTTCGAATAGGGATCGGCGCCATGTGTCGACCAGCTGAACGGGGTGCCGTCGGCCATTTCGTAGCTATCGACCAGTTCGCTCGTGGGGGCGAATCCCGAATAGACCTGCTTGCCCAATTCGGAGTCGCCCGAAGGACGCAGGTAGGCATCGAGGCTGTGTTTGATGATGTTGCTGTCAAAATCTACGGCAAAGCAGATTTCGGGATTGTCGATGCCCGAGGTGAAGACTTTGCCATAGCCCGACAGGTCGAGTTTGCCGCCGGCCTTTTCGGCGTCGCGGGCGGCTTGGGCGGCAACGTCCCAGCGCTCGGCATAGAGCGCCACGCGGCTCAGGAGAGCATAGGCGGACTTTTGCGTGGCCCGTCCCAGGTTGTCGGAGTCCCACTCGGTAGGCAGATCCGGAGCCAGTTCCTTGAGTTCGGTGATGATGAAATCCCAGCACTCGGCCTCCGTCGAGCGGGCCTTGTCGTTCTCCGCTGGGCCGTCGACCTCCGTGCGAAGGATCACACCTCCGTAGACGCGGCAGAGCAGGAAGTAGGCGTAGGCACGGCAGAACCGGGCCTCGGCGATACGGATCTTGAGCCAGTCGTCGCCGAACTTATGCCCATAGGAGGGAGCGTCCTTCAGAAACTCGTTCTCGCGGCGGATACGCCCGTAGTGCGCCCCCCAGCATTCGAAAGCGCCGGCCGAGTTGCTGTTGAAGGCGGCCTCCTGGAAGAGCGAGGAGTTGTAGTTGTGGTTGTACTTGTCCCACGCCGTACTTTTCAGAATATCGGAATAGGCATCCGTCAGCTTGGGCGACGTGTAACTTCCGGTATAAAACTCCGTGTTGGAGCCGAAGATCGAATAGAGACCGATCAAATAGCTGTCGGCCGTTTCGGTCGTGGACCAGACCGTTTCCGGAGAAAAGCGGTCGGAGGGAGTCAGGTCCACAACATCAGAACAGGAGGTGCCGAGTACGGCCGTCCCGAGCCACAGGGTCATTATCGAAATTATTTTTTTCATGGTGCTGTTGCTTTTGCGTTTAGAAGGTTAAGTTGACACCGATGCTGTACGTACGCTGCTGCGGGTAGTAGCCGTTGTTGACCGACGGCATCTCAGGGTCTACATACTTGAAAGCACTGATGGTAAGAAGGTTGGTGCCTGCCACATAGATATTGACACGACCGATTCCCGTATTTTCCAGAACGTGGCTGGGAAGCGTGTAGCCGATCTGGAGGTTCTTCAGGCGCAGGTAGGCACCGTTCTTCACCCACCAGGATGACGGCCATGCATTGTTGCCGTTGGCAACCGTACTCAAACGCGGATAGTCGGCATTGCGGTGATCTTCGCGCCAGGCATTCTCGACAAGGTAGTAGGGAGCATTGCCGTCGCCGTAGAAGGGACGGGTGTACATCGTATTGTCGTAGACACTCGAATCATAGGCAGCACTCAGCTGGTAGTTGCAAAGCGCCACGCCCTGCCACAGAGCCGTCAGGTAGAGACCCTTGTAGGCAACCTCCATGTTGAGCGAGAAGTTCATCTCGGGGTTGTAGCTGTTGCCGATCTTCACGAAGTCGTGCGCCTCGTCGATTTTGCCGTCGCCGTTGATATCGGCATACATCAGGTCGCCCAAGCGTTTTTCGCCCGAAGGAGCCGTGGGCGAATTGGCGATCTGCTCTTCGGTCTGGAAAAGTCCGATGGCCTTGAATCCGTAAAGAATACCCATCGGGTTGCCCAATACGGCGCGGTAGGAGGGGTGATTGTCCGAAATCTGCTTGGCCAGGACCTTGTTGCGGGCCCACGAGAGGCTTCCGGTCAGCGAGTAACGCCAGCCGCTCGCAAAGGAGTTGTTGTGTTTGAGCACCAGCTCGAATCCGCGGTTGTCCACCTTGCCGGAGTTCTTGTAGGAGGGGACATTGCCGCCCAGCGAAGGGGCATACGAGCCACTAACGGGCTCCAGAATGTCGTCCGTCACCTTGTAGAACCAGTCGAATTCGACTCCCAGTTTCCCGCCCCAGGCGTTCAGGTCGAAACCGACGTTGAAACTGCGCGTCCGCGACCAGGTGAGGTCCTTATACACGTAGTTGCTCGTAAAATAGGCGATCTGACCCTTGCCGCCGAGGATATAACTGTACGACGGAGCCGTCGAGGTATAGGACTGCAGGTAGAGATAGGGCGAAGTATCGTCCATACCCAGTTCGCCGTAGGAGGCGCGCAGTTTGAAATAGTCGATCTTGGGAAGCGCCTGTTTGAAGAATTTTTCCTCCGACATCACCCAGCCCAGAGCCACCGAGGGGAAGAAGCCCCAGCGGTTGTCGGGATGGAATTTGTAGGAAGCATCAGCCCGGAAGGAAAATTCGGCAAGATACTTTTTGTCGAAAGCATAGTTGAACCGCCCGGCGACGCTGGCGATGCCCGTTTCATTGAACGAACCGGTCACAGGGGTGGGGATGCCGTCCCACGTGGTGCCGATGGACAGATCCACCGGATAGCGGGCGTAGTAGCCCTTCTTGTAACCGGTCATCGTCTCGGAATAGGCCTTGCGCTGCTCGTAGAAGAGCAGCCCCCCGACGGTATGCCGTCCGAATTCGCGGTTGTAGGTCAGGGTCGGCCGCACGGTGAAGCTGTCGCCATCGGAGGCCGAACGGTTGAAATCGTTGAGCGTATTGATGCCCGAGGCATTCGCTTCGGCGGAGTCCATGGTCGTCGTCGAGAAGGCCATCAGCCGATAGGAACTCATGAAGTTGCGGTTGGTCGTGTTCGAATAGTCGTAGGCTACATGAACGGCGGCCTTCAGTCCCTGAAGAGCCGGGATACTGCCGAAATCGTACTCCAGTTTGGCGTTGCTCTCAAACTGCCAGCGCCGCACGTCCTGATAGCCGCTCTGGTTGACGGCTGCGACGGGCTGGTGGGTGTAGGTACCGCCCTGATAGCCTTGAGGCAGACCGTTGTAGGTCGGAGCGAGCAGCGGCAGCGCATAAATGGCCTGCGAAATGGGGCTGAAATCATTTTGCTTGGCCAGCGAATAGCCCGGAGCGTGCGTGTCGGTGCGGAAGCCGCTGAGATTGACGTTCAGGCTGAGGTTTTTGGCGATCCTGGCATCGATATTGGCGCGGACGTTATAACGTTTGTGCGACGTATTGGGCAGGATACCGTCCTGATTCATCAGGCCGATGCTCGTGTAATATTTGATGTTGTCCGTACCGCCCCTGGCCGAAATATTGTGCTGGTGGGTGAAGCCGTAGTTCTTGAACAGCAGGTCCAGCCAGTCGGTATCGCCGTAGATGCCCTTTTCTTTCATCAAAGCGATTCTCTCGTCGGTCCACAGCGGATCGAGGTTGTCCATTTCGCGGGCTTTGTTGTGCCAGCCGATATAATCCCGGGCGTTCAGCATCTCGGGCATGGCGACATTGGTCGAGAAGGTCACCGAACCGTCGTAGGAGATCTGGGCCGCACCCTTCGAACCGCTCTTGGTCGTGATCAGGATGACGCCGTTGGCTCCGCGGACACCGTAGATGGCCGAGGTGGCGGCGTCCTTGAGGATCGAGATCGACTCGATGTCGTTGGGGTTGACCGTGTTGATCATGCGCTCCACGCCGTCCACGATACACAGCGGCGTGCTGCTGTTGAACGACGAAACGCCACGGACGAGAATCGCCGTGCCGTCGCTACCGGGCTGTCCCGAACGCTGGATGCTCGTCACACCCGGCAGTTTGCCGGTCATCATGTTCGAGACGTTGCTCATCGGGGCCTTCAGCAGTTCCTTGTTGGAGACCGACGATACAGAACCCACGAGGAACTGGCGTTTCTGTGTGCCGTAGCCCACGACGAGCACTTCGTCGACCAGCGTCGCATCTTCATCCAGGACGACGTTGAGCGTCTTGCGGCCGTGGACCGACAGTTCTTCGGTCTTGTAGCCGAGAAAGCTGAAGATCAGGACGTCATCGGGCGACGAGGCATTGATGACATATTGTCCCCGTTCGTCGGTCGTGGTGCCGCGGGCGTTGTTGCCCTTGACAATGACGGCCGCTCCGGAAATTCCGCCTCCCGCAGCATCGGTGACCCGGCCCGAAACCTGAAAGCTTTGGGCCCTAACTACTTCCGAGCCTGTGATCAGCATGGCGACCACAGCCGATACGCAGCACAACAGGCGGCGTATACCTGGAGTTTTCATCTTGTAAAAGTTTCTCATAAGAATAAGGTGGCAATAGATTTAGAGATTGGGGAAAAGGGAGCCGCGCTCCTTTTCGGGATTGGTGTTTTCAGTACATCTGTCGTCTTCTGTGAGGTTGTCTTTAAGGTTACACGATTGCATCGTTCGAAGATCATCCGACACCGTCCGAGTCTGCCGGGCATGCGGAAACTCCCGGCGAATCGGCCACTGCCGGAAGCCCGGCCATCGCGTCCGGAGCGAGAGAAACAACTGCCGAAGTCCTTGTACTGCTCCTCTTCGCCCCAGGTCTGAGGGAGGATGTCACGGCCGATTCCGTTCACAAAAGGTCTTTTTAGCAATACAACCATTCGGTTTTCTGACGATGGGTTAAAGTAAAGCACTTAATCAATGCACAAATATAATGATAAAAATTGTTACAAAAATCATTCATTGTAATAAATTTTATTTAAAAACACATCCCCTCCCCAAAATTCTCATCTTTCGAATCCTTCGGATGACAATCGGGGCACAAGATGGTAAAATACGTTATTATGAACAGGCTTGAATTCATTTTTCTTGTTTTCTATTGCTCGACTCATTATTTATTTTTAACTTTACCTCATTCGCTCCCTGTTTTTCAGGCATCGCGAATGAAAAAAGATTAAAAACAGGAAAACAATGACGCATACTTTTCTTAAGCAGGCCACGGAAGGCAATAAGAATGCGATTCTCAAACAACAGGTCATCTGTCAGTATATCTCCGGAGGCGATTTGAGCATTACGGATTTGAGCAAGGCCATGAATCTGAGTGTGCCGACCGTGACCAAACTCATCGGCGAGTTGATCGACGAGGGATTTGTGCATAATTTCGGCGAGCAGGGTACGGCCGGGGGCCGACGACCGAATATTTACGGTCTGAATCCCTATGCCGGTTATTTCATCGGGGTGGACATCCGCAAGGACTCCGTGGTAATGGCCGTGGTCAACTTCAAGGGGCAGCTGATCGACGAGAGGACCGAAGAGTTCCAGATGGACAGCACGACCGAATCGCTCGACCAGCTCTGCGACGTGATTCTGGCATTCATCCGAACACACAAGATCGCGAACGACAAGGTGCTGGCCATCGGCGTGAACATATCGGGGCGTGTCAATTCGCAGACCGGGTACAGTTACAGCTACTTCTTCGTCGAGGAGCAACCCCTGACGATGCTGCTTGAAGAACGGCTCGGATCGACGGTCTACATCGAGAACGATACGCGCGCGGCAACCTACGGCGAATACATGTATGGCGCCGCCCACAACGAACAGACGATGCTCTACATCAACGCCAGCTGGGGGCTGGGACTGGGGATGATCATCGACGGCAAGATTTTCTACGGCAAGTCGGGGTTCTCGGGCGAGTTCGGCCACTTCCCGCTGCTGGACAACGAGATCATCTGCCGCTGCGGAAAGCGCGGGTGTCTCGAAACGGGAGCCTCGGGATCAGCAATGCACCGTGTGTTTCTCGAGAAACTCCGGCAGGGGCGCGTGTCGATGCTCTCGGAGAAATTCAACAAGGGAGAGGAGATCACGCTCAACGACATCCTCGACGCACTGATGAAGGAGGATGTACTGGCCATCGAAGTACTTGATTCGGTGGGCCATACGCTGGGCAAGGCAATTGCGGGGCTGATCAACATGTTCAATCCCGAAATGATCGTCATCGGTGGCACGCTGTCGGTGGCCAAGGAGTATCTGATGCTGCCCGTGCGCAATGCCGTCAACAAGTATTCGCTGATGCTGGTCAACAAGGATACGCAGATCAAACTCTCGGCGCTGGGCGAGCGTGCCGGAGTGATGGGCGCATGTCTGCTGGCACGGAGCAAGTCGCTCGGGCTTTTCTGACCCACGGCACACACAACAAAAGCCCGGACTTTGTCACCAAAAGTCCGGGCTTTTCCGCATGCGCCGCTACGCGCTATCCCCTATTGCAGGCTGTCGAACAGCGGCTTGTATTTGAGGGCCAGTTCGCGTGCCGTGGCAACGGCGTCGCCCGCCTCGGGGTAGGTCAAAGGCGTGGAGGCTTCGGACCAGCGGCATTCGAAGTCGCGGATCTCGCGATCGAAAGCCTTCTGATCGAACGTGCGCCCTGCGCGCACGGCTTCGGTGACACGGTCGATGAAGAGTTCCCAGCGGGGAGCATAGTAAGTTGAGACCATTCCGGCCCATGCCCGGCTGGCGTAATCCGTGAGGTGGTAACTGTCCCCCCAGATCGAGACGAGCGTGCGTGCGTTGGTTTCGTAGTAATCTTTCGAGGCGGGGTCTGTACCGAATCCCCGGGCGGAGTCGATCCACGCCTCGAGCGAAAATTCCGGATGGCAGGCCACCAGACGGTCCAGATCGGCCAGCAGGCCGCGCATGCAGTCAGCCGCGGCATCCATCGCCGCAAGATCCCGGCGGGCACAGGCCTCAGCAAAGCGGTCGCGGGCCCGGAGAAAATAGTCTCCCAGCACCTGACGCCCCAGGTTGACCACGTCGAAACGGTAGGTATCGCGGTCGCTCCCCACGGCCAGCAGCTGCTCCCAGACCTTCCACAACGTCGGGAACTCATAGCCCACCGTGGGTTTGGTGGTCCAGTACCAGTTGCCCTCGAGCGAGGGATGGGCGCAGGTCAGCGTCGCCAGTCCCGTCTGCGCAGGCTGCGTGTAGATGCTGTCGCAGATCGTATGCCAGGCCGAACGTGCCGCCGGATCGCGGTAGCCCGTGCGGCGGTCGGCCAGGCGGTCGATCCATTCGTCGTCGCTCAGGCCTGTTTTCCACGCCTTGTCCAGAATGAATTCGTACATGAACTGGTTGACGCCGAAGCCTTCGAGCGTCGAACCCACACCCCACAGGTTTCCGCCGCCGTTGGCGAAAGCATCCTCCATGCGGGCACTCACCGTGCGGAAATTACCCGAAAGCATCGTGTTGCCGCCGAAATTGCCCAGATAGCACCACAGATAGGGCTGTCCGTAGAACTGCCGGGTCTGCTTCCAGATCTCGGTAAACTCGCAGAAGTAGTCCAGCATCAGCAGTTTGTCCTGCGGAACGGCGCCCAGAAAGGCTTGAATGTTCTCCTGCGTCCAGTGAGTCGGGTCGGCATAGAAGAGCCAGCCCATCTGAAGCCATACGGCCTCGGGGTCGACCTTCGAGAGCGATTCGTAGATATGGCGCGACATGCCCGCCAGGGTCTCGGGATCCCACGTCGGAGCGTCGATTTCGTTGAAGGGATCGGCTCCGTAGATGTGGTCGGTGCCGAACAGACGGGTCTGCTCGGTGAGGAATTCCCGCTGAATGACCTCGAACAGCGGATCCATCGGGTCGAGGAAGCTGCACCGGTACTCGTCGGCGAAGCCTCCCCAATAACTTACGCGCGTGATCCGGGCGTCGGGATAGAGACGCTTGATTTCCTGGGGAACATGCCCGGCAAATGCCGGCAGCACGGGCTTCATGCCCAGTTCTCGCTCGCGGGCCACGATGCGCTGCTGGAGTTCCAACTGGCCCTGGAGCCACTCCTGAGGCAGAGGACCCTGCCAGTAGTCGATGTTCGACATCCGGTGCCACGGCAGGTGGGCCGGACCCGTGAAGTAGGCGCGGACCTCCTGCTCGGTGAGGCCCAATTTCGTCCAGACCTTCTCCCAAACGGCCTCCTGTCCGGTGATGGCCAGCGGCATGGTAACGCCCTGAAGCGCCATCCAGTCGATGAAGCGCTCCCACTTCGTCCAGCCCCACCAGGGCATCGTGTAGCCGAAGGTGCAGTAATTCAGGAAAAAGCGCTCTTTGGCACGGGCTTCGCCGCGGACCGTGCCTTCGACGGGCGGCAGCACCGAGGGCATCTCAACGGGGTTGCAGCTGTTCCACGACACGGTCGTCAGACAATAGTTCTTCAGGTAATGGTTCAGACCCACGGCAATCGACGTTGAATTGTTGCCGCGAACGATGATTCGCCCGCCGCGCGACTCCAGTTCGAAGCAGTCGGCCGTGTCGGCGATGTGTTCGAAACGGAAGCGGTGTTCCTGTTCGGGGATGATCCGCCGCGCCAGTGCGCGGACGGCCGCATCGTCGTCGGTGTTACAGCTCCCGGCCAGGAACAGCAGCACGAGTGGGGCGAGTAGTCTCAGCATATTCATGTCAAAAATTCGGATTTGAATAAATTAGTTGATATAATTTCGGTCGCTAATTTAATATAATTATTTCAAAAGCCGTTTATCGTAAAATTATTTTTTTTGAATTTGTCGGTTTCATCGGCCGGTTTAGCGCGCTGTCCCCAGGAATCCGGGACTTACAACGGGCCGTTAATCCGGCTTTTGAAATCGCAAGGTCGGGTCGGGAGCCACCGGAACGCGGGTTGCGGGCAGAACGCGGATGGAGGACCGAAAGCGGATGGAGGGCCGAACGCGGGTTGGGGGCCGAACGCGGATAGAGGGAGGGAAGGGCGTGTTTCCGGATCGCCGGATGCACGGCTTTGGATTCGGCAATCCGGAGGCCGGTCGTCCCGATGCAACGGTCGATCCTCCGGCAGCAGGTCATGGAGCTTCTGCGCCAAGAGGGTCTCGCAAAAGAGCGCACAAACGCTGGTCCGGCCCGGAGGAGCAGTTGTTCCATCCGGGCCGGACCAGCGCAAGAGGCACAGGCCTCAGATATCAATAACGGTAGTGCTCGGCCTTGTAGGGGCCATCCTCGCTAACGCCGATATAGTCGGCCTGACGCTTGGTCAGACGGGTCAGCTCGACGCCGAGGTTGTCCAGATGCAGGCGCGCCACCTCCTCGTCGAGGTGCTTCGGCAGGCGGTAGACACCCACCGCGTGCTCCTTCTGCCACAGTTCCATCTGCGCAAGGCACTGGTTGGTGAACGAGTTCGACATCACGAACGAAGGATGGCCCGTAGCGCAGCCGAGGTTCACCAGACGGCCCTCGGCCAAAACGAAGATCGAATGTCCGTCGGGGAAGGTGAACTTGTCGACCTGCGGCTTGATGTTCAGCTTCACGGCCCCCGATTTTTCGAGGCGCGCCATCTGAATCTCGTTGTCGAAATGGCCGATGTTGCAGACAATGGCCTGATCGCGCATGCGTTCCATGTGCTCCAGCGTGATGATGTCGCAGTTACCCGTGCAGGTGACGTAGATGTTGCCTTCGGCCAGCGCACTCTCGACGGTCTTTACCTCGAAACCCTCCATGGCGGCCTGCAGGGCGCAGATGGGGTCGATTTCCGTGACAATCACCCGGGCACCGTAGGAACGCATCGACCGTGCGCATCCCTTGCCCACATCGCCGTAGCCGCACACAACAACCACCTTGCCGGCGATCATCACATCCGTGGCGCGCTTGATGCCGTCGGCCAGCGACTCGCGGCAACCGTAGAGGTTATCGAACTTCGACTTGGTGCACGAATCGTTGACGTTGATGGCCGGAACCAGGAGTTCGCCGGCCTCCTGCATCTGATAGAGGCGGTGCACACCCGTGGTGGTCTCCTCGCTCACACCCTTCCACTCGGCGACCGTGCGGTGCCATTTGTCGGGGTCCTCGGCCAGAATCCGCTGCAGCGTATCGAGGATTACCTCCTCCTCGTAAGACGAAGCGGCGTAATCGAGCGACGAGGCGTCGTTCTCGGCCTTGTAGCCCTTGTGGATCAGCAGTGTGGCGTCGCCGCCGTCGTCGACGATCAGCTGCGGGCCCTTGCCGCCGGGGAACGAGAGGGCCATGGCCGTACACCACCAGTATTCGGGCAGCGTCTCGCCCTTCCACGCGAAGACCGGAACACCCGCGGCGGCAATGGCTGCGGCGGCGTGATCCTGCGTCGAGAAAATATTACACGAGCACCAGCGCACGTCTGCACCCAGCTCCACGAGGGTTTCGATCAGAACCGCCGTCTGGATGGTCATGTGCAGCGAGCCCATCACACGCACGCCCTGCAGCGGCTTTTCGGGTCCGTATTTGCGGCGCACGGCCATCAGGCCGGGCATTTCATGCTCGGAAATCTCGATCTCCTTGCGGCCCCATTCGGCCAACGACATGTCGGCAACCTTATAGGGCATGGTCAAATCCAAATACATAGTATCCTGTTTTAATTTCAAAATAGATTCCTTGTCTCGGGCAATCTGCGCGCGCAATTCCCCCACCGAAGCAAACCGGCGTTCGTCGCGGATCTTTTCGAGCAGTTCGACCTGCAGCCGACGGCCGTAAAGCTCGCCCCGGAAGTCGAAAATATGGGTCTCGAGACGCCGCTCAACGCCCCCGACCGAAGGATTGCGCCCCAGGTTCGACATGGCCTCGTAGATCCGGCCGTCGATCTGCACACGCGAACGGTAAACCCCGTCGGCAGCGGCAACCTGCTCCGGGACGGACAGATTGGCCGTCGGGAAGCCCAACTCATGTCCGAGTCGGCGTCCGTGTTCCACAACGCCCTCGATCAGAACCCGTTCCATCAGATTTTTTCGGTCAGTTTACGCACCAGACGGAACTGCGAGAAGAACTCCTTGGCAAAAACGCGCAGCACCGTATAGGACGGTATTGCCAGCAGCATGCCCAAGATTCCGGCCAGCGATCCGGCGATGAGAATCACCAGGAAGATTTCGAGCGGATGCGCCTTCACCCGCTCGGAATAGAGCGTCGGCTGGAGGATGAAGTCGTCCATCCCCTTGAGGATCAGCAGCGACCCGGCGATCACGAAAGCCGTATGCCCCACGCTCATGCCCTCGATCGGCGAGACGATGCCCACGAAGACCGAGACCACGCCGCCGATCAGCGGCCCGGCATAGGGAACCACGTTCATCACTCCCATGATAAGGCCGATGAATCCCGCGTCGGCGGCCTTCATCCCGAAGGCCATCATCACCAGTGTCACGGCGATCGTCAGCAGGAGGCTCTCCGAAAGGATGCCCGTGAAGTAGCGTGCCAGCAGGAGCGTCACCGAATCCAGCGCACGGGTGATGTTGTCGTGGTAATGTTCCGGGAAAACGGAGGTGATCATCGCATAGAAAAGCCCCTCCTCCTTGAGGAAGAAGAAGGTGATGAACGAAACCGAGAAAATGGCGATCACCGACGAAAGAACGAGGTTGATGACCGACGAGAAAATCGTGTTGAGCGAATTGATGTCGATGACCTTCCGGAGGGCGGCGGTCAGTTCGTCGGAGAGTGAGAAAGTGCTCTCGGGCAGGGAGAAAAGAGCCTGCAAATCGTGCTGCATCCGGGCGATCGGCTCGCCGATGCTCCCCACGACCGCAGCGAAGTCGACATGGGCAAACTGGTTGATCTTGTTGAAGACCAGCGGCACGAACAACGAACACAGCGTAGCCAGGACGACCCAGATCACCACAAGGGTCACCAGCGCGGCCAACCAGCGGGGAACCTGCCACCCCCTGAAGTGCACCGACGAAAGAAACTTCACGAGCGGATTGCCCATGACGGCCAGCACGGCCGAGACGAGGATGTAGACGACAATCGAGGAGAAATACCAGACCAGGAAAAGCACGGCCGCGGCAACCGCCACGCCCGCGATGAACCGCAGGAAAGTCTGGGGAGTCGCCCTCATGGCGTTATTCGTTTTCGAGGTTCTTGCGCAGCCGGGCAATCGGGGTCTGCGAACCCACCGTGGGATCGCCGATCTCCACCAGCAGTTCGCTGTCCTTGGGGACGAGCACGTCGACGCGCGAGCCGAACTTGATGAATCCGCAGACACTGTTCTGCTCGACCTGATGGCCGACGGTCATATAGGAGATGATGCGCCGGGCGATCAGTCCCGCGATCTGGCGGAAGAGCACCTTTTGGCCCGAGGCCATACGCACCACGGTCGTCGTGCGTTCGTTCTCGGTCGAGGACTTGGGGTGCCAGGCCACCAGAAAACGACCCGGATGGTATTTGAAATACTCCACCTTGCCGCCCACGGGAACCCAGTTCATGTGGACGTTCGTAATGGACATGAAGATCGAAATCTGCAGCATCTCCTCCTTGAGGTATTCGTCCTCGGAGACGACCTCCGTCACCACCACGCGGCCGTCGCAGGGTGCGAAGACCAGATCGGCGTCGTGGATACGCACCCGGCGGGGTTCGCGGAAGAAGGCTACGATGAAAAACCAGAACAGCAGCAGCACGATGGCACTGAACCACAGCAGCGAAACATTGGCATCGTGGATCAGCAAATGGTAAAACAGCCACCACAGAAGCAGGCAGACTGCGCCCGAAATGACAATGATTTTATATCCTTCCTTATTGATTCTCATAACACGGTTAAGTTAGCTGTTACATCAGAAAAAGCATATAGACGAAGACGAACGGCGCCGAGAGCAGCATGGCGTCGAAGCGGTCCAGCACTCCGCCGTGACCGGGGATCAGCGTTCCCGAATCCTTGACCCCGGCGGCGCGTTTGAACATCGACTCCACCAGGTCGCCCAGAACCCCCGTAACGGCCGCGACGAGCGCCAGTCCGGACCACACCCAATAGCTGCCGTCCAGCACGCGGGCGGCGACAAGACCCATGGCAACGGCCCCGATCAGCCCCCCGAAGAACCCTTCCCAGGACTTTTTGGGCGAGAGGCGTTCGCACAGGTGGTGTCTGCCGACGGACATGCCCACCAGATAGGCAAAGACATCGTTGGCCCAGATGATGAAAACGTAGAAAAGCATCACCCAGGGATTCCACGTCTCGCTGCCGATGATCGGAATGTAACACATCAGCGAAAACGGGAGCGCCACGTAGACGACTCCCAGGAACGTGATGCCGATATTGGCGGCGGGATTCTCCCGGCGGCGGAAAAGTTCGCAGATGAACATGGTCGGAAGCAGCAACAGCAGGAAGGCCATGCCGCAGGCGAAAGCCTGGCGGGCACTGCCGAGGATCTGGATGTCGTCCGACACGAATGCGAAATTCAAGGCGAAAAGCACGAGCCCGGCAGCCAGTCCGACGATCCATTGGGGGGAACTGCCCCGCTCCCCGGCCAGGGAATAGAACTCCGCCATGCCGACGACCAGCAACGCCGCCAGCAGCAGGCCGAAACTCCATTGCGACCATGCGATAGCCCCCAGCACCACCACGGCGAGGACGGCCCCGCTCGCAGTGCGCACCCAGAGGTTCTTCATTTTTTCACTCATCGTTTTTTAGGGTGTAGTTAGGTTTCAACGGGCTCATTCGGTTTCGGGAGCGGCAACGGCCGGAGCTACGGGAGCCGGTTCGGCCGTTTCGGACTTGCCTGATTCGGCCGAAGGATCGACGACCGCGGCAGCCTGATTACCGGCCTGAGGCTCCTCCCCGACGGCTTTGCCGCCTTCACCTCCGGCCTTGGCTTTCGCCTCGGCCTCGCGGCGTTCGCGTTCGATGTCCTTCTTGCGGCGGCCGAAGATACGCTCAACATCCTCGGTGAAGACCACCTCGCGGGAGAGCAGCAGCTCGGCCAGCTCTTTCAACCCGTCGGCATGTTCGCGGAGCACCTTCTCGGCCATCTTGTAGGCCTGCTCAATGACCTGCTTGGCCTCGGCGTCGATCTGCTGGGCCGTAAGTTCCGAATAGGGTTTCGTGAAGGCCATGTCGCTCTGGCCCGTGGAGTCGTAGAAGGAGAGCGTACCGACGTTCTCGCTCATGCCGTAATAGGCCACCATGGCATAGGCCTGCTTGGTGACGCGTTCCAGGTCGTTGAGCGCCCCGGTCGAAATCTCGCCGAAGGTCAGCTGCTCGGAAACGCGGCCTCCGAGCGTCGCGGCCAGTTCGTCCATCATCTGCTCACGCGTGGTGATCTGACGCTCCTCGGGCAGGTACCAGGCGGCACCCAGCGCCTTGCCGCGCGGGATGATCGTCACCTTGATCAGCGGGCTGGCATGCTCCAGAATCCAGCTCACCGTGGCGTGTCCCGCCTCGTGGAAGGCGATCACGCGCTTCTCCTCGTCGGTGATGATCTTATTCTTGCGCTCCAGACCGCCCACAATGCGGTCGATGGCAGCCAGGAAGTCCTCTTTCGAAATGAATTTCTTGTTGTGCCGCGCGGCAATCAGAGCCGCCTCGTTGCAGACGTTGGCGATGTCGGCACCCGAAAAACCGGGGGTCTGGCGCGCCAGGAACGAACGGTCCAGCTGCGGATCGAGCTTCAGCGGACGCAGGTGGACATTGAAAATCTCCTCGCGCTCCTTCACGTCGGGCAGCCCCACTTCGATCTGACGGTCGAAACGTCCGGCGCGCATCAGTGCCTTGTCGAGGATATCGGCACGATTGGTGGCCGCCAAAACGATGACTCCCGTATTGGTCTGGAAGCCATCCATCTCGGTCAGAAGCTGGTTCAGCGTATTTTCGCGTTCGTCGTTGCCCGAGAATCCGGCATTCTTGCCGCGGGCGCGGCCGATGGCGTCGATCTCGTCGATGAAGACAATGCACGGGGCCTTCTGCTTGGCCTGTTCGAACAGGTCACGGACACGCGAGGCGCCCACGCCGACGAACATCTCGACGAAATCGGAGCCCGAAATCGAGAGGAACGGCACGTTGGCCTCCCCGGCAACTGCCTTGGCCAGCAGGGTCTTACCCGTTCCCGGAGGGCCCACGAGCAATGCACCCTTCGGAATCTTGGCTCCCAGTTCCCTGTACTTGTCGGCCTTCTTCAGGAAATCGACGATCTCCATGATCTCGACCTTCGCCTCCTCCAGGCCGGCCACATCCTTGAACGTCACCCGTCTGGAGTTGTCCTTGTCGAAGACCTGCGCCTTGGCTTTACCGACATTCATGATGCCTCCGCCGCCTCCGGCTCCCGCACCGCGCGACATCGAGCGCATGATGAAAAACCACGCTCCGATGATCACCACCCACGGCAGCAGGTTGAGCAGAATCGAGGTCCAGTCGTTGGCCTTGTTTTCATAGATCACCGGCACGCTCTGCCCCGACTTCTCCTCGGCGGCCTTCAAATCCTCGCGGAACGAGTCGACCGAACCGATGGTGAATGTCAGCTGCACTCCCGTCTCGGGCAGGCGGCGGAAACGACGGTCCACCGAGTCGTTGCGGTATCTCTCGCCGGCATCCTCCTTCAGGAACACCTGCGCCTGATCGCGGTTCACAACCTGGATCTTCTCCACCTCGCCCTTCTCGACCATCTGCTGCACGGTGGCCCAGTCGCTGGGCAGCGGCGCTTCATTGCTGCCGTCGAACAGATACCAGCCGAAGATGAGCATGGCGATCAGGCCGTAGATCCACAGCATCGAAGGACGCGGCATGTTCAGATTCATTTTATTGTTATTCTTGTTTTTCCTTGCCATAATCCGGATTACTCTTCGTATTCATATTTCACCTGCGGTGCGTCGGCCCACAACTCCTCAAGACGGTAGAAGCTCCGGAGCTCGGTCTGGAAGATGTGCACCACCACATCGACATAGTCCATGGCGACCCACACACCGTTCTGCTGGCCTTCGATGCGCCACACCTTCTCGCCCAGTTTTTCGGACACCTGCTCCTCGATTTCGGCGGCTATGGCGCACACCTGCGTCGTGGAATCGGCGTTGCAAACCACAAAATGTGAACAAATCGCTCCATCGAATCCCGAGAGGTCCAACGATACAATATTCTTACCTTTTTTATCTTCAATCGCGCTGACGATCGTTTCGATCAGTTTATCCATAAGCATTCAATAGGGATCTATAACCTTGCAAAGGTATGAAAAGAGAATGAGATTTGAAAGCAACGCGATAAAAATCGCGTTACAAGCGGGCATATTGTCCCGGAAGCAATTCAATATTTCGCACTTTTTGTTGCCGGATTCGTTGTTACGCCGCTTTTCGGAAGACTCCGGCCGCCTCCCCTTTCCGCGCAATGCGGGAACTTTCGGGTCCGATCCGCACAGGCCGCCGCATGGCCACCGGACGGAAGGAGATGGCCGGAAGGCAGGCGGAAGGCGGGCGGAGGCGGGCGGCAGGGGGGGGGCAAGCAAAGGCGGGCAAGTTCCGAAAACGGAACACTCCGGACAGAGACGTCGCAACGCATTGCGCCCGGCAGAAGAACTGCCGGGCGCAACACACCTTATCCGCGGAAGCTATGCCTTCGCCACCGGGACGTTGGCCAAGATGGTCTCGGTCAAGGCCCGGATGATCGAGTTCTTGACATAGGTACGGCGCACGGCGACGGCGATCTTGCGCGAGGTGGCCCCCTTCGAGAGGGTTTTCAGCCGGTCGAGGTGGTCCGCGGGAATGTACTCGACGGCCATTTCGGGAATGATCGTCAGAGACGACGTGCAGTCGACGATGCGCATGAGCGTATCCAGCGAACCCGATTCGAACGAATAGTGCGACGGCATCGAACGCCGCGCCTGGCAGAGTTCGATGATCTGGTCGCGCATACAGTTGCCGGGGCTCAGGATCAGCAGATCCTTGAGGTCGATATCTTCGATCCGGATATTCTGCCGTTCATAAAGCGGATTCTCGGGCGACACATAGGCGTAGAAGCGGTCGTTGAAAAGTTCCTGCTCGAGGATGCCGTCGCCGCAGGTGCCGCTGGCCACCAGCGCCGCATCGATCCGGTCGCGCTTGAGCGCCTCGACGATGTCCGAGGTGATCATCTCGGATATTTCCAGCTCGACCTTCGGGTAGTCGTGCACGAAGGCCGGGATGAATTTGTGCAGCAGGTAGGGCGCGATGGTCGGAATGACACCCAGCCGCAGTTTACCCGCGGTTTCACCCTTGAGCTCCGAGACGGCCTCCTTGATATAATTGTATGCCTTGATTGTCTCGCGCGCCTGTTCGAGCACCACCTCGCCCGCCTCGGTCGGAATGACGGGCTTCTTCGAACGGTCCAGAAGCACCACGCCAAGCTCCTCTTCGAGCGCCTTGACCTGCATGCTCAAAGAAGGTTGCGTCACAAAACAATGTTCGGCGGCAAGCGAGAAACTCCCGCAGTTGGCCACGGCCAGCAGATATTCGAGTTGGATGATTGTCATAGCAGGCGTCTATTTGAGAAAGCGAAGATATAAAAAAAAACTATATCAGACAACTTTTTCGCATTGCCGCAGAGTTTTTCGTATCTTCGCCTACAAAATGTACTTTTTTTAAAAATATGGCAAAAATCATCCTTACCGGCGACCGTCCCACGGGCCGGCTCCATCTGGGCCACTTTGTGGGTTCGCTCCGCCGCCGCGTCGAGTTGCAGAACTCGGGCCAATTCGACAAGATATTCATCATGATCGCCGATGCACAGGCACTCACCGACAATGCCGACAATCCGGAAAAGGTGCGTCAGAATATCATCGAAGTGGCGCTGGACTACCTTTCGGTGGGTCTCGATCCTGCGAAATCGACGCTCTTCATCCAGTCGCAGGTTGCGGAACTGTGCGAACTGGCCTTCTACTACATGAACCTCGTCACCGTACAGCGTCTCCAGCGCAACCCGACCGTGAAGGCCGAGATCGCCCTGCGCGGATTCGCCGAGGGGGCCGCCGAAGGCGACACGACCCAGCGTCAGGGCATCCCCGTCGGATTCTTCACCTACCCCATCAGCCAGGCGTCGGACATCACGGCCTTCAGGGCCACGACCGTGCCCGTGGGCGAGGACCAGGAGCCGATGATCGAGCAGACGCGCGAAATCGTGCACAAATTCAACGCGGTGTACGGCGAGACGCTCGTCGAACCGGAAATCCTGCTGCCCGAAAATGCGGCCTGCATGCGTCTGCCGGGAACCGACGGCAAGGCCAAGATGTCCAAGTCGCTGAACAACTGCATCTACCTGTCGGACACGGCCGAGGAAGTCAAGAAGAAGGTGATGGGCATGTACACCGATCCCGACCACCTGCGCGTGGAGGATCCGGGCAAAGTCGAGGGCAACACGGTGTTCACCTATCTCGACGCTTTCAGCCGTCCCGAGCATTTTGCCAAATACCTGCCCGAATACGCCTCGCTGGATGAGCTGAAGGCACACTACCGCCGCGGCGGACTGGGCGACGTGAAGGTGAAACGCCTGCTGATCGCCATTCTCAACGAAATGCTCGATCCGATCCGCGAGCGCCGCCACCACTACGAAGCGCGCATCGGCGAGGTCTACGAGATCCTGCGCGAAGGTTCGGCAAAGGCCCGTGCTGCGGCTGCTGAGACCCTAGCCGACGTCCGTGCAGCCATGAAAATCAACTATTTCGACGACGAGGAACTGATCGCCGGGCAAACCGAGCATTTCGCTCACAACAAGTAGGAAAAAGATGTCCTTCCGCGCCGACCGTCTCTACTTCGAATTTCTCCGGCTGACCCGGAGACTCTCCAACCAGCAGATCATGATGGTGCTGGCTGTGGTGGTCGGTGTACTAGCCGGGCTGGGAACCTATCTGTTCGAGATGCTGCTCCACGGCATCAAGAGCGGACTGATCCACTGGTTCCCGGTGGACAGCGCCCACATCCTCTTCCTGATCTACCCTGCGGTGGGTATCATCCTGGCGACGCTGTTCGTCAAATACATCGTCCGCGACAACATCTCCGAAGGCGTGACACGCGTCCTCTACGCCATGTCGCGCCGCAACTCGCACATCGCCCGGCACAACTGCTGGACCTCGATCGTGGGCGGTGCGACGACCATCGGATTCGGCGGCTCGGTGGGACCCGAGGCCCCGATCGTGCTCACGGGAGCGGCCATCGGCTCGAACATCGGACGGATGGCGCGTCTCAACTACAAGCACACAACGCTGCTGCTGTGCTGCGGTGCGGGTGCCGCCCTCGCGGCGATCTTCAAGGCCCCGATCACGGGCGTGGTGTTCGTGCTGGAAATCCTGATGCTCGACATCACCGCCGGATCGGTCATCCCGCTGCTGATCGCCTCGGTCACCGCGACGACAATGGCCTTCATGCTGCGCGGCTTCGACCCGATTCTGGCCGTGACCCTGGCCCCCAAGGACGCCTTCGAATTGTGGCAGATACCGCTGTTCATCCTGCTCGGCGTGCTGTGCGGGCTGATGGCGTGGTATTTCACGTCGATGAACTCGCGGGTCGGCGGCTTCTTCAAAAGCATCGACAAGCAGTACAAGAAATGGCTGTGGGGAGGTGCGATTCTGGGTATCCTGATCTTCGTCTTCCCGCCGCTCTACGGCGAAGGTTACGAGGGATTCACCTCCCTGATGCACGGCAATGCGCAGGAGCTGTTCAACAACTCGCTCTTCTACCGTTTCCGCGACATCGACTGGGTGATCATCCTCTTCGTCATCGCCACGATGTTCTTCAAGGTCATCACCATGGCCACAACCAACGCCGCGGGAGGTGTGGGCGGTACGTTCGCGCCGTCGCTGTTCGTCGGAGCCTTCACGGGCGCCTCGCTGGCACTGGTGTGCAACACACTGTTCGGATGGGAGGTGTCGATCGTCTCGTTCACGCTGGTCGGCATGGCGGGCGTCATGTCGGGGGTGATGAACGCACCGCTGACCTCGATCTTCCTGATCGCAGAACTCTCAAACGGCTACGGGCTGTTCATCCCCCTGATGATCACCGCCTGCATCTCGTTCGCCGTCGACTACTACCTCGATCCCGACTCGATCTACACCAAGCAGCTGCGCCAGAAGGGCGAACTGCTGACCCACGACAAGGACCAGTCGGTGTTTGTCTTCCTGAAACTCGATGAGCTCATGGAGACCGATTTCCTGCGCATCAAGGAGACCATCACGCTGGGCGACATCGTGCACATCATTTCGACGGCCCGCCGCAACATCTTCCCCGTGATCGACAACTCCGATCGGCTGATCGGCGTGGTGCAGCTGGACGACCTGCGCGAGGACATGTTCAAACACGAGAAATACGGACACCCGATCTCGGACTATATGATTCCGCCGCCGGACAGGATCATCGAACACGAAACCATCCTGAGCGTCATGGAGAAATTCGAGGACAAGCGCACGTGGATGCTGCCCGTCGTGGACAAGCAGGGCCGCTATCTGGGATTCATCTCCAAGTCGCGCATTCTGAACGCATATCGTGAACAACTCGTAAAAATCCAGCAATGACAACGGGAAATATCCTTCCACCCTGGGCCGAAGAGGTCGCCTGCGCCATCACCGTGTGCGACAGCGAGGGCGTAATCCGCTACATGAACGAAAAGGCGCGTGCGACCTTCGCCAAACACGGCGACCTGATCGGCCGGAGCCTGTTCGACTGCCACAACGAGCGGTCGCGCGAAACGATCCGCCGTCTGCTCGCATCGGGAGGCACGAACGCCTACACCATCGAAAAGCAGGGCGTGCACAAGATGATCTACCAGACAGCTTGGAAAGAGAGCGGCGAGATCCGCGGGCTGGTGGAAATCTCGATGGAGCTGCCGGACGAACTGCCGCACTACATCAGGGGATAGCAAGACAAAGGGGAGGTTTTTGAAAATCTCCCCTTGTTTTGTTTTTCGGGAACAGCCCGGATCCGGACAAAGGCCGAAGCTATGGCCGGCGGGCATCAGGCCCGGTCAAGGCAGGAATATCCGAGCGAGGGGGGGGGCCTTGCGAACAAGACATCGTGCCAGAGGACTGACCCCGAAGGTTCCGGGCGCCTGGGCACCCCTGCGGATGCCAAACGGGCTCCGTTACAAGCGCCGGCCGTCTCCATGAATCGGCCCCGCGAGATAGCTCCGGCGGACGGCTGCAGCCCGGGCGGAAGGTCTGCTACAACTTGATGTCGTAAATCTGGATCACTCCGACCAACTTGCCGGCCGGGTCCGTCACGAGCAGCGAGGTGACCTTGTTGCGGGTCATCATCTTCTCCGCCTCGATCAGTTTCTCATCCGGCGAGATCGTTTTGGGATTGCGCGTGGCGATGTCGGAAGCCGTGATGTTGAAAAACTCCCCGCGCAGACGCTCCATCGCACGGCGCACGTCGCCGTCGGTGACGATGCCCTCTATCCGCTCGCCGTCGCAGATGACGATCAGCCCCAGTCCGCCCTTCGAAATGGCGTGGATCATCTCCGCAGCCGGACAGTCGGACGCCACGACGGGCAGATCGTGGTCGCGCATGACGTTGCCTACGGTCATCAGCAAACGCCGTCCGAGGCTTCCGCCCGGATGCAGGCGCGCAAAATCAACGCTCGTGAAGCCCCGCATCTGCATCAGCGACACGGCCAGCGCATCGCCCATGGCGATCTGCGCCGTGGTCGACGAAGTGGGCGCGAGGTGCAGAATACAAGCCTCCTCCTTCACCCCCACGTCGAGGTGCACGTCGGAATTCTTGGCCAGAGCCGAGTCGGGGTTTCCGGTCATCGAGACCAGTTTGTTGCCGTTGGAGTGGATGAAGGGGACGATCTTGAGGATTTCGTCCGTCTCGCCCGAATAGGAGAGCGCAACCACGATGTCCTCCTTCGAAATCATGCCCAGGTCGCCGTGGAAGGCCTCGCCGGGGTGCAGGAAAAAACTCGGGGTGCCGGTCGAAGCGAGCGTCGCGGCGATCTTGCGTCCCACGAGGCCCGACTTGCCCATGCCCGTAACGATACACTTGCCGCGGCTGGCGAGGATCATCTCCACGGCCGTGGCGAACTCGTCGCCAAGCGTATCTTCCATGCGTTTGAGCGACAGCATTTCGGTGTGGATTGCCTTGCGGGCAACCTCCAGAATCTGCGTCTTGGTCGTATCTGTCATGCTTAACGAGAATTAGATGCGTAACTTTACAGCAGGCTTTTCACAAGAGGCTCCAGATCGTCCAGACGCAGCATGTTGGCCGCATCGCTCAACCCCTTGTCGGGATCGGGGTGCACCTCGAAGAAAAAACCGTTGGCCCCGAACGCCTTGGCCGCGTGTGCCATGGCGGGCACGAATTCGCGGTTGCCGCCCGTCTTGCCGCCCGCCGCGCCGGGACGCTGCACCGAGTGGGTGCAGTCCATCACGACCGTAGGGGCGATTTTGAGCATGTCGGGGATATTGCGGAAATCGACAACCAGGTTGTTGTAGCCGAACGAGTTGCCGCGTTCGGTGAGCCAGATGTCACCGGCTCCCGCCTCGCGGGCCTTCTCGTAGGGATAGCACATGTCCGCGCCCGAAAGGAACTGGGCTTTCTTGATGTTCACCGTCTTGCCCGTTTTGGCCGCGGCGACCACTAGATCGGTCTGGCGGCAGAGGAATGCCGGGATTTGGATCACGTCGACAACCTCGCCGACGGGTGCGGCCTGCCACGATTCGTGGATGTCGGTGAGCAGCCGCAGCCCCCACTTCGCCCGCACGTCCGCAAGCATCTGCAAACCCTTTTCGAGTCCCGGACCGCGGAACGACGATATGGAGGTGCGGTTGGCCTTGTCGAACGAGGCCTTGAAGATGATTTGCGTGCCGAGGCTGCGATTGATGGCCGCGAGCCTTTCGCCCACGGCGTCCAGCAGTTCGGCCGATTCGATGACGCACGGCCCCGCGATGAATTTCAAGTCCATAAACAACATTCTAATTTTCACGCCATTCCGCTACCGCCCGGCTCGGCCGCAACCGCCTTGGCACCCCGGTCCTGCCGCAACTCAAAGCCGCCTTGAATCCCCGGCCCTGCCGCAGCCCGAAGCCGCCTTGGCAACTCCGGTACGCTCCGCCGAAAGTCCTGCTTCAGAAGCACAGCCCCGGAATCGGGCTCACCCTCGGACCGGCCGTCTCCGGAAGGCTTTTTCCAACCAGTTACACAATTGGGCCAAACTCGAACCGGCCATCGTCGGAAGGCCGTTCTTCAAAGGCCCCGGGGGATGAAACCGACCGCATACGGGCGAAATGACGATACAAGATAATCAATTTTTCAATTCTTTCAAAAAGGCTTCCGCTTTTTCGAGATCCTCCGGCGTATCGATGCCGATGGTCGCAACCTCCGAAATACCGACCCCGATCCGGTAGCCGTTCTCCAGCCAGCGCAGCTGCTCCAGCGATTCGGCCAGCTCGAGCGGCGACTGCGGCAGCGCCGTCACCGCCCGCAGCACGTCGGCACGAAAGGCATAGAGACCGATATGCTTGTAGAAGGTGTGGCGCGCAAGCCACTCCTCGCGCGGAACGCCCCGCAGGTAGGGGATCACCGAACGGGAAAAATAGATGGCCCGCGACTGTGCGTCGAGGACCACCTTGGGAGAGTTGGGATTTTCGAGGGCCTCCAGTCCGTCGGCCTCGGTAAACGGTTTCACGAGCGTGGCAATGTCGGTCGACGGATCGTCGAAACAGCGTTTCACGGCCTCCAGCTGCGAGGGACGGATAAAAGGTTCGTCGCCCTGCACGTTGATCACCACGTCGTACTCCGCGCCGAGGTGTTCGTAGGCTTCCCGGCAGCGGTCCGTGCCGCTCCGGTGGTCCGGGGAGGTCATTTCGACCCGCCCCCCGAAGGCCAGCACCGCATCGCGGATGCGCTTGTCGTCGGTGGCCACCACAGCCTCGTCCAGCACACCGGCGACCTGTTCGTAGACCCGCTCGATGACGGGCTTGCCGCCCAGTCGCGCCAGCGGCTTTCCGGGAAAGCGCGTCGAAGCATAACGCGCGGGGATGATTGCAATGAATTTCATGGGTTATTCCTGTTCCGCAAGAGGCTTCCGCCGGCTCTTCGTCAGCTTCGCCGCCGCGAGTTCATACGAAAACTTCCGGTCGATCAGGGCAATCCGGTCAATTCGGCCAATTCGGCCGATCCGGTCGATCCAGCCAATCCGGGCAATCGGGCCGATCCGCCGATCCGGTCAATCGGGGCGATTGGGGCGATCGGGGCGTACTCCGCCGAAAACGAAACCGAAAACATCGCCGGATACGCCGCCGGCCCAAAGAGCCCGGACTACTCCAGAGCCAGCTGCAGCACCTCCTCGTTGCTCCTCACGTAGTGGAACGTGAGGCCTGCGATATATTCGGGTTTGATCTCGGCAATGTCCTTGCGGTTCTCCTCCGAGAGGATCAGCTCCGTGATGCCGGCGCGCTTGGCCGCCAGGATCTTCTCCTTCACCCCGCCCACGGGCATCACCCGTCCACGGAGAGTCGTCTCACCCGTCATGGCGATCCGCTCCTTCACCTTGCGGCCCGTATAGCTCGACACGATCGAGGAGACCATCGTGATGCCGGCCGAAGGACCGTCCTTCGGAATCGCACCCTCGGGGACGTGGATGTTGATGTCGTTCGTCTCGAAGAGCTTGGGGTCGATGCCCAGTTCCCGGTAGTGGGCCATCGTCCATTCGTGGGCGATCGTCGCCGACTCCTTCATCACCTCGCCCAGATTACCGGTGAGGCTCACCTTGCCCTTGCCGGGCGTCAGCACCGACTCGATGTAGAGGATGTCGCCGCCGACCTCGGTCCACGCAAGGCCCGTCACGACGCCCGTCATGCCACCCACTTCGTACTCCTCCTTGAGGAACTTGGGCATGCCGAGGATTTTCTCGACGTCCCTGATCGAAATCTCGGGCGCGAAAGCTTCGTCGAAAGCGATCTGTTTGGCACGGGCACGGGCAATCTTCGCCAGATTTTTATCCAGCGAACGCACGCCGGCCTCACGCGTATAGCTGGCGATGAGGTGCTCGACAACCTCCGGGATCATCGTCAGTTCCGGCTCCTTGATGCCGTGGGCCTCGCGCTGCTTGGGCAGCAGGTGGTCCAGTGCAATGCGCACCTTATCCTCCAGAAGGTACCCGGCGATGTTGATCATCTCCATGCGGTCGCGCAGCGCCGGGGCGATATTGCCCACGTTGTTGGCCGTGGCGATGAACAGCACCTTCGACAGGTCGTACTCCATATCAAGGTAGTTGTCGTGGAAGGTGGTGTTCTGCTCCGGATCGAGCACCTCCAGCAGGGCGCTCGACGGGTCGCCGTGGTTCGAAACGGTTACCTTGTCCACCTCGTCGAGGATGATGACCGGATTGGAAGAACCGCAGCGTTTGATGGTCTGGATGATCCGACCCGGCATGGCGCCGATGTAGGTGCGGCGGTGTCCGCGGATCTCCGACTCGTCGTGCAGGCCGCCCAGCGAAATACGGCCGAACTTGCGGCCCAGGGCCGCGGCTACCGACTTGCCCAGCGAGGTCTTGCCCACTCCCGGAGGGCCGTAGAGGCAGAGGATCGGCGATTTGAGGTCGCCCTTGAGCTTGATGACGGCCAGGTGCTCGAGCAAACGCTCCTTCACCTCGTCCAGCCCGAAATGGTCGCGATCGAGCTGCTCGCGGGCACACTTGAGGTCGAGGTTGTCCTTCGTCACGTCGTTCCACGGCAGTTCCAGCAGCAGCTGCAGGTAGGTCATCTGCACCGAATACTCGGCCACGGCGGGATTCAGCCGCTCGACCTTCTGCAACTCCTTCTCGAAGGTTTCGCCCACCTCCGCAGGCCAGTTTTTCTTCTTGGCCTCCTCGCGCATCTTCTCGATGTCGGCATCGGCACCGTCGCCCAGCTCGTCCTGGATCGTGCGCATCTGCTGCTGGAGGTAGTAGTCGCGCTGCTGCTTGTCGATCTCCTGCTTGACGCGCTCCTGGATCTGGCTCTTCAGTTCGGCCAGCTGCTGCTCGCGGATCAGAATTTCGAGCAGCTTGCGGGCGCGGGCCAGCAGGCCGGGGGCCTCCAGCAGCGACTGGCGGTCTTCGTCCGTCAGCTCCATGTTGGAGCAGATGAAGTTGATGATGCCGCGCTTCGAGTCGATGTTCTTGATGGCGAAAGCCGCCTCCTTGGGCATCGTCGGCGAGACGTTGATGATGTTCAGCGCCACATCGCGGATCGAGTCCACGAGTGCCTCGAACTCGATGCTCTTCACATCAGGGGTCGAATCGCGCAGGGCCGTCACCCGGGCCTTGAAATAGGGCTTGGTGGAGATGTACTCCGTGATCTCGATCTTCTCCAGTCCGTTCAGGATCACCGTGAGGTTGCCGTTGGGCATTTCGAGGATCTTGATGATCCGCGCAGCCGTGCCGACCTTGTACATGTCGTCCGGCGCGGGATCCTCGACGTCGCTTTCGCGCTGCAGCACGGCACCCAGAATGCCACCCTCGGCATCCACGGCGCGCACGAGGCTGATGCTCTTGTCGCGGCCCACCGTGATGGGCGTGATAGCCCCCGGGAAAAGTACCGACGAGCGCAGCGTGAGGATGGGGATGATTTCAGGCACATCGACCTCCTCCATGGGCTCGTCACTGCCGGTCACGATGGGAATCACACGGTGATTGCCGTCGAGCAGTTCGGGGACGAGATTCACGTCGTCGACTTCGATGGTTTCGATCTTATCTTTTTTGCTCATAGGATATACAAATATATAATGGTGCAAAGATAACGATTTTTTAGAAATTTTATTTTATCTTTGACAGAATGTTAATAACTTTGCATCCCTGAAAATAACGTAAAATTCAACGCGCCATGCAAATCGCAGACAAATACGCACCGCAGCAAATCGAATCAAAATGGTACGATTACTGGATCGACCGGGGGATTTTCCACTCGGAACCCGACGAACGCGAACCCTATACGATCGTCATTCCACCCCCCAACGTGACGGGCATGCTCCACATGGGCCACATGCTCAACAACACACTGCAGGACGTGCTGGTGCGCCGCGCACGGATGTCCGGGAAGAACGCCTGCTGGGTGCCGGGCATGGACCACGCCTCGATCGCCACGGAGGCCAAGGTCGTGGCGATGCTGCGCGAAAAAGGCATCGAAAAGTCGTCGCTCTCGCGTGAGGAGTTCCTCCGCCACGCCTGGGAATGGAAGGAAAAATACGGCGGCGTGATCCTCCGCCAGCTGCGCAAGCTCGGCGCCTCGTGCGACTGGGACCGCACCTGCTTCACGATGGACGAGGCCCGCACGGAGAGCGTCCTGAGCGTCTTCTGCGACCTCTACGAGAAAGGCAAGATCTACCGCGGCGTCAGGATGGTCAACTGGGACCCCGCGGCGCAGACGGCCCTCTCGGACGAGGAGGTGGTCTTCAAGGAGTCGCACGGCAAACTCTACTACCTGCGCTACATGATCGAGGGAACCGACCGGGCGATCATCGTCGCCACGACCCGTCCCGAGACCATTCTGGGCGACACGGCGCTGTGCGTCAACCCCAATGACGAGCGCTACAGGTCGCTGCCGGCCGACGCCCGCGTCGTCGTGCCGCTGGTGGGCCGTTCGATCCCGGTGATCCGCGACGAGTATGTGGACATCGAATTCGGAACGGGCGCCCTGAAGGTAACCCCGGCACACGACGTGAACGACTACATGCTGGGCGAGAAATACGGCCTGGAGAGCATCGACATCTTCAACGACAACGGCACGATCAACGACAAAGTGGGCATGTACGTGGGTCAGGACCGTTTCGACGTGCGCCGTCAGATCGAGAAGGACCTCGCAGCGGCAGGACTGCTGGAGAAGACCGAGGACTACACCAACAACGTGGGCTATTCGGAGCGCACGGGCGTGGCCATCGAGCCGAAACTCTCGATGCAGTGGTTCCTCTCGATGCAGGAGCTGGCCGAGCCGGCAACGAAGGCCGTAATGGAGGATGTGATCCGGTTCGTGCCCGAGAAATACAAGAACACCTACCGCCACTGGATGGAGAACATCAAGGACTGGTGCATCTCGCGCCAGCTGTGGTGGGGCCAGCGCATTCCGGCCTGGTATCTGCCCAAAGGCGGGTTCGTGGTTGCACCCACGCCCGAGCAGGCGCTCGAAAAGGCCCGCCTGAAGAGCGGTGACGCCTCGCTGCAGCTCGCCGACCTGCGGCAGGACGAGGATGTGCTCGACACGTGGTTCTCGTCGTGGCTGTGGCCCATCTCGGTATTCGACGGCATCCGGTTCCCGGACAACCGCGAGATCAGCTACTACTACCCCACCAACGACCTGGTGACCGGCCCCGACATCATCTTCTTCTGGGTGGCCCGCATGATCATGGCCGGCTACGAATACCGCAACGAAAAACCCTTCGGAAACGTCTATTTCACGGGTATCGTGCGCGACAAGATCGGCCGCAAGATGTCCAAGCAGCTGGGCAACTCGCCCGATCCGCTGGATCTGATCGAAAAATTCGGCGCCGACGGCGTGCGCATGGCCATGCTGATCTCCTCGTCGGCCGGAAACGACGTGATGTTCGACGAGGCGCTGTGCGAGCAGGGCCGCAACTTCGGCAACAAAATCTGGAACGCCTACCGCCTCGTCAACGGCTGGGCGGAGGACACCGCGGCGGCGCAAAGCGAGAACAACCGTCTGGCCGTGGCGTGGTTCGAGCAGGCTCTGGGCCGCTCGCTGCGCCAGATCGCCGAGGATTTCAAGTCATACCGCATCTCGGAGGCCTTCAAGGAGGCTTACCGCCTCTTCTGGGACGATTTCAGCGGTCTCTACCTCGAGATGGTGAAGCCCGCCTACGGACAGCCCATCGACGCCCCGACGATGGAGGCGACGAAAGGCTGGTTCGACGCCCTAATGCGCGTGCTGCATCCCTTCATGCCCTTCGTCACGGAGGAGATCTGGCAGGACCTCGCGCCTCGCGCCGAGAATGCGTCGATCTGCGTGGCGCAGATGCCCGAGCCCGCAGCCGAAGATGCCGCGATGCTGGCGCGCTTCGATCTGGCGAAGGAGATCATCACCTCGGTACGCAACATACGCAACCAGAAGGGACTGCCGCAGAAAGAGACGCTGACGCTCCGGGTCATCGCCGACGGAAACTACCCCGCGGAATTCGCCCCCGTCGTGCAGAAAATGGCCAACCTGGCGGATATCGAGACCGTCACGGAGAAGGACCCGGCGGCCGCGGCCTTCATCGTCAAGACGACGCAGTACTTCGTGCCGATGGCCGGGAAGATCGACACCGAGGCCGAGCGCAAAAAGCTCGCCGACGAGCTGGCCTACTACGAGGGATTCCTCGCTTCGGTGATGAAGAAGCTCTCGAACGAGCGGTTCGTCACATCGGCTCCCGAGAAGGTGGTGGCCAACGAGCGCGCCAAGCAGGCCGACGCCGAAGCCAAGATCACGGCGCTCCGCGAACAACTGGCGGCACTGCAATAGGCTGCAACCGAATGCGGAAAGAGGAGGGTCATTTGCGGGACATCCGACAAAACCGTCCTCTTTCCGCTTTTCCGTCATCCCGCACAACACGGACTCCGGGACGACAAGTCGTTTTTCACAATTTCACACTCACCTTTCAACCGATCAACTCTTGCCGGCAATCACGATTTACACCGACGGCTCGGCCCTCGGAAACCCCGGTCCGGGCGGCTACGGCGCAGTACTCCTCTCGGGGCACCACCGCAAGGAACTGTCGCAGGGATTCCGCCTGACGACCAACAACCGCATGGAACTGATGGCCGTGTGCGTGGCGCTCGAAACACTCAAGTTCGAGGGCTCGGACGTGGTCGTCTACTCCGATTCGAAATACGTCGTCGACGCCGTCACCAAAGGCTGGGTCTTCGGCTGGGTCCGCAAGGGATTTGCGGGCAAGAAAAACCCCGATCTCTGGATGCGCTTCCTGCGCGTGTACAACCGCCACAACGTCCGCTTCGTCTGGGTCAAGGGCCACGCCGAAACCGTCGAGAACAACCGCTGCGACCGGCTGGCAGTGGCGGCCGCCAACGACAAGGCCCGCTGGCTCGAAGACACGGGATACGATCCCTCGGAGCGGTAAAAACGGAGCCCCGGAGCCTTTTTTCGGCGGAAAGTTCGCCAGAATCCTCTGAAATATCCTACTTTTTTCGCTTTTCGGCTTATTCTTTTTATCTTTACACCGCTAATTGCGTAACCAAAAACATACGCCCCGAATGTTCAAGACATACATGAGGCTGTTGGGTTTTGCCCGGCCTATCAAGAAATACGCGATCCCCTACTTCCTCTACTCGCTTTTCTATGCGTTGTTCAACTCGCTGACGTTCATGTTGATCATCCCGATCCTGAACACCATGTTCGACGCCAGCTACGCCTTCGAATATGTCGAAAAGCTGCCTCCCCTGGAGTTCAACCAGGATTACCTCGCAACACTTTTCAACTTCACCTACTCGCACATCTTCGAACAGTACGACCGCCAGAACGTACTGATGCTGCTGGCCGTGGTGGCCATCTGCATCAGCCTGCTGAGCAACCTGTTCCGATACCTCGGCGCATGGACCATGGAGAACATGCGCACGCGGACCCTGCAACGCATGCGCAACGAGATGTTCGCCCGCGTGATGGACATGAACGTGGGCTATTTCTCCGACCAGCGCAAGGGTGACATCATTTCGAAAATCACCTCCGACGTGGGCGTGGTGCAGTTCTGCATCACCAACACCCTCCAGGTGTCGTTCCGCGAGCCGTTCCTCATCATCGGCTACATCGTGATGATGGTGGCCATTTCGTGGGAGCTGGCCATCTTCTCGGTGCTGTTCCTCCCGATGGTCGCCCTGCTGATCGGAAGCATCGTGAAGAAACTCCGCCACCCGGCCCGCACCAACCAGCAGCGCATGGGAGAAATGGTCTCGACGCTCGACGAGTCGCTCTCGGGCATCAAGGTCATCAAGAGCTACAACGCCACGGAATACATCAAGCAGAAATACTACGCCATCAGCGCCGATCTGGCGCGTCTGACCCTCTCGATGGCCCGCCGCCAGCAGCTGGCATCGCCCATGAGCGAATTCCTCGGCATCGCGGCCGTGGGCGTGATCCTCGTCTTCGGCGGTTCGCTCGTGACCCGGGGCGTGCTCGACCCCGGCGGATTCATCGCCTTCATCGCCATCTTCTCGCAGATCACGCGCCCCGTGCGCACCTTCATCGACCAGTTTGCCAACATCAACCAGGGAATCGCCGCCGGAGAGCGCATCTTCTCGATCATCGACACCAAGCCCGAGATACAGGACAAACCCGACGCCCGGGAACTCACGGGACTGAAAGAGAAAATCGAATTCCGCGACGTGCACTTCTCCTACGACGGGGAGCGCGAAGTGATCAACGGCATCTCGTTCGAGATCCGCCGCGGGCAGACCGTGGCTCTGGTAGGTCCCTCGGGAGGCGGCAAGTCGACGCTGAGCGAGCTGCTGCCCCGCTTCTACGACCCCTCGGCAGGCGAAATCCTCATCGACGGCATCCCGCTGCGCGACTACACGCAGGAGAGCGTGCGCGCCCATATGAGTGTCGTGGCACAGGACACCGTGCTGTTCAACGACACCATCGAAAACAACATCGGCATGGGCAAGCGCGGCGCCACGCACGAAGAGGTGGTCGAGGCGGCGAAGGTCGCCAACGCCGACTGCTTCATCCGCGAATGCACCGAGGGCTACGAAACCAACATCGGCGACCGGGGCGTGAAACTCTCCGGCGGCCAGCGCCAGCGGCTCTCGATCGCCCGCGCGGTACTCAAGAACCCCGACATCCTGATCCTCGACGAGGCCACATCGGCTCTCGATACCGAGAGCGAAAAACTCGTGCAGGATGCCCTCAACAACCTGCTCCAGGGCCGCACGTCGGTGGTCATCGCCCACCGTCTGTCGACCATCCGCAACGCCGACCTGATCGTCGTCGTCGACCACGGCCGCATCGCCGAACAGGGCACGCACAACGCCCTGATGGAGCGCAACGGCATCTACGCCAAGCTGATCGAAATGCAATCCTTCGACTAAAATGACCGAACGGGAAAAGATGCTCGCCGGCAGGTGGTTCGACCCCCGGGATGCAGAACTCACCGCCATCCGCGACAGGGCCACACGTCTGATGCATCGGCTCAACGTCGAACTCTGCGGCCACGACGAGGCCTATCGAGCCGCCCTGCGCGAGTTGTGTCCCGCATGCGAAGGATTCATCCGAGGCCCGTTCCACTGCGATTACGGGTGCAACATTTCGATCGGCGAAGGCTCGTTCGTCAATTTCTCCTGCGTGTTCCTCGACCTGGCGCCGATCCGCATCGGCCGCCACACGCTCATAGGCCCCAACGTACAGCTGCTCACCGCCCTGCATCCGTTCGACGCGGCACAGCGCCGCACGGGACTCGAAGCCGGCCATCCGATCAGCATCGGCGACGACTGCTGGCTGGGCGGAGGGGTCATCGTCTGCCCGGGCGTCACCATCGGCGCGCGTTCGGTCATCGGCGCCGGAGCCGTCGTGCCGCGCGACATCCCGGCCAACTCGGTGGCCGTGGGAAACCCGGCTCGCGTGATCCGCACGCTGCCCCGGCCGGGCGAAACCGAATAACACCACCGCCACAAAAAAACATCCGGGCAAAATCCAGCACACCGCCGCCACAAACACCGCCGCCGCAAAAGACATCGGGACAAAATCCGGCACACCGCCGCCACAAAAGAGGGCCCGGACAAAATCCGGCAAAGGAGGGGCGGGTGCTGAACCCTGATTCCCGGAGCGGAGATCCACAAATCGAAGGCTGCAGGGCCGTTTTTCAAATCTTTTTTATATCTTTGCCAATTGTCAGAAAATTAGCGAAGAAATTTCTACCGATATGAAGTTCAAGGAGTATAAAGGCCTCGACCTGGCAGGCACAGCCGCCGAAGTGCTCGGCGAATGGGACGCGCGCGACACGTTCCACAAAAGCATCACGACCCGCGAGGGCCATCCCACGTTCGTATTCTACGAGGGCCCCCCCTCGGCAAACGGCATGCCCGGCATCCACCACGTCATGGCCCGCACGATCAAAGACATCATCTGCCGCTACAAGACGCAGCAGGGCTATCTCGTGCACCGCAAGGCCGGATGGGACACGCACGGACTGCCCGTGGAGCTGGGCGTCGAGAAGAAACTCGGCATCACCAAGGAGGACATCGGCAAGAAGATCTCCATCGAGGAGTACAACCGCACATGCCGCGAGGCGGTGATGGAGTTCACGGGCGCCTGGGAGAACCTCACCCGCAAGATGGGCTACTGGGTCAACATGGACAACCCCTACATCACCTACGACAACAAATACATCGAGACGCTGTGGTGGCTTCTGAAGCAGCTCTTCGACAAGGGGCTGCTCTACAAGGGCTACACCATCCAGCCCTACTCGCCCGCCGCCGGAACGGGACTCTCGACCCACGAACTCAACCAGCCCGGCTGCTACCGCGATGTGAAGGACACGACCTGTACGTCGCAGTTCCGTGTGATCCGCGACGCAAAGAGCGAAAAGCTCTTCGCCGGGGTCGAAGGCGAGCTCTATTTCCTAGCATGGACCACCACGCCGTGGACGCTGCCCTCGAACACCGCACTGGCCGTAGGCCCCGCCATCGAATACGTGAAGGTCAAGTGCCGCAACCCCTATACCGACCAGCGCCAGACGGTCATCCTGGCCAAAGAACTTCTGGGTTCCTACTTCACCAAAAAGCAGGAAGGCACATACGAGATCATGGAGGGAAGCTGGAAAGGCCCCGAGCTCGAGGGAATCCACTACGAACAGCTGATCCCGTGGGTGAAGCCCGAAGGCGACGCCTTCCGCGTGATCGTCGGCGACTACGTGACCACCTCGGACGGTACGGGCATCGTGCACATCGCCCCGACGTTCGGTGCCGATGACGACCGTGTGGCCAAGGCCGCCGGCATCCCGCCGCTCTTCATGGTCGACCGCGCGGGCAAGAACCAGCCGATGGTCGACCGTCAGGGCAAATTCTTCCTGATCGAGGAACTCGACCCGGAGTTCGTGAAGACGCATGTCGACACCGTGAAATACGGGGAGTATGCGGGCCGCTATGTGAAGAACGCCTACGACGAGCGCCTGAGCGAGACCGACCCGACACTGGACATCGACATCGCCGTGATGCTGAAAGCCGAAAACAAGGCCTTCAAGATCGAGAAGCACACCCACTCGTATCCCCACTGCTGGCGCACGGACAAACCCGTGCTCTACTACCCGCTCGACTCGTGGTTCATCCGCACCACGGCGCTGCGCGACAAGATGATCGAACTGAACAAAACGATCCGCTGGAAACCCGAATCGACCGGAATGGGCCGCTTCGGCAAGTGGCTCGAAGGACTGGTGGACTGGAACCTCTCGCGTTCGCGCTTCTGGGGAACCCCGCTGCCCGTATGGGCCACGGAGGACTACTCCGAGGTGAAGTGCATCGGGTCGATCGAAGAGCTGATGACCGAAATCGAGCGTTCGATAGCGGCGGGCGTCATGCAGGAGAACCCGTACCGGAATTTCAAGGTCGGCGACATGTCGCAGGAGAACTACGCGACCGGGAACATCGACCTGCACCGTCCCTATGTCGATTCGATCGTGCTCGTCTCGTCGAAAGGCGAGCCGATGAAACGCGAATCAGACCTGATCGACGTATGGTTCGACTCGGGCGCCATGCCCTATGCCCAGGTGCACTATCCGTTTGAGAACAAGGAGAACTTCGGCGAGGTCTTCCCCGCGGATTTCATCGCCGAAGGCGTCGACCAGACGCGCGGCTGGTTCTTCACGCTGCACGCCATCGCCTCGATGCTGTTCGACTCGGTGGCTTTCAAGAATATCATTTCGAACGGTCTGGTGCTGGACAAGAACGGCAACAAGATGTCGAAACGTCTGGGCAATGCCGTCGATCCGTTCGAGGTGCTCGACACCTACGGAGCCGACGCCACACGCTGGTACATGATCTCCAACTCGCAGCCGTGGGACAACCTCAAGTTCGACAGGGACGGCATCGACGAAGTGCGCCGCAAGTTCTTCGGAACACTCTACAACACCTACTCGTTCTTCGCCCTCTATGCCAATGTGGACGGCTTCACGGGGCGTGAGGAGGAGGTTCCGATGGAGAAACGGCCCGAAATCGACCGTTGGATCATCTCGCTGCTGAATACGCTGGTGAAGAACGTCACCGAGTCGCTCGAAGCCTACGATCCGACCCCGGCGGCCCGCGCCATTCAGGAGTTCGTGGGCGAAAACCTCTCGAACTGGTACGTGCGTCTCAACCGCAAACGCTTCTGGGGCGGAGGCATGTCGGAGGACAAGCTGGCGGCCTATCAGACGCTCTACACCTGTCTCGAAACCGTCACGATGCTTGCAGCTCCGTTCGCACCCTTCATCTCCGAGCGCATATTCACGGATCTCAACAGCGTGAGCGGCCGCCACACGGAAGAGTCGGTGCATCTGGCCGCATTCCCGAAAGCCGACGAACAGCTGATCGACGCCCGTCTCGAAGAGATGATGTCGCTGGCACAGAAAGTCTCGTCGATGGTGCTGGCCCTGCGCCGCAAGGTATCGATCAAGGTGCGCCAGCCGCTGACCAAGATACTGATCCCGGTGCTCGACCCCGCAACGGCGGAGCACATTGCGGCCGTGAAGAACCTCATCATGAACGAGGTGAACGTGAAGCAGATCGAGCTGATCGAAAAAACCACGGGACTGATCACCAAACGCATCAAGCCCAACTTCAAGACCCTCGGGCCGCGTTACGGCAAGTGGATGAAGCAGATCGCCGCCCTCGTCGCGGAGTTCTCGCAGGAACGCATCGCCGAGGTGGAAGCCGCGCCGGAAACGGTGCTCAACCTCGGAACGGAGCAGATCACCGTGACGCCCGCCGACTTTGAAATCACTTCGGAAGACATGCCCGGGTGGCTCGTCGCCTCGGAAGGAAAACTCACCGTGGCGCTCGACATCACCGTCACCGAGGAGCTGAAAGCCGAAGGCGTGGCACGCGAGTTGATAAACCGCATCCAGAATATCCGCAAGGACTCCAGCTTCGAAGTCACGGACAAGATCCGCGTAGAGATCGAGCAGAAGCCCCTGGTGGCCGACGGAATCGCCAAATTCGCCGACTACATCGCTTCGCAGACCCTCGCCGTGGAGGTTCGTCCGGCGGCGGAACCGGCTGGCGAAACGGTCGTCGAAACCGACGTGGATGACGAACCGCTGCGCATCGCCGTGACGCGGATATAGCCCCGTATATATTCCGGTAAAATTTGGTAATATCGGAAATATTGCTTAATTTTACAATAAACCTTAAAAGAGAGGAGACTATTATGGCAGACGAAAGAACCAGATACAGCGATGCCGAACTCGAAGAGTTCCGGCAGCTTATCCTGAAAAAGCTTGAGAACGCACGGGCGGACTACGAGCTGCTGCGCGCCACGATCACCCATACCGCCGACAACGATACGGAAGACACTTCGCCGACGTTCAAGGTGCTGGAGGAGGGCGCCGCAACCCTTTCCAAGGAGGAAAGCGGTCGTTTGGCTGCCCATCAGATGAAATTCATCCGCAATCTCGAGATGGCACTCGTCCGCATCGAGAACAAGACGTACGGCATCTGCAAAACGACCGGAAAGCTCATCCCCAAGGAGCGGCTGATGAAAGTGCCCCATGCCACGGAGTGCATCGAGGCCAAAGAGAAACGCAAATAGGAAGCGGAGGAAGCGATTTCCACACGCCGGACGGCAACTGAAAAAAGACGACCTTCGGGTCGTCTTTTTTCTCTTTCAGGGGGGGGGGGGACA
>NZ_JAHHQJ010000012.1 GCF_020026455.1 Alistipes sp.
CTGCTACTAAAACATTTAATTTCAAAGAGCGCTTATGTAATGTTAAACTAAAGGACATTGATGCTTTTGCAAAAAAGCACATGTCTATAAATTGGGTTACAGAACGTACCAAACAGCTCAAAAATGTGGGCTAAATTGGGAACGTTAAACTGGACACCCTACTTATTTTCTTAAAAAAGATGCTGACGAAAAGAGAAAGATACTCATTCTTCTTTTTTCGCCAGCATTTATCTTAAAAATCAAAAAAATACACCAAACTTAATTTTTGGGTGTGAAAAAGGGTGTAAATCTCATAACCGCTTGATTTACACCCTTTATTGCGGAGAGGGAGGGATTCGAACCCCCGGTACAGTTGCCCGTACACCGCATTTCGAGTGCGGCCCGATCGACCACTCCGGCACCTCTCCTTTTCGGTCGCGGGAGGAGGATTTCACCCCTTCTCCCGATCCAAAACCGTTGTTTTGGGACTGCAAATATAGACATATTTTTTGTTTCTACACATTTTTGTGCGAAAAAAATCACTTTTGCATCTAAAAAAGCCTTCAGAGACCCTCTGGCCGCAGCTTTTTCGGATTTATTCGTACCTTTGGCTCCGGCGAAGATGCGCCCGACCGGTAAAAATGACGGCAAGTTTGCTTTTGCTGGAGCCTATTCGTATCTTTGCCAACGGACGGATCCGCCCTGCCCGTGCAGTATTTTCCGTGTGCGGCCGTTTATAAGGGTGAACGATACTAAAACCGGTACGGTTTTCGTTTGTTATATGGAAGAACTAACGCAAACATTTTAGGTGCGCTATGAAAAAGTTGAATATTTTATTCGGAACCCTCATCCTCTCCGCAGGCCTTGCAAGTTGCTCGTCGGCTTACTACGCCTCGGCGGGGTATGCTTCCGACGATCTCTACGCCGTGCATGACCGTGCGGAGATCTCGCGCCGGAAGCAGGCCGAGGCCGAGGCGCAGCGTGCTGCCGCCGAAGCCCGCAAGGCCGAATGGGAGGCTCGGATCGCCGAAGCGAAGGCCGCGGCCGCGGAGAATAGCTATTACGAATACAGCTCTGCCGCTGTCAATCCCTACGAGAGCGTGCTGGCCGACGACTACGAAAGTGCTTATGCGCGCCGCCTGCGCGGATTCGAGTCGCCGACCTACAAAATGCCGTCGAGCTACATCAATGCGCGCTACGGCTCGTCCTTCAACTACGTGTCGGCCTACGACCCGGCGTTTTACAACATCGTGGTCATGGGGGACCAGGTGTGGGTTGAACCCAAGTACATCACCTCGATGTTCGGATCGTGGGGCACGGTGATCTATTCCGATCCGTGGTACTACGGCTGGAACAGACCCTGGGGGCCGAGTTTCTCGTTCGGCAGCTGGGGCTGGAGCTTCGGGTGGAACTCGTGGCACAATCCCTGGTACGGACCTGGTTGGGGGCCGTGGTACAGTTCGTGGTACGATCCCTGGTACGGACCGGGTTGGGGCTGGGGCCCCGGATGGTACGGCCATTATCATTGCCCGGGCTGGGGGTCGGGCTGCTACGGACGGCCTTATCAGTCGAACATCGTGCGCCGGCCCAATCCCTACTCGTCGCCTTCGGGAACCCGCTACGGTCTGGGACCGCGCTCCGGGTCGAAATCGACCGGGTCGATGCGCGGCGGCAGCGGCGGCCGGAACACCTTCGGCGTGCGCGACAACAGCCGTCGGAATTCGTCCGGCGGACGCTATAATTCGGGCTTCCCGTCGCGAGGCGGCAACCGTTACAACGGCGGGGATTACCACAATTCCGGCGGCAACACCTTCGACCGCGGCGGAAGCTACAACAGCGGCAGCGGTTCGTCGTCCTACAACCGCGGCGGTTCGTTCTCGTCGGGTGGCGGCGGAGGTTCGCACGGCGGTTCGGGCACGGTTTCGTCGGGAGGCAGCTACCGCAACTCCGGCGGCCGTTAACGGTGGATTTTCTTAATGGGTAAATGACTATGAAACGACTGATAATCACGCTTGCGGCCGCTGTGACGGCGGTCGGGGCTTCGGCACAGCAATCGGGAGGTCTCCTGATGGACAAGGAGCTGCTGATGCCGACCGATATGATCGAACTCTCGCAGACGCAGTTCAACTTCGGCACGGCGCGTGCCATGGCCATGACGGGAGCTTTCACCTCGCTGGGGGCCGACCTTTCGTCGATGTCGATCAACCCGGCGGGTCTGGGCATGTACCGCCAGGGCGACATCTCGATCACGCCGATGATGTCCTTCGCGCGGAGCAAGAGCAACGCTCCGGAGTACGGACGCAATTCGCGGGATCGTTTCTCGATGGCCAACGTCGGCGTCGTGATCAACGCTTACGAGGGTTCGCGCTCGCTCATCAGCCTCAATGTCGGCTTCGGGTACAACCGCATCGCCGATTTCAACTACGACTATGGGTTCGTGCGTCAGAACCAGGGCGGTACGATCGGTGACGTCTATGCGCGTCAGCTGGACTGGGGAGGTCTTTCGAAGAACGCCTTCTACAACGGAGGCGGCTCGGGTTCCTGGAACTGGAACAACTTTTCGCCCGAATATTGGAACGCAGCGCTGGCTTACCGCGGGTTTCTGATCGACCAGACCGATCCCGACAATCCCAAGACGTGGAAGCCGACCTGGGTCGGGAATGATGCGGCTGTCGACCACTACACGATGTTGCGGAGCAAAGGCTCGATCGGCGAGTATGTGCTGTCGGTGGGTGCCAATATCAACAATAAAATCTATATCGGTGCGTCGCTGGGCATCCAGAGCGTCTACCAGCGCAAGTACATCGACTATGTCGAGGAGTATTTCTACGATGCGCTGAGCCAGAATACGCCCGATTTCGGGAACTCCGGGCTGGACTATCAGTTGCTGCGCTGGAAGCTCAACCAGAGCGTGATTGTGGAAGGAACGGGCGTCAACTTCAAGGCGGGTATCGTCTATCGTCCGACGGCGAACCTGCGTCTCGGTGCGGCGATTCATACCCCGACCTACTATTCGCTCGACCGGAAATTCCAGAGCTCCGCGGCCGGACTGGCCTATGCCAACAGGGATAGTGATCCGAACGTGAAGCCCGATGCGGAGGGTTACATCTCGACGGCCGGCGATCCGAACATGACTTCGCCGCTGCTGGTCGACGACGGGCCCAACAGCTGGTCGTTCGTCTCGCCGACACGGCTGATGTTCGGCGCGTCGTACACGTTCGGCGAGCGGGGTGTGATTTCGGTCGACTACGAGCGCGACTGGTACAACGGCATCCGTATCAAGGACAACCCCTCGGGGCTGGATTCGCAGTCGTGGTACAATGATTCGTTCCGTCAGAATTTCAAGGGCTCGAACATCGTGCGTGTGGGTGCCGAGTTCAAACCCCTGCCGATTCTGGCGTTGCGCGCGGGCTTCGGCTTCAGTGACTCGATGGTCCGGGACGACAAGTTCCCGCCGGCATCGCCCATCATCACGCAGACGACCTGTTACGGCGCGGGCGTGGGCCTCGCCCTGTCTCGGAGTGTGCGGCTCGATCTGGCCTATCAGTACATGTCGTCGAAGACCTCGGACTACTACCTGTTCTATGCCGAGGATGACAGCGGGTATAGCGAGAGCGCTGTCTATTCGACCGACATCAACCGGCACAACGTGGCGCTGACACTCGGATTCCGTTTCTGACGGGGTGGGGGATGTTTTATATTATAAAGGTCCGTCTTTTTTGCGACGGGCCTTTCTTTTTTGCCTCTCTGATGCAGCCGGGCGGGTCGATGCCGATGCGGCGGTCGAATTCTGTCGGTTGGGTGGGGCGCCGTGAGCGGTGAATGGCTGCGCCGTCCCGGGGCGAGAAGCCGTGCCGGATGCGGAGGCTGCGTCGCGAAAGAACCCTGGGGCGGAAATCGCTGCTCCGGACATCTTTTTTTTCGTTTTTTCATTTTAGGGCAATAAAAGAGGCGTAAATTTATTTCATTGTAAATTTATTTATTATTTTTGCGCATGAAAAAGGATAAAATTTACTTTTGCGGAGCTAAACTATAAATTCAACCTGATATGAAAACCTCAAACAGACGTTATTTTCTGAAAAACATAGCTGCGGCCGCTGCCTCGGTGGTCGCGGGTCCGAGCCTGGTGAAGGCGGCTTCGGAATTCGGGTCGGAAGAGCATGCCGAACTCTACGGCTCGCATGCATCGGACAAGAGCGGCCTTCTGGTCCCGCGTGAGGGCGGTCTCCGGATCACCGGAACGTTCCTGGATGAGATTTCGCACGACATCCCGCACCAGAACTGGGGCGAGAAGGAGTGGGATCAGGATTTCCGCCACATGAAGGCCATCGGCATCGACACGGTGATCATGATCCGTTCGGGCTACCGCAAATTCATCACCTATCCTTCGGAGTACCTGCTTAAACAGGGCTGTTACCGGCCTTCGGTCGACCTGGTCGATCTCTACCTGCGTCTGGCTGAGAAGTACGGCATGAAGTTCTACTTCGGTCTCTATGATCCGGGAAGCATGACGGGAGAGGTGGACCACAACCTCTATGTGATCGACGAGGTGTGGGCCCGCTACGGCCACTACAAAAGTTTCGGCGGCTGGTATCTGAGCCGCGAGATCAGCCGTGCGACCAAGGGTGCGATCGGTGTGATCCATGCGTTGGGCAAGCAGTGCAAGGATGTCTCGAACGGGCTGCCGACCTTCATCTCGCCGTGGATCGACGGCAAAAAGGCGGTCTGGGCCAGCTCGGCGACACTGACCAAGGAGCAGGCCGTTTCGGTCGAGGAGCACGAACGCGAGTGGGACGAGATTTTCGACGGCATCCACGATGTGGTCGATGCCTGCGCTTTTCAGGACGGACATATCGACTACGACGAACTCGACGCCTTCTTCTCGGTGAACAAGAAACTGGCCGACAAATACGGCATGAAGTGCTGGACGAATGCCGAGTCGTTCGACCGCGACATGCCGATCAAGTTTCTCCCCATCAAGTTCGACAAGCTGCGGATGAAGCTGGAGGCGGCCAAACGCGCGGGTTACGACAAGGCGATCACCTTCGAGTTCTCGCACTTCATGTCTCCCCAGTCGGCTTACCTTCAGGCGGGCCATCTCTACAACCGCTACAAAGAGTACTTTAACATTCGATAGCCGATGAAATCGCAGGCAAATGCGGGGTATGTTGCCTTTCTGTCGCTTGTGGCGGCGATCGGCGGCATCCTCTTCGGATACGATACGGCGGTGATTTCGGGGACGATCAGCGGCGTGGCGGCCCAATTCTCGCTCGATGCGATGCAGCAGGGCTGGTTTGTGGGCTGTGCCTTGGTCGGATCGATCGCGGGAGTCGCCTTTGCGGGCGTCTTGAGCGACCGCTTCGGCCGGAAACTGACGATGTCGCTTTCGTCGGTGCTCTTCACGGTCTCGGCCGTGGGGTGTGCCGTTTGCGGCAGCTTCACGGAACTGGTCGTCTACCGCATCATCGGCGGAGTGGGCATCGGTGTGGTTTCGATCGTTTCGCCGATGTATATCTCCGAGGTGGCCGTGGCCCGTTGGCGCGGCGCACTGGTCTCGCTCTATCAGTTGGCCATTACGGTCGGATTCCTGATGGCCTATCTGGTCAATTTCCAGATCCTGAAGTCGGCCGAAACCGCGGTCCACACCTCGGCCTTCATGCAGAAAATATGGGTTACGGAGCTCTGGCGCGGCATGTTCGGTGCCGAGACGTTGCCTGCATTCCTCTTCTTCGTGGTGATCTTCTTTATTCCCGAGAGCCCCCGCTGGCTGGTCCTTCGCGGTGCCGAATCCCGTGCGCGGCGTGTGCTGGAACGTATCTACCGCTCGGCCGAGGCGGCCGAAGGGGAGATCTCCTCGGTGCGCAGTGCCGCCGCTCTGGCTTCGGGTGCGGAGTGGCGCGTGCTCTTCGAACCGGGCATCCGCATGGCGGTTGTCATCGGAGTTTGCATCGCCATCCTGGGCCAGTTCATGGGGGTCAATGCCGTCTTGTACTACGGCCCCACGATTTTCGAGAATGCCGGTCTGTCGAGCGGGGATTCGCTCTTCTCTCAGGTGCTGGTGGGGATGGTCAACATGCTGACGTCGGCGCTGGCCCTGGTGATCATTGATCGCGTCGGCCGCAAGCAGTTGGTATACTGGGGCGTTTCGGGCATGATCGTTTCGTTGCTCTGCATCGCCTTCTATTTCCATTCCGGCGAGGCGTCGGGACTGTCGAACCTCTTTCTGCTGGTCTTCTTCCTGGCCTATATCTTCTGCTGTGCGGTTTCGATCTGCGCCGTGGTATGGGTCCTGCTCTCGGAGATGTATCCGACCCGTGTGCGGGGACTGGCCATGTCGATCGCCGGACTTTCGCTGTGGATCGGAACCTACCTGATCGGCCAACTCACACCGTGGATGCTGGAGCATTTGACACCTGCGGGAACGTTCCTTCTCTTTGCCGGAATGTGTGTGCCCTACATGCTGATCATGTGGCGCGCCGTGCCCGAAACGACGGGCAAATCCCTGGAGGAGATCGAGCGCTATTGGTTGCATGAAGGAAAACAGGCAAATCAAAAAAATAGATAGAATCATGGATTTAGGACAATTGTCGAAACGCTATAAGGAGGAGCTATTAGGGAATGTTTTGCCCTTCTGGCTTGATTTCTCTCAGGACCGTGAGTTCGGAGGCTACTATACGTGTCTGGACCGCAAAGGGAATGTTTACGATACGGACAAGTTCGTCTGGCTCCAGGGCCGCGAAGTCTGGCTTTTCTCGATGCTCTACAACAAGGTGGAGGTGCGCCGGGAGTGGCTCGACTGTGCCCTTCGCGGAGGCGAGTTTCTGAAGAAGTACGGGCACGACGGCTCCTGCAACTGGTATTTCTCGCTCACGCGCGAAGGCAAGCCGCTGATCGAGCCTTACAACATCTTCTCGTACACCTTTGCGACGATGGCCTTCGCCCAGCTATCCAAGGCCTCAGGGGATCCGGAGTACGCCCGGATCGCCAAGCAGACGTTCGACCGGATTCTGGAGAAGCGCTCCAATCCGAAGGGGCAGTGGTGCAAGTCCCATGCGGGTACCCGCCCGATCAAGGATTTTGCGCTGCCGATGATCCTCTGCAACCTGATGCTCGAGATCGAGCACCTGCTGGACCCGCAGCAGATCGAGTCAACGATCGAGTCGTGTCTGCACGAGGTGCTGGATGTCTTCTACCAGCCGGATCTGGGTCTGATCGTCGAGAATGTCTCTGCGGTCGACAATTCGCTGGTGGATTCGTTCGAGGGTCGTTTGATCAATCCGGGCCACTCGCTCGAGGCGATGTGGTTCGTGATGGACATGGGCCGGCGTCTGGGGCGTCAGGACCTGATCGACAAGGCGGTTCGGATCTCTCTCCGTACGATCGAGTACGGGTGGGACAAGACGTACGGCGGCATCTTCTACTTCATGGATCGTCTGGGTCATCCTCAGCAGCAGCTGGAGTGGGACCAGAAGTTGTGGTGGGTCCATCTGGAATCGGCCATTGCGATGCTCAAGGGCTACTGGCTCACGGGTAACGCGGAGTGTCTGTCGTGGTTCGAGCGTCTGGATTCGTACATGTGGAGCCACTTCAAGGATCCAGAGTATCCGGAGTGGTTCGGTTACCTGAACCGCCGCGGCGAGGTCCTTCTGCCGCTCAAGGGCGGGAAGTGGAAGGGCTGCTTCCACGTTCCGCGCGGCTTGTACCAGCTGTGGCAGATCCTCGAACAGTGTAAATAAGACGATCTTCAGCCTGAGTGCAGGGATCGTTGTCGTAAATTTTACAGATCGGATATGAGACGAATAATCGGATTATTACTCGCGGGCATATGGGCCTGGAGCTTTGTGCAGACGGCTCTGGCCGAGGCCAAGCCTATGCGCCGCACGGTCGATGTGCTGGTGATCGGAGGCACGACTTCGGGCACTTCGGCTGCCATTGCATCGGCCCGTCAGGGCGTCAGGACCCTGGTCGTGGAGCCGACCCCCATGCTTGGCGGAATGTTTTCGGCACAGGGCGTACCTGCCACCGACGGCAACCACAATCTGCCTTCGGGTATCTGGAACGAGTTCCGCGAGGCGCTGCGCGCCCATTACGGGGGTGCGGGGGCGTTGGCTACGGGTTGGGTGAGCAATACGCTTTTCGAGCCCCATGTGGCAGACAGTATCTTCAAGGCGATGGCTGCGGCCGAACCCACTCTCGAAGTCCTCTACGGCTATCATCTGGAGAAGGTCCACAAGCGCGGCAACCGCGTGCTGGGGGCGCTGTTCGAGAACCGGGCGGGTGGCCGTTTGGAAGTTTCGGCCCGGATTACGGTCGATGCCACCGATCTGGGCGAGGCCCTGCCGTTGAGCGGCACCCCTTACCGGATGGGGATGGATGCACGGGCCGATACCGGAGAGGAACTTGCCCCCGAAACGGCCAACGACATTGTGCAGGACCTGACGGTGGTGGCGATCCTCAAGGATTACGGCGCCGGTGCCGACAAGACGATTCCGCGTCCGCGCGGATACTGTCCCGCGGAGTTTTCCAAGTCGTGTGAAACCGCTGAGGGGGCGCCTATCTCCAGCCGGATGATGCTGGACTACGGGCGTCTGCCCCACGGCAAATATATGATCAACTGGCCGGTGAACGGCAATGACATCTATCTGAATGTCGTGGAGATGCCGCGTCGTCAGCGCGAACGGGTTCTGCTGGCAGCCCGCGAAAAGACACTCCGTTTCGTCTACTACATACAGCATGAACTGGGTTATGCCCATCTGGGTATAGCCGACGATGAGTTCGGCACACCCGACGGCCTGGCCTGTTTGCCCTACCACCGCGAGGGCCGCCGGCTCGATGGCGTGATCCGCATGACGCTCGACGATGTGGCCGACCGTTACGGTCCTCGCGCGCCCCGTTACCGCACGGGAATTTCGGTGGGGGATTATCCCGTGGATCATCACCATGCGTGCCATCCCAGCCTCGGCAAGATTCCCTTCCCGGCCATCCCCTCGTTTTCGATTCCGATGGGGGTGATGATCCCTGCCCGGACGGACAATCTGATCGTCTCCGACAAGGCCATCTCGGTCTCGAATCTGATCAACGGGTCGACCCGTCTGCAGCCCGTGGTGCTGCTGACGGGACAGGCGGCCGGAACCTTGGCGGCGCTGGCTGTCAGGCAGCACTGCCTGCCGCGGGAAGTGTCCGTGCGTGCGTTGCAGGCGGCGCTGCTGGCGCAGAAGGCCTATATCGCGCCCCTTTTCGATGTGAAGCCCGACGATCCCGATTTCGAACTTTTGCAGCGTGTGGCCGCCACGGGAATCCTGCGGATGACCGGCGAACCCTATCAGTGGGCCAACCGCTCGTGGTTCTATCCCGAAGGGCAGATTACGGTGGGCGAGTTCTGCCGCGGATTGCACGACTATGCCCCGCAGATCGAACCGGTGGACGACGAGACCCTGCTGACCGTCGCCCGTGCCGCCGAACTGCTCCGGCAGGCCGGAGGCAATCCGTCCGCGGAGGCTTCGCAACGTCCCGTCACGCGTCGCGAACTGGCCCGTATGGTCGAGGAGGCACTGCATCCGTTTGACCGCCTCGTTGATTTTGAAGGAAACCTGATAGAATAACCCATTATGAAAAAACTGATTCTCCTGATTCTGGCTTCGGTCGTGGCCATCACGGGGTTGGCCGGTCCGAAACGCGATACGCTGACTTTCCACAACGGTTACTATTTGGCCAAGCGCAATGTGGAGGAACTGGTGCCCGTCACCCGGAAGAATATCGTGATGTTGGGCAACAGCCTGACCGAGCGCGGTTTCTGGTCGGAGTATTTTCCGGACAGGCGGGTGCTCAACCGCGGTATCGGAGGCGACTGCATCTCGGGGATGATCAACCGCGTGCAGCCGATCGTCGACGGGGCGCCCAGGGCGGTGTTTGTCATGGCCGGAGTCAACGACCTGCTCTTCTCGGCAATCTCGTATGAGAAACTGCTGCAGCAGTACGAGCGCCTGCTGAACATCATCGCCAAGGGGAGCCCCCGCACCAAGGTCTATATTCAGAGCGCCCTGCCGGTTAATGAGCCGATGAATCGGGAGCTGCTGAAGGATCAGAACGTGCGGTTGGCCGAGTACAATGCCTTGCTGCGCAAGATGGCCGAGCGTCGCGGTCTGGTCTACATCGACATCTGGAGCGCCATGCAGCGCGACGGCGAACTGCCCGCGGAGTACACCGTCGACGGCATCCACCTCAATGCCAGGGCTTACGCCGTGTGGATCGAGGCGATTTCCTCTTACATCAAATAGTTGGTCGGAATGAAAGGTTGGTTCGTGGCCATGACGATGCTGTTTGTGGCGGGAGGGTGCACCTCCGGGCAGGAGCTCCGGTTCCATAAGGCAACCGACGACGCGATCCGTTTCACGGGGCGTGCTGCGGAACACGACGACGGCAGTCTGTCGTTCGACTGGAGCGGCTGTCATTTCACCTTCCGTTTTGAGGGAAGCCGCTGTGCCATGCGTGTCGCCGACACCAAGCGCAATTACTACAATGTCTTTGTTGACGGACAGCCCTGCGGCAAGGTTGCCGTCGAGGGCGAGCCCTCGTCGGTCGAACTTGTTTCCGGGCTGGAGAAGGGCCCGCACACCGTTCTGGTGCAGAAACGCACTGAAGCCGAGCAGGGCCGCACGACGCTCTACGGCATTGAGACCGACGGTCCGCTGCTCGCCTTGCCGCCTGCGTCGGGGCGCCTGATCGAGTTTATCGGCGATTCCCACACCTGCGGCTACGGCACCGAAGGCAAGGCGCCCACCGAGCCCTTTAGCCCCGAGACCGAGAATTGCGACTTGGCCTGGGCCTGCATCCTGGCCCGCCATTTCGATGCCGACTATGTGCTTACGGCCCATTCGGGTCAGGGTGTGGTGCGTAACTGGGCCGACACGAAGGAGACTTCCGATCTCACCATGCGCCAGCGCATCTCGCGCACCTTCGACATGGAGGAGTCGCCGGCGTGGAATTTCACCGCGTATGTGCCCGATTTGGTGGTGATCAAACTCGGCACCAATGATTGCAGTACGGACATCGTCCCTTCGGAAGAGGCTTTTTGCGAGGCTTTTGGACAGATGTACGGAGTCTTGCGTGAGAAATACGGCAAAGTGCCCGTTCTCTATGTCGTGCCGGAGGTGGCTCCGGCCTTCTACGGCTACTTGCAGCGCTTCAAGGAGCGTCCCGGGGTGGAGAACCTGCATTGTATCATGCATTTCGGCGGGATCACCAACTGGGCCGGTGACCTGGGGGCGGGTTATCATCCCAACCTGTTGGGCCAGCGCAAGATGGCTGCGGCTATTATCCCCTATGTGGCGACGATTACGGGCTGGGAGATGCCGATGCGTATCATTCGATAAAAAAGTTGCGAATCATGAAAAAGATCTTGTGTACCGTGCTGGCCCTTGCAGGCCTGTCGCTCGGAGTGCATGCCCAAACGGACGATTGGGCCAATTTCGGCCGCTTTGAGCAGGAGAATCGGGAGGTGTGCCAGCCTCAGGTGGTGCTGATGGGCAATTCGATCACCGAACTGTGGGTCAGGACGCACCCCGAATTCTTTGCTTCGCACGGTTATGTGAGCCGCGGCATCAGCGGGCAGACCACTTCGCAGATGCTGGTGCGTTTCCGTGCCGACGTGATCGACCTCCGTCCCCGGGTGGTGGTGATCTGTGCCGGAACCAACGACATTGCCCGGAATACGGGCTACATCTCTCTGCCCCATATTCTCGGAAACCTCATTTCGATGGTCGAACTGGCCCGAGCCAATGGCATACAGCCGGTTTTGTGCGCCGTGCCGCCCACGCGCGAATACCGTTGGCGCAAGGAGGTGAAACCCGCTCCGCTGGTGCGGGAGCTCAACGGGATGATCCGCGCCTATGCCGAACGGGAGAAGATCCCCTATGTGGACTATTATACCCCCATGGCCGATCCCGACGGAGGTATGAACCGCGCCTATACCGACGATGAGGTGCACCCCGTATCGGCCGGTTACGATGTCATGGAGGCGGCTTTGGTCCCGGTGGTGGAGCAGGCGCTCAAGGCCTCGAAAAAACTTCGCCGCAAGTAGGGTGGGCCTGTAGACCGGGCCGCACTATCTGCAGGCCGGAGCATAAGCCGGGCCGCAAGTTGACCCGGGCGGACGGAGACCTCGTCGTCACACTGAAAACTCCCGAAGAGACAGAGCGTCTCTTCGGGAGTTTTGCGCTATGGTGCGCTCCTCGGGGCCGGAGTTTCTCCTCGGGCTTTGCATCCGGGTCGTTCCTCGGGGCATTCCGGGCTGTTCCTCCCTCGGGTCATTCCCCGGGCTGTTCCCCGGGCTGTTTGCGGCGTGTAGCGGCACTTCTCGGGCTGTTGGCGAAGGGTTTCTCCCGGTTCGGAGGATACAGCTGTCCGCCCCGCATGCGCCTTGCGACTAACGCTTCAGACGGAGGATGCAGCCGCCCGCCTGTGTGGCGCGGATCTTCAGGGCGTGTTTCGCCGCCTGTACGACCTGTATGCCGGCCGAGGATTCGACCGTCTCGAAGTGGTTCAGGTCGATGTACGGGGGAAATTCGATCGAACGCTCGCAGGCTCCCTTGCAGGCGATGAAGAGCAGGTGCCCGTCCCGCAGCCAACCGTCGTAGCAGAGCAGGGTCGCATCATCGGTCAGCGCCTCTGCAAACCAGGTGTAGAGACCTCGCCAGCGGGTCGTGTCGCCATCGACACGCTCCTTGTTGCCGATCAGTTTGTGATAGCTTTTGCCGTAGGAGGCGTAGACGAAGAGGTAGTCGTCTTCGTCGATCTGTGCGTGGTCGCCCAGCCCTTCGGGGAGCAGGTAGGTGGATTGGTAGCTGTGGCCGCTGCGTTCGATGTAGCGGCGGAAGTGCGGATATTCCTGTTTGGTGAAATTCGTCACCTGCCCGGTGTCGGTCCAGTCGGCACAGGCTCCGTCGACGGTGAGCACCTGCTTTTCGCCCTCGAACATCGACTGCATGCCGTAGTAGATCGCCACGCATACCGGCGTGGGGTTGCAGAACCGGTGGGAGACCTGCACCTCGATGCTGTTGCGGAAGATGTGATAGGTTGCCGTTTCGTGACACAATTTGTCGTGGAGTTCCTCCCGCCCTGCCGGGTCGGTGCCGGGACGCGTAGGGTCCAGAATCGTGTTCTCCGATGTCACGCTGACGCTTCGGGCCCACATCCGGGTGTCGCCCCTGAGCTCCCGGTTGTCGACGTGGATCGTAAATCCCTCGTTGCAGGCCGTCGGAGCCGTGCGTTCGAGGTATTTGTGGTTGGCTCCGCACCATCCGTGCCCGGCAATGTTGAACGGACCGATGTTGTCGCTGTATGCCCGGTTGAGGAGCAGCTGAGGGGTGGTTTCGGGCTTGGTCGTCGGCTCGGGGTCGCTGTTTGGGATGCTGCTCACCCGGTAGAAGGTGTAGAGCCGGTTGAACATGCACCTCCTGAACAGGTAGATGATGTCGTTCTGCGGGTCGAGTTTGGCCGTGATGTAGAGATCCTCGCCCTGCAGCTTGACGAACATCCTGTCGCTGATCGTCTGCTCTGCGGACGGCTGTTTTGCCGCCTCTTTCCCAGGGATGCGCGTTTGGCGGGCCGGGGCGTCGCAGGGACCGTACAGCAGAAGGGCTATGATGATGAATCGGAGTCTTTTCATGGTTGCATCTGACGGGAAAGCGATATATCCGCTCTGAATCGGATATATCGCTTGTTTGGTGTTCGGGCCGGGGCCGACCGTTATTTGGTCAGCTCCAGGAAGAGGTCGGGATGATCCGTCGTTATGAAGTCGATCTGTTGGCGGATGGCCCAAATCATGTCTACCGGATGGTTGACGGTCCAGACGTTGGAAATCATCTTGTGCCGTTTCATATCCTGCAGCCATTGGGGATTCCGGAGGTAGACCCCGTGGTTGTAGTCGCCGCCGGCAGCACCCAGAGCCTTGAGTTCTTCGGGCGATATGTCGTTGCCCAGATAGAGTACGGGTGTTTTGGGCGATAGGCGGATCAGCTCCAGCATGGCGTGGCGCGAGAAGGTGATGTAGGTGGTGCGCCTGGTGAGTTTGCGCGCGTCGACCTCCTTGACTGCGGCCGCGGCGGCCCTGGCATCGGCTTCGGGCGTGGCGTGGGGCTTCAGCTCGAGGATCAACTCCACCTTGGTGCCGAGAGCCGCATCCAGATACTGGGCAAGGGTCGGGAGCGGCTCGCCGTTCTCGAGTTTGAGTTGGGTCAGCGTGGTTGACGGGGTCTGCGTTACGACATGGCCCTGGATTTTGCCGTCGTGATTCAGCACAGGCACATTGTCCGAGGCCATCCATACGTCGAATTCAACGCCATAGACCCCCAGCTTGTCGGCCTTCACCAGCGAGGCGATCGAGTTCTGGGCCGAACCCTCCGTGTGCCAGAATCCGCGGTGGGCGATGACCCGCGTCCTGTTTTTCATTGGGAGACCGTATTTTTTGTAGTGGCGCATCTGGATCAGACGGGCCAGACGGTCCATCACGGCCTTGTCCTTGGGCTCCTTCGAGTCGTTGAGCGTCAGCACGCCGCGGTTGCCGCAGTAGTAGGCGACGGCCGACGAGTTGAAGACGTCGTTCTTCTCGAAGTGGTTGATGTAGGCGACCATGCGCTCGTGCGAGCTTTTCGGGTGGGCGACGGTGGCCTTTTCGTCGAATTCGAACTCCATGGCCATGCTGTGGCGGCGGGCTTCGGCGCAGGCGGCGTCGAGACGGCTGTCGGGAATCGAGTGGTTGAAGAAGTGGTTGGGCTGCTGGTAGGCGATGTCGAAGCCCAGACGTTTCCAGTCCTGATGCCCTACGGCACCCCAGTAGGGGATCCAGTAGAAAAGCTTGTTGATCGAATGGATGTACTCGCTCAGCGGAATCGTCAGATCGGCGCAGTGTTTGGTGTGCTCGGCGACCCAGTAGAAGCCCGAAAGCTCGATGTGCCGGTACTTAGCGGCCTTGAAGCGGCGGGTCAATTCGTCGATGTACCACTTGGTGGCGGTAATCTGGTCCTCCCGCTCGGAGAAGTCCATCGTCCTGCCGTCCAGCTCGCCCCAGTCTTTCTGGCCGCGGATGGCTTCGGGAAGACCCAGTACCACCTGGTGCTTGAAGGCCGGCTTGCCGAGATTCCGGATCTCTTGGGCGATGCACTGGTCCAGAGCCGCGAGGGACTTGTCCTCTTCGAAGATGCGGTCGATGAGCCACGCCCACTCTTCTTTGCGGGCGTTGTTTTTCTCGTAGCCGACCGTGTAGTGGCGTCCCGAGCCGTTCTTGAATTCCAGGAAGAGGAATCCGTCGAAGAGCCAGTCGCGCGATCCGTCTGCAAACTGGTGCACGACGTGGGGCCGGAACTGGTCGACCGTCCAGTCCAGACGGTGTGATCCGCCCTGATAAATCAGCACCAGATCCTGAATGCCTGTCGTGTTATACTCTTGGGCCACGGCCGGCGATCGGAAGAAGGCGCATGCGGCAAGGAGCATTCCGCATGCAAGAAGGTTGTGTTTTTTCATCTCTTTATTCGGTTTGTTGCTGTTTGTTGCGTAACGGGTTGTCGATGACGAAGCGGCAGAAGCGGTGGTAGAGCTCGCGATCCTTGGGGTGGGTTGAGTGGGCCAGTTTGTAGAGCCCGCTGTTGCCCTGGTAGTAGCTCAGGGGCCGGGTGCCGTAGATGCCGTGTTCTACGGCGCCCTCCATGTATTCGATGAAGCGCTGGCGGTAGATCTCGCAGCGCCCGGCCCCTTCGAGCAGGCTCTCCTCGAATTCGAACTCCATGCCTAGATCCTGACTGAGGATATCCTCGAAGTATCGGGATAAGGGGCGGATGCCCTTGTCGTCCCAATAGTAGTTGGGCTGCATGTAGGCATAGTCCACGCCCAGTTCTTCCCATTTGGTGTAGCCGGCGGCCCGGTTATAGGGGATCCAGCAGAAACTGCTGTTGATCGAGTGCAGGTATTGGGCTACGGCGGGAACGGTCTCCTCCGAGCGCTTGAGCTCGTGGCACCATCCGTCGCCGGGGGTCACGATCTCCTCGGAGATCAGGTAGAAGCCGGCCAACTCCACGTGGCGGAAGTTGCCCTGGTCGAAGCGGTGGCGGACCTGGTCGATGTACCACTTGCAGGCGGCCAGCCGGTCCTCGCCTTTGGAGAAGTCGAGTGTGCGGCCGTCGAGAGTTCCCCAATAGGTGGTCGATTCGGTGGTGATGTCGTAGCGGTAGTAGATGATGGGGTCGGGCATCATGAGGATCACCTTGCGCTTCCCGATCGGCTTGCCCATCCGTTTGGAAGCCTCCCCGACGGCATCTTCCAGCGCATCGACGCAGTTTCCTTTCCGGAAGTAGTAGTCGATCAGTTCCTGCCATTGCTCCTTGCCGGCCGAAACACCCGTGCCGCGCAGAACGCCGGTCATGAAGGAGTAGGCCCCCTTGTCGGGACGGTTCACATCCTGGGATTCGAGAAAGAGAAAACTGTCGAAAAGCCACTCCTCCTTGCCGTCGGGATTTACATAGCTGACATAGGGGATCAGCCGCTCTTTCTCCCACAGAAAGGGATTGCGGTGGTGGCTGCCGCCGTAGCAGAGCACCATGTCGGTGTAGGAGGGGCGTTCCTTGCGGTTCTTCTCCCAACGGTACATTGCGGGTTCTCCCTTGGGAGGCTTGTTTTGTCGTTTGTCGGCAGCCTGTCCGGGGAGGATTCCCGCCGTCAGCCCCGCAAACAGGAGGCAGCCTGCCAGTAGGTTGAGGTTTCTCATGGTTTTAGTTTTTACGCATGGGGTTGTTGATGACAAATTGGCAGAATTCATGGTATAGAGCCTGCTCTTCGGGCGATTGTGACCGCGACAGGTCGTAGAAGGCGTTGGTGCCCTGGTAGTAGCTCAACGGGCGGGATCCGTAGATGCCCTGCTTTCTGGCTTCTGAGAGGTATTGGCGGAACCGTTTGCGGTAGGCTTCGCAGTCGGCTTTGCCGTTGAAGACGTTTTCGTCCAATTCGAATTCCATGTTCAGACCATGCTGCCGGATGTCGGCGAAGAAACGCTCCAGGGACAACTCCGGTTTCCAGAAGTAGTTGGGCTGCATGTAGGCATAGTCCACGCCCATCTCTTTCCATTTGGTGTAGCCGGCAGCCCGGTTGTAGGGGATCCAGCTGAGCGATTCGTTGAGCGAATGGAGGTATGCGGCCACATGGGGGATCACCTTGTCGGTCTGCTTCAGCTCGTAGTCCCAACCCTCGTCCGGAGTGGCGATCTCCTCGCTGAGGATGTAGAACCCCGCCAATTCGATGTTGCGGAACTTGCCCTGGTCGAAGCGGCGGCGCACTTCGTTGATATACCATTTGCAGGCGGCGACGCGGTGTTCGCTATTGCTGAAATCCTGTGTCCGGCCCTCCAGCTCGCCCCAGTAGACGGTCGATGCCGGATCGCCGCTTCCGTTGCCCTTCTTGTCGAAGACCCGGTGGAGAATCGGGTCGGGCAGCGTCATCACGACCTTGCGCTTCGAGGGAGGAGTCCCCAGCCGTTGCGCCGCCTCGGCGATGGCCTGATCCAGTGCCTCGAATCCGCTGCTGCCCTGAAACCAGTAGTCGATCAGCTCCTGCCACTGCCGCTTGCCGGCCGAGAAGCCGTTCTCCCGCAGCAGTCCTGTCATGTAGGCATAGTTCCGATTGTCGCTGCCGGGCGTGTCCTGAAATTCGATGAAGAGAAAGGCGTCGAAGAGCCACTGTTCCTTGCCGTCGGGGTCGGTGTAGCTGACCATCGGTGCGAAGCGCTCCTTGTCCCACCGGAAGGGGATGCGGTGGTGGCTGCCGCCGTAGCAGAGGACCAGATCCGTAAAGGTCGGCAGTCCGTCGCGCTCCGACTCCCAGGGATACATCGAGGATGCCGGCTCTCCCGTCGTGAACTGGATGTGCTGCAATGTGCTGCAGCGTCCCGCCTGATCGCATGCCACGGCAAAGAGCGTGTAGAAGGTTTCGGCTTCGAGCCCCTCGATGACCAGCTCGGGGTCGGCAGGCAGCATTTCGCCGTGCTCCATGACGCTTTGGACACTTTCGGAGGAGAGCACCCCGGTGGTCTTGCAGATGTAGCGGATCTGCGTGGCACGGCGGCTTGTCGCCTGTAGGGTCACCGATCGGGCGTCGATCCTCTTGAGCTGCAGGTGCAGGGAGGGGTGTCCCGAGTCGTTGTCGGAACCCGCCTCTGTGCAGCCTCCCGACGCAAAGAGCACAAGAAGTGCAGACAGCAGGTATCGGTGGATGGATCGTATCATGCTTGTTGTTCGTTTGGGGTTTTACCGGACTCTTTTCTTGTCGGGTATCCGCCGTGTTTCCTGGCGGCCGGAGGTGCGGCGTGTCGGTTGCACATGGCGGTGATGCTTGTGCGGACGGCGTGTCGAATGAATCCCGTTGTGAGAAGAAGTGGCTGGTCACAACGGGATTAATCATTCGATACGGCTTGTCAGAAGCCCACACCCTGGACATCGGCCAGCTTGCCGCGTCCGTTGAGGTAGTCCTTCGAGTCGATGGGGTTTTCGGGCTTTATGATGCTGAACTTGAGGTAGCGGCCGGCAATGTATTTCTGTACCGGATATGCGTAGGGAGCCGGTTGTGCGGCCCATGCGTAGTCGCGCATGCCGCTGGCAACCAGATTCCACTTCGTGTCGGCACCTTTGTACTCCTCGGCCGTGTAGATCTTGTAATCGCGCAGGTTGCCCTGATGGGTGGTGTAGTCGCTGATGTAGAACTTGGTGAAGACCTGCGTCTTGCCCATGTCCACGACAAAGTCCATCGGGAACTTGATCGGTCCGTTGTCCCACGACGAGATCCAGCAGTGGTTGTCGTCGAATTCGCCGTCGAAGAGCTTGTCCGAGGTGTATTTCTTTGCCCATGCGGGCGCGTTGGGGTCCTCGGCGAAGCAGTTCTTCTGCCCCTCCAGCACCGTCCACGGGCCCTTGAGCACCTTGTCCATCGTGATGGTGATGTACATGATGTTCTTTTCGATGGTCACCCCTTCGAGCGAGGAGCCTGTGATGCGGATCGGAATCAGATATGCACCCTGCGTCTGGAGCGTGTTGCCCGAGAAGAGGGCAGCGGAGTTGATCTTGCCTGAGAATTTGGTCGACAGATTGCCGGCGGGGAGCTGCGACTCCCTGGCATCGAGTGTGGCAAATCCTTCGGGTGCGGCCGTGAACGACGTCGCGTGGGCCTTGTTGTAGGCTTCGATCAGTTTGTTGTCGATCTCGTAGCTGACGGTTACATCCATGTCGGCCAATGCGCTGTTGATGGCGATGCTGCCTTCGAACGGAGCGGACGAGCGGTCGGCCGAGGGATAGAAGGCTGCCGTCTCCTTCTCCATGTTCAGCGTTGCACGCTTGAGGTTGATGAGCATCACGTCGCGGTTCTCATCCACTTTCAGGGCATTGTTGGCCGCGCTGAGCTGCAGTGGGATGACGTAGTCCTTCGTTGCGTCGAGTTTGATCACTTCCGCAGTCTTCCAGGTGATCTCGACGAATTTGCGGACGGCTCCTTCCGGGAATCCGACCTGAGGTTTGGCAATCGTGTAGCACTCCTCGGGGAGCTGTACGAATTGGGTCTGGTGCGCCTTGTTGTACTCCTCCATGGCTGCGGGGGATACTTCGACACAGGCTTTGGCTTCTTGCAACCCCTTGCCGTTCTTCAGAACGGCCAGAGCGTAGTGCTCGTTGTAGACCGATACATCGGCATATTGCGTCGCATTGACGAACGAAAGCGTATCGTCTACCATGAAGTTGTTGCGCTCGTCCTCGCAGCCGGCCAGGGTTGTTGCGGCAATCAGACCGGCAAGCAACGCTTTATACATATTGATTTTCATAGGTTCGAGCCTGTTTTAATGTCCGTAATTTTGGGTTATGTTGGTCATTTCAGCCATCTGGAGCGAGCTGATGGGGAAGAGGTAGTCCTTGTCGCGGAAGACGTTGGGCGATCCGATGAAATCCTTGTTGGTGCGGTTATAGGACTCTTCGTAGGTCGTGGCGCTGAGGTTCAGCGTCCAGTTGTCGCCCGGATATTCGTCTTTGGCAACCATCCAGCGGCAGGCGTCGTAGTGGCGCTGCGCCTCGAAGGCGAATTCCACCATGCGCTCTTTCTGGATACACCAGCGGAGCAGCTCCTTGTTGCCTTTGATTTCGGGATAGGCCACTTCGATATTATTCAGCCCTGCGCGGTTGCGCACTTCGTTCAGCGCCATCAGAGCGGCCGCTTCGTCGCGTTGCGGCTTCTCGTTGCAGGCTTCGGCGTAGTTGAGGTAGATTTCGGCCATGCGGAAGGCGGGGAAGACGTAGCGGATGGCCTTGTACTCCTCCTGGCTCTCCAGACGCGTGTCAGCCTTGTAGAGGCGGCGCCATGCGTATCCCGAGCGGATGCAGCTCTGCGCGGCGTCCCATTTCGAGGTGCACTCTTTGTTGTTGTAGCAGGTGAATTTCTTGCTCCACGACTTGTAGGGCCACCAGAATCCGTTGGGCACGACCGAGACGTAGAAGCGGGGATCGCGGCCGACGCAGCTGTTGTGGGCCTTGAAGGGGGCGGCCCAGTCTGCATCGACGGGTTGTTTGTAGTTGTCGGTGAAGCCGGAGGCCTTGTAGCCCGACAATGCGTCCACGTCGGGCGTCGAGAGGTTGTTCTGGCCTTTGTAGCCTTTGACCGGGTAGCGGCCGCTCTCCCACATGGGGTAGCTGTCGATCAGCTTGAGCGAGGGGGCGATACCGCCGAATCCGTAGAGGAATCCGAAGTTGGGCGGGAGCCCCGGGCCGAGTTGTCCGCCGACGGTGCCCATGTAGGCATAGGCGTTGGAGGTGCGGAACCACCAGCCCCAGATCGTCTCTTCGTTCCAGGGTTCGAACATCACCTTCTGGTACGAAGCGGCTGCATCCTTGAATTTGTCTCCCGTTGAGGAGCTCTTGCAGAGTCTGTATTTGTTCATGTCGATCACCTCTTTGGCGGCGTCGGCGGCGAACTGCCACTTGTTCTCGTCCTTGCTCTGCGGGAAGAGGAATTCGCCGCGGATGTTCTGCATCTTGCCGATGTAGAGGTCGCAGCCGTTGTAGAGCGGCGAGGCGGCATAGAGCAGCACGCGCGAGCGGAGAGCCAGGGCGGCACCTTTGGTGACGCGGCCCATCCAGCGGTCTTCCGACTCACCCACGTCCTTGATGTCCGCGGGGAGGACTTCGGCGGCTTTCTTCAGCTCCTCGCTGATGAACTGGATGTTCTGATCGACGGTGTGGCGGTCGATGGTCGAAGCCTTGATGTTCTCGTCGGCGACCTGGTCGCCCCAGATGAAGACGGGGCCATACTGGCGGAAGAGACAGAAATAGTAGTAGGCACGCAGGAAACGGGCCTCGGCCTTCATGCAGGCGATTGTCTTCTCGTTGTCCTCCTTGTTCTTGTCTACGTTGGCCATGAAGATCGAGCACTGGTTGATGGCGACATAGAACTCGGGCCAGTAGTTGAAGTACTGTGCATCCACCGGCGTGGCACTGCTGTAATTCCCCGTTTTGTAGAGCAGGTAGTAGACCCACTGGTAGAACGAATATTGGCCTTCGTCCGAACGCGGTACGACCCAGCCGTGGCTGCCGACGATCTCCTCTTCCATAGGGATGTAGGAGTAGAGGTGCGAAAGGTATTTCTTGGTTGTCTTGCTCTCGCTGAAGATTTCGTCGATGTTCGCCTGGTCGTCGAGCTCAACATCGAAATAGGAGTCGCAGGAGCTCAGCGTGAAGGACGCCATCAGGATCGCCGCAGCTAATATGTTCCTTATTGATTTCATGTTGTTTTCGGTATTTTGTTTAGAAATTGACGTTCACACCGAGCGTTACGGTGCGTACCGTAGGATAGACGTTGCCAAAGCTGGCGTCGACCTCGGGATCCCATAGTTCGAAATCGCTGAACGTAAGCAGGTTGACTCCCTGTACGTAGAACCGGATGGTCGATAGTCCCCATTTTTTGGTCAGGCTTCTGGGGAGCGTGTATCCGATCTCGGCATTCTTCAGGCGCAGGAAGCTCATGTCGTGCTGCCAGTAGGTCGAGGGCTGCTGGTTGTTCTCCACCTTGTTGAGCGACAGACGCGGATAGGGGGCATGCGGATTCTGATTCTCCAGCGTCCAGCGCTTCTCGGCGATGTCGGCATAGATCTGCCCCATGCGCATGATGTTCGACGATGCCCCGAAGAGACACTGTCCGCTGATCAGGCGGGTTACATGGCCAACCCCGGCGAAGAAGGCCGAGAGGTCGAAGCCCTTCCATCCGAGGCTGAAGCCGAATCCGTAATTGATTTCCGGGACGGTGGTGTAGCCGATGGCCACTTTGTCATACGTGTTCACCAGACCGTCGCCGTTGATGTCGCGGTATTTGATATCGCCCGGGCGTACGTTGCCGAAGTCCTGCTTGGGCCAGTTGGCGATATCCTCCTCCGATTCGAATAGCCCCTCAGCTATCAGACCGAACTGCTGGTTGAAGGCGAAGCCGGCCTGATTCTGGTATTTCCAGATCTGATCGGGTTTGTCGTCGTAGAGTTTCTTGTTGCGGTTGTAGGTGAAGTTGCCGCGCAACGACAGGTAGAGATCCTTGTTGAAGTGGTGGTCGAATTCCAGCGACACGTCGAAACCCTGATTCTTCATGCGGCCCAGGTTGACGTATTGTGCGACCTTGGTGCCTACGATCGACGGGGTCGATTCGCGCTGGATGAAGATGCCTTCGCGCTCCTCGTAGAAGTAGTCGGCCTGGATCTTCAGTTTGTGGAACAGCCCCAGCTCGATACCCGCGTCGGCTTTGGTGGCCTCTTCCCACGATACGTTGGGATTGCCGTAATCACCCGTGGTGATGCCGTTGTTGGGGTGGCCGCCCGTGTCCGAGGGATCGTTCCAGTTTTTTCCGAAGTTGAACCCTGGGGCGTAGGTGTTCATCGTGGTGTTGTAGGCAAAACGGCGGTTGCCGCCGATCTGGTCGTTGCCGATCTTGCCGTAGGAGGCGCGTATCTTCAGGATGTTGATCTTGTCGCGCAGCGGCTCCCAGAACTTTTCGTTGCTGATCATGTAACCGACGGCATATGCGGGGAAGAATCCATAGCGTTTGCCCGGGGCGAAGTTCTCCGAGCCGTTGTATCCGAAGTTGAATTCGGCGAAATACTTGTCGCGGAATGCATAGGTGAAACGTCCGGCAATACCCATGTTGCGGTAGGGGTAGGCGAGGATGTAGTTGCCGGGGACGTTGTTGCTCCTGCTGCGGAGGCTGTAAAGGAACATGGCCCCTACGCGGTGGTTGTCGGCGAAGATGCGCTCGTAGTTGACCGAAGCCTCGAAGTTGATGGTGGTCCAGCCGGCATTGGAGCGGTTCAAGGTCATGTAGTTGGTACCTTCGTTGACGGCCTGGTAGTTGATCTTGCCGTTTTCGTCGCGGTCCAGCGCGGCGTAGGTCGAGCGGACGAGGTTGCGATTCAGCACGGTGCTGTTGTCGGCGTCCCACGAGAATTTCACGTTGGCCTTCAGGCCCGGGGTGATGATGTCGGAGAAGTCCTGGGTCAGCGACATGAGCGACTGGGCCACGATTCTGTTCGTGCGGTTGTACCCCGTATGGTTCAGCATGTTGTAGGGGTTGTAGCTGCCGCTTTCGGGCGGGCTGGCCAGCGTGCCGTCGGAGTAGACGGTCGGCGTGGCGATCGGGGTTACGTAGAGCGTGTAGTTGTAGAGGTCGTTGAGGCTTGTGCCGGGCGTATTCTTCATGGTATACTGTGTGGAGATCGAGAGGCCTAGCTCGGTCGATTTGGTGATGTTGATGTCGACGTTGGAGCGGAAGTTGAACTTGTTGAAGTTCATCTGGGCGTCGTAGCGGCTGTTGTCGGCCATGTTGAATATGCCGCCCTCGGTGTAGTACGATCCGCCGATGTAGTAGCGGACGGATTTGCCGCCGCCCGTGGCGCTGACGTTGATGCGCCCGGTCATGGCCAGGTCCTTGAAGATGGTCTTGGTCCAGTCGACCGAAGGATAGAAGTCGGGATCGCTGCCGTTGAGATACTTTTCGCGGGCCTCGGGCGAGATGGGCGACTCGGCGCCGGCATCACGATAGAGTTCGTCGAAGTAGTCGAGCCACTGGCGGGTGTTGGCCATTTCGGGGATCTTGACCGGCTGGGTCATGCCGAATTCGGCCTTGACATTGATCTTGGGGGTCGATTCGGCGCCTCGTTTGGTGGTGATCAGGACAATGCCGTTGGCTCCGCGCACGCCATACACGGCCGTTGCCGTCGCATCCTTGAGGATCGAGAAGGTGGCGATATCGTCGACATCGACCAGGTCCATTTCGCGCTCGATGCCGTCGACCAGTACCAGCGGCCTGTTGTTGGCGCCGAAGGTGTTGACGCCGCGGATCCAGAAGTCGGCACCGGCACCCGGCTCGCCCGTACGCTGCATTACGACCATACCGGCCAGTTTACCGGCCAGTCCCGAGGAGAGCTGTCCCGTGGACATCTTCAGCTCTTTGGTGTCGATGGTGTTGATGGCTCCGATGATGCTCTCCTTGCGCTGCTTGCCGTAGGCTACGACCGTTACGGCCTCCAGTTCCGAGGTCTTGCGGGCCAGTTCGACGACCATGCCGGTCTTGGTTCCGACCGGGACGGACTGGGTTTCATAACCCAGGTAGGAGATTTCGATCACATCGGTCGGGGCGACCTCGATCGTGAAACTGCCGTCGTTGCCGGTGATGACGCCTCGGGTGCTGCCCTTGACGACCACGGTTGCGCCCGGGATTCCGGCCTTGGTCTCATCGAGGACGCGTCCCGTCAACTGGAACGCTCCTTTTGGCTCCTGAATCGCGGAGACCGACCCGGAATCGTTGGCGGAGTATTCGATTTCGGGATTTGCACGCAACTCCGTAACAGCTATAAGCCCCATGATCCATACGAATGACCGGAGCATTACTTGAAAGAGTTTTTGTTTCGTCATTGTAGTTTTGCTTCATTTAGATTAGGTGGTAGTGGGTATGAATAGCCCTTGGTCGGGGCCCGGTTTTTTCATACGCGTTGGGTTTTTCGCTTGGGATTCCGGGCCGCATCGGTGCAAGGGGCCGGATCGGACGGATTCAGGGGGTTGAGGTCGATTTTTTCATAAGCCATCTTTTAGGAGTAAATGTGCATTTTTAGGTTGTGATCCCGGTCCTGGACCTCCTCGGATGCCCTTTTGTCGGCTTTCGGGATGAAACCATTCCCTATATCGGTGATAAATGTAGTAATAAAATTATTATTAATGCTATTTTTCGTAATTATTTTTACGATTATTCTCTTTCGAATCTTTGTGGCTGATGCTTTCGGCTTGAAGTTATTACTCCCGAATGGGGCTGAGTCGGGTCTTGATTCCCCTTTTAGTGAAATGATTGGGGTGAATCGCCTGTTGTGGTGCGGCTGCCGGTCGGCAAAGATTTTATTTGAATATTTTGGAGTAGATTGGATTTTTTTGTTAAAAATATATATTCATAAAGAATTAATATGTAAAATATTTTTGTTACTTTTATCCTCGCCTCCGCCCGTTGCCCGCAAGGATCCGGTGGCGGAGCGGCTTCCCTGGGTTGTTGCATGGCGGTCGGATCGTATGATAAACTTACAGCAATGGATTATGATTGAGAGACTAACTGTTTTCGTGGCCCTTTTTCTACTGCCTGCCGGAGTGTTCGCGGCGGAAAAGACGGTTGTAACGTCGGCCGACGGGCTGTATACGCTTTCGAATGCTGCGGTTGAGGCGGTATTCAGCGGTAAGGACTTCTTCGATATCCGCAAATTGGTCTTGGGGGGCAAGTCGGTCGTGCATGAAGGGATGAACAGGACCCCCTGGATCCTTATATATAAAGGAGTGCAGGGCGAGAACCCCGAACTCAAGCCCGAGCATGCCGTCTACAAGGGGGTGCAGGTGCGCGAGGAGCCCGGGGCCAAGACACTGGTGTTTACCTGGGAGCTGACGCTCGATTACTCTTCGGCGAAGTATCCCGTGCGCATGTCCGTCACCCTGCCCGATGAGGGCGAGTTGTTGGCGTGGGATCTGGAAGCCGATCTGCCCGAAAAATGGCTGGTTACCGATCTGAAGTTTCCTCGCCTGGTGGTCGGGCGTCCCGCCGGGGCACGGGTCATCACCACCGAGGGATGGGGTGTCGAGCGCAAGCTGGAGATCGGGACCTTCCAGGCGCGCTATCCGTCGCACGCCTCCTCCATGCAGTTTATCCTGGTGCACAATCCCGAGGGAGCCTTCTACTACGGTACGGAGGACCGCCGCGGTTGCGGCAAGACCTACTCAGCCGAATGTTCGCCTTCGACGGTGACCTTCAGCAATGCCATTCCCGCGTCGGCCGGATGGATCAGTCGGGGTACGTTCCGTCTGCCGTGGCGTTCGCTTACGGGCTTCAACCCCAGGGGGTGGGAGGATGCCGTGGTGAGATGGTATCGCCCGTTTACCTTCACGACCGAGTGGGGCTCCAAGCCGCTGGCTGTGCGCGCCATTCCGCAGTGGTGCTATGATGCCGATGCGTGGGTGCGGGCCCGGCATGTTACCGATGCGACACTCGATGCCGTGCTGCGTGCCGCCGAATTTTTCGGCCCGGGGCTGGGCGTGCACTGGTACTTTTGGCACAACCATCCCTACGACACGCATTATCCCGACTACCTGCCTGCCCAAAGCCGGTTTGCGGAGATGGTGCATCAGACACAGCAGGCCGGGGCACGGGTTACGCCCTATATCAACGGCCGCCTGTGGGATCCTGCGGCCGGGAGCTATCGCCGGGACCGGGGTTTCGAGGCTTCGTGCCGCAAGCCCGACGGTTCGCTTTATACCGAGATCTATCCTACCTCCAGGGTGCTCAATACGGTGACCTGTCCTTCGACCGACATCTGGCATCGGAAGATCATCGGACTGATCGACAGCCTGCAACAGGGCATTGGTGTCGACGGTATTTACATCGATCAGATTGCTGCCGCCGCGCCCGAACCCTGCTGGAATCCCCGACACGGCCATCCGCTGGGCGGAGGCGATTTCTGGTATGACGGTTACCGCCGTCTGATCGGGAAGATCCGTGCCGGCCACCTGTCGGAGGGGCGGATCCTGACCAGCGAGGAGAATGCAGAGTGTTATATCGACCTGTTCGACATGTTGCTGGTGGTCAATACGCCCCATGAAGCGGAGCGGTGTGTGATCCGGCCGGTTTTCCCGATGGTCTACTCCGACCGGGCCGTAATGAGTGCCTTCACCTATACGCCGACCCGGGTCGAAAAGATGGGGGCGGGGGATTTCCGCTATGAACTGGCCAAGGCGTTGTTGTGGGGGGCCCAGATCGGATGGGTCGATCCCGTTCTACTGATGGACAAGAGGGTGGAGCGCGAGGCCCGTTTCATGAGAAATCTCATGCAGTTCCGCCGCGGGGTGCACGATGTGGTCTACGGAGGGCTTTTCCTCCGGGAGCTGACGCCTTCGGGCGACAATCCCGAGGTGGAGATTCCGGGTTTCGGCCGGGATACGCGGGTGCTGGCGGCCGAGTGGCGCAAGCCCGACGGTTCGCGGGTCTACCTGGTGGTCAATATGGACGATGTCCGGCATCGGGTTTCGTTGCCCGGGGTGGAGCAGCCTTTTGATGTTGCGGCGGCATCGTGCAGGCGCATTGACTTGTAGGAGAGAGCCGTGTGGGCTGTTCGGATCCTGCAGGGATTCCGATTCCGAATCCCGGGCTTGGAGGCCCGGCCGTAGGTGGGATACCCGCATGACGATTGCCCCGGAAGCCGGCCGGCAATCCTTGTCCGGAATGCGGAAAAAGCCTGCGCCCCTTTCGGGTGCAGGCTTTTTCCGGGTCGGGAATCCCTGTCGCTGTTTGGTGAATCCCTATTTCTGTTTGTCGAAGGCTTCGACTCCGCGGCGGAGGAAGTCGACGAATCCCTGTACGTCGAGGTCGTAGCCGCGGGGCGGAACCAGTTCCTTCCCGTCGCGCCCCTGCAATACGTAGTAGGGCTGGGCGTTGACTCCGAAGGTCTTCAACGCGTAGTAGGAGTTGATCTTGCCAAGGCTCTTGAGCACCTTGCCCGTATCGGTGGTCACCCATTCACTTTCGGGGAGCACCTTCTTGTCGTCGGAGTAGAGCGCTACGATCACGTAGTCGTTGCGCAGGATGTCGAGCACCTGCGGATCGGACCATACACGGGCCTCCATTTCGCGGCAGTTGACGCATCCGTGGCCGGTGAAGTCGATGAAGAGCGGTTTGCCGACCTTGGCGGCGTATGCCTCGGCCTCTTCCAGGTCGAAGAATCCTTCGAGGTTATGCGGCAGGTGGAGGAAGTCGCTGTGCTTGGGTTTCCGGCCGTCGGCGGTCAGCAGCATGCGCGCATCGTCGCCCGCCGGGACTGTTCCGGATCCTTCCTTCCCGAGTACGAAGTCCTGCGTGTGCAGGGGAGGCAGGTAGCCCGAAAGGCCTTTGAGCGGGGCGCCCCACATGCCGGGGACGAGGTAGACGACGAACGAGAACGTCACGATGGCCATCGCCAGGCGTCCTACGCCGAGGTAGGGCATGTCGCTGTCGTGGGCAAACTTGATTTTGCCCAGCAGGTAGAGGCCCAGCAGCGAGAAGGTCACGATCCACACGGCGAGGTAGATCTCCCGGTCGAGTATTCCCCAGTGGTAGGTCTGGTCGGCGACCGAGAGGAACTTCATGCCCAGCGCCACTTCGATGAATCCCAGCACGACCTTCACTGAATTGAGCCATCCGCCGCTTTTGGGCAGCTTCTTGAGCATTGAGGGGAAGAAGGCGAAGAGGGTGAACGGCAGCGCGAAGGCGATGGAGAAGGCCAGCATCGTCACGATGGGGCTCCAGAACTCCCCGGCGGTGGATTTGATCAGCACCGAGCCGACGATGGGTCCGGTGCACGAGAACGACACCAAAACGAGGGTCAGAGCCATGAAGAAGATGCCGGCAAAGCCTTTGGAGTCGGCCTTCGAGTCGGTTTTATTGACCATCCACGAGGGCATCGTGATCTCGAACGCTCCGAAGAACGATGCGGCGAAGACCATGAAGACCAGGAAGAAGAGGATGTTCGGGAGCCAGTGCGTGGCCAGCCAGTTGAAGATGTCGGCCGTCACGGCATCGCCGCCCACGATGCGGGTGATCAGGATGATCGCCGCGATGGGCAGGGTGTAGAGGGCCACGATGAAGAATCCGTACATGCCGGCGCGGATGCGGCCCAGTGCGGGGCTTCCGGAGCCTTTCATGAAGAACGAGACCGTCATCGGGACCATCGGGAAGACGCAGGGGGTCAGCAGGGCGGCGAAGCCCCACAGAATAGCCTCGATGATCAGCCCCCAGAGCGAGCCGCCCGCGGCCTGCTTCTGTGCGGGGACGATTTCGGCCGCAGGGACGGTTTCCGGGGCTGCGGCACCCGCCTTGTCCGGAGTTTCCGCCGACTGTACGGCGGGTGTCGCACCTGCAGGCAGGGTGATCGTCAGTTCCGTGTCGTCGGGCGGCAGACAGCTCGTATCGTTGCAGATCATCCATGCGAGTTCCGCCCGGACGGTGGCCTGCGGAGCCGTGAGTTTCACATTCTGGGCGAACTGCGCCTTTTGGGCGAAGGTTCCGATCTCCATTTCGAACGTTTTGTCGTAGTGGCGTTCGGGGCGGGTCAACTGCTCGACGTCTCCTTCGAGTTGGGCGCCTTCGCCCGGAGTGAAGGTGATTGTCGTGGCATTGGGGCCGTCTTCATAGGGGCCCATGTCGTACATGTGCCAGGGAGCCGGGATGGAGGCTTCCAGTACGATCCGGTAGTTCTGGCCGTCGAGGTGCTGCACCGAGCTTTTCCAACTGACGCTCTGCGCCGAGACGGTCGTGGCGATTATTGCCGCAAGAGCCGGCAGGAGGCTACGAATCAGTTTGTACATAGTCGTATCGCGTTTTATATTTCGGACAAATATACAGTTTTTTACGGATAAATTGCTACATTCGCACGATGATTCGAATCTCGCTCGTTATTCCCACGCACAACCGTGCCGCACAACTCGTTGCGGCGCTCGAATCCGTCGTGTGTCAGGACCTTCCGCACGACGAGTGGGAGTGCGTGGTGGTGAACAACAATTCGACGGACGACACCGAAGCGCGTTTCGCCGCCTTTGCCGCGGCGCATCCCGACTGCAGCCTGCGCCTCGTCGCGGAGCAGGGTCCGGGGGTGTCGTATGCCCGCAACCGCGGATTGCGGGAGGCACAGGCGCCGCTGGTGGCCTTCATCGACGACGACGAACGGGTCAACGCGGGATTTCTGCGCGCTTATCTCGACCTCTTCGAATCCCGCCCCGGGGCCGTTGTGGCCGGGGGACGCATCGTCGCCGAATACCCCGCGGGGCGTCCGGCGTGGATGTCGAAATATGTCGAAATGCCGATTGCCAATCCGATGGATTTCGGAGAGCGGGTGCGCCCGTTTCCGGCGGGACGCGTTCCGGGGGGCGGGAATATGGCCTTCCGGCGTGCGGGACTGGATGGTTACGGCGGTTTCGACCCGACGCTGGGGCGGGTGAACGGCGAGTTGATCGGCGGCGAGGAGAACGACTTTTTCGAACGGCTCCTGCTCGGCGGCGAGACGATCTGGTACGTGCCGGGGGCGGTGATGTGGCACATCATTCCGCCGTCGAAGCTCACCGGGGCCTATTTCCGGCGGCTGAGTTACAACGTCGGGGTGAGCCAGCGGCTGCGGGCCGAAATCCACCGCCGGCTGCCGAAGACCTTCGTGCTGGAGATTGCCAAATGGGTGGCGACACTCCTGTTGTGCTGTACGATGCCGCCCCGCAAATCGCGGTGGTTGCTGTGCATGCGTCTGGAAATCAGCCGGGGGCTCTTCTCGAAGATCAAGCGTTGAACCCGCAGCGGGTCGGAATTGCGGATGCGGCGGGCGTCCGTGGGGCGAGGACCGGCAGCGCATGCTTCGAATGCGGGACCGATATTTTACAAACAAGGGGCTGGACGATCGTCCAACCCCTTGTTCCTAAAACAGATATTTCTCGTTTTTGACTTTGTTCACCAACTGGTGGATCTCGTCCCAGGCCTCCTCGCCGAAGGTTGTGCCGACGACTTCGATCACCTTGCCGGCCGTGATGGCGCCGATCGTGCCGCACTGGCGCAGCGAAAGCCCGTCGCAAAGTCCCGCCAGGAATCCGGCCGCATAGAAGTCGCCCGCTCCCGTGGTATCCACGCGCTTGGCCGCGGCCATGATGCCCACGTGAACGACCTCTTCGCCCTGCTTGATCAGCGCGCCCTTCGTGCCGATCTTCACGACGGCGAGTCCGCACATCTGCGAAATGGCCTGAAGGGCATTCAGCGGCTCGGCCTCGCAGGTGAAGGTCTTGGCCTCGTCCTCATTGGCGAAGACGATGTCGACATGCTCGCGCACCAGGTTGCGCAGGAATTCGAGGTTTTCGGCCACGATGTTGAAGCTGGCCAGGTCGATGGCCACCTTCAGCCCGCACTCCTTGGCCGTGCGGGCAGCCTTGAGAATCAGGTCGTGGTTCTGCACCAGGTAGCCTTCGACGTAGAGGCAGTCGTAGCCCTCGAAAATCGAAGGTTCGATCTCTTCGGACGCGAGTTCGAGCGCCGCGCCGAGGTGGGTGACCATCGTGCGCTCGCCGTCGGCGGAGATCAGCGACACGCATTTGCCCGAACGCTCCCGGCCCCGGAAGATGATCGGAGTGATGCCGAGGTTGTCCAGCGCCTGGATGAAGAAGTCGCCCGTGGTGTCGGGGCCTACCTTGCCGATGAAGCCGACGCTGCAGCCCAGCTGCGCCATGGCGCGGATGGTGTTGCCGGCCGATCCTCCGAGCGAGAGGGAATAGGGGAGTCCGGCCACCGATTTCGAAATTTCGGTCTGGAGCCGGGTGTCCACGAGACTCATGGAGCCTTTGGCTAATTTGAACCTTCCCAGCACGGAGTCGGTTTTCAGGTTGACCAGCATGTCGGTCAGGGCATTGCCGATGCCAAGTACGTGTTTCATTCGCTTATGTTCGGGTTTTTGTTGATTTCGGTTGTTTGGCGCCGTTCGGCGGCAGGGTGGAACTGTTTAGATCGACAGGATTTTCACCAGCTCCAGGGCTCCGCGGTCGATGCCTTTGTCGTGTTTGATGGCCTTGGCGAAGGGCACGTAGACGATCTTGCCGTTCATCGTGCCGATCATCACGTTGCGCTGTCCGTCGAGGATCGCCTCGATGGCCGCTTCGCCCATGCGCGAGGCGAGGATGCGGTCCACGGCCGTCGGCGAGCCGCCGCGCTGGATGTGGCCTAGGATCGTCACCCGTGCGTCGTACTGCGGGAACTCCTTCTTCACACGTTCGGCCAGAGCCGTGGCGCCGCCCGTCTTGGGATTCTCCGCGACGATCACGATCGCCGAGTTCTTGCTCTTGCGGAATCCGTGGTTGATCAGTTCCGCCAGCTGGTCGACTTCGGTTTCCATCTCGGGGATGATTGCCGCCTCGGAACCCGTCGCGATGGCGCTGTTGAGTGCCAGGTAACCCGCCGTGTGGCCCATTACCTCGACGAAAAAGAGACGTTCGTGGCTCGAGGCCGTGTCGCGCAGTTTGTCGACCGACTCCATGATCGTATTCAGCGCCGTGTCGTAGCCGATCGTCGAGTCCGTGCCCCCGAGGTCGTTGTCGATCGTTCCGGGAAGGCCCACGATCGGAACGTTGTATTCATCGGCGAAAATTCCCGCGCCGGTCAGCGATCCGTCGCCGCCGATCACCACCAGTGCGTCAATACCCGCGGCCACCATGTTGTCGTAGGCCGTTTTGCGGCCTTCGGCGGTTTTGAACTCCTCGCTGCGGGCGGTTTTCAGGATCGTGCCGCCCAGCTGGATGATGTTGCTCACGCTCTGCGATTTGAATTCAACGATCTCGTTTAACACCAGACCCTTGAATCCGCGCATGATTCCTTTTACGGTAAATCCGTTGTAGATGGCGCTGCGTGTTACCGCGCGGATTGCGGCATTCATGCCCGGCGCGTCGCCGCCCGATGTCAGAATGCCTATGCTCTTGATTCCGCTCATACTCTCATTTGTTAAAAACTAAACCGTCCAAAGGTACGAAAATAGTTTAAAAAATTCAAGAATACGGGCGGCCCAAAAATGGATGCCGCCCGTATTTCGGGGAACTTTTTTTATTTTGCCGCAGCCGGTTTCCGGATTTGCCTACCGGGATTGGGCGGCACTGCCGCGGGGCGTTTCTCGGCTTTCGCTGTCGTCGGCCTCCTGTTCGGACGTCTCCGCCGGGGCCTCGTCGTCGCTCTCGGAGGCTTTGATCGAGACCTTGCGGCCGTTGGCGTTGACCTGAAGTGCGCCCTGGTTCTTGTCGACGGTGATGTTGAGGGATTTCGAGGGCATGGAGATGTGCAGTGTCTTCTGCCCCTCCTCGATCACGCTTTCGCCGTCGTAATCTTCCAGCAGGCGCTCGAGGGTGGTGGTGTCGCCGTCGATGATGATTTTGCTTTGGAACACCTGTTCGATCTTCCGGTGTTTTGCCTGGAACTTGGCGCCGGCGTTCTCACGGATGGCCATGATCGACACGGCGCAGATCGAGGCCAGCCACAGCAGGAAGATCGCCATCACGGTCTTGCTGCCGGGTTTGCGCGAGGCAATCAGGCACATCAGTACGTAGATCAGCAGGATGACGAGGATGAGTGCGGTAAGGATGGCCAGACTTACGGTCCAGATCGACAGCGTGTTGCCGAAGACGGCAGGCGTGAAGAATCCCTCCCCGCCGACGATCAGGGCGAAGAGGCCGATGATCAGGCCGCAGGCCGCCATGATGAGACCGAAGACGATGAATCCGGTGATGATTTTCAGCAGGATCAGCACCATCTTGCCGAAGACCGATACTACTTCGGCGATGATCGGTTTGGCCATGGCGTCGGGTTCGGTACAGGCTGTGGCCGAGGCAGCGGTGACCTGACCGATGGACTGCGCGGTGATCTTCTCGCCGTTCATTTCGAGTTTCTGGCGCGCTGAACGGGCTGCCGGCACGGCGAACCACATGATGAAATAGCAGATCATGAAGATGCCGAACAGGTTGCCGAACATCGGGGAGAACCAGTGCAGGAAGGGAATCCACCCGAAGCCGACGAACAGCAGGGGCAGAAACAGCCCGAGGCGCACCCATACGGGGTCGATGTCGAAATATTTGCCGATTCCGGCGCAGACGCCGCCCAGTTTGGCGTTTTCCGTGTCGCGGTAGAGCCGGCGGGGGATGCGCGGCGTGTCGCAGTGCAGGTCGTGGTCGACGCTCTCCCGGGAGATGTCCTCGGCCGTGCCCATCTGTCGGATGATGTTCTGGATCAGCGGTTTCTCCACGACGCGGGTGTTGTCCTGCGTCGAGAGGATCAGTTCCGCGATGCGGGCTTCGATGTCGGCGACGATCTCCGCGCCGTCGGCCGTGTCCTTATAGGTTGTCGTGAGGCTTTCGAGGTAGGTTTCGAGGGCCTGGTAAGCGTCGGCGTCCATCGTGAACGCCACGCCCGAGATGCTGCATTTTTTAACCTCTTTCATGCTTGTCGCGTCATTTCGGGATTCAGAGTTTGTGGATGCTGCCGCCGCTCGACTTTTCCAGCGATGTCTGGCAGTCGCCCGAGTAGCGGATCGACGAGCCGCTCGACGCGCAGGCGGTGAGTTCTCCGCTGCAGTCGATCGAAGCGCTTGCGGCGCTCGACGTGTCGAGTTTGGCGGTGACGGCCGTGAATTTTCCGGCATTGAGTTTTGATGCCGAGCTCATGTCGGCGTGGAACGTCCCGACGGAACCTTCGAGGATGACTTTCGAGGCACTCGAAGCGTCGAGCGAACAGCTTTCGGCCTCGATCGTGGCCTCGATCTTCGAGGCGCTCGATGCCGCGATGGTGCAGGCGGTGGCCTCTACCGCAACCTGGATGTTGGCGGCACTCGACGCGTCGATGCTGAATTTGTCGGCTTTGAGTGTCGTCTCGCCGACGATTTTCGAGGCGCTCGAAGCTTCGAGTGAGCGGATTTTCCGGTTGGCCGGGACGGTGATCGTGGCGTTGGCGTTCTGGATCCTGTTTATCTTTGGATCGAACGAGACTTCGAGTTTGTCTTTGGAGGCACGGACCACCACCAGGTCGATCAGATTGTCGTCGGCTTCGATGTGGATGTCCGACACCTTGTCCGAGATGACGACTTTCACGCCGTGCGATGCTTCGATGCCGTTGAATTTGGGGGCCGAAACGGTTCGTGTGGCGATCTTGCCGCTGCCCTTGATGTTTTTGCCCAGCAGAGGCATTGCGACGCAGGTGACATAGGCGGTTACGGAGAGGCAGGCTGCGATCAGAGCGGTTATCAGCAGGAGTTTTTTCATGACTGTGTTTTATAAGGGTTACTTGTTTTCGGTTTTTCCGTGGCGGATGAGTTGGATTTGTCCGACGAGTTCATCCCATGCTTCGTCGAGCGTTGCGAGGTATTCGCGGCCTTTGTCCGTGAGCGTGTAGTACTTGCGAGGCGGACCCTGGGGCGATTCTTCCCAGCGGTAGGTCAGCAGTCCGGCGTTCTTCTGCCGGGTGAGGATCGGGTAGAGCGTACCCTCGACTACGATCATCTCGGCCTGTTTGAGCTCGGCGATGATCCTCGGAGCATACGAGTCCTCGCGGGAGAGAATGGCGAGGACGCAATACTCCAGAATTCCTTTGCGCATTTGCGCCTTTACGTTGTCTTCAGCCATGGTGCTATTCGTTTAATCTTTTGGGGGCTTTGGGGACGATCAGCCAGAGGATGATGTAGACCCAGAGCGAGAGACCTCCGAAGAAGATCAGGAGCAGGGTTGCAATGCGTACCAGCGAGGTGTCGAGTCCGAAGAATTCGGCCAGACCGGCACAGACGCCTGCGATCATGCTGTCTTGGGAACGGAGCAACCGTCTGTTTTCGTTCGTTGTCATCATTTATCGATTTTTTTTGTTGATATTGAACTTTGGGGCCGGCTCTTCGGGAATGACGACCCAGAGGATGATGTAGACCCAGATCGAGAGTCCGCCGAAGAGGGTCAGCAGGATCATCATCAGCCGGATCAGCGTCGGGTCGGAGTCGAAATAGGCGGCCAGACCCCCGCAGATGCCGGCTATCGAACGCTCGGAACGCGTGCGGTAGAGTTTGCGCAGAGGCGGCTGGCCGGCACATTCGGTCTCGTCCTGCTTCCGGGCGGGCCCGGACTGCTCCGCATCGCGGGGTTCGCCGAAATAGGACGGGTTGCCCATCTGGGCCATCGTCGCACGGACGATGTCGAGTGTGATGACCCGCATGGGCGAGGCGACCCGCTCGCGGAAGATCTCCGCCACACGGGCTTCGATGTCACTCATCGTCTCGGTGTCACCCTCCGGCAGGCGCCGCCGGATGTCGTCGAAATAGCTGCCCAATACCCGGTAGGCGTCCTCGTCGAGGGTGAATGCCACGGAGCCGATGTTTACGTTTACAGTCTCTTTCATGGTCGTAAAAGTATTGTCGCGGTTTTCTGTTTTCGGGTTTTTACTATTATTACATTGCAAATATAGGAATAGTTTTAGTATTATGCAATACAAAGTATTTATTTTTTTTGATTTTTTCTCGCTTCCCGATTTTGGATGGCTGAAATTTTGGGCTCGGGAGGGGAGTGTCTGCTGGGATGCGCGCCGCGCATATCACCCGCCTCTGTCCAAAAAAAGGCCGGAGCGAAATGCTCCGGCCTGCTGGTTCTCGCTTTCGCGACAGTCGTTAGTCCTCGAACTTTGCGGCGAGGAATTCACGGTTGAGGCGGGCGATATGCGCAATGGAAATCTGCTTGGGGCACTCGGCCTGGCAGGCTCCCGTGTTGGTGCAGTTGCCGAATCCCAACTCGTCCATCTTGGCGACCATCGCCTTGGCGCGGCGTGCACCCTCGACACGGCCCTGGGGCAGTTTGGCGAGCGACGACACGCGAGCGGCGACGAAGAGCATGGCCGAACCGTTCTTGCACGTTGCGGCGCAGGCTCCGCAGCCGATGCAGGCGGCGGCGTCCATCGACTCCTCGGCGTCGGCCTGCGAGATCGGAATGGCATTGGCGTCGGGAACCGAGTTCGTGCGCACCGAGATGAAACCTCCGGCCTGCAGAATCTGGTCGTAGGCCGAGCGGTTCACCACGAGGTCCTTGATGACGGGGAAGGCCGCCGAGCGCCACGGCTCGATGGTGATCGTGGCTCCGTCCTTAAACTTGCGCATGTAGATCTGGCAGGTTGTGGCGCCCTGGCTGGGGCCGTGGGCCTGTCCGTCGATGTGCAACGAGCACATGCCGCAGATACCCTCGCGGCAGTCGTGGTCGAAGGCCACCGGTTCCTTGCCCTCGTGAATGAGATTGTTGTTCAGGATGTCGAGCATTTCGAGGAACGAGGTGTCGGCCGAAATGTTCTCCACCTTGTAGCTCTCGAAAGCTCCTTTGGATTTAGCGTCCTTTTGACGCCATATCTTTAATGTAAAATTCATGGTTTCGATTCGATATTAAAGTTCAACGTCAAATGGCCTTAATCTTTGTAGTTGCGCTGTGCGGGGTGTACGAACTCGAAGTTCAGCGGCTCCTTGGTGAGCTCCGGGGCCTGATCCATGCCCTTGTACTCCCATACGGCGGCATATACGAAGTTCTCGTCGTCGCGCTTGGCTTCTCCCTCCTCGGTCTGGTGCTCCGAGCGGAAGTGTCCGCCGCACGACTCCTCGCGGTTGAGGGCGTCGCGGGCCATCAGCTCGCCCAGCTCCAGGAAGTCGGCCAGACGCAGCGCCTTTTCGAGTTCGACGTTGAATTCGTTCTCCTTGCCTACGACCTTCACGTCCTTCCAGAACTCCTTGCGCAGGGCCTGGATCTCGGTGATGGCCTTTTCGAGAGACTCTTTCGTGCGGGCCATGCCGACGTTCTCCCACATGATGTGGCCCAGCTTCTTGTGGATGTCGTCCACCGACTGCTTGCCCTTGATCGCGAGGAGTTTGGCGATCTTCTCCTTGACGTCTTTCTCGGCCTGGTCGAAGGCCTTGGTGTCGGTCTTCACCTTCGGGGCCTGAATCTTGTGCGAGAGGTAGTCGCCGATGGTGTAGGGCAGTACGAAGTAGCCGTCCGCAAGACCCTGCATCAGGGCCGAGGCACCGAGGCGGTTGGCTCCGTGGTCGGAGAAGTTGGCCTCGCCGATGGCGTAGAGGCCCGGGATGGTGGTCATCAGGTTGTAGTCGACCCAGATGCCGCCCATCGTGTAGTGTACGGCAGGGAAGATCTGCATCGGCTGCTCGTAGGGGCTGACGTCGGTGATCTCCTCATACATGTCGAAGAGGTTGCCGTAACGCTGCTTGATGATATCCTTGCCCAGACGCTCGATGGCGGTCTTGAAGTCGAGGAACACGGCCAGACCGGTCTCATTCACACCGAAGCCTGCGTCGCAGCGCTCCTTGGCTGCACGCGAAGCCACGTCGCGCGGCACGAGGTTGCCGAAAGCCGGGTAGCGACGCTCCAGATAGTAGTCGCGGTCCTCCTCGGCGATATCCGAGGGCTTCTTGGCACCCGAGCGGATCGCCTTGACGTCCTCGATCTTCTTGGGAACCCAAATGCGGCCGTCGTTGCGCAGCGACTCCGACATCAGCGTCAGTTTCGACTGCTGGTCGCCGTGTACGGGGATGCAGGTGGGGTGAATCTGCGTGAAGCAGGGGTTGGCGAAGCCGGCACCCTTGCGGTAGCACTGGAATGCGGCCGAGCCGTTCGATGCCATGGCGTTGGTCGACAGGAAGAAGACGTTGCCGTAGCCGCCCGTGGCGATCACGACGGCATGGGCGCCGTGGCGCTCGATCTCGCCCGTCACGAGGTTGCGGGCGATGATACCCTTTGCCTCGCCGTCCTCGATGACGATGTCCAGCATCTCGTGGCGCGGGTAGCTCTTCACCGAACCGGCGGCAATCTCCTTGTTGAGGGCTGCGTAGGCACCCAGCAGAAGCTGCTGTCCCGTCTGTCCGCGGGCGTAGAACGTACGCGATACCTGTGCGCCGCCGAACGAACGGTTGGCCAGCAGGCCGCCGTACTCGCGGGCGAAGGGAACACCCTGACCCACACACTGGTCGATGATCAGGTTCGAGACCTCGGCCAGACGGTAGACGTTGGCCTCGCGGGCGCGGTAGTCGCCGCCCTTGATCGTGTCGTAGAACAGGCGGTATACCGAGTCGTTGTCGTTCTGGTAGTTCTTCGCGGCGTTGATACCGCCCTGAGCGGCGATCGAGTGGGCGCGGCGGGGCGAATCCTGAATGCAGAATACTTTGACGTTGTAGCCCAGTTCGCCGAGCGAAGCGGCTGCGGAGGCGCCTCCCAGACCCGTACCGACGATGATGATGTCGAGCTTGCGCTTGTTGGCGGGGCTTACGACCTTGATAGCTGTCTTATGGTTGCTCCACTTTTCGGCCAGAGCACCGGCAGGAATTTTAGCATCTAATTTTAAAGCCATATCGTTTGTGTGTTTATTATTCTACAATGGAGTGATTAGCATGCGCCTGCGATGCAGGGACAGAAGAAGTAGACGAGCACCACGGCGGCAAATCCGAGGAATACGATCGTGGCCACGATGTTGGCGATGCACTTCAGGCGGGGGTACCACGTGTCGTTGGCCCAGCCCACGGTCTGGAACATCGACCATACGCCGTGCGTGAGGTGGAACCACAGGGCAGCGAACCATACGAGGTAGATCACCACGTAGTACCATTTCGAGAAGGTGTAGGCGATCAGTGCGGCTCCGTCCGCGGGGTGGAGTCCCAGCGAGTTCTCGTGCCCGCCCAGGATCTCGATGAGCTGCATCTTCGACCAGAAGTTGAACAGGTGGATCAGCAGGCCGCCCAGGATGATGAAGCCCAGTACGAGCATGTTTTTCGAGGCCCACGTCACGCCGGGCTCCTGCACCGTCACGGCGTAGCGCTGCGTGCCGCGTGCCTTGTAGTTGTTCAGCGTGAGGACGACTGCGTAGAAGAAGTGGACGAATACGCCCAGTGCCAGTACGGCCGTTCCGGCCAGTGCGTACCAGTTTGCGCCCAGCAGTTCGCAAATCATGTTGTACGCTTCGGGCGAGATGATCGCCGTGATGTTCATCGACATGTGGAAGAGGATGAAGAGCACGAGGAACACGCCCGTCACGCTCATTACTAACTTCTTGCCAAGCGAGGAATTAGATAGAAAACAGCTCATAATGATTTTAATTTTGTATATTTGTTAATGATTTGTGTTCCGGTGCTTTTCTGTTTACGCACGCAAAGATAGCCATTGTTTGCGGAATAACAATAAAAACAGGCGGGAATTTCATGTCAGAAAGGAGAGTTTTATGACCAAAAAAGAACTGCGCGCCGCGATGCGTCGGCGAAATCTCGGAATGGACGCTGCGGAGCGTGCCGAAGCCTCGCGGCGGATATTCGACCGGGTCGGTCGGCTGGAGGCTTTCGATGCGGCCCGGACGGTGGGCGTTTTCTGCTCGCTTCCGGACGAGCCGGACACGGCGGAGACGCTGGTGCGGTGGAGTGCCGTGAAGCGCATCGTGGTTCCGCGCGTCGAAGGGGAGGTGATGCGGTTTTGCGAATACGACCCGCAGACACTTCGCCCGGGGGCTTTCGGCATCGCCGAGCCGGGGCCGGAGGCGAAGACGTGCGACCCGTCGGAGATCGACCTGGTGGTTGTTCCTGGCACGGCGTTCACCGCCGCGGGAGCCCGTTGCGGCCGCGGCCGGGGTTACTACGACAGATACCTCTCCCGGCCGGGGGTGCATGCCGTGAAAGTCGGCGTGTGCTTTGCCTTCCGGCTGGTCGGGGAGCTGCCCGTGGAGCCGCACGATGTGGTGATGGATTATGTGATAACGGATTGAATGCCCTCCGCGGAGGCCCCCCCCCTCGTCGGCAGGGAGCCCTTCGGTGAGGCCGGCGGGATGTCGTTTTTGCCCTGTCCGGGATGCTGGCGGGGCCGGTGCGAAGTCTGTTTGCGGCGGCTGTGCCGGGGCGTCGTCCGGATGGGGCTCGGCACGGGATGTGCGGCACGATGCGTGCAGGTCCGCTTTCGGACCTTGCGTGTGGAACAAGGAGCCTTAATGAATGGGAGTCTATGAAAAAGAGAAGAGTGGCTTTGGTGCTGGCCGGTGGCGGCGCCCGGGGCGTGGCCCATATCGGGGCCATCGAAGAGTTGGAGAGACAGGGATTTGAGATCGGTGCCGTGGCCGGGACCTCGATGGGGGCGCTGGTCGGGGGCGTGTATGCCTCGGGCTATCTCGAGCCGTTCAAGGAGTGGATGTGCGCACTCGATAAATACAAGGTTTTCAGCCTGATTGACTTTGCGATGAGCACCGAAGGACTGGTCAAGGGCGATCGGGTGATGGAGGCGATGAAGGAGTTGGTCCCCGATGTGGAGATCGGGCAGATGCCCGTACCTTTTGCCGCCGTGGCGGCCGATCTGCTGACGGGCGACGAGGTGGTGCTCGACAGTGGGGGATTGTACGACGCTATCCGGGCTTCGATTTCGATACCTTCGGTTTTCAGGCCCGTGCACCGCAAGGGGCGGGTGCTGATCGACGGCGGCACGGTCAATCCGCTGCCGCTGAACCGCGTGCGGCGCGAGAAGGGCGACCTGCTGGTCGCCGTGGATGTCAGCGCCCGGTTCGGGGCTGATTCCGTCCACCGGGCCAATGCGTCGCTGAATTATTACAAGGTGCTGATCGCTTCGTCGCAGATCATGCAGCAGCGCATCACGCAGCTGATGTGCCGTCTGTACCAACCCGACATCATGGTCGGACTTCCCGCCGACAGCTTCGGCATGTTCGAGTTCTACCGCTCGAGGGAGATTCTCGAAGCGGGGCGTGCGGCGACGCGCGCGGCGCTGAAACGGCTGGAGGCCGACGGTGAAAACGGTATGCTTTTTGCTGAGAGCGAGACAGAAGAAAAGATTGCGACGGCCCGTTTTTGAAGAATTCAAAAGTAGTGACGCAACTTCACACAGATTTTCAGGGCCGCCGCAATATGTTTGAGGATGGAGGAGATGTCGGAAAACAGTTCCGAATTTCTTACGGCGCAAAGATAGGTAAAGTTTCCGGATTTGCAACTGCTTTGCCCGAAAGTGATATGGGTGCGTCTAAAAATCCGAAGCGTAGGACCTGCTTTGCCCGGAAAATCCGCTTTTTTTCGCCTTGTGGCCGCCTGTCCGGGGGCCCGCCCCGGCTGCGGGAAGTATTTGCAGGTCAGATCCCCGGCTCATTGAGCCGGGGATCCGGCGTTTGCGGAAAGCCGGTCAGTGTTTGTCGCCTTCGCGCACGTAGGCCGCGATGCGGTGGCTTCGCTTGCCGATGGGGATACCCATGCCGAGCGTCACGTTCATCGAACTCTGTTTGATGGGGACCCACTGCGGCGTGTGCTTCGACGTCAGCATGTCGGTTGCCAGGTAGAAGTTGATCCAGCCGGGGCAGAGATTCAGCGCCAGGCCGACGGCGCGGGCGCGGTTGTCGATCAGCGAATAGCTTCCCGACAGAGTGAACCAGCGCACGGGGTGGAAATTGACCGATCCGGTGATGTTGTGGCGGGTCTTGTAGGTCCAGACGCGGGCCGTGTAGAGCAGACCGATGCCGATTTTGTGGCGCCACACTTCGTATTCGAGTCCGGCGTTGATTGTCGCGTGGAGCATCTTGGTCGTGCTTTGTTTGTCGACCTGGTTGAATTTCAGCATTTCGAAGTCGAAATCCGGAACCGGTTCCGCGCTGTTTTCCGGCACCGTGGTGCCCGTGAATTCCGCTTCCCGCGTCGAGATGCCTCTGACGGAGTGTTTCTTGCCCCAGCTGATGAATCCCAAGTCGGTCACGGCCAGCGACGCCTGCAGGTTGGGCAGGATGTCGTATGTGGCGCCCAGATCGAGGGCAAATCCGTATCCCGAGGGTTGGGTGGGTTTGATTTTGAGGTCGCCGATTTCGAAGTTCTCGCTGTCGGGGTTTGTTCCGACTTCGGACCCGGCGGCCGTGAGGTCCAGCATTCCCTTGGAGAGCACCGCCCAGCGGTCTTCGCGGAGCGAGATGTCGAAGCGGTCGTAGTGGACCCGTGCGCGGGCGATTCCGGCGAGGAATTTACCGCGGATGCCGATGTAGAGACGGTCGTCCATCAGCGGGAACGAGTAGCTGAAAGCCGCCTCGAGGTAGGAGTCCATCGAGGCGCCGAAGTCGCGGATCCGGTTCTCCTTGCCGAGTTTGATGAATTCGAAGAGCGAGTAGGGCAGGTTGGTGTCTTCGTTGACCCGCACGTTGAGGTCGAACGACCAGAAATTCTTGTGGTTGTCGGTGAAGGCGCCGAATCCGATGACGTTCATGCGGAAGTCCGTGCCCAGCATGTTGTTCCGCTTGAGGCCGGAGAGCGCGTCGGTGGCCGACACGGAGCTGTCGAGCAGCGTCACCAGCCTGCCGTTGCGGGAGAAGAGGATGTTGTCCAGGGCGATGTTGCCGCTCACGTTGATGTTCATGCCACCGAGGGCCGGGATGTTGACGTAGCCGCGCAGCGGGGCGAAGGCCGGGTTGAACTGGCTGCGGAAGGTCGATCCCTCCATGAAATAGGCTGTGGGGTTTTGGGCTGCGGCTCCGGTCGCCAGGAGCGCTGCAGCGACGAGGGTATATAGTTTTTTCATGATGGGGTGCGGTTTAGATGTCGAATTTCAGACCTCCGTTCTTGAGCAGGCTCAGGCTGATGACGATCTGGTGTTGGTCGTTGCTGAATCCTTTGCCGGGATAGTATTCCGTGAGCGTCACTGAAGTCCGGATCGTGATGCCCTCGACGATCTGCCGCAGGTCCTCGGCGAAAAGTTGTGTTTCGGGAATTTCGTTCGATGCCCTGTTTGCGCCGACTTCGACCTGGAACGAGACCTCCGTGGGCGAAAAAATCGGGTTGAGGTGCAGCGAAAGGGGCAGTCCGCTGGTGATCTGCCCGTAGAGGAACAGCGTGTTGCGGGCATTGGGCGTGCCCTTGGGGTCGAGGTTGTCGGCGAGCATGTCCACGATGTCGCTGCTGATGTCGATATGGCCGACTTCGTATTCGAGCCGGTCTATTTGAAGCGCGGTGGTCAGGTAGCCGCGGGCCGATGCGGTGATTTCCGCCACCAGCCGTTCGCGCAGCGCTGCGTTGTTGCGGTAGGCGGTTTTGAATGCCGTCTTGAAGGTCTGCTCGTCGGGGGCCGTCAGGTTGAGGAGCGGCAGAAATTTCGCGGCGTATTTGACCCAGATCAGATCGACGACCGATGAGAGCTTGTCATCGCTGGTCTGCATCTCCACGCACAGCGTTTCGAACAGCGTGTTTGCATAGGAGGAGTCGTTCCGTAATTTGACGAGGTCGACGAATTGGCCGTCGGGCAACTGCGCGGGAAACCAGATGTCGGCTTCGCGGAAGATCTCTTCGATGTTGCCGTTGCTGTTTCTGATCTCGTCCTTGGAGACGAGCACCTTGACCAGCGGGATGCAGAACCGGGACTCTTCATCGCCGATGGCGATATTGTCGGAGTCGACGTTTGTCAGGTCGTAGTCATTGTCCACACATGCACCGGAGAGCATGCCGGACAGGAGCAGGAGCAATAGTTTTCTCATAGGCTTGGTGTGTCGTGTAAAGTGGTGTGCAAAGATATGATTTTCCGACGTATGAAACAAAAAATGCGACTTTTTTACAGACTTTCCGATTTGCAATATATTTGCTAAATTTGCCGGGCGTATGGCTGAAACGGAAAAACCGGATCTCAAGGAGCAGGTGGCCCTGCTGCCGCTGTCGCCGGGCGTCTACCAGTTTGTGGACCGCTCGGGGACGATCATCTATGTGGGCAAGGCCAAGAGCCTGCGCAAACGGGTGTCGTCGTACTTCGTGCAGTCGAAGGAGCACAGCGCGAAGGTGCGTGTGCTGGTCAGGCAGATCGTCGAGATCCGCCATATCGTCGTGGGGAGTGAGACCGACGCCCTGCTGCTGGAAAACTCGCTGATCAAGAGCCTCCAGCCGCGTTACAATATCCTGCTGAAGGACGACAAGACCTATCCGTGGATCGTCGTGCGGCACGAGCATTTTCCCCGCGTGCAGTCGACGCGCATCCTGACGCGCGACGGATCGCAGTATTTCGGCCCCTACGGATCGGTGATGATGCAGCGCAGCGTGCTCGACTTCATCCGCGAGATGATCCCCCTGCGGACCTGCAAGTTCAACCTCGCCCCGGAGTTGATCGCCAAAGACAAATATACGGTCTGCCTGCAATACCACCTGGGCAACTGCAAGGCCCCGTGTGTCGGGCTGCAGTCCGAAGAGGAGTATGCGCAGCTGGTCGGCATGGTCGTTTCGGTGCTGAAGGGCGACCTGAGGCCCGTGCGCCAATACCTTGAAGGGGAGATGCAGCGTGCGGCCGGGGAGCTGAAGTTCGAGCTGGCGCAGCGCTACAAACAGCGGCTCGATGCCCTGGACAACTATGCCGGGCGGTCGGTGATCGTCAGTGCGAAGATCGTCGATGTCGACGTTTTCTCGCTGCTGCCCGACGACGATGTGGCCTGGTGCAACTTCGTGCGCATCCGCCACGGTTCGATCGTGGGCGTGCAGACCGTGAAACTGGCGACGGGCGTCGGAGGCGACGAGCGCGACATGCTGACGCTGGCCATCCAGCACATTGTCGAAAATATCGCCGGGGGCGAACTGGCCCGCGAGGTGATCGTGCCGTTCCTGCCCTCGACGACACTGCTGTTCGGGGGCGTGACTTTCACGGTCCCGAAGCGCGGGGAGAAACTCGAATTGCTGGAATTTTCGCAGAAGAGCGCCCGCATCTACCGCGCCGAGCAGTTGAAAAACCTCGAAATCAGGAATCCCGAGCGCTACACCGAGCGGCTGATGAATGCCGTCCAAAAGGAGTTGCGCCTCGACAGACAGCCGCGGCACATCGAATGTTTCGACAACTCCAACCTGCAGGGGGCCCATCCGGTGGCTTCGTGCGTGGTGTTTCGGGACGGAAAACCCTCCCGCAAGGAGTACCGCCATTTCAACATCAAGACCGTGACGGGGGCCGACGACTATGCCTCGATGCGGGAGGTGGTCTTTCGGCGTTATACGCGGCTGATGGCCGAAGGAGCCGAAATGCCCGACCTCATTATCGCCGACGGCGGAAAGGGGCAGATGGGCGTCATTCACGAGGTGCTGGAGCATCTGGGGCTGGAGATTCCCGTCGCCGGACTGGCCAAGGACGACCGCCACCGCACGGCCGAACTGCTCTACGGCTTTCCGCCCGTGCTGGTGGGCATCCGGCCGACTTCGCCCCTGTTCCACTTTCTGTCGCACATCCAGGAGGAGGTGCACCGTTTCGCCATTTCCTTCCACCGTCAGAAGCGCAGCAAGGCGTTTATCCACAGTGAACTGGAGCAGATCGAAGGGGTCGGGGACAAGACGATACAGACCCTGTTGCGCCATTTCCGCACGGTGGAAAAGGTCCGTGCGGCCAATATCGAGGAACTTTCGGCGCTGGTCGGAGCGGCGAAGGCGAAAAAAATCAGACTCTTTTTCGAAAAATAGCCGTATTTTTTGAAAAGTTACGAAAATCGCCTATCTTTGCGCAACCGATTTGCCGCGGAATGTTCGCGGAAAGGCCCGGATGGCGGAATCGGTAGACGCGTTGGTCTCAAACACCAATGACAGCAATGTCGTGCCGGTTCGACCCCGGCTCCGGGTACCATGGAAAAAGCCAAGCAATTGATTGTTCAATGCTTGGCTTCTTTTTTTGTCGGGATGCTCCCCGCATTTTCCCCGCCTGCGTCCCGACGGCCGCTGCGCTTCGACAGCCGCCTGCGCCCCGACCGTTCTGCGTCGCTGTGCCCCGACTCTCCTGCACCCCTGCAGCCCGGAGGCTCTGGAAAACGGAAAATGGCGGATAGACAAACTATCCGCCATTCCGATTGATCCGCAAGAGGATCCGATTAGTTAATCGTTGCGCCCCTTCCTCGCAAATTCGACGATCAGCACGTCGCGGGCATGGACGCTTGTCGTATCCGATAGTTCGCAGCTTTCGCCGGTCATCACGTTTCTGCCGTCGGAAAGTGTCGCGGTGATCTCCGCATAATGCGACCAGGGTATGGACTTCCTGCCGCGGGAGTTGTTGATGAAGACGAATACGGCCTTCCGGTCGTCGTAGCGGAAGTAGGCATAGGTATTGTCTCTGGAGGCGAAATGGAGGGTCTTGCCGTTGTGGATGACCGGTTGGTTCCGTCGCCAGTTCAACAGATGGCGGGTGTGCCGGTAGAGTTTGGCAGCGTCGCCGCTGTGCTGTTCGGGGTCGAAGAGATTCACTGGGTCGCCCTCCCAGCCGCCGGGGAAGTCCACCCGCAGCCCTCCGTGGCCCTGCGACTGGTCCTTGGAGTGGAACATCAGTTCGTCGCCGGCGAAAATCTGGGGAATACCCCGCAATGTGCCAATCAGGGTCATGGCAATCTTCATTCGGCCCGGATTGCCCTTCAGCTCGTCGGCGATGCGTTCCGTGTCGTGGTTGCCGGCAAAGATCATCATGCGCGAGAGGTCGTGATAGACAAAATCATCCGAGAGCGCCTTGTAGACCTTGATCATGCCCTCGTCCCAGCGCAGCGAGTCGCTCGGTATGCCGTGGCGCATGGCCTCCATCAGCGGGAAGTCCATGATGGAGGGCAGGTGGGAGTCGAAGCCGTCCCTGTTGGGGTTTCCGCCCTGCCAGTAGGCCAGCTGGGGGACATCCGTCGTCCAGCATTCCCCCACGATATTCATGGCGGGATACTCCCTAATGACGGACTGGCACCAGCGGCTCATGGGCTCTTTTTCGTTGTAGGGGTAGGTGTCGACCCGCAGTCCGTCCAGGTCGGCGTATTCGATCCACCAGACGATCCATTGCTGGAAGTATTTGAGCAGGAACGGATTGTCGAGATTCATGTCGGGCATGGAGTAGTCGAACCAGCCGCTTTCGTGGATGTTCCGGTCGTATGCCGAGGCATTGGGGTCCATGTTGGTGGAAAAGATGTGGTTGGAGCCGGTGTAGGTCTCGAACCGATGTATCCAGTCCCCAAACGGAAGGTCCTTCATCCACCAGTGGGCGCTGCCGCAATGGTTGGGCACGACATCCATAATCACCTTGAGCCCTTTTTCGTGTGCCTTGCGGACATACTCGCGGTAGAGTTCGTTGGAGCCGAAGCGCGGGTCGATGCGGTAGTAGTCGGCGCAGGCGTATCCGTGATAGGAGCCCTGGGGCTCGTTGTCGAGGAGCAGGGGAGTGGCCCACACGGCCGTGAATCCCGTTGAGGCGATGTAGTCCAGATGATCGATCATGCCTTGGATGTCACCGCCGTGCCGGCCGAAAAATTCGTCGCGGGCCACCTTCTCGACGGTGTCGGGCGTCGAATCCGTTGCGGGGTCTCCGTTGGCGAAGCGGTCGGGCATGAGCAGATAGATGGCATCCGAGGTGGTGAAACTCTCCCGGTTGCGGGAGCCGGGCCGACGCTCTTCCAGCTCGTATTTCACCTTGAAGCGCTCTTCGCCGCGCGAGAATACCAGATAACACGTTCCGGCCCGGGCATTCTCGGCGATTCGCACATCGACAAACAGGTAATTGGGGCTTTGCGCGGTGTGCACCTGCGTGATTTCCACGCCGTCCAGCCCCTCTATGCCGACTTGACAGGCGGCGATGTCGTCTCCGTGTATCAGCAGTTGCAGCGGCGTCTGCATGCCTACCCACCAGGAGAGCGGCTCCACGTGTTGGATGCGCTCTCCCGCGTCGGCGATGGCGTCGGGTTGGAAGGAGGCCTGTGAGGAACAGGAACATAGGGTCAGCATCATAAGCCCTGTCAGATAATGGTGTATTTTCATATGGTTAAAAGTAGAGGATTTGATAGTGCCAGGGGAGCATCTCCTTTAGCAGCTGCCCGCCGATACGTTCTTTTCCGCCGTTCAGGGCGTCGGTATATTCTCCGGCATGGGCCCGGGTCTCGAAACGGGCCTCGACAATCTCCGGCGAGAGGTTCATCAGGACCATGACCCGGCGCCCTTCGGCCTCGCGGACGAAGGAGAGCAGACGGGAGGGGTTGTTGTTGGCGATCTCCACCATTTTGCCGCCGGCCTCCCCGGCCTGAAGTGCCGGGTGACGGTGCCTCAGGTCGTTGAGCTTCCGATAGAATTCGGTCCAGTGATTGGGCGTCCAGTCGTCGATCGAATCCTTCTCGAAGAATTGCAGACGACGGTTGAATCCCACCTCCTGCCCCGTATAGATCAGGGGCTGCCCCTGCGGCAGGAGATAGGTCAGTGAGGCCATGCACGCTGCGGCATCGCCCATCCGTTCGAATTCGGTCCCGGCCCACGAGTTCTCGTCATGGTTGGAGGTGAACATCAGGCGGAATGCCGTTTCGGGATATTCCCCGGCGGATTTTGCGAGCAGCGTCCGCAGGGAGTCGACCGTTTTTTCGCCCTGGGCAATGTCGTTCATCAGATGGTGCAGCTCCCAGGCATAGGTGGCGTCGAATCCGTCCCGATGGAAGTGGGTGCCCTCGCCCTCGGCCAGCATGTAGGCTTCGGGATTCAGCGCCTTGATGGCACGGATGGCCTCCTGCCAGAATTCGTCGGGCATCTCGGCGGCGGCATCGCAGCGGAATCCGTCCACCCCTTTTGCGGTCCAGAACTCCAGTTGGTCGATCATCGCCTCGCGCACCTCCCTGCAGTCGTAATTCAGTTTTGAGATGTCGGTCCAGTCGTATTGTACGATCGGTTTTCCGGTGGAGTCGCGGTGATACCATTCGGCGGGCTTCTCGGTCACCCACGCCGCATCGGGCGACGTGTGGTTGGCCACACAGTCCATTATCACCTTGAGATTCAGCTTGTGGGCGCTCTTCAGAAACCGTTCGAAGTCCTCCATGGTGCCGAATTCGGGATTGATGGCGCGATAGTCGCGGATGGCGTAATAGGAGCCCAATGTTCCCTTTCGTTCCTTGACGCCGATGGGGTGTATGGGCATCAGCCAGATGATGTCAACCCCCAGCTCCTTGAGAAAGGGCAGCCGTTTTTCGGCGGCGGCAAAGTTGCCTTCGCGGCTCTGCTGGCGGACGTTCATCTCATAGACTACGGACCGGTAGCTCCATTGGGAATGTGCCGATTGCGGCCCGGGGGCGGTGTAGCAGGCCGTGAAGAGGAGTGCGGCGCATAATGAGGCCGCTCGTGTCATGCGGTGTAACAGGTTCATGGTTGGGATCTTTTTGTCGGTCGGTATTACAATTCGATGATGATGGAGGAGTAGGCCGGCAGTTCCACCTCATGCCGCATGTCGTCGATGCGCTTCACCGTGACGCGGTTCATGTCGGCAATCGGCTGTTTGATGGCGTGGTTGATGGTGTAGGTCGAGGGGTGGTCGGCGACGTTGTGGATGACCAGGAGCCGTTCCTCGCCCGACCTGCGGCAGAAGGCCATCACCTGCTTGTTCTTCGCGTCGGCCACATCGAAATCCTCCGGCAGGGTGATGTCGCCTTGGGCCAGTGCGGGATAGGTGTTTCTCAGGCGCAGGAATTTGCGATATACGTTGTAGATCGATTTTTCGTTGTCGGCCTGACTCTTCACGCTGCCGACCGAGGTGTCGTTGTTGATCACCGATTTGATCCATGTCGGACGTACGGGGTCGTTTGCCGACGGGGCCCACAGCATCGGAGTGCGGACATTGCGGTCTCCGGTGTTTCCGTTGTCGCTCCGGGCCTTGTCGCCCAGCATGCCGATTTCCTCGCCGTAATAGATGTAGGGCGAGCCGCTTGCGGTCAGCAGCACGGCCGCGGCGATTTTGGCCTTCTGGAGGGAGAGGGCTTCCGAACCGCCGATGGCCGAGCGGGTGCGGTTCTGGTCGTGGTTGGAGAGCTTGGAGGCCTGAATGAAGTCGGTGCGGTATGCTGCAAAGGCCCTTTCGGTGTCTATCATGTCCTTGGGGAACCATTTGGCGTGGGAGTTCTGGATGGCGTAGAGCAGGTATTTGTCCCAGAAGTCGAAATCGAACAGCGCCGGCAGGCCTTTGTAGTAGGGGGCGACCTGCTCCGTCTGCATCCAGCACTCTCCGACCATGTAGACCTCCTTGAATCCCAGGGCGGAGCGGCCCTGGAAATAGCGGTTGATCTCGGTGTAGAACCTGTTCAGGAAGGTCGGGTTCTCGTCGGAGGTGGAGTTGTTGTAGATGTGCTTTACGGCATCGAGCCGGAATCCGTCGACCCCCTTGTCGATCCAGAATTTCGCCGCATCGGTCATGGCCTTAAAGGTGGGGCTGGATGCGCAGGTTGCGGCAGGTCCGTAGTTCAGGTCGGGCATGCTGCGGTCGAATTCGCCCTGGTAGAAGTAGGAGGTGGTGCCCTTGGTGACGGGGTACCAGCGGTCGTACTTCGTGGTGGAGAAGTGGTAGAATCCGCGATAGGGGTTGTCGGTGGAGAGGCAGGCCTCCCTGAACCACTGACAGCGCAGGGAGGTGTGGTTGGGCACGAAATCGAGGATGACTCTGATTTTGCGCTTGTGCGCCTCGTCTATCAGCTGCTCCATATCCTCCATGCTGCCGTAGTCGCGGCACACCTCCCGGTAGTCGACGACGTCGTATCCGTGTTCGGAGCCTGTGGCGTAGATCGGCATCAGCCAGATTCCCGCCACACCCAAATCGTCTAGATAGTCGAGCTTTGAGGTGACGCCTCTCAGGTCGCCGATGCCGTCGCCGTCGGAATCGGCGAACGACCGGACGTAGATTTCATAGAATACGTCGCCGCGTTTCTGCCCGTCGAATTTGCGGGCCTCGTATTGGGACACCTTGTCCACGATGTCGCTCGTCGGGCCGTTCGGATCCTTTCCGCCGTCGGCCAACGGGTCGTCGTCGGAGCAGGCCGCTGCCGACAGCAGGACCGACAGCACCAGCAACAGGGCCATCCTGGTATGGATTTTTTGAAGAAGGTTCATTTTGTTCGAAGTTTGGTTTCCCGGGGTTGGTCATAAGGAGCGCGTTGCCTGTTTGTCCAGCAGCAGCGTCTCTCCGCAGAGTTTTATCGTGACGGGGGAGCCTTCGTTCTCGACGAGCACCGCATCGTGGGTGACTTTCACCGAGAGGATGCGTCCCCGATAGTTGATTCTGAAGGTCAGCGCCCTCCAGGCCCAGGGCAGACGGGGCGTGAAGGCGAGGGTGTCGTCCTCCATGCTCATGCCGCCGAATCCTTCGATGACTGATTTCCACGAACCGGCCATGGAGGTGACATGACAGCCCTCTTCCACTTCGCGGTTGTAGTCGTCGAGGTCCAGACGCGAGGTGCGCAGATACATCTCGTAGGCCTTGTCCATGTCTCCGATTTTCGTGGCCAGAATGGCGTGTACGCAGGGCGAGAGGGAGGATTCGTGCACGGTGCGGGGCTCGTAGAAATGGAAGTTGCGGCGAATGGTCTCCACATCGAAATCCTCCTGGAAGAAGTAGATCCCCTGCAATACGTCGGCCTGTTTGATGAAGCAGGAGCGCAGGATGCGGTCCCAGGACCACTTCTGGTTGATGGGACGCTCCGCGGGATCGAGCTGCTCGGCCGTCATCTGCTCCTTGTCGAGGTAGTTGTCCTGCTGGAGGAAGATCCCCAGCTCGCGGTCCTCGCCCAGATACATCTTCGCATTGATTTCGCTCCATTTCCCGCACTCGGCCGCCGCGTCGAAGTTGCGCTTCTCCACGATGCGCCGATACTCTTCGGGGTAGTTCCGCCTGACCCATTCGGCCGCCTCGGCGGCATAGCGCAGGCACCAGCAGGCGATGTAGGAGGTGTACCAGTTGTTGTTGACATTGTTCTCATACTCGTTGGGACCGGTCACGCCGAGCAAGACATACTGTTTTCTGGCCGCGGACCAGGTGATCCGCTGTGCCCAAAAGCGCGCTATGGCGATCAGCACCTCTAGACCGTATTGCGCCAGATAGGCCTTGTCGCCCGTGTAGCGGATGTACTCTGCGATGGCGTGGGCGATGGCCCCGTTCCGGTGGATCTCCTCGAAGGTTATCTCCCATTCGTTGTGGCACTCCTCGCCGTTGATGGTCACCATGGGGTAGAGGGCGGCACCCTCCCCGAACCCGAGCTTCCCAGCGTTTTCGATCGCCTTGTCCAGCTGGTTGTAGCGGTATTTCAGGAGTTCGCGGGCGACCTCCTGCCCGGCCGTGGCCATGTAGAACGACAAGCAATAGGCCTCGGTGTCCCAATAGGTGACGCCGCCGTATTTCTCGCCGGTGAATCCCTTGGGGCCGATGTTGAGCCGGGTATCGACGCCGGTGTAGGTCTGCAGCAGCATGAAGATGCAGAATCGGATGCCTTGTTGCGCTTCGTCGTCCCCCTCGATCGTCACGTCGCAACTGTGCCAGCGTGCAGCCCAGGCGGCTTCGTGACGCTCCAGCAGGGCGTCGAATCCCGTCTCCTGCGCCTCGTGGGCCACCTTGCGGGCCGTTGCCAGCAACTCCTCCCCGGGATGGTTCATCGACGAGCTGATGCCCACGTATTTGAAGAGCGTCTTCTTCTCGCCCTGACGGCAATTTACCGTGGCCGTGTGGCAGACTCTTTCGGGACGGGTCTCAACCTGGAATTCGGCACCCTCCAGCGTGACGGCCTGCGCCCATGCGACTTCGAAGCCGCTCTTTTTGGTGCGGCTCTGTACGGCGTCGGATTCCGTGCGGACCTCCTCCCAGAACTTCTCGTCGTAGTTGGCGTCGGTGTTGCGGACGTCGGCATCGATATAGGGGGCGAAGGTGACCTGCGCATCGCGGTTCAGCGGCATGACGCTGTAACGGACAACTCCCAGTTCGCGGCGGTCCAGCGAGATGAATCTGACGGCTTCGATTTCCACCTCCGTGTCGTTGTGCATGCGGACACGCATCCTGCGGGTCAGCACCGAACGGCGCATGTCCATCTCGCGATGGAAATCCAGCACTTCGGTTTGGGCCAGATCCAGCTCCTCGCCGTTGATCCGGATGTCGACCCCGATCCAGAAGGCCGAGTTGAGCACCTTGGCAAAGTATTCGGGATATCCGTTTTTCCACCATCCCACGCGGGTCTTGTCCGGATAGTAGACGCCTCCGATGTAGTTTCCCTGGAGCGATTCTCCGGAGTATTTCTCTTCGAAGTTAGCTCTTCCGCCCATGACGCCGTTGCCCAGGGCAAAAAGCGATTCGGAAGACTTTATACGTTCGGGTGCAAATCCCTCTTCCACGAGAAGCCAGGGATTTACCTTCAAAAATTCATTCATATGGGGTTTTGTTTTAACGGTTTTTACTTATCGGTCGATATGCCGGAGCAGCTGTTCGAAGGTGAATCCTTCGAATGACTTCAATTGCAGGGTGGCCTTGTCCAGCAGGGGACTGCCGCCGACGCCCACCGAGCGCATCCCGGCGCGTGTCGCCGCCTCGATGCCCGCCGCGGCATCCTCGAAGACCACACAGGCCCGGGGAGCGATGCCGACGAGTTCGGCTCCTTTGGCGAAGACCTCCGGGTCGGGCTTGGCTTTCGAGACCAGCGTCCCGTCCACAATCCGGTCAAACTGCGGGGTGAGGCGGCAGCGGTCCAGAATGACCCGGGCGTTTTTCGATGCCGAGCCCAATACCACCTTGATGCCTTTGTCGCGCAGCTCCTTGAGGAACCGGTCCACTCCGGGAAGAACCTCGTCGGCCGTCATCCGGGAGATGAAACGCAGGTAGCATTCGTTCTTTTCGGCGGCCATGCGCAGTTTCTCCTCTTCGGAAAAGCGGTCCTCCATGCCTCCGGCGCGCAGGACGATGTCGAGCGAAGCCATGCGGCTCACACCCTTGGTGAGCTCGCCCTGTTCGGGCGTAAATTCAAATCCGAGTTTTCGGGCCAGTTCCACCCAGGCCAGGTAGTGGTATTTGGCGGTATCCACAATGACACCGTCCAAATCGAATATACAGCAGGAAATCATAATCCGTCATTCGGTTTTTGGCAGGGGAAGGCGCCGGAACGGATGCCGTGGGCCTGCTCCCTGCATGTCGTTTGTTTTGTTAGAGGATGTAAAGATGTAATTTTTATCGATCACGAACAAATAGAACCGATATTGCGGCCAAAAACATGAACGCTGCGGCCAGTCCGATCATGGCCGAAGCCGAGGAGCCGAAAAGATGCTCGACGATCACTCCACCGGTCAGTCCGACGATGATCTGGGGGATGGTGATGGTGAAGTTGAATATCCCCATGTAAACGCCCATCCTGCGGGCCTCCACGGCGCGCGACAGAATCGAGTAGGGCATGGCCAGGATCCCGGCCCAGGCGATGCCGATGCCGACCATCGGGAGCATGAGGGCATATTGGTCGCTGGTGAAGCACAGCCCGGCGAATCCGGCGGCGCCGGACAGCAGGCAGAGGGCATATACCGGTTTGTTGCCCCACCTCGAGGCTACTCCCGTCAGGAAAAAGGAGGCGATGCAGGCCGGAATGGGATAGATGCCGTTGAGGACCCCGACCCAGGTCTGCACCTCGCCTTCGCTCAACAGCTCACCGGTTTGGTGGTTGACGGCCACGCCCGTAATGGCCGATTTCAGATAGGTCCACATCAGGAAGAGCGCCGCCCACGAGAAGAATTGCACCACTCCCAGCTGCAACATCACCTTCGGGGTGTGGCGTATCAGTTCCACGAACGAGGTTTTTTCCCGCATCTCCTCCGGGGTTTCGTCGTTGTAGCGGGCGAACTCCTCGGGCGGATACTCTCTGGTGCGGAATGTCGTGACCAGCACCGTGAGCAGGAGGATGGCGCCGCCGATGTAGTACGACCAGGCGATGTGTTCCGACACCTGGCCGGGCACGGCCTCTTCCGAGACTCCGAATCGGGTCAGAATCAGCGGCAGAACGGCGCCCGCCACGGCTCCGAGGTTGATCAGAAAGGTCTGCACGACATAGCCCTTGGTCTTCTGCGAGTCGTCCAGCATGTCGGCCACGAGGGCGCGGAAGGGTTGCATGGTGACATTGAAGGAGAGGTCCATGAACAGCAGGATGCAGGCGCCCATGGCCAGCGGGGCCAGCGTCAGCAGAAGGCTGGCATTGGGCATCAGGGCCAGGGCGACGGCCGAGATGACGGCGCCGCCGAGGATGAAGGGGATGCGTCGTCCGAGACGGGTCCAGGTCTCGTCGGAGAAGAGCCCCACGATGGGCTGGATGATGAGACCCGCAATGGGGGCCGCGAGCCAGAAGTAGCTCAGCTGCGAGACATCGGCGCCCAGCGATTCGAATATGGTCGAGGTATTGGAGTTCTGCAGGGAGTAGCCGATCTGTACGCCGAGGAATCCGAAACTCAGGTTCCAGATCTGCCAGAAGGATAGTTTGGGTTTTTTCATGGATCAGGATTCGTTTGGTTTAGTGTCGTTCAGGTGTATTGCAAAGAAAATCAAAAAAATATGGACAGGCAAAATAACCGGCTCCGACCTTGCCGAACGGTCATATTCGGGGGATGAACGGGCGATAGTTTCCGTTGAGTGTCGCGGCCGCGGGGGAGCGCCTCGGGGCGGTGACGAAAAATTTGGAAAAATGCCTTTTTTTTCACATCTTTGAAACTTAAGATTTGTTGCGTATGCGTCTGTTTTCGATATCGCCTGCCGCCATTATTCACCTTTTCGCCCTCGCCCATGCCCTGGTGGTGATCGTCAGCCAGTGTGTGAACTATATAGACGATGTGCCCCTGACCATCCTCACCGTTGCGCTGATCGTCATCCTCTCCCTGAGACGAAGGCTCCAAAGCGAGATTATCGCCACGCTCACCATGGCCGGATGCTTTTTCGGCTACCTGTTGGGCAACTACGGAGCGCGGCTGGTCAGCCTTCTGGTGCCTCAGGAGACGCTCGCCGCTGCCATCACCACGATAATCGTCACGGAACTGATCGGATGGGCCGTCTATGGATTCGGGAGCATGCGTAATCTGGCCTCGAACAATCAGTTCAGATGGTCGCCCTCCGTGTTCCAGGTGCTGCTCTTCGCCACCGCCATCCTCCTGTTGCGAATCAGCTATACGTTGCTGTTCAGCAACTCCTATTTTGCCAGCGAGGGGATTCATGTCGAAATCCAGCGTTCGTTCAGCAATGTGTTTGCCGTGATGCTCCTCCTGTGCGGCGACATCATCTTTGTCAACCTCTGTTCGCGCCTGTTCAGGAGCTCCGTGGTGAAGAGTGTCGTAACGATGCTTTTCGCGCTTCTCTTTTCGGTCGTTGTCACCCTCATGGCCTATTACAACATCCCGACGGGCAACAACGCCGCTTTCGAGGCCTTCTCCTTCCTGAAGCTCTATGCGGTGATCCTGCTCTTCAATATCGTCATTATCACGATGTTCAAGCTGGCCGCCTATATTACGACCTCCAGGGCAGCGCTGCGCAGCGAGCGGGGCGAGCGGCGCATGGCTCAGTACCAGTACAACCGGTTGAAGTTGCAGATCAATCCGCATTTTCTCTTCAACTCGCTCAATATCCTCGATTTCCTGGTGCAGGAGGGGGAGACGGAGCGGGCCAGCAGCTTCATCCGCAAGCTGGCGGGAACCTATCGCTACATGTTGCAGAACGAGGATAAGATCGTCGTTCCCCTGCAGGAGGAGATGGATTTCGCAAAGAAATACATCGACCTTTTGCGGGAGAGGTTCACCACCGGCTTTACGGTGAAGTTCTCGGTTCTTCGCGAGGCCTTGCATGGTCATGTGGTGCCGTGCTGCCTCCAGCTGCTGATCGAGAATGCCACCAAGCACAATGTGGTCAGTCCCGAGCATCCGCTGACTGTCGAGGTGCGTGTGGAGGAGGACTGGCTGGTGGTCAGCAACAACCTCCAGCCCCGCATCAGCCAGCAGGCCTGCAACGGAATGGGCCTGAAGAATATCCGCCAGCAATATCTGGACATCTCCGAAAAGGAGATCGAAGTTCTGCAAACCGAAACCGAGTTCATCGTAAAACTCCCTCTGTTATGAAAATTTACAACGTATTGATCGTCGAAGACGAGATCCCCGCACAGGTCAATCTGCAGAAAGCCATAGAGAAGAATTTCGGAGACCTTAAAATCTTAGGCCTCCAGAATTCGGTGCACGGAACGGTCGAGTGGCTGCGGGAGCATGCCGCGGAGGTGGATATCATCTTCATGGACGTGGAGCTGTCGGACGGGATGTGTTTCGATATCTTTTCTCAGGTGTCGCTGTCGGCCAAGGTGATTATCACCACGGCCTATGATACCTATGCCGTCAAGGCCTTCCGGGTCAACTCCATGGACTACCTGCTCAAGCCTGTGGATTATGACGAGCTGAAGATTGCCGTGGATAAGTGCCGCAAGTCGCTGGATGGCGGCACTCCGATCACGCCTGTCGATCTGGAGACGCTGAAGGATGCGATTCTGGGCCGCGAGCCGCTCTACAAGAAGCGGTTTATCGCCAAGTTCGGCACCCATATCGTGGTCATCCATACCGAGCAGATCGCCTATTTCTACACCGAGGACAAATCCACCTGCCTTTCCACGCTGGACAACCGCCAATATGTCCTGGACAACTCCCTGGACGAGATTTGCGAGATGATCGACCCCGGAGAGTTTTTCCGGATCTCCCGCCACTGTATCGTTTCCGAGAATGCCATCAAGGACATTGTGCGCCATGCGAGCAACCGGCTGAAACTGGAGCTTCAGCCCGACCCGGGTTTCGAGATCTTCGTCAGCCGTTCGCGGACCAATGACTTTATGACCTGGCTGGAGGAGCGGTAGCCTGCCGGAGCCTGCTGAAAAGAACCGAGACCGTAATCCCAGGATTACGGTCTCGGTTCTTTTCAGCAGTACGGAGCGGCTTACTCTGCGGAAGTCGTAGCCCTCGACTCGTCGGGGTAGAGGACGATCTTATACTTGCCGGCTGAGATGGGAATGTTGTCGCCGTCCTGTGTCAGGGCCCCCAAATCGCCGCCCAGGTTCACGGCCCATGCCGCATCCCAGCGGAATTTGAAGCTGCCCTCTTTCATCTCAACGACAATGCTCCAACTGTTGTCTGCGGGGTTGTGGGTCATCAGCTGTCCCTTGTCCCAACCGCCGGGAGTGGCATCGCCGATAATCTCCCAGCCGGTCTTGTCCACGGTCGCCGTCATGGCTGTCTGGTCGACAAAGAAGCGGTAATATCCCGCATCCTCGAGCCGGATGTTCTCTCCCTCGCCGATTTTGAAGGAGCCCGAGGTCTTCGTCTCGTTCCAGTTGATGCCGCCGATGCAGCCGTACATCACCTCCTCGTCGCAGAACTTGAACTCCGTGTTGGCGGGCAATTGGTGCGTGCCTGCGAACTTGAAGTCACGGGCCGGAGAGGTTACCTTGAAGCAGTTCTCCGCTTTGGGATTCCAGTCCTGATAGCTGCCGGGCATGGTCAGGAAGGCACTGGACTGCACGATGTCGGTTTTTTCCATGGAGAAGGAGTAGTCGCCGGCGGCCGTAAGGTTCAGCGTCATGATGTAGGGCGAGGTCTCCTTCAGCTTGAAGTTCTCTCCGGCGTGCTTCAGCTTGCCGGTGACGGTCTCTCCGCCCACTTCGTTCTGTCCCTTTTCGGCTCCGTAGTTGAAATCCCATCCGTTGTTGGCGCGGAACTTGAACTCGCCCTGCTTCAGCGAGGTGATGACGCTCCACAGACGGGTCTCGGGGTCGTATTCCATATCCGTGCTCTTGTCCCAGGCGCCCGACGTCGCATCGCCGATGAGTCCCCACACCAGATTCCCGCTGACGGTCACATGACCGTCGGCCGAAATGGCGATTTTGTAGAAACCCTTGTCGGGTACGTTCTGACCTTCGGCCAGGGGACTCAGGTCCGAACTCTTCAACAGGGCGAACGAACCTCCCTGCTCAAAGTAGGCATAGCCTTCGTAACTTCCGTTGCTGGCCATGTCACCGAGCAGGTAGGCCTTGCGGAAATCCCAGTCGGGATAACCTGCCGCAACATAGAGGGTCGGCTGGGTGTACTGGCCGATGTTGGCGTCGTAAATAGAGGCGTTGAACGACACGGTGTTGGTGGCATTGTCGGCCGCGGATTCATAGACGCTCGATTTCAGCGACACCTCGAACTTGTTGGTCACACCGGGCTTTGCCCCCAGGTCGGCCAGATGGCTGAGCATCTCGCTGTTGGTCATCTGGAGTGAGGTGGTGTTCTTGTCGGTATGGGCCACCTGCTTGGATGCGCCGTTGGTTGTGTTGGTCAGCGTGACGTCGTAGTGGATGACGGCCGAGACGCCGTAGTCGGCCGGACTCCACGATATGGCGGGGAAATCCTCCGAGATATTCTCCCTGGTGATGGCAATATCGCTTGTCGGGAGTTCGTTCAAGGTGGCCAGCTGCCGAACCTCCATGATCGGCGAGGGGTCATCCTCGCAGGCTGTGAAGGTGAAGACCATCAAACCCGCCATTAATAAATGTTTCAGTTTCATCGTCTTTTCGGTTTTATGTGATTAATAGCCTTCGTTCTGCTGCAGGTTCTGGTTGGAGCCGATATCGTCCGACGGAAGCGGATATATGGCGTAGAAGGACTCCACACCGCGGCCTTCCGCAACACCGCCTTTCCAGGGCCATACATACTCCGAGGAGGTGTACTTGCCGAAGCGGACCAGGTCGGTGCGGCGCTGTGCCTCGTAGAACAGCTCGCGGGCACGCTCGTCCAGCAGGAAGTCGAGGGTCAGATCGCTCTCCGTAATTGCGGCACTGGCGTCGTCGCCGTAGGCGCGTTTGCGGAGTTTGTTGATATAATCCAGCGCCTCGCTCTTTGACGCGCCCTGGCCGCCGCGCAGAACGGCCTCGGCGAAGTTCAGGTAGATTTCACCCAGACGGAACAGCGGGAAGTCGATATAGGCCTCGTTCGACAGGGGCTTCGACCCGTCCTTGTTGATGTTGTAGAACTTGGTCACCGGAATGCCGTTGTTGTTGAATTCGGCCTCCTTCACGATCTCGATGTTGGTGGTGGCTTCGGTGCGCAGCATGGCAAAGCGCTTGTCCTTGGTGACCTCTCGCTCCTTTTTGAAGATGTTGTAGAGCGAGGATTTGGCCCGCACGCCCATCCATGCGCCCTTGGCGTTGGTCTCCTCCTGGAATGCCGAGGAGCCCCAGCAGAGAATGGCGGTCATGCCGCCCCAGGTCATGGTGGCCTCGCCCTCGTAACGCAGCGGGAATATCATCTCGCGCGAGGTGTGGTTGTCGGCCTTGAACATGTCGCCGTAGACGGGCTCCAGAGCGTATCCGGCGGCGATAATCTTCTTACAGTACTCGATGCATTCGCCGTACTTCTTCTGGCCGATATAGGTCTCGGCATTGAGGTACAGACGGGTGAGGGCGGCCCAGGCTGCGGCCTTGTTGGCATGGCCGTAATTGTCGTTGAAGCCCACGGAGGCCTCCGAGAGCTGCTCCTCGCAGCCTTTCAGCTCCTGTTCGATGTAGACGAAGAGCTGGTCCTTCATGATCTGGGACGGACGCACGCTTCCGATGGGGCTGTTCTCGTCGACAAAGGGAACGTTGCGGTAGAGATCCAGCGCATACAGATAGGTGAGGGCACGCAGGAAACGCGCTTCGGCACGGAAGACGTTGACGGTGTTGATGACCTCCTGCGAGCAGCCGCGGCTCTGCAATTTGGCGGGGGTCGTCTCCCGGAGGAAGGCGTTGGCGACATTGATCTGGTAGAAGAGCCGGAAGTAGGAACCCTTTACCCAGGGGCTCGACGGACCCCATGCGATGTGGTTGAAGTCGGGGATGCCGGGGTCGCTCCAGCAGCAGTGGGCGATATCGGAAGCCAGCTCCTGCATGTTCCATAGTACGCGGAGGAACGAGGATTGCGAACCTCCGTCGATGCCTACGACATCCTGGTCGGCGTCACCGCCGGCATTGCCGCCGATGACCATTCCGGCGTAGATTTTGGCCAGACTCTGCTGGTAGGCCTCCAAATCGGAACCGAACACGACCTCGGGGACCAGTTCGCTCTTGTCCAGGGGTAAGGTATCCAGATCGTTTATACACGAACCCAACGACAGGGTCATACCCAGCAGAACCGTGGGTAACAGATATCCATATTTTGATAGTTTCATGGCTTGTCGGATTTAGAAGTTAAGATTTACACCGAACAGGAAGGTGCGGGGACGCGGATAGATGTTGTTGTCGACACCCAGACCGTCGATTTCGGGATCCAGACCGTCGTAGTCGGTGATGGTGAATACATTCTGGATGGTGAAATAGAGACGGGCGCTCTGATTGGTCTTGAAGAGCTTCGGGAAGGTGTAGCCGATGGAGAGGTTGTCCATCTTCAGGAAAGAGGCGTCCTGCACGTAGTAGCTTGAGCGGGGCTGCGTGTTGCTGAAGTTGGTGTAGCGGGCCGAGTTCACGCGGTTCTTGAAGAATCCCGTGGGGTCCATCATCTGCGAACCGCCCCACGCCTCGCGGTTGGACTGCACGTTGTTGTAGACATAGTTGCCGAAGCTGGCGCGCAGGGCAAACGACAGATCCCAGTTTCTGTAACTCAGCTGGGAGGTCAGACCCATGTAGACGTCGGGTGCGGCCTTCTTGTAGGGAACCAGGTCGTCCTCGTCGATCTTGTTGTCGTTGTTCTGGTCTACGTATGCGCCTTCGATGGGGCGTCCCGCAGCGTCGTAAATCTGCTCGAAGACATAGAAGGAGTTGTAGGGGTTGTTGACGGCGTTGATCATGATGTTGTAGCCCGTGGCGCCGTCGATGCCCGTGTGGATGACGCCCTTGTAGGAGGGATCGTCGTTGAAGGTCATCTTGGTGATCTCGTTCCTGTTGTAGGAGATGTTGTAGCTCAGGGTCCAGTTCCAGTCCTTGGTGACGATGGGATGGCCGGTCAGCGTGAACTCCACGCCCTGATTGGTCAGCGTACCGACATTGGTCAGCAGTTCGTTGCTGAAGTTGGTGCCGGCCGGAGCGCTCACCTTGTTGAGCAGGTTCTCGGTCTTGCGGTAGTAGTAGTCGATGCTACCGGTCAGCCGGTTGTTCAGGAAGCCGAAATCGATACCTGCGTTGTAGGTGGTGGTCTCCTCCCACTTCAGATTCTCGTCATAGGCCGCGGGGGCGATGAGCGGGTAGCTGATGTTGCCGAAGAAGTAGTTGGCGCCGGGTTTCGAGTAGTTGTAGCGGGCCATGTAGGGGTAGTCGCCGTTGTTGAGGTTCTGCTGGCCGGTGATACCGTATCCCAGACGGAGCTTGAGGTCGGAGAGCCAGTTGACGTCGCGCAGGAATTTCTCCTCCTTGATTTTCCAGGCTAGGGCCACGGAGGGGAAGAGACCCCAGCGGTTGTCCTCGCTGAAGCGTGAGGAACCGTCGTAACGGAGCGTGAAGGTCAGCAGGTAGCGATTGGCGAAGGAGTAGTTCAGACGGCCGAAGAAAGAGACCAGATAGTTTTCGGTCTTGTAGCTGGTCATGTCCTTGTAGAATTGGGTGCCCTTCTCCTGAGCCATGAGGGGCGAGTAGGGGTATTTCTCCCATTCCGAGCGGAAGAAGCGCTGCCAGGAGTAACCGCCCGTCACGTCGATGTGGTGTTTGCCGAAGGTGTTGGCGTAGTTGAGGTAGAAGTCCAACAGGGTGTTGCGCTTCAGCTGATAGTAGTTCTTGTTCTCGCCGAATCCCTTCTTGAAGATACCCTGGCAATAGCTCATGGGCGAGTGGTCTTCGATGATGTTGTCGCCTTCGCCTTCCGAGATGTCATAACCCAGGTTGAGGTTGGCCCTCAGTTCGGGGAGGAAGTGGAATCGGTAGTCGATCTGTGCATTTCCGATGCTGCGGTAGACGGTCGATTCGTCGTGGTGCTGCTCCAGCATGGCCACGGGGTTGGTCAGGGCGATGTCGATGGCCGAGCTGTTGTCGGGCTTCAGGTACATGAAGTATCCGTTTCCGTCGGGGTTCTTGTCGTTGACATAGAGCGGGTTGCCGGTCATGTATATCGGCTGTGTGGGGTCGAACTGCGTGGCCATTCCGATGGCTCCCCTGTCGGCGAAGCGGTTCTTGTTGTAGATACCCTTCACATTCAGGCGGATGTTCAGCATATCGTCGAAGAACGAAGGATTCAGGCTGATGGCGCCGGTGACACGCTCCATCTTGGAGGTCTTGAGGATACCCTTGTCGTTGGTGTAGGCCAGCGATACGCGGTAGGGCATATGTGGCACGCTGCCCGACAGGCTGACGTTGTGGTCCGTGGTGAACGAGTTGCCGAAAATCTGGTCCTGCCAGTTGGTGTTGGCATTGCCCAAAGCCTTGACCTGGGTCGATCCTTCGCCGTATTTCTCGGTGACGAATTGGCGGAAGCTGTCGGCCGACATGACATCGACGGTCTTTGGCGTGGTGTTGACCGCGAAGGTCCCGCTGTAATTCACGTGAATGCCCTTTCCGCCGCCGCGCTTGGTGTTGATGATGATGACACCGTTTGAGGCGCGCGATCCGTAGATGGCCGTGGCCGAGGCGTCCTTCAATACGGTGAAGGATTCGATGTCATTGGGGTGGATGGTGGCCAGGGGGTTTTCCATACCCTTGATGTCGGAGTCGTCGACCGGCACGCCGTCGATGACGATCAGGGGGTTGTTGGAGGCGGACATGGATGAGCCGCCGCGGATTCTGATGGTGGCGCCGGCACCCGGAGCACCGCCCTTGGTGATGACGCTCATACCGGCGACCTTGCCGACCAGCATGTCGCTGGCGGAGGTGACGGCACCCTTGACGAGTTTGTCGGCGTTGATGGCGGTAACCGATCCGGTCAGGTCGTTTTTCTTGGCGGTACCGTAGCCGATGACCACGATGTTGTCCAGCAGGGCGCTGTCCTCTTCGAGGGTGACGGTCATGACGGGGGTTGCGGGGACTTCCTGGGTCTTGTAGCCCAGGAAGGAGATTACCAGAGTGGCTCCCTGTTCTACTTTGAGCTCAAAGTTGCCTTCCGCGTCGGAAGAGGTTCCGTTGGTGGGATTGGCTTTTTCCGTAATATTGGCGCCAATTATATTGCTTTGAGCATCTTTCACATGTCCTTTGACAGTAATTTGTTGCGCAAAGGCACCAATCGACATGAACAATCCCAGACATAGGGGAAGAATCATTCGAAAGATTCCAAGATAAATAAGCTTCATTCATTTAGTGTTTTAGTTGGTCTCTTATTATCGGTATGGTTCGGTGGTGGAAATGTGGCGTTGCCTGCGGTTTCAAGAGACGTTGTGAACCGGGGCAATGGTCGGTGTAGGTCGATTAGGTCTGTTTCATTTCATCATGCTCGTACTATTCTTTTAGAATTAATAATCTGCGGAGAAATACGTTTGGTTTTTAATCAATCAGTTGGTTCTGTTAAACAAATATTGAAAAAAATGCTCGGAGAAACAAATCGATTTTGCCGAACTGCAAGATTCGACTGCTGAACGGTAAAATAGAGATGACGAACTTTTGCTGATGAAAAGTCCGCCATCTTCCGGAACCGGCAAAGTTCCTATCTTTGTGTGAATTACTTTATTTCCCGAATGGAAATCGCATATCCGCCGCCTATCCCGGCCGTCAGTTTCAGACGGCTTTTGTGGGTCACTTCGCGCGACGTAATGGTATAGCTCTGGGGGTTCTTGTCCCAGGCCGTCCCCTCGGCATCGGCGTAGATGGTGGCCTTGTACCGCTTCCCGGGAGTGAGGAAATCCAGTGCGAGGTGGGAGAGGTGGCCTTCGTAACCGGCCGTGCAGCCCACATACCAGTCGTTGGTGCCCTTGGCGCGGCGGGCGATGGTGAGGTATTCGCCCGGCTCGGCCTCGAGATAGCGGCTTTCCTCCCAGTCCTGAGCCACATCCTTGATGAACTGGAAGGCATCCATGAACCGCTCGTAATTCTGGGGGATGTCGGCCGCCATCTGCAGGGGGCTGTACATCGTGACGTAGAGCGCCAGCTGACGGGCCAGCGTCGAGCGGACGCGCGAATGGTTGGAAGGGTTCATCTTGCTGCAATCCAGCTCGAAGATGCCGGGCGTGTAGTCCATCGGTCCGCCGACCAGCCGGGTGAAGGGCAGGATGGTGGTGTGGTTGACCTTGCTGCCGCCGAAGGATTCGTACTCGGTGCCCCGTGCCGACTCGTTGCCGATGAGGTTGGGATAGGTGCGGCAGAGCCCCGTAGGCCGTACCGCCTCATGGGCGTTGACCATGATTTTGTAGTCGGCGGCCTTCTTCACGGCATACAGATAGTGGTTGACCATCCATTGCCCGTAGTGATACTCTCCCCGGGGGATGATGTCGCCGACATAACCGCTTTTCACGGCATTGTAGCCGTTGGCGACCATAAAACGGTAGGCCGTGTCGAGATGCCGTTCGTAGTTGCGCACCGACGACGAGGTCTCGTGGTGCATGATGATTTTCACGCCCTTGTCGTGTGCATGGCGGTTCACCTCCCGGATATCGAAATCGGGATAGGGGGTGACGAAGTCGAAGACGTGGTCCTTGCTGTGGCCGACCCAGTCTTCCCAGCCCTGGTTCCAGCCCTCGACCAACACGGCGTCAAAACCGTGGCGGGCCGCGAAATCGATGTAGTATTTGACATTTTGGGTGTTGGCCGAGTGGCGCCCGTTGGGGCGTGTCCGGGTGTAGTCCGTCTCGCCCAGTTTGACGCTCGGAAGTTCGTCGGTGTAGGCCCAGGAGCCCTTGCCGGTGATCATGTCCCACCAGACGCCGATATACTTGACGGGTTTGATCCACGAGGTGTCGGAGTACGCGCAGGGTTCGTTGAGATTCAGCGTCATGCGCGAAGCCAGCAGCTCACGGGCATCGTCCGAGACCATGATGGTCCGCCAGGGGGTCTGGCAGGGGGTCTGCATGTAGCCCTTGTCGCCATTGACATCGGGCGTGAGCCAGGATTCGAAGACCAGGTTGCGGTCGTCGAGATTCAGATGCATGCAGGGGTATTCGACCAGGGCCGCCTCGTGGAGGGTGATGTAGAGTCCCTCGTCGCTCTTCATCAGAAGGGCCGTCTGTACGCCCGTGGGGGAGAAGACGAACTGCGAGGCGTTGTCCGTGATGGCATCCTTCATCTTGCCGCGGATTTCGGATAGCCGCGAGGTGGTGTAGTCATACTCCTGCGTGTCGTAGTCGCCGGGAATCCAGAAGGCCTTATGGTCTCCGGTCATGGCAAATTGGGTGCGTTCCTCCTTGATGACGAAGTAGTTGAGCCCGGGCTGTTGAGGAAACTCATAGCGAAATCCCAGTCCGTCGTTGAACATGCGGAACCGGATGTTCAGCCTCCGTTGCGTGGCGGGCTGGCGGAGGCTGACGAGCATTTCGTTGTAGTGGTTGCGGATTTTCCGTTCCTCGCCCCATACGGGTTCCCAGGTCTCGTCTAAGGTGGTGACGTCGGTTCCGACCACCTCAAATCCGCTGACGAGATCGGTCATGATGTCGAGCTGCTCCTTGTCGTCGCGCTCCCTACGTTTGAACCCGATTTTCTTGTTCTCGTCCTCCCGTTTCAGTTCGAGACCCAGGTGGCTGGGTTTTATCACCTGCCGGTTTTTGTACGAGAGTTCGTAGGTGGGGATTCCGTTGTCGCTCACCTGAAAGTTCATCTCCAGATTTCCATTGGGGGAGACAAGACTTTGACCTTGGGCCGGGAGGGCCCAGATTCCGAGTGCCAGGAGCGAAAAAATAAATTTAAACTTCATTGCGGTTTTATTTTCGAGTTAGAATGTATTGGATTCTGCCCGTTCTGATTGATTGACGTATTCCGCAGCGAGTCTATGGCGCAAAAATAAGAGGTTTGTTTTGAAATTCAAATACCTTGTCGCCAATTTCCGGTGATTTGGGCGTAAAAAAATCGTTCCGGGCAATTTTTTGCATTTCCGCGCCGAAGGGACGGGCTTCTCCTTCTTCTCCTTCTTCCGGGTTCCGGGAGAACGGCCCTTTCTTTCTTCCCCCGCTCGTCGTCCGTGAGCACCGAGCCGCCCGTCCGCAATGACAGCCCAGCCCGCAACGCCCCCCCCCCTGTCCGCACGGCCTTGGGCGGAATCCTCTCTGTTTCGCGAACGAAAAAAGGGTGAGCATCTGTCTTACTCACCCTTTTTCGAAAAAATGTCAGTTACTAATCCTGAACAGGACGGATGGCACAGCCGTCGTTACGCGGAATGTCCGAATCGGTGGCCACACTGTAGAAGGAGAATACTAATCCGTGACCACAATGTTCGGAATGGCTGCTCCCTGCCGTCCAATACATTGCCGAATTACCGATCAGACCACACTTTCCAAAATCGTAATCTCGGTATCCTACCGCATAGAAGAATATGTCTCCTCCCGAGGGGTCGTGTTTTCCACGGTCCAACATAGTGTTGCAGTAGAATCTCCAGCCTTTGCTGGTGTTGAATTCTCCGGCGAATTTGTACGGCGAATTGGTCATTTCTATGGAGAAATCTCCCAAAGACTTGTCGCCGTCGAAGACAAACCCCGTGAAGGTCTTGGCCTTTGGAACGTGGAATCCTACGGGCGAAGGATCGTAGACGGTTTTCACATAGGGTTTATCTACGGGCCACGGGGCCGTGTTGGTGATGTCCCAAAGATTGTCGTAGCGTTTGTTGCACCAGTTGTTCATGTTGCCCGTGTTGTAAAATACATGCGGATTCTTGATGCCTTCCTCAATCGATACGATGGAGGCGCCGCCCTGCGTTGTACTGCCTAACTTAAACTTGTATTCGGTTCCGTGGCACTCCTTGTCGGGCCAATATGCCACATCTTTCAGCAGACCCGGCAACATGGGGTCCTTGCGCCCGAACTGATAGAAGGGCTGATTTCCCGAAAACGATGCTTCGTATTGGGGCTGATTGAGCGTGATGACCTCGCTGGCTCCCGTCGTCTCCTGCGTGAAGCGGACCTTTACGCTGCGGGCGGCATAACTGCGTGTCTCTCCATCGCACCAGCCAAGAATCCATGTCGGCATTTTAAATTTCTTTCCGTCGTGGTTGGTCACCGTCTTAATTTCCTGGTCGAGCTTTAAATCCGTAACCCAGATGTGCCAACTCCACATGATCGTATTACTTGCGTCACGAACCGCAATGATGGCATTTCCCTGTTTGATCGTTGCGGCATTAACGTCGAAAACAATGCGCTGCCTGTCATCCGAGAGTCTGATGTTTCTGACCAAATCCAGTTCATCCTGCCAAACCAGTACGGCGTTGTTGGGCCGATAACCGTTGTTGTTGAAGATATAGGGATCTGCGATGGGTCGACCCATGTGATCGACGAATCTGCTTAGGATATTCGCACCTTGTTCATCGGTTGAGTAGGCCGAGGGGTTGTTGTTTGCATTTTTTACGGCATTGCCATATACCAGAGGCAGCGAGTAGGTGCCCGGAGCTCCAACCACATAGCAGTTGGCCGTATTCACCACCTGATGGTCTCCTTGGGGATTGGCCAGATGGTAGGGGGTTTTACCCGTTGTGGCATTTATGTTTGCGGTTTTCTTCAATATGTCGTTGTGCGGATTGGAGCTTGTGTAGTTTTGGGCCGTAATGGTTGCATCGAACGATGCTGCCGTTTCTCCGCCATCACCCTTGAGCGTAAAGGCCGTCACCCAATCGGGCTGGCTGATGACACGATAGCCGCCGGCTCCATCGTCTTCCACAAATTCAGCCGTCCAGGCCATGCTTACCTTTTTTTCGGCATCTCCGGGACGCGAAACGGTGGCATAACTGGTTACTGAATACGTGTTGGTTTGTCCCAGGTGGGAGAAATCGGAGGTCGGCGTGATGCTAAAGGTCGGGGTGAAGTCGATGCTCGTCGTCGAGATCCGATAGACGATCGTTTGTCCCTTGGGCCATTCGCTGTCGGCAATCGAAGCGGTGAGCGTACGCCGGGTCTGCGTCAATTTGTCGGTATAAACCACCTCGATGGATGCATCGGCCGGCAATGTTTGGGGAATCATCATAAAGGTGGCTTCGGGCGACGTGATTGCCTGTTCGGGCGTACCGTCCGTATTGACGCTCAATTTGTGTGTGAAATTGCTGACATCGGTATGCTGTCCCCACATGCCGCCCATTGTGTGGGTGGCAGTGCGATACACACCCTTGAGGGTGATTTGGGAAATCTGCCCGGGGAGCATCTCCCTGCCCGTGACGAAGCGAACGGCTGTCAGGGCGTGCTCGAAATTGAGGGGCGCCGTGGTGGTCATGTCTCCGTTCATCTCGTTGGACGCCGCCACCAGGAGGTCTTTTTGCTGTGTCACCTCCTCGGGTACGGAGTAGGTGATTGTGGGGATCCCTGCTGCGTTCTTTTCGGAGAGAACGATGCCGGGTTCGTTATAGGGGGCATAGGCGAAGAACCGAATTTTGTGTCCTTGCCCGGGCCAATAGTAAGAGGTGCTCCAGTTGGAGGCCCTGGTCACCCGGACGTTGTACATATAGTCGGGAACGCATGCGTTTTCATCCCAGGTGTTTGAATAGATGGCCGCATGAACTCCGAACTCGTCATAGAACGAATCCTGATCTACGGGCAGCGCACGTGTCGGGGCATCACCTGTGACGGGCCGTGTGATCTCTTCCCGGAATGAGGTATGCACGAAGAGGGTGTCGGAAGCATTTTCTCCGCGTAGTTTGAATACCCGGGTGTTCTGTGTCGCACGCTCCTCCGTGTTACCGGTCGATGAGCCGGTCCAGTTGTTGTTCTGCAAGACTGTGAAGTTCAGAGTGTTGCCCTGCGGGGCGGTGTGATCCACGGGAGACTCTGAACAGGCCGTGGACATGGATACGGCGACTCCCATTATTGCCTTTCGCAGGTGGTTGGAAAGGTGTAAATATTTTAGGTTCATGAATGTTTTGTTTGTGAGAAGAATCTATTTGCAAATGAGAGGCGCAATTTTTTGGTGAGAAGAGTACACAATTCCATGTACTCTTCTCGATAGCCCTATCTAACCGAAAATTTAGTTACATGATGATATCGGGCTGCTGCGCGTCCTGCCAAGAATCGACGGTAACCGTGAATTTGATGGCTTGGCCAAGAATGTCAACACCGGGATTGGGTTCTTCGGGATCCACTTTGCCGGCTCCATTCGAGAAGTCGAGCGTGTAGACATATTTCTTGCCGGCTTCCCAGTTCGTGTCGATGGGAACCGCCACCCATCCGTATTCCTTGGCTGCGTTGTGGGGATAAACCTGGGCTCCGTCCTTGGTCTTGATGTTGACTTGAACCGAGAGATAGGCTCCTTTTTTTGAATTGTTCTTATCGTTCTCCGCATCCCATTTCACGAGTCGCTGGGGGAGCAGCATGGCGTTGTCATTCTCGTTCCCCATAATGGAGATGGCATTCGCGGACAGAGTTTTTGCCTCGGTGTAGGTGACGTCATACTTCGCCTTGGTATCAGTGTTCAAAGTCCATGCGGAAGTCGTGAAATCGAATGCTCCCTTCGATACGGGCTGGCCGATGCGTACGCCGGTTACCTTGAAGACATAGGCTTCGTTGGCATTTTTTGCCTTGACTTCAATTTGGCTCAGACGGTGGGCGAACGTAAGCGCCACACCTGCCGCTTCGTCGGCTTTGCTGCCGGTTGCAGTGGCCGTGATGAAATCTTTCTGTTCGCTGATTGTTGTCTTGGGGCTGAAATCCGTGAGTTTCTTCTCCGAGGCATTGATGGTCAACGTACCGCCCAGTTCCGTTTTTGAGGGAGCGTAAGCGAAGAACGAAAGCTGGCTGCCGTCGCTCGGCCAGTAGTAGACCATGGAAGAGGTATATATGTTCTGGTTCTTGGTGAACTCCAAGTCGGAGAAAAAGCTGTTGCTGTTTTTGTCAAGAGCCGAAACAAAGAAGCTGTTCAGGTTATTGATCGTCGTCTCCGTTGCGCGGGTGGCCATGGCGGCACGAAAGTCAATTGCACTGCCGGAAGTCGTGTTAACCAGTTCGTCTTTGGAGCAGGATACAATAGCCGAAGAAGCTAAAGCAATCAGGAATAGTTTTTTTTGCATGACATGAAAGTTTTTAAATTGGTGTTTGTGTCTGTAAAGTGAGTATGGGTGTTTGTTTTACATTTCGATCTCCACATCGACCGAGTGCCAATTATCCACGGAAGGATTGAATCCGCTTCCGTCACCCAGGGGTTTGGGAATGGGCAGTCCGTCCAGAACAATATGAATGTTGCGTTGGTCGGGAGCATTGTGAACCTGATCCGTCACATCGTAGGTGTGGTACCATTTGCTGGCATCCGCCAATACGGCATAGATGATCAGCGAGTGTTGGGTCTGCCGGGACGAACAATGTCCGAACATCCGTAGTTGTCCATCGATAATGCCCTTGTCGGGAGTCATCTTTGCCTCGAACGGGATGGTCACCCTATCCTCGCTGAGCGCATCGCTTCCCTTGCCGGGGAAGAGTCCGGCGGCCATGCTCGACAGTGTTCCGCTTATGGCATTGACGTATTTCAGATTCTTGGCATTGCGGATTTCCACCGTGCAGGTGCTTACCGATTGCTCCGGATAGAGCGTAATAGTCGGCTCCTTTGCGTTTTTCAGGTCGATGTCCTCCATGTGTGCGGTCCAAATCATGTCCGGAGCGAGGTGAACGGGTTCTTTTTCTGTACCCTCGGCTCTGGGGGCATTCGCTATGGCAGCCTCGGACAGATTCATTTTTGCCAGAAGCTGTGTGGAGGGCGTGCTCACGTAGAAGGTCTGCTGAGTCCTGATGTCGGGATAGGTGATATTTTTCGTGTCGCTATTCAGGCACACGGCTTTGTACTTCTCTGTGGGGACTCTGATGCTTCCTCCTTTGTGATCGGTGAATTCATACCGCAGGGCCTCTCCTCCCTTTTCGGGAAACAGATAGAGCGCCATCGATTTGGGCGAGGCCTGAGGGGCTTTCGTCCAATCGAAAACCACATTGACGTCTGTTGAGTGCGGATGGTCGTAGCACAGTTCCTTGTGTTTGCACGAGGCCATCGTTGTCAGAATCGCTGCACCCATGAAAATATGTTGGTAAAGTCTCTTTGTCATTATTTCCCTCCTTTCGCATTATAGTTGCCGCGACCAATGAGCCACACCAAAGAGATTTCGGCTTTCGTGGGGCCAAACCAGTGTCGCTGCCTGGTCTGTTTCCATACGTAGTGTTCGTCTATCGGGTCGTATTTCTTATACTCGCCGCCCAAGTAACCGATTCCGATTCCGAAATCGAGGTTCAGCCTCCGCCCGATCGGCAGCGAGTAGCCGTATTCCACACCGACGCCGTAGGACAGTTTGGACTGATAACCCGTTCCTCCGAGTTCAAAATCGTAGGTCAGCATCTGGCCGTAGAGCCCGAGGTGGTGCCCCGTGAGGGGTTTGGTTTCGGCCCGTCGTCCGAAGTATTTTCTGACGCCCAATTCTCCTCCGTAGGTGCGCCAGTAGTTGTGTCGGTTGTCGTTTTTCCACCAGGCGTACATCCAGTTTCCTTCGATGCTCCAGCCGTTCTTCAGGTAAAACTCGATGCCGATGTTCGGAATCAGCGCCGCGTCGTAGAGCAGGTTTGTTTTCAGGGCCATGTAGAATGGCTTCTTTTCGGGAGCGGTCGGAGTGACGGCTTCGGAAACGGGTTCGGGCTCCTCGACCGCGGGGGAAGCGGCTGCTTCCGGCGCTTTCGGATCTTCGGTCATGCCGATCTCAGGCTGGGGAGCTTCGAGGCGCTCCACGATGCAGGAAATGTCGGACTCCGAGTTGCGCAAATCGGGGAAGAAATACTTGTACATGTGCCGGTAGGCGCGCCCTCCGTGCAGCATTCCCAATTGGCGGTGTCGGCCGTCGACTATAACATTGTTCTTGAAAATCCATTCCGGGGTCTCGTTCAGAATCTTCAGAACCTCGTCGCGATAGGGCATGTCCGAATTCTTGACCATCTCGGCCAGCCCTTTCCAGTTGATGCCTTGGGGTGCCATGTCGAAGAGCGAGTCGGGGAGATTTGTGGTGCGGCGGATGAAATCGACAATCGCCTGTGCCCGTTTTTCCGCCAATCGCTGGTTCATGGCATAGCTGCCTTCGGGGGAAGCAAAGGCTTCGATGCGAATTGTTCTGATTCGGCGCAAGGAGTCCTTTTTCAAATCGTGGATCCCCTGGGAGAATTGTTTCAACCGCATCTCATTGCCACGATACGACGGCTCGAGTTTGGCGTATCCCTGCCGGAAATAAACCTTTAGTCCCAGCGTATCCGTCTCCAATGTATTCCGGGCGAATAGCGTTCCGCAGAACAGGGTTAGGATCGATAATAAAAAAATTCTTTTCATTTACATGTGTTTTGGTTTTTATTAGTTAATAGCAACGGTTGCCGTCTGTTTGTGGTCGTATTTGGATTTTCTGTTATTTCGAGTGCAAAAGTAGTGGTGGATGTTTTGAAAAAAATTACCATTGTGCGCCATTTATTTATCTTTTCAACCCATTTGTACCCCAATGAATCGCATGAGTTTCATTTAATCCGATGTATCATGAATGGTCCGACAGGTGCCGATTGGAATCCCTCTTCCGGATCCGCCTCATGAGACGTAAAAACAAGGACAGCCGGAGATGACACTCCGGCTGTCCTTGTTTTTGCAAATGCCAGGGGCCTTTTACCCCGCTGCATCCTGTTTTATAATTCGATCTCGTCTGCTGTGGCAATTTCTATTCCGCGACGCTCTTTGACCAATTTTCTCCACTCTGTGGGGGTATATCCCAAGTTGTTTTTGCAATAGCGGCTGAATTGTGGTTGCGACGAAAAATTGAGTTCTTCGGCAATGTCTCCGATGCGATTGTCCTCGTCGGCCAGTTTGTGTTTTATTAACAAGGTCAGCTGCTTCTGCAACCAGTCGTTGGGCGATTCGTTAAATTCTGCGACAAATTTTCTGTTGAAATGGGTGATGGAGTAGCCGCACAACCGTGCGAGTTCCTTCACGGTTCGTGCCTTGCGGAAGTGACGCAGAACATTTTTCTTGAATGCTCCATGGTTTCCCAAAACCGGGTGAAAGAATTCGGCCTGCTCCATGGTGGAATAGTAGAACCGGATACTAAAGAACAGTTCCTTGAGTTTGAGCTTGTGGAAAATTGCACAATTGACACCGTCGTTCAGGTAAGCGATCAGCAGATCGAGAAAACTCGTAAGATGTGGACGGATATCAAGCACCGGCATCTCTTTCTTGCTTATGGCTTCCATCTTGCCTAATTGCGAAAACGGATTTTTCTCGCAACTCTGAACCGGGTGTTCGAACAAGGCGATGACCACATTGGTCTCCCGGAATACGCGCAGTTTGAAAATACAACTCCGGTTCAGGCAAAGCATCTTTCCTTCCGGTACGCGGACAACCTCGTCGTTACGCGATAATTCCAGGCATCCGTTTTGCACAAACAGGATGCAGTCCGTCCCCGGCATTTCGTCCTCGGCCTCCCCTTCCCGCAATTGGCAATAGATAAATCCTTCTTTGGCTTTTTGCGCGTAATTGCAACATGAGGCGTGTTCACTTAGGTTTAGTAGTCCCATTGCATTTATTGAATTGAGTGTGTATGTTGGTGTGTTTGTGGTGTCAAGAGCTGAAATATCTTTATCGCTTTAGGGCGATGTTGTCCGTAAAGGCATGGTTGGTATGTCTTATCAGGGATAAAGCGGATTGAATGGCGGCTTAGCGTACGTTTGGGGATGCTGATTCTTCTCTTTGCAGAGAGCTTGAGGTATTTTCTTCGTGCCTGGTTCCTGCTTTTTTCGAAGCGTACGACTTCCGGTTCATAAATAGGGCTTAAATGATACGAAGATATTAATTTTATTCTATTTGAGAAATAATTTGCCTGCACTTTTATCCCTTTCTGCCTTTTTTGTTTTGTTTCCGGTACCTCAAACCTCCTCTTTCTGCCTGCACTCCTCCCCGCACAACCCCGGCCGATGTGTGCTTGCCGCCGGTTTCTAATTTGCAATTCTCCGCCTCGCCCAATCGGACGGAGCAAACGGGGCGGGGGATTTTCCCCTTGTTGTGGGCGCGGACTCTCTTTCCGAAGCGGATGGGAGCCGTTTTTGAAGAGTCCGTTTCTTGTGTGCAGCGAGTTGCGAAAACCGGACGCTGCGCCGTGCCGGCACCGCACGGCCTTGGGGCGGAACTCTCTCTTTCTTCGAGTGAAACCCGTCTCCGGGCTCTCTTTTTTCCACAAAAAAACGCCTCGGTCGCAGGACCGGGGCGTTTCTCTTGTTGGTGCCGGAATGTTACTCGGCGAGCAGGATCTCGAGGATCTTGATGGCTGCCGTGGCAATCGGCGTTCCGGGGCCGAAGATGGCGGCGGCACCGTCGCGGTAGAGTTCATCGTAGTCCTGAGCCGGGATCACACCGCCGACGATGACGATGATGTCTTCGCGGCCCAGCTTCTTCAACTCGGCGATGATCTGCGGCACGAGGGTCAGGTGACCGGCGGCCAGCGACGATACGCCGACCACGTGCACGTCGTTTTCGACAGCCTGCTTGGCGGCCTCCTCCGGAGTCTGGAACAGCGGACCCATGTCGACGTCGAAGCCGATGTCGGCATAACCCGTAGCGACCACCTTGGCGCCGCGGTCGTGTCCGTCCTGACCGAGCTTGGCGATCATCACGCGCGGCTGACGGCCCTCTTTCTTGGCGAATTCGGCGCACAGCTCCTTGGCGCGCTCGAAGGATTTGTCGTTTTTCACTTCTGAAGAGTAAACACCTGAAATGGAACGGATAATAGCTTTGTAGCGGCCTACGACCACTTCGCAGGCATCGGAGATTTCACCCAGCGATGCGCGGACCTTGGCGGCTTCGACGGCCAGTTCGAGCAAGTTGCCCTGCTTGGTCTTCACACACTCGGTGATGGCGGCCAGAGCCTTCTGCACAGCCGCTTCGTCGCGGTTGGCGCGCAGCTCCTTGAGCCGCTTGATCTGGCTCTCGCGCACGGCCGTGTTGTCCACGGCGAGAATGTCGATCGGGGCCTCCTTCTCCAGACGGTATTCGTTGATACCGATGATCTTCTCCTCACCGGAGTCGATGCGGGCCTGCTTGCGGGCCGAAGCCTCCTCGATACGCATCTTCGGAATGCCGGTTTCGATGGCCTTGGCCATACCGCCCAGCTTCTCGACCTCCTCGATGCGTTCCCAGGCCTTGTGGGCGATCTCGTTGGTCAGCGTCTCGATGTAGTAGGAGCCTGCCCACGGGTCGACCTCGCGGCAGACGTTGGTCTCCTCCTGGATGTAGATCTGCGTGTTACGCGCAATACGTGCCGAGAAGTCGGTCGGCAGGGCAATTGCCTCGTCCAGGGCGTTGGTGTGCAGCGACTGGGTGTGTCCCAGAGCGGCACCCATGGCCTCGATGGCCGTGCGGGCCACGTTGTTGAACGGGTCCTGCTCGGTGAGCGACCAGCCCGAGGTCTGCGAGTGGGTACGCAGGGCCAGCGACTTGGGGTTCTTGGGGTTGAACTGCTTGACGATCTTGGCCCACAGCATACGTGCGGCGCGCATCTTGGCGATCTCCATGAAGTGGTTCATGCCGATGGCCCAGAAGAACGACAGACGCGGAGCGAAGGCGTCGACCGACATGCCGGCGTTGATACCTGCGCGCAGGTACTCCAGACCGTCGGCCAGCGTGTAGGCCAGCTCGATGTCGTTTGTGGCTCCGGCCTCCTGCATGTGGTATCCCGAAATCGAGATCGAGTTGAACTTGGGCATGTTCTTCGAGGTGTACTCGAAGATGTCGGCGATGATCCGCATCGAGAACTCGGGCGGATATATATAGGTGTTGCGGACCATGAACTCCTTGAGGATGTCGTTCTGAATCGTTCCGGCCAGCTGGTCGAGGGTGCAGCCCTGCTCCAGACCCGTCACGATGTAGAAGGCCAGGATCGGCAGCACGGCGCCGTTCATGGTCATCGACACCGACATCCGGTCGAGGGGAATGCCGTTGAACAGCACCTTCATGTCCTCCACCGAGCAGATCGACACACCGGCCTTGCCCACGTCGCCCACCACGCGCGGGTGGTCGGCGTCGTAGCCGCGGTGTGTGGCCAGGTCGAAGGCCACCGACAGACCTTTCTGTCCGGCGGCGAGGTTGCGGCGGTAGAATGCGTTGGACTCCTCGGCGGTCGAGAATCCGGCGTACTGACGGATGGTCCACGGACGCATCACGTACATCGTCGAGTAGGGGCCGCGCAGGAACGGGGCGATACCTGCCGCGTAGTTCAGGTGCTCCATGCCTTCGAGGTCTTCGGCCGTATAGGTGCCCTTGACGGGAATGCGCTCGGCCGTCAGCCACGGCTCCACCTGTCCGCAGCCTTTCGAGGCGCAGCAGCTTTTCTGCCCGCCTGCTTCATATGTCAGTTCTGAAAATTTAGCTCTCATGATCAGATGCCCATTTCTTTAAGATAAAACTTCAGAGTCTCCAGGACGTTCGACTTCACCGAGATGAAGTTCGTGATACCCTGGGCCTCCAGTTCGGGTGCGCATGCGGGGGCGCCGGCCACTACGAGAATGGCTTTGCCGGCGAGCAGCTCCTTCACCTTCGGTGCGGCCTCTGCGTAGTCGTCGTCCGAAGCGCAGACCACCACGATCTCGGCTTTCGATTCGAGTGCGGCCTTCACGCCCTCCTCGATCGACTTGAAGAAGGTGTTGTCCTGCACGCGGATTCCGGCGCAGGCGAAGAAATTGCACGAGAACTGAGCGCGGGCGCGGGCCATTGCCAGGCTGCCGCAGGTGAGCATGAACGCCTTGGGCTGTCTGCCCGAGCGGTCCACATGCAGACGCATCGCCTCGAAGGCCATGGCGCCGCGGTAGGGCTTGAGGACGTTGCCTTCGGCTGCGGGACGGGTGACGGCCTCGGTCGTGATCTCCGCCGGGGCCACCTCCGTGAAGTTGGGGAACTGGTTGGCGCCGAGCAGCGTCTGGCGGCGTGTTGCGATGGCCTTGTCCTTGGCTGCGGCCGAAGCCTCCACGCGCTCCTTGATGAAGCCGGCCTTGTAGGCCTCGGCGTAGCCGCCCTTCTCCTCGATCTCGAGGAAGAGCTTCCAGGCCTCAGCAGCGATCGACTGCGTGAGGTTCTCCACATAGTATGAACCGCCTGCGGGGTCTACCACCTGGTCGAAGTGCGATTCGTGTTTCAGAAGCAGTTCGACATTGCGGGCGATGCGCTTCGAGAACTCCGTGGGGTTTTCGAATGCGGCGTTGAAGGGCGTCACCTCCAGCGAATGTACGCCGGCGATCGTGGCCGACATGGCCTCCGTCGTGCCGCGGAGCATGTTGACATAGGGGTCGTAGACGGTCTGGTTCCAGTCGGCCGTGCGGGCGTGGATGTGCATCTTGCAGGCACAGTTCTTCGAGGGGTTGTAGCCCTTGACGATGTTGGCCCACAGCATGCGTGCCGCCCGGAACTTGGCGATTTCGAGGAAGTAGTTCGAGGTGACGGCGAACGAGAAGCGCAGCTTGCGGGCTGCCAGTTCGGCCTCCACGCCGACATCGGTCAGGTGGGCGATGTACTCGTTACCGGCCGAGAGGGCGAATGCCAGCTCCTCGACGATGGTCGACCCGGCGTTCGAGAAGATGCCGGCCGAGACGGTCACGATGCGGATGTGCTTGTACTCGCGGGTCTTTTCGATCAGCGATGCGATCCTGGCGAAGCACTTCTCGCCGTTGGGCGAGCAGAAGTCGCCTTTCTGCGAGAGACCCTTCACCAGCGGGTCGATTGCGAAGGCTACGTGTGCCTCCGCGGCGATGCCCTCCTTTTCGAGCTTGGCGATCACCAGTTCGGCGATTCTGCCCGTGTGAGCACCGCAGAAGACCATTTCGATGGCCGGGATCGAGATTCCGGCGAGCAGACGGTCGAGATCCTCGGCCGTGAAGTCTTCCTTCGCGATCGAGAAGCCCAAGGAGTCGACTCCCGAGTTGAGGAGTTTCAGCGCTTCGGCATTGGCCTCCCCGGGACATTTTACCTCGACGGTCTGATGCACGCGCCAGCGGTTGTGGCTGCGTGTACCTCTGACATACGGGAACTCGCCTGCCTGCGAGCCCAGAAACCGGATGCCTTCGAGGTTTTCGGCACGGTAGTAGGGGCGGACGTTGAATCCTTCTCCCGTACGCCACACCAGCTTACGCTCGTAATCGGCTCCTTTTAGGTCGGCTGTAATCACCTCTTCCCACTTTTCGGTCGGAACCGGCGGGAATTCGGTGAACAGCTTTTCACGTTTGGTATTTGCCATGACTATTTAGAGATTAGTATGTGGATAGTTTCGTTCTGTTTCAGAATTGCACGTAAAGTTATAAATTATTTGGCTAATTGTAACAAAAAATTGTTATGAAAATAACAGCAGGTGCGTTTTTTCCGGATTTTGCCGTCAGCGGCGTTTTCGGCCGGGCGGTGCGGATGTCGCTTTCGGTAGAGGTAAATAGTTGAATATTGGTCTTTATTTCCGGTTGTTTCGGGAAAATGTGAAAAAGTGGATTTTTGAGAGTTGTTGCTAAAAAAGAGGTTGTTTTTCGGAAAAAGACCGAATTTTTGGAGCGTGTGCGGCGAAAAACGGATGTTTTTTCGGGAAAATGGTGAAAAAAATACCTGTTTTTTCGAAAAACAAAGTTTTTGTAAAACCAATGTAACGGAATAATTCGTACATTTGCTGCCGGAACGAACGATGTACCGCAGCGGGGGAGCGGCCCCGGATTAGTCAGGTCGGCAACTCCTGCCGGAAGGCAGTTGTCCGGTTGAATTCCAGGTTAGGTTTTAGTTTGCAATTATCGGGTCCTTCCCCGCGCGGTTTTTTCTACGAATGCCAAATCCTTAATCAGTCAGGTATCATATGTCATCATTACTCAGATTCAAGATGGTCGATGCGGCCATAAATCACACGGCCGTCGAGGTGAAAATCCCCGAAGGGCGCCCGTCGGACTACTTCGGCAAGAAGGTATTCGGGCGTGCGGCCATGCGGAAGTATCTCGACAAGCGCACCTATGCGGTCCTGCTCGACACGATGGAAAAGCGCACGCCGCTCACGCGCGAAGTTGCGGACAGCATCGCTGCGGGGATGCGCCAGTGGGCGCTGGAGCACGGTGCGGACCACTATACCCACTGGTTTCAACCCCTGACGGGCGGTACGGCCGAGAAACACGATGCCTTTGCCGAGCCGGACGGCCTGGGCGGTGTGCTGGAGGAGTTCTCCGGCAAGCTGCTCGTGCAGCAGGAGCCCGACGCCTCGTCGTTTCCTAACGGCGGCATCCGCAATACGTTTGAGGCCCGCGGCTATTCGGCTTGGGACCCCACGTCGCCCGCCTTTATCGTCGACACGACGCTCTGCATCCCGACCGTCTTCATCGCCTACACGGGCGAGGCGCTCGACTACAAAGTGCCCTTGCTGCGCTCGCTGACGGCCATCGACAAGGCTGCCACGGAGGTGTGCCGCTATTTCGACAAGAATGTTGAGAAGGTTTTTGCCTACCTGGGCTGGGAACAGGAGTATTTCCTTGTGGACGAGAGCCTTTGGGCCGTTCGTCCCGACCTGATGCTCACGGGCCGTACGCTCATGGGGCACGAGTCGGCCAAAAACCAGCAGTTGGAGGACCACTATTTCGGGGCGATTCCTACGCGCGTGATGGCCTTCATGAAGGATCTCGAATACGAGTGTCTGAAACTGGGAATCCCGGTCAAGACGCGCCACAACGAGGTGGCCCCCAATCAGTTCGAACTGGCTCCGGTCTACGAGGAGGCCAACCTGGCCAATGACCATAACCAGCTGCTGATGACCATTATGGACAAGATCGCCCGCCGCCACCAGTTCCGCGTGCTGCTGCACGAAAAACCCTTCAAGGGGATCAACGGGTCGGGCAAACACAACAACTGGTCGTTGGGAACCGATACGGGAGTGAATCTGCTCGGTCCGGGCAAGACCGCTTCGGAGAACCTCCAGTTCATCACCTTCTTGGTGAACGTCATTTCGGCGGTATACCGGCACAACGGCCTGTTGAAGGCGTCGATCATGAGCGCCACGAACGCCCACCGTCTGGGAGCCAACGAGGCTCCTCCGGCCATCATTTCGACCTTCCTCGGGACGCAGGTGTCGGCCGTGCTGGACAAGCTGGCAGCCTCGAAGAGCGACGATGCGATCCGTTTCGACGCCAAGAACGTCTTCAAGATGAGCGGTATTTCGCACATCCCGACACTGCTGCTGGACAACACCGACCGCAATCGCACTTCGCCGTTTGCCTTCACGGGCAACCGCTTCGAGTTCCGTGCCGTGGGTTCGTCGGACAACTGTGCCGAGGCGATGATCGTGCTCAACGCGGCGATGGCATACGAACTGACCGAGTTCAAGAAGGCTGTGGATGCCAAGATCGAGGCCGGGGCCAAGAAGGAGAAGGCCATTTACGAGGTGCTCAAGCAGATGATCAAGGCCTGCAAGCCCATCCGGTTCGACGGCAACGGCTATTCGGATGCGTGGAAGGCCGAAGCGCAGAGCCGCGGTCTGGACTGCGAGACGTCGACGCCGCTGATCTTCGACCGCTATCTGGACGGGGAGAGCCTGAAGATGTTCGGCGACATGGGGGTCTTCACCAAGGTCGAACTCGAAGCCCGTACCGAGGTGAAGTGGGAGACCTACACCAAGAAAATACAGATCGAGGGCCGTGTGCTGGGTGACCTGGCGATGAACCACATCGTGCCGATCGCTTCGAAATACGAGGCGCAGCTGCTCGACAAGGTCTATAAGATGCATCAGATCGGGGGGCTGAATGCCGCGTCGGACATTCAGCTCATCAAGAGGATTCAGGACCATACGGCCTCGATCCAGAAACTCACCGGCGAGATGATCGACGCCCGCAAGGTTGCCAACCGGATCGAGGATCCGCGCGAAAAGGCCATTGCCTACCACGATACGGTGGCAGTCTGCTTTGACGAGATCCGCCGCCATATCGACAAGCTGGAAGAGATCGTCGACGATCAGATCTGGCCGCTGCCGAAATATCGCGAGCTGCTTTTCCTCAGGTAGTTACCTGCTCGGGATGCGGTGCTTTGCATGCCCCTCGAACGGGGCGGATGGAATGGGCTTCGGCACTGTTCGTCTGTCCCGTTCTTTGTGCTTTGCAATCCGGGCCGCGGAGGAGCTTCTGGCGGGGGCGAAACCTGACAGATCGTGCAATGCCGGCGGATGATGCGCGGGCGAGGGGGCCGGTCCGATTTTTCGATGCGACAGATGCCCCCCCCCTCCCTGCTTCTTCCTCGCCTCTCCTTTTCCTTTGGACGTAACGAAAAAACGGACGACTCCCCTTGGGAATCGTCCGTTTTTCGTAGCCACTCTGTGCAGCGGGCTTATTCGTCGTCGCGGTACATGTGTTCCACGTAAATGGCGTGCTGCATAGCCTCGCGCTTTGCGATCGAAGGCTTGGTGAAGTACTGGCGGCGGCGAAGCTCCTTCAGTACGCCCGTGCGCTCGTATTTACGTTTGAACTTTTTCAGGGCGCGCTCGATGTTTTCGCCCTCTTTTACCGGCATGATAATCATAATATTCTTTGTTTTTTGATGTTTTGAATCTGTTTGTTGGTTCTGAAAACTGTGGGGTGCGCATCCCGGATGCACGATTCCCGAAAAAAGTCGTTTTATTCGTCGGCAGGTCCGCTGTTTGGCCCGAATTTCAGATAAGGAGTCAGTCGCGCTGCCTCCTCGCGGGTCAATATGTTCTGTTTTATCAATTCCTCAGCGGTGCTCCAACCTCCTTTCAACTGTCTTGTTTTCAGTAGATTTCGTAGTGTCTGCGGTGCTATGTAGGGGTGTTTCCCCAGCACTTTCGGACTTGCAAAGTTAATATCAATTTTCCGAATTTTGCAACTATCGCAGTAAATTTGTTTCAAAATTTTTTTGTAGTTGCGTTCCCTCACTCCCGGAACCTCTGCGAGTTGCTCCACGCGGACGAATCCGCCGAGCCGTTCGCGGTAGTGCATGATCGCCACGACGGTCTTGGGGCCGATGCCCACCACCGAGCGCAGCGTCGCCGAATCGGCCGAGTTCAGTTCCACGGGCTGTTCGATCGGCCGCGCCTGCTGTTCGGGGAAGATGACGTAGGGCTCCAGCGCCGCGGCCACTGAGTCGCTCACAACGTAGCATTCGCGCAGGTCCTCCATGTCGTAGATGCCGCTCAAATCCCGCCAGCGGATGAACACCTCGGCCTGACGCTTCGACAAGGCTCCGATGGCGCGCAGATAGCGGGCGCTCACCGTGTCGATGCGGAACGCTTCGGGAGCGATCGGCTCGGGGAGGATGCGCTCCGTGCGGTACTTCCGGGGGGCGATGGCGTATTTGCGGCCGATGCGCACCCAGGGTTCGAGCCGTCGGTAGAGCGAGTCGCTGATGCCGTAGCAGAGTGTCAGGTCCTCGGGTATGCGGAACACTTTCCCCGCGGCGCGGTATTTCAGCAGACTCACCGCTTCGTACTTCGTGAGCCCGAGCCGCCGCAGCTCGTCGAGCGAGGCTGTGTTGGGATCGAAATGCGCCATCGCGATGCTGTCCGCGGGCAACGTCTCCTCCATCTCGGCCTCGGCGCGGCGGGCCGCTTCGGGGTCGGCCGCCGGGCGTACGAGCATCAGGGCGATGATCAGCAGTCCGGCCAACGGCAGAAATACCGCCGTCGCGCGTATTTCACGGTCGGAAAATAGTTTAGCCATTGTTTTGTTTGTATGATCCTGTGCTTTCTTTCAAAGATACGGATTAATCTTCGAATTTCGGAAAAAATGAGTAACTGAATTTTTTAGTTGTGAAACTATATAAAATAGTTGCATGTGAATTTTTTTTAGTTACCTTTGTTGTCGGAAGGATGGGCGTTGACCCTTGCACCGGCTCCGGCCGGGGTGTTTGGCGCCGCCGCCGATGCCGGCCCACTCCGGTTGGCCGGTCGGATTGAAAACGATACCCGATCAAGTTTGTTGGAACCCAATATGAAAGAGAATCCTGAAAAACTGACACGCCGGGAAGAGGAGTTGATGCGTTGCTTCTGGGAACACGGTCCGCTGTTCGTGCGCGAACTGGTGGCCCTTTCGCCCGATCCCAAACCCCATTTCAACACCCTTTCGACGATGGTCCGTGCGCTCGAGGCCAAGGGCTATGTCTCCCACAACTCCTTCGGCAGCACCTACCAATACTATCCGGTGGTGAGCGAGGAGGAGTTTTCGCGCTCGACGCTCGGCAGTGTGATCCGCCGCTATTTCGAAAACTCCTACCTCGGGGCGGTCTCGGCGCTGGTCGAGGAGGAGAAGATCTCGCTCGGCGAACTGCGCAGCCTGATCTACCGCATCGAAAAACAAAACCGATAGTGCCATGTACGACCTGATGATTTACAGCCTGAAAGTCGGCGTCTGCCTGGCCGTCTTCTACCTCTTTTTCAAATTGCTGTTGAGCCGTGAGACCTTCCACCGCCTCAACCGGATCGTGGTCCTGGGGGCGATGTGCCTCTCGTTTGTGCTGCCGCTGTGCGTGATCACGGTCTACCGTGAAATTCCCGTCCTGCCGGAAATTCCGGGCGGGGAGGCCGCTGCGGCGGCTGTGGACGATCCGCTTTCCGGATCGGCTCCGTGGAGAATGATCGCCGGGACGGTCTTTTTGATCGGGGCGGTCGCCACACTGCTGTGGACGCTTTGCTCGTTCATCGGAGTCCTGCGCCTGATCCGCGGCGGACGCCGCGAGCGGCTGGCCGACGGGGCCGTGCTGGTGCACACGGAACAGCCCGTGACGCCTTTCAGCTGGGGACGCTATATCGTGATGTCCGGGAGGGATCTGGCGGAAAACGGCGAGGTGATTCTGCTCCACGAACGGGCGCACCTGCGGCTGCGTCATTCGCTCGATCTGGTCGTGACCGACGTTGCGGGCTGCCTGCAATGGTTCAACCCCGCGATGTGGCTGCTGCGTCGCGAACTGCGGGCCATCCACGAATACGAGGCCGACGAGGCGGTGCTCGACAGCGGTGTCGACGCCCGGAGCTACCAGATGTTGTTGCTAAAAAAAGCTGTTGGCGGGAGGTGGTGCTCAATTGCCAACAGCTTCAGTCACAGTAAACTTAAAAACCGTATTACCATGATGTTACGTAAAAAATCGTCGCGGTGGGCTGGAGCCAGGGTGCTTCTGCTCCTGCCGCTCACGGCCGTTGCCCTGGGGGCTTTCGCCCAAACCGCCTATGTCTTTCCGGAGGACAAAGGTACAAAAGAAAACACGACTCTCCGAATCCGAAGTCAAAAATCCACGCCGGATTTGAAGGAAAGAGTCTTGATTCTGGTCGATGGTCGGGAGGTGATGACACTCGACAGCCTCGACGCCAGCGACATCAAGTCGATCACCGTGCTCAAGGATTCGACGGCCGTGGCCGCTTACGGCGACAAGGGCAAGGACGGAGTGATTCTGGTAACGCTCAAAAAGACCGGAGAACCGGACGAGGTGGTACCGGTTGCCGATCTGAAAGGCAAAGCCGTAAAGATCACCCGGGCGGGGCTCGAATCGGGTTCCTGGGGGCAGGTTGCGCAGAAGGGCGGATTTTCCGACGGCGTACTGCTCTGTATCGACGGTCGGGAGGCCTCGAAGGAGGAGGTTGAAAGCCTTCCGGCCGAGCGCATTAGACAGATGGAGGTCTATAAGGGAGAGGAGGCCGTGAAGCGTTACGGCGAGAAGGGGCGTAATGGCGTGGTCGAGATTCATACCCACCGGTAACGGCCGCAAGCCGTTGAAAAGTACGCGGAAGCGGGGGATTCGTTGCAATCCTCCGCTTTTTTGCAGGTGTCCCTATTTGAATTCGACAATCTCGGGCCGTGTCGGCCGATAGCGGTACTGCTCCATGCGTGTCGGGTTCGAAAGGCGGAAGTATTCGCTCTCGACCAGTCCGCGCTTGCCGAAGGCCACGCCCAGCTGGATTTGGATCGTGTTGAACACCAGCCGTTCGTTTCGCAGCCGCACGCCCAGTCCGAACGAGGTGAAGAAGTCGTTTTTGAAGATATTGGGCGAATAGCCGATCAGCCCGAAGTCGGCGAACCCGAAGACGGCGATGCGAAATCCCAGCGGCTGATAGGGGGTGAATATCACCGTCTCGGTGTTGAGAATCATGCGGTTGGTACCGGTGATGTACTCCTTGAGGGCCTGCAGCCCGTCGGTGCGCGTGAAGCGGATGCTCTCGTTGTTGCCCGTCGTACGGTTCCAGCCCTGGGTGTAGTTGAAGGCGAGGAACTGACGGATGCGGCTGCGTCTGAACAGAAAAAGGTTGGAGAACCACCGCAGGTCGACATCGACGGCGCTGCGCTGCCACATGCCGTTTTCGAGGTCTATGTAGCTGCCGAGCGTGAATCCGCCCATGATGTAGCCCATTGCGCGGAATCCGCCCGTTTCGTAGCTTGTGCCGAGGTAGAGGGCGTCGTTGAATTCGCCCCACGAATAGCCGGTCGTCACTTCGGCCTTGTAGCCCGTCGCCAGGTACTCGCGCGTACCGAATCCATAGATCATGTTGGCCGCGTAGAATTTTTCGCGGTAGAGACCTCCGCCGACCAGCAGGGCGTCCTGATCGTGCAGTGCGGGGTTGTGGTCCGGGGCCACGAGGGGCCTGCGGCTCACACGCCGGTAGTTGTAGCGCCCCGAGAGATAGACGCTCGACTTGATCCCGTGCAGGTAGTGCGAGTAGCCGCCCCAGACGTCGAGGTTGCGCTCCTTGACCAGCAGTGACGTGTCCTGTTCGATCATGTAGTGCTTGGCTTTGACGTCGCTGTACGTGAGGCCTATCTCGTAGTCGGTCGGTTGGAGGAATTCCTTGCGCATGCCGAGGTTGAGCGTCGAGTTGTAGAAGTCGCGGCCGCCGCCGATCTCCGCGGTGTAGAAGGTCCCGAGCAGGTTGGGGATCTCGTATTCGACCATGTTGCCGCCGTAGGAGAAGTCCTTGCGGCTGAAGTTGGTCATGAATTTGAGCTTGTTGCCCGACCCCAGGATGTTGGCGTCGGAAAGTCCCACCATCGTCCGTCCCCCGGAATGCCATCCTCCGTCGACGGAGATGGTCCAGCTGTCGTGCGTGGTGATCAGGAGGTTCACGCGTGTCGAGTCCACCGAGTCGGGGAGTATCGCGACGTCGATGTCCGAGATGTAGCCGCGCGAGAGAATCAGCTGTTTGGTGCGCACGACGAGCTGCGGGTCGAGCTTGTCGCCCGAGCGGAACAGCAGGTCGCGCCGGATGACGCGGTCGCGCGTGAGCATGTGGGTTTTGTTGGCCATGCGCTCGAGGCGGTTGCGCGAGGGGTCGAAAATCTGCCGGCGTTCGATGGCGATGTCGCCGATGGTTTTTCCGGCATAGGGCTCCAGGAGACGGCTCTCGTCGGTCACGCGTCCGTTCATCGTGGTGTCGAGCACGGGTTTTACGAAGAGCATCCGGTAGAGCATGCGTGGCACGGTGCGCCGGCTGGTTTTCGACTGGATGCTGTCGTAGAGACGCTGGGTGCGTGCCGTTGCATCGGGATTTGCCACGCGGGCGCTGTCGGGCATGAACCGGCCGGGAGCATGCGTGCCGGGACCTGCGGCACGGACCGAAAAGGCCGCTGCCACCCCGATCAGAATCAGGGTCAGGTGGAATATGCGGAGCCGGGAGAACATTGTGTCAAAGATAACGGATTTTTTCGGCAAAAAGTGCGATGCTGGGGTCTAAATTGGGGATTCGATTCCCTCGGGCTCCGATTATCGACTCTCGGCGGTGCCTGTAGTTTCGCGCAGGACGCAGAATCGCTCCCTTGCGCGGAGCAGCGGAGTGCTCCACCCGCCCCGCCCGGAGCAGCGGAGTGCTTCATCTGCTCCGCTCGAAGAGCCATGCGCTCCATTCGCCCCGTCCGGAGGAGTGGAGCGCTCCACCCGCTCTGCTCGAAGAGCCGTTCGCCCGTCCGTCCCTCCCGGAGCAGCGGAGTGCTTCATCTGCTCCGCTCGAAGAGCCATGCGCTCCATTCGCCCCGTCCGGAGGAGTGGAGCGCTCCACCCGCTCTGCTCGAAGAGCCGTTCGCCCGTCCGTCCCTCCCGGAGCAGCGGAGTGCTTCATCTGCTCCGCTCGAAGAGCCATGCGCTCCATTCGCCCCGTCCGGAGGAGTGGAGCGCTCCACCCGCTCTGCTCGAAGAGCCGTTCGCCCGTCCGTCCCTCCCGGAGCAGCGGAGTGCTTCATCTGCTCCGCTCGAAGAGCCATGCGCTCCATTCGCCCCGTCCGGAGGAGTGGAGCGCTCCACCCGCTCTGCTCGAAGAGCCGTTCGCCCGTCCGTCCCTCCCGGAGCAGCGGAGTGCTTCATCTGCTCCGCTCGAAGAGCCATGCGCTCCATTC
>NZ_JAHHQJ010000013.1 GCF_020026455.1 Alistipes sp.
GCCTGCCGCTAGCGTTCATCCTGAGCCAGGATCAAACTCTCCATTGTAAAAAAATGTTTAGTTATAAATCTTTAGCTCTAATCTCAAAGGTATTGTTTGAAATCACTCTCTTGCGAGAGTGGAAAAAACTTTTAGCTGCTCAAATACTTCAAAGAACGCCGTTCCGTATATTACTATAAGAACAATTTCTTTTATTTTGCCGGGATTCGCCCTTCGGCTTCACCCGTCGTTCTGACCGCAACTTTTCAGCGGAAAGTGGTGCAAAGATAAGTGTTTATTTTCGAACCACCAAATCTTTTTGAAAGAATTTTTCAGAAATTTTTCAGAACCTTTTTTCGTATCGTTTCGAACCGTGTGTTGCATTCGAAGCGGGTGCAAAGGTAAGCCTTTTTTCTGAACTTCCAAAGGATTTCGGAACTTTTTTTCAAAATTTTTCAGAACCTGTTTTTTGTCGCTTTCAAGAGGTGTTTCTCTCAGGAAGCGGATGCAAAGATAAGAACTTTTCCTGTCAACTTCCAAATTATTCGAAAACTTTTTTCAAACTATTTTCACACCAAATTCACACCCGACTATGGATCAACAAGTTAGTTGTGAAAATATTTTAATATCTTTGCACCTGTAATCTCAAAACAAACGTCATGAGGTCTTTATTATATATAGGTATCCTATTATCCGGCTTTTCCTGCGCCCGAAACACCCCTTGCCTGCACCCGGGAGATCTACTGTTTCAGGTCGGAAAAACATCGGAAATGACCGGAGCGATCACGGCCGCGACTGGCCAAGAGCGCCAACTGAACTACACGCACGTGGGCATAGCCGTGCAAACGGGCGGGGTCGACTCGGTATTGGAGGCCACGAGCGACGGAGGCGTTCGCCTGACGGCGTTGGGTGATTTTCTGGAACGCACCGCCCAAATCGACGGGCGGCCTGCCGTTACGGTAATGCGTCTGCGCGACACGACAGGCGTCGCAGCAGCTGTAGAGCGGGCACGAAAATTCATCGGACAACCCTACGATTACTCGTTCCGACCGGATAACGGCAAGATGTATTGCAGCGAACTGGTGCGGGAAAGCTACCTCACCCCGGAGGGCTGCCGACGTTTTCCGGCCCGGCCGATGAATTTTCGCGCGGCGGACGGATCACTACCCCGCTTTTGGGCAGAGCTGTTTGCCGAATTGGGCGAGGAGGTTCCCCAGGATATCCCCGGAACGAACCCCAACGACATGGCACACGATCCGCAGCTCAAGGAGGTCGCCCGCTACTATTGACAGGGTTTTCCCCGAAAGGGAAGACCGACTGCTGCCCGGGCGCCATGACCGCAGCAAAGCGCAAACGACAGAATGGCCACAGACGCAATAGCGACAGGACGGCTACCGGATCGGAAAAGCCCCCAACGCCGTACGCAAAGTCCCGGAATGAGCCAACGAATCAAAGGTTCAGCCCGACGGGCCAAGCTTTTGCAGGTAACCGGCAGAACAGAAAAGCGAGAAGATCGCCCCCCTCCAGCATAGGCCCGAGCAAGGAAATGGCGCAATCGGAATCGGTTCAAGGTAAGACATGTTACCCATCCATTGTCCCGATCTATCGCATCCCCGTTTTTCCCTGACAATCAAACCGACTTCTACAACTTCCTGCCCTTTGGAAGGAACCGCCACCTCCGATTAATGGTGTGGCACATGAGCCTACGGCAAACAAACTCCGTTTTTTGCCAGCTCAGGGAGTGGAATCCACCCCACTTCCCAATTCCCAAACATCCCCTCTTTTTCCCGAAACAGCCTCCATGCAAAGCTCGGAGAGACTGTTTGTTAACATCATAACGCCAAAGCCTGACATGGTCGTCAAAAGATCAAAGCAAAAAAGAAATAAAAAACTTATTTCCCAAATAAGGGCTTTATTAAAAAAAGATTATTCAATAAATTCACTTTATAGTAATTATATTTAAATCCAAACAACTCAATAGGTTATATCGATTACTATCATTCCCCGAGTTCAGTAAATAAAAAAGTAGCTTTTTTAAATAATTTTACGCTCCAAATTATCTGGCTCATTGGAGAATACTTTCTATTTTTGTTTTGAAAAGTGAAATCAAACCGGACAAAAGCATCCTATCCCAAATTATGAATCTTTAAAATGCACCAAAAAGACGTCCGTTCCCAAATCAATGTCAACAGAAAGATGAAACTTAAAATCCTTGGCTTCACCCTGCTTGCTGCCAGCCTATGCAGCGTGTGCAGCATATGCTGCAGCGATTCGAAAACACCCGACTACGAATTCCCCGAAGGCCCTGATCCCGCCCCTCAGCAAGGCGATTATCCGCCGGGACTGACCGTAACCGAGTTTACAGACAATCTGCCCGGCGGAAAACAATGCCTTGGATTCGTGGCCGTAGCCGACCTGAAAGCCAATCCCAAACTGCGCTTCAACGCTGTGTACCTGCCTCGTCAGAAAACGCCGTCGCGCATTCATGCCGAATTTGCCTCGGCCAACCGAGGAACGGCCTATGTGACGACCAACGCCGGCTATTGGTGGTCCAGAAAATCGCTGAGCCTGCTCGTTAGTGGCAGCGTCGTTGAGTCGATCGAGAATCAAACAGTCGAGCGCAACAACCAGACAGTCTACCCCGTGCGTTCCTCGTTCGGGCAGATGGCGTCCGGAGAATTCGAGACGCGCTGGGTCTACTGCGTTCTCGACGACGGCAACAAGCCTTATGCCTTCCCGTCTGCCCTCAACAACGACGAACGCACGAATACGTACATGTCCGCACCGCCGACTTCGAAGACGCCCGGTGCCGAGTTTTGGACTCCGCAGGAGGCCGTCGGAGGAGGTCCGATGCTGGTCAAGGAGGGAAAGAACGTCGCCGTGGAGAATTACTGGAAAGAGGTGTTCGACGGCGGCGGCGTTGCCGGGACTTCGCGCCAGCCGCGGACCGCAATCGGAGCCACAGCGGACGGAAAACTGATTCTACTCGTGTGTGACGGGCGCAATATGCGGCATAGCGCCGGATTTACGCTGGCGGAACTGGCCGACAAGCTGATCGCACTGGGGGCTGTCGAAGCGATCAACCTCGACGGCGGCGGCTCTTCGACCATGGTCGGCAGCAACGGCAAGGTACTCAACCGACCCAGCGATACGGGCAGCGCCGAAGTGATCATCGAGCGCAAGATTCCGACAGCCGTCGTCATCTCCGAAGTGAACTAACCCATAAAGAACCTGTATGAAATGAAAAAACTTCTCCTTCTCTGTCTCACGGTCTTTGCAGCGGCCTCCTGCACACACGAAAAACAGCAGTCGAAGCCACTCTACATGTGGTTCGACTGCCAAGGCAATTATGCGACACTGAGTCATCCCGATTCGATCCGTTACTACGTGGCCAAGCTCCATGACATGGGCTTTACCGATGTCGTCGTAGATATGAAGTCGATCATGGGCGAAACGCTCTACAAGAGCGGCATAGCACCTTACATGGGCGAATGGAAAGGCGTAACCCGTCCCGAGGACTACGACCTGCTGGGCCATTTCATTGAGGAAGGCCACAGGCTGGGCATGCGCGTGCACGGATCGCTCAATGTGTTCGCCGGCGGTCACAACTATTTTGATCGGGGAATCATCTATGGCGATCATGCCGACTGGCAGTCGCAGGTATACACCGAAGGTAAGATCAGGCCCATCAGCGAGATAAAGAGCAACTACAACGGCATGCTCAATCCGGCGAATCAAGAAGTGCAGGAATACGAGCAGGCGATCCTGAGGGAGTTCGTCAAAAAGTATCCCGATGTGGACGGCATCATTTTCGACCGGGTGCGTTTCGACAATATCACCTCCGACTTCAGTCTGCTGTCGAAGGAACTTTTCGAAGCTTATGCCGGGACGCAAGTCGCCGATTATCCCGATGATATTCTCCGCTGGGCGCAGGATGCCGATGGCAAGTGGGAATGGTCGCAGGGCCCCCTTTTCCGCAAATGGATCGAATGGCGCGCTTCGGTGATCAAGGACTTCATGACCACAACCCACAGGCAGCTTAAGGAGATCAATCCCCGACTGCTGATCGGCGACTATACGGGCGCATGGTATCCGACCTATTATTACGTGGGCGTCAACTGGGCCAGCGAGCAGTTCGATCCCTCCCGCTATTTCGATTGGGCGACACCCGAATACAAGAACACGGGTTATGCCGACCTGCTTGACATCTATATGACGGGCCTTTACTATACACTGGTAACCAAAACCGAAGTCGACCAGGCAAACAGAGCCGTAGGACAGCGCACCGAAGCGGGGATGTCCGACGAACAGAATTACTGGTACTGCATCGAAGGCGGCGCCGAATGGGCGAAAAAAATCACCTGCGGCGTGGTCCCCGTGACGGGTTCGATCTACGTCGAGCAGTACGAGGGCGACGCAGAGCAATTCACCCGAGCCGTGGCACAGACGCTCCGCGATACCGACGGTCTGATGATCTTCGATATTATCCATATCATCAACCGCAACTGGTGGTCGGAGTTGGCGGCCGGAATCGCCGAAGGACGCAAATGAACTGCAACCAATATAAAACATCAAAAAACTTAACTTAAATGTAATTCTATGAAAGACTTCAAGAATTCCCTGACAAGGAAGTGCATGGCGCTTCTGATGTCATTGCTTGTTGTCGGTACGGCTTCCGCCCAGACACAGGTGACGGGAACTGTTACGGACGAAAGCGGGCAGCCTCTGCTGGGTGTAACTGTTATTGTCATAGGGACAAATACGGGAACCATCACCGACTCCCAGGGCAAATATTCGATCACCGCCAAGTCTGGCAATATACTTGAGTTCCAATTTTTAGGCATGAAATCCGAGCAAAGGACCGTGGGAGGTGGAGTTTCTGCCATTGATGTCTCCCTCAAGGAAGACTCAGCCAAAGTAGATGAGGTCGTTGTCGTCGGTTACGGTACGATGAAACGTGCAAGCATTACGGGCGCCATTTCTCAAATCGACGGTAAGGAACTGCTCAAGGCGCCGATGGGAAATGTGACGAATATGTTGGGCGGACGTGTCGCCGGCGTGGTGGCCCTGCAGCAGTCGGGACAGCCCGGCAGCGACGGCGCCAGCATTTTGGTACGAGGCAGCGGCGCAAAGTATATTGTGGACGGCGTGGCCCGCGATTTCAGCCAGATTGACCCCAACGATATTGAAAGTATTTCGGTGCTCAAGGACGCATCGTCGGCTGCGATCTACGGCATGGATGCTTCGGCCGTTATCATCGTGACGACCAAAAGGGGAAAGGCCGCTCCGGCCAAAATCTCCTACACCGGCACTTTCGCTTTGAGCCAGAACGCCGTAATGCTCGAAATGCTCGATGGCCCGGGGTATGGCTATTGGTATAACAAAGCCCGCGAAATGGACGGAGACACTCCGATTTTCACACAGCGCCAGATCGACATGATGCTCAACGGCGATCCGAGCGACGGCTGGGGCAACACAAACTGGTACGAAAAGACTTTCGGCACGGGATACAACCAGTCGCACAACCTCAACGTGACGGGCGGAAATGAGCGAATCAAGTATTTTTCTTCGATCGGTTACTTCGATCAAGAGGGTAATGTGGAGAATTTTTCATTCGACCGTATCAATATCCGTTCGAACATCGAAGCCAAAATCGCCAAGAACTGGACCCTTGCCGTGGATCTGTCCGGTCGTGTGCAGCGCAGCAATCGCCCCGGATTTTCGGGCGATCCCAGCGATTGGAACAACATCGCGCAGCAGGCCATGCGCGCACACCCCTATGTCCCCGAAAAATATAACGGGCTCCCTGTTTCGACCAATACATCGAGCGCTATCGTAAATCCGCTCGCTTCATCCGAGGAGTCGGGCTATGCGAAAAACAATACATTCTATTTCCAGTCGAATGTTTCGCTTAAATATGATTTCCCGTTCCTGAAGGGTCTGTCGGCCAAATTCATGGTGGCCTATGACTATGCGCAGACCTATTCCAAGATTTATTCCACACCCTTCCGAACAATGGTCGCCACGCTTCCCACGACTCTTGACGGCGATATTTCCTATACCGAGAGCTGGGATTCGCGTAAAAAATCAGAAAATTCGCTGATGGAGGGACTCACGCGCAACACGCAGATTACGACAAACGCTTCGCTCAATTATGCCAATACCTTTGGGAAGCATAATGTTTCTGCAATCCTGCTGATGGAGACCTACTCTAACGACGGCAATAATTTCAGCGCCTACGGAGAAGGATTTTCGATCAAGGAACTTGCCGAACTCAAATACGCCTCTATTCCTGACAAGATGACGATCAACGGCATGAGTTCCGTTTCGCGCAAAGCCGGTTTCGCGGCCCGTATCAATTACGATTATGGCAATAAGTATCTTGTCGAATTATCGTGCCGGTATGACGGCAGTTATCTGTTCGGCGGGATGGTTTCGGGAAAACGCTGGTCTCCCTTCCCCGCCGCATCGGTCGGATGGAGAATATCGAATGAGCCCTGGTTCGATTCCAAGGCCATCGACAACTTGAAATTGCGTGCAAGTATTGGTCTCACGGGGACAACGGGCGGCATCAGTGCTTACTCGTACCTGAATACATTAGGTTTTCTGAACACTCCGGGCGTTGTACTGGGAGGCATCGGAGCCAACGGCCTGCTCACATCGAGTTTGGCGAATGAGAATCTGACATGGGCAAAGAACCTGCAGTATAACGGGGGATTCGACCTAAGCATGTGGGGCGGCAGACTGGGCGTCGAATTCGATGTATTCTACAAATATATCTATGACATTCTGAGCGGAGTGACAGCCACCTATCCCAGTTCTTTCGGCGGTTATTACCCAAAGTATGAAAATAGCAACAAACAGGCTCACAAGGGTTTTGAGATCACGTTGAGCCATCGCAACCGCATCGGTGATTTCAATTACAACGTGAGTCTGACCGGTACATACACCAAACGCAAATGGCTGCACTATAACGATGCCGCCAATACGCCCGATTGGCTCAAACTTACAGGCAAGGAAGTCGATGCCCAGGTCGGCTTCATCTCCGCAGGATTGTTCCAGAGTCAGGACGAAATCGACAATTCTCCGACAATTGTGGGCAAAGCCGTTCGTGTAGGCGATATCAAGTACGTCGATCGCAACGGCGACGGAGTGATTTCCTACGAACAGGACCGCGGTTATGTCGGGGCTGCCGCCTATCCCAAATTTGTAGGAGGCCTCTCTTTTTCGGGTGATTGGAAAGGCATCGACCTCTCGTTCCTGTTCCAGGCCGGCCTTGGCCGGGATGTGGCTCTGACGGGTGTATACAGTGGAGGAATCATGGACAACACCCAGATGACCAAGCCGTTCTACCACGGAGGCAACTCGCCCAAATACCTTGTGGAGAACTCGTGGCGAGAGGATCACACCAATGCCGAATTCCCGCGTCTGAGCATCGTTCAGGCCAGTTCGAATAATGCCTATTCGTCGACATTCTGGTACCGAAGCGGCGATTATCTGCGTCTGAAGAATTTGCAGATCGGATACACTTTCCCGCAGAAATGGATGGGCCGAATCGGCATCGACCGTCTGCGCATCTATTTCGAAGGACAGAACCTCTGGACCGTCAGCGAACTGACCAAATTCAACATTGATCCTGAACAGCCCGGAGTGTCGAACGGTTACTATCCGCAGCAACGCATCTTCTCGTTCGGAGTAAACTTGGCATTCTAACATGAAAAACGAAGCAACAATGAAAACAGGAATCAAAATAGCCATGATATCGTTACTGACGTTCTCTTCAGTCGGTTGCAACGATTTCCTCGACACCACGCCGCATGACAGCATTTCGGACAAGGTGGTCTGGAACGACCTACAAACGGCGACGCTCTACCTCAACGGATTTTATCCGTACATTGACCGTTACGGACAGTTTGGCTCCGCTCAGTTTCAGGGCAATCTGACCGAGGGACTTACCGAAACGTTCAAATACGGTTCGTACGTTCCGGGTAATAAGGCCGGAGACTCCAATAATTATGTGTTTACTCCTGAAACGATGTCGTCGACGGGCAACCTGCTCGATGCCTGGACGAGTGGATATGAGCGTATTCGCCGTATCAATGAGTTTTTGGAATCCATGCGGAAGCATTCGACTTTCCCAGCAGAGGAGAATGCCAAACTTGAGGCTCAGGCTCGCTTTTTCCGCGCATTCGTCTATTTCCAGTTGGCCAAACGGCATGGAGGGGTAATCCTCTATACGGACATGAATCTCCAGAAGAATAAGGACCGAAGCACTGCCGCTGAAACCTGGGATTTGATTGCCTCGGACCTCAAATATGCCGCATCGGTATTGCCGGTGCACTGGGACGCGGCCAACAAGGAGCGCATAACGTGCGGTGCAGCTTGGGCCATGCTTGCACGGGCCATGCTTTATGCCGAACGCTGGCAGGATGCCAAAGATGCGGCGGACAAGGTTTTCGAACTGCAGGTCTATTCCCTGACCGACAAGTACGAGGATGCCTTCAGAGGAGGAAACAGCGAGTCGATTCTCGAATACAACTATCTGGTAACAGGCCCCAATCATACTTTCGATAATGACTACGTTCCTTACGGCGACATGGACAACGACGGCGGCAAAGGCTGTCCGACGCAGGAGATGGTCGAATCGTATCAATCGAAAGACGGAAAAACCGTAGATTGGAGCAAATGGCACGCCGAGACGACCGAGTTGCCTCCCTACGATCAGCTGGAGCCGCGTTTTGCCGCAACTATTCTTTACCACGGAGCGCAATGGAAGGGGCATACAATGACCAACAGCGTTGGAGGCACCCATGGGCAGTATATGGATTATCGCAGTGACACCTACCCGAAGGGACGCACCACTACCGGATATTATCTGCGCAAATACCTCGATGAAAGCCACACCGATTTTTCGGTCATCAAGACCAGCACGCAGACTTGGGTAGAACTTCGCCTGGCCGAAATCTACCTCATCCGCGCCGAGGCCAATTATCATTTGGGCGATTCGGGAGCCGCCTTGGAGGATATCAATGCCGTAAGGCAGCGTCCGGGAGTGAATCTGCCGGCTCTTTCGGGCCTTTCGGGGAAAGATCTTTTCACGGCCATACGCCTGGAACGCAAGATCGAACTGGCTTACGAAGGGCACCTCTATTGGGATATGCGCCGCTGGAAACTTGCCGACAAGAAGTACAACGGTTACCGTGTACACGGTCTGAAGATCTCGCCGCATCAGGGCGCTTTTAAATTCGAGTATGTCGACTGTGACTTGCAGGACCGTAAATTTCTGGCAAAGAGCTACGTATTCCCGATTCCATACGATGAGTTGGCGAACAATTCGGCGATCGAACAGTATGACGAGTGGAAATAAACATTGAACTACAATTATGAAAAATAGCATATTTTCTTTTCTGACGGCGACCAGCCTGCTCTTTGCTGGGTGTCACCAGCCTGACGAGCTGTTACCATCCGTGTCGCGTAACGGCATCAACAGCATAACAGCCCAATTCGTAAAGAACAATAGCGCAGGAGCAGCCGAATTTTACGGCGAATTCAAAGGCTATCCAGCAGAGGGCTGTGACGAGATCACGATCGAGATTCCGTGGTTTTATCCGGAGAACAGCGATAATGTCGTGAGCGACCGGATGCTCGACAAAATGCGTATCAGTCTCAACCTCGACGACAATGTTACGATAGAGCCGGCTGTCCTATACATGAATTTGAACGAGGATAACAGCATTACGGTTACCGATCAACTCAAGCAAAAGAAGGTTTATAAAGTCAGGGGGCAGATCGTGAAGAGCAAGGAGTGCCTGCTGGAGGAGTTGTCGCTCCCGTCTCAGGGGCTGAGTGCCATCATCGACCAGGAAACCAAAGAGGTGTCGCTGATCGCAACCGACAATATCGAGCCCTGTACAGGAACCTATCTGCTTTCGCATCATGCTACGATTTCACCCGATCCAGCAACGACGCCCATCGACTGGAATGCATCGCCCAAGCTGACGGTTACCGCATATGACGGAGTAAGCAAAACGGTTTACACCGTGAAGAAAGAGGTCCCGGCAAAGGTTCCAACCGGCATTCGTTCAGGCAGCCAGAAGAACCTGTTTGCTTCCGAATCATTCAAGACAAGTTACGGGATGAGCGAAAAGACGAATTATACACTGGGCATTTTAGACGATTATCTGCTGATCTGTTCTGGAGAGAGCGAGGTCGTTTATGTCAACAAACTAACCGGCATTAAGGCCGGAACGGTCAACATGGGCGGCATCAACCTCGGAGGAGGCGCCATTACATCAGACGAAGCCAACCACATCGTGATGTGTTCGATTGCCGCCAACGGTGCGTCGCAGACCATTTATCGTCTGGATCATGTTACCGACACCCCGAAGGAAGTCATGACCTGGTCCAATGCCACGGGCGGCAAGATCGGCAGCAAAATTTCGATCAAGGGCAATATCGATACGGACGCCGTCGTCACGATCAACAGCTGGGCTTGGGCAAGTCCCGCAACATGGAGTTCGTTCGTCCGCATCATCGTGACCGATGGTGTCTGGGGCACTCCCGAAAAAGTCACGATTGCGGGTTGCGGACTCTGGAACGGCGGCAATGTCGATGTGGAATATCTGTCGACGAATATTTCCGGACCTTATTTTAAAGCCAGCTATTCGACCAATGGGGCCGAGTGGATCGACGGAGCGACCAATTCGCGTGTGGCATTCATCGACAAAGGCACGAACGACGCCAATTCCAACTTTGCCAACGTATCGTGTATCGTATTCAACAACAGCCCGTTCGTCGCTGTATTCGGCGGTGCACACTTTGCCTACAGCGCATCGCGTGCCATCCTGCTCGATGTCGGAGACCGCAATCTCTTCGCCGGAACGTTCGACGACACAAAAGCCCAAATTTATACATCGACGCCTAAATATCTGGCTGTTGCCGGAACGGCAAGCTGTGACATCCTGCTGAGCCAGTCGACCGACGGTTATTATCTCTATCTTTACTGGATCGACGGAAATACCAACTTTATCCGTGCCGAACAGTGGGATTGCGTCGATAAGTAATCACCCTTTTGCCTGCATCCCTCTGACCAGGGATGCAGGTCCTGAAACAGAGATAATTTTGAAGATGAAAAAGAAGATCATTTGGTTTGCAGCGGCTCTGACGCTGGGATACGGGAGTGTTTCGTGCAGCCCGGATTCAAAAAATCCCGAATGGGAGTGGCCCGATCCTGATCCTAATCCGAAGCCGGGGGTGGAGAAGCCCCGGTTTATCTGGGTTGACGCCGCCGCCAACTTCCCCGATTTCGCCAACAGCAAGGAGAACATACGGCGCGATCTGAGCAAAGCCAAGGAGGCCGGATTCACCGACGTTGTAGTCGATGTACGGCCTACTACCGGCGATGTGCTTTTCCGTACGTCGGTGGTCGATCAGGTGAAGTGGCTCGGCGCATGGTTACCGGGGGGATATTCCAAAGTAGAACGCACGGCCACATGGGACTACCTGCAGGCGTTCATCGACGCCGGGAAGTCGCTCGACCTGCGCATTCACGCCGCGATCAATACCTTTACAGGCGGCAATCAGACTTCGCTGGGCAATGCCGGAGTCGTTTTCCGGGATGAGGTCAAGCGGTCATGGACGACCGATCTGAATTTGGCGAACGGCATCACGAACATCATGTCCACGTCGCAGCCTGCCAAGTTCTTCAATCCGGTATTGCCCGAAGTGCAAGAATATCTCTGTTCGATGCTCAAGGACCTTGCGGCCTACGACGGACTGGCGGGAATCTTTCTCGACCGGGGACGCTTCGACGGTTTTACCAGCGATTTTTCGAATTATACACGCAGAGAATTCGAGAAGTACATCGGCCGGTCGGTAGCGGCTTTTCCCTCCGACATTCTGCCTGCCGGCCATACTTCGGGCATACCCTCGCCGGAGCCCACACACATGAAGCAGTGGCTCGAATTCCGGGCGAAGGTGATGCACGACTTTATGGAGAAGGCACGCGCCGCCGTCAAATCGGTCAATCCGTCGCTCAAGTTCGGTGTATACGTCGGGGGCTGGTATACCAGCTACTATGAGGTGGGAGTCAATTGGGCCAGCCCCAATTACGACACTTCGGCCACATTTTCATGGGCTACGAAAAAATACATGAACTACGGCTATGCCGACCTGATGGACCAGATGCTGATCGGCGCCTACGCCTCTCCGACACATGTTTACGGCACGTCTGAATGGACCATGCAGGGATTCTGCCTGCTGGCGAAGGAACGTACGATGGGCGCATGCCCGATGGTGGCCGGCGGCCCCGACATCGGAAACTGGGATGCCGACAACAAGGTGCCCCAGGAGGAGGAGAACCGCGCCGTCACCGCCTCGGTCGCAGCCTGCATCAATGCCTGCGACGGTTATTTCCTGTTCGATATGATCCATCTGAAAAAAGCCGATCAATGGTCCTGCGTCAAGATCGGGATCGACCGAACAAAGAGCTCGAACCGCCTCGCTCCTGCAGGAAATACACCCTGCAGCGATTCGTACAAGGATCCCGAAAACCTGAAATAATACGCCAAGCAGATGGCAAAACGAGCTTATACGATTGATTTGCTACGAGGTTTGGCGATCGTAGGAATGGTGCTATCAGGCCAGATCCTGTGGCATGCCGAACTTCCGGCATGGTTGTTCCATGCACAGATACCACCACCGTCGTTTCGCTTCGACCCGTCGGTGCCGGGAATTACATGGGTCGATCTGGTCTTTCCGTTTTTCCTCTTCTCGATGGGGGCTGCTATTCCGCTGGCCCTACGCAAGAGGCTGGAACAACGAGGCGAATCGGAAACCCAGATCCTGACGGTCGTAGTGCGCAGGTGGGCCTTGCTGGCACTTTTCGCCATTGCCCTTGCCAATCTGCGTTCCGGAGTTACGGGAACACTGCCGGGATGGGGCTCCTCGCTGCTGCAACTGGCGGGCTGGGGCTGTTTTTGTGCACTCTTTATGCGCTTCGCCCGTCTTTCGGCTCTACAAAACCGCTTGGTTTGTCTGGCCGGTGCCGCCGGCATCGCAGCCTTGCTGTTGGCTGCCCGATGGGGCTTGGGGCTGCCCGTCTCGGCGAAACAGAGCGACATCATCATTCTGATCCTTGCAAACATGGCGCTGTTCGGCAGTCTGGTGTGGCTCTACACGCGAAACAACCTGCTGGCGCGGCTGGGCATACTGGCTCTGCTGGCAGCACTGCGTTTGGGCAGCGACATCGCAGGTTCGTGGAACGAAGCGTTGTGGAACTGGTCGCCCGCGCCGTGGCTTTTCCGCTTCGACTTCCTACAATACCTCTGCATCATCATTCCGGGAACGATTACGGGAGACCGCATCTACGAATGGATGACGCAGGAGGGGGAAGATACACCGGGAATATCCCGGCAGCTGGAGGTTTGGACATTCCTCCTGCTCGTGACGCTGATATGCCTAAACATGTGGGGGCTTTTCGCACGGTTTCTGGTCGTGAATCTCACAGCGAGCATCCTGATATGCCTCCAGCTCCGGCATCTGTTGCGCGGAGACGGCTCCGCAACCGGAAGCCTGCACCGTTTTCTTTTCAACTGGGCCTTTTTCTGGCTGGTCCTGGGATTGACACTGGAAGCCTTCGAAGGAGGTATCAAGAAGGATTACGCGACGTTCAGTTATTTTTTCATCACCTCCGGGCTGGCTTCATTTGTTCTGCTCGCCGCCGGAATCGCGATGCACCGACTGAATGTACATTTTCCAACGTTGATCAAATGCGGACAAAACCCAATGGTGGCCTATACGGCGGCCGGATTCCTCATCATGCCCCTGCTGACGCTGTTGCATCTGTCTTCCTGTTTGCAAACCTTTGCCGAACTATGCCCGTGGATGGGCGTGGTGCGGGGTGTGCTGGTCACGGCTACAGTTATGGCCGTTACGATCTTTTTTACGGACCACAGGCTTTTTTGGAGATCATAAACGGAAGTTCCGACAAAGCCACCTCTTGGCGTGTCACGCCGTCCGAAGGATCAAAGCACGTCAAGGTCCCGGCTACGGACTGCTTCGGGCCGATCATCCGGACCGCATGGAAGGGATTTGATCTTCGAGAAGTTCGATTGTTTCGAAGGGATGATCCCCCGGAGGACACAGGCCCCACGATTACACACCCCGCCAGCCCGGCGACATCTCCGGGACAAGTTCCAGCCCGAACCCACCATCGGGACGAGAAATCGAAGAAAAATGCCCGGATTGCGAAGAATTTTCGACGGGAAGGTTGCACTGTGGGAAAAAATTCGTATTTTTGCAGGCTATGTTTAACTAATTAACTATTTACAACAATGCCGAAAATGAAAACCAATGCCGCTGCGAAGAAGCGTTTTACCTTCACCGGCACAGGAAAGATCAAGCGCAAACACGCTTATCACAGTCACATCCTGACCAAAAAGACGACGAAACAGAAGCGCAACCTCTGCTATTCGGGAACCGTTTCTGCGGCCGACGAGGCCAAAATCAAGAACCTGCTCGTTAAGTAATTAACCCGCAGCATTTTATTAATCGGGACGAACCAGCCCCAAAGAATGCGGGAGAACCGTATCGCTGGCAGTCCTCAAAAAACTTTACAATATGCCACGTTCAGTAAACGCTGTCGCGTCACGCGCACGTCGAAAGAAAGTTTTGAAACTTGCCAAAGGTAACTTTGGTTCAAGGGGAAACGTTTGGACCGTTGCGAAAAATACGGTCGAGAAGGGTCTGTGCTATGCTTATGCACACCGCGCCCTCAAGAAGCGGACATTCCGTTCGCTGTGGATCACGCGTATCAACGCCGCCGTCCGCGCCCAGGGAATGACCTATTCACAATTTATCGGCAAACTCAACGCCAAGGGAATCGTCCTCAACCGCAAGGTAATGGCCGACTTGGCAATGAACGAGCCGAAGGCATTCGAGGCAATAGTTAAAGCAGTTAAATAGCCCTTCACCAGAAGGGTTTAGCGCGGCGGATACCCTTGGTATCCGCCTTTTTTCTTCGGGGCCATCCGGGGAAAGCCATCGGGTAAAACGCTCCCGCATGCCCCCTGGTTCCACCCCTGTCGACAAGCTCTAAGCCGCGACACCCATTCGGTTCTCCGGAAAGCAACCAGATCGACGCCGCCGAACGCAGCCCCGACAGCCAAACAACGGGCAACAGCCCCGGCAGGCAAGCAACGGACAACAGCCCCGGCAACCAAGCGGCGAAACGCGCAGGCCCCCACCGTCCCGGAGCCCATACCAACAGGCGGCAGACCCAAACCCCATACCGCCGAACACAGCCCCGACAGCCAAGCGGCGGAACGCGTAGGAACCCCTCCGTCCCGGTGCCCATGCCGACAGGCGGCAGACCCAAACCCCATACCGCCGGGTGGCAGCCCCGACAGCCAAGCAACGGGCAGCAGCCGAGCGGCCGAGCGGCGGAACGCGCAGGAACACTGCCGACCCGCCCCCCAAATTCTAAAAAGAGAGACCACACCGTGGAAAGCTGGAAAAGAACATTCGCCGTCATCTGGAGCGGACAGCTGGCCTCGATCCTCAGCAGCGAGGTCGTGGCCTACTCGATCATCTTCTGGATGAGCCTCGAAACCGGTTCGGTCGAAGCGCTGGCCCTTGCAGCCATTGCCGGGATGCTGCCCCAGTCGCTGCTGGGGCCCTTCGTCGGGATCTACGTCGACCGCTGGAACCGCAAGCGCACGATGATCCTCGCCGACAGCTTCATCGCCCTCTGCACGCTGGCGCTGACGGTGCTCTTCTGGCTCGGCATTGCCCGGATGTGGCACCTCTACATCCTGCTGGCCTGCCGCTCGGCCTGCGCGGCCTTCCACATGCCCGCCATGCAGGCGTCGGTCCCGCTGCTGGCCCCCACGTCGAAGCTCACGCGCATCGCCGGAGTCAACCAGATCATCGTCTCGCTGTCGAGCATCGCAGGCCCGGCCCTCGGGGCACTGCTGCTCAACCTCTCCTCGATCGGCAACATCCTGCTGCTGGACGTGGCGGGAGCCGCCATCGCCTGCATCTCGCTGCTGTGGGTTCGAATTCCCAACCCGACACGCGACACGATGCGCAAACCCGAGCTGTGGCGCGAGTTCCGCGAGGGATTTGCAGCCATGTACGCCATTCCGGGCATGGGCTGGTTTTTCTTGCTGGCTGTCGTCGCGTGGTTCTTCATCATGCCCGTCGGGGTGATGTTCCCGCTGATGACGCTCCAACACTTCGGCGGGGGTGCCTTCGAAATGAGCCTGATCGAAATCGTCTGGGGCGGCGGAGCACTCGTCGGAGGCGCCGTCATGGGCGCCCGCACCTATCGCGTCAGCCGCATCGTGCTGGTCAACCTGATGTACCTCGTCGTGGGGCTCTCGTTCGTGCTGTCGGGGCTCCTGCCGCCTGAGGGATTCTTCTGGTTCGCACTCTTCACGGCGGCGGCAGGAGTCTCCAGCAGTGTGTTCAATGCCTCGTTCGTCTCCGTGGTCCAGACCCGGATCGAAGCGGGCATGCTGGGACGCGTCATGTCGCTCCAACACAGTTTCGGACTGCTGCCAGCAACCCTCGGGCTGCTGGGCTCGGGATTCCTGGCCGGGAACGTGGGACTCTCCGAGACCTTCATCGCCGCCGGAGCACTCATCGTCGCGGTGGGCACAACGGGATTCTTCATCCCCTCCGTCATGCGTCTCGACGACAAAGACCGCAAAGACTGATCGCCCGCCCGAGCCCGCACTTCCGACTTCCCGCCCGAATCCCGTGCCCCGCACATCCAAACCCGCATATCCGACACCCCGCACTTCCGGCACACCGCACTTCCGGCACACCGCCCGAATCCCGACACCGGCACTTCCGGCACCGCGCCCCGCATATCCAACTCCGGCATACCCGGCTCCGGCATATCCGACACACCGCCCGAATCGTCCGCCCCCATACATCCGGCTCCGGCAAAAAAGGAGAGGCGCAAATGGAACAACCTCCATTCGCGCCTCTCAAGCAAGTCGGAACGCCCGTTTCTCAACCCCTCGGATAAATGGATCCGTTATAGCTAATCCTCCGGGAGACCGTATTGGACGAACTGTCGTACATCCATTCGTAGGTCACCGACGCGGCGGGGAACTGGGTCGTATCATACTCCAGCGGGGAGAGGAACTTACACTCCTGCGTTCCGCCGATAATCTGAATCCCGCGGTAAACGCCATTGTTCACTTCATAGCCCATCTGTACCGAGCGCGCCAATTCGGACGAATAGACAGTCGGACCCGAAGCGCTGCCGTCGACCTTGAAATCCTTGCCCGCGCAGAGCGAATAGGCCAGACTCGAATCTTCGGCACGCAACGTATAATCTCCGTTCCAGTTGGAGTACGCATCCACGTTGTCAATGTGGATTCTGAACATCGAGAGCCTGATTCTGTAGGAATCAACGTCGTCGAAATAGAGCGAAGTCTCACCGCTATCGAAATTGAATGCCTGCTGCAGACCGGTATCCGAGGGAACGATCACCTTGAGGTCCCGCATCTCGACCGTCCAGGGAGCAGAATGCGTGGCTTCGTTCAGCACCTTTGCCCCGTTGGTTTTGACCAGCACGGACCCCCTCATGAAGAAACCGTCGGGCAACTGGGTCTCGCCGCTGTAAGTGATCAGATAATCTCCGTTCTGCCGTTCGAGTTTTGTGTTCGTACCGAACAACGTGTCCCAGACCTTGACCGAGACTTCGCCCTTCTTGACCACAATCTCTGTCAGATCCACAGATGCCAGGTCCTTGCCCTGCTTCTCCGCTTCGGCCAGCACCATTGCCAGACGCAGAGCGGCATTGGCCGGCCGCATGGAGAGTTTATCCTGATTCGTCGCCAGTTGATAGATGTACATTCCGGGTTGCACGGGACTCATCTCCTTCCAGGTGTCGTTTTCATTGATACACCCCGTGAATGCGAGAGCCGCCAGTGCGATTGTTGCAATAAGTTTATTCATACGCTGTGTTTGGTTAATTTATTCAAATAAACGGACCCGACAGGGATATACTGCACGGCAGCCGTAAAAAAATTTGCCTTCATCCGATTTCCGCCCGACAGCCCCAACTGGCCCATCAGACCCAAATGGCCCGACTGACCCATCAGACCCGACAAGCCCCGACCGCAGAAACCCGCGTCAAGCCTCCGGCCCACCGCATCGGGATTTCCAGCCCCGGTTCGGAAGCCTCATCGGGATTCAGCTACCACAAAGATAGATTTTTTTTTCGCGGATGCGAAATCTATTTTGCCGTTTCGCAGCAAATTTGTACCTTTATTCCATAATGCTCCGACTGACGACGCTCCTTTTTGCCGGACTGCCGGTCAAATCCCCGCAGAGGGCAGATTTCGCGCGCAGACGGTCATGACCACCAACAACCATCCGTACTTATTCTTATGTCACTACTCTCCATTTTCGGCTACGGCCGCACCAAAGCCCCCGAATATCCCGCCGACCGGCTCTCCGCCCGCGACGGGTCCGAATTCACGATCACCTTTTTTAAGCATGCCTCGCTCGCCGTCTCCGTGGGCGACAAACACATCTACGTCGACCCCGTGAGCGCCAATGCCGACTACGGTGCACTACCGAAGGCCGATGTCGTGCTGATCACCCACTCGCACTACGACCACCTCGACGTGGAGGCCGTCGAGAAACTGCTCACCGCCGACACCGAGATTCTCTGCGACCGGACTTCGGCCGAGGCTTTCGAGATGAACTGCTACACGATGCGCCCGGGCAGCGTCGCCACGCCGCGCGACTACCTGAAGGTCGAGGCCGTCGCGGCCCACAACACCACGCCGGGACACCTCCAATTCCACCCCCGGGAGCGTGAGGACTGCGGCTATGTACTGACCATCGGCGGCACGCGCATCTACATCGCGGGCGACACGGAACCCACCCCCGAACTGAAGGCGCTCCGCAAGATCGACATCGCCTTTCTGCCCGTGAACCAGCCCTACACGATGACCGTCGACCAGGCCGTCGAAGCGGTGAAAGCGCTGAAACCCGGGATCTTCTACCCCTACCACTACGGCGAGGTGGACGAAAAGACCGACATCGACCGCCTGGCACGCGAGTTGGAAACCGTGACCGAGGTCCGCATCCGGCCGATGGAATAGCCGGCCGGCCCGCAACATGGCTGGTCCGCACGACATGCCGCCCCGCACGGCATGCCGGCCCGCAACACGGCCGACCCGCACAACACGGCCGACCCGCACAACACGGCGTCCCGCACGATACGGCCGGTCCGCAACATGGCCGACCCGCACAACATGCCGGCCCGCACAACATGCCGGCCCGCACGCCGGCTGCACGCCCCACCCGAAGCGGGGAGAAGACCCAAGTAGCGACGCATCGTCTCCTCCCGGAACAGAAAAACGGGGGAACCTTCCCAAGGAGGTTCCCCCGTTTCCGATAACAAACCCGCCGAAGCTATCTCTTCGCAGGGGCTTTCTTGGGTTCGGCCTTCACCTTGATCGTGGCGAATCCCCGGATGATGTTCTCGTCGTTGTTCTTCGAAGCATCGTACACCACGGTGACCTCCTTCTTGGGCAAGTCCACCTTCACGTCCTTGATGCCCTTTCCGAGCGACGGAACATTGTTCATGATCTTCTTCACACAGTGCTCGCAGTCGATATCCGTAACAAACACCGTCGTCACCTCCTTTTTCTGCGCCGGTTTGCTGGCCGCAGCGCACATGCCGAAGCCCATCACCAGAGCCAGGCAGAACATAAACAGCTTTTTCATCTTTTTTTATTTTAAGGTTTTACAATTTTCCCGTCTTTTGACACGGGGCGCAGCTCCGCGCCGGACTCTCCCCGGCCTGCCGCCCCCGAACCGCGGAGGATCAATAAAGGTTGAACCGCAACCCGGCATAGAACTTGCGTCCCATGAGCGGTCCCCAGACATTCATCGAGTTGAACTTGTAGTCGTAGGGATCCTGCGCATGGAGGATCGGATTCTTCTGGCGGTAGTCGGCGATATTCTCACACCCGACATAGATGTCGAACTTGCCCACCTTGCGGCTCACCTGGGCAAAGAACATCGGATAGCGGGGCGAATAGTAGCTGTCGTCGAGGTTGCCCGTCTGCGTGGGGATACGTGCCGGACCGTTGAGCTGCGCCGTCGCGTCGAATACCCAGCGGCGGAACTTCGTGGCATACTGAATGTTGAACAGCGTTTTATACTGGCTCACCAGCGGACGTTCCACACGGGCCGTCGCGCCGCCGTCGCGCCGGATCGTCATTTCGCTGTCCGTGTAGCGGAACGTGGCGAAGATGTCGAGCCGCTCGACCGGCGACCACGAAAAGTCGATCTGGTAGGTGTCGGTGTACGAACGGCCGTCGGTGTTGTAGAAGACGATCCGGTCGGCATACATCTCCTGATCGGCCACGACCGAGTTGTAGAACTGCGTGCGGAAGTAGTCGAAGCTCAACGTCGCATCGCCGGGATTCACCAGCCCGAAGGTCTGCGTGAGGCTTCCGCCGACGGTCAGGGCCTTCTCCATACGGTCGAATTTGCGGAAATCGCTCCACCCCGTTCCCTTGTCGAGGAACGAGATGGCCCGGCCCGTGGCCAGAATGCCGATATTGTCGGTGATGACGTTCGTCGAACGGTAGCCCAGACCCGCCGAGCCGCGGAGCGTCGTCGAGGGGGTGATGTTCCATTTCAGATGGCCGCGGGGCGTAAGGAAAAAGCGGTCGTAATAGTGGTTGTAGTCGCCGCGCAATCCGGCCACGATCGAGAACTTGTCCTTGATGGCATAGGTATACTCGGCATAGGCTCCGGCCTCGCGCTCGCTGCGGTCGAAATCGTAGTTGCGGAGGCTGTTGGCGGCGATCCACGGCGTCGGATTGCGCAGTTTCTCGCGGTAGTAGTCCAAATGCCCCTGCACGCCGACGATGAGCGACGAGCGGTAGGTGAAATAGTGGTTGTACATCAGGTTCAGCGCCAGCGAATTCTGGGATCCCGTGTAGTCGTTCAGACCGAAATAGGCGTCTTCGTCGAAGTGGTCGAAGTCGGCGACGAAAGCCAGGTTCGAACGCATCTCGTCCTGCTCGTCGGGGTCGTATACCCCCGGACCGACCGGCATGCCGATTTTAAAATAACCGTTGGCGTTGCGGTTGCGGATGTGCGAACCGTAGAGCGGCATCTTCTTGTCGCCGGCCTTCCAGTCCCAATCCTGCTCCATCGCCTCGCGCATGGCGCGGGTATCCTTGAAGTCGAGCATGCCGCCCAGACGGTTCTCCTGCACGAACTTCCAGCCCCAGCGGATCTGCGTGCCGTTTTCGGCAGCATAGAGCCACTTGTTGGCCACATTGATCTGGTCGGATTTCGGCAGGTCGCGGAATCCGTCGTGGTTGTGGTCCATCTTCCGGGCGTCAGTGTCCATCGAACCGTGGAGCAGGATGACGCTCGACAGTTTCTTGTCCTTCGTCACGGGGAAAGCCGTCGAAATATTGGCCTCGGGACGCAGTTCGTCGTCGAGGTAGAGGTTGACAAACAGCCGCTCGGAATCAGTGGGCTTGCGGTGTTCGAGGTTGATCTGCCCCGTGATAGCCTCGTGGCCCGCCGTCACCGAAGCCACACCCTTCGACACCTGGATCGAGTTGAGCCACATGCCGGGCGTGTAGCTCAATCCGTAGGGAGCGCTCAGACCGTGCATGATCGTGCGGTTCTCGTCGAGAATCTGCGTGTAGGTTCCGGCCAGCCCCAGCATCTTGATCTGGCGGGCTCCCGAAATGGCGTCGCTGTAACCAACGGTCACCGAGGCCGAATTCTCGAACGACTCGGCCAGATTGCAGCAGGCCATCTTGCACAGACCCGCAAAGGAGATCATCTCTCCCTTGACGATTCCGTCGCGCTTAACGAAGTTGCCGCTTAAATTACCCGCGACGACAACGTCTTCGAGCGCCACTCCCTCCGAACGGAGTGCGAATGCGACCTGATCGACGTCGTTTTTCACGTCCAGCGTATCGTTGACAAAGCCCAGATACGAAGCCACGAGTCGGTCGTAGCCCTTTACACGATGGAGGAGGAATGCACCCCGGGCGTCGGTGCTGGCTCCGATGGTCGTCCCGGCCCAGTAGACCGAGGCACCGACAAGCGGTTGGTTATCGGCATCGCGGACCACACCCCGCAAATCCTGTGCGTTCAGCGAACCGCACACGGCAAGGGCCGAAAAAGCTAAAAATGAGATTTTCAGAAAATGCATGTAAATTCCGTTATTGGTTAAAACCGATTACAGACCGATGTACACACGACACCGGTCCCGAAAAAGAGTCTTAAGCCAATACGGGAGGACCTCGGAAGCCGACGGGGAGTACCGTGGTCTTCCGGATGAAAGGCGTGCGCCTCTCGGCAACCGCCTCACGCAGAAGAGGTACATGCGCGGGGCACGGACACTCTGCGGCCAATGCGGACGGCAGGTCGATGACGACGCAACGGGTATAGCGTTCGTTGTTGTCGGAAAAGGTGGAGATGTAGAGTCCGATTTCGGTCGAATGGCGGTTGCCGCAGCAGGGTGCGCGCATCTCCCCGTCCGCCGGAGCCGGAAGGTCCGCCACATGGAGGCAATGGCAGCAGCAGACATGCTCCGTGCGGGCCCTCATGGCCACGCACTTGCACGTCAGCGACGCCAAAGCCGCCCCGGCCGTCGCTAAAAGATAGACGGCAAACAGCAGCAGCGATATGGACCTTTTCAATTTCATCTACTCTTCCACGATTCCACATGCGGAGAGGTCGGCAATCCAACGCCCGGCATCCTTGCGGGCCGTTTCGGCATCGACCTCGTAACGTTCAGTGAGCAGCAGCGCGACATCCGCAACCGTAAATTCGCGTTCCCGCAGCTTCTCCCACAGATACAGCGACGAAAGATTGAGCGACACGACGCGTGTCCCGTCAGCGGTCTCTCCGCCGCCCGGCAGCACGATCACATGCCCGCCGGCCATCTCCCGAACTTTGAAATCTTCGCGTAACTTCATTCGTCGAACGTTCTGATTTTTGCAAAAGTATAAAAAATTCTCCAAACCGCCTAATTTTTCCCGAAAACGGCCCGCAAGCGGCTCTTGCCTCCGTGCGCTCTTTTTTATACCTTTGTATCATGAATCCCGAACCGGACAGGATATACGACACACTGAAACGCTACTGGGGCTTCACGGAATTCCGTCCCGTGCAGCTGGAGATCATCCGCTCCACCCTGGAGGGGCGCGACACACTGGCGCTGATGCCCACAGGCGGCGGGAAGTCGCTCACCTATCAGGTCCCGACCCTTAGCCGCGAGGGGTTGTGCATCGTCGTCACGCCACTCATCGCCCTGATGAAGGACCAGGTCGACCACCTCCGGGCACGGGGAGTCCCGGCCGTCGCCATCCATTCGGGTCTTTCGCCGCGTCAGATCGACATCGCACTGGACAACTGCACCTACGGCGACGTGAAATTCCTCTACGTGGCCCCCGAGCGGCTGGCGACCGAGGCGTTCCGTCTGCGTGTCGTGCGCATGAACGTCTCGCTGATCGCCGTCGACGAGGCGCACTGTATCTCGCAGTGGGGCTACGACTTCCGACCCTCGTACCTGCGCATCGCCGAGCTGCGCGAAAAGCTCCCCGGCGTCCCCGTGCTGGCGCTCACGGCCTCGGCCACACACCCTGTGGCCGACGACATCATGCGCCACCTGAAATTCCCCGAACCGCACATTCTGCGCAGCAGTTTCGCGCGTCCCAACCTCTCGTACAGCGTCCGCCGCACCGACGACAAGAACGGACAGCTGCTGCGCCTGGTCCGCAACGTCCCCGGCACGGGCATCGTCTACGTCCGCACCCGGGAGGGTACCGAGCAGATCGCCGACTTCCTGCGTCAGGAGGGCATCCCGGCCGCTGCCTACCACGGCGGACTGGGTCACGCCGAGCGGTCGCTGCGCCAGGAGAAGTGGCTCTCGGGCAAGACTCGCGTGATGGTGGCCACCAACGCCTTCGGCATGGGCATCGACAAACCCGACGTGCGCTTCGTGGTCCACTATTCGATGTGCGACTCGCTCGAAAGCTACTACCAGGAGGCGGGCCGCGCGGGCCGCGACGGACAGCGGGCCTATGCCCTGCTGCTCGTGGCTTCGGACGACAGCGACCGCATCGCGCGGCGCTTCGAGCAGGAGTTCCCGCCGCTGGACAAGATCAAGGAGATCTACGAACGGATCTGTTCCTACCTGCAAATCGGCATCGGCGACGGCGGCGAAGCGTCGTTTCTGTTCAACCTCCACGACTTCTGCGCCCGCGAGCACCTCTATTCGGGGACCGTCACGAGCGCCCTGAAGCTGCTCCAGCAGAACGGCTACATGTCCCTCACCGACGCACAGGAGAACCCCGCGCGGGTGATGTTCTGCGTCAGCCGCGACGAACTGTACAAACTCCGCGTGCAGCGCGACGAACTCGACCACTTCATCCGCACCCTGCTGCGGCTCTACAACGGGGTCTTCACCGAATTCCGCCCCATCAACGAGGGTGAACTGGCCACCTGGAGCGGCTACACCGTCGAGCGGGTCAAGGAGCTGCTCAAACGGCTCTGGCAGCTGCGCGTGATCCGCTATATCCCCTCGAACCGCTCGCCGATCCTCTTCATGAACGAGGAACGCCTCCCGCGCGCCGACCTCTACATCGCCCCCGAGACCTACAAGCGGCGACAGGAGCTGATGCGCGAACGCTTCGAACAGATGATCGCCTACGCAACCAACGAGCAGGAGTGCCGCAGTGCCGCGCTGGAGCGCTATTTCGGCGAGGAGAACCCCGCGCCGTGCGGAGTCTGCGACATCTGCCTGGCCCGCAGAAGGGCTGCGAAAGCCGCCGCCCGGGCGGCCGGACCGGCATCCGGGAGCCCGAATCCCGGAGCATCGGGCGATGCACCCGGCGCCGCAATCTCCCTGCGCAAAAAAATTCGGACACGCCTGGCCTGCTCCCCGGCCGACCCGCACCGGCTCTCCGACGAACTGGCCTGCCCGCCCGAGCGCCTGGCCGAAACGGTGCGCGAACTGCTCGCCGAGGGCACGGTCCGCACCTGCGCCGACGGATGCATCGCGCTCTGCAACACGTCCGCCAGCCCCGACGAGGCAAAATAGCACCCCGAAGAGCCTCTTTTCTGAAAATAAATACCTAAATTTGTGGGAATTTTCACCGCATGACCACAGTAAACAATTTCATCGATAAAATCAGCAACGAGCAGACCGCCCTGCTCCCGGCCGTAGAGTTCCGGGGGGAGATCCGCATCGTCGAACACGAACGCGACATCGAGGCGGCCTGCAAAACGCTCGCCGAGCAGCCCGTCATCGGCTTCGACACCGAGACGCGTCCCTCGTTCCGCCCGGGCGTCACGTTCCGCGTGTCGCTGCTGCAACTCTCCACGCCGACGGTCTGCTACCTGTTCCGGCTCAACAAGATTCCGCTGGCCAAGCCCATCCTGCAGCTGCTCGAAGACAAGCGGGTGCTCAAGATCGGCGCCGACGTGACGGGCGACCTGCGCTCGCTGCGCCAGATCCGCCACTTCCGCGACGGGGGCTTCGTCGACCTTCAGGTCATCGCCCCCGAGTGGGGCATCGCGGAAAAGAGCCTGCGCAAACTCTCGGCCATCGTGCTGGGTCAGCGCGTCTCGAAAGCCCAGCGTCTGAGCAACTGGGAGGCAACGACGCTCACCGACAAACAGCAGCTCTACGCCGCTACCGACGCATGGGTCTGCACGTGCATTTACCGGAAACTGCTCCGTACACCGAAAAAAACGATCCGCAAATGATACCGCAAATTTACCTGCGCAAAGGCAAGGAGGAATCGCTTCTGCGCCGCCACCCGTGGATTTTCTCGGGCGCCATCGATCACATCAAAGCCGAGGAGGAGTCCGATTTCGCCGAAGGGACGCTCGTCGAGGTCTACACGCGTCAAGGCGAATTCATGGCCCAGGGCCACTATCAGGTGGGGTCGATCGCCGTGCGTGTGCTCTCGTTCGAGCGCGAGACGATCGACCAGACGTGGTGGAACCGCCGAATCGCCATTGCCCACGACGTGCGCCGCACACTCGGCCTGACGGACAACCCCGCGACGACCTGCTATCGACTGATCCACGGCGAAGGCGATTCGCTGCCGGGTCTCGTCGTCGACATCTACGGCCCGGTTGCCGTCATCCAGTGCCACTCGGTGGGCATGTACCACGCACGGATGCTGATCGCCGAGGCGCTGCGCACGGTCTACGGCACACACCTGACGGCCATCTACGACAAATCCTCGCAGACGCTCCCCTTCAAGGCCAGCCTCGGAGCCGTCGACGGCTACCTGTGGGGAACCTCGGACCATGCGTCGCACATCGTTCTGGAAAACGGCGAACAGTTCTACGTCAACTGGGAGAAGGGGCAGAAAACGGGCTTCTTCCTCGACCAGCGCGAAAACCGCCAGCTGGTCAAACGCTATGCCAAGGGCCGCACCGTGCTCAATACCTTCTGCTACACGGGCGGATTCTCGGTCTACGCCCTCTCGGGCGGTGCCGCCGAGGTCTGCTCGGTGGACTCCTCCGAACGGGCCGTGGCTCTGGCCACGGAGAACATGCAGCTCAACTTCGGCGACAAGGCCCCCCACACGGAGGTCGCGGCCGATGCGGTGGACTACCTGAAGGAGATCGGCGACAAATACGACCTGATCATCCTCGACCCGCCGGCCTTCGCCAAACACCACAAGGTGCTGGGCAATGCCATGCAGGGCTACAAGCGGCTCAATGCCCGTGCCTTGTCGCAGATCCGCCCCGGAGGCATCCTCTTCACATTCTCCTGCTCACAGGCCGTGTCGAAGGAGCTGTTCCGCACGACAGTTTTCTCCGCCGCCGCCATCGCGGGCCGCAAGGTGCGCATCCTGCACCAGCTGACCCAGCCCGCCGACCACCCGATCAACATCTACCACCCCGAAGGCGAATACCTCAAGGGGCTGGTACTGTACGTGGAATAAGCCGGGGCGCAGGCGACACTACCCGATACCGCCGCCGTTTGCCAATATCGCTGTTGTCGCCGTTCACTGCCGCCATCCGCCGCCATTCGTCGCCGCCTGCGCCTGCGCCTGCGCCTGCGGATCCGAATCTTTGAAACCGCCAATCCCCTCCTCCCCCCCAAGGGGTGGACCTAACTGAACCCACGATGAAAAAACCGCTCATTACCACCCTGTTTGCACTCGCCGCAGTGCTGACGTCCGGCGCGCAGAGCCGCACCGAAACATACACCTTCGCGAGTGCGATCCTCGGAGCCGAAAAGAGTTGCACGGTCTACCTGCCCGACGGCTACGACAACACACCGGAGTCCTACCCCGTGCTCTACCTGCTGCACGGCGCCAGCGGCTGCCACACCGACTGGACCCGGAAAGGCGACCTGCGCCGCATTGCCGACGAAGCCATCGCCGCAGGCATGGCCCGCCCGATGATCGTCGTCATGCCCGACGCCTCGGGCGAAGGTCCGGACCTCACGGACAAGCACATGGGCTATTTCGACATTCCGGGCTGGGCCTACGAGCGCTTCTTCTTCGAGGAGTTCCTGCCCGCCGTCGAAAAGCACTACCGCATTGTCTCCGACAAGGCACACCGCGCCATTGCGGGGTTGTCGATGGGCGGCGGCGGCACGGCGGTCTACGCCCTGCGCCACCCCGAGCTGTTCGGCTCGGCCTGCTCGATGAGCGGCCTGCTGGACACCTTTCCCGGCAGCCGAAGCAACGACAACACCTTCCGTCAATCCGTCGCGGAGAACTCGCCCGTCGAGTTGCTGCGCCGAATGAGCGACCAGCAGCTCGACGGCGTGCGCTCGGTCCGCTGGTGGGTCGACTGCGGCGACGACGATTTCCTCTGGAAGTGCAACGTCGCCTTCTACACGCTCCTGCGCGAGCGCAACATTCCCCTGCAATACCGCATGCGCGACGGCGGCCACACCTGGCGCTACTGGCAGACAGTGCTGCCCGATGCTCTGACATTCGTTTCGACCGGATTCGGCAAATAGCCGCGCCAGCCCCACCCTCCCCTCAAAAAAAAGATGTGTCCAATTTTCCAATTGGACACATCTTTTTCTCCTTTCCGAATTTTACTTCACCTTCTCGAAGACGTAGACTTCGTGCACCTCGCCGTCATAGCCCGGGTAGAAGCCCCGGGGCATGCCCAGCACGATCCGCGCCCCGCGGTTGGCCAGCACCAGCAGTTCGCCCGTCGCAGGATCCACGGCCAGCCCCTCGATTTCGCCCGGACGGCGGAAATCGTCCATCGAACGGAACGGCAGCACCGTGGCATAGGATTTTCCGTCGCGCAGATCCGCGACGTAGAGGTTGTCCGGTTCATCGAGGTCGGCATCCCCGTCGTCCGCAGCGATCAACATGCGTCCGCCGACCATGAAAATCCCCTGCTGCCACTGGGGCACGGGACGCAGGTGGACCTTGCGGACATACTGCCCCGTCTTCCGGTTGTAGCCGTAGACATAGCGTCCGTCGACCCAGTCGGCCATCCAGATCATGTCGCCGTCGCGGTCCACTGCCAACCCGCACACCTCGACCTGCCCCGACGAAGGTTCCCAGTCGATCGAACGTTTCCACTTCAACGTGTTGGCATCATAGACCGCCACCTGGATATTCTCCCCGCGGCCGTCGTTGAAGGATTCGATCCCGGCGTAAATCTCCCCGTCCCACACGTCGATGTCGCCGATGTGGTTGGCCTCCAGGGGCAGCCCCTCGAACGGCTGTTCGTTTTTGGCCACCAGCCGCCCCTGCTTGTCGTACTTGTAGAGCGCCGTGCTCCCCGAGACGTAGTAGCAGGCCGAATCGGCGGCCACCCCCTGCCGTCCCTCGACGGGAATCACACGTTTCAGTCGGTACTCCGACCCCAACTCCTGCGCCCCGAGCGGCATTCCTGCCGCCAGCAAAAGCGCCAGCATCAAAATTCGTTTCATCACGATATCGTTTTTCATACGCTTCCCAAACAAAAAAGGGGCCGGAGCGTTCCCAATCCGGAATCCGCTCCGCCCCGAGTTCAAAGCGGTGGGTGTTCCGCCTATTTTCTCTTCGCGTTCTGCCGCGCCTCCTGCTGACGCATCAGCTCTTCGTAGCGCTGCTGGAATTTCGATTTCTTGCCTTTCGACTTCTTCGCGGCGTTCGCCTGCATGATCGCGTGGATCTTGTTGTCGTCGACCATGCGTCGGATGACGAGCGTCTGCCCGATGGTGAAGAGGTTCGACAGCAGGTAGTAGTAGCAGAGACCGCTCGAATAGCTGTTGAACCAGAAAAGCATCATGATCGGCATCATGTAGACCATCATGAACTTCATGCCGGCCATCTGGGGCTGCGACGAAGCCGTCTGCTGGTAGTTGAACCAGGAGTATCCGAACATCGACAGGGCCATCAGCAGGGCGAACAGCGAAACGTGATCGCCGTAGAAGGGGATCGAGAAGGGCAGATTCAGCACACTGTCATACGACGAGAGGTCGTCGGCCCACAGGAAGGGCTGCTCGCGCAGCTCGATCGAGGCGGGGAAGAAGCGGAACATGGCGATCAGGATCGGCATCTGAATCAGCAGCGGAATACAGCCGCCCATGGGGTTGATGCCGACCTTCTTGTAGAGTTCCATCATCGCCTGCTGCTTTTTCATGGCATCCTCCGGCTTGGGATACTTCTTCGCCAGTTCGTCGACCTGAGGTTTGACCAGACGCATCTTGGCCATCGAGACGTAGCTCTTGTAGGTCAGCGGCGAGATCACCAGCTTCACGAGGAGCACCAGGATGAAGATGATGATGCCGAAGCTGCCGATGTAGTTACGCAGGAAGTCGAAAACCGGAATCACACACCAGCGGTTGACCCATCCGAAGATGCCCCATCCCAGCGGCACGAGCCGCTCCAGATAGATGTCCGTACCGCTCGGCTCGTCGACCTTCTTAAGGATCGAGTACTTGTTGGGACCGAAATAGAATGCGAAGTTATATCCCTCGGTCTGCGGCGTATAGGGCAGTCCCATCTGAGCCGTGAAGGTCTTGAGCAGCGTCGACTCGGGAGCCGCCGTGTCGAAGGCCAGGTTGGCATAGGCCACGTTGTCCGGAGCGATGAACACCGACGAGAAGAACTGCTGCTTGAAAGCCACCCAGTTGACCTGCGTGGTGATGTTCTTCGACTTGGCGCCCTCGCTCATGCCCAGCTCCTCGATCGACGATTCGTCGGGGAATCGGTACGAGAGCGTGGTGTACATGTTCTCGTTCTGGAATCCCTTCTCGTTCTGGAAGGTGGTGTTCGCCCAGTCGATCAGAATCTGCGTCTGGTTGGCCATCTCCGGGGCCATGTTCACCATCCGCACGTCGAAGTCGACCAGATAGTCCCGCTCGGGCGCCTGCGTATCATAGATCAGGTAACGATATTCCAGATAGGCCCCCTCCGCGACCGGAAGACGCATCACGACACTCTTGGCACCGTCCGCCTCCCCGACCACGGGCTGGGGCGTGAACACATAATCCAGCGTGTTGACCGGCACGTTCTTCAGCCCCTTCTTCAGGTAGAACGAAAGTCCGAAACGCGCCGTGGCCGGGTCCATCATCTCGATCTTCCGGTCTCGTTTTCCGCGCGGTCCGTATTGGGTATAATCCTTCAGCGTAACGCCCTTGATCTGGCCGCCTCGGGTGGAGAAGAGCACCGCTATCACGTCGTTCTCCACGACGAATTCTTCGGCCTCGGCCTCGCGGGCCGCCGTCAGCGACTCGCCCAGCGTCTCCACCTGGCGCTCGCGTACCGCCGCCGCAGCCTCGGCTGCCGTCACTGCGGCCTGCAGGCCGTTGGCCGACACCAGCGAATCGACCGCGGGAGCCGTCGCCCGAGCCGCTGCGGCTACCGAATCGACATAGGCCTCGTATGCGGCTTTCTGGTCGAGATACTCTTTCTGCTGCTTGCTGTTGAAGTAGGCGAATCCCAGAAAAAGAACCGCTACGATGGCAATGCCGATGATTGATTTTTTATCCATTAAACTGTCTTGCTTTTTTATCTTTTCAGAAGATGATTACTTCGTCTCCGCATACGCCAGTGCGGCCTTCACAAAGGCTACGAACAGCGGCGAGGGGCTCAATACGGTGCTCTTGTATTCGGGATGGTACTGCGTACCGACGAACCAGGGATGGTTCTCGATCTCGACGACCTCGACCAGGTTCGTGTCGGGATTCACACCCACGGCCTTCATCCCGGCCGCCTCGAACTGCTCCAGATAGTCGCTGTTGAACTCGTAGCGGTGGCGGTGGCGCTCCGAAATGTTGAGTTTGCCGTAGGCGGCAGCGGTCTTCGATCCCTTTTTCAGCACACAGGGATAGGCCCCCAGACGCATCGTGCCGCCTTTGGCCGTAACCCCCTTCTGCTCCTCCATCAGGTCGATGACCGGATGCGGCGTCTGCTCCATCTCGCTCGAATTGGCATCGGCCAGCCCCAGCACGTGACGCGCGAACTCGATCACCGCACACTGCATGCCCAGACAGATGCCCAGGAAGGGAATGTTGTTCTCGCGGGCGAAGCGCACGGCCTCGATCTTCCCCTCGATGCCACGGTTGCCGAAGCCCGGGGCCACCAGGATGCCGGACATCTTGCCCAGCAGCGCAGCCACACTCTCGCGGGTGATCTTCTCCGAATTGACATAGTGCAACTTGACCTTACAGTCGTTGACCGCCCCGGCGTGGATGAACGATTCGCAGATCGACTTGTAGGCGTCGGGCAGCTCGGTATACTTGCCGACCAGCGCGATCTCGATCTTCTTCGAGGGGTGCTTCACCTTCTCGACGAATGCGCTCCAGGCGGCCATGTCCGGCTCCTTGTCGGCCGGGAGTTCCAGTTTGTCCAGCACGACCTCGTCCAGATGCTGTTCGTGCATTTTCAGCGGCACTTCGTAGATCGTCGGCACGTCGATCGACTCCATCACGGCATTGGCGTCGACGTTGCAGAACAGGGCCACCTTGCGCTTGAGGGCCGCCGACAGCGGATGGTCGGCGCGCAGCACGAGAATCTCGGGCTGAAGACCGTTCTCCAGCAGGGCCTTCACCGAGTGCTGCGTGGGCTTTGTCTTCAACTCGCCCGAAGCGGCCATGTAGGGGATCAGCGTCAGATGTACCAGCGCCGTATTCCGATACCCCAGCGAGTAGCGCAGCTGGCGCACCGACTCGATGAAGGGCTGCGACTCGATGTCACCCACCGTGCCGCCGATCTCCGTAATGATCACGTCGTATTTCTTGGTCTGCCCCAGCAGCTGAATGCGGCGTTTGATCTCGTCGGTGATGTGGGGAATGACCTGCACGGTCTTGCCCAGGTACTCGCCCTTGCGCTCCTTCTCGATGACGCTCTTGTAGATACGGCCCGTCGTGACGTTATTGGCCTTCGACGTGGGCTGGTTCGTGAAGCGCTCGTAGTGTCCCAGGTCGAGGTCCGTTTCGGCGCCGTCCTCGGTGACGTAGCACTCTCCGTGCTCATAGGGATTGAGCGTTCCGGGATCCACGTTGATGTAGGGGTCGAGTTTCTGAATGGTCACCGAGTAACCGCGGGCCTGCAGCAGGCGGGCGATCGAAGCCGAAATAATACCCTTACCGAGCGACGAGGCCACGCCGCCCGTTACGAATATGTACTTGGGTTTGGAAAGTTTCATTACTGTTCTATTTATAAATTTCGTTGTAACACCGTTCAGGGCTTTTTCCGCCACATCCGCCTCGGCGGCTGTGACCCGGGGGACGGCTTGGGCCCGGCTGCGCGCCCTTGCGCCGCGGCCCGTCCTCCGGAGCGACCGGGCGATCCGATCGTCAGGCGTTGCTGTTTTCGTCCTGCTCCTGCCTGTCGATCAGCTTCACCTTCTCGATCGTCGCGGCCATCTCCTCGCGGGCGCGGTTGATCTTGGCACGCACGTCGGCCACCAGGGCCTCGGCATTCTTCGACTTGGCAAAGAAGCCGATGTTGTTCTCCAGCAGCCCGATCTCCTGCTCCAGCTGACGCACCTTGTTGTAGAGGCGCTCGCGTTCCGAACGCAGCCGGCGGTCGCCCGAAGCCTTGATCGACGAGAGTTTCTCGCGGAAGCGGCCCATCGAACGGTCGCGCTCCGAGCCGCGCAGCGTGTCGAAGAGCCCGTCCACGGCGGCCTTGTATTTTTTCTGGATGGCATCCTTCTGTCTGATGGGCACAAAACCGATCTCACCCCAGCGGCGCTGGAATTCGCGGATCACCTCATAGCCTCCGGCCTTCACGTCGGCCGCAGCCATCTCTTCCAGCAGGGCGAGTTTCTTCCGCAGGTTCTCCTCGTGCTCGCCGTCGACGCTCGCGAAGTGTGCCGCCTTGCGCTCGAAGAACTTGTCGCAGGCATGGCGGAAACGCTTCCAAATGGCGTCCGAATGGCGCCGCGACACGGCACCGATCTGCTTCCAGCGGGCCTGCAGGGCGATCAGCTCGTCGGTGGCCTTCTTCCACTCCTCGCTGTTCATCAGCGACTCGGCGGCCTCGCAGATCTCGACCTTCAACTGGAGGTTGTGCTCCATCTCGGTCTTCATTCCGGCATAGAACAGCCGCTTGGCCTCGAAGAACCGGTCGCACGCCGTGCGGAAACGTTCGTAGATGCGGTTGTTGTCTTTCTTCGGCGCGAAACCGATGGTCTTCCAGGTCTTCTGAATCTCCAGCAGGCGGTCGCTCGCCCGGTTCCACTCCTTGCGGGTGGTGAGCGGCTGGGCCGAGAGTTCCTCCGTGGCGACACACAAGCCGGTCTTGAGTTCGAGGTTCTTCACCTGCTCGTTCTTCAGGGCTTCGAAATACTCCTGATGCTGCTTGTTGATGCGGCTCGACGCGGCCTTGAAACGCTCCCAGAGCACCTCCTTGTACTCGTTGGCTACGGGACCCGTCTCGCGCCACTCGTCGTGGAGTTTTTGCAGCTTGTGGAACGCCTCGACGACAGAAGGCTCCAGCACCAGCGCCTCGGCCTGCTCGCAGAGGGCCACCTTCTGCTCGTAGTTCTTCTTCAGATCGAGGTCGCGCAACTCCTTGTTTATCTTGATGAAGCTGTAAAAATTCTCGACATGCAGGTTGTAGGTCTCCCACAAATCCTTAACATGCTGCTGCGGCACGATGCCGGTATCCTTCCAGCGCTGCTGCAATTCGCGGAACTTGTTGAACGTATGGTTGAGCGTCTCGTCCGAATCGACCAGCTCCTTGAGCTCCTCGATGATCGCCTGCTTGACCTTGAGATTCGCCTCCTTCTCGGCTTCGAGATTGGCGATGAACACGTCGCGGCGGTGGCGGTACTCCTTGAACAGCTCCTTGAGCTGCGTCTCGGCGCCGTCTACCGAAGGAGCGAAATTCTCCTCGGCGCCGCCCTCCTCGATGAAGCGGCGGCGTGCAGCCTCGACCTCGGTGCGGCGGATGCGGTAAAAGGCGATCTTCAAAGCCTCCACATCCCGGCGGATCGACTGCACGGGCTGCTCCTCGAGCATCCGCGCGAACAGGGCCACCAACTCCTCCTTGCTCTTCCCGGCGAACTTGTCCGCCTCGGGCTTCTGCGCGGCGAGTTCCTCCGCGGCCTCCTCCTCGGGCGTCGCGTCCTCGATCTCCAGCCCGGCATGCTGCGCCACGAGTGCAGCCTCCTCATCGGCAAAGTCCACCGCCATGTCCCGGGGTGCCTCCTCATCCTCCGCTTCGGCCGGCACCGACTCGGCGGCCGGCTTGATCCGGGCACGCTTGGCACGAGGTGCAGCCTCCTCCCCGGGGATCGGCTCCCCGACGGGCTCCTCCGCAGACATCCCTGCAGCGGACTGCTCCGCACCGGCAGACACTTCGGCAACTCCGGCAGACGCTTCGACAGACGCTTCGGCGGCGGGCTCCTGCGTCACGGCCGATTCCGCGGACGCATCCGCAACCTCCGCAACAGGTTCTTCCGCAGCAGCGGACGCCTCCGCATCCGGTTCGGCAGCGGGCATTTCGGGTTCAGGAACTCGGGCAGTCACGGCAGAATTCGCTTGCTTATCTTCAGCCGCAGGGCTGACTCGCTGCTCGGGAGCAGGAAGTGTCGGTTTTTCAGTAGCCATTTCAGTACACGTTTTTGGTTCCCGCATATGCGGGAGCATATAAATCTCGCAAATATAACCATTTTATGCGGAACGCCGAAAAGATTTCGTCAAAACATGCAACCGCGCCGCCCTCCGGGAGTGCGAAATGGCTGCATCCCGATACGGCGGCGCGATTTTTCAGTCCGTTGCGGCCCCTCGTCAGCGCTTGCGGCCCTTTGCGGCAATGCGCCTGGGTGCAGCCTGACGGCCCGTCGTCACGGGACGGCCGCTGCGGCGGACGCTCCGGGTTCCGCCGCGCTTGGGCTTCTCCCACGCCGCGGCATCGTCGTAACGCTGAAAAGCCTCCCAGTCGAAGCCGTCGTTGCCGCCCGTCGGAGGCGTACTCCAGTCGTTTTCAGCCTTTTTGCGGCTCCGTTTCGCGGGAGCCCGCTCCCCGGCCTCCTCCGCCGGTTCCGCATCGTCCCTGCGCGGCCGCCGTTCGGAGCGCAACTCCCCGGCGCCTTCCGGTCGTTCCGACCACTCCGACCGCTTGCGTCCCCGCACGCCGGGACGCCACTCGCCGGCCGATTCGCCGCCGGACACGCCCTCGCCGCCTTCCTCAACAGCCGGCCGGTTCCGCTTCCCGCCGCCGTTCTTCGCGTCGGAACCGTCGATCTTGGCGATGCGCCGACGGCCTCCCGAAGCGTTGAGCTGTCCCACGACCGCCTCGGCGTCGCTGAACGGCACACTCACCAGCGAATAGTTCTCGAAAACGCGCACGTCGTCGATATGTTTGTCCCGCAGCCCGCACTTGCGCTTGAGCATCTCCACAATCCGGCGGGCCGTATATCCGTCGCGGCCTCCAAGGGCCAGGAACAACCGCGCCTTCCCCTTGCGGTCGACCGAGAACGAGCGGATTTCGGGGTAGCTGTTCTGATCCAGCTCACTGCGGAAAGCCAGCCGCAACAAGGCCCCCAGCGCCACTTCGGGCGCATAGCTTTCGAGCAGTTCGGCCGCGATGTCGGCATAGTCGCCGTAACTCTCATTGGCCACGATCTCCTGCAAATCCTCCTTGATTCTGGCGCGCTTCATCGCCACAATATCCTGCGGCGACGGCAGCGTCTCCCGCTTGATGTCGGCTTTGATGTCGCGCATCATCCAGTTGAAACGGCGCAGTTCGGCCCCCGAGATAAAGGTGATGGCCGTGCCCTGATTCCCGGCGCGGCCCGTGCGGCCGATGCGGTGGACATAGCTCTCCGAATCCTGCGGCAGCGAGTAGTTGATCACGTGCGAAAGGTTCGACACGTCGATACCCCGCGCCGCCACATCGGTGGCCACCAGGATGTTGACCACCTTGTCGCGGAACTTGCGGAGGATCTTCTCGCGCTGGGCCTGCGACACGTCGCCGTGCAGCCCCTCGGCCGAATAGCCCTGGGCCACCAGACGCGTCGCCACCTCGTCCACACTGATCTTCGTGCGGCAGAAGACGATGCCGTAAAAGTCCGGCTCGATGTCGATGATGCGTGTCATGGCGTCGAACTTGTCGGCCTCGCGCACCTCGAAATAGATCTGATTCGTAAGGTCGGTGATCAGGTGCTGCGACTCCACGCGCAGCATCTCCGTATTGCGCATGTAAGCCTCCGAAAGACGGACGATCCGCTCGGGCATCGTGGCCGAAAAGAGCAGCACGCGGCGGTCCTCCCCCGTGTGTCCCATGATCTCCTCGACATCCTCCACGAAGCCCATGTTGAGCATTTCGTCGGCTTCGTCCAGAACCAGGAAGCGGACCTTGTCCAGGTGGAGCGTTCCGCGGCGGATGTGGTCCAGCACACGGCCCGGCGTGCCGACGACGATGTCGACGCCCCGCGACAGACGGCGCAGCTGCTCGCCCATCGCGGCCCCTCCGTAGATGGCCGTGATCGACAGCCGCCGCTGGCGGTTGTAGCTCAGGAGTTCCTCGGCAGCCTGCACGGCCAGCTCGCGCGTCGGGACGAGGACGATGGCCTGCACGCCCTCTTTCGAGGGCTCGATCTGCTGGAGTATGGGCAGCCCGAAAGCCGCCGTTTTGCCCGTTCCGGTCTGGGATTGCGCAATGATGTCGTTCTCTCCCGTGAGCAGACGGGGAATCGTAAGTCGTTGGATGGAGGTGGGTGTTTCGAACCCTTTTGCATGGACGGCCGCGAGCATCTCCTCGCTAAGTCCCAAGGCACCGAAATCAGCTTCGTTGATCATATATGAATAGTTGAGGGGGCAAAGGTACGACAATTTATTGAATATTCGCCGGAAAATCATTATCTTCGCAAAAAGTTACACACACGCCCCCTGTGGGCATCAGACCGAAAATCGACACCATGAGCCACCGCATCCTGCTGGTCGACGACGAGGTGGACATCCTCGAATTCGTCCGTTACAACCTCGTACGCGAGGGTTACGAAGTCTTCACGGCCGAGAACGGCGCCGAGGCGCTGAAAGTGGCCGCGGCATGCCGTCCGCACCTGATTCTGCTGGACATGATGATGCCGGTGATGGACGGGGCGCAGACCTGCCGTGCGATCCGCCGCAACCCGGTTCTGAAGGATACCATGGTGGTTTTCCTCTCGGCGCTGGGCGAGGAGGGGCAGCAACTGGCCGGCTTCGACGTGGGAGCCGACGACTACCTGACCAAACCGATCAAGATGAAGCTGCTGGTAAGCCGCGTGCAGGCCATCCTCAAGCGCATCGACGCCGACAGGCCGCCCGAGAAGGCCCCGGCTCCGGGAATCACGGTCAACCGCGAGCGCTACACGGTGATCCGCGACGGACAGGAGATCGCCCTCCCGCGCAAGGAGTTCGCACTGCTGGACCTGCTCTACTCGTCGCCCGGCAAGCTGATTCCCCGCGAGGAGATCTACGCCAAGATATGGGGCACGGAGGTCGTCGTGGGCGACCGCACGATCGACGTGCACATCCGCAAGCTGCGCCAGAAGATCGGCGACGAACGCATCGTGACCGTGAAAGGCGTGGGCTACAAATACGACCCCTCCTGAACGCAGGCTGCAGAGCGAGGGGGGGGCTGCTCCGCTGAAGCCGACCCTCCTGCGCCATACCCTTCTCTGCCGACTCCATATCCCCTTGACCACACCTCCGTTTCTCCCACGCCGCCCCTCCGAAGACGAAGACAAACCGTCTCCGACGTCATATATGACAAATTTTCCCCTTATTTCGGCAACCAAATAGACGATCCGTAATCATTTTTTGCTTAAATTTGCACATCCGTAAAATAATACATATATTTAAATTATGATTCGTGAACTTTTTGCCGTGGGCCTGGGAGGCGCCGCCGGGAGTATCGCCCGCTACATGCTCTCCGCCTGGCTGCTCGGAGGACACACGCTTCTGGGTTTTCCGGCTGGAACGTTCGCGGTCAATGCCGCGGGATCGCTGCTGATCGGCATCCTGCTGGAGACCACAAATTCGGCTGTGGCAGGATGGTTGCTCATTGTAGGGTTCTGCGGCGGGTTCACCACCTTTTCGACCTTTTCGGCCGATACCGTGCGGCTGCTGCGCGCCGGGGACTACGGTTCCGCAGCGGCCTACATGGCCTTGAGCGCCGCGGTCTGCATCGCCTTCGCGGCGCTGGGCATGTGGCTGGCGGGGTTGCGAAGCCGGATTTAGCCTGCCCCCGTAAGCCGACGACCCTTCCCGGCCCACCGCGCACTCCCGGCCCGGAAATCCGGATTGCATTGGAGAACCGGCTCCTGGGAACGGAAGCACAGAATCGGGTCAGGACGCAGAAAGGCCGCGTCGCCCCGAAAACCCGGCCATGGACTGGGCAGGCCAAACGTGCAGGCGCCGCAAAGGCGGCAAGGGCACCGGCCGACGACAGAATAACGGACAAAAAACATAAAACTTAAATAAGACTTATGGTAATTCTAGTTTTAAACTGCGGCTCCTCTTCGATCAAATATCAGGTGATCGACATGGAGGAGTCCTCGAGCAAACTGCTCGCAAAAGGCATCGTGGAACGCATCGGCCTCCCGGAAGGCGATCTGACCCATAAACCCGTCGACAAGAATCCCTTCGAGCTCCACCAGCCGATTCCCGACCACACGACCGGCATCAAACTGGTGCTCGACGCCCTCACCGATCCCACCCACGGCGTGATCGCCTCGCTCGAGGAGGTGAAGGCCGTCGGCCACCGCGTAGCCCATGGCGGCGAGTTCTTCCCCGAGAGTTGCATCGTCACCGAGGATGCCAAGGCGAAGATCCGCTCGCTGTTCGAGATCGCCCCGCTGCACAACCCCGCCAACCTCGAAGGCGTGCTTTCGATCGAGAAGGTGCTGCCCGGCGTTCCCCAGGTTACGGTCTTCGACACCTCGTTCCACCAGTCGATTCCGGCGGTGAACTACATGTATGCCCTGCCCCACGCCTACTACGAGAAATACCGCGTGCGCAAATACGGTTTCCACGGAACCAGCCACAAGTATGTGGCCAAGGTGGGCGCCGAACTGGCCGGGCTCGATCTGCACAATTCGCGGATCATCACCTGCCACATCGGCAACGGCGGTTCGGTGACGGCGATTCTCAACGGCAAGTCGTTCGACACCTCGATGGGCTTCTCGCCGCTCGACGGCCTGGTGATGGGCACGCGCTGCGGCCAGGTGGACGCCAGTGCCATCACGTTCATCGGCGAAAAGGAGGGCATGAGCTATGCCGAGCTGAACACGATGATGAACAAGAAGTCGGGCGTGCAGGGCCTCACGGATATTTCGAGCGACATGCGCGACATCGACCGCGCCTACGACGAGGGCAACCCCCGTGCAATTCTGGCGCGCGACATGTACTACGGACGCATCAAGAAGTTCATCGGCGAATATGCTGCCGAGATGGGCGGTGTCGACATGATCATCTTCACAGGCGGTGTGGGCGAGAATTCGTGCGAGATGCGCGAGGAGGTCTGCTCCGGTCTGGAGTTCATGGGCGTGAAATTCGACCCTGCCGCCAACAAGGGAGCACGCGGGGTGAACATGATCCTCTCGGCCCCGGATTCGAAGGTCCTGATCGCCACCATCGCCACCAACGAGGAGCTGGTGATCGCCACGGATACGTATAATCTGGTCAAATAACACCCGCCGCACCCAAGCCCCCGCGGGCCGGAGGCAGATCCGATTTGCAACCGATCCCAAGGGAGAGAGAGGGGGGGGGGAAAAAAAAACCAATGGTCGGCAACATACCGACACCCATAGACAACCAACAAATTTTTAAATAGAACAACATCATGATTCAGCATCTTAGCGAAATCGTCGAGGAGGCGAGAAAACAGGGTAAAAAGCGTCTTGCCGTAGCCTACGGGCAGGATTCGCATACACTGGAGGCGGTCTACGAAGCCTACAAGGAGGGTCTGGTGGAGCCCACGCTCTTCGGCGACAAGGAGATCATCAAGAAGGTCTGCCAGGAGAACGACATCGACATCAACGCATTCAACATCGTCGACGAGCCGAACGACATGAAGTGCGTCCAGCAGGCCGTGGCCTCGGTCGTCTCGGGTAATGCCGACGTACTGATGAAAGGTCTGGTCTCGACCGACAAGTACATGCGCGGCATCCTCAACAAGGAGGCCGGACTGTTCCCTCCGAAAGGCGTCCTGAGCCACGTTTCGATCGTCGAAATGCCCTGCTACCACAAACTGCTCATCATCTCGGACGTGGCGGTTCTTCCGCTCCCCGACTTCAAGCAGAAGATGGTGCAGATCGGCTACCTGGCCCGCACGGCCAACCTGCTGGGCATCGAGCGTCCGAAAATCGCCTGCATCGCCCCCTCGGAGCAGTTGCTTCCCAACGTGATCTCCTCGACCGAAGGCGCACTGCTGGCCAAGATGGCCGACCGCGGCCAGCTGGGCAACGTCACCGTCGACGGTCCGCTGTCGCTGGACGTGGCCCTCTACAAGGAGGTCGCCGAGCACAAAAAGGTCAAGGGTTCGTCGGTGGCCGGAGATCCCGACTGCCTGCTGTTCCCCAACCTCGAATCGGGCAATGTCTTCTTCAAGTCGGTCTCGCACCTCTGCGGCGGCGAACTGGCGGCGATGGTCATGGGTACGAAGGTTCCGTGCGTGCTGACCTCGCGCGGCGACACGAGCAAGACCAAGCTTTTCTCGATAGCGCTGGCCTGCTTGGCTGTAAAAAAATAAAATTCCGGACTTCGGACCTAACCTAATCTTAAATCCATTCGACGAGCGAAGCGACGCATCCCGGTTGAACCATCCCGACCGCGAGTCGTTGCGAATTCGTCGGACTCACGTAAAAAACGAACCGAGAACTTATGAGCTACAAAATTTTAGCAATAAATCCCGGCTCAACGTCTACAAAGGTCGCCCTCTACGACGAGGAGCGACCTTTGTTGGAATTGAACCTGCGTCACTCCACCGAGGAGATCTCCCGCTTTGCCTGCGTGAACGACCAGCTGGACTGGCGCCGCGGACTGATTCTCGCGGCACTCCGCGAAAAGGCGTTCGACATCAAGGATCTCTCGGCGGTGATCGGCCGGGGCGGGTTGATACGCCCCATTCCCTCAGGAGTCTACGAAGTCAATTCGCGCATGCGCCACGATCTGCGTAACGCGCAGATGAAGCACGCCTGCAACCTCGGAGGACTGCTTGCGGCACAAATCGCCCACATGGCGGGCGTCAAGGCCTACATCGCCGACCCGCCGGTGGTCGACGAGATGGACGATGCGGCACGCATCACGGGCATGCCGATGTGCCCGCGCAAATCGATCTTCCACGCCCTGAACCAAAAGGCCACGGTGCGTCTTCACTGCGAACGGACGGGCCTGGTCTACGAAAAGTCGAATCTGATTGTGGCCCACATGGGAGGCGGCATCTCGATCGCGGCCCACAAGCAGGGGCGTATCGTCGATGTCAACAATGCGCTCGACGGCGACGGTCCTTTTGCCCCGGACCGTGCGGGCAGCATCCCTTCGAGCGAACTGATCAAGGTCTGCTTCTCGGGACAATATACGAAAGAGGAGCTGCTGAAATTCATTTCGAGCAAAGGCGGACTGGTGGCCTACCTGGGCACCAACTCCATGCTTCAGGTCATGGAACGCATCGCCCAGGGCGACCAGCAGGCCCAAAAGGTTCTCGATGCCATGTGCTACAACATCGTGAAACAGATCGGAGGTCTGGCCGCAGCCCTCTCGGGCGACGTTCAGGGCATCGTCCTCACGGGCGGCATCGCCTACAACGAGCCTGTCGTGGAGTACATCCGCGAACACTGCTCGTTCATCGCGCCGATCTCGGTCTATCCGGGCGAGAACGAACTCGAAGCACTGGCCACCAACGCGCTGTTGGTGCTCCGGGGCATCACCACCCCGAAAGAGTACAAGTAGCGGGACATACCCCGAAAAAAGACAGGTTGCCTATCTTCGGGCAACCTGTTTTTTGATGATGGACGTCACTTCGCGGAAGGCCTCCAGCCGGAACAGCGCCGAGAGCGCAAGGTAGCTGACCACCCCCGTCACCAGTTCGGCCGCCAGCCGCAGCAGGTCGCTGCCCGGAATCGCCGCTGCGGCGATCCGCACGAGGAAATACATCGCTCCCGACACCAGCACCACGGGCAACAGCGTCCGGACGAAACACCGGAGCGTCAGGGTGGTGAAACGCGTCGTCGCCAGGAAGTTGACCGCCATTTCGCAGAACGCAATGGCCACCAGTCCCCAGACCACGGCCATCACGCTGTGCGGAATCGTCACGGCGAAGATCGCCGTCATGATGATCTTCTTCACGACTTCGAGACGCACGATAAGCGGACCCTTACACTTGACTTTCAACACATTGTACGCCATCAAGGCAATCGGATAGAACAACCCCGCCAGACACACCGCCTCGAAATAGGGGACCGTCGGCATCCACTCCTCGCCCAGCAGCACGGCGAACATGTCATGCGCCACAGCCGACATGCCCAGCATGATCGGAAACATCACGTAAGCGACGACCATCACCACCTGCCGATAGCTCTCGGCAAACCTCGGGGCGTCGTCGCGGATCTTCGCCAGAGCCGGGAATGTGACGTTCTGCACGGCCTGAATGCCCGTTGCTGCGGGCATGTCTTTGAGTTTCACCGCCTGGTCGAACGACCCGAGCACCGCAGGTGAATAGAGTTTTCCGAGGAAAAACAGGGGTACCCTGTTGTAGAAATTCGCAATCAGGTCCGTCACCATCAGGCTGCATCCGAACGGAGCCATCTCCCGCAGGGGTGCCAGTCCGCACTTGCCGCAGGGGCGCCAGTCGCTCAGCCACCACAGCAAGGCGGTGCGTATCCCGACCGCGATCACGCGCTCGGCCACGAGGCTCCAGATGCCCCACCCGGCCAGCGCCAGCACAATGGCAGCCAGCCCGCCGGCCAGCGACGAGAGGAAGGTCACCTTCGAGAGCAGCGCAAAACGGAACTGGCGGATGAAGATCGTATTCTGAACGGCACACAGGGCGTTGAGCGGCAGCAGGAGGAAGAAAACCGGGGCGATCCGTGCAATCTCGGGCATGTCGTACCAGCGCGCCGCGAAGGGCGCCACCGCCACCAGCAGCCCATACAGGACCACCGACACGGCCATGTTGAAGAGGAAAACCGACTTGTAATCTCTTTGCGAAGGCCCCTTGTGACGGACCAGGCTCTGCGAAAACCCGCTGTCGACGATCACCAGCAACACCGTCACGACGGCCGACGGAATGGACATGAAGCCCAGAATGTCGCGCGTCAGCAGGCGCAGGATGACCAGCCGCACGGCCATCGTGAGGAGCATCGAGCCGATCTTCTCGGCCATGCTCCACGCCACGCCCTGCGCGACTTTCTCTTTGAGTTCGCCGCCCAAAAAAACTAACCGTTGTGCTGCGCTACGATCTCCTCGTTACGCTTGCGGATATTCTGCACGTTGGCAATCTCGACATACGACGCACCGCCGTCGGGACCGAAACTACCGCCCACGATGGCCATCAGGTCACCGTCGTCGAGCTTGCGGTACTGGTCGAGGAACTCCAGGGCATCGACCAGGAAGTGGTATTTGTCGGAGAGTTCCTGCGTCCGGAGAATCGGCACGACACCATACGACAGGGCCAGAATACGCTGCGCATGCAGCTGGTAGCAGACGGCCATCACGGTCTTGCGGCCTCGGAACGCCGCCAGATAACGGCCTGTGCGGCCCGTCTTAGTGTCGAGCACCACATATTTGATCGGCAGGTTGGTCGAGGCGCGCACGGCCGAACGGGCCAGCTGTGCGGTGATCTCGTGGTTCACCGAAACCATGTCCATGTCGATCATCGGCTTGAAATGCGTCTCGTCGCGTTCGATTTCGCGGGCGATGCGGGCCATGGTCTCCACCGACTGCACGGGGAAATCGCCCATGGCGGTCTCGTCGCTCAGCATCACGGCATCCACACGTTCGTAGATGGCGCTGGCCACATCGCTCACCTCGGCGCGCGTCGGGCGCGGGGACTTGACCATCGAATAGAGCATCTGCGTGGCGATGATCACGGGACGCTTGGCGCAGATACACTTCTCGACGATACGCCGCTGCGTGTTGGGAATGGCCTCGGCCGGGAGCTCCACGCCTAGGTCACCGCGGGCAACCATGATGCCGTATGAAGCCTCGATGATCTCGTCGATGTTGTCGAGTCCCTCCTGGTTCTCGATCTTCGAGATGATCTTGATGTTGCTGCCGTGGGCGTCGAGAATCTCCTGCACGGCCCGGATGTCGCGTGCCGAGCGCACGAACGAATGCGCAATGAAATCGACGTCGTTCTTCACGGCCCATTCGATGAAGCGCCGGTCCTTCTCGGTGACCGACGGCAGGTCGATCGACACACCCGGCACGTTGACGCTCTTGCGCGAACGCATGGCGCCTCCCACGACGAACTCGCAGTCCAGCTCCGTGTCATTCTTGCCCACGACGCGGATTTCCAGCTCGCCGTCGGCGATCAGCATCCGCGCCCCGACGGGAATATCGTTCACGATCGAGGGCACGTTCATGTAGACCACCTTGCGGGTCGTGAAGTCCGAGCCGTCCGAACCGCGCACGGCCACCCGGTCTCCGGGATGGAAATTGATGCTGTTGCCGTATTCGTCGGCGATCGTCGTGACACGGATTTCGGGTCCCTTGGTATCTATCATGATCGGAATGGCCGGGTTCACCCGGTGCACCGTCTCGACGATATGTGTGGCTCCGTCCTCAGTGACGTGCGCCGAATTGACGCGCACCACGTCCATCCCCGCGTCGAAAAGCTGTTTTACAAACTCCTCGTTACAACGGAAATCCGACATCGTTGCGACAATCTTGGTTTTTTTCATGCGATACATACAGAAATATTTTTGGTTTTTTGTCCTTTCAATTTTTCAATCCGCCCCAGAGGGTATCCGGACGGCCCCAGGTACCGTTTGCAAGTCCGGCCGCTCCCGCAACCACTCTCCGCGGCCCGGGGGAGGGGCGAAAATCTGTCCGACGGCACTCTCCCGGGCCCTCGGACCGAACCGCTACCTTTCGCCGATCAGCAACAGGGCTTCCGTTCCCAATCGGTACGAATCCAGCCCGAAGCCCATGATCGAGCCCCTGACCACGGGAGCCAGCAGGGAGGTGTGGCGAAACTCCTCGCGGGCGAGGATCGAGGAGATGTGCACCTCGACGACGGGAAACGACACGGCCGACACGGCGTCGCGCAGCGCCACCGAAGTATGCGTATATCCGCCGGCATTGAGCACCACGCCGTCGTAGAGGCCCTCGGCCTGCTGCACGGCATCGATCAGTTCGCCTTCGATGTTCGACTGGAAATAGCCAAACTCCACCGCGGGGCAGGCCGCTTTCAGCGTCTCGAAATACGACTCGAAGGTCTGCGATCCGTAAACCCCGGTGTCGCGCCGTCCCTGAAGATTGAGGTTCGGTCCGTTGAGAATCAATATCTTCATAGCTCCATTCATTAACCTGACGCCCCAAGCGGGCGATTCCCGGACAAAGATACGAAAAAGTCGGACGAGAACAAACCCGAATCGCATCCGCTCCGGCAAAATGCTGCGGCGGATAAAAGTGCGGTCGCGGCACCAAAGATACGAAAAATCACCGAAAAAATCGGTACCTTTGCACCATAACACCACTCTTCCATGACCGAATTCGGATTCATCGACAACATAAAAGCCCTTTTCGCCCCGCTTCCCGACAACGGATTCGAGGGCATCGGCGACGACTGCTCCGTGTTGCCTGTCGGCGGCGGCGAATCGCTGGTCTTCACCGCGGATCTCTTGACCGAAGGGGTTCACTTTCTGCGTGCGGCGACCTCGGCCCGCGAGCTGGGGCGCAAGTCCCTCGCCGTAAACTTGAGCGACGTGGCCGCCATGGGCGCCCGTCCCGTGGCGACACTGCTCTCGATCGCCCTTCCGGCCGATGCCGCCGATGCGTGGGCCGAAGAATTCATGCTCGGCTACCGGGAGCTCTCCGGGGAGTTCGGCGTGACGCTCGCCGGCGGCGACACGACCCGCTCGCTGTCAGGCATCACGATCAACGTCACGGCCATCGGCCGCGCAACCGACACCCACCTCAAGCGGCGCAGCGACGCACGCCCCGGCGATGTGATCTTCACCGCCGGGGAACTCGGCGCCTCGGGAGCGGGCCTGCAAGACATCCTCGCGGGGCGCTACGACACCCCCGCGGCAGCCGTCCACCGCAACCCGCAACCGCAGGTCGCCGAAGGCATCTGGCTCGGCACCCGCCCCGAGGTGCACGCCATGATGGACCTTTCGGACGGACTGGCCTCCGACCTGAGACACATCCTCGACTGCTCGGGCGTCGGCGCCGAAGTTGCCCTCGGGCAGATCCCCGTGGCACCGGGCACCGACGTCCGCATGGCCGCCTGCGGAGGCGAAGACTACAAACTCCTGTTCACCGCCGCTCCGGAGGCAGCCGAACGCCTCGCCGCGGATTTCCGCATCCGCTTCGGCACACCCATCCACCCCATCGGCCGCATCACGCCCCAACCGGGCTTCGTATGGCTCCGCAACGGAAAACCCGAGCCGCTGGACTGGCACGGGTTCGAACACTATTGATGCAAACGGGGATGAATGGCTCCATCCCCGCATGCCGACCGTATCGGGACAGGTCGCGTCCACACCCCGCGAGCGCCACACTCAGCGCTCCATGAAATCGGAAAAACTCAGTCCCGAATGATGTAGACGCGTTCGTTGCGTCCCTGCATGTGGTAATTCTCCCGGGCGTACTCCTCGAGATAATCATCGTACTTCAGCCGTTCGAGCAGGGTGCTGTCCTGTTCGATCTTCCCGGTGTAATAGATTTGCTCGCGGGCCAGGGCATTGATCTGCCGCTTGATCTTCACGGCATGCAGGGCATTGCGCCCCACGACGAACATCGTGAGGACGACAATGATCGCCGTTGCGACGATCCAGAATCTGCGGCCGAACCGAATTTTCATTGATCCAATTTATTACTCCCGAACAAAACGCGGCTCCCGGGCAAAATACCCCCAGGCAAAATACCCCCGGACAAAACGCTCCCGAGCAAAACGCGGCACCCGGACAAACTACGCCCCTCTTACTCCCGGACAAGGGCCGAAACGGCGCCTGCCCCCGACGGAACACGCCAAATGCCGGCATTCCGGGGTACAGAGCCTCCCCCTGCCGCAAATCGGCATCAGGGAATGTGCATGTATTTGTGCGTCTGAATGGAGATGTTCCATTGCGGATGCGCCTTGACATACGCGACGATCGCGGGCATCACCTTCTCGGCGACGCTCCATTCGGGCTGGAGGAAGAGCAGACTCTTTCCGCCTACGCGGGCGGCATTCCGCTCGGCCCATTCGAAATCCTCCTCCGACTCGACGATCACCTTCAGCTCGTCGGCCCGTTCGAACGCCTCGTCCAAAGGCGGCTGCCGGCGCTTCGGCGAGAGACACACCCAGTCGAAAACACCGCTGAAGGGATGCGACCCCGAGGTCTCCAGAAAAATCTGCAAGCCCTTTTCGCGCAGCGTCTCCGTGAGCACCCCCAGCGGATAGAGCAGCGGCTCGCCCCCCGTGATGACGATGGCCTGGGCCGGACACGACGTCGCCCGGTCGATCACCGTCTGCACATCGGTCGGCGGATAGAGTTTCGGGTTCCACGTATACTTGGCGTCGCACCAGCGGCAACCGACGTCACAACCTCCGAGCCGGATGAAATAGGCGGGTTTTCCGGTGTGGAAACCCTCGCCCTGAATGGTGTAGAAATCCTCGACCAGCGGCAACATCCGCCCGCCGTCGAGCCATGCGGGATCGGTTGCGGCTACCATCACTCGGTCACGACGTAAATATCCTTGAGACTGCGGCCCAGCTGGTCGTAGTCCAGCCCGTAGCCCACGATGAACTCGTTGCCGATCTCCATGGCGCGGTACTTGATCGGCAACGTCTTGCGGTACGACCCGGGTTTGAAGAAGAGCGTACAAACCTCGACCGACGCCGGATTTCGGGCCTCAAGGTCCTTGATCATGTGCTCGATCGACTCGCCGGTGTCCACGATGTCCTCGACGATGATCACATGACGGCCCTCGATCGAATTGTTCAGACCGATCAGACTTTTCACGTTGCCCGTGGAGCAGGTTCCGTCGTACGAAGCCAGCTTGACGAACGAGAGTTCGTTCTGGAATTCGATTTTCTTGATCAGGTCGGACATGAACATGAACGAACCGTTGAGAATCCCCAGAAACAGCGGAGTCTCCTTGCCGGCATAGTCGGCATTGATTCGCTGCGCCACGGCATCCACGGCCTTGTCGATCTGTTCGGCGGGGATCATGATTCGGAACTTCTTGTCGTGAAGTTGTATGATATTCTCCATTTCGCTACGGGATTTTTGGAATTATACCTGCAAAAGTAACTATTTGCGCGCAACAAACGAAGTCTTCGGAGAAAATAATCGCAAAAAGATCACCCGCCGCCCCCGGGCCGTTTTCCCAACAGCGCGGGACTGCCGCCGCGCAACGCCCCCTCCCGACCGGACAACACCCCGCCGCTATTTCGCAAAGCCCCTCTCCCGCGGACTCCCCCCGACCACCCGGCGCCGGACTTCCGCCGCGCAACGACGGCCTCCCTCGAGAAGGCTCCGCCCCTTCGCCCCCGCAGGAAACGGCCGAAGCACGGATGCCAAGGACTTCCGCACCCGGCACCGGACTGCCGCCTCCCCATTCCAACGCCGGCGGCGGACATCGGCCCTCCCCCCCCTGCAAACCCCTTTCCCGGTCCCAGATATCCGGCAGCAAACGGGCAAAGCGCCGATTCCGAGACATCGAATTCCCCGCAGCATGTAACAAATGCCTTCCGCGGAGCGGTTTGGTATAGCCGCGCGCCCATTTCATACACTACCCTGCCAAACGGGCGATAACCCCGGCGGGAAATCCCATCTTTGCCGCAAGAATAAATCCCAAAAGATGAATTATTTACCCATCCTGTTTCTGGTGTTCGCCGTCGCGTGCGGCGACACGCAGCCTCCGTCCGCCACCGAAACCCTCCCCGCCGCGGGCATCTACCACTGGAAAACCACCTTCTCGACCTCCGGATGGGAGTCGGCCTTCATGGAGCGCCACCGCATCGGCCGTCTCTACCTGCGCTTCTTCGATGTGGACCTCGACCGCTGGAACCCGGCCTCCGCCCCGCAGATTGTGCCCGTCGGCACCACCCGCTTCCCGGAGAGCCCCGGCAGCGGGATGCTCGTCACGCCGACGGTCTTCATCACCGTTGAGGCTCTGCAGGCCATGAAGGGACAAACGGCCGACTACGCCGAGAAAATCACAGGCCGCATCATGGCCATGAGCCGCCGCCACGACATGCTCCGCCAGATCCGCGAGGTGCAGATCGACTGCGACTGGACGCGCTCGACCCAAACGCTGTATTTCGACCTCCTGCGCGAGATCCGCACCCGACTGCAGAAAGACAGCATCCGCCTCGGCGCCACCATCCGCCTGCATCAGTTGCACCAGGCGGCTCCGCCCGTCGACCGAGGCATGCTGATGCTCTACAACACGGGCAATGTGCGCGACGACGACACCCGCAACTCGATTCTCGACGAGGAGGATGTCGCGCCGTATCTGCGCCGTAAGCCGACCTGCGATCTTCCCCTGGACTTCGCCTACCCTGTCTTTGCATGGGGGATCTGGTTCCGCGACGGGGCGTTCAAGGCCATCCTCCACCATACGGACTTCTCCGACCCCGACCGCTACGAGCCTATCGGCAACAACATCTTCCGCGTGCGCAAGTCCCATTTCCTGGAGAACCACCAACTTCGGCCCGACGACCGCATCCGCCTCGACGCGCCGAATCCGGAGCAGATTCTTCGCGTGAAACAGCGCGTCGAACGGCTCTATGCCACGGCGGAGAGTGCCGTCGTCCTCTATCACCTCGATTCGTTGCACCTTTCCCAATTCACCGACCATGAAATTGAAGCTCTTTATCGCCGTTAGCCTCCTGCCGATCCTCGTCCCCACCCGCCTATCGGCCTGCCTGACACCTGTCTACAAAGCCGCCGACTACCTGATGGTCCGCCTCTACGACCACGCGGGCGAACGGAGTGCCGACCTCCACGAGAACTGCCGCCTGTGGCAAATCCTCACCCGGAATGCGGCGGATACGGCCGCCATCGCGGAAGTACTCTGCCAGTTCTCGGCCGAAGGGTTGCGTGCGGCCACCTCCAACCGGTCTGCCGACACGCCGTCCGGCCGCAATTCGTTTGTCGGCTGGCTGTCGCACCCGGAGAACGGCGACGCCCGACGTCTGCTCCTGCTGGCCAAGCAATGCGAGGAGGTGCGCGCAAATCGAAATTCGCCGTGGTATTACCCTTGCGAGGGCGACGATGTCACGACCCGGCTGTGCGCAGTCAGAGACTCGTCGCTCACCTGCACCGAAGGGCCGCTGCTCGACCGCTACACGCTGCAGGCCGTGCGGGCGATGTTCTCGCTGAGCGAATACGGCGCCTGCATCAATCTGTGGCAGGAGCGGCAGGCGTCATTGCCTGCGGGATGGGTGCGCGACAGGATAGAGGGCTATGTGGCCGGGGCCCTGCTTCGCACGGGCGAAGCCAGCGAGGCACTGGAGATTTTCGCTCGTCACGAAGATGTGGAGTCTCTGATTTTCTGTGCGCGGCAACTAGGCTTTTCCACCCGTGACGACGCGATGAACCGCCTCCTCTACCGGCTCAATCCCGACTCGCACCACCTGCTCCGCCATGCCGAACAGGTGCTGCTGGGGGCCTCCGCAGATTCCGATCGAATGACACAAACCGACTATAAGGAGCTGAGGGCATTTGCCGACCGCGTGTTGCGCGAGGGGCGGTGCCGCAACCTTGCCCCGTGGTACTACGTCAAGGCCTGCTGCCTGGATCTGGAGGGCCGGAGCCGCGAGGCTTCGCAGGTCCTGGCCCGCGGCGAAAGGTGCGCAGCATCGGAATTTCTGCGTGCGTCGATGCGCGTATTTCGCCTTTGTCTCAACGCCCGACTCCTTCCGGTCGACGCGACCTACGATGCGATGCTGCTCCGGGAGATGAAGTGGCTCGACGCGAAAATCCGCAACAACATCACCCCCGAGGTGCGGGAAACCGTCATCAACCACACCAAAACGCTGTCCCACAGCAGTTTCTACTATTGGAACGACATACTGCGCAAGGTGCTGGCAGGCATTGCGGCCCCCCGTTACCTTGCGGCGGGGAAGCCCGAGCGGGCCCTTCAGGTCACCAACATGGCCGATTACCGCCTGGTGCATCTGGTGGGATATTGCACCACCGACGACGAGGGAAAGCCCGTTGCGCTGGAGCGGCTCCGCACCTCCGCGCCCCGCAACGCCCTGGACTACACCACCGACTGGTTCCACATGGCCGACACGATCAGTGTGCGTTCCCTCATAGCCTATGCGCGCCGGACGGCACACCCCCAGTCGGATTTCGACCGCTTTGTCCGCGAACGCGGTTACGTTTCGGAGGATCTGGTCAACGAACTCATCGGCACCAAATACCTGAGAATGGAGCGCTACGACAAGGCCGCGGAGTACTTCCGCAAGGTACCCCCGTCGTATTTCTACCGCCTGAACACCTGCCGCACGGGATGCATGCACTACGATCCCTTCGACACGGAACACCGCGTAAAGGAGGTTGCGGACTACAAATACCGCTTCGCTGTGGAGATGGACTTCCTGCAACGCGAGATGCGGACGGCGGCCGATGCCAACCGCCGTGCCATGATGCAGCTGCGCTATGTCATCGGACTGCGCAATTCGCGCGGGAAGTGCTGGGCGCTGACCCAATATGTCAAAAGCAGCGACGAGGATCACTACCGCACCAACCGATGGTACATCCCGCCCCATCCCCGTCAGTTCGACGCCTACTGCCGCCGGCTGGAGCAGCAGGCCTTCGCCCTGATTACCGACCGGGAGACCGAGGCGCAGGTACACCTCATGATGCACCGCTATACACGCCTCCGCACCGAAGCGTTGTCCGCCACGACGGCCGGGCGCTACGTCCGGACACACTGCGACACGCGCCGCGACTATCAGGAGAGGTAATTTCGATCTTTTTCATCGGATAGATCCGGCCCCCTGATCGGGTAAAACATAAGTGGATTTAGTTTAGGAGATTTATAGAGAGGAATGGATGTTGATTTTTGTCTAAAAGTTTGGAGACAGGTCTAAATTATTGCAATTTTACGCTTGTCGGGATGGATGCTCCCCTTGGCGCGGGCCACTCTCCAACCGATGAGTTTGAAAGGGAAACAGAGCATGACAGAGTTTATTTGATGCCCCAAAGATGGCAAACTTGATATTCCAATTAGTGCACCTCTTCCAGAAATTCCAATATTTCCCTGCGAATCTGCCGGAATCGAGACACCGATGTATCGTATCGGTCGAAATCGAAGATAATCGCATTAACAAAGGATTGTGCACGGATCGAATCTCGGCTTTCAACCATTTTCAACAGGTCGTAGTCACGAATACCATCACGCATAGCCGCCAGACGAATCGACGGGTAGAGCTTACGGTAACCGGGGTAGACTATATGCGAGTCTCCGCCAGGCCAATCATTGGCGGGGGCGGAAACATCACCAAAAGGATCACCATTCGCACCCCATGCATTAAATCCCCAGTGAAGGTATCCCGGAGAGTTGTATTTGTAGTTGATCCAATGCAGCAGGCGAGTCTTGATGAGCGGCAGTGTTACATAACGATTTGCGAAACTCCCCCGGGGATACATACAGGTATAGAACCAGCAACTGTGCCCGGCAGGCATTTTTCGATAGACGTCCCAAGCAAATTCGTCGAGTTGCGGTACCAGAATGTCAATCAACGCAGGGTCGTAGGCCGAGGAACGGTAGGCTTCGATAATGCGGATGTCGGGAGCCGTCTGCTTCACTTGGCGGGCCAATCCTTCCCACGAAGCTTTGTTCGCATCGAGAGGTTCGTCGCCGATATGCTGCGTGTAGATGTCGAGCCAGGTGCGTCCGGTCCCGTCGTCGAGTTTTTTGGAGCGCAGGTGTTCCTGCAAGGCCGGGAAATAAGTAGAAATGTACTGTTTCACCTGCGGATCGTCGTGGGGCAACCGCTTCCGGACATAATTGCCGTTGCCGTTGAGAACCGGAATTTCCGCCCAGAAAGGATCGGTCCATCCGTTGTGGGAGCGCTTGGCAAAATGGTTGGCCTCAATCAGCCGAACATCGGCATGCCGAAGCAGAAATTCGATCATTTTGTCTATCCGGGAAAAATCGAAACTCATTCCTTTGCCATCGGCCGTCGGAACAGGAACTCCCGTTTCATAAAGCAACCAGACATTCTGGCCGTATGCCGATGCCGTTTCCACGAGTTGCCGCATGCATGCCCAATAGGCGGGCGAATAGGCCTCCACCGGGTCTCCGCCGTTCATGAAAGGAAATTTATCGGGGAAATACCAGTTGGTAACCAATAACGATTGCTCGGGAAGAGTGATGGAATAGACTTGTATGGAGAACTGCCGGTAAGCAACGATCCGCGTTCCGTTCTTCAGCCCGGAAATGCGTATTGTTCCTTTGTAAAGCCCCGCCTTGGCATCGGTCGGAATCGGAATGTCCAGCCAAAGCACAACAGTGCCGCCAGCGGCAATAGATATAGAGGAGTCGGTCAGGATAGGATCGGGATATTCTCCAGACGAAGATTGCAGAGCGTCTGGAGCTGCCGGCTCGTACTTATGGGATGCCTGCACATTCCGAACCCAACCGAAGACCTTTTTGTCTAACGAGGCTCCCTGCTCCGTTTTAAGACTCTGAAGAACAGGGATCATTTCCGAGACAGAATCTTCAGAGGAAATGACGAATTGCAGCACGGCGTTCTCACCACGGGCCACACGAACGGTATCATCCATCTCTGGAGGACAGACGCCTCCGGGAAGAACATTGACTAAAGGATCAACGCCGCGGATTACGAGTTCCCCTCCACGACCGACTATCGGCAGCAGCAGGAACGCGACACAAAGGGTTCGAATCATTCGATTAACGAATAGTCGGAGCTGGGAAATATGCATTTTGGATTCGGTTTGATACTTAATTGCATTTCGGAAAAACAGTAAGCCGGAGTTCAGTACATCCGTAAGGGGTCAATTCGAGGTATTCGATATGGTCAGATACGGCACAGACTTTCCCTCCGGCTGGAAGGCGTGGGGTGTAACGTCCTTTTTCCAAATCCCAGGCAATCTGTTTGACAGGAATCGAAATTCTCACAGGTGTATGTTCCAAATCGAACGGATAGCTTCCTGCGGTTGCTGATTTTGCCCGAGTGACCTTTAGCGGCATGTCCGGATCGGAATAAAGGGCATAATTCCAGGGACCCGCAGGCTCGATGCTCCAGCATTCGAATGCAGGATTATCGGAAACCTTACCATTCATATTTGCATAAACCGTCCGATCAGCAGTTTTCCGTTGGGGAATAGGGTAAGAAAAAAGCAAAGCCCCACGCTGCACATAGATTCCCTGTCCGGGAACAGCATGCATGACGGGTTGCATGCCAAGACTCAGGCGAATTCGATCGCCATTTCTGAATTTGCGTCGGAGAGTCACATATGTACCAGCCGGACACGCGTCCCGCCATAGTTTGCCATTAACAAATATTTTGGCTTGCGTACACCAGCCGGGAATACGTAGCAGAAAGGGAATTTCCTCCCTGTCTTTCAATTCGAAAGAGAACTCGATTTCTCCATCGAATGGATACGAAGTCTGCTGTACGATGCGACATTGTTGACCGTTCGGCAGGTCGAACACTGCAGCCGAAGGTCCATAGAGCACGGCAGCAATAGAGCCATCTTTTCCGCGCAGCCACATATGTGCGACATAATTAGGCATGAAACGATGAATATTTCCGGCGCAGCACTCCGTTTCATGCGTCGGGCGGAAAGCCATCCAGGTCGAACCTCGAAAGAACTCGTTATGATTTGAACGTCCTGTAGCGATCACCTGATTCACAGAGGAGAAATACTGCAACGATCGAAAATCCTTGGTAATGGCTCCCGGTCCGGCATTGAAGACAGCCTTTTCTATTTTGTCAGCCCACCGGGCTTCGCCCGTAGTCAGAAGAAATTGCTCCAGGGTCCAGGTATAGTCGGAAATGTTACAAGTTTCGTGGCTGTTGATGACATTCCCGTTTCCAACAAGCGCCTCTGCACTAGCAGGGACTCCATCGGGGAGCATATGATCTCGAGAGAGTTTGCGTTCGGCATTGAGTGCAAGATCCAGATAATATTGTTTGCCCGTATAGGCATAGAGCAGCATCGGGAGTTTCAGTTCTTCCATGCAGGTGACACCATGCATGACGAATCGCTCATCGCCGGCCGCAACTGCTGGTGTCAAATCCCCGAATTTTCCGGCATTATAAGTTTTCTCGCAAATATCCAGCAGTTTCACATTGCCGGTTTTGCCATAAGTCCACAGCATTCCCTCAATGCTGACGATGTTGCGCCATTGCTCGACCTGTTCCTGCGTAAAGTTCATATAATGCCTTTCCAAAGCTGCGGGAATTGCCGGGTCTCCCGTCCGCTCATAATAGGCTTGCAGCACCCGAAAATAGACACACATAGGCCACATTGACTCGATAGCCTTATTCCCCAAAACACCGGTGGACGACACATTGTCCAGCGTGTAGCGAATTCCCTCCTCGGCTTTGGTAATCATCTCCGGGTCGTCGAGCAGGTAGCCCAGGCGGAGCAAACCGTCGGTGTAATAAGCCGTCTGCTCGTAACGCCACCAATCGCTTCCGTAGGTTTCGGTATTACGTCTGATCTCACCCGCCCAAAGGCAGGAGTCATACGGGTAGGACATCGCTTCGGGGTGCCCCGTAAGCCCAGTCTTTTGACGAAGCAGGAATTCCTCGATCCATCCCAGTGGCTCTGTACGACCGATCATACCTCCCTGAAACTGTGCATAAGGGGCTTGCGCTTTCGTTGTGATACCGACAAGACAAAATGCAATAATTGAAAACAACTTCTTCATGCGATTTCTTGATTATTTGTATTTTTCAACTCTTGCATCCCGAATGACACCTTTCCAGTCGAGCCCAAAAGCGAAATCATATGTATACCCTTCCGAATCCGTATAACAAACCATATCTCTCGGAACGTCTTCAAACTGCAACTCCACGGTTTTCATATCCGCCGGCAACTGCATCGGCAGGAGTGCCGATGGCTCCCATCGCCCTGAGATAATATCCAGCACAGCTTGATTCTGAACCCCGAAAGCAATCAGTATGGCATCGGCCGAAGGCTCAAATTCGGCCGGCACAAACGGCTTGGTCGCGGAAATAACAACCACGACGGGTTTGTTCCCCATCAGCCGCTTCGTTTCAAGGACCCGTTTCAGCTCTTCCCTGTTGGAGCTTCGGATGGTTTTTCCTCGGTAGCTTCGGTCAATGAATGGTTCTTTCGGATCCCCGCCGGCGATACTCTCAGAGCGAGCATAGCAGGCCGTATAGTCTCCATATTGCAGGCTAATCGGAACATAGCCGTTACCTCCCTTTTCCCGATCCGTCGTATCATATCCACAGCCTCCGTCGGGTTCATCGATAAAAACAATGGCGAAGTCGGCTTTTTCAGGGCTTTTTGTCAGTTCATAATATTGTTTTACCAGAGTAGAGTCTACCGACAGGCAGGAATGTCCGTACTCGGGCAGATACACCCTTCGGCGGGTTGATGCAGGCAGAGTCCCTGCTCGGTTTTTCAGTAGAACGACCGACCGGAGCTGCGCTTCGTAACCAGCCTGCATAAATTCCGGATTCCCAACCGTCGCTTCCGTCCGATCCGGATCTACATAGGGATTTTCGAACAGTCCGGTCCGAAAAATATTAAGCAGCAGCCTTACGGCGGAGCGTTCGAATCGATTCCGGGCAGATTGTGCGCCAAATTCGGTGACCCACATTTGGTAGGCTTCCAATACGGGCTCTTTATCGTTATTCCCGCCAAATTGGTCCACTCCGGCCTTAAGAGCTTCATAATGCCGCTGCGCAACACTCAAATCTTCGACTCCCCAGCATTTACCTTCAGCCACCTCAATGCCGGAATAATCGTGCGTAATGCCCCAATCCGTACATACAACTCCGTTATATCCGTATCTGTTTCGCAACAGGTCGGTGACGATATATCTGCTAAAACCATTGCCGACCGTTTTCCCAGAGGGATCAATTCCATGGGAGACCGTGTAATAGGGCATGACGGCTGCAGCCTTGCATGTCTTTCCGTTAAGACGGAAAGCCCCTTCTACAAAGGGTCGAATATGCTGCTCAAAATTTTCCCCGGGATAAACCGTGTATTTTCCGAAACTGAAATGAGCATCCCGACCACCTTCTTCCGGGCCACCTCCCGGCCAATGCTTGACCATGGCATTGACGCTTTCATACCCCCACCCGTCTGCAATCTCGGCAGTTCCGTCGGATGTTTGGAATCCGTCAATATAGGCCCGCGCCATATCGATATTCAGATCGGGATCCTCACCGAAGGTTCCATAGAACCGGCACCATCGAGGTTCAGTTGCCAGATCGATCTGTGGCGACAAGGCTGTGGCGATGCCAAGAGCACGGTATTCGATGGATGCAATATGCCCAAATCGTTCCATCAAAGCGGGATCGAATGTCGCTGCCAAACCGAGTGGATTGGGCCACAGCGAAATCTTTCCTCCCGCCCCTGCATTGTATTCAGCCCAAGCCCGGATTTCATTCCGCGGGTCAGAACTGATGTTGACCGGAATCCCTTGTCCGAGCCCCTCAACAAAAGCCTGCATGTTATTATTCCATTCAGCCGCAATACGGGGACTTTCGACCCGAACGACGAGCACAGCCCGGAGATTATCGTCTCGAAGAAACATCCGCTGTTTGTCCGAAACAGCCGAGTGGGAAAGGCCGCTCTCCCGAAGCGAAGTCCCGTTGTAGGTAGAAGACCAGTATCCGATCGAATCCGTCGGAACAGCCTGGTGGGAACTGTATAACATCAATCCGGCGATCTCTTCAACGGAAAGGCGTCCGGCAAGATCCTTGGCCCGTTCCTCCGGGGTGAGCCTCCAGTCTTCATAGCGGTCGAGAACACCGTTTCGGTTCAGGTCTTTGAAAGCATATCCGCCGGAAGAGAGAATTTGAATACCAGACTTCGGAGAATATCCCAAAGTCTGTCCCCCATTTTGCCAAATCAAACAGAAGGCGTCATGCGACTCGACCATCCATTTTCGGCCACAAGCACAGAGTAGAGGCAACACAAACACCAAGAATATTATTCGAGGTGCAAAATCTGGTTTTATTGTCATATTGTCATTAAAGAAGATTCATTATTTTTTGGAAAGAGATCATCGAAAACCCGTGACAAAAGAATGAATTTTTATCGGCCGCCGGGTTGAATATTTTCCGGAAATATTCTTTTCCCAATGCGGGCCTTCTGTTGAAACAATTGTAAAAGATGGCGATACCGGCGCTTCTGACCGCATTATACTGTTCTTTTTCGGCCGAATGTTATTGTGATTCGATTGAATGCTGTTGTGCTTTCCGAAAAAAATGTATAATTTAGTTTTCGAAAAATACCGTTATGCATCGTTGTTTTCTTATATTCCGGTCTCTTGTTATTTGCATCGGATTTGTTCTTTCCGAGATACAGACCATTGTTGCCGAACCATTTTCACAAGTGCGCTTCGTACCATTACCATTCGATATTCTGCCATCAAATGAGGTGCGCAAGCTGTATCAGGATTCCGACGGATATATCTGGATCCCCACTTATAACGGATTGGCCCGCTATGAGGGATACGGGGCTATCACCTATGGCATGCGAGATGTCTCAAACGGCTTATTCAACACGTTCGTCAATGTTGTTGCCGAGGATTGCGACAAGAATCTATGGATTGGAACCGAACACGGCCTTTTTCGGCTCGACAAAATTTCGGGCAACATCATGGCTGATGAATACCCGGAATTAGCGGATTGTAATATCGCAGTCATTCTATGCGATACAGGCAATGGAATTTGGATCGGAGGCGACAAGGGACTTTTCCATAAAAGTAAGCACGATCGTAATTTTCACTTTGTTTCAATCTCCAATTCAGCGGGAGAGCCAGTCAAGGCTATCACCTCTATCGTCAAGGATAATAACCGGAATTTATGGATCGCTGCTTTCGATCAGGGTTTGCTGCGTTATGATATCCGCGAGGAGCGCACCTATACTTTCGATGATACCGTGCTGCGTAAAGCACATGTTTTGGCCCGCGATGTTGCAGGCAATATCTGGGTGGGGACATGGGGTGCCGGAGTAGTACGATTGCTTGATCCCTTGGCTCCAGGACCGATTCGTTACTTGCATTATAAACATGTACCGGGCAAATCACACTCGCTGCTCGACGATATTATTTATGATATTGAGGAAAATCCCGAGCAGAATACCATCTGGATCGGTGGCCGCAGCGGACTGAGCATCCTCCACGACATTGACAATCCAAATTCGTTCCAGAACTTCTTCCCCGGAGATAATGTAGGAGACCTACCCTACAATGAGGTGAATTCGATCCTTCGGACTCGCGACGGACTGATGTGGATCGGTTTATTGGGCGGAGGAGTCTGTAAGGTTCAAACCAGCGGAACCAAGTTCGAATCCGATCGGCTGGATCCAATCAAGGCTCGCTACAACACCAACTCGGTCCGAAGTATGCATTACGCCGGGAATGGCGACTTCTGGTTGGGACTGCTCGATTTCGGTCTTATAAAATACAACATTCGAAGCGGGAAAATCGTCGATTATCATGAACATCCAGACTTGAAATCACTACCCTACACTTCGACCGTCAACACGATCATCCGCCGTTCAACCACCGGGGAATTGTATTTCGGAACGCAAAATGCCGGTATCTGGGTGTATAATGAAGCGCAGCATCAGGTTCGGCAGATCAACCATTTCAACCAACCGATTTTTGTGGACGACTGCGTGATTGCCCAATGCGAGGATACACACGGCAACCTGTGGATAGGGTCACGAACAGGAGTTTACATCGAATCGGCAGACGGACGGTTTTACTCTCTGGCCGAATGGCTTGGATATGCTACACCGTTCGACCGGACTTGCGTATTCGATATCTGCTGCGACAAGGCGGGTGATGTCTGGATCGCCTCGAACGGTCAGGGTATTCTGCATATAAGTATAGCTGACGGCAGCTGGCGGCAGTATACGCGCAATAACGGCATGACTTCCGATCATGTCTATTGCCTGCAGGGCGACGATACGGGTTGTATCTGGGCCGGAACCTTTGCGGACGGGCTTGCAGTCCGTATCCCCCCGGAAGAGCACTTCAAAACGGTGTCTGCCTTCCCGAATCTGGAGAACAAGGGTATCAGCAACATAATCCGGGATAAAAACAGCAGGATGTGGATCACAACGAACAATTCTGTTTTTTCTTTTTCGCCGGATAGCCAAGGTAACCCCGAACATATCAATCCCTATATCATATCGACCGACATGCAACCGTTCTTCTTCAACCGAAATGCTTCGGCACAGATCGACAATGGGCGCATTGTCTTCGGAGGATCCAATGGACTGATGATATTCACGGGCAATCGTACACAGAGCCACCAGACGAACCTACCGATCGTACTCACTGATTTCAAGGTGCACAACCGCTCGTTGCGTGACCTTCCCTCACGGGAGAGATCGCGCATTTCGCTCCATGATATTGACTACACCGATACGATTACACTTACACACAAACAGAACAATTTTCTCATCGAATTTTCGATGCTCTCCTATGCCAATCCGCGTGATCATATTTTCAGATATCGGCTCGATGGATTTGACAAGGAGTACATCACGGCCGATTCGCACCATCGTTTCGCCTCCTACAGCAATCTGTCTCCTGGAATTTATACATTTCACCTGCAGGCTGCCGGAGAAAGCGGCGTATGGAGCAGCAATGAGCGCATTCTCACAATACGGATATTTCCGGCCCCATGGCTTTCATGGTGGGCGTGGACGATCTATTTCCTGTTGTTGCTGGCGATTGCTTATGGAGTCATGCGATTCCTGCGCTATCGGTTACGGCTGCGACAGGAAGTACAGATTTCGAAAGTGGAGCGACAAAAAAACGAAGAGTTGAATCACGCCAAACTCCAGTTTTTCACCAATGTCACTCATGAATTGATGACTCCGCTGACGATTATTCTCACTTCACTCCAGAATCTGAACAACGGTACGGGAGACAAACAAACTCTTTACGGTGTCATGTCGACCAATGCTACGCGGCTGATGCGCTTAATTCAGCAAATACTCGAATTCCGGAAAGTCGAGAGTGGGAATCTGAAAATCCGTGTATCGTATGGCGATGTCGTCCAATTCGTTCGTCGATGCGTGGAAGCTTTCGCTCCGCTTGTAGCCCGCAAGCAACTCAAGGTTTATTTCCACACGTCATCAGAACAGATCGACGGCTGGTTCGATCCCGACAAACTCGACAAAATCGTCTACAACCTGCTATCCAATGCGGCAAAATACACTCCCGACAAGGGAGAAATTATCATTCGGATCGAACCCGGAGACTCCTGTTCTGTCTGCATTTCGGTAGCCAACAGCGGAGAACTGATGACCCGACAGACCATCGACGGACTCTTTCGGCGATTTTACGACGGCAATTATCGAAAACATCACACGATTGGAACCGGTATCGGCCTGTCGTTAGTCAAGGATCTCACCGATCTGCATCGGGGCTCAATCCGGGTATCTAGCGACGAGCGGGACGGGAATTGCTTCCGCGTCACACTACCCATAGGCCGGGAGACTTACACCGAAGAGGAGATCGACGATGATGCCGACAACAATGCTGCGGAAATAATTTGCGACGGGACAGGAGAATTCATTCCGGAGCAGCCCGACGCAATAATGACCACTCCCCCGACACATGCTGACCATACGCTGTTGGTCGTCGATGACAACGAGGAATTACTCTTGTTAATCACCAATCTTTTAGCTCCCTATTTTCAAATTGAACGAGCTTCCAACGGCGAAGAAGCGCTCCGCATATTGGCGCAACAGGCGATCGATTTGGTTGTTTCAGATATCATGATGCCCGGCATGAACGGTATCGAATTGTGCCGACGAATCAAGCAGACCTTCGAATATTGTCATATTCCGGTCATCCTGCTCACGGCCAAAAATGCCGATGAGAACCGAATTGAAGGGTATAATTCAGGAGCGGACGGCTATGTCACCAAACCCTTCAACCTGCAACTGCTCTACGCTCAGATAGTCAATCAACTCCGCAAATCGGAAGCCCGGGGTCAGCACTTCCGCAACCAACCGGTATTTGAGGTTGAAAAACTGGAATATACCTCAATGGATGAAAAGTTCATGCGTCAGGCTATGGCGTGTATCAATGCGCATATCGACGATTGCGAATTTGCGCAAGCTGATTTTACCCGTGAAATGAATATGTCCCGTACGGTTCTTACCGAAAAACTTAAATCGCTCACCGGGTTGACTCCGACCGCATTTATCGTTGATGTACGACTGCGCGCAGCCTATCATTTGCTCGAAGAGCAGAAGAAGATGCGTATTGCTGATCTGGCCTATGCTTCCGGATTTAACGACCCGAAATATTTCAGTACGTGTTTTAAGAAGAAATTCGGATGCTCTCCCAAGGAATTTATTGACAGGCTGAACAAAAAAGGCGACAAAATCGCTTAATTGCCCGCAGAAGCGGACGTATATCCATTTTTCGGTAAAAATTCAACCTGCATGATCCATGTCAGGCGTATTTTCGTACCCCGTAGATTGTGTTTCGGCGAATGGATAGAATCGGACCAATTCATAGGATATTATCATGAACTTCATTTTTGCAAATTCCATTGCCTTGCTTTCCGTCTTCAGCACTGCCGGTCAAAGGTCTACCGGAGGAATGATTCTGGGGCCGATATCGCAAGAGTTAACCGTAGCGGCAAACAACTTTGAAATGGATAGATACCGATTCGTGCAGCGTAGAGGCGATTGGGCCGTTGCCAACCGAATCAATCGATCAGTTCCAGCCTCTTATCCGGAGGGGACGCGATTGAAAGAGGCTTGGCGGGCAATTGATCTTTCACCCTCGATTTCTGTAAAACTGCTCCACAACCGACAGACTCTGTACCAATCGGAAATTACGCAGGGGATTTCCCGTGTGACAATCATCGATAACCCCCGCTTTAGTCATCAAAATGTTCAGTTCGATATTTTGCAACACTTTTTTCCCGTAGGTATACTATTTCGTTGTCTTGATGAAACGGAACGGGAGGAATGCAACAAATTTCATTCCTCTCCGGCAAATAACAGCGACTGGCACATTCAACCCGATGTTCATCCGGTGCTGATCAGATTGAAATTATTTCACACAAAGCCCGACCGGATCGATTGGCAGCATTACGGCGAAAGGCATTATATCCTCAAAAGTACATCGGGAGCCTATGGCAACTACTACACGGAAGAGAGATTGCGCAGTATCGTTACCTGTGCGGCAGGCTGCTGTCTCAAAGAAATTCCTGAAATCGGACTCCACGTACATTCCAGCGTAATTCTCACGGTTTATCCGGAAGGCAGTTGTTCTGATCGAACCTATGGTTCCGGCAAGTTCTGCGTCAACAATCCGCAGTCGCTGCAATTCAAGGCCGACATGCTGCCAGGAAACCAGAAGCAGTATTCCCGAGAATACATCCCCTTCGACGGCAACAAACCCCTCTGGCGAATCCCGTACCTGAGCCAAGAATCGGAAGGGATAGATAAACAGCTTGGGTCCATGCTTTCCCCGCATCGGCCTCTCGTTTCCTATCAAGCCCGAATTCTGCAGAAACAGAGTGGACGGGGCACCTCACTCCGTCGCATCTGCATACAGATTCCGCTGATCCTCGCAGACAAAATCGCAGAAGTCCTATTGAGCGACGATATCTCGGCTTCACACCATGCTCTTCCTGAGATCAAAAAGAGACGGATGATACTCGTCGCCGAAAAATATTTCACAGAGAGGCGTTCCATGCCCAACAGTCCGAATCCGATAACAGGATCGCCCCTTTACAACAGAGCTTTCTGCCTGGAAGATAATATGATCACCGGGGCAGAGTCCGTTTCCAGCAGCAAAGCCACAGGGAGTATAACATAACTCCATATCGATGTCCGCCACCACGTAGAAAACCATAATACCTGTCTGACATCAGGGATTACTCCTCAACAGACTTTTAAACTAATTCACCATGAAACAACTGCTCATTATTCCATTCGCACTCTCCGCGGCTACAGCTGCAACTGCTCCACCGGCAAAACCCCAACTGGGCGAAGTTCCGGTCCGGAAGATTGTCGCAGCCATGAGCCTTGAAGAGAAAGCGTCGCTACTCGTAGGAACCTCAATGGAGAATTATGGCGGCCAAGGGGCCGTGACAGGCCGTACGCTGAAAATCGTTCCCGGCTCGGCAGGGGCCACCTGCTCCCTGGAAACCTATGGCATTCCGCCAACAGTAATGGCCGACGGACCCGCCGGCCTCCGCATCGACCCGCGGCGTGCAAACGATCCGAAGACCTATTTCTGTACAGCTTTCCCGATCGGCACGATGCTCGCTTCGACCTGGAACGAAGAGGTGATCGAACGATGCGGTGCGGCCATGGGTCGCGAGGTGCTCGACTACGGCTGCGACGTGATTCTCGGTCCGGGCATTAACATCCACCGCCATCCGCTGTGCGGCAGAAATTTCGAATATTACTCCGAAGACCCGCTACTGAGTGGCAAATGTGGCGCGGCAATGGTTCGAGGCATCCAGTCACAAGGTGTAGGGACTTCGGTCAAGCATTTTGCCGCCAACAATCAGGAGTCGATGCGATTGCAAAACGATGTACGGATATCGCAGCGCGCTCTGCGCGAGATTTACCTGCGCGGATTCGAAATCGCGGTCAAGGAGGGCCGTCCGTGGACGGTTATGTCCTCTTATAATCGGATCAACGGACCTTACACTCAAGAGAACCGCGACCTGCTGACTACCATCCTGCGCGATGAATGGGGCTACAAAGGCATCGTCATCTCGGACTGGATTGGCAAGCGCAACACCGCAGCGCAGGTACATGCCGGCAATGATCTGATGATGCCGGGAGAACCGGCTCAGTCGGAGGAGATCGTTGATGCAGTACGTAGCGGAAAACTATCCGAAGCAGATGTCGACAAGAGTGTGGTCCGCGTGCTCGAATACATTCTGCAGACACCCCGTTTCCGGGCGTGCGCCGTGTCAGAGGCTCCCGATTTGGAAGCCCATGCCGCTGTTTCACGGCAGGTGGCTGCGGAGGGAATGGTCCTGCTTCGCAACGAAGGCGCCACCCTGCCTCTCTCCGCAGGGTGCGACCTCTCGGTATTCGGCGTCAACGCCTATGACTGCATCGCCGGAGGCACCGGAGCCGGGCATGTCAACAAAGCCTACACGGTTAATCTGGACGAAGGATTGCACAACGCCGGATTTCGGCTGAACGACCGCACAGCCGATCTCTATGCCAAATACATGTCCTTCGGCCAAGCACTGCTCTGCGAGCAGAACGCCCTACGGCTCTTGGGCGAAAAATGGTTTGTACCAGAAACAACGCTGACCCCAGAATTCATCGCCTCACGCGCCCGGGAGAGCGATGCTGCCATCATTGCCTTCGGCCGCAATTCGGGCGAGTACAACGATCGGCCGACATCGGATTTCTACCTAACGAACGCTGAAAGGGTGTTGCTCGAGTCAGTCTGTTCAGCCTTCCATGCCGCAGGCAAGAAGGTGATCGTGGTACTCAACATCGGAGGCGTCATCGAAACCAATTCATGGAAAGAACTTCCTGATGCGATTCTACTGGCCTGGCAGGGAGGCTTGGAGGCTGGCAATGCCACCGCCGATGTCCTAAGCGGACGAGCCGCACCATCGGGACGGCTGCCGATGACCTTCCCGATCGATTATTCGGATCATCCTTCGTCAAAGAATTTTCCGCTCGATTATCGAGGCCGCCGCGGCGACTGGGCCGACGATGCCCCGGAGCGCAATGTACGCAACCTGGGATTCACCTGTTACGAAGAGGATATTTGGGTGGGTTACCGCTATTTCTCGACCTATGCCCGGGAGAAAGTTTCCTACCCATTCGGCTATGGTCTAAGTTACACAACTTTCGATTGGACGGATGCTGCCATCAGGCGTTCGGGTGCCGGTTACGAGGTGACGCTCCGTGTAACCAACACCGGACTGCACTCAGGTCGGGATGTCGCTGAACTTTATATCGCGGCTCCGAAGAGCGCATTGATAAAACCCGTGCGCGAACTAAGATCCTTCGCCAAAAGCCGCGAATTACAGCCTGGAGAGTCACAGACACTGAAACTTTGGTTTGCGGCCTCCGATCTGGCCTCATTCGACGAGCAAGCCTCGGCTTTTATCGTCGAAGCGGGCGATTACACGGCCGAACTGGGACGCTCGGCCGACGAAATCATCCTGCGACTGCCTTTTACGGCCAAATCATCCGAACGCAAGGTGCATGACGTGCTGAGGCCCCAGAAGCCCTTGCAGTTGCTTAAATTCTGATGCGATGAAAAAACACGTTGCCTATTATCGTTTTACCTGGAGCCTGATATCCCGGTTGTACCCGTGCCGTTCACCATCCGGCTTGATGCAGGAATCGAGACCTGGATTGAGAAAATAACATTTGAAAAGAAAATCAGACAGATGCGCCAACAAAGAGTCTGTATAACAACCAATGTAAATACCGCCTAAAATTTGTATATCAGTAAAACATAGTCATGGGCATTATAAGGTCGGATCACGCCTCAACGAGTCTCTAGATGTGGCCGCACACCGGAAGTATGGGCTGAAATAATCGGCAAAAGCTAGCATTGTTCGAACATCTACCTCGGGGTTCCCCACATTTACGGCGTCGACCAGCAACCATAAAATCCCAGACATTGCAGAGATCGTACCCCGCCCCCAATGCCGCCAACCGCAGTAGGGCCATGCACATCAAAAACGCTACGACAAATATAACGAATCACCATATCCTCTGTTTTTGAAGAGAGGAGACTGTTCCGTTGACACTAAATAAAACACATTGTGACAATGAACCCGAATGTACGACTTTTATCTCTGGACGCCCTGAGAGGCTTCGACATGCTCTTTATCATGGGTTTTTCCGGACTCATCACTTCGTTATGCGCACTAAGCCCAGGATCTTTTACCGATATGCTCGCACAGCAGATGCAGCATGCGGCATGGAATGGGCTAACGATTCAGGATACCATTTTTCCTCTGTTTCTTTTTATTGCGGGAGTAGCATTTCCGTTTTCTTTGGCCAAACAACGTACAAGAGGTCTCGGAAAGGAGCGCATTCTGGGACGAATTGTCCGTCGTGGAGTGACTTTGATTCTTTTGGGGCTGATCTATAACGGACTATTCGATCTTGATTTTTCTTCGTTGCGTCTGGCAAGTGTATTAGGGAGGATTGGTACGGCTTGGATGCTCGCGGCGCTACTTTGTGTGTATTGCGGCATAAGGACGCGGATTGTCATTGCCGGAACTATCCTGGTCGGCTATTCGCTGTTGTTGAGTCTGGTCATAGCTCCCGATGCCCCGGCAGGCACCGTCCCCCTTTCCGTGGAAGGAAATTTGGCTGGATGGATTGATCGGCAATATCTCCCTGGACGCATCCTTTACGGATCGTTCGATCCGGAAGGAATCCTGAGCACACTGCCGGCTATTGTATCAGCACTGTCGGGAATGTTCACCGGTGAATTTCTGCTCGATAACCGGCGAGGATTGACAGGTTCGCGAAAAGCACTGTATATGGCTGTTACCGCAATCGTGATCACATCTGTAGGGCTGTGCTGGAATCTTATGATGCCGATCAACAAAAATATCTGGAGCAGTTCGTTTACCTGTGTCGTTACCGGATATTCGCTGGGAATGATAGCTTTGTTTTATTACTTGATTGACGTGCGCGGATACAAACGCTGGACGTTTGCCTTTCGTGTCATCGGATTAAATTCCATTACGATTTATATGGCACAGCGGATTATTCCTCTACGCTATGCCTCCGATTTTTTTGTCGGCGGGCTCGCCTCCAAATGCAGCGAAACAGCAGGGGCTGTAATCTACGATATCGGCTATATTGTGCTCTGCTGGCTATTTCTCTATTTCTTATATCGAAAAAACACCTTCCTTAAGGTATAACCGACAAATAACCCCAAAAATTCAATAACCCCATTTAAACAAATTTAGCATGAACCAAATTCTAAAGTTCTCATTTCTGAACTTATTTTTATCCGGTCTATGTTTGTTGCTGTCCGCATGCAATGGAAATCCGGAGATAACCTCTCCCGACGGTCGTACACGTCTTTCGTTTGTAACGAATACCGACGGCAGTATGGCCTATAGCATCGAACGCGATGGCAGACCTTTGATCCAGCCCTCCATGCTGGGACTCGCAACCCAAGAAGAAGACCTCACCAAAGGCTTTTCGGTACAGGAGATTATGAAAAAAACCGTAGACGAAACATGGACACAACCGTGGGGTGAAAATAAAACCCTGCACGATTGCCACAACGAAATGGCCGTGCTATTGGAGAAGGAAAACAACACGTTACTGACACTTCGTTTCCGGGCTTTTGACGACGGCGTAGCATTTCGCTATGAATTGGAGATATCAAATCTTGATTCGCTGACTGTCACCGATGAACAGACCGAATTCCGTTTTGCCGGAGACGGTATATCATGGTCGATTCCGGGGAATTTCAACACCTATGAATTATTGTATCGCAAACTGCCGATTTCGTCCGTCGAAAATGCCAACACGCCTTTCACGTTCTGTGTGGACGGCACATACGGTTCGATTCACGAAGCGGCGCTGTACGATTTTCCTGAAATGAATCTCTACCGGACCGATTCATTGATGTTCAAAGTAGAATTAGCTCCGTTATCCGGAGGCATAAAGGCCCGTATTCCCTCAAAATTCACAACGGCATGGCGCACAATCCAAGTAGGCGACAAAGCCGTAGACCTGATCAACTCGTCGCTGATTCTCAATCTGAACGAACCTTCGAAGATTGCTGACACGTCGTGGATCAAACCTCAGAAATATATCGGCGTATGGTGGGGCCTGCATCTCGGCTCACATACATGGACAAAAGGTCCCCGACATGGAGCGACAACGGAGAACGCCCTGCGTCATATTGACTTTGCTGCTGCGAATAATATCCAGGGAGTGTTATTCGAAGGATGGAACGAAGGCTGGGAGAACTGGGGTAAAACGCAACACTTTGACTATGTGAAACCCTATGACGATTTCGATCTGGACCGCATTGCCGCATATGCCCGAGAGAAAAAAGTCGAATTGTGGATACACAATGAAACGGGAGGCAATATTCCCGAATATGAGGCAGTTTTGGAAAGGGCCATGCAACACTATGCCGGACTGGGGGTGCATACAGTCAAAACAGGATATGCCGGAGGTTTCGCAGGCGGTCAACTTCACCACTCACAATATGGAGTACGGCACTACCAGCATGTCATCGAAACTGCTGCCCGTTATGAGATCGTCATTGATGCCCATGAGCCAATCAAGGATACAGGTATTCGCCGCACATGGCCCAATATGATGACCCGGGAGGGAGCACGCGGTATGGAGTGGAACGCATGGTCGGAAGGTAACTCCGCAGAGTATCTTTGTACACTGCCTTTCGTTCGGCTCCTGAGCGGTCCGATGGATTACACTCCGGGGATATTCGATCTGGATTATTCTCACATCCGGAATAAGGAAACCGGAATGCAGGAATGGAACGGCGACAATAATTCCAGTTGTGTCAAGACTACATTGGCACGTCAGATAGCCAACTGGGTGATTATTTATTCGCCACTCCAGATGGCGTCTGATCTGATTGAAAACTACGAGGGACATCCGGCTTTCCAATTCTTCCGAGACTTCAATGCCGACTGCGACTGGTCCCAAGCATTACAGGGAGAGCCGGGTAAATATATTGTCGTTGTGCGCCGTGCAGGCGACAGTTTCTTCCTTGGTGCCGGCACAAACGAAGAGCCCCGAATATTGCCCCAGAAACTTGATTTCTTGAAACCTGACATGACTTATATGGCAACAATCTATGCCGATGCTCCGGATTCTACGGAGCATCCCGAAAACTATCGTATCGAAGAACGAAAAGTGACTTCTGCCGATATGCTTGAACTTGCAATGTCGGCCCGTGGCGGACAGGCTATAACATTTATTCCCGTAAATAGATAGAGATATGATAAAAATTGTTTTTTTAGTCGGGCTGCTGGCGATCATTCCCCAGTTGGCCGATGCCCACAGCGAAGGGAGCGAAGGATGGGTAATTACTGCAAGAGATACCACTGCAGATTATTTTGCCGTTGCCATGGCCAACGGAGAAATTGGTGTCACTGTAGGACGGGAGCCTTTTTCCCTTGGGCCCGTAATTCTGGGAGAAAGTTATGAACCGGGGAGCAAAGATGATGTAAGCCGTATTTTGGAAGGGATTAATCCGATGGGGCTAACAATGGCTATCGATGGCCGTCGGTTCAACCCGTTGGAGGTCCGCCCACAGCATCAGTCGGTCGACATGCGGCGTGCCGTACATACGACCTGTTTTTCGACAGACGGCGTGACGGTCGTCTGTCGTATACGAGCCTTGCGGAATATGCCTTACGCACTTATGACGGAAGTCGAGGTGACGGCAGAGCGTGATGCCGAGCTTCTTTTCTCAAACAATCATAGCATTCCCGAGACACTCACCGACACTCTGCGAGAGTCGCGCACGGTCGCCTGCGAGGATGGCAGCCGCATCGCTCTGCAACGCACATCCGGCAGTTACGGTCACGGACTCGACCATATTGCCGTTTCATCAACCTTCCTCTGCAGCAAAGGGTGTGAACAGGTCACTCCAGGATGCGTGAAGATGATTCTGCACAAGGGCAGCCGGGCTGCGTTCTCTCTTGTAGGAACAATCTGCACTACGTCAACTTTCACCGATCCGTGGAATGAATCGGAAAGACAGGCTATCTATGCAGTTCGCGAGGGAGTGCTGCAACTCGTTGCGGCACATGAACAGAAATGGGCAGAGTTATGGCAAGGAGATATTGAGATCGAAGGCGATCCCACTGCACAATTGGACATTCGTTTCGCCTTGTTCAATCTCTACAGTTCTATCCGCGAGGGCAGTCGCCGGAGTATTCCACCGATGGGCCTTTCGACCAGAGGCTTCTACAACGGTCATATCTTTTGGGATTCTGAAATATGGATGTATCCGACACTGCTGGTACTCCAGCCCAGTCTGGCACAACAAATGCTCAACTACCGAATCGACGGACTCAATGCAGCTCGCCGTCGGGCCTATGCCCATGGTTATCGGGGCGCGATGTTCCCATGGGAAGGGGATGCCCGGGGAGAAGAAGCCACACCCACCTTTGCCCTTACCGGACCGCTCGAGCATCATATTACAGCCGACATCGCGATTGCCTGCTGGAATTATTTCTGTGTGACGCAAGATCAGAAGTGGCTATGTCGTGAGGGATTTCCGCTGATGCGCGAGGTAGCGCTTTTCTGGTGCGATCGTGCTACGGCAAATGCAGACGGCAGCTATTCGATCCGCAATGTAATCGGAGCCAACGAATACGCCGTCGGAGTCACGGACAACGCCTTTACCAACGGCGCGGTCCGCCGGGCATTGGAGTATACAACGGCTGCTGCCGAACTTTGCAGCGAGCGCCCCAATCCTCAGTGGAGTGTGCTTGCCGAGGGCCTTCGCATTCCGCACTTCGCCGATGGGACAACGCGTGAGCACGCCGACTACAACGGCAAAATGATCAAACAGGCCGATGCCAACCTGCTGGGCTATCCACTGGGTATTGTAACCGAACGCGAGGCTCTATTACGCGATCTGAAATACTATGAACACCGAATCGACCCGCATAATGGTCCGGCAATGAGCTACTCGGTTTTCGCCATCCAGTACGCCCGTCTCGGAATGGTTGAAAAAGCCGGCGAAATGTTCCGTCGCTCCTATTTGCCAAATCTGCGGCCACCGTTCAGGGTGTTTGCCGAGACGGCCACCAGCGGCAATCCTTATTTCATGACGGGCGCAGGGGGCATGCTACAAGCAGTGCTGTTTGGATTCGGCGGGCTGGAGATTACGCCAGATGGTCTCATACAGCGACCGTCCATCCTACCACGGCAATGGAAAAACCTGAAAATCAAAATAAATGGAAAGATCTTCCAAACAGCAAAACAATAAACATTCCGATGAAAAAGACGATATTTTTTTTACTGCTCACGTTCTGTTTTTCAAATTCAGTTCAAGCCAATCAAGATACGGAATCTATCAAACTGATTTCTTTCAATATGCGTACCAGTTGGGGTCGCGACGGAGACAACAGCTGGCCGAACCGTTGTCATGCCACGACACAGATGCTTCGACAGGAGGCTCCCGATGTGATGGGGGTACAGGAGGCCATGCAAGACCAGTTGTATTATATCGACACCGAATGTCCCCGGTATGCCCGTGTCGGCGAGGATCGTGACGGAGGAGCCGAAGGCGGAGAAACGATGGCGGTATTCTATCTTCGCGACCGATTCGACCTGCTGGACAGCGGGACCTTTTGGATCAGCGAAACACCCGACAAAGTGTCACGTGGGTGGGATGCAGCCTGCAATCGCACGGTAACATGGGTCAAATTGCGCGACAGGAGATCCGACAAAGAGTTTTTCTACTTCAACACGCATCTTGATCACCAAGGGGAAATTGCCCGTGAAGAGGGGGCGAAACTGATCGCAATGAAGATTCGACAGATTACCGGAAAAAAAGCAACGGTGATCCTGGGAGGAGATCTCAATACATATATTGAAAATAAACAACTTAAGCCGATAACCAAACTAATGGCTTCAGTTCGAGACACGGCTGCGGAGACCGATCACAAAGGAACTTTCAATGGGTTTGGATCTGCTCCGGACACGATTATCCTCGACCATCTTTTCTGCCGTGGCAGGATTAAGTGTCTAAAATTTGCCACCCTTGATGGAGATTACGGAGTGCCTTACATTTCGGATCACTATCCGATAGCAATGGTTTTTACGCTCCGAAAGTAACGCATCCGATTTATCAATCCAGCCCCATCATCGGCCTGGGATTCGAGCCCCAACTATTGGAGTGTCTGAATCAGTTCTGTTTGTGTACCCGGTATTTCATCAAGCGAATAATACCTGTGAACGATTGTCTGGTCTTTGATAACAATGATCCTTACTCCCGAAAGAGCGTCACCCAACTGTCGGCCCACGGCACTCGAGGTTATCATTCCGATATTGTCGTACGATGCCTCTGCATTATCGTGCAAATGCCCTGCAAAGACAGCTTGCACACCGGTTTTCCGAAAAAGCTCGAAATATCTCCGGCGTTTTTCCGGCGAAATAGTCGAATATCCGCCCAGCTCGTCAATTTGCCGGAGAAAGAACGGGTGGTGTGTAAAGACAAGGGATATCCGCCTGTTTTTTTTGAGCGAACGGGTCAGCCACAGGAACTGATTTTGTTCTTTCGAAAGATCCCGGATCTCGTCTTTCAGATAATTCGAGTTTATGCCGGTCAGTAGATTTCCGTTCACCCGAACGCAGAAGTGATCGGCTCCAAGGCGTTTCGTGTAGGGTTCCACATCGACAGAACCTTCTTTCAGCCGGACGTCATGGTTACCTGGGAGATAAAGGGTTTTGATGGAGGGGGCTATGCCTGCAACGATCCGCAGAAATTCCATCCATTGTCCCTCGTCCGCCACATCGTGCACGTAATCACCGGTGAAAACGACAACATCGGGACGAAGGTTGTTTATCGCTGCGACGGTTTTTGTGAGGGTCCGAATTTCATAGTCCATGTTGCGGTTATCGGCATAGAATCCCATTTGGGGATCTGAAACCTGCATGATGACCGTAATCTGAGACTTTTCTCTTGCAAATGAGAATACGGCCGTCAGGCAGCAAAGAATTGTTAAAATGTTTTTTTTCATTGGATTATAAATGAATAGACAGTCAAAAATAGCGAATGGATTGCCTAAATCCAAAAAATATCGAAGAAATTCCTCGTTCTTTTCTTTAAGGGTATTTTCCGGTAAAAATTCAACCTTTTTTCTAAATATGAAGAGAAATTTGCAGCGTCATTTTGACCAAAACTACTTTATCTGAAAATTATAAAATGAAACATGCCCATGACACACGTTTGCACCACTCCCTATTATCCCGTTCTCTATCTGCGGACTCCATCTCTAAAAGTCGCTAATGCTTGATCCCGAAAAATCATGAAATGTATTAAAATTGATAATCTGCTGCGGACTGCATGGTTGCTTGTATTCACCATGTTCTTCGGAGGTATTCTCGTTGTTCCCTGCGAAATACATGCTCAACCAGTTTCCCGAACGATTTCCGGTACGGTCACCGATGCAACGACCGGAGAACCGCTGATCGGGGCTACCGTACAGGTAAAAGGCCTCTCCGTCGGCACTACGACAGACTTGAACGGAATATTCTCAATCAACCTGCCGGAAAACCGGAAAACATTGCTCTTCTCTTATGTCGGATACGAGACACAGGAGATCGCCGTTGGACGCGACCGAAATCTGAACGTGGCTCTGAAACAAGACGCCAACGCGTTGGATGAGGTCGTGGTAGTGGGCTACGGCCAACAGAAGAAAGGCATGCTGGTTAGTTCGGTTCAATCCATTGTCCCTACCGAACTGCGAATGCCTTCATCAAGTCTGTCGACGGGATTTGCCGGGCGTCTTGCCGGAGTTATTGCCGTACAGCGCAATGGACAGCCCGGTGCCGACCAGGCGGATTTCTGGATACGCGGTATCTCCACGTTCGGGTCCGCCACCAAACCGTTGATCATCCTTGACGGAGTGGCGATCGACGCCAATGAACTGAATGGTCTGGACCCGGAGATTATCGAAAGTTTTTCAGTGCTCAAGGATGCTACTGCGACCGCTCTCTATGGTTCACGAGGAGCCAACGGTGTGATGATCGTTACGACGAAAAATGGCAAGAACCTGGATAAACCAATCATTAATTTTCGTTTCGAAACGGCATTTTCTACTCCAACGAACCGCCCGGAGACAGTTGATGCCGTGACTTATATGCAGATGTACAACGAATCGGTTCTGACACGCGGCACGGGGCAAATTCCCTACACACAGGCAAAAATTGACGGAACACGGATTGGCAGCAACAAATATATCTATCCCGATGTGGATTGGTACGATGAAATGTTCAAAAATTTGGCTATCAACGAAAACTTTAACTTCAATATCCGCGGAGGCAGTTCGAGGGTCGACTACTTCATGAGTGCTACCGTTCGTCACGAGGAGGGTATGTTGAAGAATCTGAGCCGAGATTACTTCTCCTATAACAACAATTATTCGGTTTGGCGTTATGCTTTCCAGAACAATGTCAATGTCAATTTAACAAAGTCGACCAAAGTATCGCTGAAAATCAACACACAACTCCGGGATACGCATGGACCCGTGAAAAGCAGCGAGAGCATTTTCGGAATGATCATGAACGGGAATCCAGCCGATATGCCGATCACCTTTCCCAATGATCCGACCGTAAACCACATCCGTTGGGGAGGTAAATCCATGGTAAAAAATCCCGTAGCAGAGATGGTTACCGGCTACAAGGACGAGTTCCAGAGTGTATTGAATGCCAATCTGAGTCTGGACCAAAATTTTGATTTCATCACGAAAGGGCTTTCCGCTTCGGCTCTGATTTCTTTTAAAAACTATTCCTATACCCAGACATCGCGTTCGGCCGGTTACAATTCCTATGAAATTTCGGGAACGCATACAGACAATGACGGATTGGAAAACTATGATCTGGAGATCCGCGGCAACGAACAAAGTACAACACTCGCTACCTCCAGCAGTACCGATGGCGACCGCAAAATATATATCCAGGGCATGATCAATTACAACCGCAGTTTTGGACGACACGATGTGGGTGCCATGATAGTGTATAATCAGGAGGAGACTGCACTCGGAAACCCCAACGGGTTGTTCAACTCTTTACCCAAACGCAAACAGGGTCTCGCAGGCCGTCTGACCTATGGGTATGATAATCGTTACCTTATCGAAGCCAATTTCGGATACAACGGCAGCGAAAATTTCGCTACGGGTCGACGATTCGGTTTCTTCCCGTCGGTAGCCGTGGGATATGTGATCAGTCAGGAGAAATTCTGGGCATCGATCAAGAAAGCAGTTTCTTATTGTAAACTACGAGGTTCCTATGGCCTTGTGGGTAACGATAGTGAAGAAACACGCTTCATGTATATGTCAGACCTCTCCCTTTCCGGAGCCGAATATACGACAGGTGTTGACGGGGAATATACGTTAAGCGGGCCAGTCTACAATCGTTTCGAAAACAAGAAGATCACCTGGGAAACCGGAAAAAAACTCAATATCGGCGTCGATTTGCAATTCTATAACCGCCTGAATGTAATGGTCGATCTGTTTCAGGAGGTTCGGAGCGGCATTTTCTTGGAACGAGGAACGGTTCCTGCTTTTCTCGGGACATCAACGACCAAAGTGTACGGCAACTTGGGCAAGGTAAGAAACCGCGGTCTGGATCTCTCGATGGACTATAGCCACCAGATAAGCAAGGATTTCTTTATATCTGCCAAAGGAACGTTCACCTTCGCACGCAACCGAGTCCTCGAACAGGATGAACCGGATTACTTGCAGTATCCCAACCTGTCCCGAGTCGGCCGTTCGGTCAATTCATTTCTGCTTTACGAAGCACAACGCCTGTTTATCGACAATAACGAGGTCAAATACAGCCCGGAGCAACTGCTGGGCGGCGAAATCATGGCCGGAGACATCAAATATGTCAACCAGCCCGATGCGAACGGCAACTATGACAATACGATCAATTCAAATGACCGTATCTATGCCGGATACCCCGAAGTACCGGAAATTGTCTACGGGTTCGGATTCTCAGCTCAGTGGAAAGGATTCGATTTTTCAGTCTTTTTCCAGGGTACGGCCAACACATCGCTGGTGATGAGCTGCTTCCATCCGTTCGGTATTAACAACAATGTCAAGCGTAATGCCATGCAATTTGTCGCAGACGATTATTGGAGCGAGAGCAATCCGAATATCCATGCGGCTTATCCACGGTTGAGCGTGGTGGAATACGGTAACAATACGGTAGCTTCAACCTATTGGCTCCGCGATGCATCGTTCCTGAAGCTGAAAAACGCGGAGATCGGCTATACCTACAAGAAGATGCGTTTCTACATCAGCGGCTCCAACCTGCTGACCTTCTCGAAATTCAAGTTATGGGACCCGGAACAGGGTGGCGGATCAGGCCTGAAATATCCTACCCAGCGGGTTTTTAACATTGGCATCCAAATGACTCTTTAAATCAATCCCAAACAAAATCCCATGAAATCTTATATACATATTCTGTTCCTGATTTTGTCGGCTGCATTTTTGTTCCAGGCATGCAGCTATCTGGACGTGGTACCCGACGAGACCCCGGACGAAAAAGATGCCTTCCAAAACCCTACAATGGCCGAACGCTATCTCTATTCCTGCTACTCGTTCCTGCCCAATCCGCGTCACGAAACAGCGTCACTGGATCTGATGACTGCAGATGAAGTAGTGACCCCGTGGGAACATGAAACCTTTGCCAACTTTCCGAAGGGTAACTATAACGCCAGCGAACCGGTAATCTCCTACTGGAATACGCTTTTCGGAGGAATCCGACGCTGCTACATTCTGTTGGAGAATATCGATGCCGTCCCGAACATGACGGAAGCCAACCTCCGGACCTACAAGGGTGAAGCAATGTTTCTGATTGCCTATTACCACTTCCTGCTTTTGAAGAACTACGGACCGATTCCGCTTATCAAAGGTGTGATGTCCATCGATATGGACAAGGCGGACTTCCCCGAACGCGAACGTTATGACGTATGCGTCCAATGGCTCTCTGACCTGTTTGATGAGGCGGCCGGTATGCTGCCGGCAGAGCAAACCTCCACGGCCTATGGCCGAGCCACGAGTGTTGCCGCCAAAGCTCTGAAATCACGGTTATGGCTCTATGCCGCATCCCCACTCTTCAACGGCAACAGTGAATACTATGCAAATTTCGTCAGTAAGATAGACGGGCGGCATCTGATCAGCCAAACTTATTCGGAAGCGAAATGGGAAAAAGCAGTTTCTGCTGCAGAGGAGGCCATTGAGGCTGCAACGGCCGCAGGTTATAAACTTTACACCGAAAGTCCGGCGGAGACATCAAAATTCGCGCAACCGGTCGATCCTGTTCACCGGGTACTTCGTCTGAATTTCCTGGATTACAATACCTCAAAGGAAGTCCTATGGGCCGACACCCGAAAAGAGGGCCATTATGGGCTGCAATACAAGTCTACGCCTTACCGCGTGGGGCCATCATCAGGCAACGGAGTCGGCGTGACATTGACGATGGTCGAGATGTTCTATTCGAAAAACGGCCTCCCGATCGATCTTGACCCTGAATACGACTATGCCGGAAGGTACCGTTACGGAGAGTATCACAACGATGTCTGCAACGGTGTGACCATGAACCTGAATATCAACCGCGAACCCCGGTTCTATGCATGGGTAGCTTTCCAGAACGGATATTACGAAGTACTCCGTCGCGACAGCGCCGATGACAATGCCAACATCGTACAGACGAAGTTTCGCAAAAACGACGTCTTCGGCATTAAGGAGCGGACGACAAACTACACCCCCACAGGGTATCTCAACAAAAAGGGGTGTTCCCCCCTTTACAACAACATTCAGGAGGATGTCGCCGCTCCACATTATCCATGGCCGGTGATTCGCATGGCGGAGCTGTACCTGAACCTTGCGGAGGCCTGCGCCAATTTAGGCCGGATAGACGACGCAGTGGCAGCCTTGAAACCGATTCGTGATCGGGCAGGACTGAACTCGGTGGACAAGGCTTTTGAAAAAGCAGGACTGACGCTCGGACGCGACGAAATGATCCGTATGACACATCAGGAGCGAACCATCGAACTCTATCTGGAAGGCCACCGTTTCTGGGATGTGCGTCGCTGGAAGGAGGGAGACAAATACTTCAATGTCCGCCCTAAGGGAATGAACTACAACGGGGAGTCTGACGCTGATTTTTTTCAGGTCACCGAGGTGGTCGTACAGCGTAAGTTTGCAACACCCATGCACTACCTGATGCCAATTCCCAAGGATGATATTAACAAAAACGAACGGAAATTCGTTCAGAATCCAGGTTATTGATTCAATTACAAATTCTGAAATACCGCATCTATGAAAATCATGCAAAAAATATTATTGGCCTTCGTCCTTTCTGGTTGTATCTCATGCAGCGGGGACGAAGATCCGGCCATGACGGCACTTGCCGTACAGGGAATTCGCGCCGCAGCATTCCCGGGGGCAATCCGGCTGACATGGAATCGGGTCGAGGACCACGATTTCCTCTATGCCGAGGTTTCCTATTACGATTACGGCACACAGCAACCGGTCACGAAATTGTGCAGCCGCTATACCAACTCGCTCTATATTGACGGACTCCTGAACAAATATGGGAAATACCGTTTTACGTTCACGGCCTACAACGTGGATAAAATTCCGGGACAACCTATATATATCGAACAGCAATGCCAAAAAGCAGCATCCTATTATGTGGATATCGCAGAGAATCCGATTACTCTTTGCGTTGATCAGCTGACGACCAATGCCCAAGAGCCGAGCGAAGGCCCCCTGAAACATCTTGTGGATGGAAATCCGGACACTTTTTTCCAGAGTTTCTGGGATGAATACACTTATCCAGAGCTCAAGCCGTCTGGTTATCATTGGGTTGCATTCGATTTCCGTCGGGAAGTGACAGCCTTCAAGTTCTGTTATTGGAACCGAAAAAAGGGCGGTTCACGGCCTAAGTCCGTAAATATCTATGGCAGTACGGACGGTAGGATGTGGGAACTGCTTTCACAACTCGACAACCTTCCGAATGACCCAGGTTCTTCCTATACTTCGGACCTGTTCCTGCCCAATAAACCCGTTTCGCAGGTCAAATTCGAAATGGTGAAGGGAACCGATGCTTACCAGCCTTATTTTTCGCTTGCAGAGATCGAATTTTCCGAGATCGTAAGAGAATTGGTCGATCCCGAAGCCAAATAACAATTTGAAAAAGCACCGATAAAGATGAAAAATCTCTTGAAACATGCATTATCGTTCGCAAGCATCGTTCTGATGGCTGCGTGCGGAGAAGATCCCGGACTGGATGAAGTATTTGCAAACAAACCTTTTGCCTTGGTGACCGCCAGCGACGGCGAACGAACATCCATTTCGGCGGTCATCGACGACTGCAAACGAACGATTAGTCTTACCTTCGACAAACAGCAGAATGTGGATGTCGTAGAATTGACATTCCAGCTGAATCCCGGATATAGGATGGTTTCCCCGAAAGAATCGGAGACGCAGATGGACTTGACGCAACCTCGGATTGTGACTGTCAGCTCGGGAGCCGGGGAGATTTCCTACGAAATTTCAGCCCGGAATGAAACCCCTATTCTGTCGGCATCTTTCCTGTTTCGCGGTAAACCGATCGAGGGGATTATCGACCATGAAACGAGAACGATTTCGTTTCCGATTACGACAATCTATACTTCGGAATATCCGGATGTGTTATTGGGAGCCGTATCTGTGGATGTCACACTTTCCGACGGTTATCACCCGACAAGCGAAAAAGGTTCGTACAATCTCTTAACTGGAGAGAAGTTTTCCATTTACAAAGGCCGTAATACGTACGCTTATAAACTGATTGCCGACATAGCTCCGATACAGGTGGAGAATAATCTCGCGGATTTCCAGTTTCGGCGCGGCGTGAACCTCTCTTATTGGATGACGGAAGCCGATCGCAATTGGTTGGGCTACGTCACACTTGCACAATTTCCATTGTGGAAAGAATTGGGGTTCGACCATTTCCGGGTACCTGTTGACGAGTTGTGTATTTTCGATCCGGATGGTCAATTTAATGAAAAGGCCATAAACAAATTACACGAACTTTTTACATGGTGCGAGCAAAACGGCATGTATGCGATTCTTGACATGCACACACTGGCTCCCCGCAAAGGTTCGGATAGTTACCGGGAAGAGGAGTTGTACGACCCGGCCTATCCCGAATTTCGCGCCCACTTCATAAATATTTGGCGCAAACTTGCTACGGAATTCAAAGGGCACAATCCGAAATACATCGCTTTCGAATTGCTGAACGAACCCCATGACGGGACACCGGATGCAACCGGTTGGAACAAGCTTCAGGATGAAGTTCTGACGGCGGTCCGAGAACAGGATCCCGAACGCATCGTATTCATTCCGGCAATGGGTTGGCAGGACTACAACTACATCAAATATGCCCGTGTGGCAGGAGAAGATCCCAATGCGGTTGTATCGTTTCATTATTACCTCCCCATGCTGTTGTCTCATTATAAGATGCTGGCATGGATTGGCTACCAGGGCTCCGTACAATATCCGGGAGTAGTCATTCCCAGTAAGTCGGATGCAGACAAATACCCACAATATGCTTCTTTCCACAAAACGACCTACAATGCCGACCGGATTATGGGAGAAATGTCCAATGCTGCCATTAACGGCCGGAATGCAGGACTTGCAGTACATTGCGGCGAATTCGGATGCAGCAAAAACGTTGCGGAAGAGATGCGTTTGGCGTGGTTCACGGATATGGTGACAGCTATGGAGGCAAATAATATTCCCTGGACGCTTTGGGAATGCCTCGACGGAGGATTCGGATTTATCGATATGGAATATGGCATTTACCGGATCAACCGTCCCCTATTGAACGTATTGACCGGTCATGAATTGACCGAAGCAGAAGCAAACGCTCTGCTGCAAAAATATGGATTTAGAACCGAATAGGAATGTTGCTGAAAATTGAACGGGGCATATTCTGGATACTTGTCGTTTGCCTGATGCCCGAAATGACATATGGGGAGCAGCGGGATATTTTACCCCCAAATGCCGATTATGTGGTTGAGATTTTCCGAGACGGAACTTGGGAGGAGATTTTCGTTTACAACGCTCGCGTCTCCGATTATGTCGGAAATCCCGAGGCGGGATATCCCCAATATACAATGGGGGTCTCCCTGTTTACGGACTCGTTTCGGGAGCCATTGAAGGTTCGTGTAACCCGCCGCTCGAAAACGTTTTCGAAGGTGGAGATTCGCCCTCTTTCTTACGGCATCACACCGACGATACAGACATCCAACAGTATCGAGTTCGAACTGGACGATCCGACAAAAAAAGTTTCGGTAGAATTCGATGGTAACCGGATGGAAAATCTCTTCATTCTCCCTGATCGGCCCGACGTTGCAATTCCCACGGGTTCTAACGTGACCTATTTTGGTCCCGGGGTACACAATGTGGGAGTAATTCATATTGCCAATGAACACGATCGCATTCTCTATCTTGATGAAGGAGCCGTCGTGCTGGGACGTGTTGAGGCTGAAGATGCCTCCAACCTCACGATTCGCGGACGGGGTATCTTCTGTTCATCACAGGAAAACCACGGTGAAGGCCGACGGCCACAGATGGAATTCCGCAATTGCGACAATCTGAGGATCGAAGGTATCCTGCTGCGCGACACGCCGAACTGGACGCTCAAGATTGTCGGAAGCACGGGCGTGCATATTGACAACATCAAGGAGATTGGCTGGATCATGAACTCCGACGGCATGGATTTCATCTGTTGCCGCAACGTGCTGGTCGAAAACACCTTTCAGCGCAACTACGACGACAATGTAACCATCAAAGCCTTCAACGCCACACCCGAATACATCGCTTCCCGAACGAATGCCGATGGCTCCTGTTCCGACGGAGCAGTCTGGATGGTTGCCGGGCTTCGCAACTTTGAGGTCTGCAACTACGAGATTCGCAATTGCGTTTTCTGGGCTGACAAGGCGCACAACATGCTTGTAGGGCCCGAAGCGCGGGGGATTGCATTCCGGAATATCCGCTTCCATAACAACATCGTATTGGAAAACCGCCAGGACGACGAGATTTATCCCGGGGCGATGGCGGTGATGATCGCCGACAACGGCACGTTCGAAGATATCTCGTTCGAAAACATTATTGTTGAGGACATCAACGGCGGGAAGGTCTTCTGCGCGCATTTCACCAACGCCTGGGCTTTCGGCAATCTCTACGGACAATGGGCTCGCAACATCACTCTACGCAATATCTCCTACACCGGAACGCGTGCGACTCCGAGTTGGATCAGAGGACGAAACAACACACAATTGATCAACGGGGTAACAATCGGGAACTTCTCGGTCAATGGTATCCCCGTGATCAACGGTTCAGGGCCTCACCTAGAGATAAATGAATATGTTCGAAACGTGGTATTTGAATAACCCCCTGAAATCAATAACAAATTTTATCAACCACCTTAAACGCATAATTATGAAAAAGTATTCCTTTTGCACATTTACCGCTGTTATTCTGACCGGTATGATTCTGATGGGGTGCTCCTCTTCAGAAAAGATTCCGGAAAGCATTTCCGGAAACGGCCCGAAATTGAAGATCGAAAACCGCTCGGCGAATACCTCTGAAGCGGCCTATGCGCACCGGGCGATTTTGGTATCGGACGGCAACATTACGAATGCAAAGAGTGCCGCCAACGCCGCGGCTTTAGAGCCTTTCTCCGTTGAGCCAGGCAGCTATACTGTTTACGCCACTGCTTCCAGTGACGAGGCGAACCTCACGTTCATGAATGTCGCTGTCTCAAATGCCATCGCCAATGCCCGAGTCAAAATAACCGATATTTCAGCCCAGATACCCGAACTGTTGGTCGGAAGTTCCGAACCTGTCACAGTCGATACCGAAGGTGCAACAGCTTCGCTTCAGCTCAAGCGCGTCGTAGCATCGGTCAAAGTGACAGTCAGCGGCCTGGAGCATGTCTCTGCCGAAAACATCACTTTGACGATCGGCAACATGTACGATCAAGTGAGTCTCGACGGAACGCTTTCAAAGAGTGGACCGGCATTTGCATCGAAAACCCTCGTTCTCACCAAGAATGCCGAAGGCAAGTTCACGGGCAACGCCATTGTGATGCCCACCGATGCCGAGGCTTCCAACCTTGTACTGAGCTACGGCGTAAACGGTACGGACTACACCAGCACCCCTGCAGGCCGAATCGCAGCCAACGGGCAGTATGAACTGGCTACGAGGGTCGAGGCGGGCGGATCCTCCTCGAAGATCAAGCTCAACTCGGCGATTAGCTATGCAGCTTGGGATACCACGGTTGTGAATCTTTCCGACAGTTTCATCTTCGACAAAGATAACTCCGACAAACAGTGGACAGGACCGACTCTCCTTCCGATCAGCGGTTCGGCAGCCCCTGGATACGATAATTTCTGGGCCTCGTCCGACGGAGGCGATTCCGGCTGGGGAGAGACATTCTGGCAGTACAACCTCTATGACGGGAACAAAACAGACGGAAGCAACTATTGGTGTCCTGCCGAATGGGACCGCACGGCTCCCGTCTGGTATATCGACCTCGGCTCGGCAAAACATGGTGTGACCATCGATTACTGGAACAAAGCCGGCGGTAAGGGCGGTCAGAAAATCAAGACAATGGACATTTACGCAAGCAACACGAAATCCGATTACAACGGCGGTAATGAGGATTGGACGAAGATCACGACGTTCATCTCCAACAAGACAGCTCCGACCACGGATGCCGGAGCACAGGTGACGACGGACAAGATTGCATTTTCGGAGGATGGCAGTGTCTCCTATCAGTATGTAAAATGTGTGATAAGATCAAAAGTCACACCTGACGGCGCAACAGTTACCGATGTCCTCGACGTGAATGTCGGAGAACTGGAAGTTTCGACTTGGGAGTACAAATAATAGCATAAGTGGGTATTCTCCTACTGCAACACACTGAACGGGGATCTGCAGAGACAGTTTTCAATCTTCCGGAACCAATCTTCCCCGAACAGTTGTCATGTGGCCTGCGGAGCCTGAAGATATAAGGTAATAATATGAAATACACGATGATAAATAAACAGAATATCAGAAATATCCGCAGATGGGCGGATCGCCTTGCATGCCTTTTGTCGCTGCCTGCACTCGTTCTCACACTGCTTTGCTCTTGCGACGAAGACGAGGCAAAATCCGAAAGACCGAAAGAGAAAGATTTGCTTTGGACGATCACCCCCGTTCTTGTCCCCGACAATGCAGGCTTCGAGAAACTTGGTGAGTACGGGGTGTCACTCTATCTTTTCAACGACATGTCATCCGACTGCTACAAATACCAGTATGCCGACACGTTCGGGGATCTCGAACCTTTCGTGGTGGAAAAAGCAGCTTATTCACTTGTAGCCCTGATGATGGACTATGATGCCCCCCATATTTCCTATAAGGCCTCGGCCGAAACCAAAAAAAACGGGAGCATAACCATAACAGACATGAACAAAGCCATCCCTGATATGGTCCTCGGCACGGCATCCGTGTCCCAGAATGTTGGTCCGACGGTCCCCATTTCCAACCTGCAACGACTGGTCGGAGCCTTGGATGTTCGCCTGACCGATGTTCCGGATGATGTTACGGCCGTGGAGCTCACCGTGAGAGATCTCTACGATCGGGTTGACTTTACGGGTCAGTATGACTTTTCGACCGCCGAGCCAGCTTCGAAGAAGATCAATCTGACGAAGGAGGGAACAACTTTTTCAGCCAGAAGTGTGCTGATGCCTTCGGACAGGACAAAGACCAATGTGCGGATAAATTTCCGAGTGTTTCGGGGTGCTGCACATGAGGACTACGTTATACGCCTTTCCGGAAGTATTCCGGCAGACAAACTCACTCGCCTCGAAGGTCGCGCGGAAGATATTCTGAAGAACGCAGAACTAACGTTGGGACTAACCTATACTCCGTGGGATGCCAGTATAACAATCCGGGATCAATTCCAGACCGACGATGATCTGAACAAGGTTTGGTCTTCGTCTCCACTCCCCATCAGTGGTGCAGCCGATCCCGGATATAACAATTTTTGGGCCTCGTCCGCATTCACCGATTGGGACGGTTCCATAAAATACGATTCGTATCTTTATGACGGTATTATGGATGGGAGCGACGAGCATAAGGACCTTTACTGGGGTCCAGACACGGATGCAGAGGTCGCAAACGGCACAATTCCATCGTGGTATGTGGATTTGGGAAGCGGCTATCAAGGTATTACGCTTACCTACTGGAACAAATTCGGAGGCAAAGGAGGGCAGAAACTCCGCACGATGAACATCTATGGCAGTAATACCTCTGGCGACTATCAGGGCGGCAACGATGACTGGGAGCTGATTACAACCTTTACTTCCGACAGGACGAGACCTACGGCAGATGCCGGGGCAGAGGTCACAACCGGGCGTATCGAATTCGACAAGGGCAATATGATCTATCGATATATAAAATGTGAGATTACCTCCCGAGTGAATTCCGACGGCAATACAATTGAGGACTCCGACGTAAATGTTGCCGAAGTACGGATAACCGTGTGGTCTTGCAAATAGGAATGTGACGGCCCGGTGTGACGGCCGGGACGTATTTTACAAAACCCAATGCCATGAATAAACAATTGTTCCCGGAGCATATCCATCCGGGCTGGAAAATTTCTATTTTTCTTCTTTGCTTGACAACTCTTTCTTCCTGTATATCAAGCGAAGACGCCTGCATAAACATCATTCCGCACCCTGCAAAGATGGAGGTGCAGTCCGGGTATTTTCAGCCGGAAAACATGACGGTAAACGATTTCACAACGGTAGTTGTGGACAATTCCCGGATGGATGCATTGGGAAGAGAAGGGTACGAACTTGAAGTCGACTGCTCATCGGTAAGACTCACGGCCGCCACCCAAACCGGGATTTTCTATGGAAAACGAACTCTGGAACAGTTGATTACCAATAAGGGGATTCCTTGTATAAGGATCAGCGATCGCCCCCGATTTCCCTACCGAGGTTTACACATGGACGTATCACGACATTTCTTTCCGAAAAGTCAGATATTGAAAGTATTGAACGAAATGGCGCGCTATAAACTCAACGTCTTTCATTTCCATCTGACGGACAATGGAGGTTGGCGCATTCAGATCGACAAATATCCGCGCCTCACCGCAGAAGGGGCATTCCGTACACAGCAGGATTGGTATGCATGGTGGGACCAGAACGACCGTCGCTATCTACCCGAGGGAACTCCGGGTGCTTACGGCGGATATTTCACCAAAGATGACATCCGTGAGATCGTGGCATACGCTGCCGAACGACAGATTACAGTCATTCCCGAGATCGAATTTCCGGCACATTCGGATGCTGTATTCATCGGCTATCCGGAGTTATGCTGTACAGGCAAGCCCTATACGACGGGCGAATTCTGCGTCGGCAACGAGCGGGTCTATACCTTTATGAAGGATGTACTTACCGAAGTCATGGAACTTTTTCCTTCGAAATACATCCATATCGGAGGAGACGAAGCCCGAAAAGTAGCTTGGGCGACATGCCCGAAATGTCAAGCCTTGATAAAGAAAGAAAACCTTGATGGAATAGAGGGACTACAACCCTATATGATCTCCCGTATCCAGGATTACCTTGCATCGAAAGGACGGATCATGGTCGGTTGGGATGAAATTCTGCGCAACGACTTACATCCAGAGACCTTGGTTATGTCATATCGTGGACAAAAAGGGGCTATCGAAGCAGCCAATAAGGGTAATTATGCTGTTATGACACCTGGCGAAGTACTCTATTTCGACTGGTATCAAGCCGATCCCTCAACGCAGCCGCGCGCCATGTACGGATATTCCCCCATTAAAAAAATGTACGCTTTTGATCCGGTGCCGGATGATCCGGAATCAGCTGTTAGAAATGAATCGATCATCCGGGCCAAATCCGTAAATTCCACAGTCGTGGAGTCAATCCGCCCGAATTGTGCCAATAACATTGTCGGTGTACAGGGATGTATGTGGACTGAATATATCGAAGATGAAGAACAGTTGGAATACATGGTCTTTCCACGTTTATTGGCTGTGGCTGAACTGGCATGGACACCGCAGGAAAAGCGCCAATGGAATGATTTCAAAATCCGTATGAACTCCCATATTCCCTTGTTGCAGCAACGGAACCTAAATACCTTTACGCTAAGCGATGAAGTTGAGATCACGACTCATATTCACCCCGGAAACAAAACAGTTGAAGTAACTCTCGACTGTGAAAAATATCCGGTAGAAATTCGCTATACGTTAGATGGAACTCCACCGACTCCAGACTCTTCACTTTACGAAGCCCCTTTTACCGTGACCGATTCGACGGAGGTCCGGGCAGCCATATGCCGGGAAGGGGTTATTCAGAGCCCTGAACGGAAGCAGCTGATTACTTTGGCTGCAGAAATCCGCAATTATTATCCATTCGAAGTCCCGGAGGTCTGGAAAGACTATTTCGAGTGATTGTCTAATCGGCCATTATGCATCATCGCTTTCTTCTATGGAACACAAGCCTTGCCCATTTCTATATGTGTCCCTGTAATTCGC
>NZ_JAHHQJ010000014.1 GCF_020026455.1 Alistipes sp.
CATTGCTTTAATGTGTGGTGGAATACCATTAAAGATACTGAAAATCAGCTACTTGGCCTATTTTATTCTGCTAAACTTTATTAATTAACGTGTTTATTTTCAACGGATTAGTTACAAATTTAACGAAGTATTAATATATTAGTTTAACTTCAAATCGTCGACATGTTTTAAGCATTAACTAAAATTTTTTATTATGGGCATAAAAGAATCCTTGAAAGCAGCCATCTATCCTATATACGAGGAATTGTCAGAAGTCGATCAAGAACAAAGCTACACGACATTTTGCTTGCAATGGGGAGAAAAATACCAACCCGGAGGCATGCTGTTCGTCGGGCGTGCAACTTACGGATGGGCCGTCGACGACCGGGATACCGAACGGCTGTTTACGGATAGTTGCGAATCGCAGGTATTTGCCCGCCCTAACCAGATGAAGTGGGTGGAGAATTATTGGAAAAGATCCGCATTCTGGCGGGTTATCCGGAACGTTACACAGGGGGTGATTGGCCAGCAGTCGGACTGGTATGAACATATTGCGTGGGACAATCTTTACAAACTGTCTCCGGATGGCTCGAATCCGTCCGATGCGTTGTGCAAGAAACAGGGAAACCTCTGTTTTGAGATATTCAAGCAGGAATTGTCTGTCCTGCGGCCAAAGGTTGTGATATTGCTCACCGGGAAGAACTGGGATTATGATTTCCTGTGCAGTGTGAACAGCGATGAGGAGCCGGTAGTTCATGAAGAGAAAAATTGGTCCAAATACAAAGCCATTGTCTACAAAATCGGAGATACTGTTTTCATCGGGACAGAACATCCGCAAGGTAAATCAGAAACGGAACATGTCGCAGCCTTGACGGAATTGGCGAAAAAATATATATAAATACTTCGATTCGCCGGAATATCCCAATCTAAGTTCTATCATACGATTCCTCTTCCTAATTGCAGGAAGAGGAATTTTTTATTAAATGCTCATATTTTAATTATTTACGATACACTGTGCCGTAATTTAGCCTAACAACTTCTGATCTTTACATCGAGATAAAACATAATTTAATCAGGGGTAAATGATACAATCGAACCTTGGAATAACCACTATTGAACAGACGGATTCTCGCTATCCATGGGCATTCCGGGTATTGGGTGATGAAATGCCGCCGAGAATTTATGCTTACGGAAATATAGAGTTGTTACGCCATACGAAAATGGTGGCGATCATCGGCTCTCGTAAAGCGCTCAACAGAACACTAGACTTTGCCGATGAATTTGAGAATGATGACTACGTCATAGTCAGCAATTTGAGCCAAGGATGCGTGGCGGCTTGGGAACGGATAATTGCGATTGTCGCGACAGGATTGGACATTGCCCTTGGAAACACTTTATGTACGCCCATCCTAAAGCAAGGCGGTTTGTTACTATCGGAACAACCACCCGGCACAAAAGCGACCACTTCCCATCGTATTGCGTGTGCCCGTCTTCAAGTGGCACTAGCCAATCCGATTGTAGTGGTACATGCAGCCATGAAAAGTCCGGTAATGCATGCTATTGATTTTGCCCGCAAATGCGGAAAAACGATTCTGGCCTGTCGCTACGAAACATATAATGGCTCAAACGACGGGAACAAACATTTGCTGGAAAATGGGATTGCTTCAAATGTCACGCAGGACCTTGCTCCTTTGTCGGAGAATGAACGTCGTCTGGTTCATCTGGAAGAGGTGTGGCAGAGGAAACATCGGGAAGAGCGAGCTGAAGAACAACTCGAATGGGACAAGCATCCGCTCAGCAAAAAGATGTCTTATGCATTCATGGCGGCAAACAATATACATTGGGAACCTGTCGGCGTATGTCCTGTAGACGATACAAGCATAGAGGAAGATTGTGAAAATTATTATCGCTGGTGTCGTCATGACATGTCCCGGGAAGATTGGGCCGATTATCAAGATTTGATCCATCGGCAGAAATACTACCAATGGCAGCATTTCATCCGTAACAGCGGAGCAGATTGTGATCATGATGGAATTTTCTTGGTACTGAAATTTCAAATCGATCGAATGATCGACTATTGGCGTCAATTCTCACACGGAATGAATGGCGATTATATTCGCTCACAAATGGAATTGGCCAGCCGACTGCTGCAAATTGTTCTTAAAAATGGAAATGAAGGAAAGGATATGGAGTATCTTCCTGCGCATGTCAATCTCAAAAACAAAAAACGTTTTGAAGTACGATTCTGCGCCACAACATTTTATCTGGGAGAAAAACAGGAAGTTCGCTATAAAAAAGCCTATTGTTTGTTGTTCAGACTGTTAAAAGAAAACATCCTGCATTGGTGGGATTAAAATACAATAGCAACCAGTTCGAATAATACGGAAATCAATGGTAATTTAAACCTGTGTAGCAGGAAACTCTTCAAATATTTAGCCGCTTAATGCATAAGCATATATGGCGCAAGACTCAAAAAAGAAGCGATGTTCAGAAAAACGACTCCGACATAACTGTGATTGCCGTAGGTAATGGTGGATATAATATTGCGTATAACCTAATCCAAATGGGATGTTTCGACGGTGCAAGGTTTTTTTGTTTGTGATACCGAGCCAAGCGACCTAACAAGACATGCAAGCAATGCAGATGAGACATTTCTGCGGGACAGAATAAATGGTGATGTAAAATCTGCAGATACTACCCATGTTGATCATATCATAAAGAGATCTTCACAAAATGTTATTTTAGTAGGGACTTTCGGTGGCTTAACCGGCAGCAAGTATGTTCCACGAAACAACTTGCACCATCCAGTCGCGTAACCGTCATTCAAAACAACAGCATATTATTGGATCTAAAGATTCTCACAATCAGTCAATTTAATCAACCTATTACTAACACGTTATCGGTTATATTGAAAAGATACTCTTTAGAAGAACTTGCTAACAATAATACCATAGACTTGCAGAACCTGATTCCAATCGAATACCAGTCTTTACAGAAAATACAGATCATCAGTGTACAATTAGAAATATGTTGTTGGTAATCATCAGCACCTTCCGTATAATGCCAAATGAAGAGTGGAAACGAATTTTTGATTCGTAAATGCCCCTAACGTAATATCTGATATCAATTTATACATAGATGTCCGTATCATTATGTGTAATTCCTTCTTGTTTCGAGAGTTCTGTAGAACTTTCCGCCCGATTCTCAAAACTACTGTTTGGATCATTTCTGAAAATTATTCTGTACGGCTGCAAAAGAAGATAATGGTTTGTTAAATTGAAAAGGCATCTATTCGGAATGAATAGATGCCTTTCTTTATCTGTGTATTGACTTTTTGTATGGTCTATTGACCGTTCGGATAGCATAAAGCAGACTCCACCTCTTCCTATACGCCTCTTCCTCCTCATCCGGTCTGCGCCCGTCCCAGCAAAGGCCGGAATCAGGGTTCCTCCCACCGTATGAAACAGCTACAAGCTGCCCGCTAATCAGTGCATCTGCGATGGAGAAGATCCGCTCCCGGACAGACGGCTCCGTCAACTGGTCGAGAAACTCCTGCATCAGTGCAGTCTGATTCTCGTTGAGATACTTAAGCCGCACATTATCCTGTCGCTGCCGTTTAAGCTCCTGATAATCCACCAGTGTATTTCGCTGCACAGCCTGTTCCTGCTGTTCGGCATCTTTCCGATACAGTTCAAGAATATTATATTCCTGAGGAGAACTAAAACTGATGTATTTCAGACAAACAAATCCCGATTTTTCCTCCAAAAAATGTATTTTATCCAAACAAACCTCACCATTTGAGGCGGTCAGACGTACTGTCCATACAAACAAATAAATACCTGCTAATCGTACAGATTAGCAGGTATTTAAATAATTCGCTATCGAATCTCCCGACTAATATTCTTCCTCATTGAAGAAGAAGTCGTCCTTGGAAGGGTAGTCGGGCCAGATGTCTTCGATCGATTCGTAGATTTCGCCTTCGTCTTCTATTTCCTGCAGGTTTTCGAGCACTTCGAGCGGCGCACCCGAACGTACTGCATAGTCGATCAGTTCATCTTTCGTTGCAGGCCAGGGGGCATCTTCGAGTTTCGATGCCAATTCAAGCGTCCAATACATAGTTAGAATATTTTTAAGTTCCCAATTGTCAGCATTTTAGTTCTCCTCAAGGGGGAGGGTTAATTCATCGTGGCTGATTTGCAAAAGTATAAAAAAAACGAGAAAAACAAAGAAAATTCGTTAAAACATCGTCCCTGAGTTCTTATATGTCTGGTAACCATTGCTTTGTTCGGCAAAAAAATTGGTCCCCTTTGTGCCGTACCGATTTTGCCTGCTCCGGCGGGCGGCGTTGCGCGAAATCCGGGCCGTCGTGTTTTGCGGAGTCCGTTTTTTATCGTATTTTTGTTACGCTTCGAAACAATACAACTTGTTAAAACCAAACGAAAACCCGATTCCATGACCCGAATCAGTTGCTTTTTCCTGCTTTTTCTCTGCAGCCTGACGACACCCGCCCTTGCCGATCAAACCCGCTGGGCGGTAATTCCCGACAGCACGGCCATCGTGTGGCATGTCCGCGAGGGCGATTCGCACCGGGACCATATCGAAATGAGCGGCCTGCGTGTTTCGACCGTCCTGCGCTACGGCGTCGATACCGACGGTGGTTTTCTCTTCGAACGCAGCCTGGTGTGGCCGATGCTGCGCACCGTTCCCAACAATACGCACGCCTCGTTGATGCGGCGTTTCGCGTGGGATGTTCCCCGGATGCTTTCGGTCAATGAAAAATGCCTCCAGCAGGAGCAGGTCCGCTGGATCGGGCTCGACGGTACGATGACCGTCAAGAGCGACTGGACGGCGGTCAATGGCTCGCTTTCGCTGACGCGTGTCCTTTTCCCGTCGGTCGATGCGGCCGCTTTCTGCGAAAAATATACCCTGGAGAATACGGGCGACGAGCCGCTTTACGTCGAGATTCCCCGGGCGCGTTCGGTGATCCGGACAGCCCCGGAAAAGGGCGTGGAGGGCAGCTACGAACTGGTTGCCGAGATCTGCGGCGACACGGCGCTGATGCTCGCTCCGCGTGCCTCGGTCTCCTTCGGGGCCTTTTTCAGCGGCGGCCGGCCCGGAGATGAAGCCCTGAGGCTGGATGTCGATGCGGAACTTGCCAAACGCCGCGCACTGGTGGCCGAATGGCAGCGCAATCTGGTGCTGGAGACCTCCGATCCCGTGATCGACGCCATGTTCGCCTTTGCGAAGATCCGTGCCGCGGAGAGCATCTTCGACACCCGGGGTGGCCTGATGCACTGCCCCGGCGGCGAATATTACTATGCCGCGATCTGGGCCAACGACCAGGCCGAGTACGTCAACCCCTTCTTCCCCTTCCTGGGCTACGACCGGGGCAACCGCTCGGCGCTCTGCTCGTTCGGCTATTTCGCCCGCTACATGAATCCCGACTACCGGCCGATTCCCAGCTCGATCATCGCCGAAGGGACCGACACCTGGAACGGTGCCGGGGACCGCGGCGATGCGGCCATGATCGCCTACGGTGCGGCGCGTTATGCGCTGGCGTACGGCGATGCGGCCGAAGCCGCCGAATTGTGGCCGTTGGTGGAGTGGTGCCTGGAGTACTGCCGCCGGCAGCTGACCGACGACGGCGTGGTGGCCTCCGATTCGGACGAACTGGAGGGACGCTTTCCGGCCGGGGATGCCAATCTGTGCACCTCGTCGCTTTATTACGACGCGCTGCTCTCGGCCGCCATGCTGGGCCGCGAGCTGCATAAGCCTGCCCGGCAGCTGGCCGCATACGAACGTCAGGCCGCCGTGTTGCGGAAAAACATCGATCTCCATTTCGGGGGCATGGTCGAGGGTTTCGACACCTACCGCTATTATACGGGCAACGACCGCCTGCGCTCGTGGATCTGCATTCCGCTGATCGTCGGCATCGACGAGCGGAAGGAGGCGACCATCGAGGCGCTTTTCTCGCCGAAACTGTGGACCGAAAACGGCCTGCTGACCCGGTCGGGCGACAAGACCTTCTGGGACCGGACGACGCTCTACGCCCTGCGCGGGGTCTATGCCGCGGGCGAGACCGAGAAGGCCACCGACTATCTGTCCTACTATTCCGGGGAGCGTCTGCTGGGCGACCATGTTCCCTACGCCATCGAGGCGTGGCCCGAAGGTTCCCAGCGTCATCTTTCGGCCGAGAGCGGCCTCTACTGCCGCATCCTGACCGAGGGCGTGTTCGGAATCCGCCCGACGGGAATGCGGTCGTTTGACCTGACCCCGCGTCTGCCCGCGGCGTGGGACCACATGAATCTGCGCAACGTGCGGGCCTTCGGCTCGGAGTTCGACATCGAGGTGCGCCGTGCGGCCCGGGGGATGGAGGTTTCCGTGACGCAGGGCGGGCGGGAGATCGTCCGCAAGAGGCTCCGCGCGGGTCAGAGTCTCGGGGTCAGGCTGCCGTAGCCCGTAACAGCGAGGAGGTTTTCGAAAACCTCCCTCGTTTATTTCCGTGCGATGTAGAACAGGTCGAAACAGCCGTCTCCCACCGGCTCGATGCGGTAGTCGTCCCTGCGGATCGAGTTGGTCAGCCCGGTGTTTTCCCGGAGGAGCCTGCGGCGGTTCATGCGGTTGAGAATGTCGTAGGGGATCTGCAGCATCCAGCGCGGCAGACGGTGCTGGAGATCGAGCGGATCGAAGCGCGTGATGCGCTCGACGCTGCGGCGGTTTTCGGCGTAGTAGTCCATCACCTTTTCGTTGCCGAAGACCCCGAGGGCCTCGATCTGCGAGAAACACCCGGCGAGCAGTTCGCGGAACTGTTCGGCCGTGTATTCGCGCACGTGCCACGGGTTGCGGGTGAGCGACATCGGGGCGTTGGGGGTTGTCGCGATGAAGCGGCCTCCGGGGCGCAGTACCCGGTGTATCTCGCGCACGAATTCCGCATCGCGTTTGATGTGCTCGATCACCTGGAACGAGATCACGCAGTCGAAACTCCCCTCGGGGAAGTCCAGCGGCGGGACCACCGCCTGCCGGAATTCGACGTTGGGCCTGTCGAGCAGTGCCGGGTCCGGGACGTGCTTGTCGATGGTGACGAACCTCCGGGCCCGGGGTGCCACGACCTCGATGCCGTATCCGGCTCCGGTCCCGATTTCGAGTACATCGCCCCCGATGCGTGCCGCTGCGGCGTGGTAGGCCAGCAGCGAGCGCTGGAACACGAAATTGTCCGATGCTTCCGCCGAAACGCGCTCTGCGGTGTTAATCTTCGCCATGGTTCCGGATTTTGATGCCTTTTTCGCCGACTTCGACCGCGCCTCGCTTGAGGAGCACGCCCAGCGAGCGTTTGAAGACCTTTTTGCTTGTTCCCGTGAGACGCGTCACCTCTTCGGGAGCGCTGTCGTCGTTCAGGGGCAGGAACCCTCCGTTTTCCCGAACCAGCCGGAGCAGCACCTCCGCCGCATCCTTGACCTGGGCGAATCCCGTCAGCTGGAGACACACATCGATGCGGTTGTCTTCGGTGATGCGGCTGACGTATCCTTTCAGCCGGTCGCCGACGGCCACGGGACGGAAGATCTGGTTGTGGTAGATCATGCCCCAGTGGCGGTTCTCGATGATCACGCGGAATCCGATTTCGCACTCCGAGGCCACCAGCAGGGCGACCTCCTGCCGGGGTTTCACCGAAATCAGGTCGTTGTTTATGAAACTCTTGAGTTTGGTCGTCGCCACGCAGCGTCCCGTGATGTTGTCTTCGTAGAGGTAGACGATGTAGCTGTGCCCGGCCAGAATGCCGCCCTGCTGGTTGCGGTTGGGGAGGAACAGGTCCTTTCCGTGCAGACCCCAGTCGAGGAATGCGCCGTGGGCCGTCTTGTCCACCACGCGCAGATAGCCGGCTTCGCCTTCGCGCAGCAGCGGGGTTTCGGTTGTCGCCACGAGACGGTCCTCCGAGTCGTGGTAGAGGAATACCTCCTTCTGGTCGCCGACCTTGTCCGTCAGCGAAGTGTATCGGTTGGGGAGCAGCACTTCGTTCTGCTCCTCGTCGGCGAGGTATAGGCCGTATTCCGAGATGCGGCTTACGGTGAGGGTTTGTATGCGTCCTGCTTTCAACATGTCTTTTCGGTATCAGTGCTGCAAAAGTACGTTTATTTTCCGCCGAATCCAAACTTCGCGGCTCCCGCCGCCTGAAGATGCTGCGTATTTCCCGGCTTGCGGGACGGACGTTTTGCGGATTGCCCGAAAAACCGTATCTTTACGAAACGCAAAAATCTCTCGAAATGATGAAACTGCGCCGATTCCTGTTCCTGCTCTGGGCGGTGCTGCCGGTGGCGGGCTCCCTGTGCGCCCAGCCGGTCGACTCGCTCTACGACAAGGCTGAATACCGCATCGCCATGCGCGACAGCGTTCACCTGCACACCACGGTCTTCACCCCCAAGGCTCCCGGCAAGGCCCCGATAATCATTTTCCGGACGCCTTACGGTACGGGTCCTTACGGCGAGGGTCGGTTTCCCGACAACTTCGGGGCGGGTTACATGCGCAGCTACGTCGACCGCGGCTACATCATCGTCCGGCAGGATGTCCGGGGTCGCTACATGAGCGAGGGTGCGTTCATGCACGTGCGCCCGGCGGGCTTCGGCAGCGTGGACGAGACGACGGACAGCTACGACACGGTGGACTGGCTGGTGGAGAATATCCCCGGCAACAACGGCCGTGTGGGTTTCGCGGGATGCTCCTACCCGGGCTTCTACGCCCTGATGGGCGGTCTGAGCGGACATCCGGCCGTGAAGGCCATATCGCCGCAGGCCCCCGTTACGGACTGGTATATGGGCGACGATCTCCACCACAACGGCGTGCTGATGCTGAGCGACGCCGTGCGGTTTCTCAATTCGATGAATGCTCCTGCCGGACATACCCCCACGGAGACCATGCCGCGGCGCCCGCTGACGGTGACCCCCGACGAGCGCACATTCTTCCTGGCGGAGCACCCTGCGCGGGCCGATCTGACGCAACTGCTGGCGCCCAATCCCTTTTGGGAGGAGTTGGCCGCTCACGCCGACTACGATGAGTGGTGGCGCATGCGCGATACGCGCCGGGTCTGCTACAACATCCGTCCCGCGATGCTGATCGTGGGTGGCACGTTCGATGCCGAGGACTGCTACGGAGCCTGGAACCTCTACAAATCGGTCCTGCGGCAGAGTGCCCGGACCCCGCTCCACCTGGTCGTCGGGCCGTGGGCCCACGGGGCGTGGCGCGGCGAGGGGCGCCGGCTGGGCGACTTCGATTTCGGGGCGGAGGCCTCCGGCGCCTACTATATGGAGCACTTCGAGGCCCCCTTTTTCGACTGCTACCTCTGGGCGCGCGACACCGTCGACCGCTTGCCGCCCGTGGCAGTTTTCACCTCGGGCGACGGCCGCTGGCACACGTTCGACCGCTGGACGCCCCCGCAGGTCCGCAGGCTGACCCTCTACCTGACCGAAGGCGGGCGCCTCGACACGCAGCGGCCCGAGGCCAAATCCTCGTCGACGAGCTATACCTCCGATCCGTCCGACCCCGTGCCGTATACCGAACACTCCGCTGCACGGCGTCTCCGGGAGTATATGATCGCCGACCAGCGCTTCCTCGGGGGGCGCGGGGACGTGCTGACGTTCGTGACCGAGCCGCTGACCGAGGATGTGACGCTTGCCGGACCGGTCGAGGCGACTCTGGAGGTGGCCCTTTCGACCACCGATGCCGATTTCGTCGTGAAGCTGATCGATGTTTTCCCCGACGGGGACGGGGGCGAACATGCGGGAATGCAGATGCTCGTCCGCGGCGATGTCGTGCGCGGCCGCTACCGCGACGGTTTCGCCCACCCGAAAGCCTTCGTTCCGGGCAGTCCCGAGAGGGTGCCTTTCCGCACGACCGACATCGCGCACACCTTCCGCGCCGGACACCGGATCATGGTGCAGGTGCAGAGTTCGTGGTTCCCGCTCCTGGAGCGCAACCCCCAGCAGTTCGTCGACCTGTGGCATTGTGCGGCGTCGGACTTCGTGCCCTGCCGGGTGACTCTTTTCCACCAGCGCGACCGCGCTTCGTTACTTACCGTCTACCGACTCTGATTTTCATGAAACTCCGCATCGCCCTCTGCCAGTGCGACATCGCCTGGGAACAACCCGCGCGGAACCTCGCGCGGCTCGAACCGCTGGTCACTGCGGCCGCTGCGGATCTTGTGGTGCTGCCCGAAATGTTCGCCACGGGCTTCACGACCGATCCCGCCGGAGTGGCCGATCGGACCGACGGGGCTGTCGTCACGACCCTGCGGCGCTGGGCCTCCCGATACGGCAAGGCGGTCGCGGGCAGCGTTGCCGTTGCCGAAAACGGACGTTTCTACAACCGCATGTATTTCGTGAAACCTTCGGGCGAATCTGCCGGCTATGATAAGCGCCACCTGTTCGCACCCGGCGGCGAGACGCGCCACTACACGCCCGGCCGGAGCCGCCTGCGGATCGAATACGGCGGTCTTCGGTTTCTGCTGCTTGTCTGCTACGACCTGCGTTTTCCGGTCTGGAGCCGCTGCCGGGGCGACTACGACGCCATCCTGTGCTGCGCCTCGTGGCCTGCGCCTCGGCGGGAGGCGTGGCGGACGCTGCTGCGTGCCCGTGCCATCGAGAACCAGTGCTACGTCGCGGAGGTGAACCGCGTGGGCGAGGACCCCTCGTCGCGTTATGCCGGGGATTCGGCCCTGGTCGACTTCATGGGCCGCACGATGGCCGAAGCCGGCAGCGGGGAAGAGCTGCTGACGGAGACCTTCGACTCCGATGCGCTGGCGGCGTTCCGCGAAAAATTCCCCGTGTGGCGGGATGCCGACGATTTCACCCTGAAATAGAGCCTGCCGAAGCCTCCGTGCCGATCGCCCCGGCCTGCCGACCCTTCCCCTTGGGGCGAAAGCCCGACCGCAACAACGGCGGCGAAGAGAATGTATCGAAAAAAAACGTATCTTTGCACGATGCTGATTTGCGATCCAATAAACCGGACGTTCCGCACGTTCATATACCATTGAAATGGAAGATACGATCAAAATACTGGGCGCCCGGGTTCACAACCTCAAGAACGTGGACCTCGAAATTCCGCGCCGCAAACTGGTAGTCGTCACCGGCCTGTCGGGGTCGGGCAAATCGTCGCTAGCCTTCGACACGATCTATGCCGAGGGGCAGCGCCGCTACATGGAGACGCTGTCGACCTATGCACGGCAGTTCGTGGGGACGATGGAGCGTCCCGATGTGGACAAGATCACGGGATTGAGCCCCGTAGTGGCCATCGAGCAGAAGACGACCAACAAGAACCCCCGCTCGACGGTGGGCACCGTGACCGAGATCAACGACTTCCTGCGCCTGCTCTATGCGCGGGCGTCGCGGGCCTATTCGCCCGTGACGGGCGAAGAGATGGTCCACTATACCGACGACCAGATCACCGAACTGATCCTCTCGGGCTTCTCCGGGCGCAGGATTGCCCTGATGGCCCCCATCGTCAAGGGCCGCAAGGGCCACTACCGCGAGCTGTTCGAGTCGCTGGCCAAGAAGGGCTACATCTACGCACGCATCGACGGCGAGATCCGCGAAATATCCTCCGGCATGCGCCTCGACCGCTACAAGGTCCACACCGTCGATCTGGTGGTCGACCGCCTCGCGGTCAGCGAGGAGTCCCGCGATCGGCTGGCGACCTCCCTGAAGGAGTCGATGCGCCAGGGCAAGGGCACGATGGCCGTCTACGACTACGGAACCGAGCAGCTGCGTTTCTACTCGCGCCACCTGATGTGCCCCTCGACGGGCGTGGCCTTCGAAGACCCTGCACCGCATACCTTCTCGTTCAACTCGCCGAAGGGCGCCTGCCCGCATTGCAACGGACTGGGCGAGGAGGCGGTCTTCGATGTGGCTAAGATCATTCCCGATGCGGGTCTTTCGCTGCGCGAAGGGGCCGTCGGGCCTCTGGGCAAGTACCGCAACAACATGCTTTTCGCCATTCTGGAGATGCTGGGGCGCCGTTACGATTTCACGCTCGACGACCCTGTCGAAAGTTTCTCCGAGGAGGCGCTGAATGCCGTGCTGTACGGCGATTCCGAGCCGCTGACGGTCGACCTGCGGGAGTTCTCGTCCTCGGGCGGCCGCCAGTTCCTCTCGTGGGAGGGCGTGGCCGAATATATCGGCCGCACCGAGGACGACGATTCGAAACACGGGCAGAAGTGGCGTGACCAGTTCCTTGTCTACCGCAAATGTTCGGTCTGCGGCGGTTCGCGCCTGCGGAAGGAGTCGTTGCAGTTCCGCGTCGCCGGCAAGAACATCGCCGAGGTGTCGGCCATGTCTATTTCCGAATTCTCGGAGTGGGTCCCCACCCTCGAAAAGCAACTGTCGGATAAGGAGTGGAAGATTGCCCGGGAGATCGTCAAGGAGATCCGCGAACGCCTTCGGTTCCTGATGGATGTGGGCTTGGGCTACCTCTCGCTGACGCGTTCGTCGCGGTCGCTGTCGGGCGGCGAGAGCCAGCGCATCCGCCTCGCCACGCAGATCGGCTCGAAGCTCGTGAATGTGCTCTATATCCTCGACGAGCCGTCGATCGGCCTTCACCAGCGCGATAACCTGCGGCTGATCCACAGCCTCGAAGAGCTGCGCGACGCGGGCAACTCGGTGATCGTCGTCGAGCACGACGAGGACATGATGCGTGCGGCCGACTTCATCGTCGACGTCGGCCCCCGCGCCGGACGCAAGGGCGGCAACATCGTGGCTGCCGGGACGTTCGACGACATCCTCCGCTCCGACACCATCACCGCCGATTACCTCACGGGGCGGCGGCGGATCGAGATTCCCGAAACCTTGCGCCCGGGAACGGGCGAGAGCATCGTGATCCGCGGAGCGCGGGGCAACAACCTCAAGCATGTCACGGCCGAATTTCCGCTGGGCAAATTCATCTGCGTGACGGGAGTCAGCGGCTCGGGCAAGTCGACGCTCATCAACGAGACCCTGCGTCCGATCCTCTCCCGGGAGCTTTACCGCTCCTTCGACCAGCCGCTGGAGTACGACGCGGCGGAGGGTATCGGGCACATCGACAAACTGGTCGTCGTCGACCAGTCGCCCATCGGGCGCACTCCGCGGTCGAATCCCGCGACCTATTCGAACGTCTTTTCCGACATCCGCAAGCTGTTCGAGATGACGCCCGACGCCCAGATCCGCGGCTTCAAGGCCGGGCGTTTCTCGTTCAACGTCAAGGGCGGCCGGTGCGAGGAGTGCCGCGGCGCGGGCGTGCAGACCATCGAGATGAACTTTCTGCCCGACGTCTACGTGCGTTGCAAGGCGTGCGGCGGGCACCGCTACAACCGCGAGACGCTCGAAGTGAAGTACAAGGGCAAAAATATCGACGACGTACTGAACATGACGGTCAACATGGCCGTGGAGTTCTTCGAGAACATACCTAACATCTACCAGAAGCTCCGTGCCATCCAGGAGGTGGGCCTGGGTTACCTCACGCTCGGCCAGCCCTGCACGACGCTGTCGGGCGGCGAGAGCCAGCGCATCAAGCTCTCGACCGAGCTTTCGAAACGCGACACGGGCCGCACGCTCTACATCCTCGACGAACCCACGACGGGCCTCCATTTCGAGGATATCCGTCTGCTGCTGGAGGTGTTGAACAAGCTCGTCGACCGCGGCAATACGGTCATCGTCATCGAACACAACCTCGACGTCATCAAGGTCGCCGACCACATTATAGATATAGGTCCCGAGGGTGGGGCGGCCGGCGGTGAGATCGTCGTTGCGGGCACACCGCACGAGGTGGCGCAGTGCGAGGGCAGCTATACGGGTCAGTTCCTCAAAAAGATCGGCTTGTAAATTGCTCGGTTCGAAAACATTTACAGAGCGAACGAAAGGCGGGACGCAGATTTATGGCCCGGAGTCAAACGGATTTCAAGCAACGATTACGGTAAGGGGCGGGAATCCGACCGTTCAAATTTACGTTTGCAGGGGAAAAAGAACCGTTTGCAGTTAAACGAACTGCTTCTGGCGATGGAAGTGCTTCGGCATCCCATACGATCGATTTCTGAGCTGTCACAGATGAAATCCGTCCATTTTGCCGCGGGAGTATGGTAAATCCATGCTCTCGTGGTGTTAAGTCCCCCTCCGGGGAGGGGATTTAGGGGAGGGGCGGACCTGCAAACACGGCCAAAGGCCGTGAAGAACGGCCTTCGACAGCACGAGACACCCTCCCTCGACATTCAGAGTGTTCGGCACACATTTTGCTTTCATAGCCGTAACAAACCTTATGTGCCATGAAAAAAACAGTCATTATCGTTGTGGGGCTGCTGCTCTGTGCGGCTGCCGTAACCGTGATCGGACAGAAAAAAGTGCTGTCGCCCAAGGAAGAACGCCGCGAGATCCGCGAGAAACGCCGTGCGGAACGTATCGCCAACTACGAGAAATTCATGGATTCGCTCGTCTTGTCGCGCAACTTCCAGTTCAATCCGTCGACCTTCCAGCGCCAGCCTGCGGGTCCGATGCGGCAGATCATGAATCCCGCGTTCAACGTCGGCCTGTGGGACGGGACGGCGGACATCACGCTTCCCTATATCAAGGGTTATGTGCCGCCTTACTATGTGACGATCATCAACTACACGGTTTCCGATTTGCAGGGCTATATCACCGAGCAGACGCACGAAGGCTGGATGGTGACCTTCTCGACCTCGCTGTTTTCGGCCTCGACCTATACCTTCACCTTCGAAATCTTCTCCCGCACGGGCGGGGCTACGCTGACGATCACCAATCCGTGGTATAATCCCGTGCAGTATACGGGTTCCATTTCGCAGCTCTATTGACGTAACTCCATTTTGCCGGCCCCATCCCGGACGGCCACACCTGCCGTGCCTGCCGTGCCTGCCGTGCCTGCCGTGCCCGCTGCATCCGCCGTGCCTGCTGCACCTGCCGTGTCTGCCGTGCTGTCCGTTTGCCGCTCCGGCGAAGTTTTCAAACCCCCGCTTCGGCGGGGGCTTTTGTCCCGTTCAATCCGATATCCGACCTATGAAACGTTTTGCCCTTGTCACTTGCGGCGCACTCTCTTTCATTGCCTGTGCCGCCGTCGCGCAATCTCCGCAGTATACGCTCGAAACCTCGGCCGTGGACAGTGTGCCGCAGACGACGATCGTCCCCGTGCAGCAGGCTCCGGTGCAGGTTGTGGAGCATACGACCGTCTACGAAGAACCCGTGTCGGGGATGGACCGCGCCCGGCGCAGGGCCTATAAGGCCCGGGTCTACGCCGCGAGGATCGACTCGCTGGTGCAGTCGCGCGACTACATGTTCTTCCCCAACTCGATGCAGCAGCTGCCCGGCGGGATGATCCGTTCGATCTATGCCGATTACTTCTTTTTCGGGGTGTTTGTCGACCATGTCGAGGTGCACCTGCCCACCGAGCGGGGCATCACCCAGTATGTCGAGATGCTGAATTTCGATTCGATGACGGTCCGTGACTATCGGGCCTCCCGCGTGCAGTGGGGGTGGTCGGTCTCCTTCGATATTTCGGACGGCAATGCCCTCTACCACGCCGATTTCGCCGCCTCTACGGCCACGGGCGAAACGGTGCTGACGCTTCTGACGCCCGACGTCACGATGCGTTATGTCGGCTGGCTGTGGAACAAGCGGGTGAACGACCCGCGGTATCGCAGGATGGATTGACCCTGTGCGGATGCCGTCGTGCTCCCGCAGACCCGGTTTGGAGGTCCGGCCCCGGGACTATTTTCCGTCCGCAGGCCGGAAGATCAACGCCACGGCAGAGACAGAGATGCCCTCCTCGCGCCCTTCGAAACCCAGATGCTCCGTGGTTGTGGCCTTGACCGAGACCCTGTCGACGGCTATGCCCATCGCACCGGCCATCGCCGTGCGCATGGCGTCGATGTGCGGCCGCAGTTTGGGTTGCTGGGCGCGGATCGTGCAGTCCACGTTTCCGATTTCGTAGCCCTTTTCGCGCAGCAGTTCCGCCACGCGGCGCAGCAGGATCTTCGAGTCGATGCCGGCGAAATCGGCCGACGTGTCGGGGAAGTGCAGCCCGATGTCGCCCAGTGCCGCGGCACCCAGCAGGGCGTCGCACAGGGCGTGGATCGCCACGTCTCCGTCCGAGTGGGCGACACTCCCTTTTCTGTGGGCGATCTCCACGCCTCCCAGAACCAGCGGCAGGCCGTCGGCCAGGGCGTGTACGTCGTATCCGTGTCCTATTCTGAAATCCATTTGTTTCCCTGTTTTATTATTGCCAAAGTTACGGATTTTTCCTAACTTTGCAAAAAAGCAAAAATTTATGTCGGAAATAACCTCTTTGGAACCGCGTCTTGTCTGGGAACAGTTCGACGCCATCACGCGAGTGCCGCGTCCTTCGAAGAAGGAGGGCAAAATCATCGATTTTCTGATCGATTTCGCCAAAAAGCACCATATCGAATACAAAAGGGACGCCATCGGCAACGTCGTGATGCGCAAGCCCGCCACTCCGGGCATGGAGGAGCATCCTGCCGTGATCCTCCAGTCGCATATGGACATGGTCTGCGAAAAGAACTCGGATGTGGAGTTCGACTTCGACAACGATCCCATCCGCACGCGTATCGACGGCGACTGGGTCCGGGCCGAAGGCACGACGCTGGGAGCCGACTGCGGTATCGGCATGGCCGCCGCACTGGCCGTGATGCTCGACGAGACGGTGGAGCACGGCCCTGTCGAGGCGCTGTTCACCGTCGACGAGGAGACGGGCCTCACGGGAGCCTTCGAACTGGGTGAGGGGATGCTCTCGGGCAAATACCTCGTCAACCTCGATTCGGAGGACGAGGGCGAAATCTTCATCGGCTGTGCGGGCGGCATCGACACCATCGCCACGTTCCACTATACGATGGAGCCTTCGCCGAAGAACTACACGTTCTTCCGTGTCGACGTGTCGGACCTCCAGGGCGGACACTCGGGCGACGACATCGACAAGGGGAGGGTCAATTCGAACAAGACCGTGGCGCGTCTTCTGTGGGACGGCATGCAGTCGTTCGAACTCAGACTCTCTTACTTCAACGGCGGCAACCTCCGCAACGCCATTCCGCGCGAGGCCTACGCCATCTTCGGCGTCCCGACCCGCTTCAAGGAGGAGTTCGTCAAACGTTACAACCTCTTCGCCGCGGATCTCGAAGCCGAATTCCGCTTCCGCGAGCCCAATTTCAAAATCACGCTCAACGAGATGCCCCAGGTCAACGAGGTGCTCGACAGCCGGACGCAGTCGGCGCTGGTCTACTCGTTGGTAGGTGTTCCCAATGGGGTCGTCTCCATGTCGTTCGCCGTTCCGGGACTGGTCGAGACCTCGACAAACCTTGCTTCGGTGAAGTTCGCGGAGGGCAACCGCATCGTTGTCACCTCGTCGCAACGCTCGTCGGTCGAGAGTGCCAAGACCTACGTGATGCAGATGGTCGAGTCGGTCTTCGCGCTGGCGGGCGCCGATGTGGCCCATTCCGACGGCTATCCGGGCTGGACGCCCGATCCGCAGTCGAAACTGCTGGAGGTCACCGTCGAAGCCTACAAACGGCTTTTCGGCACCGAACCCAAGGTCCGCGCCATCCACGCCGGACTGGAGTGCGGCCTGTTCCTCGAGAAGTATCCCGATCTGGAGATGGTCTCCTTCGGCCCGACGCTCCGCGGCGTGCATTCGCCCGACGAACGGCTCGAAATCGCCACGGTCCCCAAGTTCTGGAACCTGCTGACTGAAGTGCTGAAAACAATCTGATTCCGATTCCGGCATCCCCACGGCGGGGGTGCCGGAATTTGTTTCCTCTCCCGGGCCGGAGTTTGTTCCCTCTCCCGGGCCGGAATTTGTGGTCTTTCCTCTGCCTGATTTTGTTTTCTCTCCCGGGCCGCTCCCTCCCTCCTTCCCTCCCGGCCGGAGCTCCGCCTGCCGCTCGGAATTTGTTGTCTCTACGGCGGTGTCGGAACTCTTCATCATCACGAGGCTGGAATTTGTTTCCTCTCCCGGGCAGGAGTTTGTTTCCTCTTCCGGGCCGGAATCTGTTCCCTCTCCCCGGCCGCTCCCTCCTTCCCTCCCGGCCGGAGCTCCGCCTGTCCGCCCGGAGTTTGTTGCCCCCCCCCATTCCCGTCGGATAGGGCCTAAGCCGAGTTGTGACGATATTTCCGGTTCCCGGATCATTTGGCCGCGCTGCATGCACGCCGATTTTGAATTGTCGGACTTTTTGCTATCTTTGTGTTCTGTAAAGTTGCGATGATATGCTGAAAAGCCGTTGTGCCCTGTTGTTTCTCCTGCTTCCGTGTGTGGCGGCGGCCCAGTATCCCGACGACGAATACTATCCCTATGCCGAACGTGAGGAGCGGCGCGAACTGCTCACGACCGATTCGGCGATCTTCTACCGCGCCGTGCAATCCCCTTCGGACCTTTACGGTCTTCGCTCCGATTTCAACCTGCCGCAGGTCGCCCTCCGGCGCCGCGGACTGGATTACTCCCGGGAACGCACCTCGCTCATGGGCGTTGCGGTTTCCTACCGTTACCTTCCGGTGCTGCGCCTGCTCGGGGCCGACGAATAGCGCTATGCGGGACTTGCCGCGGTTCCCGGAGGGGGAGCCTCTGCAACCTTTCCTGGCCTCGGCAGGCTTTGCCGACCGCAATTACCTCGTGAGGGCAAAGGCCGCCGCCTCGGTGTCTCCGGGCAATGGCTGGCTCGTCTCGGCGGCGCTCGACGCCCGCACCGGCCGCGACCGACACGTCGAAGGGGTCTTCACCAATGCCCTGACCGCCGGACTGCGCCTCGCCAAACGTTTCGGCGAGGGACACGAACTCTCCGTACTGTGTGTCGTGACACCCTCGGTGCGGGGCACGCGCCTCTCCTCTTCGGAAGAGGCCTTCAGGCTCACGGGCGACCGCCTCTACAACCCGGCGTGGGGCTGGCAGGACGGCCGGGTGCGCAACTCCCGCGTGCGGCGCGAGACGGTTCCGCTGACCCTGGTGGCCTATTCCGTGCCGCTGTCGGCTTCGACCTCGCTCGCCGCCACGCTTGCCGCCGAGACGGGTGTCGCGAAGTACAGCATGCTCGACTGGTACGACGCCCGCACGCCGATGCCCGACAATTACCGCTACCTGCCGAGCCATACGGGCGACGGGGCGACCGAACAGGCTTGGCTCTCGGGCGATCCGCGCCATACGCAGATCGACTGGGACGAACTGATCCGACAGAACCGCATGGCGGGCGGACATGCGGTCTATGCGTTGGAGGACCGCGTCGAACGGCTCTGCAACCTGGCCTTCGACGCGTCGCTGGCCACCGATCTCGACTCCCGGCTGACGCTTCGCTACGGGGTTTCGCTCCGCCGCGAAAACAACCGTTTCTACAAACAGATGCGCGACCTGCTGGGCGCCGGATATGTCGTGGACATCGACCGCTTCCTGATCGACGACGACACGTACAGCAACAGGCTCCAGAACGATCTGCGGCATCCCGGACGGAGGGTCGGCGAAAGCGACCGCTTTGGCTACGATTATGCGCTGACGCTGCGCGGGGCGGTGCTCCGCCTGCAGGCCGACTACCGCTCCGACCGTTTCCGGGCCGATCTTCCGGTCGAGCTGGGGAGCGATGCCGTCCGCCGCCGGGGCTACTATGAGAAGGAACTTTTTCCCGGCCCACGGTCCTTCGGTCCTTCGCGGACCCTGCGGTTCACGCCCTACGCGCTCAAGGCCGTTGCGGGCTGGGTCTTCTCCCCGCGGCGCTATATCGAAATCGCCGCTGCGGCCGCCGCCCGCACACCTCGGGCCGAGGATCTTTTCTTTCAGCCGCTCTATAACAACCGTGCGGTCGACAACCCCGTTCCCGAACGCCTCTACGCCGCCGAACTCAACTGCCGCCTGACGGGCCCCGTCCTCGATTTCCAGGCATCGTTCTTCGCCGTCATGACGCTCGACGGCATCGAGACACGGGCCTATTACGACGATATGGCCTCGGTCTACTGCGACATGGCCGTGACGGGCGTCGGGCGCATGTCGTGCGGCGTGGAGGCGGCCGCCGACCTCCGGCTGTCCTACCGCTGGCGGCTGTCGCTGGCGGCTTCGGCCGGGCGCTACAAATACATCCGCGATCCGCGTGTCACGGTGCTCTCCGACGTGGATAACTCGGCCGTCGACATGCAGGCCGTCAGCCGCATGGGCTGCTGTGCTATGGGCGGCTCCCCGCAGCTGACGGCTCTGGCTGAAATCTCCTGGTTCGGTCCGCAGGGGTGGGGATGCCGCGCTTCGGCCGGATATGCCGGATGGCGCCATGTCGAGCCGATGCCCCTGCGGCGCACCGACCGCCTTGCGGGTCAGGGCGGCATCACGCGGGAGTTCTTCGATGCCTTCACCCGTCAGGAGCGGCTTCCGGACGCCTTCACGCTCGATGCCTCGCTGTTCAAGACGTTCCGCTTCGAACGTTCGCGGCTCACCGCCTCGCTTATGCTGCGCAACCTGACGGGCGAAACCGATACGATCCATGACGGCTATGAGTCGCTGCGCGTGCGCCGCATCCGCCCGGGCGACGACGTGCTCTATGCACCCCACGCCTCGCGCTATACCTATGCGTGGCCCCGTTCGTTCTATCTCACAGTCTCTTACCGATTCTGACCCGCACCGGAAAAAACGACCGCATTTTTTTGGATTTCCGCGTTAAATTCGTATTTTGGAGGGGTAAAAACCTTAAAAACGTTCAGATCCATGATTGTCGGTATTCCAAAAGAGATCAAGAACAACGAGAATCGCGTTGCTCTTACCCCCGCAGGAGCCCGGGAGCTTGTCAAACGGGGCCACAAAGTTTATGTGCAGGCTACGGCCGGTGTGAACAGCGGATTTGCCGATGATGCCTACACGGCCGCCGGGGCGGAGCTGCTTCCCTCGATCGAGGAGGTCTACGCCCGGGCGGAGATGATCGTCAAGGTCAAGGAACCGGTGGCTCCCGAGTATCGGCTCGTGCGCAGGGACCAGCTTGTTTTCACCTTCTTCCATTTTGCCAGCAGCGAACCCCTCACCCGGGCGATGGTCGACAGCGGGGCGGTTTGCTGTGCCTATGAGACCGTCGAGTGCGCCGACCGTTCGCTGCCGCTGCTGATCCCGATGTCGGAGGTCGCGGGGCGCATGGCCGCTCAGGAGGGGCGCTATTTCCTCGAAAAGCCGCGCGGCGGCAAGGGGGTGCTTCTGGGCGGAGTCCCGGGTGTGAAGCCGGCCCGGGTTTTCATCATCGGTGCGGGCGTTGTCGGCACGGCTGCGGCGCGTACGGCTGCCGGAACGGGTGCCGACGTGACGATCTGCGACATTTCGCTGCAGCGGCTGACCTACCTGGCCGACGTGATGCCCCGCAACGTCAAGACGCTGATGTCGTCCGAATACAACATCCGCGAGGAGCTGAAGCACGCCGACCTAGTGGTCGGCTCGGTGCTGATTCCGGGAGCCAAGGCCCCGAAACTCGTCACGCGCGACATGCTCCGGGAGATGGAGCCGGGTACGGTGATGGTCGACGTGGCCATCGACCAAGGCGGCTGTTTCGAGACTTCGCGCCCCACCACGCACGAGAATCCGGTCTATTATGTCGACAACATCCTGCACTACTGCGTAGCCAACATTCCGGGAGCCGTGCCCCGCACCTCGACCCTTGCACTCACCAACGCGACGCTTCCCTACGTCATCCAGCTTGCCGACAAGGGCTGGCGCCGCGCCGCGCAGGAGAATCCCGAACTGGCGCTGGGACTGAACATCGTCGGCGGCAGGGTGGTCTGCCAACCCGTGGCCGAAGCCTGGGGCCTGCCCTATGAACCGTTGGAGCTCTAAGCGGCCGGGGCGTCTGATCGGCAGACGATGCGGCCTGTCGTCCTGTTTTGCGGCGGCCTTCCTGTCCATCCGGGGCGGGGAGGCCGCCGGTGTGTATCCATCCGCCTTTTCGGACGATTTGTTTTTGAAATTATTGAATAATTCATATATTTGCAAGAGCATAAACAGGTTACATAATTCATTTTGATTCCATTCCGACCGGAAATCACCGTCGGAAGCGTCGGATTTTCAAGCCCTGCTGTTGTTGGAGGACCTGCACGTCAGCCGCATCGAGATTGCCTCGGCCCGGGTCTCGCAGGGCGAAGAGCAGGCCGTGCGCGCCATTGCCGAGTGGGCTGCGGCCAAGGGCTATGCCGACCGTGTGGAGGCGCTGGGCTTCATCGACGGCGGGGTCTCGCTCGACTGGCTCGGAGCTGCCGGATGCCGCGTGGTCAACCTGCTGGCCAAAGGATCGCGGAAGCATTGCGAGGAGCAGCTGGGCTACGCACCCGAACGCCATCTGGCTGATGTGCGCGCCGAGACCCTTGCGTCTGTCGACCGCGGGATGGCTTTGAGGACTGGTCCAACGGCATGCGCCATTCGCCCGACTATGTCTACGCGATGCTCGACGGATTGGCCGACGCTCCCGTCAGCCGATTTATGTGCCCCGATACGCTGGGAGTTCTCGACCCCTACGATACCGAACGTTTCTGCCGCGACCTTGTGACGCGCTATCCGTCGCTGCGTTTCGATTTCCACGCCCACAACAACTACGACCTGGCCGTGGCCAACACCGCCGCCGCCGTGCGGGCGGGCTTTCAGGGGGTCCACGTCACCGTGAACGGGCTGGGTGAGCGGGCCGGCAACGCGCCGCTGTCGAGCACGGTGGCCGAGCTGCACGACTGTCTGGGCCGTACGACGGGGGTCGACGAGACGAAGATCAACCGCGTCAGCCGCACGGTCGAGGGCTATACGGGCATCCGCATCCCTGCCAACCGCCCGATCGTCGGTGCGAGCGTCTTCACACAGTGTGCGGGCATCCATGCCGACGGCGACAGCAAGAACAACCTCTACTGCAACGAACTGCTCCCCGAGCGTTTCGGGCGTGTCCGCGAATATGCCCTGGGCAAAACCTCGGGCAAGGCCAATATCCTGAAAAATCTCGAAGCGCTCCGCACGATCACCGGGGTGAGGGACTGCGCCGTTTCGCCGATTTGACCCCGTAATTCCGTCTTGCCGACCGACCGTTTTTTCGCGGTCTGCTTTTTTTGTACTATCTTTGTTGCCCCGTTCGGGCTGTATAGCGGCAAAGTCCTTCCTCGCACGGAAGGGCTCTGGGGGCGTGGGGCCGACTTGTGGCCGACGCCGACGGCGGCACGGGCGATTGACAGCACCAAAACGAAGGACAAATATGGCAGGATCCAATTTTGTAGATTACGTAAAGATATTCGCCCGTTCGGGGCACGGCGGCGGCGGCTCGACGCATTTTCGCCGCGAGAAATTCGTAGCCTTCGGCGGTCCCGACGGCGGTGACGGCGGCAAGGGCGGCAGCATCGTCCTGCAGGGCGACAGGCAGTACTGGACGCTCATCCACCTCAAATACCAGCGCCACCAGTTTGCCGAGGACGGCGAACACGGCTCCGGGGCGCGTTCCTCGGGCAAGGATGCCCGCGACATCGTGATCCCGGTTCCGCTGGGCACGGTCGCCAAGCGTGTCATCGAGAACGAGGACGGAACCACGACCACCGAAACGGTGGGCGAGGTGACTGCCGACGGCGAGCGGCTCGTGCTGCTCCGTGGCGGCCGTGGCGGTCTGGGCAACTGGCATTTCAAGAGCGCCACCAACCAGACGCCGCGCTATGCCCAGCCGGGCGAGGATGGTGAGGAAGGGACGTTCATCCTCGAACTGAAGGTACTGGCCGACGTGGGGCTGGTGGGCTTCCCCAATGCGGGCAAGTCTACGCTGCTCTCGGTGGTTTCGGCCGCGAAGCCCAAGATCGCCGACTATGCCTTCACGACGCTGGAGCCGAACCTCGGTATCGTCGAGGTCCGCGACCACAAGTCGTTCGTCATGGCCGACATCCCGGGCATCATCGAGGGGGCGCACGAGGGGCGCGGTCTGGGAACCCGTTTTCTGCGCCATATCGAGCGCAATTCGGTGCTGTTGTTCATGATCCCTGCCGACAGCGACGACATCCGCCGCGACTACGACGTCCTGCTGGGCGAACTGACGCAATATAATCCCGAACTGCTGGACAAGGAGCGCCTGCTGGCCGTCACCAAGTGCGACATGCTCGACGAGGATCTGATTGTCGAGATGCGGAGCCACCTGCCCGAAGGCGTTCCTTCGGTCTTCATCTCGTCGGTTTCGGGTCTGAACATCCCGCGGCTCAAGGATATGCTGTGGGAGGCGTTGCAGCGCTGATTCCCGGCCTTTCCGGTGGCGGAGATCTGGCCGGCGGGGGACGATGCCCTCTCAATGCCCTGCCTCGCTGCGAAACTCCGCTTCGCGGTTGGTGACGCGCAGGGTGTATTTTCCGGCGAAATAGTCGATGATTCCATACAAGGAGCCTGTGCCCTGCGGCAGAGGCTCCTTTGCGTAGACGCAGGTCGCGGCGGTCCGCACGGTGAAGGTCCGGCCCCGCGTGTCGACGATCTCACGCTCGGTGGCGACGATACGGCCCGTCTCCGGGTCGGTGTCGCACCAGCTTTTCCCGGCATCGACAAAACGCACGTCGTCGAAACGCACGCGTGTGTCGATGTGCCGGGCCGAGACGGCGTCGAACGTCAGGAGCTATGCGGCGGGCGTCTCGCCTCCGGAGGGTTCGGTGCGGATGTAGCGCGCGAGTTCTTCGCGCGGAATGCACCCTGCGCCGTTGTCGCCGGGAGTCGTCCCCAGACGGATTTTTCCGCCGTAGTCGCATAGCGTCAGCCCGTTGCAGCGGACATTCGCCACGATCCCGAACGGAAAGAGATCCGCCAGCGGAGCTCCTTCCGCGGCGATCGCAATGCCGCCCGAGGTATCTTCGACAACGATTGTTCTGTAAAATTCGCCGTAGAGGTCGTTGGCCGTGACAAATCCGCGAATGGTGATCTCCTGCGTTATTGCAACGCTGCTTTTCCCGTCGCAGAGCGATTTGAGATAGGCTACCGAATGCTGCGACTCCGGGGGACAGACCGTGAATTGGGGTTCTGTGGCCCGGTCGCATCCGGCCGATAGCGCCAGCAGTACCGACAGTACCAGCCGTGCCGGCCGTGTCGGCGGACTAATGCGTGCAGTCGTTTTCATCGCGCAGTTTGAGGATGTAACGCCCGTCGCCTGCGGCGTCGTACTGGAGGATTCCCGTCAGCGAGACCGTGCCGACAGGCACTTCGGCGTCGGCGAAACGGGCATATCGGCGGACATAGGTATAGACGGTGTTGCCGTCGGCATCGGTGAAGCGCTTGTAGCCGGCCCATGTCGGTTCCGAAAGGTCTTCGGGCGTATAGCGCACCTCGTCGATGCGGACGAGCGTGCCGCAGCGGCTTTCCGAGAGTGCCGGAATGGCAAGCGGGGCGGGGAAGGGCGCTGCCAGAGTTTCGCCGCAGCGTACCAGCACGGCGCCGAGTGCCGCCCGGGAGCCGATGTAGTCCGTTGCATAGCCGCTTCCGGCGGCGGGCGGACGTTCCGCCTGCAACACTCCGCGACTTTGGGCGATGGTGAGTCCCCGAAGCGACAGCGTCACGCGGCTCCCCAGGGGGAAGTCGTTGTGCAGATGGTCGATACCCGCCATCACTTCAACCCCCGCTTCAGCATCGCAGATGCAGAGCGTACGGTAGAAATTCTCCGCGCGGTCGCAACTCGCAACCCGCCCCGTGACGACAATGTCGCCCGTGACGGTGAAGGGCGTGCCCGCATAGCGGTCGCGCAGTGCGGCGATGGTCTCCGTTGCGGGTTTTTCGTGGTCCTGATCGTCCGGTTTGCCGAATGAGGAGTCGTAACACCCGGCCAGCAGAAGCGAGGCGATGGCGCCGAAGAGAGGTATGGAACGGATGTGAAGCATATTTTTACGCAATGGAGGTGAGGTTTGCAGGGGCCCCGGCCGGTCCGCTCGCGGGGACCCTTTCCGGGTTGCTGTCCGACCGATGTCCGGCCCGGTCTTCGGGTTGCTGTCCGGCCCGGCCTCCTAGTCTCCGGTTTGCTGTCCGACCGATGCCCGGCCCGGCCTCCCGGCCCGATGAACGATGCCGGCGGAGGCGGTAGCGATCGGCCGTATCCCGCGGCGGCCGATCGTGCGGGATTGCATCCGGCAACGCTTGTTATTCGATGCGCGAATCCTTCAGTCCCAGGAAGTAGAGGATTCCGTCCAGCCCGATGGTCGAGATCGACTGCCGGGCCGTGGCCTTGACCTTGGGTTTGGCGTGGAAGGCGATGCCCAGACCCGCGAGGTTGAGCATCGGCAGGTCGTTGGCTCCGTCGCCGACGGCCACCGACTGGGCGATGTTGATCGACTCGAACTGACACAGCAGCCGCAGCAGTTCGGCCTTGCGGCGCCCGTCGACCACCTCGCCGACATAGCGTCCCGTGAGGCGTCCGTCCTCGATCTCCAGCTCGTTGGCATAGACATAGTCGAAGCCGTACTTCTGCCGGAGGTAGTTGCCGAAATAGGTGAATCCGCCGGAGAGGATCGCCGTTTTGTACCCTACGCGTTTGAGGATGGTCATCATGCGTTCCAGCCCCTCGGTGATCGGCAGGCTGCGGGCGATCTCCTCCATGACCGAGACGTCCAGTCCCTTGAGCAGCGCGACCCTCTGTGAAAAACTCTCGCGGAAATCGATCTCGCCGCGCATGGCGCTGGCCGTGATTTCGCGCACCTTGTCGCCGACGCCCGCGCGCTCGGCCAATTCGTCGATCACCTCGGTCTCGATCAGCGTCGAGTCCATGTCGAAGCAGATCAGGCGGCGGCTGCGGCGGTAGATGTCGTCCTTCTGGAACGAGACGTCGAGTCCGATCTCCGAGAGGTTCATGAATCCCTCCTGCATCGTGCTGCGCTCCTGGTCGGTGAGCGATCCGCGCACCGAGAGCTCGATACACGACTTGGCCGCGCGGTCGTCCTTGCAGAGGGGCATGCGTCCCGTGAGGCGCTTGATGGCGTCGATGTTCAGTCCGTGCTCGGCCACGACCTTCGTCACCTGGGCGATGTGTCGGGCCGTGACGGTGCGTCCCAGCAGGGTGATGATGTACCGGTTTTTGCCCTGACGGCTCACCCAGTCGTCGTATCGCTCCTCGGAGATGGGTGCGAAACGGATCATCACGCCCAGTTCCGACGCCTTGAAGAGCAGCTCCTTCATGATGTTTCCCGACTTGTCGGCCGTGGTCTTTATCAGGATGCCGAGCGTCAGCGACTGGTGGATGTTGGCCTGTCCGATGTCGAGGATGAAGGCGTCGTAGCGCGCGAGAATCTCGGTGAGCGACGAGGTCATGCCCGGTTTGTCTTCTCCCGAAATGTTTATCTGGATAATTTCAACGTTGTTCTGCATCGTCTGTCGTATAATGAATGGTGTTTTTCTTTCTCTTTCTGTAAAAAGCGCAGACAAAGTTAATAAAGTTCTCTTTTTTTTGGCTATTTTTGCCTCATAAACTTAAACACGGAGTTATGCGGATATTTTTAGCGGTCGGAGATCCGGGTCCCCTGATGGTTCCCGACAGCGTGCAGAAAGCCCATTTTGCGGAGACGGTCGAGAAACTTGCCAACATCGATTTGTATGCCCTGTTGCAGAAGATGCTCTCCGAGTCGATCTGGATTATCATTAAAATCGCCATTGCCCTGGCGATCTACTTCGTCGGGCGGTGGATCGTGCATCGTCTGCTGAAGCTGATCGACGTGGCCATGCAGCACCGCAATGTCGACATCTCGCTGCGTTCGTTCACGCGTAATACCGTCAGTGCGTTCTTCACGCTGCTGCTCATCCTGATCGTCGTCTCGACGCTGGGCGTCAACGTGACATCGCTCATTGCCGTTGCGTCGGCCGCCACGCTGGCCATCGGTATGGCATTGAGCGGCACGGCCCAGAACTTTGCCGGCGGGGTGATGATCCTGCTGATGAAACCCTATCGTATCGGCGACTACATCTCGGCGCAGGGCCAGTCGGGAACCGTGCGCGACATCAAGCTCTTCTCGACGGTGATCACCACGGTCGACAACCAGACGATCTACATCCCCAACAACACGATCGCAACAGCCATCATCGACAACTATTCCACCTCCGAGACGCGCCGTGTCGATTGGTCGGTGGGCATCTCCTACGGCGACGACGTGGATGTGGCTCGCAAGGCGATTCTTTCGATGCTGGCGGCCGATGCGCGCATTCTGACCGATCCCGCCCCGGTGGTGTGGGTCACGGCGCTAGCCGACAGTTCGGTGAACCTCACGGTCCGCGCATGGGTGAAGAACCCCGACTACTGGAACACCTTTTTCGAGCATAACGAACAATTCTACAAGGAGCTGCCCAAGGTGGGCATCAACTTCCCGTTCCCGCAGATGGACGTGCACCTGACCAAGGAGTAGGCTATGAACACGCGACTCTTCACCGTTCTTGCGGCCGTGAGCCTTGCGGCCTGCAATCCGAACCGGGGTCCCGAGTATACGACCCCGGCGGAGTTCGGCGAGGTGACCGTGCAGCCGCAGACCATCGACTCCGATTCGGAGGTCCGGGTGAAGGTCTCCGTTTCGTGCCCCTACGGGCTGCGCAACGTCTGCATCCTCTATATGCTCGACGACGACGAATCCGACGTGAGGACCGTTGCGAAGACCGAGCCGCCTGCCGGTGTTACCTCGTTCGATTACGAGGGTATCATTCCGCGGCAGAAGGCCGGCCGGAAAGTTACTTTCCGGATCCGCGCCATCACGGCATACAACGTAGCCTCCTATACGCAGCTTCAGGAATACAGGGTCCCTGATGGCGTGGGAGGACAAATTCGAACAACCCATTTAAACAAAGAGATAGCAATTTTATGGAACTGAAAGAGATTCTGGCCATTTCGGGCCAGCCCGGACTTTATAAATTCGTGGCGCAGTCCGTGCGCGGAGTGATCGTCGAGTCGCTGCTCGACGGGCGACGCATGAATGCCTCGGCGAACGCCAAGGTGAGCGCCCTTTCGGAGATTTCGATGTTCACCGAAGGCGACGACATTGCGCTGGCCGACGTTTTCACCCGGATCTACGCCCATACGGGCGGCAAAGAGGCGATCAGCCCCAAGGAGTCGCCCGAGCAGCTGAAGGCCGCATTTGCCGAGGTGCTTCCCGAGTACGACCGCGACCGGGTGCATGTTTCGGACATCAAGAAGTGCTTCGCGTGGTACAACACGCTGGTCGGAGCGGGATTCACGGAATTCAAACTCCCGGAAGGAAACGAATAGCGAGCAGCATCCCGGCCCGTGCCGGGGTGTGACGAACCGAAAGCCGCTGCGGCTTTCATAAAGACCTGTCGTTATGGAGAAGAAAACGAAAGTGCTGGCACTGGTTGCCCACGACAACATGAAACGCGACCTGGCAGAGTGGGTCGACTGGAACAGCCGCAAGTTGAGCCGTCACCACTTGGTGTGTACGGGTACGACCGGCAAGATGGTCGAGAAGACCCTGCGCGACCACCGGGAGGAGCATGAGGAGTATGCCGGGGAACAGCCCGAGCTGAAAATCACGCTGCTCAAGTCGGGCCCGCTGGGCGGCGACCAGCAGCTGGGGTCGCTCATCGCCGACGGAAAGATCAATGCGCTGATTTTCTTTTGGGACCCGATGTCGGCCCAGCCGCACGATGTCGATGTGAAGGCGCTGCTGCGCCTGGCGACGCTTTACAACGTTCCGACGGCCATCAACCGATCGTCGGCCGATTTCCTGATCTCCTCGCCGCTGTTCGAGGACGACAGCTACAAACCCGTCGTGAAGGATTACAAGGCCTATGTCGAGCGGGTGCTGAAATAGACGATGAATTGCAAAAGGGCCCGGGTGTGACGTTTACACCCGGGCCTTTTGTGTTCTTGAAGTGCTCCCGGGAAACCGGGCTTCTTGCGGCGCGCTTGCCTCCTCCCGGCTCGCTTGTCCGGTTTTTTCGTGACATTCCGCCTCGGACGGGAGACCCCACCTTGAATGTAACATTCCGGCTCGGACGCAACACCCCGCTTCAAACGTAACATTCCGCCTCGGGCGTAAACCCTCGGCTTCTCCGTAGGCCCCCTCCGCAGAACCTTTCCGGCAAAGGCCGCCTCTGGGAGGTTCGCCGGGCCGAATCCGCCGATAGGGTAGTGTCCCCCGGACCGATGGGCGAGGTCCGAATTTGCATGCTCTGCGCCGCTGCGGACAGGTCGCCGCGCTGCGATTCCGATGGGGGAATGCGGCCCTGCACGCTCCCTGCTTCCCCGTTTTTTACAGGTTGTGCGACAGCGGTGCGGGAACCGCTCCGCTCAGATCGTAGTCGCCCCAGCGGCAGGCGATCTCGTCGAGTGTGGCGAACAGCTCGGCGGTGTCGAGCGACGTCACGAGTTTCAGCCGCGTGGCCTTGAAGTCGGGCAGCCCCTTGAAATAGTTGGTCATGTGACGCCTCATTTCGAGGATTCCGACATGGTCGCCCTTGATTTCGAGTGACTTCTGCAAATGTTCCTTCGCGATGGCCACGCGCTCGACGACCGACGGCTGCGGCAGTTCTTCGCCCGTGGTGAGGAAGTGCTTCACTTCGCGGAAGATCCACGGACGTCCGTAGGTGGCGCGGCCGATCATTATGCCGTCCACACCGTAGCGGTCGAACATCTCCCGGGCCCTGGGCCCCGAGTCGACGTCGCCGTTGCCGATGATCGGAATGTGGATCTGCGGATTGTTCTTCACCTTGCCGATCAGCGTCCAGTCGGCTTCGCCGCGGTACATCTGGGCCCGCGTGCGGCCGTGAATGGTCAGCGCGGCGATTCCCACATCCTGCAGGCGCAGGGCTATTTCCTCGATGTTTTTCGACTCCTCGTCCCATCCGAGGCGGGTTTTCACCGTCACGGGTTTCTTCACGGCCTCGACGATCCGGCGGGTCATCTCGACCATCAGCGGCACGTCGCGCATCATCCCCGATCCGGCTCCGCGTCCGGCGATCTTCTTCACCGGGCAGCCGAAATTGATGTCGATCACATCGGGATCGGCCGCCTCGGCCATGCGTGCCGCCTCGACCATCGGGTCGATCAGGTGGCCGTAGAGCTGAATGCCCACGGGACGTTCGGCCTCGCCGATTTCGAGTTTCTTGAGCGATTTCGCCGCGTCGCGGATCAGTCCGTCCGACGAGATGAACTCGGTGTAGACCATGTCGGCACCGAAGCGTTTGCACATGTAGCGGAACGACGGATCGGTGACATCCTCCATCGGAGCGAGCAGCAGGGCCTGTTCGCCCAGTTCTATGTTTGCGATTTTCATGACTGTTGTTTCTGGTTGACGAGGATTTTGTCGATGCGCGCTCCGTCCATGTCCGCGATTTCGAGCGTGAGACCGTTCCATTCCAGTTTCTCGCCCGTGGCGGGAATGTGGCCCAGCTGGTCGAGGATCAGCCCGCTGACGGTGTTGTAGGTGTTGCAGGGTAGGGAGTTCTCCAGCCCGAAGCAGTCGAGGAAGTCGTAGAAAGGACATTGGCCGTCGACCAGACAGCTGCCGTCCTCGCGCCGGACGATGTCCGGTTCCTCGCGCGGATCGGGCAGCTCGCCGACCAGGGCTTCGAAAATGTCGCGCAGGGTGATGATGCCGCGCGTCACGCCGAATTCGTCGCAGATGATGCCGTAGTCCAGCTGTTCGGTGCGCAGCTGCTCGAGGGCGTTGTAAACCTCAAACCCTTCGTGGAAGAATTTCGCCGGACCGATCAGCCCGTGCAGGTCGAATTCCTCGTCGCCCAGGTGCAGAAACAGGTCCTTGAGATAGACCACGCCCAGCAGTTTGTCGAGATTGCCCAGACCGACGGGATAGCAGTTGTGGGGAGCGCGGGCCACCGTTTCGCGGATCTGCTCCGCGGACGCCGCCGCATCGATCCATGCCAGTTCGCTGCGGTGGGTCATGATCGACTCCACCGTGCGGTCGCCCAGCGAGAAGACGCGGTCCATGATCTGGCGTTCGACCGCCTGCACCTCGCCGTCCTCGGCCCCTTCCTGAATGATCGAGCGTATTTCCGCCTCGGTGACCTTGCTTTCGGCCTGTTGCAGCCCCAGCAGTCGGGTGATGCCCGCCGTGCTTCTGGAGAGCAGCCACACGAAGGGCGACGTCATGATTGAGAGCAGCCGCATGGGCTGTGCGACGATTTTTGCGGCCCGCTCGGCGGCGTTCATGCCGATGCGCTTGGGGACCAGTTCGCCGAAGATGATCGTGAGGTAGGTGACCACGATGACGATCGAGATCTGCGCCGTGACGGTCGCCGTGCGCAGCGGAATGCCCAGACGGGCCAGCTCCCCGCCGAATTTTGCGGCCAGCGTGTCGCCGGAGTAAATACCCGTGAGAATGCCGATCAGGGTGATGCCGATCTGCACGGTTGATAGAAACCGGTCGGGGTCTTTGGCCAGTTTCAGGGCCTGTCGGGCGCCCGCACTGCCTTGTCGGGCCTGCAGCTCCAGATTCGAGCGCCGGGCCGAAATGAGTGCGATCTCCGACATGGCAAACAGCCCGTTGAGCAGGATCAGCAGCAGAATGACGAGAATTTCCATGGAGTGTCTTGTCGGTTTGTGTCGCAAAGATAATGGATGTCGGGCTAAAACCAAAGAATATGGTCCCGATGGAATTGCTTATTCGCCGAAAAACGTTAAATTTGCGGGCAAAATCTATTGTATATGAATATCGAAACCTTTATTTCGGATGCGGTCCGCCGGTCGGTGGAGGCGCTTTACGGTGAGCTTGGCGACGAGCAGTTGCAGATTCAGAAGACCCGCAGGGAGTTCGAGGGCGACTATACCCTCGTAACCTTTCCGTTGCTCCGGCGAAGCCGCAAGTCTCCCGAAGCCACCGCGACCGAAATCGGCGAATACATGGCGGCCAACGTCCCCGAGATCGCGTCGTTCAACGTGATCAAAGGTTTCCTCAACCTTTCGCTCGACAATGCGTTTTGGGCGGCCCGCTTCGCCGAAGTCGCTGCCGACGAACATTTCGGACATGCTCCTGCGACGGGCCGCACCGTGATGGTCGAATACTCGTCGCCCAACACCAACAAGCCACTCCATCTGGGACACATCCGCAACAACCTGCTGGGTTACTCCGTGGCTCAGATTCTCAAGGCCAACGGCCATACGGTCATCAAGGCCAATCTGGTGAACGACCGCGGCATCCACATCTGCAAGTCGATGCTGGCGTGGCAGCTCTACGGAAACGGGGCTACTCCGGCTTCGTCGGGTCTGAAGGGCGATCACCTCGTGGGCGATTACTACGTGGAGTTCGACAAACATTACAAGGAGCAGATCAAGGAGCTGGTTGCGCAGGGACAGTCGGAGGAGGAGGCCAAGAAAAACGCCCCGATCATGCTCCAGGCCCAGGAGATGCTGCGCAAGTGGGAGGCCCGGGATCCCGAGGTCTACTCGCTCTGGGAGAAGATGAACGGCTGGGTTTACGAGGGCTTCGACGTGACCTACAAGGCGCTGGGCGTCGACTTCGACAAGGTCTATTACGAGTCGCAGACCTACCTGCTGGGCAAGTCGCTCGTCGAGGAGGGGCTCGACAAGGGGGTCTTCTACCGCCGTCCCGACAATTCGGTGTGGATCGACCTCACGGCGGACGGACTGGACGAAAAACTGCTGCTGCGCGGCGACGGCACGTCGGTCTACATGACGCAGGACCTCGGCACGGCTTTCCGCCGCTTCGAGGACAATCGGCTCGATGACATGATCTACGTCGTGGGCAACGAACAGAACTACCACTTTCAGGTGCTGAAACTGGTGCTCCGGAAACTGGGCTATGCCGACTGGAGCGACCACATCACCCACCTCTCCTACGGCATGGTGGAGCTTCCCGAGGGCAAGATGAAGTCGCGCGAGGGTACGGTGGTCGACGCCGACGACCTGATCGAGGGCATGGTCTCGACGGCGCGCGAGATGTCGGCCGAGCTGGGCAAGCTCGATGGATGCTCGGAGGAGGAGGCCGAAGCGGTCTCGACGATGGTCGGGCTGGGAGCGCTCAAGTACTTCATCCTCAAGGTCGATCCCAAGAAAACGATGCTGTTCGATCCCCGCGAGTCGATCGACTTCAACGGCAATACGGGACCTTTCATCCAGTACACCCACGCGCGTATCCGCTCGGTGCTGCGCAAGGCCGCCGAGGCTGGCATCGACTTCAGAGGGACTGCGGCGGCGGATTACCTGCGCGAGGAGGTCGACCTGGTCAAGGCGCTGACGGAGTATCCGTCGGTGGTGAAGGCTGCGGGCGATAACTTTGCGCCGTCGATCGTCGGGGCCTATGTCTACGAGCTGGCCAAGCAGTTCAATGGCTATTACCACGACCATTCGATCCTCAAGGAGGAGAACACTGAGGTGCGCAAGATGCGTCTCCAGCTGGCGCAGCAGGTCGCCCGCGTCCTGAAGGAGGGCATGAAACTGCTGGGCATCGACGTTCCCGAACGCATGTAATTTTGAAGGGTATATCTGAAAAGAGGCTGCTTTTAAGCAGCCTCTTTTATTTGGTTTCTTCCAGCGATTTCAGAATGCATCCGTCTTTCGTTTTCCATTCTGACAGGCCATTGGCACTACGCCCCATGACGATACTGGCGGCTGTGGAAGGACTGGAAAATAACAGGTCCTTGGTCAGTACGAGTCCCTCCGGGTCTTGAACGATCGTTTTGTTGCTAAGCAATTTATCTCGTAAGTGCAGGTAATTGTCTGGGAAAGAGCGGGTGACGGAATCCGCGATTCGGGAATTTTTCAATACGACGAATCCCTCTGTGGTGCTAATCCCCTGGGCGTTCGCTCCTCGGGCAGCCTGAATATACAAGATGCGGTTCGGCGTTGTGTTTTGCGATGAAATCAATGGTTCGAAGATTTTGAACCCCAACGTGCCGATCAGCAGCTTGATATTGGCGATGAATTCCTCCATTTCGGCCTCGTCCGGTTCGGAGATGGTCGATCGGGTAGGGGTGTTGGAGTTTTCCAGCTTGTAACGGCCGACTTCGTCGGCTGCTTCGTACAATCTGTTCTCTATGTATTTGATGTGAGCCTTGTTCAGGTTGTTGTCTTTGCTGACGAACACGATGGCGTCATTCCAGAAATCTTTTTGCGAAAGATGCTGTGTCAACCGTTTCAGAATGCCGTCGGCTTCGCCGATATATGCCAGACCTTCTTTGTCCGTATTGTCGGATTTGCCGAACAGGATGTAAACGCCGGCATTGTCCATATCCTTTCGGTCCATGCATTGGCGGATGCAAGATCTCGGGATACGGTATGCTTTTCCATTCCAGTTGGACAATTCGCAGCTGATACGCCCTTCCGCGGAGCCATCCATCAGAAACAGTGTTATTTTCTTGCCGTACGCCATCTTGAACGAATTATTTTTGCAAAGATACGGATATTTATTGAAATGCGGTTGTGGGGCGATTGAAAAAAGGGCCGTTTGAAACCGTGGTATGAATCTTGCGAGAGACGAAGCGTTAACTAACACAATTTTAGCGTGAAAACATTTACATCAACTTTCGCTCTTTCTCTCGCGTTGTGTGCCGCTGCCGGAGCGACGGCCCAAACCAGGAGTGCGGTTCCGGCCCCTGCGGCTGATACCGTATTGCTGTCGGAGACTACCGACGGCGACTACATCGTGCGCAGGTTCATCGTCCAAAGCCGCGACGATGCCGACTATTCGATTCGCTACCAGATCAATCTGGCGACGCTCAACACCGGGCTCAACGGCAATCCGCAGGAGCTGGACGGGCTCAATGCCTTTGTGGACGACCTCGTGAAGGACACGCTCCGTCGGGTCTGCGCCGTGACGATCACGGGCTATGCTTCTCCCGACGGTCCGCTGAAGTTCAACGAAGCGTTGGCCGCCAAGCGGGCCTCAGACTTCAAGGCCTATGTCGACCGGAAATACGATTTTTCGAACAAGTACAAGGTGACGGTGCATTCCGTTGCCGAGAACTGGGAGGCGTGCCGCGCGCTGGTCGCCCAGTCGTCGATGCCCGACCGGCAGTCCGTGCTGAACATCATCGACGGCAAGCAGTCGCCCTGCCAGAAGGAGGCAGCGCTCAAGAAGATGCCTGCTGCGTGGAACTGCCTGAAAAATAACGTTCTGCCGAAGATGCGGCGGGTCGAGCTGACGATCGGCTACGGAGCTGGCAACATCGTCGAGCAACGCACCATGATTCCCCGGCCGGCTCCGCAGCCGCAGCCCGCACAACCGGCCGAACCCTATGTCGTTGTCGACGAGCAGGTGAACGGACTCATCGTCGAGATGCCCGGCGAACACGAGTACGGGAAGGAGATGCGTGAGGAATCCCGGGAGATGAAGAAGGAGGCGAAGGCCGCCGAGAGACGCGCCCGAAAGGAGGCCCGCGAAGCGCAGAAGATCGTCCGTCAGCAGGAGAGGACCGCCCAAAAGATTGCCCGGAAGGAGGCCAAGGCTGCCAAGAAAGCCGAGAAGGCCGCCCGGAAGACCTACGAGGAACTCGAAAAAATGTAATGCGAAAACGATCCCGGCCTTCCGGGATCTTTTTTGTCCGCCATCCGTCCGGGAAATAATTCCCGGGGACGCAGTCCGAAAATATTTGATAATCCGAAACGTTTTATTACCTTTGCCAGAGCAAAAATTTTAAAATCGACTGAATATGGCAAATTTACGAGACCTGAAGAAGGAGATTGACTACCGCCTTGAGGAGGTTGTTTTCGACTGCGATATGGCTATCTGTTTCCAGCCTTCGAAGGAGAAGGAGATTTTCGAACTGATGCAGGAGGCTGTCGGCGTTCGCAACATGCTCTTCTCCAAAGCGATGAATCCCGCCGAGCCGCACAATCCGTCGCTCGTCCGCAAGCACTATGCTGCCCTGCGTGTCGAGATCGAGGAGGTTTTCGGCCAACTCTTCGACAAGTTGAGCAAGATCAACGGACATAAGTAGTAGGGTAGAGACAGGGTAGTCCCTTTCGATGCAAAACAGCGGAGCGCCTCATGCGGGGCGCTCCGTTCGTTTTATTCGTGGTCACGGCAGCAGTCGCCGGGGTGGTGTTCCAGCACGGTGTGGGGGATGTGTCCGTGCGACAGCAGTTGAATCGGACAGTCGTAGTTGCGCAACTGTTCCTCGGTCAGGATGTTCGAACGGTGGCGATGTACCTGCCGGTTGACGCAGACGATCTCTTTCACGACGCTGGTTATCGTGCCGATGTCGTGCGACACCATGACGATCGCCATGCGGTCGTTCAGGTCGTGCAGCGTGCGGTAGAGCTCCTTCTCGAATTTGTTGTCCACGAAATTTGCGGGTTCGTCCAGAATCAGCAGCTTCGGCTCAGAGATCACGGCCCGGGCCAGCAGTGCCCGCTGCATCTGCCCGCCCGACACCTCGCCGACGGGGCAGCGGGCTGTCTCGGCAATTCCTGACGCGTCAAGCAGTTCCATGGCCCGTGTACGGTCCTCCTTCGTGTATCGGGAGCAGAATCCGCGCCGGCCCTGCAATCCCGACAGGACCACCTCGAGGATCGAGATCGGGAATGCGCGGTCGAAGTCCGAAATCTGCGGCATGTAGCCGATCAGCCGTTCCTTTCCGCGGAACAGCTCCGGAGCGAGCGTCAGCTCTCCCGTGTGGGGGACGGTTCCCAAAATGGCCTTCACGAGTGTGGTTTTTCCGCCTCCGTTGGGCCCTATGACCCCCAGGAAATCGTGGTCGCCAATCTCCAGGTCGACGTGGCGCAGGGCCTCGTAGCCGTCGTATGCGACACTTACGTCGCGCAGAGTTACCAGATTCATTTTGTCGTGATTAAATCGGTCATTGCGTCGATGGCTCCGATGGTGTCTTCGTCCAGCGGGTCGATCTCCACACACTCGGCGTCGATGTCGCGGGCAATGGTCTCCACGGTCGATGCCGGGAACTGGTTCTGGTAGAAAATCCGCCGCACTCCCTCCTCGCGAGCCTGCCGGATAATCGCCGTCAGCTGCTTGGCCGAAGGATCCTTGCCGTCGGCCTCGATGGCTACCTGCCGCAATCCGTAATCGCGGGCGTAGTAGGTAAGTGCGGGGTGGTAGACGATGAAACTCTTCACACCGCTCCGGGCTATCTTCTCCGCCGTGCGTGTGTCCAGCTCCTGCAGTGTCTTCTGCAGCCGGTTGTATCCGGCCTCGTATTGCACCGAATCGGGATAGGCGCTGCGGATCGCCTTATAGGCATTTGCGGCCATCGTTTGCAGGGCCTTGGGCGAGGTCCAGACGTGGGGATCCACACCGCGAGCATGCTCCTGACCGGCGCCGTGGTGGGCGTGCGAGCAGGAACCTGCGATCAGCTCGATTCCGCGGCTCAGGTCTACGACTTTCGCCTGATCGCCGACCTTGCCCAGCAGTGAGGTTTCGAAGTCGATCAATCCCACATTGAAGATGAGCTGCGCCCTGTTCAGCGCCACAAACTGCCGGGGCGTCGGTTCGAACGTCTCGGGACTTGCTCCGGGCGGCACGAGCACCTCGATTTTGAAATCGTTGCCGACAATCCCTTCCACGATGCTGCGCAGCGGAGGTATCGAGACGTAAAGCGTATTTTCCCCGGCGGGCTGTTTCGGCGTGCATGCCGCGAGCAGCAGGGCCGCGAGTAGGTATGTTGCTAATTTATACATGGCTGATAATCATCTGTTTGTCGTTGTTGTTTCGGGAGCCTGTGTCCCGAATTACAGGTGCAAAGGTAGTGTTTTTTGCGGAAAAACAGATGGACCCCACAAAAGAGCTCCCTGCAAACCGTCCGTTTGCAGGGAGCTCTGCGGCGGAATGGGGCTGCTATTCGTAGCGGAACGTCGCCGGACGGGCATCATCGTCCGAACTCTGGGCGATCCACAGGCGGAATTCGCCCGCCTCGGGCCGCCGTACGAAGTCGGCATTCAGGAAAGCGATCTCCGGCTCGCCGATCTCAAACCTTACGGTCTGCACCTCACCTTTTCGGAGGGCGATTTTCCGAAATCCTTTCAGTTCTTTGACCGGACGCGTTACGCTGGCCGCCACATCGCGTATGTAGAGTTGGACGACTACCTCGCCGTCGCGCCCGCCCGTGTTGCGCACTTGGGCCGAGGCCGTGATCCGGCCTCCTTTCGAAAACGTGTCGCGGTCGAGTACGGGTTCCGAAATTTCGAATGTCGTGTAACTCAGCCCGTGTCCGAAGGCGTAGAGCGGCTCATTCACGATATCGAGGTAATTCGAACGATAGCATCGCCCGGTCTGTCCGGCAGCTGCGGGGCGTCCCGTGTTCTTGTGGTTGTAGTAGACCGGAATCTGCCCCACGCTGCGCGGGAAGCTCATCGTCAGCTTGCCCGAAGGATTGTAGTCGCCCGACAGCACGTCGGCAATGGCGTCGCCCGCTGTCGTCCCCGGATACCACGCTTCGATAATTGCCTCGAGGTGTGCATCCTCCCAACTCAAATCTAACGGCCTGCCGCTCAGCACCACGAGGATCACCGGCTTGCCTGTGGCCTCCAGGGCCCGGAGCAGGTCGCGTTGTGCACCCGGCAGGGTGATGTCGCTGCGCGATGCCGTTTCGCCCGACCAGTTGTAGTGTTCGCCCATGGCCGCCACTACGATGTCGGCCTGCCGCGCGGCCGCTACGGCCTCGGCAAACCCGCTCCTGTCGTCGGTCTCCAGGTCGCATCCCGCGGCCGTGATAAAACGTATGCCGGTCCCAACGTAACGTTTCGTCACTCCTTCCAACAGCGTCACACTCTCCTCGCGCACGCCGCTTCCGGCCCATGCGCCGTTCAGACTGGTGCGTTCGCGCACCATCGGCCCCACCAGCGCCACGGTCATCCGACTGTCGGGCTCAAGCGGCAACACGCCGGCGTCGTTCTTGAGCAGCACGATCGACCGTGCGGCAATCTCCCGGGCCTTGGCGCGAAATTCGGGCTTGCCGAGGGTTTGGCGTTCCCGCAGACTGTCCAGATAGCGATAGGGATCGTCGAACAGCCCCAGCAGAAATTTCTGGCGCAGGATGCGGCGTACGGCGTTGTCGATTTGCCGGAGGCTCACGCTTCCTTCGTCGAGCGAACGCCGGAGGTTTTTCAGATAGACGGCCCCCGTCATGTCCATATCGATCCCGGCATTCAGAGCCTTCTCTCCGGCCTCCTTTTCATCCGCGGCAATTCCGTGCGGAATCAGTTCGTTGATGCCCGTGTAGTCCGATACGAGAATCCCTCCGAACCCCCATTCACCGCGCAGGATGTCGGTCATCAGATGACGGTTCGCCGTTGCCGGAATGCCTCCGAGCTCGTTGAACGCAGCCATGAACGATCCGACGCCGGCTTCGACCGTCGCCCGGAACGGCGGCAGGTAGATTTCGCGCAGCGTATGCTCCGACAGATCCGTGGTGTTGTAGTCGCGGCCCGCCTCTGCGGCTCCGTATGCGGCGAAATGCTTCGTGCAGGCCAGCACGGTTTTGGGACTGGCCAGGTCGTCGCCCTGAAATCCTTCGACACGTGCCCGGGCGATCAGCGACCCCAGATAGGGATCCTCCCCGGCACCCTCCATTACGCGGCCCCAGCGGGGATCGCGCGTGATGTCCACCATCGGTGCAAACGTCCAGTTGATGCCTCCGGCGGCAGCCTCTTCGGCTGCGATGGCTGCGCTCTGGCGCATCAGTTCGAGGTCCCATGTACAACTTTCGCCGAGCGGAATCGGGAAGATCGTGCGGTAGCCGTGCACAACGTCGTAGCCGAACAAGAGCGGTATTTTCAGCCGCGAATGCTCGAGCGCTTCGCTTTGCAGCGGGCGGAGTCCCGCCACGGTGTAGCCGTTCAGGATCGAACCGACCATGCCTTTGCGGAGGTATTCCCGATAATCGTCGGGCATGATGGCCCCCGTAACGTCCCAGTTGCAGGAGAACTGCGACATCTGGCCGATCTTTTCGTCGAGTGTCATTTGCTTCAGGAGCGAATCCACTTTGCGGTCGGTGTCGTCATATCGGGCCGGAGCGGTACATCCGCCCCATGCCATGACAGCCAGCAGGGCGGTAAGGCGCCATAGTCTTGCCGCCTTCATCGCATCGGGGTGATTTTGGCTGCAAATCCTCCGCCCGGAGCCATTCGGACGCTGATTTTCCGGTCGGCCGGAACCGTCTCCTCATGCTTCCGGTAGTCGCGGGCCGCACGGTCGGCATTTGGCCCGTCGGTGTAACATTCCGCCTTGAAATCGCCTTCGCCCAGGAATGTGAGGTCCAGAGTCAGTTCGCGGGCATTCCAGTCGGTCATTGCTCCCACATACCAGGTTTCTCCGCTGCGGCGTGCCGTGGCGATGTATTCGCCGATGTGGCCCGTGAGGATGCGGGTTTCGTCCCAGACGGTGGGAATCCCGGTCATGAATGCGAGGCATTCCTGCTCGCTGCGGTAGTTCGAGGGACTGTCGCAGAGCATGTTGAGCGGCGATTCGAAAACCACGTACTGCGCCAGCTGGCGGCAACGCGTTCCCTGGCTCATCGGCTCGGAGTAGACGGCACGGTAGGTCGATTTCGAAGCGTTGCGCATGGCTCCCTGCGTGTAGTCCATGGGGCCTGCTACCTGGCGGATGAAGGGGAGCTGTACTTCGTAGGTCACCTGGTCGATCTCGTTGGCCCACTTGAGTTGCTCCAGCCCGTCCACGGCCTCGAAGTTGATGACGTTGGGGAATGTGCGCTGCAATCCTGCGGGTTTGTAAGTTCCGTGGAAGTCGAGCATCAGCCCGTAGCGGGCGGCGATCTGTGCGGCTTGGTGGTGGAAGTCCACCATCTGCTGGTCGTCTCGGTTCATGAAGTCGACCTTGAATCCTTTGACACCCATTGCGGCGTAGTGCTTGCACACGCCTTCGATGTCGCGATTCAGGGCGTTGTATCCGGCCCAGAGGATGATGCCGACATTTTTCGATGCGGCATAGTCCACGAGCATCGGCATGTCGATCTCGGGAACGACCTGCATCAGGTCCGCCGTGTAGAGTTTCGTCCAGCCTTCGTCGAGGATGACATATTCGATGCCGTGTTCGGCGGCGAAGTCGATGTAATATTTATAGGTATCGTTGTTTACGCCGGTCTTGAAATCGACGCCGTATAGGTTCCAGTCGTTCCACCAGTCCCAGGCCACTTTGCCGGGCTTCACCCACGAAAAGTCGCCTTCTGCGGGTGTGGCGAGTGCGTATACCAGGTCGTTGTCGGCCAGTTCGGCATCCTCGGCGGCCACGATGACCACGCGCCACGGGAGGCGCGCCGGACCATCGAATCGGGCGATGTACGACTCGCGCTCCTCGACGATTTCTTCCAGCCCATTGTGTCCTCCCGGGACGATTTTGGCGGGATAGGGTGCGAATACGCCCCGAAGCGACGTGCCCGGACTTTCGGGTGCGAGGTACATGCCGGGATAGTCGAGCAGGTCGGCCTCCGTGATGCAGAGTTTTTTGCCGCCTTCACCTTCGACCAGTATGGGCAGAAAGGCCAGCACGCCGTCGCGCCAGGACGACAACTCCGAATACACGTATTTGTTTTCGAACGAGTTCCAGAACTGAATTTCGGTAGTCGCTGTGCCGCGCTCGCCCCGTACATAGGGGATGTAGGCCTTGGGGTCGGTCGGGAACCGGAAAGTGGCCCGTTCGCTGACCACGGTGAAGGGTTTGCGTCCGGTCGTTTCGAACCGATAGGCCATGCCCGCGTCGTAGGCACGGAAAATGACGTTGTATCCTTTGAACCGGAGAGTCAGTTCGTTGTACTTGTCCTCGATCGACTGTTTGCGGTAAATGGGCGTGGCGATTTTTTCATCGGTGCTGTGCCGCGACGTGCCTGAAAGACGGTCTCCGGCGCCCAGCACACGGCCGTCGCCGAGGGTCAGCGACAGCGGCGAGTCGCCGAGCATCAGGTCGTCCCCGTGGTAGAGGCGGTAGGTTAGGCTGTCCGCAGCCGCCACCTCGACGCGAAGTGTTCCGGAGGGAGACTGAAGGGTGAATTTTCGGGGTGCAGCCTCTGTGCTCAAGGTCGTCAGAAGACACAGGGCCAAGGTCACCAGGTGTTTTGTCGGTTTCATGGATTAAGAATTTTGGGTGGTTGAAAAACGGCCCGTGGGTGTTGCCTCACAGGCCGTAGAAATAGGTGTCAGAAGCCGTATTTTGCCGTGATTGCATCATATTGTTCGTCGGTGATGCGGACCATCACGCCGTGGCGGGCGTTCGGGATGCCGATGACATACTGGCTCCATGTCGGCGATTCGATGTCCGGGGCTTCGAATCGGACGTATTCGGTCGGGTAGCGCTCCGCGAAGATGTACCATCCTTTTCCGTCGGGCTGCTCGACGATCGTCGGCGCTTCGTGCCAGTTGTTGGTTTTCCCGGCTTCGGTTTTCGGGGTCACGACGCTGATCGGCTCGCTGTAAGGCCCCGTCAGGGTCGCCGACTTGCTGATCAGCACGGTTTTACCTGTGGGAGCGATGTCGTTCGAACGCTCGTCCTTGAAAACGGCGTAGTACGAGTCTCCGATCTTGCGGATGATGGCATCGATCGTCGCCGCATCCTTGAACTCCTCACTTTTGAAGTCGAACAGCCGTGCGGGTTTGCTGTATGTCTTGAAATCGGCCGTTGTCATGTAGAACGTGCGCATCTCGCTCCACCACCGATCCGAACCCTCGGCCACTTCGTTGCGCGAAGCGTGCCACGTGATCAGGTATTTGTCCGAATCCGTGTCGTAGAAGAGTTTCGGGGCGCTGTACCAGCCGTCGGGATGGTATCCCGGAGTGTCCATGATGGCCGCATCGGGAATCGCGCCTTCGGTCTGCCATGTCACCAGATCCGAGGAAACCCACAGTACGAGCGATTTGGGTAGCGTGCGCGTCACGCCGATCATGCGATAGCGTCCGTCGGCACCCTTGATGATGTCGGGATGGCCGCTGTAACGGGGTTCGATCGTCTTGTCGTCGTTCAGGACAGTCCATTGCCGGGCGTCCTTGCTGATGTAGTAGTAGATCCCTCCGTAGTCCGAATCTTTCATGTGTGCGAAGAGGTATCCTCCCTCGGTCTGCGTGCCGGGGATGGGTGCATTTTCCGATTCACTGTCGCATCCGCAGCATCCGACCAGGTTGAGCAACAGTACTGTAGCGATATATATTATGTTTTTCATTGCTTTGTTTTCGGTTTGGGGTTTTGAATTTATCTTGCGGCGCCGAGGTCTGCCTCCCAGCCCGGACGGGAGTAGGTCTGTTCGAGCGTCTTGCCGTAGTTCTTGGCCTGTTCGACGATGTAGTTCGGCAGGGGGATGTATTGGTGCGTGGGCTTGAGCTTCTTGGTCTTGTAGCACTCCTGCGCATACCTGTTGAAGCGAATCAGATCGATCTTGCGCATGCCTTCGTAGAGGAACTCCTTGCCGCGTTCTTCGAGTATGGCATCGAGGAACGCATCTTTCGATGCGGTCTGCTCGGCACTCAGTCCGTCCAGTCCGGCGCGGCTGCGCACGTCGTTCACCGCCTGCACGGCAGCTGCCGAAGGCGCTACGTTGCTCTGACGCACGTCCGCTTCGGCCATCATCAGCAGGACGTCGGCCCAGCGGGCCAGCGGCACGTCGTTGGCCTGGAATCCGTTGGGATTCTCGATCGGGAATTTGTTGATGATGTATCCGTCCCACGAAATCCCGAGATCCTCTTTTCCGCGTTTTTGGGTAGGAGTTCCGCTGTCGCTCGGATCGGCCTTGATCCAGTATTCAGTGACGATTACCTCCCGGCGCAGGTCTTTTTCGTCGTAGCTGTCATAGAGCCTGGGAGCGACATTGAACGGAGTTCGCATCCAGCCGCCGCCCTGATTGGCGAAGGGACTGGGCGATCCGTCGCCGTTCTTTTTCGACGCATCACTCGGCGTTGCGAGCATCATGAGCGGGAAGAAGTTGCCGTTCTGGTTGCTGCCGTCGGCTCCCGGAGCGCAGCTCAGCGCCATGATAATCTCGCACGAGAAGTCGTTTTTGGCATAGAACATCTCTTTGAATGGATTTGTCCCCTGCCTGAAAAGGTCGTATTTGCCCGTATTGAGTTCGTCGTACATCTCCAGGGCGCGCTTGTAGTAATCCGGCATGTGCGAACCTTCGTTCAGACAGTGCTTCATCAGGCAAAAACGCGCATAGTCGGCCGTGTAGCGTCCCTGCTCCGAGACGGTCTCGGGCAGTTTTTGGATCGCCTCCTCAAAGTCCGCGGTGATCCATCCGCACATTTCGTCGAGTGTCGGGCGCACGAGGTTCTCCAGAGCCGCGTCGTTGATCACGTCGTCGGGATTCAGCACGACCGGAACCGGACCGTAGATGTGGAGCAGATAGTACATCATCAGGCCGCGGCAGATGTGTACTTCGCCGAGCAGTTGCTTGCGCTTGCTCTCCGACAGAATCTCGGCGCTGGCCTTCTCCAGCTGGCTGATGATCTCGGTGAAGCGTGTGATCTGCGAGAGTTTGCCGATGTGGCAGGGGTTGTTCTCACCCACCCAGCCGCGCTGGTAGTAGTAGGTGTTGTTGAAGTTGGCCTTCGAGAGCTCGGCCCACTCGCCGAATCCGCCGACCTGCCAAGGCACCATGGCGTCCGACGGCGAGTCGAACATGCGGATGATGCCGCCTTCGGGGATGTAGAAACTGTGCTGCGTGCCGCTGTCACCGATATAATAGGTCCAGGTGTTGGTAAACGGCAGGTAGCAGGTCATGGCGTAGCTTTCGTACTCGGCCTCCGTCGACGGAAAGTTCCCCGGAAAGAGGCTTCCGTAGATTTCGGGATCGAAATTGCCTTCGCAGCCGCTCAGTGTGATGAGCGCCGCAGCCGCCCAGGCGCATATTTTCAGACGTTTCATTTTTGATGTGTCGTTTTAGGGTGTGTTTAGAAGTTGATTTTAGCGCCGAGCGAGAACGAGCGCACCTGCGGGAACTGTCCGCGGGCTTCGTTGTGCCCCGTGTATATTTCGGGGTCGAAACCCGTGTACTTGGTGATTACGAATGGGTTCTGCACGTCGAAATAGACGCGGATGCTCTTGATGTACTTCTGGACCGGGCCGAACACTTTGCCCTGGATGGTGTAGCCGAGCGTGATGTTGCGGATGCGCATGAACGAGGCGCTCTCCATGTCGGCATTCACGCCGCAGCCGCCGGGGAGTGCTCCCATCTTGCTGTAGGCGATACCCGGACGGGTTCCGTTGGGGTTGATCTGCGAGTTCCAGAGCCGGTAAGCGTACTTGTTGGTATTGGGCGCGGGGGTATTGGCCAGGGGTCCGGCCTGTGCTGCGCTCAGCGCCATGTTGTACTTGTAGGCGCCGAACTGTCCGTACATGAAGATGTCGAGGTCGAAATTCTTGTATATGAATGTGTTTCCGAATCCCATGTAGAGGTCGGGCGCGGTGTTGCGCATGTGGATGTCGTTGATGTCGATGATGCCGTCTCCGTTTTTGTCGTCGATGATGGGGCATCCGGGCATCTGGGCTGCGGCCTGAAGCGATTTCTGCGATTCGGGCATGTTGCTGCGGTCCATGTTGATGTAGCCGTCTATCTTGTAGTAGTACATGGCGGACAAGGGTTCGTTGTCGCGCTGCTGATAGGCCTGATAGTCGAAGTTGGGCATTCGTTTTTTCCAGAATTGCTGCACGCGCGAGAGGGTCAGGTTGGTTCTCCACTCGAATTTTCCCCTGAGGTTGACCGAGTTGAGTGCGATCTCCCAGCCGCGGCGGTAGAAATGCGCACCGTTGATCGGACGCGACGAGAAGATGGCCAGCGGCGATGTCGAAGCGTTGCCCAGCAGGTCTGTCACGTCGTTGCGGTAGAGGTCGAAACTACCCGACAGACGGTCGTCGAAGAGGTAGAAATCGACACCGATGTTCTTCATCGTGGTTTTCTGCCAGCTTACGTCGGGATAGTTGGCGCTTATCAGCTGGTAGGGGATGTAGAAGGTGGAGTTGCCGTCGAATGTCACCTTGAAATCGCTGGGCCTGTAGACTCCGTAAAGCGAACTTCCGAGGTTGTCCTGTCCGGATTTGCCCCAACTGGCGCGGATTTTCAGCAGACTTATCCATTCGACGTCGCGCAGGAACGATTCGTTGGATATTTTCCAGGCTGCCGATACCGAGGGAAACAACGCATATTTCTTGTCGGGGAAAAACTTGTCGGCTCCGTCCCGGCGGAGCGTTGCGGCAACCACGTAGCGGTCGAGGACATCGACGCTCAACTTGGCGAACTGCGAACGTTTCTGGTTCTTGCCCGTGTAGGAGGCCGGGGTTATTTTTCCGGCGGCCGATGAGATATTGTGTTCGTTGATTAGGTCGTTGGTGTCCTCGTACGAGACCGAATATCCTTCGTAGTCTTCGAGATACTTACCCATTCCGACCAGGGCGTCGACCTGGACGATGTCGGCGAATTTCTTCGAGAACTGGAGCATGATCTCCATTGTCTGGTTGCGTCGACGTTCGGATGCGATGTTTCCGCGCGCTTTGTACATGCGGTCGAAGAAGATCGACGACGGCACATAGGTCGCACGGCGCATGTTCTCCTGGTTGATGCCGTACACGCCCTTCAGGGTGATGTATTTTTTCCAGATATTCAGGTCGGCCGTGAAGTTGAGCATGTAGTCGTTCTGTTTGGTCTTGTCCTGAATATCGTCGTACGATGCGGGGTTGGGGACGCTGTTGAAAATGGAATACGAACCGTCCTCCTGCCGGATCGGGAGGTAGGAAGGGTAGAGAAGAGCCGAGCTGAGCGAACCTCCGGCCGTGTTGCCGCGGTTGCCGACGTCGTCGCCCACCATGCCGTTTGTATAATGGTTCTGGTTGGCGTTGAAGGCCGACGATAGTTTCAGGAACGGAAACAGCTGCACCCCTAAGTTGCCGCGGAACGTGTATTTGGTCATTCCCGAATTCGATACGGTTCCTTTTTGGTCGAAGTAGCTGCCGCCCATGTAGTAGGTGATGTGCTTCGTGCCGCCGCTCACCGTCAGGTTATGATTGGTCGAGTATCCGCTGCGCAGCACATAGTCGATCCAGTCGGTCGTCGTGGCCCCGGCGATCTCTTCGGGCGAGAATACGGGGGTCCAGCGTCCGTCGTAGGCCAGGCCGCCGTAGGGATACTGTTTGTTGTTGTAGAGGTAATTCTCTTTGCTGTAGACGTTTGCGATATTCATGTACTCCTGGGCGTTGAGCACGTCGAGGTACTTGTAGTTGCGCGTGAAGGTATAGCTGCCTTCGTAGCTGATCCTGGGAGCACCTTCGGAGCCTTTTTTCGTCGTGATGAGGATCACGCCGTCGGCGGCCCCGATGCCGTAGATTGCGGCCGAAGCATCTTTCAGCACTTCGACCGACTCGATGTCCGCGGGGTTGAGTCCCGCCAGACCGGCGCGGTTGACGTTGCTCGGGAGTCCTGTTGCGCTTCCCAGCCCGATGGTGTTCGACGGCATGACGATGCCGTCGACGATGTAGATCGGGTTGCCCGCACCGCGGATCGAGATGTTCACCTTACCGTCGGGCTGCGAACTGTTTACCGTGGCCTGGAGACCTGCGGCGCGTCCCAGCAGCATCTGCGAGATGTTGCTGTTCGCCGCTTTCGGCACTTCATCGGGCTTCACCTGTGCGATGGCTGTGGTCAGATTGCGGCGCGACACCGTGCCGTAGCCCACGACAACCACTTCGTCGACCAGTTTGACATCTTCGGTCAGATATACCTCGATCTCTGTCCCCGCCTCGGCGTGTACGCTCTGTGGCGTGTAGCCGATGTAGGAGATGCCGAGGACGAGGCTTTTGCTTCCTTCGATCCGGAAGCGGCCCTGCGAATCGGTCGTGGTTCCCCTGGAGGTTCCTTCGACGATCACCGTTGCCCCGACGATGGGATCCTTGGTCTTCCGGTCCAGCACACGACCCTGTACACCGTCATCCTGCCGGCTCTCTTTTGCGGCAGCTTTGCGCCTGGTCAGCACGATCTGCTGTCCCTTGACCGTGTAGGCGATGTCGGTTCCGGAGAAAAGTTGCTCCAGCGCATCGGCCAGCGGGGCCTTCGTGACGTTGAGCGAGGCCGTTCTGTCGACCCCGACCACCTGCTTGTTGTAGAGGAACAGATATCCGCTTTGGGTCTCTATTGCATCCAGTATGTCCGTCAGCGGCACGTTCGATTTATTCATCGTGACGGTTTTGCTTTGGGCGTGTGCGGAACAGACCCAGAGCAGACACATGCACGTGAAGCACGTAAATAGGATGTGTTTCATGGTTGATGTTGTAGTTTTGTTTCGATTGATTCGGTTTTTTGGGTGGATGGATGAGGTAAAAGGTTTTCTGCAATAACAAATGGTTTGGTTTGGTTTGGTTTGGTTTTTTCGCGGTTCCAGGACCGCTGCTATGAATAAGACGAACCACGTGCAAAACCCCACATCTTTTTTCGCATTCTGTCCGGATCGGGGGAGCCATGCCGTCGAAAGAAAACGGGCCAACCGGTCGATTGGCCCGTTTTCATTGGTTTTAAACGGTCATTGATTTTTGTATACGCGGATGATTTTTTTCGAGAATCCGCTGTCCGATTCCTGAACCTGGGGTTGTTCCTCGAAACGAATCGGCGCGCTGATTTCCAGCAGGCGCAGGATCTGGTCGAAGGTCTCGCCCCGGAAGGTTGCGCGGTAGACGTAGTCGCCCAGTTCCGGGTCCATGAGTTCGAATTGCACCCGGTATATCTGGCCCAGCCGGTTGAAAACCTCGTTCAGACTGTCGTCGCGGAAGGCGAGAATGCCGTCTTTCCACGAAATCTTCCGGAACGAGTCCGTATCGGTTATCCGCATCGTGCCATCGGTACGATAACTCAGCTGCTGTTCGGGCAGAAGTCGGTTTTCCTTGCCGCCTGCCGCAACGTCCACCTTGCCGCTGACCAGCGTCACGACGATCTCACGGAGCATGTCGTAGGCGTTGATATTGAAAGCCGTGCCTTTGGCCGTGACGCTCAGGCCGCCGACTTCGACGATAAACGGTCGCTTTTCATCGGCGTGAACTTCGAAATAGGCCTCTCCGGTCATCCGCACCGTGCGTTGCTCGCCGGGGCGGAAACTGGAGGGGTATTCGAGTGAACTTCCCGTGTTGATCCATGCGCGCGAGCTGTCGGGCAGCACGATGCTTGTCATGGTTCCGTAGGGAGCCGTCACTTCGTGGACGGCAATAGCCTCTCCGCTGTGATCCGCCGCCTTCCACGCGAAGAACAGCGAGGCGGCCAGCAGCGGGAGGAACAGCACGGCGGCAATGCGGCGGAACCGGTCGGCGAATGTCGTCCGGGGCACAATCTGCCGCGGCGTTTGCGTGCGTTTTGCCAGCACTTTGCGCAGTGCTGCGTCGGTGTCGATCCGCTGGGGGTCGAAAGCCGGACGGGTCGCTTCCCACAGGTTTTTCAGCCGGAGGAATTCTTCGCGCAGCGTTTCCGACCGGTCCAGTTCGGCTCGGAGCTTTTCGCGTTCCTGTTCCGTGGCATCTCCTGCGAGGTATCTGGCTATTAGTATGTTTTGTTGTTCGTCCATGCGTCCTTGTGGTCTTGAAAATATACTCTGGTCTTATATATGACGGTTTGGCGGGGTTTTACCACATGCCCGGGAGCAAAATAATGTATATTGCGAAATAGAATTCGCCCAGATAGATTCTGAGCAGATTCAGAGCATCGCCGATGCGCACTTCGACGGTCCGCACCGAGACATTCTGCCGTTCGGCTATTTCCCGGTACCTGAGGTTCTGAAAGCGGTTCATTTCGAAGCATTCTCTCATCTTTCGGGGCAGTTTCTCCAGTGCTTGCTGCAAATGGTCGTTCAGATCGGAGTAGAGGATATAGCGGGACGTATCGTGGTCGCCTAATACGCTTCTGCGGAGGGTTTCCTGCTGGTGTGCCGAGACGATTTTCCGGTGGCGGATCTCCTCGATGCAGCTGTTGCGCACGGCGCTCAGGAGGTAGGATTTCAGCGAAGTCTCGATCCGTATCCGGCTGCGATTGTCCCACAACCTGAGAAAGATGGTCTGCACGATGTCCTCGCACACCTCCTGTTCGTGGAGGATCGTTCCTGCGAACAACACCAGGTCCTTGTAGTATTTCCGGAACAGAGTGGCAAACGCCTCGTCGCTGTCGGTGCCCATGTTGCACAACAACACACCGTCCTCGTTGATATCCGCCATTTTGTGAGTTTGTTTCGTGTCTGCGCGTGGGCCGTATTGTCTGTCGGCCGCTCCGATTTGAATACAATATTACGCAAATTTTGCGAAAATAAAAATTTATGTGGGTTTTTGCCGCCGGTTCGTCTTATATGTGGATGGAGTTTTAAAAGGTTTTGAAAAACCGTTTAATTTTTAACTATTGACTGAATTATGAAACGAAAACTGAGGAATATATGCAGGGTGTTTCCCCTTGTGCTCGTGGCGTTTTGCACCCTGATTTCCTGTAAGGACGAGGATGTTCCCGATGTGATGTGGCCCGAGTGGCCGGTCGTATCGGCTCCGGAGGTCGTCACGGCGACGCTCAAGCCCGCCGCCGGTTCCGGAGCGGAGGTTGTGGCCGGAAGCAGCGTGTGTTTTCGGGCGCACATCACCGATTCCGACAACGAAGTGCGCCGTGCGACGCTGACCGTGACGGTGGGCGGCAACGAGATTGTCTCCGAACAGTTCCGCCTGACGGGAAGCGCAGCCGATGTCGAACATACGTTCACGGTTCCGTTTGTCTCGGGTATGGACGGAGACGTTTATCCCGCGGTGAAGCTCGATGTGATCAATTCCCTCCACAAAACCGCTTCAGTGACGCTTCCCGAAGCGCAGAACGTACTGGTCAAACGTCCTGTCCTGGGCGACAAGGTCTACCTTGTGACCGGGGACGGCGATGTCTACGAACTGCCCCGCAGTGCCGGCAACCTCTATTCGAAGGAGGTCAAGGCGCCTTATTTCGAAACCTACAAGATCGCCGCAAAACTCACCGCCGACCGTAAGATCGACTACTCTTCGCCTGTCTGGGGCTTCGTCGACGGTCGGGTGGCGGTCGTCTCCGACGCTTCGGCGGCGGGGATTCCTTCCGGGATCCATCCGGCGGCGGTCATCAAGAAGATGAATTTCGATGCCGTCGGCTTCCGCACGGTGCTCGACCTGGCCGTGGTCTTCGGCGACACCGAGTTGCAACCCTCCTCCTGTAACGGCTACCAGGAGGCAACGCTTCCGCTCGCCTCCGGACAGACTTATACCGTCACGGGCATCGGCGATATCGCTACGGCGATCGATCCCAATTTCTTCGAGCCGGTTTCCGAATCGGAGGTGAAATTCCTGGGTCTCGACGGGGAGTATACGCTTTACTATAACCTTGCCCAATCGCGCCTTTATGTCGAGCAGCGGGGTGCGACCTATCCCGCAGCGCTGTGGATCTCGGGCATGGGTCTCGGTTTCCCGCAGCCGCCCTATTCGCTCGATATCGACTGGTCGGGCAACGGCTGGAACTGGTCGGTCGACGTTCACCAGCGTTCGTTCTGCAGGAAGACCGGCGACGGAGAGTTTGAAGCCCTGCTCTACCTTTCGTCCAACATCAACCTCAAGATTTTCCAGCAGTGCGGCTGGGGCGGTGAATTCCAGTCCTATAACTTCACCAAGTCTCCCGAAAATATCCTTGTCGACGGCATCGAGCCGAGCGACGGCCACAAGACGGGCGACTTTGCGACGGGGCCGGCCTTCACCGAAGGCGTCTATCTGCTCCGCCTGAATTTCAACCGGATGACGATCGAGATTATCCGCCGATAACCGGCTTTTTTCTGAAACAGTCACGCGCAGGGCGGTTCTCGGTAGGACCGCCCTGTTTTAAGACCCAACCTATGTCCAAAACCTTCTGCTCTCTGTTGGCCTTGGGCCTGCTGTTTTGCGGCGCGGCTTCCGCCTCGGCTCCCGCCGAGTGGGAGAATCAGCATGTCAATGCCGTCAACCGCCTGCCGATGCGTGCGACCTCCTATTCCTACGACACTCCGCAGCGGGCCCTCTGCGGCGACCGCAGTGCTTCGGCAATCCTTTTTCTCGACGGACCGTGGCGTTTCCGCTTCGATCCGGATGCCGGGGACCGTCCCCGCGACTTTTTCCGTGGCGGCGACCGCGTCGAGGGGTAGGACACGATTCCCGTGCCCTCCTGCTGGGAGATGCACGGCTACGGCTTTCCCAACTATACCAACGTCCGCTATCCCTTTCCTGTCAATCCGCCCCGCATCTGCCGCAATAATCCCGTGGGCAGTTACTACCGCGAATTCGACCTTCTTGCGTCGTGGCGCGACCGGGATGTCACGCTGCATTTCGGAGGAGTCTATTCGGCTTATTACGTCTGGGTGAACGGCGAATATGTCGGTTATGCCGAGGATTCGGCGCTTCCTTCCGAGTTCGACGTGACCCGGTTCCTGCGCGAAGGGCGTAACAGCGTCGCCGTGCAGGTCTACAAATGGGCCGACGGCAGTTACCTCGAGGATGCCGACCATTGGCGCATGGCGGGCATCTACCGCGAAGTTTTCCTGATGGCCTCGCCGCGGGTCTGTATCCGCGATTTCGGGATCCGTACGCGAATGATCAATGACTATGCGGACGGCCTGCTGCAAATCCGGCCGTCGCTGCGTAATGATGTCGAGCGGGATCTCACGGGCTGGACGCTCGGGGCCGAGCTTTTCGATGCGGCAGGCAAAACCTGCCTCGAAGCGCCGTGGACTCTTCCTGCCGCAGACATCGTGACCGAAGTGTATCCCCAGCGCGACAACGTCTACTATCCGCTCATGGAGCGGCTGTTTCGCTCCCCGCACCGCTGGACGGCCGAAACTCCCTACCTCTATACGCTCGTGCTGACGCTCCGCGATGCACAGGGCGCGGTAGTCGAGTCCCGGAGCGTCCGCGTGGGTTTCCGCGAGGTCGAGATCCGCGGCGAAGAGCTTCTTGTTAACGGCGTTCCGGTGAAACTCTACGGTGTCAACCGCCACGACCACAATGCCCGCACGGGTAAAACGGTCTCCCGGGCCGACATCGAGGCCGACATCCGGCTGATGAAACAGTATAATTTCAACTCCGTGCGCACGAGCCACTATCCCAACGACCCCTACCTCTATGATCTCTGCGATGCCTACGGACTGTATGTCATCGACGAGGCGAACGTCGAGTCGCACGGTGTGCGGGGATTGCTGGCCAACGATCCCGCCTGGATCACACCTTTTCTGGAACGCGTCACGCGCATGGTCGTGCGCGACCGGAACCATCCCTCGGTCATCGGATGGTCTATGGGCAACGAATCGGGCTGCGGGCCGGCTTTTGCCGCGGTTTCCGCCTGGACCAAGGATACCGATCCGACGCGTTTCATCCATTACGAAGGGGCTCAGGGCCGGCCCGAGCATCCGCTTTACCGCCCCATAAGCCGTTCTCAGGCCGCGGTGGCCACCAGTGAAGTCGTCGCAGCCGGGGAGACGGCCGCGCGTTTCGCCGAGATGGCCAACCCCGACGACCCGGCATATGTTGACATCCTGAGCCGCATGTACCCGACACTCGAAGAACTGGAATTCCTGGCCGAATGGCCCCATATCTCGCGGCCCGTGCTGTTGTGCGAATATGCCCACTCGATGGGCAACTCCACAGGCGGCCTGAACGACTATTGGACGCTTATCCGTCGCCACAGGCGCCTGCTGGGCGGACATATCTGGGATTGGATCGACCAGGGAATCGAACGACGCGATGCCTCGGGACGTATCTGCTGGGCCTATGGCGGAGATTTCGAACCGGAGGGAGAGGTCCACGACGGTAATTTCTGCATCAACGGCCTTCTTGCACCCGACCGCACGGTGAAACCTGCAATGTACGAATGTAAGCATGTCTTCCAGCCGATCGCGTTCGAATCGGTAGACCCGGCACAGGGGCGAATCCGTGTTGTCAACCGGAATTTTTTCTCTTCGACCAACGTTTACGACTACAAGTGGGAACTTCGCGACGAAAGCCATGTGCTTCAATGCGGTACGTTGACCGTACCTCCGACGGCGGCCGGTGAGAGTGTCGCGGTTTCGGTGCCTTGCAAGCCTTTCCGACAAATTCCCGGCGCGGAGTACTGGCTCCGGCTTTCGGCCCACGAGGCGCAGGAGCGCCCTTATGCCGAAAAGGGTTGGGAAGTCGCTTTCGATCAGTTGAAAATCAGTGTGTTGCATCCTTTGCGCTGCGATCTGCCGCAGGGTAGGGTAGCGGTGTGTGAATATGCTGACAGTCTACGGTTTACATCCGGAGCAACCGAAATTGTGATCGACCGTTCGAGCGGTTATTTGACTTCCTGTTCCTTCGACGGGAGCCCGGTGATCTGCGGTCCATTGAAACCCGATTTCTGGCGTGCGGCGACCGACAACGATCGCCGCGGTTGGAAAACCGATGTCCTGCTGGATTTCTGGAAACATGCCGAAAAATGGATGAAAATCAATGACTTGACCGTGTCGAAAGAGTCGGGTAGGGTGGTCGTGACTGTCGGTAAGTCGATTCCCGACACCTTGTCCCTGACGTTGACCTATACGATTGGTGGCGGAGGGATTGTCGAGGTCGGCTACGCCCTTCGGCATCTGCATCCGCAGTTGCCCGAGATGCTTCGCGTCGGCATGCAGACGCAGTGTCGCGGCGATTATGATCGGATGACGTTCTATGGGCGGGGGCCTCATGAAAACTATTCCGACCGTTGCCTTTCGGCCTTTGTCTCGGTGTATGACGGCTGTGTCGATGATTTCTGCTACGAGTATGTCCGTCCGCAGGAGAACGGCAACCGGACCGGAGTCCGTTGGCTCTGTTTGCGGAATGCGGCCGGCCGCGGCGTGCAGTTTATTGGCCGCCAGCCACTCGGCATTGCCGTCCGCCGCTGTTCGCCGGAGGCTTTGGAAGAAGCCGCTCATGCCTCCGAAACGGAGTATTCTCCCGATCGAATGACTGTGAATATCGACCTTGCGCAGGCCGGGGTCGGCGGCACCGATTCCTGGAGTATCAAGGCTCGCCCGGAACGGCCCTACCGGCTGTGTGAAAAGGAGTATAACTATGGTTTTCTGATTGTTCCCGGGCGGATATCGGACTGTGTACGGAACGGCCGAATATATAGATAAAATACGCTGCTTGTGAGCTGCTCGAATGCAAGGCCGATTCTACCGGGGGCCATGTCGCGCAACGGATCATTCCCCGGCTTCATCCTTTGGGATCTGCTGCCTGAGCAAAGCAGCCTGCTCTACCAACCGGGGAAATAGCCGGAGGAGCCGATGATCGAACAATGCTTTCCGAAAATCGGTGCCGGACAGCTCTTTTGCACTCCTCATACCTCTATTATTTAACATAATGAATATATTAATTCAATTACCTTTGTACTGTATTGATGTTGTATTGAGGCTAAAATCCTTTACAACTGTAACTGATCACAGTTAACTGGTCTATACGGATCTATTTTGTGGATCATCTAATCCAACAGATCATCACTCGGTATTATGAATGATCTATACAGATCGTTACCCGCATGCACCCGCTTGTCGTCATGACCAAACTACTGGCCGCCCATCCCAAGCAAACCACGGCGTTCCGGTTCGGACGATGAAGATTTAAGCTCGACATGCCGCTGTTTTGCCATAGGCAACGCACCGGCTTCAGACCCAACAAGCGACAATGCACCGGATTTCAACTTTTACCGCTCCCTCGGCTTTGCCTCGTGACCTTCCTGCAATTGGAACCGGAGCACCCCGATTGAACCGAAGCATCCCGAGTCAAGGATGCTTTTCTGAAGGATGCTTTAAGTTCGCTTGTGGTGCCAGACAAATGGATTACCGGATCTTCCCGTGCGTGCCATATTCACAAAAATATTTCGGACGATAGCTTTTAGCGCTTTGTCGGCGTGAAACTCTCGAAGGTGAGGTCGTCGTACAATATTACGATCCGCCGGATGGCGACATCTGTCCGTGTGCCGGGAAATGGAACCGTTGCCTGCGGAGTGGAATTTTCGGTCGCGGCTGCAGCCGGCTCCTGATGCGGTGGATTGATCCCTGTATTCCGCTCGGGACCGAACAGCCCTTCGGAGATCGATGCGCCGGATGCAAGGGTCGGTGCGGATTGTTCGGGCTTGCTGTCGCGATACATCTTGTCGGAGTCGAGCAGCAGCCAGTCGGGATTAATCCGCGGGAACCTCCGGAGAATCTTCTGGAGCAAATCGAATCCCGGTTTGTTTCGTCCGGCGAGAATATGGGAAATTCCCGCAGGATTGATTCCGAGCAGTTCCGCGAGCTGGCTCGGCTTCAATCCTTCGTTTTTCATCAGATCGAGCAATTTTTCCCTCATCAGCGCAATTTTTTACAAATATAAATGCTTTTCTTTTGTAAAACAAGAAAAATCTACATTTGTAAAATGTTAATAAGTGTCGATAAAGTTTACAAGTGTAAATCAATTAATATGGTTAAATTTCTTCGATAGCTATTATATAAACTATTTATTTATATAAAATAGATTAAAATCCTTGTTTATATGTAATTATAGTGTGTAATATCCTATGTATGCCCCTGCTGTCGACTATTACGTGTTTTGACCTCGTATTATTTAACTGATGCTTTATATGATTTATGTAAATAGCTGGTTATTAATACTTCTTTTTGATGTTATTCAATGGTTTGATCCTTGCGGGCTTGCCTCTGATCTGACATTTCCGCTCCTTGAGGTAGTTTGTTACAAGTGTAACTATTAACAGAGGCTACAAACAAATGTTTTTTACAAAAGTAATTACAGATGGAAATAAAACTCTTTTTGAGTGTTTACAAATGTAAATACACTCCCCTATTTTATGCCTCCGGATGTATTTTCAAGCTATTTTCGAACCCTTTACCAGCTGTTTTGTTTACTTTTGCTGATTCCGTATTTATTATGTTAAATAAAAAGGCCGAATAGTGTTAATAACCCACTATCCGGCTTAAATACAGTTTGTTGTATAGTTGTGAACAGTCTTCTATTTCGAGAGTTTATCGGCGATTTCGTGGAACTCTTCCGGCGTTAATTTGAGCTTTTCGCGGTGGAAATCCACGTCGTTTTCGCTCTGAATCGGGATCAGATGGATGTGTGCATGGGGTACTTCAAGGCCTAAAACGACAATTGCCACCCTTGCGCACGCTATTTCCCGTTTGATTTTGGCGGCGACCTCTTTGGCGAAAAGCATCATACCGGCCAGTGTTGTGTCGTCGAGATCGAAGATGTAATCCACCTCCTTTTTTGGGACGACCAGCGTATGGCCTTTTGTCAGTGGATTGATGTCGAGGAATGCGTAGTAGTCATCGTTTTCGGCTACTTTGTACGAGGGAATCTCCCCCGCAATGATACGTGAAAAAATGGTTGCCATATCTTTTGTATTTAGGTTTTTCTTATCCTGCAATCCGACGCCAGGGCCGTTTTCCTAATTTTCGCCGGCTTTTTCTGCCGCGATTCGTTTTGCGGATCGGTTTTCCGGTCCTCTGCGGCCCTGCGTTGCTGCGATCGGCTGCTGCTTCTGCTTTGGCCTGTCCGCTTCCGCAAGAAGCCCCTAAATCGCAAGCTCGGCCTGTACCGTGTGTTGTGCTACCGTGTCGCTGTGCGCCGTGTCGCTATGCTACCGTGCTTCCATACCTACCGTATGCCGTGCTGTCGTGCCGCCTGCGGGCCGTGTCGCTATGTTGCTGTGCTTCCTACCGCTATGCTACCGAACTACCGTTCTATCAAGCTACCGTGCTGTCGTGCCGCCTGCCAGCATGCTACCCTGTTCGGGAGATGATGTTGCTGTATAACAGGTTGATTTACTGTCAGATACTTGCGTCTATTGCACATCCCGAGCCAGATTATTGGTATTTCAGCCAGCATTTCGCCTTGTCCGGATTCTGGGCGCCTGTCCAGCCAACCTGTCTGCCTGCTTGTTTATCGCGATCGGCCTGCCTGCTGGTGTCAGCCGACTTGCCCATCTACCAACCTGACAACCAGCTTGCTTGCCTTGTCGTCAGCCTGCCTGTTTATCGGCCTGTTTACCTGCCTGTTTGTCAGTCGGTTGCCAGTTGACCGCCCTCCATCCTATCTGTCGGCCTATCCCCCTGTCAGCCTCCTACCAACCTCTTGCTGGCCTCCTGCCGGCCTGATCCCTTGGGGCTCATGCCCGCAGTAAAGGAGTTTCCCGAACTGGGGAACTGGAGTTTTAAGGGCCCTTGCTGGCCCCCCCCCCGGACTTGGTTTTAAAGATGCTCCCCGAACTTGGGTTTCAGAATTTCCGAGTAGATAATCGCCTGCCGGAGGTTGAATTCTTCGGCCTGGAATGCCGTTGCCGTCTCCTGCTCGTTGTTTGTGAGGGAATGCGCGGCGATTTCGTCATTTCCGCCGTCATCCATGGCGCTGTTGATGCTCTGATGGCGCAGAAACCCTGTATGCCCAGAATGTCCCGTATGCCCCGTTCCGACGGCTTTCGGCATTGCCTGCTCCGGCATGTATTCCTCGGCGGGAATCTCCTCCAGACTCTGGCATTCGTCCGGAAAAACGGGCGCAACGGGCCTGAGCACAGGGGGCGGAGCCGCTTCGGATGCCGGATGTTCCTGTGCGGGCCATGCTTCTTCGTGTCCGGGAGTTCGGGCGCCTTTTCCGCGGGCCTTGCGCGATTGCGCCACGACGTTGAATATCATCGCTCCGACGATGATCACGGTCCATATTACCGATGCAAAATCATCCATGTCTTTAACTCAATCTTCGTTTGACACTCTCTATACCCTTTATCTTGCGCATCTTGTCCATCACAGCGCGGAGGCTTTCGGCATCCTTCACATAGAGGCTGACGTTGCCTTCGACGATGCCGTCGTGGCTGTGGATGTTCACCTCCCGGAAATTGATGTTGAAATCGGCGCTCACGACCTTCGCCAGATCGAGCAGCAGCCCCTGCCGATCGATGCCGCGCAACTCCGTGGTCACCAGATAGGACATGGCCTTGTGCTGCGACCATTTGATCTCCTCTTTGACGATGTTGCGGCCGAACTGCGACGCGAGCCGGTTCAACTCGTCGCACGTGGCTTTGTGCACGATGATTTTCCCCGTAGCGGGGTCTCGATACCCTACCACCTTGTCGCCCGGAATCGGCTTGCAGCACTCCGCAATTTCGAACTGCGGTTCCGGGGTCGTAGCCTCCTCTGCCGGCGCTATTTCGCCCGGAATCGGGGTGTCGTCCGCCTCATCCTCCTTCTTCTTGGGGATGAAGAGGGTCCAGAATTTGAGTATCTTGCTCTTGGCGTTGACCTTGAGGGCTTTGTCCAGGTTGTCGAGCGAGACGATTCCCGCCCCGATCTTGCTGTATAGCTCCTCCTTGTTGTTGCTGTCGTAAATGGGTGTTATCTTGCGCAATACGCGTCCGCTCAACTTGATGTTCAGCGACTTCATCTTTTCGTCGAGCAGCTGCATGCCCCGCTCGATGTTGTTCTGCCGTTCGCGCTTGAGGAAACTCTTGATCGCCTGTTTGGCCTTGGCCGTGGTGACCGTTTCGAGCCATTCGGGCTTGGGACGGGCGTTGTCGGCCGTGATGATCTCGATCTGATCACCGCTGTTGATCTGCGTGGTGATCGGTTCGAGCTTGTGGTTGATCTTGGCGCTGATGGCGCTGTTTCCGATCTTCGAGTGGATGTCGTAGGCGAAGTCGAGGGCCGTGGCTCCGAACGGCATTTTTCGGGCTTCACCCTTGGGTGTAAATACCACTATCTCCGATGTATACAGCGATAACTTAAAGTTGTCCAGGAAGTCCACGGCATTTTCCGTCGGACTGTTCAGCGCCGCTCGGATCTGTTTCAGCCACTTGTCGAATTCGTCCTCGTCCTGCGAAATGGTCGCATGCTTGTATTTCCAGTGAGCGGCGAATCCGCGTTCGGCGATGTCCTCCATGCGCTGCGTGCGGATCTGCACCTCGACCCACACACCGTCGGGTCCCATCACCGTCGAGTGCAGCGCCTCGTATCCGTTGGCCTTGGGCATCGAAATCCAGTCCCTTAGCCGGTCGGGCTTGGGGGTGTAGATGTCGGTGATCGTGGAGTAAATCTGCCAGCACTGTGTCTTTTCCGAGGGGAACGGCAGGGGTTTGAAGACGATGCGGATGGCAAACAGGTCGTAAATCTCCTCGAACGAGATCTGCTTGCGCTGCATCTTGCTCCAGATCGAGTAGACGCTCTTCACGCGTCCCGAGATCTCGTAGTTGATGTTGTCGCGGTTGAGCGAGGCGATGATCGGGGCGTTGAACTTGTTGATGAATTCCCGGCGCGAAGCCTCGCTTTCCTGCAGTTTCTGCGTGATTTCGGCATACTGCTGCGGGAATCGGTACTTCATGCAGAGATCCTCCAGCTCGCTCTTGATCGAGAAGAGCCCCAGCCGATAGGCCAGCGGAGCGAAGAGGTAGATCGTCTCGCCGGTGATCTTGATCTGCTTGTTCATCGGCATGGCACCCAGCGTGCGCATGTTGTGCAGCCGGTCGGCGATCTTTATCAGAATTACCCGTACATCGTCCGAGAGGGTGAGGAGTACCTTGCGAAAATATTCGGCCTGTTCGGAGGTGTCGGCGTTGAACACGCCGGACATCTTCGTCAGTCCGTCGACCATCGAGGCGATTTTCGGTCCGAAGATGCGTTCCATGTCCTCCACGGTGTATTCCGTGTCCTCCACGACGTCGTGCAGCAGGGCCGCGACGACCGATTTCACCCCCAGCCCGATCTCCTTGATGACGATCATGGCTACTGCAATAGGATGCAGGAGGTACGGCTCGCCGGAGCGGCGCCTTACCCCCTCGTGTGCCTCCTTGGCCAGGAAAAAAGCACGTTTGATGAAGTTCCAGTCCTCGTCGTTCTTGCAGATTTTGGTGCACGCGAGGAGCAGGTCATCCCATTTCTCCTTTATAAGGGTTTCATCCTCAGCAGTATATCCCATAGACTACTCCTGTTTTGCGGTCTTCATGGCTTCGCGGACCTTGGTTTCGATTTCGTTACGCAGCTCTTCGTCGTTTTTCAGCAGTTCCTTGACGGCGTCGCGTCCCTGTCCGATCTTGCGGTCGCCGTAGGAGAACCACGATCCGGCCTTCTTGATCACGCCGTAATCGACGCCGATGTCGATGATCTCGCCGATCTTCGAGATACCTTCGCCGAACATGATGTCGAACTCCGCGCGTTTGAACGGGGGTGCCACCTTGTTCTTCACGACCTTGACCTTCGTGCGGGTTCCCAGCTGGTCCTCGCCGTCCTTGATGACCGACATGCGGCGGATGTCGATACGCACCGAAGCGTAGAATTTCAGCGCATTGCCGCCCGTGGTGGTCTCGGGGTTGCCGTATACGACGCCGATCTTGTCGCGCAGCTGGTTGATGAAGATGCAGACGGTCTTGGTCTTCGAGATACTCGACGTGAGTTTGCGCAGCGCCTGCGACATGAGGCGGGCCTGGAGTCCCATCTTCGAGTCGCCCATCTCGCCCTCGATCTCGGCTTTGGGCGTCAGAGCCGCCACGGAGTCGATGACGATGATGTCGATGGCGCTCGAGCGGATCAGCGAGTCGGCGATTTCAAGAGCCTGCTCGCCGTTGTCGGGCTGCGAAATGAGCAGGTTGTCGACATCCACACCCAGTTTCTGGGCATAGAAACTGTCGAATGCGTGCTCGGCGTCGATGAATGCCGCGATGCCTCCGGCCTTCTGGGCCTCGGCGATGGCGTGAATCGCCAGCGTGGTCTTACCCGACGACTCGGGTCCGTAAATCTCCACGACACGCCCCTTGGGATAGCCGCCTACGCCGAGCGCCATGTCGAGTGTGATCGAACCCGTCGGGATAACCGGAATGTCGTTCACTTCGGTGCTGTTCATGCGCATGATCGAGCCTTTGCCGAAGTCCTTTTCTATTTTCTGCATCACTGCGTCCAGCACCTTGAGCTTGTCCGCGTTTACCTGTACTTTTTCTGCCATTATTGTCTTGTTTTTTATTGTTCACACTGTTTTGCTTCGCCGCCGTTCGCCCTCGGGCCGGCGGCGGGAGCCTTTGGTTTGCCGCCTCTGCGGCAGCAACACCCCGCCTCGGGCGGGGATTGAGGTGCTGCGGACCAGGACACGACGCCGGCGGCGGCGAATACGGTGGTCGCATACACCCCTGCACGTTGGAGATCCTGCCTGACCCCTACTTGTAGGAGTCGATGATCTGCCGGTAGTGGTTCTTGGTGTCCACCTTGGTGAAAATCTTCTCGATGCGCCCCTCTGCGTCGATCACGAACGTCGTGCGCAGCACCCCCATGTACTTGCGGCCGTACATCGACTTCTCGGCCCACACGCCGTAGGCTTCGCACATCGAGTGGTCGGAGTCGGAGAGCAGCGTGAAATTCAGGGCGTGCTTGTCGCAGAAATTGCGGTGCGACTTTTCGCTGTCGGGGCTTACACCGATGATTCGGAAATCCATCCGTTCCAGCTCGGCCTTGCCGTCGCGCAGGCTTTGGGCTTCGAGCGTACAACCCGAGGTGTTGTCCTTGGGGTAGAAATAGAGTATCGTGCGCTGTCCCTTCAGGTCGGCAAGCGTCAGAGGCTCACCGTCTTGAGTCGTGGACTTGAAATCGGGGGCCATCTCCCCCACCTGCAACTGTGTCATAGCGTTTCCCGATAAAGAGATTATTTTCTCAAAGGTATGAATTTTCCGGCGATTTTCATGCTTTGCGAGCGACTTTTTTGCGCTCTAATCCCATTGGTAGGTCACTTCGATCTGCTCGTTGAACTCCTCCTGCGTGGTGTTGAGCCGGTGCAGACAGGCCGGGCACCGGATGGCCGTTTCGGTCTCGACATACTCGCCGCACCCGACGCACATCGGCAGCAGGCCGTAGCCCGGCTGCATGGAGTGCTCGAACTGCGCTCCGCAGTGCTTGCACCTGATTTTGTAAGCTGTTCCCATTGTCGTTTTGTTTTTGGTTCACGCTGCAAAGGAACAGCCTGCGAGTGACAGGTTGTGACACATGGGTAAAAAAATGGCAAAGGTCGTGCAAAACTCACATGTTCGGAGTGTTTGCCGCAATATATTCGCGGATATAGCCCGTCAGTTCGGGTGAGTCGACGATGCGGATGTCGTCCAGCAGCCCCACGACGAAGCGTCCCACCCCGGCCATTCCGGCCACCTGCGTGTCGAGCGACCAGCGTCCGCGGCCCAGCGGTTTCACGTCGCGTTCGGCCAGCGGATACTCCTCGCACAGCAGGTTGTAGGCCAGCATTCCCAGCTCCAGCCGCACGCGGTGACGCACTCCGCCGTGCATGCGGAAGGCGTCGATGAATCCCTCGCGGTGGGCTTCCCGGTGCTCCCATGCCGCTTCGGAGAGTTCGACGGATCCGATGCGCGCGGTTTTGAAGAGTTTGTTCGTGTGGCTTTCGAGGTCGTAGCACCACACCTGCACATAGTTGGTCGTGAAGGCGAAAGGTTCTACCCTGCGGTCGCGCACTTCGCCGCCGTGGGCCGACTGGTAGCCGTGCAGCACGGCCTGTTGCTCCTGCTCGATGGCCTCGATCAACCGCCGGATGTTCGGGGCGTTCTTGCCCCGCACGACGCTGTCGGCCAGCGTCTTGTTGTCGTATACGGAGTAGAGCTTGCGCTTGAGGTTCTGCTTCAGCAGGTTGGTGTCGTCGATATTCTCGATGGCGTTTTTCAGGATCACGGCCTCCTCCTCGGTGAAGTGCACCAGCTGCGAGATGTCGCGGAAGTGCGGCGACTCCTTGTCGAGACGGATGCAGTCTCTCGATTTCTTGATCACAAATCCTGCCTCGCGGAAGGTGTCGATATAGCGGTAGATCGTGCGGCGCGACATCTGGAGCCGTTCGGCCAGCTGGTCGACGTTGTAGGTGGTGTTTGCCGTCAGCAGCTTCATGAGCCGCAGCAGGCGTTCGAGTTTGGGTTGGTCCATGATTTATTCGGAGACAGACGGCTGTTCGCCGTGCAGGGGTCGTAAATTAGTCATAACGGAAGTGCGGAGATCGTTCTTGCCTGCGATTCGAAAAAGAGGTTTTTCGGATTCCGGAGCGGAGGTATCCGGAACCATTGCACGGCAGTTTGCGCTTCCTGCAAACGAAGCAATCGATAGAATGACGAACGATTTCATGCTGTTTTTTTGCAAAGATAGAAAAAAAAGTCGTGACAGACCATGTCACGACTTTCTGTTTGTATCGCCCCCCCCCTCCGCACTATTGGGCGAGGACCTTTTTCTCAATCTCCTCGACCTGACGGCGGAACGCCTTGTCGGTCTCGATGAGGTTCGTCACGGCCTTGCACGAGTGGAGGACCGTGGCGTGGTTGCGGCCTCCGATGGCTGCCCCGATCGTTGTCAGCGGCGCCTTGGTGTGCTGCTTGGCCAGATACATGGCGATCTGCCGGGCCTGGGCTATTTCGCGTGTGCGCTCCGTGGAGTTGAAGCGCGCGAAGTCCAGATTGAGGTATTCGCACACGACCTCGATGATGTGGTCGATGGTGATTTCCTTCTGATAGAGCTTCACGTAGACCTTCAGGATCTCCTTGGCCAGCGACGTGGTGATCTTGCGCCCGAGGAACGAGGCGTTGGCCACCAGCGACGACAGGGCGCCTTCGATTTCCCGCACGTTGGCCGAGATGTTGTCCGCCAGATAGGTCACCACATCGTCCGTGATCTGCGCCCCGAGCTTCTGCGCCTTGGCGCGTATGATCTTGAGCTTGGTGTCGTAGTCCGGCGTGTTGAGCTGTGCCGACAATCCCCATTTGAAGCGGGTCAGCAGTCGCTGTTCGATGTCCTTGAGTTCCACGGGCGGCTTGTCCGACGTGAGGATCAGCTGCTTGCCCGCCAGCTGCAGGTGGTTGAATATGTTGAAGAACGCGTTCTGCGTACCGGTCTTTCCCGTCAGCTCCTGGATGTCGTCGATGATCAGCACGTCGATCATCTGGTAGAAGTGGATGAAGTCGGGAATCTCGCCGTTCTTGTAGGCTGTCTGGAACTGCGCCTGGAACTTGTTCATCGAGACGTAGAGCACCTGCAACTCCGGGTGTCGCTGACGCACCTCGTGGCCGATCGACTGCACGATGTGGGTCTTCCCCAGTCCCGAGTCTCCATAGATATAGAGGGGGTTGAAGGGGTTGTTTCCCGGGTTCACGGCCACGGACATGCCCGCCGAGCGGGCCAGTCGGTTGCATTCACCCTCGATGAAGGTCGCAAACGTGAGGTTTGGATTCAGCTGCGGGTCGATGATTATTTTCTTGAGTCCGGGAATTACGAACGGATTCTTTATATTTGCGGTGTTGGTCTGCGTGTTGAAGCGCGAGATGGCCGTCGTGTCGGAATCCGCCGCCACGGGGACGGCCTGTGCGCTCGTTCGGGGCACGGCGTAGTGGAGCCGGGTCTGCTGGCCGTAGAGCTGCGAGATGATCGGTTTGAGGAACGGGATGTAGTTCTTCTCGATCTGACGGACGTAGCTTTCGTTGGGGACCCTCAAACGAAGCGTCGTTCCGTCGAATTCGAGCGGAACGATGGGCTGAAACCACTTTTCGAACTCCTCCGCGGAGGTTCGGGCCTTGATCTGGTCCAAGCAGTTTTGCCATATATCGCTATATGTCCGAGAGTTGTTTAGCATGACAGAGGGTTGTACTGTTTTTTTGACGTGACAAAGTTGTGAATAATTTTGCAAAAAGATTTTCGTTTTCGTGTTGCAGATCTCCTTTTTTTGTATATAGAAAAACAACGGTTTCCGGTGCCCGAATTTTAACTCCCTGATAGTGAATTATCGAATTTTATTTATTATATTTGCATATAATTTTTTTGGGACATCCGAAGTTAAACTATAAATAAAACTAATGAACTTATGGCAAACGAATTGGAACAATTGGTTCTGAACAAGGCCCAGAGCTGGCTCGACGGCCACTATGACGAGGCGACGAAGAAACAGGTCAAATGCCTGATGGATAATGATATGACCGAACTTGTCGAGAGTTTCTACAAGGATCTTGAATTTGGCACGGGCGGCCTGCGGGGCATCATGGGCGTGGGCTCCAACCGCATGAATGTCTATACGGTGGGAGCCGCCACGCAGGGTCTTTCGAACTACCTGAAGAAGAACTTCGCGGGCGAGCAGGTTCGTGTGGCCGTAGCCCACGACAGCCGCAACAATTCGCGCATGTTCGCCGAGCGTGTGGCCGATATTTTCGCCTCGAACGGGTTCCGGGTCTTTCTGTTCGACGCGCTCCGTCCGACGCCGGAATTGAGCTTCGCCATCCGCGAACTGAAGTGCCATTCGGGCGTGGTCGTCACGGCTTCGCACAACCCCAAGGAGTACAACGGCTACAAGGCCTACTGGACCGACGGGGCGCAGGTCACCGAGCCGCACGACAAGAACATCATCGCCGAGGTTGCCAAGATCACCGACGTGGATATGATCGAGATGGGCAAAAATCCCGAAAATATCACCATCCTCGACGAGCAGTTCGATGAAATCTATCTGAACAAGGTGCACGAACTCTCGCTGTCGCCCGAAAGCGTCCGGAAGCACCACGACATGAAGATCGTCTATTCGCCGATGCACGGTGCGGGAGTGCGGCTGGTTCCGGCGTCGCTGAAGAAATTCGGCTTCACGAACGTGATTCTGGTGAAGGAGCAGTCGGTCATCGACGGCGACTTCCCCACCGTCGAGTCCCCCAACCCCGAGGAGCGCAAGACGATGTCCATGGCCATTGACCTGGCGGCGAAGGAGGGTGCCGACCTGGTTCTGGCCACCGACCCCGATTCGGACCGCATCGGCGTGGCGCTGCGCAACAAGAAGGGCGAATACGTGTTGCTGAACGGCAACCAGACCCTCGTGCTGCTGCTGAGCTACCAGCTGACCCGCTGGGCCGAGCGCGGCGAGCTGGACGGCAGCCAGTATGTCGTCAAGACCATCGTCACCTCGCAGATGGCCAACGCCGTGGCCGACTATTTCAAGGTGAAGTGCTACGACTGCCTCACGGGCTTCAAGTATATCGCCAAGATCATCCGCGAGAACGAAGGCAAGGCCAAGTATATCGGTGGCGGCGAGGAGTCGTTCGGTTACCTGGCGGGCGACTACGTGCGTGACAAGGACGCCGTTTCGGCCTGCTCGCTGGCTGCTGAGGCCGCCGCATGGGCGATGGATACGATGGGCCTGACGCTCTACGAGTGGCTGCAGGAGCTCTACGTGAAATATGGCTTCTACCGCGAGGGCCTCGTTTCGGTGGTCCGCAAGGGCAAGGAGGGCGCCGAGCTGATCCAGAAGATGATGGTCGACTTCCGGGCCGAACCGCCCAAGGCGATCCTCGGCTCGCCGGTGGTGAAGATCAACGATTTCCTGTCGCTCGAAACGCTCGACGTCGAGACGGGTGCCAAGACCCCTATCGAGCAGGACCGGAGTAACGTGCTGCAGTGGTTCACGGCCGACGGCACGACCGTTTCGGTGCGTCCCTCGGGCACGGAGCCCAAAATCAAGTTCTACTTCGGGGTGAAGGCGCCGCTGGCTTCGGTCGCCGATTTCGACACGACGCTGGCTGAGCTCGATGCCAAGATCGAAGGCATCAAGCGAGACCTCAAACTGGAGTAATCCCCTGCTTTCGGGGCGGTTGCGTCCGTCCCGCCGATACCTCCGGACGATTCCCGTTCGGAGGTATTTTTTGTTCGTCCGTTTCCGCGGGGTGTTTTCGGGGTGCTCCCGGGCTTTTCCGGAGTGGTGCGTTTTCGGGATGTTTTCCCGTATTGTCGGACCTTTCGGGTTGTTGCTGGGTGGATTATTCCGGGTTTTCCGGGGTGCTCCCGGGCCTTTCCGGAGTGGTGCTTTTTCGGGGGTGGTGCTCCGGGCTTTCCTCTGGGCGTTCCGGGCTTTCCTCTGGGCGTTCCGGGCTTTCCTCTGGGCGTTCCGGATCATTCCGGGTTGTGTACGCTCGGCTGCAGGAGGTGTGCGACTGCCGGGCCGGCTGCAGTGTGCCGGCAAACCGTAACGGCCGCTAATGATTCCGTGCCGCGGTCGGCAGTGTCTTATAACTTGGGGTTGTCGCGGTGCCGGTCCCTGTCGCGGGCGGTCTTCTTGGCGAAGTTGGCCTCGACGGCCGCCGTGAGGTCCACACCCGTCTGGTTGGCCAGGCAGACCAGCACCCACAGCACGTCGGCCATCTCGTCGGCGAGGTTCTCCTTTTCACCCGCCTTGAACGACTGGTCGCCGTATCGGCGGGCCATCACGCGGGCCAACTCCCCCACCTCCTCGGTCAGGCAGGCCATATTGGTGAGCTCCGAGAAATAGCGCACGCCGTATTCCCGGATCCAGGCGTCTACGCGCTCCTGCAATTCCTTGATTTCCATCTTATTTTATTCTTATCAGATTCAGTCCGTCGCGCAGCGGGACAATGACGTTCTCCACGCGCGGATCTTCGACGACCATGCGGTTGAACTCCAGAAGAGCCTGCGTGTGACGGTCGTTGTGCGCCACGGGCTGCACGACCTTCCCCGACCAGAGGATGTTGTCGGCGATCAGCACCGATCCGCTGTGGACAAGCACCTTGCTGCCGTCGTCACCCAGCAGCATCCGGTAGTAATCGGGGTATTCGCGTTTGTCTCCGTCGATGAACACGAGGTCGAACTCCCCGCCCAGCTTCGGGGCGATGTCGAGAGCCGAGCCGATGTGGAGCGAGATCTTTCGGCCGTGGGGGCTGCGGTCGAAATACGAGCGGATGAACTCCTCCTGTTCGTCGTCGACCTCCACGGTGTGCAGTTCGGCCCCTTCCTCCAGCCCTGCGGCCATCGAGAGCGCCGAATATCCCGTGAATGTCCCGATTTCGAGCACCCTCCGGGGGCGCAGCATGCGCACGATCATCTCCAGCAGACGTCCCTGAATGTGTCCCGAGATCATCCGCGGAGCTATGGCCCGCAGGTTGGTCTCGCGGTCGAGTTCGTGCAGCAACTCCCCTTCGGGTTCCGAAAAGTCGTGGATGTATTTTTCGAGAGCGTCCATCTATGGTAATACAAACAATACGGTTTTCATGCTATTGGTAGATTAGTCGCGACAGATTCGCAAAAACCTCCTCGGCCACCTCCGTGAGCTGCCGGGCCGTCAGGGCGCGGACCTTGGCGTAGACCTGTTCCATGGTGTCGATGTCGTTGTGAGTCAGCAGGCTCTTACCCGCTCCGAGCATGTAGCTTTCGTTGCTCTCGCTCGATATGGCCAGCTGGGCGATGAACTGTTTCTTGGCCATCGACAGCTGGCGCGCCGTCAGCGGTACGGTGCGCAGCTTGCGCAGCTGCCCTTCGATCAGGTCGATGCACTGCCCCGCATTGCTGTGGTCCGAACTGAAGTAGATGGCTACGATGCCCGTGTCCCCATAGGGCGTGTAGCCGGCTTCGATGTTGTACGAAAGTCCGTTTTTCTCGCGCACCACGACGTTCAGCAGCGAGTTGGCACACGGCCCCCCGAGGATGTTCGTCAGGAGGGCCAGCGGCAGCCGCCGCTCCTCCGCGATGCCGAATGCCCGGCCGCCGATGATGCAGTGGGTCTGGTGCGTGTGCTTTGAGACCGTTTTTTCGAAGGCGCGGTAAGGCGCCGGCGCCGTGCGCAGGAACCCGCGCTGCGAGGCGGGCTGTCCGGCGAAATAGCGTGTCGCAACGGCTTCGGCGGCCTTGGCCGTGAAGTTGCCGATCGACGAGAATACCATCTGGTCGGTGGTGTGCGTGCGCGCCGTGAAGGCCCGGATCGCGTCGCCGTTGTAGCGCATCAGGGCCGCTTTGCGTCCCAGAATGTTGTGTCCCAGTTCCGACCCCTCGAACAGCATGTCCTCGAACGTGTCGTAGATCAGGTCGGCGGGCGAATCCTTGTAGGTGTTGATCTCGTCGACGATCACCTCCTTTTCGCGCTCCAGCTCCCGGTCGGGGAATGTCGAGCGGAATGCGATGTCGGCGATCAGTTCCGCGGCCTTTGCGAAGTCGCCCTTCAGCGTCGTGGCGTGAATCGTCGTGTCCTCCTTGGTGGTGAAGGCGTTCAACTCCCCGCCGAGGTTTTCCAGACGGCAGTTGACCTGCCACGCCTTGCGGCGCCCGGTCCCCTTGAAAAAGGCGTGCTCGGTCAGGTGTGCCAGCCCGTACTGGTCGGGATGTTCGTCGCGGCTCCCGGCGCCGATCACCAGCGCACAGTGCGCCACGGTATTGCGCACCTGACGGTGGATGCCGCGGATGCCGTTGGGCAGAGTGTATGTATAGAATTCCATGCTGTCTTCAAGTCTCTCATGTTCGGCCGATTCCTCCCCGGCTTATAGTTTGGTGCGCAGGCGCAGAAACTCGCCCGTGCGGCTTTCGGGACACTTCTCCAGGTCGTGTGGCGTGCCTTCGAACACAACCCGTCCGCCCTGCGTTCCCGCCTCGGGACCGAGGTCCACGATCCAGTCGGCACATTTGATGATGTCCATGTTGTGCTCGACGATCACGATCGTGTGCCCGCGCTGGATCAGGGCGTTGAATGCCGCGAGCAGTTTCGAGATGTCGTGGAAGTGCAGTCCCGTCGTCGGTTCGTCGAAGATGAACATGACGCCGCCCTGCGCCGAATCCTTCGTCAGGAACGAAGCCAGCTTCACGCGCTGGCTCTCGCCGCCCGAGAGGGTCGACGACGACTGCCCCAGCTTGATGTATCCCAGCCCCACGTCCTGCAGTGGCTGCAGCCGCTCGACGATGCGCCGACAGGTGGCGTTCTTCTTGCTTTCCTCGCCGAAGAAGGCGATGGCATCGTCCACGGTCATCTCCAGTACGTCGTAGATCGACCTGTCGCGGTATTTCACCTCGAGCACCTCGTCGCGGAAGCGCCGTCCTCCGCACGCCTCGCAGACCAGCTCCACGTCGGCCATAAACTGCATTGAGACCTTGATCATGCCCTCGCCCTGACACTCCTCGCAACGCCCTCCGGCGATGTTGAACGAGAAGGCCGAGGCGCCCAGCCCGTTGTGCTGGGCATAGGGCTGGTCCGAGAAGAGTTTTCGGATCTCGTCGTAGGCCTTGATGTAGGTCACGGGATTCGAACGCGACGATTTGCCGATGGGGTTCTGGTCGACCATCTCGACCGACTTGAGCAGCTTCACGTCGCCCGTCAGAGCGTCGAAATCGCCGGGTTTCACGCCCGTATCGTAGAGCAGGCGCCGCAGCGCCGGGTAGAGGATTCCCTTCGCCAGCGACGATTTCCCCGAGCCGCTGACACCCGTGATGCAGGTCATCACGCCCAGCGGAATCCGCACGTCGACATTGCACAGGTTGTTCTCCCGCGCACCCTTTACGGTGATCGAGTTGCTCCAGCCGCGCTCGGAGGTCGGGACCGCTATTTCGCGCCGCCCCGTGAGGTACTCGGCCGTGAGGCTCTTCCTGCTTTTCAGCAGTTGGGGCAGCGTGCCGCTGAAGACCACTTCGCCGCCGTTGTACCCGGCCTTGGGGCCGATGTCGACGATCCAGTCCGCGGCGCGGATCACCTCCTCCTCGTGTTCCACGACGATCACCGTGTTGCCCAGATCGCGCAGCTGTTTCAATACGCCGATCAGGCGGTTCGTGTCGCGCGGATGGAGGCCGATCGAGGGCTCGTCGAGGATGTAGAGCGAACCGGTGAGGTTGCTGCCCAGCGAGGTCGAGAGGTTGATGCGCTGGCTCTCGCCGCCCGAGAGGGTCGACGAGAGTCTGTCGAGCGTCAGGTAGCCCAGCCCCACGTCGGCGAGGTATTGCAGGCGGTTGCGGATTTCGACGAGGATGCGCGACGCCGTTTTCGCGTCGTGCTCGTCGAGTTCCAGATCCGCGAAGAAGGCGTTCAGCGCATCCACGGGCATCGTCACCAGGTCGGCTATCGTCTTGCCGCCGACACGCACATACAACGCCTCCCTGCGCAGGCGTGAGCCGCCGCATTCGGGACAGACGGTCTTGCCCGTGTAGCGGGCTTTCATCACCCGGAACTGGATTTTGCGCCGTTCCGAGTCGATGTATTCGAAAAATTCGTCGAGTCCGTGGAAATATTCGTTGCCGCGCCACAGCAGCCGTTTCTGCTCGGGCGTCAGTTCGTGGAACGGCGTGTGGATCGGGAATCCGAACTTCGCGGCGTTTTCCACGAGCTGCTGCTTCCATTTGCGCATTGTCTCGCCTCTCCAGCAGGCCACGGCGTCCTCGTAAATGGTCTTGCTCTTGTCGGGGATCACCAGATCCTCGTCGATGCCGGTCACCTTGCCGTAGCCCTCGCACCGGGGGCAGGCCCCCAGCGGATTGTTGAAGCTGAACAGGTGTTCCGACGGGTGCTCGAACTCGATGCCGTCGGCCTCGAAGCGCGACGAGAAACTGCGGATGCCCTCTTCCGCGACGATCTCACAGAGACCCTCGCCGTAGGAGAAGGCGCGGGCCACCGAGTCGCGGATGCGGGTCTGTGTGTCCTCGTCCGTCGCTACGCGCAGCCGGTCGACGACGATCCGGATCTCCCCGGCCTTCGTGTCGGGACCGATTCCGGGCAGGACGTCCTCGATCAGGCGCACTTCGCCGCCCGTGTAGACCCGCATGAGGCCCTCCGAGAGCAGCAGCGTCAGTTTTTCGATGATCCCCTGCCCTTTGGCCAGTACCAGCGGAGCCGCTATGGCCATGCGCTGCCCGTCGCGGGCGAGAATCCAGGCCGCCACGTCGTCCACGCTGAAGCAGTGCACCTCCTGTCCCGAGACGGGCGAAAAGGTGTGCCCCGCGCGGGCGAAGAGCAGCTTGAGGTAGTCGTATATTTCGGTCGTCGTGCCCACGGTCGAACGGGGGTTGCGCGTGTTGACCTTCTGCTCGATGGCGATGGCCGGCGCGATGCCCGTGATGATGTCCACGTCGGGTTTGTTGATCTTCCCCAGGAACTGCCGGGCATAGGCCGAAAGGCTTTCGACATAGCGGCGCTGCCCTTCGGCGAAAATCGTGTCGAAGGCCAGCGTCGACTTGCCCGATCCGGAGAGTCCCGTCACGACGACGAGTTTGTTGTGCGGAATTTCGACCTCGATGTTGCGGAGGTTGTGGACTCGCGCTCCTTTTATATAGATTGCGTTTTCGTGTGCCATTTTGTATTGCTAATTGTCGGCGATGCTTCCGCCGGCTTTCCGGAGTCTCCCGACGAGTGTCTCCGCGCGGCTTTCGCGGATCGTGAGCCGCATCGTGCAGAGGTTGTCGAAGATCTGCTCCTCGATGCGCGGCTGCTCCTCCTTGACGACCCGCATGATGGAGTTCATCGCCACATAGGGGAAATCCACCTGCACTGTGCGGTCCACCGTCAACTCCACGATTTCGGCCGCCGCGATGGCCTCGGCCGCCGACTCCCGGTAGGCGGCGATCAGCCCAGGGACCCCCAGTTTCGTGCCGCCGAAGTAGCGGACCACGACCACCAGGCAGTCCGTGATCTCGTTCGAGAGCAGTTGTCCGAGGATCGGTTTTCCGGCCGTTCCCGAGGGTTCTCCGTCGTCGTTGGAGCGGAATGCCTCGCCGCGGGGACCCAGCCGCCAGGCGTAGCAGTGATGCGTGGCGTTGTAATACCTTTTGCGCAGGGCGTCGAGCCGTTCGCGGATCTCCTCCTCTGTGCGCACGGGGTAAATCCAGGAGAGGAACTTGCTGCTCCGCTCTCGGCAGGCGGCTTCGGCGGGAGCCGCGACGGTTCTGTAACTGTCGTCGGCCACGTCTACCTGACTTTTCTGAAAAGCCGCTCCCAGCGGATGTTCGCGGGGAAACTCTTTTCCGCATCGAGCGACAGCCACACGAACGAGGCCTTGCCCACGATGTGGTCCTCGGGCACGAAGCCCCAGAAACGCGAGTCGGCCGAGTTGTGGCGGTTGTCGCCCATCATCCAGTAGTAATTCATCGCGAAGGTGTATTCCGAGGTTTCCTTTCCGTCGATGATTATTTTGCCGTCGCGTTCTTCGAGCGAGTGGTTCTCATATGCCTCGATGATGCGGCGGAAGAGCGGCAGGTTTTCCGCCGTGAGCTGCACCGTGTCGCCCTTCTTCGGGATCCAGATCGGTCCGTAGTTGTCCTGGCTCCAGCGGGGAGTGCCCCACTGCGGGAACACCTCGTTATTGGGGGGGTAGATATAGCGGTTGACCGAAATGACGTTGCTCAACGCCCTGACCTTCTCGGCGAGTTCGTCCGTGAGGTTCATGTAGTACCCCGATCCGTAGCCGCTGTACTCCCTGATGCCTAGGTTGTCGATGGCATACTGCGAGAAGGGGGCCGAGGTCTGCACCACGTAGTTGTATTGCAGTCCGGGTATCGCCTCCTGCGGTTCGCCGTTGATCCAGACCTTTCCGTTGCGGATTTCGAGCGAGTCGCCCGGAAGTCCCACGCAACGCTTGATGTAGTTCTCGCGTTTGTCCACCGGGCGGCTGATCACCGTATATTTTTCGTTGAGCCGCTTGCGTCCCTCCTCCTTGCCGAACGACTCCTCGAAGCTGCGCAGCGTGTCGTAATAGGTCACGTTCTGGTTTTCGAGCAGCACCGTGTCCCCCGCCGGGAAGTTGAAGACCACCACGTCGTTGCGGCGGATGGGCTTGAGTCCCTTGAGGCGGTGATAGGGCCACTTGATCGCTTCGGAGAACGATTTTTTGGTCTGCGAGAAGGGCATCGTGTGGTGTACGAAGGGGAACGACAGCGGCGTGTTGGGCATCTGCGGTCCGTAGGCCACCTTGCTCACATAGAGGTAGTCGCCGATGAGCAGCGTCCGCTCCATCGACGAGGTGGGGATGACATACATCTGGAAGACGAAGAGGTGCACGAGTGTCGCCACGACCGTCGCGAAGACGATGGCGTTGACCCATTCGTAAACCACCCTGTATGCCTTGCTTTGCTGACACATCTTCACGTTGTGGCTCCACACGTAGCGGTAGAAGAACTTCGTGATGTAGAGGTCGAAGATGAGAGGCAGTCCCAGCAGCATCCAGAGGTTGCCCGTCCAGACCACGAACCAGAGCGTATAGAGCAATGCGGCCAGTGTGAATCCGACCCATTTGTTGTGTAGCAAGTTCTTGATTTTGCTCATTTTGTATCGATTATTTCAATTGTTTCAGCAGGTCGTCCATCGAGTAAATCCCTTGTTTTCCGCCGAGGAATTCGGCGGCCACGACGGCTCCCAGGGCCAGCGTGCGGCGGTTCTTGATCGTATGTCTGATTTCCAGCACGTCGTCCTCCGATTCATAGATTACGGAGTGGACGCCCGGGACGGCGTCTTCGCGCCGGGAGCGGATTTCGATTCGGTCGGCGGGAGCCTCTCCGCTGTGCTCGATGCGGTTTGCGGCGTGTTCGATACCCGGGGCCAGGTTGACCCATCCCTGCTTGTCGGCGAGGTTTTCGACGATGCCCTCGGCCAGCGTGATGGCCGTGCCGCTCGGCGCGTCCTTCTTCTGGGTGTGGTGCACCTCCTCGATGTGCACGTCGTAGCCGCCCACGCGGTCGATCATCGCCGCCAGCTGCCGGTTGAGGCGGAACATCAGGTTCACACCCAGGCAGTAGTTCGAGGCGTAGAACATCGCCCCGTCCCGCTCGCGGCACAACTCCTGCAACTCCGCGAGGCGGTCGGTCCAGCCCGTCGTGCCGCTCACCACCGCCACGCCGCATTCGATGCAGGTGCGGATGTTCCGGTAGGCCGTTCCGGGTGTGGTGAACTCCAGCGCCACGTCGATGCCCGCCAAATGCGCGGCGTCGAGCTCGTGTGCGTTGTCCGTGTCGATAATCAGGGCCACCTCGTGTCCCCGTTCCGTGAGAATCCGTTCGATTTCACGGCCCATCTTGCCGTATCCTATGATTGCTGCTTTCATTTGTTTTGTCGAGATATTCGTACAAAGATACGAATTATTTGTGAATTTAAACGCAGGAGAGCATACAATAGTATTCCGGAATTTCGTATATTTGCTGAATAAATCATTTTTTCCGGTATGCGTTATTTTCTCGAACTCCGTTACAACGGGGCCGCCTATTGCGGCTGGCAGCGGCAGCCCGACCAGCCGTCGGTGCAGCAGACGCTCGAACGGGCGCTTGGCACCCTGCTGCGCGAGCCGATCTTCGTAACGGGTGCCGGGCGTACCGACACGGGGGTCAATGCGGCCTACTACGTGGCGCACTTCGATTGCGAGCGCCCCATTGCCGATCCCGCACAGACGGTCTACAAACTCAATTTCCTGCTTCCGGGCGACATTGCCGTGGGCAGTTTGACACCCGTCGCGGAGGATGCCCACGCGCGTTTTCATGCCCGCGAACGGGAGTACCGCTATTTCATCGAGCCGCGCAAGAATCCCTTCACGCGGCACGAGACGTGGCAGTACTACGTGCCGCTCGATATCGGGCGGATGAACGAGGCGGCGGCGATGCTGACGACCTACGACGACTTCACCTCTTTTGCCAAGCTCAATTCGAACAACAAGACCAACATCTGCCACGTGACGGAGGCCGTTTGGAGCGTCGATTCCTGCGGGATGATGTGTTTCAAGATCCGTGCGGACCGGTTTTTGCGGAATATGGTGCGGTCGCTGGTCGGCACGCTGGTCGACGTGGGGCGCGGGCGCTATACGCCCGACGGATTCCGCGCGATCGTCGAGAGCCGCGACCTGTCGCGATCGAGCGCCGGAGCTCCGGCCCAGGGGTTGTTCCTCTCGGACGTGGTTTACCCGGCGGACGTATTCGAGCATCAATGTTTTTCTAAATTCAACGTGTTATGATTGGAACGGTTGTTTGGCTGATCGGCTCCGCATGCGCCATCTGGTGCGTGCTGGACATTTTCGAAAAGAACATTTCCACGCCGGGAAAGGTCATTGCTTCGGTTTTGGTGCTGCTCACCAGTTGGGTGGGCTTTGCGGTCTACTACTTTTACGGCCGCGACCGGCTGCAGGAGTGGTTCAAGTGACGACTCCCTGTTTGAAACGTCATGCGGCGGACCCGGTCGGGTCCGCCGCATGACGTTTTTGCGGATGGGCGAGGATCTTTACAGATGGATTGCCGCACCCAGGGCTGCTTCGGCGGCTTCCATGACGCCTTCGTTCATCGTCGGATGGGCGTGGATCGTGCGGGCGATCCGGTGGGCCGTGACGCCCAGCGTGCGCGCCAGCGTCGGCTCGGCCAGCATTTCGGTCACCGAAGCCCCGACCATGTGCGCACCCAGGAGACGGTCCTGTTCGTCGAAGAGCAGTTTGACGAATCCGTCGCGGTCGCCCGCTGCCGTGGCCTTGCCCGATGCGGTGAAGGGGAACCGCCCGGTTTTGTAGGTGATGCCGCGCTCCTGCGCCTGCTGCTCGGTCATGCCGACCGACGCCACCTCGGGCTGCGTGAAGATGCACGACGGAATGGTCGTGTAGTCCACCGGTGCGGGATCGAGGCCGCAGATGGACTCCACGCAGCAGACAGCCTCGGCCGACGCCACATGAGCCAGAGCCGGCCCCGGCACGATGTCGCCGATGGCGTAGATCCCCGGCACGTTGGTGCGGTAGCATGCGTCGACGACAACCTTGTCGCGTTCGACGGCGACGCCCAGCTCCTCCAGTCCGATGCCTTCGATGTTGGACTTGATGCCCACGGCCGACAGCACAACCTCGGCCGTGAGTTTCTCCACGCCTTTTTTGCCCTCGACCTCCACTTCGCAGAATCCTTCGTCGTTGACCTTCACGGCTTTCACCGAGGTTGCCGTGAGCACCGTCGCGCGCAGTTTGCGGAAGGAGCGCTCCATGGTTTTCGACACCTCCTCGTCCTCGAGCGGCATCATGCGGGGCATGTATTCGACGATGGTGACCCGCACCCCCAGCATGGCGTAGAACCACGCAAATTCGCTGCCGATGGCTCCCGATCCCACGACGATCATCGACTCGGGCAGGCGTGTTTGCATCAGCGCCTGCCGCGAGGAGATCACATGCTTGCCGTCGATGGGCATGAAGGGCATTTCGCGCGGTCGGGCACCCGTGGCGAGGATGATGTGGTCGGCTTCGTACTCCGTGCCGTCCACGTCGAGCCGCCCCGGGGCCGTGAGGCGCCCGAATCCGGAGATCAGGTCGATGTTGTTCTTGTTCAGCAGAAACCGCACGCCCTTCGACATGGTTTCGGCCACGCCGCGCGAACGGGCCACGATCTGTTCCGGATTAGGCTGGATCTCTCCGGAGACTTCCAGACCGTAGTGCTCCGCATTTTTGCAGTATCCGTAGACCTGCGCGCTTTTGAGCAACGCCTTGGTCGGGATGCAGCCCCAGTTGAGGCAGACGCCTCCCGGTTCGGCACGCTCCACGAGCGCCGTCTTTTTTCCCAACTGCGCGGCGCGTATCGCCGCCACATAGCCTCCGGGGCCGCTGCCCACGATGATGATGTCGTACCGCATTATTTCACAGCTTTTAAAACTTTTCCGTTATCGGCCGCCACGGCGCGTTTCCATTTCTCGTTGTAGCCCGGGAACTGGATCTTGCCGGGAATCTGGCGTCCGTTGCCGTTGTCGACGAAATGTGCCGGGCCGCCGTCACCGTCGAGGAACGTCAGCACGTCGCCGTGCTCGCTCTTCACGTTGCCGTCCATGTATTTCACCAGCAGGTAGCCGTTGAGTTTCTGCCAGCGGTCGAAAAGCTCCTGTGCCGTCGAAACGCTCACCTCCGTGAGGTAGCCGCGCCGCGCCTCGGGCGACATTTTGCCGACTCGGGCGTCGATTTGTCGCACGTCGCGGAGCATGTCGTTCTCCCACTTGTCCACGACCTTGCGGATGTCCGCTGAGATCATGTCGTAGCGCATGTAGGCGAAGTTGGTCGTGCGGTTGAAGAGCCAGAATGCCGACGTGGGCGAATATTCGAGCATCGAGCCGTTGTCCTCGCGGAAACACTCGGGAACCTCCTGTGCCGAGCAGAAGATCGGCGTCAGACACGAGGTGGCGGCATCGTCCACTCCGAACCAGAGGATGCCCATGTCGCGTGTCACGTCGGGCCGGGCCTGCGCCACGAACCAGAATCCGGTCTGCTGGGTGGCCGTGGCGCGCTCGTTGACATACGTCACGCCGTCGACCTCGAACTCCATCGGGCGCCAGCGGTAGGGACAGCCGTGTCCTCCGGCGCCGATGTCGGTGGTCATGTCCATCGGGGTTCCCTCGTAGTGGTCGCGCATGCAGTCGAAGAGGGTCTTGGGCGACACCTTGGCGCGGGGTTTCACCCACAGCGGCATGCGGTTGTCCTTGTTGTGCCCCATCGCGTAGTCGGTGTATTGGTCCATGTCGTCTGCCACGGTGCGGAAGAAGGCCCACACGCGGGCTTCGCAGCCGCGCATGCCGCCGAAGTCGATCGGTGCGTAGGCGTCGCAGAAGCTGAAATCGGCGTCCGGACCGTCGTAGTAGCCCATCTCACGGGCGAACGAGATCACATCCGGCGAGTAGAGGCAGTTGTCGGGATCGTCCTTCGGGAAGGTGGTGATGCGGGCCTGGTTGGCGTGGGCCGAGACATAGCCGTCGGGGACACGGCGTGCCACCCAGACGATGCCTTTGCGGGTATTCCGCCCCTTTTTGTCGAGTTTGCAGCCCTTGCCGATCAGTTCCATGATCCACACTTCGTTCGGGTCGGCAATCGAGAACGACTCGCCGCTCGAGGCGTAGCCGTAGGTGTTGGCCAGCTCGGCGATCATGGCGATGGCCTCGCGGGCGGTCTTGGCGCGCTGGAGCGTGATGTAGATCAGCGATCCGTAGTCGATGCGGCCCGTCGAGTCCACCAGTTCGGGACGGCCTCCGTAGGTCGTTTCGCCGATGATGAGCGAATGTTCGTTCATGTTGCCGATCGTCGACCAGGTTTGGCCGACCTGCGGGATGTCCGTCAGGTAGCGGCCCGTGTCCCATTCGTAGACGGGCAGCATCGCCCCGGCGTTGTGGTTGCCGCCGGGGGTGTGGTACAGCGCGCCGTAGAGCGAGTGGGAGTCCGCCGCATAGGTGACCATGACCGAACCGTCGGTCGATGCTCCTCGGGTGACGATGAAATTGGTGCAGGCGTCCGCCGCGCCGTATGTGAGGGCGGCTGTCGCTGCTGCAAGAATCAATCGGATTGTTTTCATGTTTTTTGGGTTTTGGCTCAAAGATAAGAAAAAGTCGGATGGATTCAAAACCGAATTTGCCGACCGGTGCATAAAAATATCGTTCCGACACCCGATGCGGGAAATAAATCGGATAAAGCCCGGAAATCGCTCCGGGTTTGCTCTGGGTTTGCTCTGGGTTTGCTCTCCTGGTTCGTTTCGGGTTTGCTTCGGGGGCTATGCCGCCGGGGCGGGCGGGATTGGCGGTGACGGCTCCGGTTCGGCGGTCGGTTTCGGCCTGTACTGTACGCCGATTCGGGATACGGGCTCCCCGGGGGGAGGCTCGGAGAGCGTTGTGGCGGGATCGGGTTTTCGGACCTGGAAGCGGGTTGCAGGACCTGATTTTTCCCGGGTCTGTTTCGTGTTGTACGAATTTTGCGTATTTTTACGGGCAAATACCGAAATACTTATGTCTTCAATAGCCTGTCAACTGTCGTTCGTGCGTTCGACGCTTCCCGAGAGCGTCACGCTGGTCGCCGTGTCGAAAACCCACCCTGCGGAGGCGATCCGTGCGGCCTATGATGCCGGTCACCGTGTTTTCGGCGAGAGCCGCCCGCAGGAGCTGCGCGAGAAATACGAAGCCCTGCCCAAGGACATCGAGTGGCACATGATCGGCCACTTGCAAACCAACAAGATCAAATACATCGCTCCGTTCGTCGCACTGATCCATTCGGTCGACAGCGCGCGATTGGCCGAGGCGATCCAGCGCGAGGCGGCCAAGTGTGCCAGGACGCTCGAAATCCTCCTGGAGATCCACGTCGCCGAGGAGGAGACCAAGACGGGCTGGGATATGGCTGAACTGCTGGAGTATGTCCGCACGGCCCCGTTTGCCCGGATGCCGAACATCTGCGTGCGGGGAGTGATGGGCATTGCCACCAATACCGACGACGGCACGGCGATACGCCGCGATTTCATGGAGCTGAAGCGTTGTTTCGACCTGCTGCAACCCTACTTCGGGCCGCGGTTCAACACCTTGTCGATGGGTATGTCGCACGACTATCCCCTGGCCGTCGAGTGCGGTTCGACGATGGTGCGCGTCGGCTCGCTGATCTTCGGGGCGCGGGGTTGAGAAACCCGTTTTGCGGGCGGTTGTCGCTCCCGCTGGTTGTCGCTTTCGCCGGTTGGCTCTCCTGCCGGTTGGTGCTCCCGCCGGTTGGCATTCCGGTCGCAACGCGCCAAGTCTCAGCCTCGGAAAACTCCGGGAAATGGGTCCGGAACGGAAAACATGAAACAATCAATCAAAAGCAACTGAACATGCATATCGGTTTTATCGGGTTCGGCAATATGGCGCAGGCCATGGCGGGCGGATTTGTCCGCTCGGGAGCCGTGCGTCCCGGCGACATCGGCGCGTGCGCGCGCGATCGGGCAAAATTACAGCGCAATACGGAGCCGCAAGGCTTCCGAGCTTTCGACGACGCGGCGGCGGTCGTCGCATTCGCCGATCTGGTCATCGTCGCCGTGAAACCCTGCCAGGTCGAAGCGGTGCTTGCCCCCGTGCGGGAACAGCTGGCGGGCAAGATCGTCGTTTCGGTGGCCGCGGGCATTACGTTCGACGACTACGAGCGGATGCTCGTCCCCGGCACGCACCATCTGAGCACCATCCCCAATACCCCCGTTTCTATCTGCGAAGGCATCATCCTCTGCGAACGCCGCCATTCGCTCTCGGACGAGGAGTGGCATCGGGTGGAGACGCTCTTGGCGAAGATCGGCCTTGTTCTGCCGATGGATACCGCCCTGCTCGGCATTTCGAGTGCCGTCTGCGGCTGCGGACCGGCTCTCGTTGCCATGTTCCTCGAGGCGCTCGGGGATGCTGCCGTCAAGCACGGCGTTGCGCGAGCCGATGCCTACCGCATGGCGGGCCAGATGATCCTCGGGACCGGGAAACTGCAGCTCGCCTCGGGGCAGCATCCCGGAGCGATGAAGGACGCCGTCTGTTCGCCCGGCGGAACGACGATCGCCGGCGTTGCCGAACTGGAGCGCAAGGGCTTCCGCGGCGCGGTGATCGACGCCATCGACGCCATTCAGAACAAGAAATAACCGGCCCGGCCAAGAGCCGTTTTTTTAGGGAGGGGCAGCGGGCACCCTTCCGGCATTCAAACTATTTCTGCGTCCCGACAGGGGCGCGGTTTTCGGGCCGTATCTGCCCCGGATTTTTCATTCGAAATTCTGCTCCTTACCGGTGCGGGGCGTCTTTTCGTTCCATTCAGACAAGTTTGCTTATGGTATAGCGATCGCAATAAGTAAATATACTTGGATGTTCGTCGCAGGATTCGGCTGAATCGGCGTATCTTGGGGCTTTTATGTGCTATTTGCGACACAGACGTGAACCCAAGACAATGCAGCCAGAGGGTACGGTCCATTTTCCGTGATGGACTTCCTGCCGTGCCTTCGGAGGATATGTAGGAATTTTTTCTGCGATGATGTTTTCGGGTTTTCTGGCCTGTGCCCGTTTTTCCTGTAACCCGATTCAAGTATAACCGAATGAAAACAACATCGATCACAGCCCGGCTCAATTACCGCGTCGACAGCGATGGCTGTCATGCGCTTATTATTCAGGTGATTCACCGCCGTCGCCGCAGCATTCTGACCACTCCGTACCGGTTGCGTCCTGAGGAGTTTGACGCGAAGAGGGGGCGCGCCGTGGCAGTGAATCGCAGCAAATCCCGCCGCACGTTGATCCGTGAGGCGAACGAATGCATTGTACGCTGCACGGAAGAACTGCGTGCTGTCTGCGCGCAGCTGACAGCTTCCGGAAGACCCTATACGGCGTTGGACATCACGGGAGCCTACAGGTTGGGCAGCGACAACCGCTGCGTAG
>NZ_JAHHQJ010000015.1 GCF_020026455.1 Alistipes sp.
CATAGTGGCAGAAGCCGCTTAGCCAATATGTTGAATTTTTAACGGACTATTAATAGATGGGAAAAGTAGAAAAATAATATCCTTTTAGGGAATAACAAATGAGAAAAATAATCTTATATTTGTGAAAGCAAGTGAAAGTCTTTTGATTTTGTTAAAAAATTAAGAAATACCCTCCCGTGTAACATCCGACTTACTATACTCAATTACTAACTTAAACTAACTTCTATGAACAAAAATCGCAAAAGACAGGGACTGAACAGGAAGTTTCTGGCGTCGGCGGCTTGTGTTTCGCTGCTCTTATGCAGCGGATATGCAATGGCGAATCCGGTGCCCGAAGTTTCCGTATTCGTGGCCGATGAGCAACAGCAGGCCAAGACCATCGAGGCGTTGATCACCGTGAGCGACGCCACGGGTCCTGTTGTCGGAGCCAGTGTGATGCAGAAAGGTACCGCAAACGGTAATGTTACCGGTGTGGACGGTACCGTGAGATTGAGCATTCCGGAGGGTGCCGTGATCCAGGTCTCCTTTGTGGGTTACAAAACTCAGGAAATTGCAGCTACGTCGGCTATACTCAATGTCGTGTTGCAGCAGGACGCTGCCATGCTTGAGGATGTTGTGGTCGTCGGTTACGGTGTCCAGAAAAAAGTCAATCTGACGGGCGCCGTTTCGAACGTCGATGTCTCCAAGACGGTCGCCAGCCGTCCTATCACCGACGTGGCCAAAGCATTGCAGGGTGTTACTCCCGGTCTTTCGATTACCAATAAAATTGGAGGTGTGGGTACCAAGTCTACCATCAAACTTCGTGGTTCGGTCGGTTCGCTGAGTGCTTCGAGTGGTACCTCGCCCCTTATCCTGGTCGATAACGTGGAGGTCCCCAGTCTGAATCTGGTCAACCCCGACGATATCGCGACCATCACCGTCCTGAAGGATGCCGCTTCGGCGTCGATCTACGGTACGCGTGCCGCATGGGGTGTGATCCTTATTACCACCAAGCAGGGCAAGAAGAACGACCGCGTTACCGTCTCCTACTCGAACAACTTTGCATGGAGCACCCCCACGGTGATGCCTACCATCGCTTCGGCTTCAGCCAATGCCGAGTTCATGCTGGCCGTGGCCAACCGTCTGGGCAAGAGCTCGATCTCCAACATCGGTTACAACATCGACGCCGGCACCGTCGAGAAAATCCGCAACTGGGAGCAGCAGTACGGCGGGATGTCGAATGCCCAGCTCGGTGAAATGAAGGAAGGGCGCGACTTCGAGATCATCGGCGGCAAGACCTACTTCTACCGTTCGTTCGATCCCCTCGACATGTTTACCAAGAAGTGGACTCCCCAGCAGCAGCACAACATCTCGGTCACGGGCGGTAGTGAGAAGAGCACCTTCAACGTGGGTATGGGTTATCTCAACCAGAAGGGTATCATGAAGTTCAATACCGATAACTACGACCGTTTCACGCTGAACAGCAACATCACCACCGAAATCCGCGACTGGTGGAAACTCAAGACCAACGTGCTGTTCACCCGTTCGAGCCACGAGCAGCCCTACCGCTACACGTCGGGTCAGTACGACGCGTGGAACTACCTGATGCGCTGGCCGCGTTGGTATCCCTATGCCACCTATCAGGGCAAGGAGTTCCGCTCGTCCGTGACCGACATCAAGGCCGGCAACCGCGAGACTTTGAACGAGAACTATCTGCGTGCCAACATCGGTACGGAAATCACTCCGATCAAGGACCTGACCATCAACTTCGACTACACCTTTTCGCTGTTGAACTACGAGCAGAAGCGCAACGGAGGCACCGTGATGGCCTACGATATGTTCAGCAGTGCGCCTTTCTCGTCCTATAAGGACATCTACGGTTCGACCCACGACCGCGTCGTTCAGACCAGCCAGTACACCATGTCGAACATCTTCAAGGCATACGCCACCTACAACAAGACCTTCAACGGGAAGCACAACCTGAAGGTGATGGCCGGTATGGATGCCGAGGCCCGCGAAAGACTGGGCCACTACTCGGAGCGCCGCGGGCTGATCAGCCCCACACTCCCCGAGATCATCCTCGCCACAGGTGAGCAGTACTCGTCGGACGGAGACTACAGCTACCACAACGATTTTGCGGCCGTCGGCTTCTTTGCGCGTGTCAACTACGACTATATGGGCAAATACCTCGTCGAGGTGAACGCCCGTTATGACGGTTCCTCGAAGTTCCCCGAAGGGGACAAGTTCGCCCTCTTCCCCTCGTTCTCGGCCGGTTGGCGCATGTCGGAGGAGAAGTTCATGAACTGGTCGAAGCCCGCACTCTCCGACCTGAAGCTCCGCGCATCGTGGGGTACCATCGGCAACCAGGATGTTGCGGCCAACTCCTTCCTTTCGACCATGAAGGCCTCCAACGAGTCGGGTTGGGTTGTAAACGGCAAGGAGCAGGTTTATGTAGGAGCACCTTCGGTCATCTCGCCCTCGCTGACCTGGGAGCGTGTTACGACCCTCGACCTCGGTCTGGACGCCCGTTTCTTCAACAACGAGCTGGGTGTCAGCTTCGACTGGTACCGACGTGTGACTTCCGATATGCACTGTATGGGCGAAACCCTGCCCAATACCTTCGGAGCCAAGGTCCCCAAGATTAACTACGGTGAACTGACCGGTAAGGGTTGGGAGCTGGCTTTGGACTACAACAAGCGTTTCGAGTGTGGTTTGGGTCTGTCGTTGACCGCATCGATTTCCCACGTGAGGGAGGAAATCACCAAGTACAACAACTCGATAAATGACATCTACGGAAACTACAAGGGAAAGCGTATCGGCGAAATCTGGGGTTATGAGACCGACCGTCTGTTCAACTTCGACGATTTCAACGAAAGCACCGATCAGTTCGGCAACAAGGTCTATACCCTCAAGGATGGCATTCCCTCGCAGGCACTCTACGAGTCGGGAGCCTTCACATTCGGCCCCGGTGACGTGAAGTACCGCGACCTGAACGGCGACGGTGTCATCAACTACGGGAAGAAGACGCTGGAGGACCACGGCGACTTGAAGGTCATCGGTAATACGCTGCCCGACTATGAGTACAGCTTCAGCATCGGTTTCAACTACAAGGGTTTCGACTTCAGCACCCTGTTCCAAGGCGTTGGCAAGCGCGACTACTGGGCCTACGGAGCTGTGGCCATCCCCGCCGGAGGTTCGAGCTTCGGCGATGCCGCCTTCGCTCACCAGATGGACTACTGGACTCCCGAGCGTCAGAATGCGTTCTATCCCCGCCCCGACGACAACGGCTGGAACTCCGACGGTAAGAACTTCCTCAAGCAGACCCGTTTCCTGAGCGATATGTCCTACCTGCGTTGCAAGAACATCACGGTAGGTTACACCCTGCCCGAAAAGTGGATGAAGAAGATTCACTTCCAGAGTGCGCGTATCTACCTCAGCGCGGAGAACGTATTTGAGTTTGACGACATGCACCTTCCCGTCGATCCCGAATCAACGGCATTCAAGGAGGGCAGCGGTGACTCCACATGGTCGTTCGGTCGCAGCTATCCCTACACCAGAACCATCTCTGTCGGTCTGCAACTCCAATTCTAAACTTTTAACTTGAATCGACGTATGAAAAGAAAAATATTGACTGCACTGGCACTGTCACTGATGCTCTGCTCGTGTGAAGATTACCTGACCCGTTTGCCCCAGGATACGGTGACGGATACTCCGGACTTTTGGAACAACGAGAAAAACGTGCGTTCCGAAGCCATCGGACTCTATGATCACTATTTTGACGGCTACAAGACCGGCTGGTCGCGTTCCACCTGGTTTGCAGAGACCGATATCGCCGACTGGGTGGACGACAATGCGCAGCGTGCGGCTACGTTCTTCACCAAGGTAGCCCCCGCTACCGGCGGCGGTTGGGATTTCACCACCCTGCGCCGTATCAACGTCATCATCGACCGTGTGACGACCAACTCGATGGAAGAGGAGGTCAAGAACCACTGGTTGGGTGTCGGCCGTTTTTTCCGTGCCTTGGAGTACTGCAAGCTGGTGTCGAAGTTCGGCGATGTCCCTTATTACGATACCGTGCTTTCGAGCACCGATTACGAGAAGCTCTATGCTCCGCGCATGAAGCGTAGCGAGGTGATGGATCGTGTGCTGGCGGACTTCAAGTTTGCTTGCGAACACGTTCGTGCACAGGACGGCGAGCCGGGTCTCTCGGTGAACAACGATGTGGTCCTGGCCTATATGTCGCGGGCCATGCTCTTCGAAGGCACGTGGCAGAAATACCGCGAGAAGGACGCCCAGAAGGCTGCCGAGTATCTGAAGGCGGCCAAGGATGCTGCCGAGAAGATCATCAAGTCCGGGAACTACTCGCTGCACCCCAACTACAAGGAACTGACGACTTCGCTGGATCTGGCCGGCAACAAGGAGATCATCCTGTACCGCTCTTATGTCGAGGGTGAGCTGACCCACTCTTTGATGAGCTTCCAGAACACTGAGCACGAGAACAGCTCGCCTTCGCGTTCGCTCATCGAGTCTTATCTCTCGTCGAACGGACTGCCCATCTACCAGTCGGGCAACACGCTCTACAGCGAGGAGAAGGAGAAATGGTTCGAGACCGAGTTTGCGGACCGTGACCCCCGTCTGTCCCAGATCATCTACACCGACGACCTCTATCTTGAGGGCGTGAAGGCACCTTATGCCGTTTCGGGTTACTTTGCGAACCGTTTCGTGAACGAGGACATCAAGACGTTGCCTGCCGGTACGAGCAGCACCAACACCACCGACGCTCCCGTGATGAAGCTCAATGAGGTGATTATGAACTACATCGAGGCTGCTGCCGAGTTGCAGGAACTGGGCCAGTACACCCTCACCCAGGGCGATGTCGATATGACGATCAACGCCATTCGTGACCGCGAGAGCACCCACATGCCTCATCTGACCCTGTCGGGCACCGGTTTTTCGGTTAACGGCACGGCGATTAACGACCCCGAGCGCGATAAAGATGTTCCTTCGCTGATTTGGGAGATTCGCCGCGAGCGCCGCACCGAGTTGGTTTACGAGGGTATTCGTTTCAACGACCTGCGCCGTTGGAGCAAACTCAACTATGCCGACATGAAGCTCAACAAGAAGCTGAACCTCGGAGCATGGTTGGACAAGGACAAGTACATCGCATGGTATAATAAAAAGCATCCCGAGTCGCCCATCACCATGGAGCACCTCAAGAGTGTTACTTTGGACCGTTCGGGCAATGCGGGTTACATCATGCCCATCCAGGAGGAGGCTAAGATGAGGACTTTCTCCGAGAAGGACTACCTCTATCCCATCCCCGAGGATCAGATCACGCTTTACGAGCAGAACAACAAGCCGCTGAATCAGAACCCCGGTTGGTAGAATAACCGAATGAATTGAATGGATGATTAGGCCGGAACTTTTCGAGGTTCCGGCCTAATCTTTTTCCGTTTTTCGGGTCTAATCTTTTCGGGTCTAATTTTTTCCGGGGCGAAGGTTTGGCGGCAGTTGGCGGGCGGCAGGCGAGTTGCGGAGGGTGCCGGCGGCGAGCTGTTGGTTGTTTGGGGGGACCGTAGCCGGCGGACGACAGGTGAGCGGAGGGTTGTTGGCGGGGGCCGGAGAGTGTTGCAGAGGCGGACGATGCCGGCAGGAGAGGGTGAGCGGCCATAGGGTGGCTGGAGGACGATAGACGGCAGGAGGAGAGCGGCCGGCGGGAGGAGCCGGCAGGTGGATTGTCGCGGCAGCGAGGGTGTTGGCGTTGGGGGAGACCGTTGGTGTGCGGGAACTGTCGGGTGTTTGAGATGGTTGTGTGCGAGGCAGTTGTGGAGGTTGTGCTCAACCTCCACAACAGAAAAAGCTGCCAATCGCAATGATTGACAGCTTTTTTCCAGTGCCCAGGACAGGAATCGAACCTGCACGCCTTGCGGCACACGCACCTGAAACGTGCGCGTCTACCTATTCCGCCACCTGGGCATTTCGGAATTGCGAGTGCAAAGATAATCAAAAAAATGGAAATTACGATACTTGCGCGAGGATTGCGGCGAAAAATAGGAGCGTTTGCTCTGGCAATCGCCCCGCCCCTTGGCGCTGGCCCTTCCCCGACCGATGAGTTTTTACTGTGAAATAATGCGTGACACCGTTTATTTTACACGACCCTTGACGCCGACCCTTCCCCGACCGATGTGTTTTCTACCGGGAAAGAATCTGTGCCCCCGTTTGTTTTACCTTGTGCCCAATCGCTTTTAGGGGCCTTGTTCCGCCCCTTCCCGGACTTTTCTCAGCTCCTTGCCGGGATGTGTGGACCCTTTTCCGGCCGCGTGGATCCTTTTCCGGGTTGTGTGGATCCTTTTCCAGGTTGTGTGGATCCTTTTCCGGGTTGTGTGGATCCTTTCCGGGCCGCGTCGATCCTTTCCGCCCCTTCCCGGCCGCGTGGGTCCCTTCCCGAATCCTTCCCGAACCCTTGCCGGGCTCTTGCTCGTCCCTTGCCGGGATGCATGGCTCCTTTTCGGGCCATGTCGCGCCCCCTCCCAAAAAAAAGGAATGAAGCAAAAAATACCCGGCTCCGAAGAGCCGGGTTTGCAAGAAAGCAGGCAACCCTACTACTTAGTGACGCTTTCTTTGTTAGAATGGATTCAGTGACTATGAAGAATGTGGGATAGGGAATCCAATTGGTTACCTGCCTGGAGCCTATTTGTTCAACAGGGACGGTTCGTACAGATAGCGTTTGATGCTCCGTTTCGGGGTTTTTTCAAACTCGGTAGGGTAGAGCGCAATGCCCGCTACCCGTTCGTAGACGGCCAGCTGCTTGTTGAGCTCCTGGAGGTTCTCCTGCATGATCTGCGGCAGATCGGCCTTGTCCACACCTTCGGCATCGGCCTGTTCGTAGTCGGGGACCACGAGTGCCTTGAGCCGTCCGTTTCCGGCATCGAGCACCAGCGATTCGAGCACGAGGTACATATTGTTGAGCTTGTCCTCGATCTCCTCGGGGAAGATGTTCTGTCCGTTGCCCGAGAGGATCATGGTTTTCGAACGGCCGCGGATGTAGAGCGTGCCGTCGGGATCTATCGTGGCCATGTCGCCTGTATGGAGCCACCCCTCCTCGTCGAGGACCTTGCGGGTGTCCTTCTCGTTTTTGTAGTATCCCTTCATGACGTGCTCGCCGCGGACGAGGATCTCGCCGGCCACGTGCTGCGGGTTTTCCGAGTCGATTTTCACCTCGAGCAGCCCTTTCAGATAGCGGCCGCACGACCCGGCCTTGAATTCGTTGTCGGGGGTGAAGCTGATCAGCGGGGCACATTCGGTCATGCCGTAGCCGATCGTGATCGGGAATTTGATCTTCATCAGGAAGGCCTCGGTCTCCTGGTTCATCGGCGCGCCGCCGACGATGAAGATCCCGACATTGCCGCCGAAGGCGTCCATCAGCTTCTTGCGGATCACCGAGTAGATGGCCGAATTGAGCAGCGGAATCTTCATGGCGATCGACATGGAGCCCTTCTCCAGCATCGGGAGCACCTGCTTGCGGTAGATCTTTTCGAGGATCATCGGCACGCAGCAGATGACCGTGGGGCGCACGACAGCCATTGCTTCCAGCAGGATTTTCGCCGCCGGGATCTTGCCCAGCAGGGTGATGTGCCCGCCGACGGCCAGCGGAGCGAGGAAATCGAAGGCGCAGCCGTAGGCATGGGCCAACGGCAGGAACGACAGCGTGCGTCCGCCTTTCTGGAAGTAGTGCTGTCTGGTCTGGGTGTTGATCATCTCCATTGCGAAGACGACGTTGCCCGTGAGGTTGTTCACCGTGAGCATCACTCCCTTCGAGTATCCGGTTGTCCCCGAGGTGTAGTTGAGCAGGATGACCTGGTCGTTGGGGATGTCGGGATATTTGATGTCGTTGACGCTGAATCCGCGCGGATACTTGGAGCGGTAGTTCTTCACGATGTCGCGCTGGAACTTGGTGAGCGACTTGCCGTCGCGCTCGTAGATCGCGTGGAAGTCCGTGAGCGAAAATACGGCTTCGATCTGCCTGATCTGGTCCTCCTCGATCACGTCCCAGAAGTTGTCGCCCAGGAACAGCAGGCGGCTTTCCGAGTGGTTGATGATGTGGATGACGTCCGCAGGGGTGAAATCCTGGAGAATCGGCACGATCACGGCGCCGTAGGTGATGGTTCCCAGATAGGTGATGCACCAGCGGAGGTTGTTGCGGCCTATGAGTGCGATTTTGTCGCCTTGCTTGATTCCGGCCTTCTTGAAGAGCAGGTGGAGTTTGGCAATTTCCTTGGCCATCTCATAATACGAAAAAGTCTCGCCCTTGAAATAATCGGTCAGAGCCGACATTTCCCGATTTTCACGAAAGCTCGTTTCGTATATTTTCAGCAGGTTTTCCTGTAACATGACGCTTGGTTTTGGTCTATAATTGCGGCGCAAAGATAATGGAAAATTTTATTTTGCCTCATGTTAGGATGGAGATTTATCCTTTTGTGCGGATAATTTCGTCAAAAAGTCTGGATAAAGGCTATTTCGTCCCGGACTCTTTCTGCTCTTCGTCGTTGATTTTCACGTGCCGCGGCTTCCAGATGAAGGTCTTGGATTCGGTTCCCGTCTTCAGTCGTTCGATGTTCTTGCGGTGGGTGTAGATCAGCAGGATGGCGATCACGAACGAAAACACCACAAAGGCCTTCGATTCGTTGACTTTGGGCGATATGAGGGTGAATATCGGGAAGCAGCATCCGGCGATCATCGAGGCTAGCGACACGTAGTGCGAGACCATCAGGATCACCAGCCACACGCCGAAGCAGAGCAGCGCCACGGGGGGATAGATGCCCGTCACGGCACCCACGAGCGTCGCCACGCCCTTGCCGCCGCGGAATCCGGCGAAGATCGGGAAGATGTGGCCCAGCACGGCGGCGAACACGGCGCCGATCTTGAGGTTTATCAGATCGTTCTGCCCGATCAGGGCGTCGTACTGCATCAGTTCGATGATCGTCACGGCCACGAACCCTTTCAGGAAATCGAGCGCGAATACCGGCAGGGCGGCCCGTCGGCCCAGCACGCGGAGCATGTTGGTGGTCCCGGCGTTCTTCGAGCCGTGCTCGCGGATGTCGATCCCGTAATATTTCTTGCCAATCCATACGGCACTCGGGATCGAGCCGAGCAGATAGGCAATGATAATCATGGTAGTAGCCGTGTATATCGTCAGAATCATTTTTTCGTGTGTTAACTTGTTCACGCAAAGATAGTCAAAAAATCCGGATGTGGAAGCCGGGGTTGAAAAAACTGTTTTTGTGTCCCGTTTTTCCGAAGAATTTCCTATCTTTGCATCCTAAATAGAGTTGTGTATGAACACAAAGGCTTTGCTCGAACCGATGGGCTCGTGGGCGTGGTGGCGCTCGTGGTTTCTGATTTTCCTCGGCTGCTCGATCATGGGCGCGGGATTCGTACTTTTTGTCAATCCCTACAAGTTTGTGCCGGGAGGGGTCTATGGCATGGGCATAGTCCTGCACAACATCTTTCCCTCGATTCAGGTCGGTACGTTCGGTTACATGTTCGACATTCCGCTGATGCTGACCGCCATGCTGGTCTTCGGCGGCGGATTCGGCACCCGCACGGTGCTGGCGGCGCTCTATACGCCGGGCTTCATGAACGTGCTCACGCGGCTGGTCTACCCGAATTCCGAAGCGGTCGAGTCGCTGGATCCGTCGCTGCTGCTGGGCGGGCGGCTGGATCTCTCGAACGACCTGCTGCTGACGTGTGTCATCGGAGCCGTGGTGATCGGCGTCGGTCAGGGTATCGTCGTGCGGCAGCAGGCGACCACCGGGGGCACGGATATCGTGGGCATGCTGCTGCAGAAGTTCGCCGGGATCAAGTTTTCGACGGGCATCCTGCTGGCCGACGGGTTCGTCGTGCTGTCGGGACTGGCCGTGATCGGCTTCGGAATCGGTACGGGCGAGGCTGCCTCGAACGGATGGATGCTGACGCTCTATTCGCTCCTCACGATCTACATCACGTCGCGGGTGATCGCCTATCTGCTCGACGGCGCGTCATACGACAAGCTGCTGTTCATCATCAGCGACCACCACGAGGAGCTGAAGCGGTTCATCATCGACGACCTCGACCGCAGTGCCACCTACATCAAGGCGAAGGGCATGTACACCGATTCGCTGCGCGACATGATCTTCCTGGTGGTGAGCCGCAAGGAGGTGCGCCTGGTGCAGCACAAGATCCGGGAGATTGATCCCAGGGCATTCGTCGTGGTGACGGATGCCTACGAAACCTTCGGGGAGGGCTTCAAGCAGTTCCCCGAGAAAAACGAGATACAAGCGGAATAAATGGATTTGAAAATCAATACGTTGCGCCCGCTCCAGGGCTCGGGGCGCAAACTTTTCGTCGAGACCTACGGCTGTCAGATGAACGTCGGCGACACGGAGATCGTCGTTTCGCTCATGCAGCGCGAAGGCTACGGCTATACGGACCGCATCGACGAGGCCGATATCATTCTGATCAACACCTGCTCGATCCGCGACAACGCCGAGCAGCGCATCTGGGGCCGTCTGGCCGAGATGAAACGCTACCGGCGCCAGCGTCCGGGGCTGGTGGTGGGCGTCATCGGCTGCATGGCCGAGCGCCTGCGCGAGAAGTTGGTCGAGGGGCCTGCGGGTGTCGATGTCGTGGCCGGGCCGGATGCCTACCGCGACCTGCCGCGCCTGGTGCGCGAGGCCGAGGCGGGCGGCAAGGGGGTCAACGTGCTGCTTTCGACCGAGGAAACCTATGCCGAAATCGCCCCCGTGCGCCTCGACCGCAACGGCGTGAGCGCTTTCGTGGCGATCATGCGGGGATGCGACAATTTCTGCTCCTACTGCGTGGTTCCCTACACCCGGGGCCGCGAGCGAAGCCGCGACGCGGAGACCATCCTCGCCGAGGCGCGGAGCCTGTTCGAAAACGGCTACCGCGAAGTGACGCTGCTGGGGCAGAACGTCAATTCCTACCGGACGGGAGAGGTCGATTTCCCGGAGTTGGTGCGCCGTGTGGCGTCGATCTCGCCGCTGCTGCGCGTGCGGTTTGCCACCTCGCATCCCAAGGATATGAGCGACCGGCTGCTGGAGGTCATGGCCTCGATGCCCAACGTCTGCCGGGCGATCCACCTGCCGGCGCAGTCGGGTGCCACGTCGATGCTCGGCCGCATGAACCGTAAATATACGCGCGAATGGTATCTCGACCGCATCGCCGCCATCCGCCGCTATCTGCCCGACTGCGCCATTACCACCGACCTGATCGCGGGCTTCTCGGGCGAGACGGAGGAGGAGCACCGGCAAACGCTGTCGCTGATGCGCGAGGTGGGCTATGATTTCGCCTACATGTTCAAGTATTCGGAGCGCCCGGGCACCTTTGCCGCGAAGCATCTGGGGGACGACGTCCCCGAGGAGGTGAAGTCACGCCGGCTGTCCGAAATCATCGCCTTGCAGAACGAACTGGGCCACGCGAGCAACCTGCGCGACGTGGGCCGCGAGTTCGAAGTGCTGGTCGAGGGAGAGTCGCGGCGCGACAGGAACCAGCTCTCGGGGCGCACATCGCAGAACAAGGTGGTGGTTTTCGATCGCGGCGACCACAAGGTTGGCGACTACGTGCGGGTGCGCATCACGGGCTGTACGCCTGCGACACTTTTCGGCTCCGTGCTGTAAATGCGGCGGGGCTGGGCCGGGGGGCCATAAATGCGAGGGCCTGGTCTGCAAATACGACGAGGGAGGCGGCTCCGGGCTGTAAATGCGGTGTAGGAGGCGGCTTCGTGCGTTTTCGGTTGCGATGTGCCTCCGCCCCTGAAAAGAAAAAGCTTATAAATTAAATAGAACAGACATGCGTTTCGACGAACTTGACTTGGAGGATGAAATTCTCGACGGTCTCGAAGATATGAATTTTCACGAGATGACCCCCGTACAGGAGCACACGATTCCGGTGATCCTGGAGGGGCGCGACATCATCGGCTGTGCCCAGACCGGTACGGGCAAGACTGCGGCCTATACGCTGCCGCTGCTGAACAAACTGCTCATCGAGGGCAACCCCGACAATGTGGTGAAGTCGCTGATCATCGTGCCGACGCGCGAGCTGGCGCAGCAGATCGACCAGCAGTTCCAGGGTTTCTCCTATTATGCGCCCATTTCGACGACGGTGGTCTACGGCGGCGGCGACGGCAAGGGCTGGGACATCCAGAAAAACGGCATGTTGAACGGTGCCGACGTGGTGATCGCCACTCCGGGCCGCATGATCGCCCACCTGCAGAACAGCGGTGTCGATCTTTCGCACGTCGAATACCTGATTCTCGACGAGGCCGACCGCATGCTCGACATGGGTTTTTCGGACGACATCATGAAGATCATCTCCTACATGCCCTCCGAGCGGCAGACGATCATGTTTTCGGCGACGCTGCCTCCGAAGATCCGCGAGCTGGCCAAGACCATCCTGCGCAATCCCGCGGAGGTCAGTATCGCCATCTCGAAACCCAACGAGGCCATCGACCAGTCGGCCTATATCTGCTATGAGAGCCAGAAGCTGGGTATTATCCGCGAACTGTTTGCCGAGCCGGCCGATTCGAAGACGATCATCTTCTCGTCGTCGAAACTCAAGGTCAAGGAGCTGGCCCACACGCTCAAACGCATGAAACTCGACGTTGCGGCCATGCACTCCGACCTGGAGCAGGCGCAGCGCGAAGAGGTGATGCTCAACTTCAAGAACAACAAGGTGAAAATCCTCGTCGCCACGGACATCGTCGCCCGGGGTATCGACATCGAGGACATCGGTCTGGTGCTCAACTACGACGTGCCGCACGATCCCGAGGACTACATCCACCGCATCGGCCGCACGGCCCGCGCGGCGGCTACGGGCAGTGCCGTGACCTTCGTCAGCGAGGAGGAGCAGGGCAAGTTCCACCAGATCGAGAAATTCATCGAGCGCGACATCCGCAAGGCCGAACTGCCGGCAAGCGTGGGCGAAGGCCCGAAATATGCTCCCGACGAGAACCGCGGCCGTTCCGGCCGGGGACGCGGGGGCCGTAACGGTGGGGGCAACGGGGTCCGTTCCGGCTCGGGTCGCGGACGCGGCGGACGGGGCGACCGTTCGGGGCGCAACGACCGGGACCGCCGCAGCGAACGCCCGGTAGCAGCGGCTGCGACTGCGGAATCTGCCGCGCCACAACCCGCTTCGCCGGATAGCGACCTCACTTCGGGCAGCGCTTCGGGCCGCGACGAGGGTAGCCGCGCGACCCGCGACCGCCGCCATCGCGGGGGGCGCCGCCGCCGTCGCGGCAACAGCAAGCCGCAGGACGGAGGGGCAACCCCGCAGCCGTAAAAACGGCGCTCTGTTTCTTTCGCGAGTTGGGAACTCCCGGAGCATGGAACCGGTCCCTCTCGCGGCGTCCGACCGTTCCGCCAGGGAAGGGACGTTGCGATCTGTCTCCTGATGTTGCGATCCGTCCCCCGATGTTGTGTTTCGGCTGTGGGGGAGTCGGTGGCCCGGCACTCCGTCTTCCGGGCGGCTTCAGACTGCGCGGCGGACCGTTTTGTAAGGGCCGGGGCCTGTTTGGTGAGAACCGGGACCGCTCTGTGAGCAGCACGGGTGTTCTGTGTGAAACCGAAACCGTTTTGTAAGGAGTGGGGCCTGCTTTGTGTGGCATGGGGCGGGGAATTTATTCCCTTGCAGCGCACATGATGTGTTCCATTTCCAGCAGCTGCCTTTTCGCGGCCAATCCTCCGGCATATCCGGTCAGGGTGTGATTTGATCCGATGATCCGGTGACAGGGGACGAACAGCGAGATCGGATTGGCTCCCACGGCATTGGCAACGGCTCTTATGGCGCCCTCCCGGTGGAGGCGACGGGCCAGCTCCGCATAGGAGATCACCTCTCCGCAGGGGATTTGCAGCAACTTCTGCCATACTTCGATCTGAAAATCGGTCCCGACACAGCGTAGCGGCACATCGAAACATTGGCGTTGCCCAGCGAAATAAGCCTCCAACTCCTCTTCGGCCTGCCTTATGACAGGGGTTGTTTGTGTTGTAAAATCGGCATGAAGCATCCTGCACAGCCGCTTGTCGATGCGCTCCCGATGCCGTGCGTTCACCCAGTCGCACAGACAGAGACTGTCGCCGTGCGATCCGAGAACCACATCGCCGCACGGTGTGGCGTATCGCTGTATCCTGATTTTTGAATCGCTCGGAGCCATGTCAATCACGCTTTAGCTTGTAAAGATAGGAAATCCGTGGCATAAAAACGGATTCGGAGACGCGGTTTTGTCGCGGATTTGCTGCTTTGGGGCGAAAGGCCCGGCAAGCGGAATGTGCGCCAGGGGGATAATCATGCCGCCGGTGTCCGAGACGCCGCGCTTCAGTCCGTTCACGCTTACGTTCGTGCCAAGGAATGGTATGTAGTCGGCGGGGTCCATCACCATATCCATGTAGGGATGGATGGGGTTGAAGGGGGGGAGCTGTCGTCGCATGGACATCAACCCCGACTACCATAGTGATATGACTGTCCGCAAGTAGCATAAATTTCAAATGTTATTCTATCAAAAATTATTCATATTCAAGTTTGACAGTAGACCAATTACATTCACAGATAAATACATCCGTATTTACTCTTTTAATCTTGTCTATATGTATATTATCCAATTCTTTAAAAAACTTGCCTTTCATAATTATTGACACTTCATGAAAATGATAATCACTGACTATCTTTTTTACGATGATAAATTTTTTTTTCAGTAATAATTTGACCAATAATTCTATAGGTTTACAAACCTCTATTCCATCTATTTCCATCTTAATTCATATTTATTGGATAACCAATAGGTTTTAACACTGATTTAAAATCATCGACAAATATTTGAGTAGCTCCTCCTTCTCCTAAGTGTGGATTTGCTTTAACGATAGACGTGGCTACATCAATATCTTCCAAAACTTCATAAGCTTGAACTTTATCTCTATAACCAAAAATGTCATGTTTTTTTACTTGAGCACTTCGCCACAATTTTTCTTTTGAACCTCCTGCTGCATCAATACTTGCTTTTGATAAATAAAATTCTGATTGTCCAGGTATGCCACCGTAAATAACGTCACCTTTTTTCAATTTTCCCATTTCCCAATCATCAATTCCCGGATAATCGCCTTTCCCTTGCCAACGGGATGCTTTATCTACTATTTTACAATCCAATCCCAACGGGTCAATCTGTGTATTGGGGTCGAAAACATACCCATACAAAGTGGGATTACCACCTGCCAAACCTATGGGGTCTCGGCTGATGTAGTTTCCAGTCTTTGGATCATAGTACCTGAACCGATTGTAGTACAGCTCCGTATCTTCATCCTCATACTGTCCCTGATAGCGGAACGGCACGAGCGTTCGGTCCCCATGGCATTCCGCCACCTTGCCGTACACATCCAGCAGCATCTCCCATACAAGGTTTCCCCTGCTGTCGTATGCCTGCGCCCGTGCCCCTGCTGTCAGCCTCTCCCGTGTCCGTGCGACTGATGCCCAACTCCATGCTGTCAGCCTCTCCGCCGTCCGGCTTCTGCGCCGGTCGCCCCTGCGGGCGAGCGACTATTCTTCCTGCACGAGCAGGTAGACCGTCGCCGTGCGCGAGGTGTTGTAGATGCGGATGTGGGGCTGGTGTCCGTCGCCCTTCCCGGTGTCGAACGAGAAGTGCTCGGCCGTCATCGACTGCCGCTCCTGTCCGCCGAAACGGCCCTCGTCGGTCGAGAGCACCGGGACATACTTGCCCGGAGCCTGCACCGGAAGTTCGTAGTCGGGAATCGAGGCCGAAGGATGCCAGTTGAAGACGAACAGCAGATCGCCGTGCGAGAAGGCCATCGTCTTGTTTTGCTCGTCCATCAGCAGGTTGAAGGCATAGCCGTCGGCGAGGATCCCGTATTTCTTCGCCAGCCCGATCATCGCCTTGTCGAAATCCCCCAGCCATGCGTAGCGCAGGAATCCGTTCCGGGCCAGCGACCACTGCCTCCGGGCGTGAGCATAGCTCCAGCCGTTGCCCTCGCGCGGGAAGTCGATCCACTCGGGATGCCCGAACTCGTTGCCCATGAAGTTGAGATAGGCCTGTCCGCCGGTGGCGAGGGTCATCAGGCGGATCATCTTGTGCAGGGCCATGCCGCGGTCGATGACGATGTTCTCCGAGGCGCGGTCCATGTGGAAATACATCTCCTTGTCCATCAGCCGGAAGGCGATGGTCTTGTCGCCGACGAGCGCCTGGTCGTGCGACTCGGCATAGGCCACGGTCTTGACTTCGGGCAGCCGGTTGGTCATCACCGACCACATCTCCCAGATGTTCCACTGCTCGTCGGGCACCTCCTTCAGCTGCTTGATCCAGAAGTCGGGGATGGCCATGCCCAGACGGTAGTCGAAGCCGATGCCTCCGTCGGCAATCGGGATGCACATCCCCGGCATGCCGCTCACGTCTTCGGCGATGGTCACGGCCGCAGGCCGGAAATCGTGCACGAGGCGGTTGGCCAGGGTGAGGTAGGTGAGGGCGTCGGTGTTGACCCCTTCGTCGAAGAACCGGTCGCGCGAATTGAACGTGACGTAGCCGTGGTGGTGGTAGATCATCGACGTCACGCCGTCGAAGCGGAAGCCGTCGAAGTGGAATTCGTCGAGCCAGTATTTAACGTTCGACAGCAGGAAATGCCGCACCTCCTCCTTGCCGTAGTCGAAGAGCTTCGAATCCCAGTAGCGCTGATACCCCGCCTCGCCGGGCAGCGAGTAGAGATGGTCGGTGCCGTCGAGTTCGTTGATCCCTTCGTTGAGGTTCTTGACGTAGTGGGCATGCACGAGGTCCATGATCACGGCCAGCCCCAGCTCATGGGCGCGTCGGATCAGCTCCTTCAGCTCCTCGGGGGTGCCGCAGCGCGACGTGGGGGCGAAGAAACTCGACACGTGGTAGCCGAACGAACCGTAGTAGGGATGCTCGGCCACGGCCATCAGCTGCACGGTGTTGTATCCGTCCTTTTGGATGATCGGGAGTATCTTTTCCGTGAATTCGCGGTAGGTTCCCACGCCCTCGCGCTCCTGCGCCATGCCTACATGGGCTTCGTAGATCAGCAGACTGCCGATCGTCGAGGCGTCGAACGCATCGCCCCTCCAGTCGAAGGGTTCCGCGGGGTTCCAGAACTGCGCCGTGTAATTCTTGGTCCCTTCGTCCTGCACCACACGCGTGGCATAGGACGGGATGCGGTCCAGCCAGCCGTTGTCGCCGTGGACGTGGATCTTGTAGAGCGATCCATGGCGCAGCCGGTCGCGATACATCGCCGCGGGGAAAAAGGCGCTCCAGACCCCTGCTTCGTCTTTGTGCATGCGGATTTCGGTGCGCTGCCAGTTGTTGAAGTCGCCGAAGACATAGACGTCGTGGGCCCCGGGCAGCCACTCGCGCAGCCACCATCCGTCCAGCACCTCGTCCCACTGCCAGCCGAAATAGCGGTAGCCGTTGGCGTAGTCGACGATCGATCCGGCCGCGAGTTCGATGTCGGCCATTTTCCGTTCATACCGCTCGTGGCGCAGGTTCATCTGCGTCTCGACGGGTTGGAGCCATTCGTCGTGTTCGACGATCGGGAGTCTTCGGGGCGATTTTTCCATGGGAGTGTCTGTTTTCTACAAAGGTAGTAAAAAGTCGTCCGGGAGCAAAACCGAATTGCATCCGGTGCCGGTTCTGCTTTCCGATTGATAAAAGGTGCCGTTGCGACACTAAATATATGAAAAATTTTTCTATCTTTGTCCACAAACAAAAAAACGTATCCATTATTAATACCTAATTCTACTATGTTCAAGCATCCTAAAGGTTTGATTGCCGCAGCTCTCGCCAATACGGGCGAACGTTTCGGTTTCTACACCATGATGGCCATTCTGACGCTGTTTCTGATGTCGAAATTCGGTATCGACGGCGAGCAGGCCGGGAAAATCTATTCGTTGTTCTATACCTTGATCTACCTCCTGGCGCTTGCCGGCGGTCTGATTGCCGACTGGCTGCGCAACTATAAGGGGACGATCACCGCGGGTATTCTGGTGATGACGGCGGGATATGCCGTGCTGATGATTCCCACCATTGAGTCGAAGGCCGTGGTGATCGGCGCACTGGTGGTGATCGCCTTCGGCAACGGTCTGTTCAAGGGCAACCTCCAGGCTCTCGTGGGGCAGCTTTACGACAACGAGCAGTATGCCAAACTGCGCGACACGGGTTTTCAGATCTTCTACATGTTCATCAACATCGGCGCGGTGTTCGCACCGTTTGCCGCCGTGGGTGTGCGCAACTGGTGGCTCCGCACGCAGGGATTCCTCTATAACTCCGACCTCTCGGCCCTCTGCCACCAGTATATCGGCGGCACGATGAGCCCCGACGTTGCCCAGGGTCGCTTCAGCGAGCTGGCTGCCCAGGTGAGCCTGGGCGGTGCCCCGGCGGACATGGGTGTTTTCGCCCAGAGCTATCTCAACGCCTTCAACACCGGATTCCACTATGCGTTCGGCGTGGCTATCGTTGCGCTGGCCTTCTCGCTGATCGTTTTCCTCGCCAACAAGAAGAAGCTGCCCGATCCCTCGGGTGCCGCCGCTGCCAAGGTGACGCCTTCAAAGGCCGAAATCCAGCAGGATGCGCGTGAGATCAAACAGCGCCTCTATGCCCTGTTCGCCGTCTTCGCCATCGTGATCTTCTTCTGGTTCTCGTTCCACCAGAACGGACTGACGCTGACGCTCTTCGCCCAGGACTACACCCGTCTCGAAATTTTAGGCGTGCCCATCACGGCCGAGATTTTCCAGTCGGCCAACCCCTTCTGCGTGGTGCTCCTCACTCCGGTCGTCATCGCCGTGTTTGCCTGGCTGCGCAACCGCGGCAAGGAGCCTTCGACCCCGATGAAGATCGCAATCGGAATGGGCATCGCCGCATTTGCCTACGTGCTGATGGTCTTCGGCTCGCTGAGCCTTCCCAAACTGGCTGAAGTCCAGGCGCAGGGCGGTCTTTCGTTCGCCGAGCGCGTCTCGCCGTGGCTGCTGGTGGCTACCTACCTGATCCTGACCATCGCCGAACTGTTCATCTCGCCGCTGGGCCTGTCGTTCGTGTCGAAGGTCGCCCCGCAGAAACTCCAGGGTCTGATGCAGGGCTGCTGGCTGGGCGCCACGGCGCTGGGCAACGGCCTGCTGTTCATCGGCCCGATCCTCTACAAGCGCATTTCGATCTCCTTGACGTGGAGCATCTTCGTAATCGTCTGCGCCATCTCGATGTTCGCCATGCTGGCCATGGTCAAATGGCTCGAACGGGTCACGAAATAGACGGGGATCCCCGTTTTGGACAAAGCCGCCGCAGAACTCCTGCGGCGGCTTTGTTTGTCGCCCCGTGAAGCCCGACCTGCTGTGAAGCCCGACCTGCTGTGAAGCCCGACCTGCTGTGAAGCCCGATCTACTGTGGAGCCCGCCCTGTGGAGCCCGCCCCGTGGAGCCCGCCCCGTGCGGCCCTGCGACGATTTTCCCGATCTGCGGACAGCCCCCCCCCTCGACAACGCCTGCAATCCGACTGCCGGGGGCGGTTCCCGCATCCGATTTTGCGCCAAAGAGACTCGTAAAGTCTCCTTTTTTGTCGTTTTTGTCAAAAAACCGGGAAAAACAGAAAACTTTTTTTGTTTTACGGGTTTTCGTGCATATATTTGTACCCGTATCAATAGGATTGGATCATGGATCAGAGGGAACGAATCATTGAACAGGCGATGCACATGTTCGTCTCGCAGGGCATCAAGTCGGTGCGCATGGACGACATTGCGCAGCAGTTGGGCGTTTCGAAACGCACGCTTTACGAACTGTTCGGCGACAAGGAGGGGCTGCTCTACCTGGCGATGGATTGCTATTTCGAAAAGAAACGCGTCGAACGCGCCGCGGCATGTGCCGATGCGCGCAACGTGCTCGAAGCGATGTTCATGGTGCTGGGCAGTGTGATGGACAGCGCCGAGGTCATCCAGCGGCTGCTGAACAGCCTGCGCAAGTTTTACCCGGCGGTGCACGAGAAGATGACGCGCGAAGGCAGCGCCAAGAGCCGCCGCGACCTGCGGGTGATGCTGGAAACGGGTATCGCCGACGGGCTGTTCGTCGGTACGATCAATATCGAGCTGGCCATTTCGGTGCTTTACTACACGGCTTCGGCCATCACCGTGCGCAAGGACCTCATCCTGCCTGCGGGCATGACCGAGCGTGAAGCGTTCGTGCAGATCATCAGCAACTTTTTCCGCGGCATCTCCACGACCAAGGGGCTGCTGCTCGTCGACGACTACCTGAAACGCTACGAGCCGGCCAAAACCGGCCGCCGGATGCAGTAGCCGACGCACGGCACCGGGAGGGGAGGGCCTCGGTCGTCCCGCTCGTCGGCATACGGGATAATGACACATATTTTTACCGGATAATGATGAAACGACTTTTTTTGATCCTTGCCTTCTGTGCGGCAGGCCTCGCCGGAGCTTCGGCGCAGATGCGGCTGACGCTTCCCCAGGCGCTGGATCTCGCCTTGAGCGAAAATCCGACCGTCAAGGTCGCGGAGATGGAGGTGCAGCGCTACGACTACGTGAAGCGCCAGGCGTGGGGCAACCTGCTGCCGCAGCTTTCGGTGTCGGGCAACTACACCCGTTCGATCGTGAAGTCCGAGATGCGCGGCGGCATTTCGTTCGGCGCCGATAACACCTTCGCCGTGCAGGGCGATCTGTCGCTGCCGCTCTTCGCGCCGTCGGTCTACCGCACGCTGAAGATGAACGACGCGCAGATGGCCACGGCCGTGGAGGCCGCACGCGCCTCGCGCATCGACCTGGCGGCCGAGGTGAAGAAGGCCTTTTACAACATCCTGCTCGCCGAGCAGTCGCTTGCCGTGCTCCGCGAGTCGGAGACCACGGTGCGGCATACGGTCGACGATACACAGGTGCAGTACAACCACGGGCTGGCCTCGGAATACGACCTGCTGACGGCGCAGGTGCAGCTGAGCAACCTCAAGCCCACGATTCTCCAGACCGAAAATTCGATCAAGCTGGCCAAGCTGATGCTCAAGATGTACCTTTCGATTCCCGAGGAGGTGGAGATCGAGGTGGTGGGCGAGCTGGACGCCCTGCGCGACGAAGTGCTGGCCGGGACGGACGGGCTGACCACCGACGTGGCGGAGAACTCCGACCTGCGCTCGCTCGACCTGCAGGAGGAGGTCCTCCGCCGTTCGCTCAAGGCGGCCAATGCGGGGCGCCTGCCGACGCTCGCGGCCTTCGGGTCGGTCTCCTATACGGGTAACGACATGGAGCCCTTCAAATTCGGCGGTGCCTCCACCGCGACGGACGATTCCAAATATTTCTGGACCCATCCGATCTCGGTCGGTCTGCAACTCTCGGTCCCCATCTTCTCGGGTCTGACGAAGATGAACCGGTCGCGCGAGCTGAAAAACCAGATTGCGCAGCTGACGCTTCAGCGCGATTATGCCCGGCAGCAGATCGAGGTGCAGGTGCGCTCGGCGCTGAATGACCTGCTGACCGCCCGCGAGACGATGTACACCCAGGAGCTGACCGTCGAGCAGGCTCGCAAGGCCTACCAGATCTCCGACACCCGTTACCGGGCGGGCGCGGGGACGATCCTCGAGCTCAACAGCGCACAACTCGCGCAGACGCAGGCGCAGCTGAACTTCTCGCAGGCGATCTTCGACTACCTTTCGGCCAAGGCCGAGTACGACCGCATCATCGGCCGCGAACACGAAACCGGCGGCGAACACGAAAATAAATAAAAAACCAGGATAAGGAACGTTATGAAACGAATCGTGATTTTGTGCATCGCCGCTCTCTCTTTCGCCGGCTGCACGGGTAAGAAAGGCGTGACCGCCGTTGCGGAAGACAAAGGCGTGCTGACCAAAAGCGCCGTTGCCGAAGAGGCTTCCGTGCGGCTCACGGAGGTCTTCACCTCCGAGATCGAGCCTTACCGGGAGAACGACATCACCCCGGCGGCTTCGGGTGTGCACATCGACAAGATCAACGTCGAGGTGGGCGATCCGGTGCGCGAGGGCCAGCTCCTTGTGACGCTCGACCCCACGCAGTATACCCAGCAGCTGGTGCAGCTGAAGACCGTCGAGGACGACTACAACCGCCTGCTGCCGGTCTACGAGGCCGGAGGCATCTCGGCCCAGCAGATCGAGCAGGCCAAGGCCCAGCTGGACGTGCAGCGCGAGGTGGTCGCCAACCTCAGGAAGAACATCGAGGTGCGTTCGCCCATTTCGGGCGTCGTCACGGCGCGCAACTATGAGTCCGGCGACCTGTTCGCCCAGCAGCCGATCCTGCACATCATGCAGATCGATCCGCTGAAGGTCATCGCCAACATTTCGGAGCAGTATTTCCCCAACGTGAAGGAGGGTATGCCGGTGCAGCTGGCCGTCGACATCTTCCCCGACGAGGAGTTTACGGGCACGGTGTCGCTGATCTACCCGGCACTCGACCCCACGACCCGCACCTTCAAGGTCGAGGTCAAGGTCCCCAACGCCCGGCGCCGGCTGCGTCCGGGCATGTATGCGCGTGCGACCTTCGACATGGGCAGCAAGGAGGGTGTGCTGGTCCCCGACGTAGCCGTGCAGAAGCAGATCGGTTCGTCGGAGCGCTACCTCTATGTCATCGTCGGTGACTCGGTTGCCGAGCGCCGTTCGGTCAAGGTGGGACGCCAGATCGGCGACCGCGTGGACATCCTCTCGGGTGTCGAAGCGGGTGAGCCGGTAGCCGTTACGGCCTTGTCGAAACTTTTCGACGGCGCCAAAGTGGAAATTAAAAAAGACTAAAACAGCCCCTTTCCGATGAAAATTTACGAAAGCGCGGTCCGCAAACCGATCTCCACGATCCTGCTGTTTGTCGGCGTGATGGTCTTCGGACTCTTCTCGCTGACACACCTGGCCGTGGACCAGTATCCCGAGATCGAGATACCCCAGATTTCGGTGATCACGATGTATCCGGGCGCCAATGCCGCCGACATCGAGACCAACATCACCCGTGTGCTGGAGGACAACCTCAACACGGTGAGCAACCTCAGGAAACTGACCTCCAAGTCGCAGGATAACGTCTCGATGATCACCATCGAGTTCGAATACGGCTCCGACCTGAACGAAGGGGCCAATGAAATCCGCGACGTGGTCTCGCGCGTGCAGTCGATGCTGCCCGAAGGCATCGACTACCCGACGATTTTCAAGTTCTCGACCTCGATGATCCCCGTGATGATGATCGCCGTCACGGCCGAGGAGAGCTACCCGGCGCTGAACAAGATCCTCGACGACAAGCTGGTCAACGTGCTCAACCGCGTCGACGGCGTGGGTGCCGTGTCGATCGTCGGCGCCCCCGAACGCGAGGTGCAGGTCAACGTCGACCCGGCCCGGCTGGAGGCCTACAACCTGACCGTCGAGCAGCTGGGGCAGATCATCGCCGCCGAGAATGTCAACATCCCCAGCGGTACGATCGATGTGGGCAACAACACCTTCAACATCAAGGCCGACGGTGAGTTCCATCTCTCGGACGAACTGCGCAAGGTCGTGGTGTCGAACGCCGGGGGCCGCACGGTGAAACTTTCGGATGTGGCCCAGATCCGCGATACGCTCGAAAAGGCCACGATGGACGAGCGCGTCAACGGCCAGCGCGGCGTGCGCGTGATGTTCCAGAAACAGTCGGGAGCCAACACCGTGAATATCGTCCATGAAATCCAGTCGCGTCTGCCCGAGATCCAGAAAACCCTCCCGAAGGATGTCCGGATGGAGCTGATTTTCGAAGGTTCGCAGGAGATCACCGACGCCATCGGGTCGCTCTCGGAGACCATTCTCTACGCCTTCGTCTTCGTCGTGCTGGTGGTGATGGCCTTCCTCGGGCGCTGGCGTGCGACGCTGATCATATGCATGACGATCCCCGTGTCGCTGATCTGTTCGTTCATCTACCTCTTCGCCACGGGCTCCACGCTGAACATCATCTCGCTCTCGTCGCTCTCCATCGCCATCGGTATGGTGGTCGACGACGCCATCGTGGTGCTGGAGAACATCACCTCGCACATCGAGCGGGGTTCGAACCCGAAGGAGGCGGCCATCTATGCCACCAACGAGGTGTGGCTGTCGGTCATCGCTACGACACTGGTGGTTGTTGCGGTGTTCCTGCCGCTGACGATGGTTCCGGGCATGGCGGGTATCCTGTTCCGCGAACTGGGCTGGATCGTGACGATCGTGGTCTGTGTTTCGACCATGGCGGCCATTTCGCTGACCCCGATGATGTCGGCCTACCTGCTCAAACTCGACGGCGGTGAACACGACTACAAGGGCTTCGGCGTGGTCTACAAGCCGATCGACCGGGCGCTCGAATGGCTCGACAGCGCCTATGCCCGTTCGCTCGACTGGGTCGTACGCCACCGCCGGATCACCTTCTTCTCGATGATGTCGATCTTCGTCGTGTCGCTGGGACTGCTGACGCGTGTTCCCTCCGAGTTTTTCCCGCCCTCGGACAACGGCCGCATTTCGGCCATGGTCGAACTGGAGCAGAACGTCGGTGTCGACTACACGGCGCGCATCGCCCGGCAGATCGACAGCATCATCTATGCGAAATATCCCGAGATCGTGCTCGTCTCGGCGTCGGCCGGCGCCAACTCGTCGGACAACGCCTTTGCGGCGATGCAGACCACCGGTTCGCACATCATCAACTACAACGTGCGCCTGAGCGACGTGGCGGAGCGCGAACGGTCGATCTACGTCATCTCCGACCTGCTGCGCGGCGATCTGTCCCGGATTCCCGAAATCCGCCAGTATACGGTCACTCCCGGCGGACAGTCGGGCAGCATGAGCGGTTCGGCAACGGTGAACGTCAAGGTCTTCGGTTATGACATGGATGTGACGAACGCCGTAGCCAACGACCTGAAGGAGAAGATGCGCCATCTGGCGGGCGTCCGCGACGTGAAACTTTCGCGCGACGATCTGCGCCCCGAGTACAACGTGGTCTTCGACCGCGACCGGCTGTCGTACTACGGCATCAGCAGCGCCGAGGCGTCGCAGGCCGTGCGTAACCGCATCGACGGTCTCGTGGCCTCGAAATATCGCGAGGACGGCGACGAGTACGACATCATCGTGCGTTATGCCGAGCCGTTCCGCAACCGCATCGAGGATGTCGGCAACATCACGCTCTACAACGCGCAGGGCCGCCCCGTGAAACTCAAGGAGGTGGGAACCGTCACGGAGGAGTACGCTGCGCCGATGATCGAGCGCGAGAACCGCCAGCGTGTCATTTCGGTCCAGTCGACCCTCGGGGCCGGCGTTGCCCTGGGCGAAGTGGTTGCCGAGGTCGAGAAACTCATCGCCGGCTATCCTGTGCCCGACGGCGTGGACCTCGAGGTGGGCGGTACGGTCGAGGACCAGGGCGACGCCTTCAGCGACCTGGGGACGCTACTCATCCTGATCGTCATTCTGGTCTATATCGTGATGGCCACGCAGTTCGAGTCGCTCAAGTTCCCGTTCATCATCATGTTCACCATTCCGTTTGCCTTCACGGGCGTGTTCCTCGCGCTGTGGATGACCTCCACGCCGCTGTCGCTGATCGCTCTGATCGGAGCCATCATGCTGGTGGGTATCGTGACGAAGAACGGTATCGTGATGGTGGACTACATGAACCTGCTGATCGAGCGCGGTTCGGGAGTCTTCGACGCGGTGATCGCCGGCGGCAAGAGCCGTCTGCGCCCGGTGCTGATGACCTCGTTCACGACCATTCTGGGCATGCTGCCGCTGGCGATCGGCACGGGAGCCGGTTCCGAGACGTGGCAGCCGATGGGTATTGCCGTGATCGGCGGTCTGACCTTCTCGACCATCCTCACGCTGTTCATCGTTCCGGTGCTCTACTCGATCCTCGTGAACCGCTCGCAGCGCAAGGAGCGCGAGAAACTGGCGCGCCTCGCGGCCGAACATCAGGCAAGTGTACATTAATAAAGGGAAACGACTATGAAAGCAGTATTTTTGTCATACAACCAGGCGCTGACCGACCGGGTGAACGCCATTCTCGACGAGCAGGGTATCCGCGGCTTCACCAAATGGGCCCTGACCGAGGGTCGCGGCTCGGTCGACGGCGAACCCCACTACGGCACGCATGCGTGGCCTTCGATGAACGCCTCGATTCTGGCCATCGTCGACGATGAGAAGGTTGCTCCGCTGATGGAAGCCTTCCGCCAGATGGACGCAGCGACCCGGATGCAGGGGTCCCGGGCGTTTGTCTGGAATATCGAAAGCGGATTCTGATTCCGCAGCATGCGGCTTTCCTTGCCGCATATCCCTTCTGCGGGGCGAACGGAATGTACTCGGGTACGATCCGTCCGCCCCGTTTTTCTGCCCCCCCCGGCCTGCTCCCTGGCTTCGACCTGCTCTGTTCTGACCTGACCTGACCTGCTCTGTTCTGACCTGACCTGCCTTGCCCCGACCAGACCTGACCTGATATTCCCGCCCCTTGCTCCTACCCGATCCCGGCCTCCCCAATCCCTTCCGGCTTCTCGTCCCTCTCTGCCCGCTCCCTCCCGACATGCTCGTCCCTCCCGAATTTCCGTCCTGATCCGCAGTCCCGAAGGCTCCGCCCGGAGCCGGATGGGATCCGGATGCGGCTCCGGGCGGGGCGAAAAGTGAAGCAATGCGCCGCAACGTGCCGGGAATTGCGCGATTTTTTCTACATTTGCATCCATGAAACTCACCTTTCTGGGAACTGGTACTTCGCAGGGCGTACCCGTCATCGGCTGCCGCTGCGAGGTCTGCACGTCGGAGGACTGGCGCGACAGGCGCCTGCGCACCTCGGCGCTGGTCGAGACGCGCGGCGTGCGCATCGTCATCGACGCCGGGCCCGATTTCCGTTATCAGATGCTTCGCACGGGCGTGCGGCATCTCGATGCCATTCTGCTGACCCACGAGCACAAGGACCATATCGGCGGTCTCGACGATGTGCGGGCCTTCAATTTCGTCGACTATCCGCCGACCGTCCACAAGGTCCATATCTGGGCAGCCCCGCGGGCCCTGAAGGCCGTGCGCAAGGATTTCGACTATGCCTTTGCGCAGGACAAATACCGCGGAGTGCCGGAAATCGAACTGCACGAAATCGACACTTCGCGTCCGTTCCGGATCGGGGAGGTGGAGATCGTGCCCGTGTCGGGCCACCATTCCGAGCGCTTCGAGGTCACGGGCTTCCGCTTCGGACCGCTGGCCTACCTGACGGACTTCAAGACCATCGAGGAGTCCGAGGTCGAAAAACTGATCGGGACGCAGACTCTGGTGGTCAATGCGTTGCGTTTTGCGCCGCATCCTTCGCACTTCAACCTTGCGGAGGCGCTGTCGTTGATCCGCCGCATCGGTCCGCGCGAGGCGTATATCACGCATATGTCCCACGAACTCGGCCTCCACGCCGCGACGGATGCGCTGCTTCCTCCGGGCGTGCATCTGGCTTACGACATGTTGGAAATCGAAATAAACGACTGATATGAAAACACTCAAGGATCGGGTAATCGTCATTACGGGCGCTTCGTCGGGTATCGGCGAGGCGATGGCGAAGGTATATGCCGGCCAGGGCGCAAAAGTGGTGCTCGGGGCGCGCAACGTGCAGAAATTGCAGCTTCTTGCGGGAGAGATCCGTGCCCGGGGCGGGCAGGCGGCCTATTGCGGGGTGGACGTGACGCAGCCCGGGGAGTGCCGGGAGCTGATCGAAACCGCCGTTCGGGAGTTCGGCGGTCTGGATGTGCTGATCTGCAATGCGGGCATTTCGATGCGCGCCATCTTCGACGACGTGGACCTCGATGTGCTGCACCGGCTGATGGATGTCAACTTCTGGGGTACGGTCTATTGTTGCAAGTTCGCATTGCCCTACCTGCAGGCGTCGAAAGGCTCCGTCGTGGGCATCTCCTCCGTCGCCGGGCTGCACGGACTGCCGGGCCGCACGGGCTATTCGGCTTCGAAATACGCCATGACGGGATTCCTCGAAACGCTGCGCATCGAGAACCTCAAAAAGGGACTCCATGTGATGATCGCCTGCCCGGGCTTCACGGCCTCGAACGTCCGTTTTTCGGCCCTCACGGCCGACGGGAAACAGCAGGGCGAAACCCCGCGCGACGAGGCGAAGATGATGACCCCCGAGGAGGTGGCCCGCATCGTGGCGAAGGGCATCCTGAAGCGCCGGCGCCTCTGCCTGATGGAGAGTGAGGGGCGTGCGACGCACTTCGTCAAGAAGTTCGCCCCGGCGTTCCTCGACCGGATGTTCTATCTGGTGATGTCCCGCGAGCCGGACTCGCCTTTCAAATAGCCGGAAATCGGATGACGGGGAGCGGGAACTTTCGACAGGTTCCCGCCTTTTTTGAGCCCGTTCCTCAGGCGCTTTTTCGGGCGGCTTGATGCCGCTGCCGAGTGCCTTGAAAACGCCCTCTGGGGCCGATTTTGGACAAATTCCGCATCCGATTGCACAAAATCAAAGGTAATTGGAGCGGTTTTGAAGATCAATTCTTCAATTTTCAGGGTGTGTGCGGGGGCTTATCGGTAATTTTACTTTCGGAAAAAAGTAAAACCTCAACCAAAAAACCTGACTCGCTCATGAGAAGAAATTTTCGCCCCATTCTGGGTCTCCTTTCGCTGCTTGTGCTGGGTTCGTGTGCTGCGGACCGCTCCCCCGAAATCGCATCGCTGAAACATGCCGTCGGAGTCGCCGACAGCCAACTGCTGGACGCGGCCGCCGAACTCGACACGACGAACTGCTTTCCCCGTTCGCTGATGCCCAAATTCCGGGCCGTCGATGCCAAGGACTGGACGAGCGGATTCTTCCCCGGATCGCTCTGGCAGTGCTACCGCCTCACGGGCAACGAAAAACTCCTTGCCGAAGCGAAGAAATACACCGACCGGCTGGAGGGTATACAATATTATAAAGGGACGCACGACCTGGGCTTCATGGTCTTCTGCAGCTACGGCCAGCAGATGCAGACCTTGCATGACCGACACTCGGAAGAGGTGATCGTCGAGGCGGCCAAGAGCCTCATCTCGCGCTGCGACCCCCGCATCGGCGTGATTCGTTCGTGGGATTTCGGCGCGTGGAACTACCCGGTGATCATCGACAACATGATGAACCTCGAGATGCTCTTTTGGGCCTCGAAACACACGGGTGACCCGGTCTACCGCGACGTGGCGGTCCGCCATGCCGACATCACGCTGAAGAACCATTTCCGCGACGACGCCAGTTCGTTCCATGTCGTGAGCTACAACGACGACGGCACGATCGAGAGCCGTGGTACGTTCCAGGGCTATTCCGACTCTTCGGCATGGGCCCGCGGCCAGGCGTGGGGGCTCTACGGCTACACGATGTGCTACCGTGAGACGGGCGATGCGAAATACCTGAAGCACGCTGAACGGATCGCCGACTTCATCATGCACCATCCCAACACCCCCGTCGACCGCATTCCCTACTGGGACTACAACGCTCCGAACATCCCCGATGCTCCGCGCGACGCTTCGGCTGCGGCTGTCGTCTCGTCGGCGCTGTTCGAACTTTCGACGCTGGTTCCCGAAGGCGACGGCAAGAAGTATTTCGACTATGCCGAGATGCTGCTGATGACCCTCTCGTCGGAGTCGTATCTGGCCGAGCCGGGGACCAACGGCGGTTTCATCCTGATGCACAGCGTCGGCCATCTGCCTGCCGAGAGCGAGATCGACACCCCGCTCAACTATGCGGACTACTACTACCTCGAGGCCATCGGGCGCTACCTGGCGCTGCGAGGCCTCGATGCGCGGCGTATCTGATTCCGATACCGAAAATCCAACATAACCTATAACCTATGAAACGCAATTTTACCAAAATTACGGCGTTCTGTTTCATCGTGGCGGTCCTCTTCTCGGCGGGCTGCCTGTCGGATGATCTGGAACGAAGCGACAAGGGTCACGAATCCGGTTCCACGGAGCCGACGATTCCCGACAACAGTGTGATCGACGCGGATGTGTTCAGCGCCCTGAATCTCGATTACCCCGGTCTTGCCGCCGTGAAATCCCACTACGATTCGGGTCAGTATTACCTGGCGGCCCAGGCTCTGCTGGAGTATTACCGCGGGCGGACCGACGTGGTCAACGGCAATGTCAACCTGATAGCCCCTTCGATTTCGGCACAGGAGCAGGCGTGGGCCGACTATGCCCTTTCCAGGAACGAATACCGTTTCCATAATGGCACCTACACGGACGGCGACAAGCCCTATTCCTACCTGACGTCCGGCAAGATCGACTGGTCGAAGCGTGCTTCGGGCACTTGGGACGAGCGCAGCGGCCTGCACCGCCTTCAGTGGATGGTTCCGCAGGGCAAGGCCTACCGTACGTCGCTCGACGAGACCTACATCACCGAATGGGCGGCGGTCTACGAGGACTGGCTGAAGCACTTCCCCCGTCCGACGGGCGAGGTGGACTACGAGGCCGATCCGGCCACGCAGCCCGAGGAGTTGCGCGAGGCGCTCTACGCCTGGCGCCCGGCCGACGTGGCCTGCCGCGTCGAGGACCAGTGCGACCTGCTCTATTATTTCATGCAGTCGACCTCTTTCACGCCGCAGCTGCTTTCGAAATTCCTGGCCAATCTGGCCGAGCAGGCCGAGCATGTCAGGGCGCACTATTCCAAGGATAGCGCAACGAAGGCCGCCGAGGCCCATGCCGTGTTCCGTGCGGGAACGATCTTCCCCGAGATGAAGGATGCCGAAGCATGGGTCGAGAGCGGCTCGGGGTCGATGAACGAGGGCGTCGACGCCAGTGTATTCGAGGTGCTGAACCTCGATTACGGCGGCCTGACGAAGGTGAAGCGTGCCTACGATTCCGGCGACTACTATATGGCGTTGGAGGAGTTGATGAACTACTACCGTTCGCGCACCCACGGACTGAATCCCCATGTCGACCTTTCGAGCGTGACGCCCACGGCCAACGAGCAGCGCTGGGCCGATTATGCGCTTCGCGAGAACGGCTATCGTTTCTATGTGAACAACTATTTCGATTCCGCGGCCGGCGAAAATGTCCCTTATTCGTATAAGAGCAAGAGCGGCGAGGGCATCGACTGGACCTTCTGGCCGACGGGCGAGCAGGAGCAGCGCTACCAGCTGCACCGCCACCAGTGGATGGTTCCGCAGGCCAAGACCTACTGTTCGACGCAGGACGAGAAATATGTGCAGAACTGGATCGAGGTCTACGGCGACTGGATCCGCCAGAATCCCAAGCCCGAGCAGGGCACCGACGTGACCAACCACGCTTCGTGGCGTCCGCTCGACGTGGCGGCGCGCCTGATCGACCAGTGTGCCCTGCTGGAGTACTACCAGCAGTCGGAGTCCGTCACGGTCGCATGGCTGAGCGAGGTGCTGAAACACCTCGACGAGCATGCCAACCACATCATGAACAACTATTCGGAGGACTCCAACCACCGCATTACCCAGGCTCAGGCCGTGACCTTCGCCGGCATGCTCTTCCCCGAGCTGAAGGATGCCGCGGCGTGGAAGACGAGCGGCACGGGTGTCCTCGGCGGCGCGGTGACCTCGGAGTATTTTCCCGACGGCTGGCTGAAGGACGGCGACCTGCACTACCACATCTCGGGGATCGAGGATTTCCGGGTGTCGCTGGACGTGGCGCAGCGCAACGGCGAGGAGAGTCGTTTTTCGTCGGATTACGTGGCTTCGATGCGCAAGATGACCGACGTGGTGATGAACATGATCTATCCCGATTACACGGTGCCGAATATGGCCGACACGCGGCGTGCCACGTGGACCGCACGGGTGCTTCAGCGCAACCTGTCCAACTACTACAAGCTCTTCCCCGACAACGATCGGATGCTCTGGATGGCGACTGCCGGAGCCGAGGGCACGATGCCCGACACGAAGATCAAGACCTTCCCCGACGGCGGTTACTACGTGCTGCGCACGGGCTGGACGATGGACGACATGATGATGGTGCTGCAGAACACGCCGGACAACCCCAGCGGCGGCCACAACGGGGCGCAGTGGCACCGCCAGTACGACAACAATACGTTCGAACTGTGGATTAGGGGCCGCAATTTCTTCCCCGATTCGGGTTGCTTCTCCTACGGAGGCTCCTCGACGTCCAATGCCGACCGGCGCAAGTACGCGGCTTCGACGGCCCACAACACCCTTACGCTCGACAACAAGAACGTTTCGAGCGACGGCAAGATGCTCAAGCAGTTCTACAAGTCGGGTTCGGGCCATTCGTACCAGGCCCTGGTGCTGGAGAACCCCTCCTACGCGGGGCTGACGCACCGCCGCACGATCTTCCTGGTCGACGACAAGTTCTACGTGCTTCTCGACGAGGCCTACGGTTCGGCCGGGGGCACCGTCAACCTGAATTTCAACATCACCGAAGGGACCGAATCCCAGGTTGTCTACGATGCCGCGGAGTCCGGTTTTCATACGGCATTTGCCGACGGCAACAACCTGCTGGTCCGCACCAAGGCGAGCAAGGCGGGGCAGTTCGTCCCCGGACAAGGCTTCGTCTCCTACAACATCAACCAGACTTCGGCGCGCAAGGCCTACCAGCTGAACCTCGACAAGAGGGCCGACGAACCGGTCGTGCGTTACGCCACGGTGCTGCTGCCGACCTCCGACGCCACGGCCGAGACGATCACCATCACACTGGGCGACTGGTCGGTGAGCGGCGGTTCGGTCCGCGTGCAGATCGGGGATGTTTCCTATCCCGAGTTGTCCTATACCCTGTAACCTCAAAACCGCAATAACCTATGAAATACCTGTTTCGAAACCTGTGTTTCGCAGCGCTGACCGCCCTTTGCGCGGTTGTTCTCGCGGCCTGCGAAGACGACGATACCAAAAGCGGCGACCTGCAGCTTTTCTACCCGACGGTCGTGGACATCGGTCCTTCCATGAACTTCGTGTCGGGCACCCCGACCTACTACGGTCCTGCGCCGTCCGACTTCTCGATTGCGGGCGTCACGCTCGACGACCAGGCCTTCGCCACCGAGTGCTTCTCGATCGGTGCCGATACCGGCATGGTCACCATCTCGAATACCGAATCCCTTGTCCCCGGCACCTACAAATTGACCATCGCGTGCCAGGCCGGCGGCGGTGTCTTCCGCTTCAAGGATATCTTCGTGGTGCGGATGGTCCCGGCCACTCCCGAGGCGGTCGAGGTGAACACCCCGACGCTGGTGATCCCCTATGCCGAGCTGAAGAGCTCCAAGGCTTCGGTCCGGGTGGCTCCCGTGGGCGAGTCGGTGTCGATTCTCAACTATTCGCTCGTCCAGGCGAAGGGGGTCGAATATTTCACCATCTCCAAAAGCGGAGTCGTGACCTTCAACGCCGCTTTCAAGGGCGAAGTGATGCCGGGCCACTATCCGCTGCCTGTCAAGATCGAAACCTATGCGGGTTCGGCGACCTACGATAACCTGCTGACGGCAAGCATCACCAGCGAGCCGCTGGAGGTGCGCTATCCCTCTTCTTCGGGCCGCATGGAGTACAACAAGGCTTTCCAGGGTTCGACCCCCGTGCTGAAGGGCTCGCCCGACGAGGTCGTGTGGGCGATCAAGCAGGTGAACCCGGCCGAGGGTACGGCCCCAACCGATAAAATCAAGATCGATCCGGCTACGGGCGTCGTTTCGGTCGATGCCGACAGCGGGCTGCCCATAGATGCCTCCTATACGCTCGATCTGACGGTCCAAAACAGCTTCGGTACGACCGATTTCGAAGGAGCCTATACGCTGAACGTGATCAAGTTCATCGCTCCGATCGAATCCGATTCGTTCGGCTACGAGCCCGTTTCGGCTATTCAGGGCGGAGCGTTCAAAGCTCCCCGGAAGGCCGGGTTCGTCGGCGACGAGGTGACTTTCTCGCTGGGCGAGGTGCCCGCCGAGGTCCGGGGGCAGATCTCGGTCGATCGGGTGACGGGCGAGGTTTCGGCCGCCAAGGGACACTCGATCCCGAAGGGCGTGTATGCCATCCGCGTCAAGGCGTCCAACCTGAAGGGCGAGGCGGAGACCACCCTCACGCTGACCGTCAACGAGAATCCCTACTATTTCACGACGATCTCCTACGGCAACAACCTCGGCCTTGCTCCGGCCGAACGTTACGCCAGCCAGTTCCATTTCGCGTCGGGCAAGGATTTCACGCCGCTGACGCCGACAACCGATGCCAAACCGGGCACGAAACTTTCGTGGTCGATCCGCATCAAGCACCAGTGTTCGGGCACGCAGATCGATTCGGAGACGGGGGCCATCACACCGAGTGGCTTCAAGACCGGCAACGGCGGTCTGGTTCTGGTGACGGCTACGGCCGGCAAGGGTGAGGTCGGCGAGACGTCGGTCACGGTTCCCGTGTTCTTCTCGTTCCACGTCGCCGAGTCCGGAGTGACGGTTCGTTACAAACCGTTCGTCATGCAGGTCAACCCGCGGCGGGGAGGGGTTTCGGTTGTTCCGGAAATCAGCGGTGCGCCCAGTCTTTCGTTGTTCCTGATGGATTACCGCCGCACGTTCAACTACTACAATATCGGCGGTCCGGCCTCGCACAAGGACGGCACACCGGCCTCGGGTACCGACACTTTCCTGTATCAGATGTGGAAGTCCTACTATAACAGCATCGGCTCGGCGACGGTGGGCACCGGATCGAAAGACCCGATTTCCTACTACGTGAACGCGTCGCGTCTGGGCTCGGCGCTGGCCTATGTGGAACCTGCCGACAAGACGGTCGTCGTGAATGCCAACAAGTGGATCGACGCGAACAACGTTGCAGCCAACGGAGCGTTCTTCGCGCAGATGACCTTCGTCACGAACGGCAATTCGGGTAAGATCAACTCCGGTTCGCAGATCTTCCCCATCTGGATCTGGTTCGATGAGAAATTTTAAACCTAACTGAACATGAAACCTATGAAATACATGATAAACCGGGCTTTCGGGCTGAAAGGGGTGCTGACCCTTCTGGCCCTGATGCTGGCCTTCGCGGTGTCGGCCCAGAACAAGATAACGGGTAAGGTGGTCGATGAGAACGGCCAGCCGGCAATCGGAGCCAATGTCGTGGTCAAGGGCACGACGCAGGGAGTCTCGACCGACCTGAACGGAACGTTCACCATTCCGGTCCGCAAGGGCAGCGTGCTGGTCTTCTCCTACCTGGGCTATAAGCCCCAGGAGGTGACTGTCGCCTCGCAGACCCGGCTGGATATCAAGCTTGTTCCCGAAGCGAACGTCATGGACGAGGTGGTGGTCGTGGGCTACGGCGCCGTGAAGCGCGGCGACCTGACCGGATCGGTTGCTTCGGTCTCCGCAAAGGATGTGGAAGGCTTCAAGACGGGTTCGGTGATGGAGGCCCTCGGCGGCCAGATCGCCGGTGTGCAGATCACCGCTACGGACGGTACCCCGGGAGCCGGTTTCGACATCAAGGTGCGCGGAGTGGGTTCGGTCAACGGCGACACGTCGCCGCTCTACATCGTCGACGGCTTCCAGGTGGAGAACATCGACTACCTGTCCAATTCGGACATCGAGTCGATCGAGGTGCTCAAGGATGCCTCCTCGTCGGCCATCTACGGATCGCGTGCGGCCAACGGTGTGGTGATGGTGACGACCAAATCCGGCAAGGTGGGGCGTCCCGTCGTGACCTACAACGGCTCGGCCAGCTACCGCCAGATCTCCCAAACCCTCGACCTGCTTTCGCCCTACGAATTTGTGAAGCTGCAAACCGAGGCCTGGCCCGACAAGTTCGGCGAGACCTACTACAAGGCGGGAAACGATGACAAGGGCGTTCCCCACCGTTATCAGTCGATCGACGACTATATCGGCCTGGGAGGTATTGACTGGCAGAACGAAACGTTCCGTCCCACCTGGTCGCAGGACCACAACGTCTCGGTTTCGGGTGGCAACAACAAGACCAAATACGCCTTTTCGTTTGCCGACTTCCTCGAGAACGGTATCTTCCGGAACAGCGCCTTCAACAAGATCACGGGCAAGATGCGCGTGAACCATAAGATTTCGAAAGCCGTGTCGATCGACGCCTCGGTCAACTACGCCAATACGGACAAGCGCGGTGTGGGCACCTCGGGTGACAACGGGCGTTTCAACATGCTGGCGCAGATTTTGCGTGCACGTCCCACGGGCGGCCTCAGGATGACCGACGAGGAGCTGCTGGCCTCGTCGATCGACCCGCTGGAGCTCGAGACCTCGGAGTCGCTCTCTCAGGTGAATCCCATCAAGCAGGCCGAGTCGGTGATCAACACCACCAAGACCGAGATGTGGTCGGGCAACCTGGCGCTGACCGTCGATTTCGCCAAGGGCTGGACCTTCCGCACGGCCGGAACGTACAGCACCTCCAATGCCCGCAACTACATCTTCTATCAGGACGGTTCGAAGGAGGCCTACCGCAACGGCCAGACTCCCTACGGTTCGACCCGCATGACGCGCAATGTCCGCTGGACGAATTTCAACTACCTGACCTATAAGTACAAGCGTAATCGTGGCCATGCCTTCGACGTGATGCTCGGACAGGAGACAGCCTTCCAGGGATCGGAATACCTGCTGGCCGGAGCCACCGATTTCCCGTTCGACAACATCGCCAACGACAACCTCGGGCTGGGCGCTACGCCGACCACGGCGAATTCGAGCCGTTCGGACAAGCTGCTCATCTCGTTCTTCGCCCGTGCGAACTACAATTACCGCGATCGCTACCTCTTTACGGCTACGATCCGTGCCGACGGATCGACGGTCTTCAGCCAGAACAATAAGTGGGGTTATTTCCCGTCGTTTTCGGCTGCATGGCGCATCTCGGAGGAGAAGTTCATGAAGAAGCAGGATGTCATCTCCAACCTGAAGCTGCGTGCCGGCTGGGGTGTCGTGGGTAACGACCGCATCACCAACTACCTCTCGCTGGAGCTCTATGCGCAGGGCAAATACGGCTATGGCAACAACGTCATCACGGTCCTGTCGCCCAAGCAGCTGCCGGAGAACATCAAGTGGGAGGCCTCGCAGAGCACCAACGTCGGTATCGATCTGGGTCTGTTCCGCAACCGCCTGAATGTCACGGCCGATTTCTTCCTCAAGGACACGAAGGACCTGCTGATGGCAGCCAATCGCGCCTATGTCTCGGGCTTTGCGTCGCAATGGATGAATGTGGGCAAGATCCGCAACAAGGGTATTGAGCTGGCGATCAACTCGACGAACATCAGTTCGAAGAGCGGTTTCCGCTGGACGACCGATTTCAATATCTCGTTCGTCCGCAACGAACTGCGGGCGCTGGCCGGCGGAGCCCGGGAGATGATGACCACGGCGAACTGGAACCGCGACTACTCGGGTTACGACTATGCGGCCCGTGTCGGTCAGTCGCTGGGTCTGATCTACGGCTATGTTTTCGACGGCGTTTACCAGACTTCGGATTTCAACGTCAACGCCGCCACGGGAGAGTATGTCCTCAAGGAGGGCATCGCCGACATCACCGCCCACGCCGGAGTGGCCGTGAAGCCGGGTATGGTCAAGTATCGGGATGTCGATGGCGACGGCGTGATCACGACGACCGACCGTACGGTGATCGGCAACGGCACGCCCAAATGGTATGGCGGTATCACCAATACGCTGTCTTACAAGGGCGTTGACCTGAGCTTCATGTTCCAGTTCAACTACGGCAACGACGTCTACAACGCCACGCGCCTCTACGCATCGCAGACACAGGACCAGCGTTCCAACCTGATGGCCGAGGTTGCCGACCGCTGGACGCAGAGCCACGCTTCGAACCGTGTGCCGGCCTGGGACGGCTATGTCAAGAACGAGATCTACTCGCGCTTCATCGAGGACGGATCGTTTCTTCGACTGAAGAACCTGACCGTGGGCTATACCTTCCCGCAGCCGTGGACGCGCAAGTTCTACGTTTCGAAGCTGCGCCTGTATTTCACGGCCCAGAATCTCTTCGTGGTGACGGGCTATTCGGGCTATGACCCCGAGGTGAACATGCGTGCGTCGAATCCGATGACCCCTTCGCTCGACTGGGGCGCCTATCCGAAGAGCAAAGTCTATACGTTTGGTATTGATCTGACCTTCTAATACGATAAAAACCATGAAAAAGATATTATTATACTGTCTGCCGTTCTGCCTGCTGTTCGCCTCGTGCTCCGATCTGCTCGAAGAGGAATCCTATTCGGAGACCGGCAAGGGCAACTACCTGAACAATGCCAAGGAGGCCGAGACCGTCCTCCTGGGCGTCTACAAGAACCTGGCGGACGAGCATACCTATTCCTACCACCTGTCGTTGCTGTTCACAATCTCGACCGACATTGCCCAGTGCGAGGGTAACTCGACCTCCTCGTTCCGGGAGATCCCGACCAATTCCCACAATGCCTCGACCTCGCAGATCGCCCGCACGTGGGAGAAGCTCTATTCGGCCATCTACGATGCCAATGACTTCATCGAGACCGTTTCGGAGCGTATGGACGGCTGGAGCTCTTCGGACCGCGAACTGGCGACGATCTACCTGGGCGAGGCCCGTGCGCTGCGTGCGCTGTTCTATTTCGAACTGGTGCGCTGGTATGGCAACGTGGTGCTGATGACCTCGACAGCCGATTCGCGCAGGAAGGACGAGACCTTCGAGCAGGCCGCCCCCAAGGACGTCTACGCCTATATCGAGCAGGACCTGAACTATGCCGCCGAGGTGCTCCCGTGGGCCGTCGACGACACCCGGCGCACGTCCAACGCCTATCGTTTCTCGAAGGGCGCCGCGCTGGGCCTGCAGGCCAAGGTCTACTGTACGTGGGCCGGCTATCCCGTGCGCGACGAGTCGAAATGGGCCGAGGCCGCGAAGGTCGCCCGCCGCGTCGTGGAGTCGGGCAAACATCGCCTGATCAGCGACTACGCAACCGTCTGGAAGAACACCTGCAACGGGATCTGGGACGCGGGCGAGAGCCTGATCGAAGTGTCGTTCTTCTCGCCGACGGGCCTCGACAGCGACAACACGGCCGGACGTATCGGCAAATGGAACGGCGTGTTGGCCACCACGGTCGAGGGCGAGCGTGGCCGCAATGCCGCCAACTGGAAAGTGACCTATAACTTTACCCGCGAGTGGGAGAAGCTGAACGACCCCCGCATGGCGCTTTCGATCGCCGACTACAAGTACGATCACACGCAGGGCAGCGGCCCGATTCCTTATTTGGCGACCTCTTCGGGAGCGACGCTCTCCGAGGAGGACAAGAACCGCCGCCGCCAGCTGTTCACGCCGGGCAAATGGGACACCGAGAAGTATGTCGAGTCGGCGAACTACATCGTCAACAACGACAAGTCGAACGTCAACTGGTACATTCTGCGCTATTCGGATGTGCTGCTGCTCTTCGCCGAGGCGCTCAACGAGTCGGGCGGTTCGGTCGTCGACGCTGTCGATGCCGTGAATGCCGTGCGGCGCCGCGGTTTCGGCGATCAGAAACACGATCTCTCCTACGGTCTTTCGCGCGATGCCCTGCGCGAGGCGATCCGTAAGGAACGTGCCTACGAACTCTGTTTCGAGGGCCACCGCAAGCAGGACCTGATCCGCTGGGGAATCTACTACGACCGCATTCTGGAGACCGCCCAGGAGCTGGTCGACTGGTATCCCAACGCCAACTATGCCGTCTCCAGATACATCATCAAGGGCCGCCACGAGCTGCTGCCCATTCCGCAGCGCGACCTCGACATGATGCCCAAATGCCGGCAGAATCCGGGCTGGGGTCAGTGATCCGGGGCATGAGAACCTGAATTCGGCGGGAGTTACGATCGGTTGCGTAACTCCCGCCGAATCGTTTGCGGGCCGCCGTTGGGGCATTGGCATCTTGGCTTATGCCGCGGAGCACCCGCCCGGAATGTGCACCCACCCGGAATGTGCGCCCGCCCCGAATGTGTGCCCGCCCCGAATGTGTGCCCGCCCGGAATGTGCGTCTATCCGAAATGCTCGCCCCATCCGGAATCCGTACTCCCGTCAAAATCCGCACTTCCTGCAAAATCCTTGCTGATCGAGGGCGGCCCGATGCGGACATCGCTCAGGAACAAAACATCGCTCGGGAACAAACCGAAAAAAGGCGGGATCGCAATCCCGCCTCTTTTTGTCCGTTCCGCTTCGGATTAGCGCTGCCGCTGGGCATACCCGGCCAGGTTGTAGCTCACGGGTTCGGTGCTGTCGCCCACGCGGTAGATGCCGAATTTGAAGTAGTAGCCGTCCTCGTCGTTGCGGCCTATGAGTATCTGCTTGTTGTCGACCAGATGGTTTTTCCGGTTGTCGTGGGCCATCCATACGTCGAGGCGCCCCGGGCGCACGATCGTCTCGGCCTCGCCGCCATACTGCGTCCAGTCGATCTCCACGGTGAAGGTCACCCAACGCTCCTTCGGGAACTCGGCGAAGGGCATCCGCGCGGCGATGGTCGAGGCCTTGAACTCCGAGGTGACGGGCACCATCACTTCGGCTTGGCCCGCATGGGCGTTGCAGCGGTCGGTCTTGTCGGTGAACCAGCGGCGGTCGGAGTTGGCCTTGATGTAGAAATAGCCGTTTGCAAATCCGAACGCCAGCGGGGGATATCCGCCCTGCTCGACCTTCCATCCCGTCGGCTTGCCCGCTTTCCAGGCTTTTTCGCCCTTCCTGTTCACATATTCCACCCGCTCGTAGACCTTGTCCTTTTTGATGATGACGGTGTCCTGCATGGCGAGGAACTCCTCCGCCGGGAGCTTCATCACACGGCCGTCGGGCGCAGTCACCAGCGTCCGGTCGGGCATGCCGTGCCATTGGGCGAAGATCGTCGATACCTCGGGGCTCAGCTCCGCGGGAATCCAGACCGCAAACGTGTAGCTCCACGACGTAGCCTGCGGACAGATCCCCTTGCCGTGGTGGTAGACGGTCTTCATCCGCCGGGCATCGGCGTAGGCCTTGTCCGGAAGAGCTGCGAAATCGGCCGCCGTGGCATAACACCAGGAGAGTTCCGAACGCCCCTTGGTCTCGCCCGGGGCGTAGCCTGCGAGCGTGTTGTCGTTGCGGCCGAGGGTGAAGCGGTAGGAGGGTTTCCCGGCATACATGCGGCTGTGGTCGTGCCCCAGCGCCTCCTCCTTGCCGATCCCCACGGCGACCCACTCGTTGTCGATCACCTGACTCATCCGGGCCGAGTCAGCCTGAATGTTCACCCGCTCGGGCAGCGGCGTAAATCCGTTCGGGAGTTCTTTTCCCTGTGCGATGTCCGGCGTGCAGGCCAGCAGCAGCAGGACGGGATACATGATTCTCATCGTAGTCTTATTTGAGTTCATAGCCTAAGTCGTAGGTTTTGGTGCCCACGCGCACTGCAAATCGGAGCGTGTCGTCCGCGGGTGCCTTCTGCGGCACGATGGCGATCGATCCCTGAAAGGGCATCTCGTCGGGGGCGATCACCGTGACGAACAGCAGTTCATCGCCGGCGCTCTTCTGCGCCTCGACAGCATAGGCCGGGCGCTCCTCCTTCTTGCGGTAGGCGGTCGACACCCAACCCTCCTCCTCGCGGATCTGCACGGGGACCGTCGCCGAGGTCTTGATGCGGATGTTGTTTCCGTCGGCGAACAGCGTGCGCACGGTGCCGTCCCGGGAGTATTCGATCCGTCCCGGGCAGAGGTTGAAATGCACGCCGACATTCCCGGCGGCCGGACCCGACACCCGGTCGGCGATCACCAGCAGCCCCTCCCCGGTGAAGAACATCGCCCGGCGGTGGGTGAGCCCCTCGTAGGAGTGATTCTCGGTCACCAGCCTTGTCAGCTCGGGCGTCGTGTCCCACAGCAGGAGTTTTGATTCGGTTTTTTCGAGGTCGCGGTCGTCGAGGGTCACGGTGTTGTGCACGCGGGTCTGGCGGAACCAGTTGCGCTGGGCCAGCACGGCGCTGTCGCCACCGTAGACGTAGCTGCCCGAATCGGGGAAGAAGTTGCGTCCCCGACGCCAGTAGTCGAACGTTCCGTTGTCGGGCTGGTTGTGCCAGAATGCCGGGGGACCGGCCTTCACAACCGTGACGGTGGCCTCCTTGTCCCATCCCGTGCGCAGGACGTAGAATCCCGATGCCGGGAACTGCTGCGAGGAGTAGTTGGGGAGTGCACCCTTGCGGCCCTCCGAGGCGAACCACTGCAGCTGTTTGTCGTCGGGGAAGACCTTGCTCCAGCTGCGGAACTGCCGCAGGAGCGAAATCTTGTCGTGGCTCTTGGTGTCTCCGAACATCGGGTTGGAATAGTCGGGGAAGAGCAGATTCCAGGTGACGGTGGTCATCTTTCCGACCGTTTCGATGTAGCTTTGGGGGAATTCGTCCTCATAGCCGTTGGCGCGGGCCATGCCGAGAGCCTTGAGGAAGATGTCGATGGCGGCGATGTGGTAGCCGAAGTCCAGCTCGAACTGCATTCCGTCGGGATATACCTGCACGCCGATCTCGCGGTTGAGGATCTCGATGCCGCTGCAGCGCCACTGCGGCGCCTCGCGGAACTCGGGGAAATAGATGCCCGCGAAGAGCATTCGCTGGGCCTCGAACAGCAGGTGGTTGCCCTGCTTGGAGTAGTTGTTCAGGATGTGGTCGGCATGCTGCCGGTAGGTCCGCAGATAGAGGTTGAGGAACCGGGGCGTGAAGCGTGGCGAACGGATCGTCAGCGCGAATTCGGTCAGCAGGTCCTGAAGCCGCCGCCCGGCCTCCATCGGGCGCCATGCGAAGCGGCAATTCTCCCGTTCGGCGGCGATCTCGGCCTCCGAAGCTCCGGCGGCCTTCAGGCGTTCGACGCCGTCCAGCGGGTTTTTCCGCACCCAGTCGGTGTATTGGTCCATCCACGCGTCGATGTATTTGGCCTCGCCCGTGGTGTAGTAGCACTTGGCCAGCGGTATGAACCAGTAGTGTCGGTGCAGCTGCCAGCGCAGTTCGTTGTCCTTCACGGGCCAGTAGCGCCAGTCGATATCGTCGCCGTAGAAATACGAGGGCTGATAGCCCTTGTGTGCGTAGAATTTGTGCTCCAGGGCTTCGTCGGCCTGCTTCTGTTCGAGTTTGCTCACTTTGACGTTTTCCAGGTCGAGACCGAAGAGTTCCACTGGTTTGCGGGTGCGGAAATAGCGCAGTAGCTCCTTGTCCGCGGCGGCGATGTTGCCTTTGGCGACGGCTTTCTTCACCGCCTCCATCCCCGGTCGGTCGAGGTCCAGCAGTTCGTAAAGCGATTTTTCGTCGCCGAGGGCCGGAGAGGTCCCGGCGGCGGCCGCCGCACCGATCGTCAGCACGGCGCAAAGGGTCATCAGAATTCGTTTCATGACAGTTATTTTAGGTTGTATTTCGCTCCGTTGATTTTGACTTGCAGCCGGTCCCCGCGCCAGAGGGCCTCGACGCGCTGCGCCGCGGCATCCTCCGCCGGGAGCAGTACCGTCACCAGCCGCACGGGCTTCCCGGCCTGCTTCCGCACGGTGAAGGCATAGGCGGGCCGTTCCGTGCGCTGCCGGTAGGTCCGCGACACCCAGCCTTCGCGGCGTTCCATGCGCTCCGCGCCGAAAACCTGCAACAACAGGTTGTTGCCGTCGTCGAAGCGGGTCGCCGCGCTGCAGGCCGCCGTATCTTCCGCCGGATCGCCTTCCGGAAGGTTGTAGTGCAGACAAACCGTCCCTTCGGCCGCTCCCGACGCCTCGTCGGCGATGACGAAGAACCTCCGGTCGACGAACCACACCGTGCGGCGGTGGGTGAGGCCCTCGTAGGAGGGGTTCTCTACCGTCACGCAGTCCGTCCCCGTGCCCGTCTCCCAGCGCAGGCATTTCGAATCGGTGTGTTCGAGATTGCGGCCGTCGAGCGTCACGGTGTTGTGGACCTGCGTCTGGCGAAACCAGTTGCGCAGGTCGGTCACCTCCTTGTCGCCGGCATAGACGTAGCAGCCCGAGTCGGGGAAGAAATTGCGTCCCCGGTGCCAGAGTTCGAACGTGCCGTTGTCGGGCTGGCAGTGCCAGAATCCCTGCGGTCCGGCCTTGAGGACCATCACCGTGGCGTCGGGCTCCCAGCCGTTGCGCAGGACGTAGAATCCCGAGGTGCGCAGCGCCTGCGAGAGATGCCCGGGGGCTGCGCCCTGGCGGCCTTCGGTCGCTATCCAGCGGATCGCGGCATTGGCCGGGAACACCTCGGCCCATGCGCGGTAGCAGGGCATCAGCTCCTCCTTTTCCCGGAACCGGTTGTCGCTGAACAGCGGCGTTGTGTAGTCGGGGAACGAGCAGTCGATATAGGCGTCGATCATCCGTTCGACCGTGGCGAGGTATGCGGCCGGGAATTCGCCCCGGTGTCCGTTGGCATCCATCATCCGCAGGGCCTTGAAGAAGATGTCGATGGATTCGTGGTGGTAGTGCAGGTCCAGTTCATACTGCATGCCGTCGTCGTAGACCTGTTCGCCGATCTGGCGGTTGAGGATCCCGACGCCCGTTGCGCGCCAGCGTGCCGCGTCGCGGAATTCGGGGAAGAAGACCCCCGCGAAGATGAGCCGCTGGGCCTGGAACAGCAGGTGGTTGCCCTTGGCCGAGAAATGATGCGTGATGTGCTCCGCGTGACGGTGGTAGTTGTCCAGGAACTGCAGCAGGAAATCCCCGCTGAACGCCTCGGCAGGCAGGAAGTAGAGAAACTGGTGGATCTGAAACTCCAGCCGGTCGCTCACCTCCAGCGGTCTCCACGCGAAATAGACGTTTTCGGCCTGCGACCAGTTCCGGGCCTTCCCCTCGTCATACGCCGTGAGGGGGTTCTTGCGCATCCAGTCGAGGTATTCGGCACACCACTCCGCGGCGTAACGTTCGTCGCCCGAGAGACGGTAGGCTTTGCCCATCGGCACCCACCATTTCATGCGGTGCAGCTGCCAGCGCAGTTCGTTGTCCTTCACGGGCCAGTACTCCCAGTCGATGTCGTCGCCATAGAAATAGGAGGGCTGATATCCCTTGTGGACGAAGAAGCGGTGGTCCATCGCCTCGTCGGCCCAACGCTGTTCGTCGGGGGTGATCGTGATGTGGGCGAGGTCTACCTCGGGGCAGACGACGCCCGTGCGGTGGCGGTAGTAGTCGAGCAGGGCTTCGGCGGCGGCCGAGTCGTCGCCCGCGGCGTGCAGCGCGGCGACGCGCTCCAGTCCGGGGCGGGAGAGGTCCAGCAGGGCGAAGACCGTGGTGTCGGTCTGCGCCCGCAGCAGCGAGGGCCCGAAGGCCAGCAGCAGTGCGATAAGTAGTTTTGCAGGTTTCATAGCACAAAGATAGGATAAAGCGCGGCGACCTTTTATTAATAATGGCCAATCCTTTCCGGAATTTCTGCAAAGCGGTTTCAGTTTTGTGCAGTCCGATGCCGTATTTGTCGAATAACGGCCCGAGAGAGGCTTTTCGGCGGGGTTTTGGGACAAATTTAAAACTCGATTCTACAAAATCGAAAGGCTTTTGCACACGATTTGCGATTTTGGGGACAATCTTCGGGATTTTCGTTGCAGGTTTGTGTATTTTTGTATGACCGAAAAACCATACCTATGACCAGTCCCAATCAAACCCCTTTTCTTGCGTCGCTCGCCGCTCTGAGCGTGGCCGCCGATGCCGCCGCCGCGTCGACACCCAAAACCCCTTCCGGGAAACGTCCCGCCGTCATCGTCATCATGACAGACCAGCAGACCGCCGGAGCCCTGTCGTGCGCCGGTAATCCGTGGGTCCAAACCCCTGCGATGGATGCACTGGCCGCCGACGGCGTGCGCTTCACGCGGGCCTACTGCCCCTATCCGCTGAGCGGTCCCTGCCGTGCGGCGCTCATCACGGGGCGCATGCCCTTCGAGATCGGGGCCTTCGACAACGGCATACGCCCCGCCGACGCCGACATGCAGGCCGGCATCGGCCACCGCCTTTCCGAGGCGGGTTACGAGTGCCTCTACGCGGGCAAATGGCATATCCCGGAGGTCAATCTGCCCGATTCGGGCACAGGGTTTCGCCGCATCTCGAAGATGAACGACCCGGCGCTGGCCGACGCCTGCGACGCGGCGCTGAAGGAGTACGACGGTTCGAAGCCGCTTTTTCTGGTTGCTTCGCTGCTCAATCCCCACGAAATCTGCGAATACGGGCGTCATGAGACGCTCCAATACGGCGAGCTGGCTCCCTTCTCCACCGAGGCGTGTCCCAATCTCCCGTCCAATTTCATGCCTTCGACCTATGCGGCCGAGGCCCTGACGCTCGAACATGCCTCCTCGCCCCGCTACCACGACACCTACACCTACACGCAGGACGACTGGCGGCACTATCTTTATGCCTACTACCGGCTGGTCGAGCGTGCCGACCGGGAGGTGGGGCGCATCGTCGGGGTGCTGAAGGCTCACGGGCTCTACGACGATGCGGCGATCGTCTTCCTCTCGGACCACGGCGACGGCGTGGCCGCCCACGGCTGGAATCAGAAGTGGAACCTGCAGGAGGAGGTCATCAACGTGCCGCTGATCGTCAAGCCTCCCAAGGGCACGGGCCTGCGGGGTGTGACCAACGACGAGGCGCTGTCGAATGTGGGTCTGGACCTCTACGCCACGCTCTGCGACTATGCGGGTGTGACGCCCGATCCCGAGCGCTACCGGGGTCGGAGCCTGCGCCCCGTGGCCGAAGGGCGCCGGACGACGCTCCACGACGAGGTGTTCGTCGAGACGCTTCTCCCGGGCCCCGGCATGCGCGGCTGGAGCATCGTCGGACCGCGTTACAAATACGTCCTCTACCAGTGGGGGCGCAACCGCGAGGCGTTGTACGACCTGCAGGACGATCCCGGCGAGATGGTCAATCTGGCCGTAGACCGCCGTTACGAGGCCGAACTAAGCCGCCTGCGCCGTGCGCTGTACGACTGGGGTGTGCGCATCGGCGATCCGAAGCTCGTGCGCAACCTGCGCCCCTTTGTCCAATCCCGAAACTGAAAATCGATCCGAATATATGAAGAACCTCGAATCCATGCGTTGCGGCGTGCGTTATGCCGCCGTTCCGCTGACGCTGGCCGCCCTTGCCGGGTGCAGCGAGGGTCGTTCCAAACGGCCCAACATCATCGTCATCATGACCGACGACCACACCACGCAGGCCATGAGCTGTTACGGCAGCCTGCTGGTCGAAACCCCCAACCTCGACCGCCTGGCGCATGAGGGCATGCTCTTCGAGAGCTGTTACGTCTCCAACGCCATCTCGGGCCCCTCGCGGGCCTGCATCCTCACGGGCAAGTACAGCCACGCGAACGGCTTCACGGACAATTCTCAGACCTTCGACGGCGACCAGCAGACCTTCCCGAAATTGTTGCACGAGGCCGGTTATCAGACGGCGATGATCGGCAAATGGCACCTCAATTCCGCGCCTCAGGGATTCGATTTCTGGAGCATCCTCAGGGGACAGGGCGATTACTATTCGCCGCTGTTCATCGAAAACGGCGAGGAGCGTGTCGAGCCGGGTTACGTCACGGATGTCATTACGGACAAGGCCATCGGCTTTCTCTCCCGGCGCGACAAGTCGCGTCCGTTTGCCATGCTCTACTACCACAAGGCTCCGCACCGCAACTGGATGCCGGCGCAGCGCCATCTGGGCATCAACGACGGACGGGTCTTCCCCGAGCCCTTCAACCTGCTGGACGACTATTCGGGGCGCGGCACCGCCGCCCGCGAGCAGGCCATGGAGATCGGCCGCGACATGTGGCCCGAGTGGGACCTCAAGCTGATGAGCCCCGAGCAGCTGGCGCAGTCTTACGAAGCCGAACCCACGGCCGAACCCACGGCCGCCGCCAATAGCGATGCCAACCGCGACGACGTGTCGCGTGCCAACGACTGGCGGACCAGTGCCAGACAGTTCCAGGCGGCCTATAACCGCATGACTCCCGAGGAGCGTGCCAACTGGGACCGGGCCTATGCCCCGCGCATCGCCGAATACGAGCGCATGAAGGGCCGCGTGTCGCCGGAGGAGCTGACGCGCTGGAAATACCAGCAGTATATGAAGGACTACTGCGCCGTGGTCAAGGGTGTCGACGAGAATGTCGGCCGCTTGCTGGACTATCTCGATGAGATCGGCGAGCTGGACAACACGATCATCGTCTACACCTCCGACCAGGGTTTCTTCCTGGGCGAGCACGGCTGGTTCGACAAGCGCTTCATGTACGAGGAGTGCCAGCGCACGCCGCTGCTGGTGCGCTATCCGAAGGCCGTTGCTGCCGGAGTCCGCACGAAGGCGCTGGCCATGAACATCGACCTGGCCCCGACGTTTGTCGATATGGCGGGTCTGGAGGTCCCGGCCGACATGCAGGGCCGTTCGCTGAAGGGCGTGCTCACCTCGGGCGGCAAGACTCCCGAGGCGTGGCGCACGGGGGTCTACTACCACTATTACGAATACCCCTCGTGGCACTCCGTGAAGCGCCATTACGGCGTCCGGACCGAGTCCCACAAACTCATCCATTTCTACAAGGATGTGGACGAGTGGGAGTTGTACGACCTGAAAAAGGATCCCCACGAGATGTGCAACGTCTATAACGATCCCGCATACGCAGCCGTGCGCGACGACATGCACGCGCGTCTCGAAGCGCTCCAGCAGGAGTGCGGCGACACGGACCCCTGCGAACGGGAGTACGAATTTTTCCGCGGTGCGGACCAACTGTAAAACACGCAAAACACACCTTACGATGGATAGAAGAGACTTTCTGAAGGCTTCGGGCTGGAGCCTGCTCGGCCTGGCGGCCGCGGGGACGATCCCCGGATACGCACGTCCGGGCGACCGGGATTCGTTACCCGACGATCTGAAAAAGGGATTCCCCTCGCTCAAGGAGTTCAAGGTCTTCTGGGGCGACGTGCACAACCACTGCAACGTGACCTATGGCCACGGCGAACTTTCGGACGCCCTGGCTGCTGCCGGCCAGCAGCTGGATTTCGTCTCGGTGACGCCCCACGCCCTGTGGCCCGACATCCCGGGCGAGAACGACCCGCGTCTGAACTGGGTCATCGGCTACCACACCGAGGCGTTCAATCGCCTGCGCGCCGGGGGCTATGACAAATACCTGGCAGCCATCCAGGCCGCCAACCGTCCGGGCGAATTTCTGACCTTCGCCTCCTACGAATGCCACAGCATGGAACACGGCGACCACGTGGCGCTGTTCCGCGACTTCAACGCACCGCTGGTCGAGTGCACCTCGGTTCCCGACCTCAAGGAGAAACTCAGGTCCTACGACTGCTACATCACGCCCCACCACATGGGCTATATGACCGGATTCCGCGGTTACAACTGGGCGGCCTTCAATCAGGACCGGCAGACGCCGTTTGTCGAGATGTTCTCGCGCCACGGGCTGGCCGAGAGCGACACGGGCGACTACGACTACCTGCACGACATGGGGCCGCGCATCTGGGAAGGCTCGATCCTGTACGGACTGGAGCAGGGCCATAAATTCGGCCTGATGTGCTCCACCGACCAGCATGCCGGCTATCCGGGCAGTTACGGCGACGGCCGCATCGGGGTTTACGCCCCGGCTCTGGACCGCGACGCCCTTTGGGAGCACATGGGCCGCCGCCATGTCTGCGGTGTCACGGGCGACAAGATCAAGATCGATTTCCGGATCAACGGCGGAGTCTCGGGCGATGTGATCCGTGCCGGCCGTCGCGAGATCTACCTCAATGTCGAGGGCCAGAACGCCATCGACTACGTGGACCTGATCAAGAACGGGCAGTGCATTGCGCGGCTGAACGGCCCGCACCGTGCCGCGGCGCCTTCCAACGAGGTGATCCGCACGAAAATCAAGGTCAATTTCGGTTGGAACCGCGAGGAGGAGTATGTCCACTGGCAGGGTCAGCTGCGGCTGACCGGCGGGACGATCGACGATCTGCAAACCTGCTTCCGCGGTGCGGCCTTCACCTCGCCGCAGCCGGGTGAGACCGAATTCCATACGCGCGTCAACCGTGTCGTCGAGCGCGACGACCGGCACGTGGTGCTCGACATGTACTCGTCGAAGAATCCCAACGTGATGACCCCGGCCATGCAGGGCGTCATCCTCGACGTGACGGCGCCCCGCACGGCGAAGCTCGTCGCCGAGTTCAACGGCCATTCCTACGAACATTCGATCGCCGAACTGCTGGAGGGTGCCCGGGCCCATTTCCTGCGGGGCTGGCTCTCGGAGGCCGTGCAGTTCGAACGCGCACAGCCCGAGGCGGCCTTCTGCGTCGGACACAGCATGGTCGACGACACGCCCCAGCGCGATACGGACTATTACTATGTGCGCGTGCGCCAGCGCGACGGCCAGTGGGGCTGGAGCTCGCCGATCTGGGTGGAAAGGGCTTAGTATATGGAACGTTATGCAATCGGAATAGACCTCGGCGGCACTTCGGTGAAGTACGCCGTGGTCGCCTCTTCGGGCGATATGCCCTTCTGCGATCAGCTCCCGGCCTTTGCACAGGAGGGGCCTGAAGTCGTACTGCGCCAGGTGCTGAGCGGCATCGGGGCCTGTCGGGACTATGCCTCGGAACGGGGACTGACAATCGAGGGCGTCGGCATCGGCACCCCCGGGGTGATCTCGGCCGACGGACGCACGGTGCTGGGCGGTGCGGAGAACATCGCCGGATGGGAGAACATCCCCCTGGCCGACCGCATTGAGGACGCCACGGGGCTGAAGACCTTCGTCAGCAACGATGCCAACATGATGGCGCTGGGTGAAACGCTCTTCGGCGCCGCCAAGGGAGCCACGGATGTGGTTTTCGTCACCGTCGGCACCGGTATCGGCTGCGGCGTGCTGATCGACGGACGCCTCTACCGGGGCTACCGCAACCGCGGCATGGAGATGGGCCACATCAGCGTCAAATGCGACGGCGAGGCGTGCGCCTGCGGTGGGGCGGGGTGCCTGGAACACTACGCCTCGACCTCAGCCCTCGTCCGGCGGTTCCGCGACCTGAGCGGCCGCGGCCGCGATGCCGAAGTGGACGGCCGGGAGGTGGTTTCCTGCTACCGGGAGGGCCTTCCGGCAGCCGTGCAGGCCATGGAGGAGCACTGGAACTACCTCGCACACGGCATTGCCTCGATGGTCAACCTCTTTGCCCCGCAGCGCGTGGTGATCGGGGGCGGCATCTCCGAAGCCGGGGATTTCTACCTCGAAAAATTGCGCGAAGGGGTCCGGCGTCAGGCGATGGATGTCTGCGGCGGGGATACCGAACTGGTGGGTGCCACGCTGGGCAACCGTGCCGGATGCATGGGCGCCGCGGGACTGGCACTGGATAAAACGCGGTGACGATGAGGCGAATCCTGCTTTTTGCGATGCTTTTCGCGCTCCTCGACGCTGCGGCGCAGCTTCCGGCCGAAATCCGGCTCGACAAACAGTCGCTGCGGCCCCGCTACCGCGAATGGGCCCAGCCTGCGGACGGCAGTGTCGTGACACAAAACCCGCCCGCGCTGCTCTGGCCTGCCTCGGGCGATTCGAAACGCGGGGTCTACCGTGTGCGGCTGTCGCAGGACAGCACCTTCGCCGGAGTCAGTCCCTCGGAGCCTTTCGAATGGGCGGCCTACGCCTGCCACGAGCCGCTGGCCGCAGGCCGCTGGTACTGGCAGTGGTCGGTTGCGGAACCCGGCGGTGAGGAGCGCTGGTCGGCGGTCCATGCCTTCACGGTCGATGCTTCGAGCCGACGCTTCGCCACCCCTGCGGGCGAGGAGCTGGTGCGCAGGGTCTCCGCCATGCCGCACCACCGGCTCTATGTTTCCCGCGACGGGGTCGATGCCTTCCGCACCCGGGCCCAGCACAATCCCGAAGCCCGGGAACTGGTGCTCAGGGCCCGCCGGAATCTGAATATGGACCTCGTGCCCGTCGCGCCCACGCGCCCCCGGGACACCACGGGGATGACGCCTTTCCGGAAAAAGACGCTCATCAATTTCATGTACCACAAATTCGGCGAGGTGGTTACGCAGCCCGTCGTTGACTTTTCGGTCGCCTACCTGCTCACGGGCGAGGAGCCGTTCCGCGACGCTGCGGTGCGCCATGCCCTTCACGTGGCGTCGTTGCCCGTTGACAGCGATGCCACGTCGGAGGATTTCAACCGCTCGGCCATCATGTACGGTCTGGCCGTGGGCTACGACACGGCCTGCGAGCGAATGAGCCCTTCCGAGCGGACCGCCGTGCTCGAAGCCATCCGTGTCCGCGGGGAGCACTTCTACAACCACTACGTCAAGGATTTCGAGACCCACTCGATGGACAACCACGTCTGGCAGCACACCTTCCGCAACTTTCTCTTCACTTCGATCGCCACGCTGGGCGACCTGCCCGAAGCCGCGAAATGGTTCCGTTACTGCTATGAAGTCTGGTGCGCCCGCTTCCCGATTCTGGGCGGCGACGACGGCGGCTGGCACGACGGAAGCAGCTACATGCAGGCCAATCTGGTGACATTCGTCTATGTGCCGTTCGTCCTTTCGCGCCTGACAGGCACCGATTTCTTCGACCTGCCGTGGTACCGCAACCTGCCCTCGTTTCTGGTCTACTCCTTCCCGAAGGGCTCCTACGCCACGGGCTTCGGCGACGACTACGAGAAGATGACCTCCCCGTCGCAACTCTACATGGGCTTTGCCGATGCGCTGGCCCGTGAGCTTCCGAGCCCCGAGGCGCGGTGGTATGCCGACCGGCTCATCGGCAGCGATCCGATGAACCTCTACCGTTCGCACGGTTTTGCGCTCTACCGCATCCTGACCGACAAGCCGCAGGACAACGTGGAGGCGAAAGCCCCCGCCCGCAACACCTCGCGCTTCTATCCCGATGCGGGCTTCTCGCTGATGCATACCGATCCGGCCGATGCTTCGGACGACCTGATGGCGGCCTTCTTCGCCCTGCCGTTCGGCTCGACGGGACATGCCCATGCCGCGCACAACGGCTTCACGATCAACTACGGCGGGCGCCAGTTGTTCGGCGGCACGGGTTACTATTCGAATTTCAACGACAAACACACGCTGTTGCACTACCGTTCGCGGGGCCACAACACGATCCTCGCCGATGGACTGGCGCAGGTCATCGGCGAGAACGGCTACGGCTGGCTGGCGCGTTTCGCCGACAATGAGGCGCTGACCTACACGCTGGGCGATGCTTCGCATGCCTACGACTCCATCCGCACCCCGTTCTGGATCGACCGCATGGAAAAATCGGAGGTGGCCTACACGCCCGAAAACGGCCTCGGCGATCCGGGAGTCTCGCGCTTCCGCCGTCATTTCCTCTTTCTGAAACCCGACGTGATCGTCGTTTACGATGAACTCGAAGCCCGCCATCCGGTCTCGTGGACATGGCTGCTGCACAGCCACAACCGCATGGTGGCGGTCGGTGAAAATGCCGTCGCGGCCTCCAACACCCTGGCCGAGGGGCGGATGGACCTCTTCACCTCAAGTGATTTGGAGCTGAATCTGACCGATCGCTTCTTCTCCCCGGCAATCAACTGGAAGAAACGCACGGGAGCCGACGGCAAGGTGCTGGAGTATGTGAACCAGTGGCATGCCTCGTTCACAACCCCGACGAAGAGCCGTGCGCAGCGTTTCCTGGCCTTCTTCCGAATCACCCCCGAAGGGCGGAAGCCGCTGGCGCTGAAATGCGATGCGAAGGGCCGCGTGACGGTCGGCGGATGGAGCGTCTCGGCGGAGCTCGACGCCTCGAAACCCGCGTCGCTCTCCGTCACGGACCGCCGCGGCAACGCCGTGCTCTACAACACCCCGGCATCGGAGATCGGGGGCAGCACCGTCGTGCGGCGCAAGGGCGAACCGACCCGCGAACTGGTCGACACGGTGCCCGCCTCGGTGCGCTGATGCCGCTGATGCCGCTGACGCCGCTGACGCCGCTGCCGACCCGCCACTGACCCGCTGTCGACCCGCCGCCGACTCGCTGCAGGCCCGCTTCCGGCCCCGAAAAACGGCCTGAATTGCGGTTTTTCCGAAAATAATGACGTATCTTTATGCGCTAAGTTGTTGTACTATGCTGAAACTCAAACTTACGTTTCTTCTTTCCTCGCTCCTTTTTCTGTCTTCCGGCCGGCTCTCCGCCGCCATCGAGTTCCGCACACTGTCGGTCAATGAGGGTCTGTCGCAAAGCACCGTGATGGCCATTGCGCAGGACGGGATGGGGCGTATCTGGATGGGTACGCAGGACGGGTTGAACTGCTACGACGGCTATTCGTTCACGGTGTTCCGCCACATCGAGGGCGATGCACAGAGCCTGGGCGACAATTCGGTCAATGCGCTCTTTGCCGACGGGGGCCTGCTTTGGATCGGCACCGCATCGGGCCTGTCGTGCTACGACGCCGCGACGCAGACGTTCGAAAACTTCCGCCTCGAGGGGCGCACCATGCAGGTCGCCGACATTGCCGCCACGGCCGGCGGCGACCTGATCCTCGCCACCGACCTGGGCATCGTGCTCTTCGACCGTGCCAGCCGCGAGCTCGAAATCCGGACCTATCTCACGGGCCTCAGCATACATGCCGTCTGCCCCTCGCGCGACGGATTCCTGGTCGGGACCTCCAACGGCATCTACACCTACTCGTCCACCTACGGCAACGCCGTGCGCATCCTGCCGCAGATGGCCCGCTACGACATCGCCAGCATCGTTGCCGACGGCGACGGATACTGGGTCGCCACCCACGGCAACGGCCTCTACCGTCTCGACGGGGCGCTGCAGGTCACGGCCCGCTACGACGCCGCGTCGAATCCCGGGCTGGTCTCGGACTACATCCGGGTGCTGAAAACCGATGCCGAGGGGCGTCTCTGGATCGGCACCTTCGACGGACTCTCGATCCGCGATCCCCGGAGCGGCCGCTTCGAACGCCATGTGCACTCCCCCGAGCCGGGGTCGCTGAGCCACAACTCGATCCGCTCCATCTTCATCGATGCCCAGCACGGCGTCTGGCTCGGAACCTACTACGGCGGGGTGAGTTACTACCATCCGCTGGCCCGCCGCTTCGGGGTATTGCGCCACGATCCGACGCGCAACTCGCTGGGCGACAATACGGTGAGCTGTATCGTCGAAGACCCCGCCTCGGAGAGCCTCTGGATCGGCACCAACGACGATGGCGTGAATCTCTATGACCGCCGCACGGGCCGTTTCTCGGAGTTCAACACCGCCGGCGGTTTCCTGCTGTCGAACAACGTCAAATGTGTGCTTCCCGACGGCCGCGGCCGCGTGTGGATCGGCACCCATGCCGGGGGCTTGAGCTGCATGGAGGTCGCCACGCGGCGCGTGCGCCACTATTCGGTCAACGCCTCGATCCCGATCAACAACAGCTGCTACGCCCTGCTCGACGGCGGCGACGGCTCGCTGTGGGTCGGCACGCTCAACGGACTGCTGTCGTTTGATCGCGCCACGGGGCGTTTCTCGCGCCACCTCTGCGCCGATTATGAGCCCCGTCTGGGATCGCTGCAGATCACCTCGCTCTTCCGCGATTCGAAAAACCGGGTGTGGATCGGCACCGGGGCCGGGCTCTATCTCTGGCAGCCCGACGTGCGGCAGGTGAAGAGCTGCGAGTTGATGCCGCTGCAGGACGAAACCGCCCCCTCCCGCCGGGATGTCACGGTGATGTGTGTCACCGAGGATGCACACCGCAATATCTGGGTCGGAACCCGCCACGGACTGTTCCGCTACAACGCCTCGGACAATTCGTTCACGCGTTTCTTCGTGGCCGACGGCCTGCCCAACGATTTCGTCTACGGAATCCTCGAGGACGACCTGGCGCGGCTGTGGATCTCGACCAATGACGGCCTGGCGTGCTTCGATCCGCAGAAAAACTCCTTCCGCCGCTATACCCTGCGCGACGGAATCGCCAACAACCAGTTCAACATCTACTCCTACTGCCGGAGCCGCGACGGGATCTTCTGGTTCGGCGGCATCGGCGGCATCACGTGGTTCCGGCCCCACGATCTGGTGGACAATCCCTTTGCGCCCGAGCCGCAGATCACGGGCGTGGATGTGGTCGATGCCGGCGGCGACTCCCGCGTGCGCATCGAACGCGATTCGGCGGGGCGGGTCACGACGGCGGCCTTCCCTTCCGTGCGCAACATCTTCACGGTGCGCTTCGTGGCGGTCAATCCGCTCTCCGGCGGCCGCAACACCTTCGCCTACAAGCTCGAAGGCTTCAACACCCGCTGGTACGAGACCTCGCACCTCGAGGTCAACTACTCGAACCTCAAGCCCGGGCGCTATCTCTTCAAGGTCCGCGCGGCGAACAACGACGGACGCTGGAACGACGAGCCTGCGACGGTCGAAATCCGCGTGCTGCCGATGTGGTGGCAGACCCTTGCGGCGAAGATTCTGTGGGTGTTGCTGGCGCTGGGATGCGTCGGGGGCGTCGTGGCGGCGCTGCTGGGCCGCATGAAGATGAAGATGCAACTGCGGCTGGAGCGCATGGAGAAGGAGTCGATCGGGCGGCTCAGCCAGGAGAAAATACGTTTCTACATCAACCTCTCGCACGAACTGCGCACGCCGCTGACGCTGATCCTCTCGCCCCTGCAGGAGATCCGCGAGCACGGCACGGCCGACAAATACGTCTCCTCGCGCCTGAACTACATCTACCGCAACAGCCTCAAGCTCCTGCACATCATCAACCAGCTGCTGGACTACCGCAAGGCCGAGCTGGAGATGTTCAAGATGAAGGTCGCCGTGCAGGATGTCGACGCCATCGTCGCCGAGGTCTTCTCGATGTTCGAGGAGGTGGCCCAGAACCGCGACATGGACTATATCCTCAGCTCCGAGCTGCGCGGCATGGCGCTGCCCGTCGACCGGATGTTCCTCGAGATGATGCTCACGAACCTGCTGTCGAACGCCTTCAAGTTCACGCCCGACGGCGGTGTCATCCGCGTCGCCCTGCAGCGCGGTGAGGGCTGCTTCCGCCTCTCGGTCCGCGATACGGGCATCGGCATTCCGCAGGATCAGCAGGAGCATATCTTCGAACGGTTCTATCAGGTCAATGAGTCGCACGCCGGTTCGGGCATCGGGCTGTCGATCGTCCGCCGCATTGTCGAGCAGCACCAGGGCTCGATCACGCTGCGGAGCGAACCGGGGGCATTTTCGGAGTTCACCGTCACGCTGCCCGACGACATCGAGGTCTATCCGGCCGGGAAGCGCGCCGGGGAGCACGACGTGCGGGGTTCGTTCATTCGCGATGCCGAGAAATTCCTGCCCGAGGAGTGGTCGGGCGAGGGTGGCGATTTCGCCCCTGCCGGGGAGACCCCGGAGCAGACGCGCGGGACGATTCTCCTGGCCGAGTCCAATGCCGAGATGGCACGCTATGTGGCCGACCATTTCAAGAGCCTTTACAGCGTCGAGGTGGCGGCCGATGGCAACGACGCCCTCGAACGGCTCAAGACGCTGGAACCCGACATCATCATCGCCGACCGCGTGTTGCCGGGAATCGATGGGCTGAAACTCTGCCAGGCGGTGAAGCAAAACATCCGCACCTGCCATATTCCGGTGGTGATTCTGGCCTCCGAAGGCAGTGTCGAGGAGCAGATCACGGGCATCGAGGCCGGGGCTGACAGCTATCTGCCGCTGCCGTTGTCGATTTCGCTGCTCGCGGCCAATGTCCAGAACCTGCTGAAAGCCCGCTACCGGATGCGCCACTACTATTCGGACGACGCGGAGATCGACCCCGACAAGATCACCTCCAACTCGATGGACGGGGAGTTCCTCAAGAAGGCCATCCGCATCGTCGAGGAGAACATGGACAACGAGGAGTTTTCGTCGAACGATTTCAGCAAGGCACTCTGCATGAGCCGTTCGAACCTCCACCTGAAGATGAAGTCCATCACGGGCGAGTCGGCCACGAAGTTCATCCGCAAGATCCGCTTCAACTATGCCTGCAAACTGCTTCTGGACCGCAAATACTCGATTTCGGAGATCAGTTCGATGGTGGGTTTCAACTCCCCGTCGTATTTCGCCACGAGTTTCAAGAAGCATGTCGGCTGCCTGCCCACGGAGTATGTCCGCAGCCGCACCAAGGGCAGCGAGAAGGTGGGGTAGCAGCCCCTCCCTCTCGGCTGCTACCTCGGCTGTTCTCGGCTGCTCTCAACTGAGCTTTCAGCTACTTCTTCAGCCGCGTTCTCGGCTGTTCTCGGTGGCTCTCTCGGCCGCTCCTTCAGCCTCCCCTCTCTCTCGACCCGCCCAGACGAACAGGAAACCCCCCGGGATCTTGCGAAAAGATCCCGGGGGTTTCGGATGGGAGTCGGAGAACTTCTATTTCGAGAAGATCGAGGAGATCTCCTTGTAGTTGTGTACGCGTTCGATCACGTCGGCAAAGAGGTCAGCCACGGACAGCACCGTGAATTTGTGCAGGTCCTTGTTGGGATTGAGCGGAATGGTATCCGTCACGATGACCTCCTCCAGGGCGCTATCGTTGATGCGCTCGTAGGCCGGACCGGAGAGTACCGGGTGGGTGATGGCTGCGCGGACGCTCTTTGCGCCGCGGGACATGAGCATGTCGGCGGCCATGCAGATCGTACCGGCGGTGTCGATCATGTCATCGACGATCAGCACGTTGCGGCCTTCGACATCGCCGATGGCCGTCATCTTGCCCACAACGTTGGCCTTGGCGCGCTCCTTGTGCGAAATGATGATCGGCGTGCCCAGCAGCTTGGAGTAGGTGTTGGCGCGTTTGGCACCGCCCATGTCGGGGGCTGCGATCGAGAGGTCCTCGATGTTGAGGCTCTTGATGTAGGGCACGAAGATGCCGCTGGCGTAGAGGGCATCGACCGGGACGTCGAAAAATCCCTGGATCTGGTCGGCGTGCAGGTCCATGGTCATCACACGGTCGACACCTGCGGCCATCAGCATGTTGGCTACCAGCTTGGCGCCGATCGGCACCCGGGGACGGTCCTTGCGGTCCTGACGCGCCCAGCCGAAGTAGGGCACTACGGCCACGACCTGATGGGCCGAGGCGCGGCGTGCGGCGTCGATCATCATCAGCAGTTCCATCAGATTGTCTGAGGGCGGGAAGGTCGATTGGATGATGAATACCGTACATCCGCGGATCGATTCGTTGTAGCAGGGCTGGAATTCGCCGTCGCTGAAGCGCAGGACTTCCGACTGTCCGAGCGTCGTGCCGAAGCTTGCGGCGATCTTTTTGGCCAGATATTCCGAATCGCGACCGGTAAAAATTTTGATTTTGTGGATAGCCATAGATTTCGAGGATTTTTTTGACGTTGCAAAGATAGAACAATACGGTGAAAAAACACGCCCGCGGAGGGGTGTTTTTTCAACATTCGGTTAACCTTTTCGTTTGCGGCCCGGTTTTCATTCCGCAGAACCGGGGCGCCTTGCCGTGTTGCGCAGCCTTAGGGGTCAGTTTTGCCGCAGACATTGGCCGATGAAGTCGAGGATCTCCTCGCGTCCCGCGCCTCTTTCCGACGAGGAGACGAACATCGGCGGCAGTTCCTCCCATTGTTCGGCGAGTGTGGTCCGAAACCGCTCCACGCTCTTTTCGCGCTGGGTCTTCGAGAGCTTGTCGGCCTTGGTGAAGATGATGCCGAAGGGAATGCCGTTTTCGCCCAGCATCTCGATGAAACGCAGGTCGATCTTCTGGGGTTCGAGTCGGATGTCCACCAGCACGAACAGGAAGTGCATCTTCTCGCACTTGATGACATAGTCGGTGATCAGTTTCGAAAACTCGCTGCGCTGGATTTTCGAGGTGCGGGCATATCCGTATCCGGGCAGATCGACCAGATACCAGGCATCGTTGATGCGGAAGTGGTTGATCAGGCGTGTCTTTCCGGGAGTCCCCGACACCTTGGCCAGCCCGGTGCGGGCGGTGAGCATGTTGATGAGCGACGACTTCCCGACGTTGCTGCGCCCGATGAAGGCGATGTCTTTCAGGTCGTCCTTCGGGACCTGCGAAATGCGCTCGGACGAGCATTTGAATTCGGCTTTGGTGATCTGCATCGGTCTCAGGTTTTGTGCAAAGGTACGAAAAAGCCCGATGGTTGCAAACCCGGATTGCATGCGGGGCCGTAAAATCTTCCGGTTGCCGTCCGGAACAGAATGGCAGCCGCACGGCCCCGCGGTGTTTTGAAGGGCTTTGAGGAGCGCTGAAGACCATCGAGGATCCCCGGACAAACCCCGAAACATTCCGAAGAGCTTTGAGGGGTTGGAAGAGACCCCGAAAGAGATCGATAGAGGCCCCGAAAAAGACCCCGGAAACCTCTTGATGAACCCGAACAAATCCCTGAAAATTCTCGAAAAATTCCCGGCGGGGGCTTTGGTGTCAGCGGTGCCGCGGGTATTTGTTGTTGAACCGGTAGCCTACGCCCAGCATCAGGAAGTTGGGCATGTGGAAATCGCGGAGACTGTAGCCGATGTGGAGGTAGGAGCTGCGCGTTACGGCCACCTTCAGGGTGAGCATCTGGTAGAAGGCCTTCAGGTCGCCTCCCTTGTGCAGAACGTTGGTTCCCAGACCGATTCCGATGTTGAAATAGGGCATCACGAACTCGGCCCGGGCCGAGAGGCCGAGTGCCATCTGCCGGTCGATGCCGGGTTTCTCCACCGTGAGGTCGGCGCTGCCGCCTATCTCTACGATCTGGTCGGAGAAGGTGACGTTGGCGCTGCCGTCGTACACGCCGTCGAGCGACACGCCCGCCCGGAACTTGTAGCCGAAGTTATACATCGTGGCGAAGTTGAATCCCAGAACCGTGTAGGCATCCGGCGCGGCATACTGCCTGCCGTTCACTTCGATGCCTTTGCGCCGCCACGAGCCGAAAAACGTGAGGTCGTAGCTGAAATGGCGCGGGAATGCGGGGCAGATTGCCCGTGGGACCACTTCGTCCGACTTCCTCCCGAAATGGTAGGTCAGGCCCGCGTGCATGCCCCCGGCATTGAGCCCCGCGTTGGGGAATTTGGTGTTGCCGTTGGAGAAGTGTGTGAGGCTCAGACCCGCCGTGAGGTTCACCTCGCGCGTGACGCGCCAGTCGAGGAAGAAATCGGCGTTGAGATAGGCGTTCATCTTCGAGCCCATCATCTTGTTTTCGGCGTTTTTGACGTTGTCATAGGGTTTCCAGCCGAACGAAAGGCCGAAATTCCATTCGTAGTTGAACGACAGCCGCGGGCTGATCCGGGCGATGCGCGCGCCCTGGAACAGGTAGACGGCGATCGGATTGCCGAGTTCGTCGGGGTTGCCGAAGTCGTAGTAGGCGGCTCCGATACCCTGATAGGCGCCGCCGTAAATCCGGTCGGGGATCGATCCGGGACGCAGCTGGAATGAGTAGCGGAGGTGTCCCGAGAGGGAGAGGTCGATGGGTTGTCCGGCGCGGTTGTTGCCGCCGACGAAGGGGTTGGTCGGGAAGATGTATTCGGGTCGGAACTCCGCGCCGAGGCGGTGGATGAAACGACGCCCGGAAGCGGTCGTGTCGCGGGCCGGGACGACCGATCCGTCGGCATGGCGGTGCTCGGGACGGCAGGTCCGGCGTTGCTGTCCGTCCCGGAATCCGGCGCGGTAACCCTCCCGGTAACCTCTTCTGTAAGCGTCGTCCGAGCCCTTACCGCCATCTGTTGCGCCGACCGGGTCCTTGCCGCTATCTGTTGCGCCGTCCGGTTCGTGAGCCGGAGCACAGACGGTCGTTTCGTCCGCACGGAAGGTTTCGGGCTGCGCTCCTCCTGCCCGGGCCTGGGCGGAAAGGAAAAACACGCTTCCCGCGAGAAACGCTGCTTTCCAGATCCGTAGTTTGTAGTCCATGTGAGGCTGAAAATTTCGTTTTGACATCAAAGTTACGAATTTTTCCGCAAAGTGGGCCGCCGCGGAGTCGCCGATCCCCAAAAAAAATCCTCCGCCGGTGAGGCGGAGGATTGTCTGTGCGGAACCTTGCGTGCCCTTCCCCGGGTGCGCTCCGCGATCAATATCCGAGGATGCGCATCATTGCCCGGTAGGACTGCTCCTTGGCGAAGAGACGCGTGTAGTATTCGTTGTCCGACTTGTCGCGGTCGATGATCACATGCTTGGGAGCGGGGATCAGGCAGTGCTGTATGCCGCCGAATCCGCCCAGCGACTCCTGGTAGGCTCCCGTGTGGAAAAATCCGATGTACTGCGTGTTGCCCGCTTCGAGTTTGGGCAGGAAGATGGCGCTGGTGTGGCACTCCGAGTTGTAGAAGTCCTCGCTGTCGCAGGTCAGTCCTCCGAGCAGCACACGCTGGTATTCCTTGTCCCAGTTGTTCACGGCCAGCATGATGTAGCGCTGGTTGATGCCCCACGTGTCGGGCAGGGTCGTGATGAACGACGAGTCGATCATGTACCAGTTTTCGCGGTCGTTCTGCTGCTTCTGGTTGACGATCGAGTAGAGCACCGCGCCGCTTTCGCCCACGGTGAACGAGCCGAATTCGGTGAAGATGTTGGGCTCCTCGACGCCGCTGCGCTGGCAGATGCTCTTGATCTGGGCCACGATCTCCTCGGTGAGGTATTCGTAGTCGTATTCGAAGTTGAGCGAGTTCTTGATCGGGAATCCGCCGCCGATGTTGAGGCTGTCCAGCTCGGGGCAGATGGCCTTCAGCTCGCAGTAGACGTTCATACACTTCGACAGTTCGTTCCAGTAGTAGGCCGTGTCCTTGATGCCGGTGTTGATGAAGAAGTGCAGCATCTTGAGCTGGAATTTCTTGCTGTTGCGGAGTTTCGCCTTGTAGAAATCGACGATGTCGTTGTAGCGTATTCCCAGCCGCGAGGTGTAGAAGTCGAACTTGGGCTCCTCCTCGCAGGCGATGCGGATGCCGACCTTGCACTTCTTGGTGAACGCATCCTCGAAGAGCTCCAACTCCTCCTTGTTGTCCAGCACGGGGATCGTGTTCGCGAAGCCGTCGTTGACCAGCTGGGCGATATTCTCGACGTACTGCGGGCGTTTGAATCCGTTACAGATGATGTATCGGTCCTTGTCGATGATGCCTCCGTCGTAGAGAGCGTTGATGATGTGGATGTCGTAGGCCGACGAGGTTTCCAGATGGATGTCGTTCTTCATGGCCTCCTCCAGCACAAACGAGAAGTGGCTCGACTTGGTGCAGTAGCAATAGTTGTACGAACCCTTGTAGTCGACCTTCGCCATTGCCACGTTGAACATGCGCTTGGCGCGGTTGATCTGCTGGGAGATCTTCGGCAAATAGGTGATTTTGAGCGGAGTTCCGTACTGTTTGATCAGTTCCATCAGCGGAATGTCGTGGAAGTTCAGCTCGTTGTCCTCGACGGAGAACTCATCCTGCGGGAAATCGAACGTCTGTTCGATCAGGTCGATGTACTTGTCTTTCATGACTCGTTCGGTAAGGTTTTTACAATCCGGCTCGGTTACTTTGCAAATTTCGGGCGAAAGTAGCTCGCCCGGATTTTTGAAAAAATCGGGATGCAAAATAGGCGAATATTTTTCGGATAACCAACACTTTGGCCGATTATTTTGAAAAAGCCCTTCGGAATATTGTTTTTTCCGCTGAAAAAGGGTAATTTTGAGCCGGATTTAAAGGAATTTCAATCGTGCTGATTCATACCCTGACACAATATCTGGAGTCGCACAAGCGGCTCGTTGTACCCCAACTCGGAGCGTTCATCGTCAAGGAGCCGGGCCGGAGCATCGTCTTTTCGGAACTGCTCAAGCGCGACGACGGCGTGCTGCGGGGGCTTCTCCGCACCGGGGGGATGGGCGAACTGGAGGCCGCGGGCGAGATCGACCGCTTTGTTTTTGAGATCCGCCACGCCGTGGAACACGGCTCGGAGTACCGCCTGGAGGGCTTCGGGGTGATGAAACCCGGTCCCAATGCGACCATCGCCTTCGTCTACGAGCCGCTCCCCGTGTCGGAATCCCCCGTGTCGGAATCCCCCGCCGGGAAACGGCCGCCGCTGCAACCCGAGAAGGTGGCCGAGGCCGTCAAGACGGCTTTCGCCGAGCCGCACGTGTCGACTTCGGCGAAGATGAATCCCGATCCTTCGGTGCGGGGGCTGCGCTACGGCAAGCCGCCGAAGAATACCGACGCCTACCGCTATGTTGACCGCGCGCCGCGCCGCCGCGTCGACCGGTTCATCTGGATCGCACTGATCGCCGCCCTGCTGGCCGTGGCGGCCATCGCCTTCGGATTCTGGCGCGATGCCCGGGAGCGGCAGGCTGAAAACGAATACATCGAACTCCCCCGGACGGAGGAACTCCCGTCCGCCGTGACCCAACCCGAACAACCCGAATAAATGGCAGAGATCACCACCGTAAAACAACGCTTCGGCATCATTGGCAACTCCCCGCTTCTGGACAGGGCGCTGGAGGTGGCCCTGCGTGTGGCCCCTACCGATTTGACGGTGCTCGTTACGGGCGAGAGCGGTGTGGGCAAGGAGTTTTTCCCGCAGGTTATCCACGCCTATTCGGCGCGTAAGCACAGCAAATATATCGCCGTCAACTGCGCGGCGATTCCCGAGGGTACGATCGACTCCGAACTCTTCGGCCACGAAAAGGGCTCTTTCACCGGTGCTGTGGAGGCCCGCAAGGGCTATTTCGAGGAGGCCGACGGCGGTACGATCTTTCTGGACGAGGTGGCCGAACTGCCGCATCCGACCCAGGCGCGGCTGCTGCGCGTGCTTCAGACGGGCGAATATATCCGCGTCGGTTCGTCGAAGGTGCAGAAGACCAACGTCCGCGTGGTCGCCGCCACGAACATGAACCTCCAGGAGGCCATCGCCCAGGGGCGTTTCCGCGAGGACCTTTACTACCGTCTGGGGACGGTTCCCATCACGGTGCCCTCGCTGCGCGAACGTCCGGAGGACATTTCGCTTCTGTTCCGCAAGTTTGCCGCCGACGTGGCCGTACAGTACCGCATGCCGGCCGTGACGCTCGACGATGCGGCGCGCGAGATGCTGCGGAACTACTACTGGCGGGGCAACATCCGCCAGCTGAAGAACGTCGCCGAGCAGATTTCGGCCATCGAGCAGACGCGGGTGATCACCTCCGAGGTGCTGGCCAAATACCTGCCTCCGCAGGGCGGGGGTGCGCCGATGCACACCGGGCCGATACGCATGGACGACAGCATGTCGACCGAGCGCGAACTGCTCTACAAGGTGCTGTTCGACATGCGCGCCGACATCAATGACCTCAAGCGGATGATCTCCGAACTGATGAAGGGCACGGCGCCGTGCGCGGGTCAGGTCCATGACGTCAAGGCCCTGCTGCCGACCACGGCGCAGAGCAGCTATGTCCCTTCCGTGGCTCCCTACCCGCAGGCTCCGGTCTATGCCGAGAGCGAGGAGGTGACCGACGAGCCGCCGCGCGAGATGACCAAGGCCGACATGCAGCGCGAGCAGATCATCCGCGCACTGCGCCGCAACAACGGCCGTCGCCGCGAGGCCGCCGCTGAACTTTTCATGTCGGAACGCACACTCTACCGCAAGATAAAGGAGTTGGGTATAGAGGAAAATTAGCTTATGAAAATCAGACTTACGATACTGGCCCTTTGTGCCGCACTCGCGACGGGTTGCGGCGTGTCCATCAAGTACTCGCTGTCGGGGGCCTCGATTCCGCCCGATGCCAAGACCTTTTCGGTGGCCTACTTCCCCAACAACGCCACGATGGTGTCGCCGATTCTGAGTTCCACGCTTACCGAGGCGCTGGTCGACATGTTCTCGCGCCGCACGCGTCTGGCGCAGGTCGAGGAGGGCGGCGATTTTGCCTTCGAGGGCGAGATCATCAACTATACCTCGACGACGGCTTCGGTTTCGAGCGACGACTTCGCGCTGCTCAACCGACTGACGATCACCGTCAAGGTGCGCTTCACCAATGCCCTCGACGAGAAGATGTCGTTCAACCGCACCTTCCAGGCCTACGAGGACTACGACTCTACGAAACTGCTGACCGAGGTCGAAGGCGATCTGATCCCCCAGATCGTCGACAAGATCGTGACCGACATTTTCCAGGCTGCGGCCTCCAACTGGTAATTCCGAAGCGCGATGTCCGACCTGAAAACATATTTTGCGATGCCCGGCTGGGCGGAGACCCCTTCCGCGTCCCGCGCCGGGGAACTTGCGGCGCGCTTCCCGTGGTTCTTGCCGGTGCATATCCTGCGTGAGGTGCTTGCGGGCGAATCCGATCCGCGGGTGGCGTTGATGGCCCCGTGGCGGGCCGAGAGTTCGCTGCGCCGGGCTTCGGTCGATGTCGCGGCGCTCACGCGGCTCTCTTCGGAGGAGATCATCGACCGCTTCCTGCAGGAGGAGGATCTGCGCATCGTTGCCGACGAGGGCGAGTCCGAGGAGGAGGTCGTCCTGCGCCCCGAACTGGACGATGACGATGAGGTGGTTAGCGAGGAATTGGCCGAAATCTATCTTGCTCAGGGTCTTCGTGACCGGGCCGTGGCGATTTATCGCAAATTAAGTTTGCTAAATCCCGAAAAAAGTGTTTACTTTGCCGAACTTATTGGCAAAATAGAAAACAATATTAAAATTTAAGACAATATGTTATACACGATTTGCATTGCCCTGATACTCGTTGCGAGCGTACTGGTGATCCTTGCGGTATTGGTGCAGAACCCCAAGAGCGGCATGGCCGCCAACTTCGGCGCGTCGAACCAGGTGATGGGAGTGCGCGAGACCACGAACTTTCTGGAGAAATTCACCTGGTCGATGGCTATTGCCATCGTGGTTTTGAGCCTTGCGGCTACGCTGGCCATGGACCGCGGTCTGGTTGCCGACAGCAATTCGGAGATTTCGAAGGACGCCAAGGCATTGCAAGAGCGTGTCATCGAGTCCGAGGCTGCCGTTACGATGCCTCAGGCCGAGATTCCCGCTGCCGAGCAGCCCGAGCAGCCTGCCGCCGGAGAGGCTCAGGCCGAGTAAGCTCCGCACCCGGGCCGGAATGCCGGGGAGGGGAGAGAGAACGAAGAGAGGGCGAAGAGTTCAGGCCGAGTAAGTTCCGCATCCCGGGCAGGAATATCCGGGGGAGGGTAGGGAGATAGGCTGAAGAACTCGCCGTGTATAAGGTTCGCGTCCCGGGCAGGAATGCCGGGGGAGAGTGAAGAACTCATCGTTATAAGAAGACTGTGGATGCTTTCCGCAGTCTTTTTTTGTCTGGGAAAGGAAGGCCCTTTTGCTGAGCCGATTCTCCGCTGACGGAACGCCCTGCCACCGAAGCCCCCGATGGAGCTCCGTTCCGCCGTAAAGGTCCGGAAGATCTGGTCTGCCATAAAGCCTCGGAAGCCCCGTTCCGCTATCGAAGTTCCCGATGAAGCTCCGTTCCGCCGTAAAGTCCCGGAAGATCCGTTCCTCCGTCAAACCCCCGGGACTGCCTGCCTCCCGAATCGAGAACGAAGCGATGATCCCTGCAGCCTCTTCTGGCCGACTTCGGGACAATCCCGTCCGCCCGTTCTTCCTGTGGCTTTTTGGGGATGGTTTTAATATGCTCCGGGGGCAAGGGTCCTGCCGGCAGAACCAATCAGAGCCGCCAACCAGAGCCGCCAATCAGAGCCGACAACCAGATCCGCCGATCGAAGCAACGAATTAAACCTGCCGATCAGATCCCCAGTCACAGCCGCCGATCAAAGTACCCGATCAGAGCAACGGATCACAGCCCCCAACCACAGCCGCCAATCAGAGCCGCCGATCGAAGCAACGAATTAACCCCGCCAATCAGAGCCCCAGTCACAGCCGCCGGTCAGAGATGCTGCGGGCTGAAAGCCCCGATGGTCTTGATCCGCTCCTCGAAATCGTTGCGCGAGACGAGCGTGTGGCTCTTGATTTTCGACCGGTAGTTGTAGATCGTACTCACGGAGTAACGCAGCAACGCGGCGATTTTCGACGAGTCGTTGATGCCCAGCCGGATCAGCGCGAAGATGCGCTGCTCGGTCGTCAGCAGTTCGCCCTTCTTCGGCTCGCTGTGCGCATCCTTCTCCAGCAGGGAGTTGAAATCCTCGATGAACGTGGGGTAGAGCTGCAGGAACGTCGTGTCGAAGTTGTGGTAAAACTCCTCCAGTTCGCGGCTGTCGCCGTCGGTCGGGGAGTACTCCTTCCGCAGTTCGTCGATGCGGCCGTCGCGCAGCAGGCGGCGGACGTGACGCCGCGAGTCGATGATCTTGTCGATGTACTCCGAGCACATCGTCAGGAAGATGCCGATATACTCCTCCTTCACTTCGTTGGCCTCGGAAATCTGGCTGTTCAGGCCTGCCAGCCGTTTGTTGATGAGCTGCAGGTCCTTGTTCGAGATGTTGAGCCGGTTGTTGGCCTGCTGCAATTCGAGCCGTGCGAGGTTCAGCTTGCGGTTCTGCCGCAGGACGAAAACCACGCCTCCGAGGGCCAGGAGCATGAAGCTGCCGATCGAAAGGATGAAGATGTTGTACATGGTATCCATCCGCTGCCGCCGGACCTGATAGGCCTCTTCGATGACATGCAGCGCCAGAGCATTCTGCCACGGGCGGAGCCGCGAATTGAAGAACCGGGCATCGTCGATCACAACCCGCATGTAGCGCATGGCGCGCTGTATGTTGTCGTCGTCGAGCAGCGTGTTGGCGAGGCTTTTCAGTGCGGCGTTGTTGCGTATGGCCAGCCGGATGTCGGCCATCGCCGAGCGTGCGAACCATAGCTGCGCCAGAGGTGTGTCGCCCATCAGTTCCGCCACGAGGGCACGCATGTAGGAGGCCTCGGCATATTCGCGCGAAAGGGGTGGCAGGGTGTTGCACAGCCGTTCGGAGATCTCCACGGCCTGGGGGTAGTCGCGGGCGCCGATCGCCTGCCGGAGCCGGAAGTTGAGGTGGGTGACCGACTCCGGTTCGGTGTTGTTCACGATCAGCCGGGCGTAGATCTCCGTAAGCCGCCATGATTCGTCTCCCTGTGCCGAGTCGCGGGAGTAGAGCTGGAGTTCGTCGTTGAGTTTGTGGCGGGCGATGTAGTAGTCGACCAGCTGCCGGCGGTCGAGGGTCGTGGTGTCGACCATGTCCAGCATGTTCGCCGCTTCGAGGTAGATGCCCGACGAACTGTAGAGGTGGGCCAGCCGGATACGGCTTTCGTTGAGGTGCCCGGCATCGTTCATGCGCGTCGCCAGGGCGATGTTGCGGTAGAGGTACCCGATGGCCGAATCAGCCTGATAGGGGGTGTATTCGTCGATCAGCTGCTGGTTGAAGATGTAGCGCTGGGCGTTTGAGAAATCCGATTTCCGGAGGATGTTTTTCAGCGACGCGATCCGCTGTTCGCGTCCGGCGATGTAGGAATCCCGGTGCGAAAGGGCGGCGTCGAGCTGCGAAAGCACGCTTTTCAGGTCGTTTTGGGCCGATGCGCCGAGTGTTGTGACGAGCAGCAGTAGGGTTGGCAGAAGGTTTTTCATGTGCGGAGGGTTCACTGTTTGTTCCCGCCGAAACTCGGGAACAGGACAGACGGTTCCACGTCTGAACAGTACAGGTGCAAGGATCGAAACCTTGCACCTGTGTACTCTAATCTATTTTACGGTCACCTCGTCGAGGAAGAACCAGCAGGGGCAGCCTACGCCGTAATGCCATGGAGGGCAGATTTTGACACCCTCGATTTCGACTTTGACATAGCGGGCCTGCACGTTTTTTTCGGCCGTGATGGTTGCCGGAACGAACTTCACGGGTACCGACTGATCCTCGGGGAACTCCACCTGCCCGAACGGGGTCCAGTCCGTGTTGTCGGACGAGACGGAGTAGCGCACCGAGCGGGGCAGCAGAATCCACTGGCCCAATTGGTGCAGGAAGTCGGTCTCGACCGTCGTGAAGGAGACGTCGCGGCCCAGATCGACGACAAAGGCACCGTCCTTGCCCTCCCAGCCGGTCCAGCTCTCGACGAACGAAGCGCCGCCGAACAGACCGTCGGTCAGGGTCTTCTCGCCCGCTGCCCGGTATTTCTCCGCCGGAGCGTCGATCCAGACGATCCGTGCGCCCAGCGCCAGGTTGGAATTGGCTGCAGGAAGATAGCGTTGGCGGTAGAGCCGGCAGTATTCCTGCGGACTGTTGTTGCGCTCGTTGAGCGTTTTCACGTCGAATTCGGTCACATATTTCTCGAACGTGTCCAGCTCATGCACCAGGGCGTCGAGGTCCCTGTCGGCCGTCGTGCGGGCGATTTCGAGGTTGGAGTACATCAGAGGCAGGCGTGCCAGACGTACGCGGCGCAGCAGGACGGAATCGTCCGCCACGGCCTGTTCGGCGCTGTCGAACAGCGCCCCGTAGCGCTTGCGGCAGGCGGCATTGAGCATGCCGTCCTTGTGCGAGACGGGAGAGTCGTAGATCCACAGCCGCTGGCCGCTGGCCAGCAGGGCGCCTTCGAGCAGTTTCTCGTACTGATAAAGATAGGGGGCGGCCGATCCGTAATAGCCGCGCATGAAACGCCTCACGAGTTCGTCGGTGTCCTGCTCCGGGTTCCACATCAGCTTGGCGACCACATAGGTGCGCATCTCCGAGAAATCGCCGCCGTACGATCCGCCTATCTGCGAGAAGTGCATCGTGGCGTGGTTGCGCCGGAAGAGTTCGATGTTGGGCTTCAGGATCGGGAAGTTGGGGAACGGGGCGACCATGTTGTCGAAGTTGATGCCGTAATCCCACACGAAGATATTCTCCGACAGGGCGGCCCAACCCTCCATTGCTTCGATGAATTCGCGGCCCGACTCATTGTCCGTGAGGGGTACTTCGCGGTTGCAGTCGATGTCGCACAGCATGATATTGACGTTGGGCAGCGGCTTCACGTGCTTGGGGGGCTGCATCGTGAAGAGGTAGGCCAGCGTCGAGAACTCCTTGTCGGGGAAGCGTTCCGCCAACTTGTTCATAAAGCGGATGTAGTTGCCCGAGGGGGCGCCCTCATATTCATTGACCTTTTCGCACTCCTCGCAGCGGCAGTAGGTGAAATTGCTGTCGTTCTGGCTGACGGAGATGATCTTCATGCCGGGATTGGCCCGGAAGATCGAATCGATCTTCGCCGCCGCCAGTTCAAAGAGTTCGTCGTTGGTCAGACACCACTGGCTGGCGCGGCCCGGACGGCGTTCGCCGTTGATGAACGAGTAGTATTCGGGATGCTCCGCGCCGTAGGTCGATGCGGGGAGCAGCCGGTTAAAGGTATGCACCCACAGTCCGCCGGCAAAGATGTCGCGCGGCTCCTCAAGACGCAGTGCCAGCCGATATACGGAGTCCTGAGCCATGCCGTAACCCTGGCTCTGACGATAGCGGAACGCCGGGTTTTCGGCGCAATCCATCGCCGGGAGCGTGACGCTCTGATTCCGGTCGAGGTCATAGACCCCGGCGGCGAAGTAGTCCAGCCCCAGGTGCCGCTCCAGCAGCGTCATCACGCCGTAAACCGAACCCTTGTCGCCGCCGCTGCTGATGCGCAGAATCCCGTCCTGCGTGCGCAGGCGGAAGCCGTCCTCGGTAAGTCCCTCGGTGTCCGAAGCCCCGATCAGGATGTCGCCCTTGCGGGGTGCGACCCCATGCAGCAGGGGCAGTGTCGCACCGGTCGATTCGCGGACGAATCGCTGCAGGATCTGTGCGGCCGCAAGATCGGTGGCCGATTGCTGTGCCACGACGATGCGTGCTTCGGGTTTTCCGTTGCGGGTCAGCGGGGTCTGTGCCCCGGCTCCCCAGACGGAGAAAAGCAACAAAAGAGCAAGTAGATGTCGAAATAAGTTCATGATCAGTAGTTGTAAAGTTCAAACGTGAGTTTATGGGCCGTTGGGCCGTTTCTCGTGCAAAATACAAAAAATCTCTGAAATTTCTGCCCAATTGCCGCAAATTACCGCAAATTGCCGTCATGGAATTTGAAAATCGGGGCCTCCGGCGAAAATCGCGACTGCTTGTTTTCCCGCCTGTCCGCCCGTTTTCGCCCGTCCGTTTCTGTCCGTCCGCCCTCCGTCCACTCGTTCCCTCCCCTCGCTTATCCGCCGCCCGTTTCTGTCCGGCCTCCGTCCACTCGTTTTCGCCTGCCGGTTTTCCTCTGTCCATTTTCCGGGACGCTCATCCACCTGCTGCCTGCCCCCCCCTCCCTCGCTTATCCGCCGCCCGTTCTCGCCCGTCCGCCGGCCCGTTTTCCCGACTGGCCGGGCGCTGCGACGGCCGGCGGATTTATTTAAAATATTTTACGATTTGCTGCTTCCGGGGATCCCAGGCGGTTGCGGCCATTCCGATCAATCTACTTTTTTTGGCAAACTGCGAATTGTTAATGTGTTGAATAATATGAAATTGCGATTTTGCCGACGGGTTTTGAGTTTATAATTTTACGTTTAAATTTTTTTCATGTCACAGAGTATGGTTACTTTTAATTAACCGAAAAAAAGGCGGTGAAGGGTTGATTTCTCCAACAACCGCACCTTACCTATTTCTTATTATTAACTTAAAAACCTTAAATTCCTATGGCACATTTTTGCAAGAAACTGCAAGCGAACTGCCGGAGAGGGTGGATGCTGGCTCTGGCGGCGATGCTGACCGTCCTTGCACCGGCGGCTTTCGCCCAGTCGGCACGGACTGTGACGGGAACGGTCACCGACCAGTCGGGACAGCCCGTTATCGGAGCCACGATCATCGAGCAGGGAACGACGAACGGCGTGACGACGGGCGTGGACGGCTCCTATTCCCTCAGACTCCGGGGGGAGGGGACTTCAGCCAGTCTGATGTTCCAGTCGCTCGGGTTCGTATCGCAGACGCTCGCCGTAAACGGCCGCACGAAGATCGACGTGAAACTCGCCGAAGATGCCGTGGCGCTTGACGCCGTGGTGGCGATCGGTTACGGCACGGTCAAGCAGAAGGACCTCACGACGGCCGTTTCGATCGTCAGGACCGACGACCTGACCCGGCGTCCGATCACCTCGGCCTCGGGGGCCCTCCAGGGTAAGGCCGCCGGTGTGCAGGTCATCCAGCCCAACGGTTCGCCCGGACAGGGCATGGTGGTCCGTGTCCGCGGCGCCTCGTCCATCTCGTCGAGCAACGACCCACTCTATGTGGTCGACGGAGTCCCCGTGGGCGAAGGCAACTACGCCATTGCCTACCTCTCGCCCAACGACATCGAGTCGCTGCAGGTGCTGAAAGACGCCTCGTCGGCCGCCATCTACGGTTCGCGCGCCGCCAACGGCGTGGTGCTCATCACCACCAAGCAGGGCACCCGGAAGCGGGGGCCCGAGATTTCGTTCTCGACCTTCGTGGGCATTTCGAAGGTGACCGAGAGCTACGACGTGCTCAACGCCCGGCAGTACCGCGACCTGATGGAGGAGAGCGGCGCCGTGTCGGGGCTTCCGGCCGATCTGACCGACCGTACCGACTGGTTCGACGAAACCTACTCGACGGGCGTCAACCAGAACTACCAGTTCTCGGTCTCCAACGGCGATGAAAACTCGTCCTATTACCTCGGCGGAGGTTACACCCGCGAAAAGGGTATTATCAACACCACCTCTTCGGACCGTTACAACGTGAAGGCCAGCTTCGACAGGAAGATCTTTAAATGGGTTTCGGCCAACGCCTCGACGACCTTCTCGCACTACACCACCAAGGGAACGATCATCTCGGGTCAGGGCGCCAACCGCGCCGGCGTGGTGGTTTCGGCCATCACGACGCCGACCTACGCACCGATCTGGGATCTGGAGAACCCCCAACAGTTCTACAATGATTTTTACGGAGCCAACCTCACCTCGCCGCGCGAGAACATGGCCCGCACGGATTACGACCGGGATGTCACCGACCGTCTGCTGCTCTCGGGCGGGCTGACGTTCTACCTGGCCAAGGGTCTGACCTTCAAGTCGACGGTTTCGATGGACCGCCGCTGGGTCCATTCGTCGACGTTCCTCGATCCGATCCGCACCTCCTACGGACGCACGCAGCACGGCACGGCCTCGGACTCCCGTTCCGACGACATGCGCATGATCTACGACAACATCCTCACCTGGAACAAGTCGTTCGACCGCCACAGCCTCGAAGTGATGGCCGGCACGTCGGCCACGACCTCCGTGTGGGAGTCGCTGGGCGGTTCGCGCTCCTATTTCTCCGCGACCAACAACAACGCCATTCCCAACCTGAACGGCGGTAACAACGGCGGGGTCCGCGGCCAGAGCTACGGCCGATCGGAGTGGTCGATCATGTCCTATCTGGCGCGCGTGTCCTACAATTTCGACAGCCGATACCTCGTGACGGCCAATTTCCGTGCCGACGGTTCCTCGAAGCTGGCCCCCGGCCACCGCTGGGGTTACTTCCCCTCGTTCTCGGCCGCATGGCGCCTTTCGGGCGAGAAGTTCCTGCGCGACGTGTCGTGGATCAACGACCTGAAGTTGCGCGCCGGCTGGGGACAGACCGGTAACCAGGCGGGTCTGGCGGAGTATGGCTGGATGCAGCAGTACCACACCAACTACTACGACTGGACGCAGACCGAGAATGCGCAGGCCGTGCCGACAGTCGGCGGACGCCGTAACATCAAGAACGAGGACCTCAAGTGGGAGACCTCTTCGCAGACCAACGTCGGACTCGATTTCGCCCTGCTGAACAACCGGCTGAGCCTTTCGCTGGACTATTACTACAAGTACACCCGGGACATGCTGATGAGCGTTCCCCTGCCTTCGCCCTATCCCAACATCACGCGCAACGACGGCGAGATGTCGAACCAGGGCTTCGAGATCACCCTTTCGTCGGTCAACATCGCCCGCAAGGACTTCAACTGGTCGACTGACCTGAATTTCTCGCTCAACCGCAACAAGGTCGAGAAGCTCGACCTGAAGCAGGTCTACTACTACGCTCCGACCTCCGACGCGACCAACGACAAGGTGGTGCGCATGACCCCGGGCCGCCCGCTGTCGATGTTCTGGGGCTATGTCTCCAAGGGGGTCGATCCCGAGACGGGCGACCTGATCTACGAAGACTGCAACGGCGACGGCGAGATCACGCCTCTGGACAAGACCTGGATCGGCAACGCCAATCCCAAGTTCACCTTCGGCATGACCAACAACTTCTCGTGGAAGGGTCTCAATCTGAACATTCTGATCACGGGCTCCTACGGCAACGACATCTTCAACGCCTCGCGCATCGAGACCGAGGGCATGGCCTCGGCCAACAACCAGACCACCACGGTGCTGCGTCGCTGGCGCATTCCGGGACAGCGGACCGACGTATTCCGCTCGGGAAACCCGGCCTGGAACGTGAAGAACTCGTCCTACTGGGTCGAGGACGGCTCCTACCTCAAGGTGAAGAACATCACCCTGTCCTACGACATCACCTCGCCCAAGCTCAAGCGCATCAACATCTCGCGCATCCAGCCTTACGTTTCGCTCCAGAACTTCATCACCTGGACCAACTATTCGGGTTACGATCCCGAGGTGAGCCAGTCGGAAAGCGCCACGCAAATGGGCATCGACTGGGGCACCTATCCCAACGTGCGCACGGTCGTCGTGGGTCTGAATCTAACTTTCTAACCGCAGAAAAAAGAACCGATCATGAAAAAGATATTTTTGATTGCCGCGGGTCTCTCGCTGGGGGTTGCCACCACGTCGTGCAGCCTTGAGAAATACCCCGATACGATGTATGCCGAGAACAACACCTCCGGCACGGGCGAAAGCGAGACGGCCATCAACACCCGTGAGCTGCTCGAAGGACAGCTTGCGGCCATGTACAACTACATGAAGGGCGACCTGCAGACCTACTGGTATCAGCTGATCACGCTTGCCGAGGTGCGAGCCGACAATGCCTACGGCGGCAACATGGCCGAGACGAAGGTCGTCAGCGTCGAGTCGAACCACATCGACAGCGACAACGAATTCGCCTCGAACCTGTGGAACTACTCGATGAACGCCGTGGACTATGCCAACCAGATCATCTGCAACATCGATCTGGTGAAGGAGAACGATCCGTCGCTGACCGAAAAGGAGTACCGGGAGTGGCTTTCCGAAGCGCTCTGCTGGCGCGCCTATATCTGGATGAACATGATGCAGCTTTTCGGAGAAATCCCGATGCTGACCGAGATTCCGCCCGCCATCAACGCCGAGAATGTCGAGGAGGTCTATCCGCTCTATTTCCCGGCCCGCGTGTCGCAGCAGACCGTCGGCGAGCAGATCGTCAAGGACATCGAGGGCTATGCCTGCAAATACGCCCCCGACATGGACGCTTCGAACAAGTTCCGCATCACCAAGGGCTTCGCCTACGGTCTGATGGCCCGTTTCTACTCCATGCGCGAGTTCCGCGACTGGTCGAAGGTCGTCTCGGCCTGCGAAGCGGTCGAAGGCATGGGCTACAGCCTTTGCCCCGGCTACAGCGACCTGTGGCGATACACCACGGGCGATGCGGGCACGGCGGCGAAGAACACCGGCGAGTCGATTTTCGAGGTACAGTGGCCCAGCCAGACGTCGGGTTCATGGCTGTGGATGATGTTCCACCGCAACGCCTATGTTCCGGGCGACAGTTTCTCGTGGGCCAAGTGGTGCACGCCGTCGCGCAACCTGACGAAGGCCTACGATGCCGAGGGTGACACCGAGCGCAAGAATGCGACGGTCGTCTACGACGAATGCGGCTGGTCGTTCCACTATCCGAGCGACGAATATGCTTTCATGCACAAGTTCCCGACCAACGTGACGCCGGTCTACCTGATGCGTCTGGCCGAGATCCGGCTCCTGCATGCCGAAGCGCTGGCCAACATGGGCGATCCGGGCGGTGCGGCCGACATCGTGGATGAGATCCGCCGCCGCGCCAAGATTGGCCCGCTGACCCGCGAGCAGCGCGCTTCGGACGAGCTGATGCGTGCTGCCGTGCTCCACGAACGGCGCCTGGAGCTGGCCATGGAGGGCTTCCGCTGGTTCGACCTGATGCGCTATGGCGACGATTGTTCGACCCTGTTCGAAATCTGCGACGGCGTCAATCTCAAGGGTTCGGACTCCTACGATTCCTACTTCCAGCCCCGCCGTGCGATGAACGAAAACCGCGTGCTGATGCCGGTGCCGACCTCGGTGCTGGAGGACAACACCAATATCGAACAAAACCTGGGCTATTAATCTTAAACTTGCAATTCCGTCATGAAAATCACGATCAATAACAACCTTCACCTGCTGATCTGTCCCTTGCTGCTCGCCGGAGCGGTCTGCTGTTCGAGCGGGAACAACGGCGACACGCCGACGCCCGGCCCCGGGCCGACTCCTCCGCCCGTGACGGGCGATGTCCGCGCCTATGTCACCTCGGCCGACGGCAGCCGGCTCTTCGCCGAGGAGGGACTCGGCTACTCGAAGGTCTCGCTGTCGCCCTACCGGGTTACGATCGATCCCTCGACGACCTACCAGATAGTCGACGGTTTCGGTCCGGCCATCACCGGCTCCACGTGCTACAACCTGCTGAAAATGACGAAGGACGACCGCACGGCGATCCTCCGGAAGTGCTTCGATCCCGAGACCGGAGCCGGTTTCAGCTTTATCCGCGTGCACATCGGCGGCTCCGACTTCTCGATGGGCGAATACACCTGCTGCGACCGGAAGGGTATCGAGTTCTTCGCCATTCCCGACGTCGAGAAGCAGGGCATCTTTCCCGTCCTGAAGGAGATTCTGGCCATCAATCCCGACATCAAGATCCTGGGTTCGCCCTGGTCGTGCCCCAAATGGATGAAGGGCTCGGTCCTCAATCCCTCGCGGCCCCATGACTCGTGGACCGGGGGGCGTCTGAATCCCGCCTATTACGACGATTACGCCGAGTATTTCGTGCAGTGGGTGAGCGAAATGGAGGAGAACGGATTCCCGATCTACGCCATCACGATGCAGAACGAGCCGCTGAACAGGGGCAATTCGATGTCGCTCTACATGCCGTGGGAGGACCAGCTGGCCTTCGTCAAGAAGCTCGGCCCGGCGTTCAAGGCCGCGGGTATCGGGACCCGGATCCTCTGCTACGACCACAACTACAACTACGATGACATCGCCGGCCAGCAGGACTACCCGCTCAACATCTATGCCGATGCCGAAGCGGCGCAGTGGATTGACGGTTCGGCCTGGCACAACTACGGGGGCAGCGTGAGAGAACTGGACCACATCCGCGCCTCGGCTCCCGACAAGACGATCTACTTCACCGAGGCTTCGATCGGCTCGTGGAACTACAATTTCGCGAGTTGTGTGATCGACGACTTCGAGTCGATCTTCCTGGGCACGTTGAGCCGCTACGGCAAAGGGGTCCTGCTGTGGAACCTGATGCTCGACGACAAGGGCGCCCCGAACCGTCCCGGAGGCTGTACGACCTGCTACGGGGCCATCGAGATCAGCTCATCGGACTACAGGACGCTCAAGTACAACAGCCACTATTACAACCTGGCCCAGTGTTCCAAAGTCATCCGTCCGGGGGCCGTGCGCATCGGGGCGTCGGGCTATACGGCATCGGGGCTGACCTACCTGGCCTTCCGGAATCCCGACGGCTCGAAAGCCTTCGTGGCACTGAACCGAAGTGCCGACGAGCGGACCGTCGCCGTGTATGAAAGTGCCGACCGTTCGTTCAAATACACCATCCCGGCCAAGTCGATCGCCTCGTTCCGCTGGGGCGCCGGGGCTGAAAACTAACCTTTAAAATTCGCAGAACATGAAAACGCTGAAATACATCGCACTGTCGCTGCTCGTCGCGGCCTCGACGACGGCGTGCAAGGACGATCCCGAACTGCTCACCACCGACGTCGGTCCCGAGATGACCCTCGTTTCGGTCGATGCGTCGGGCGTCTACGGCGGCAAGGTCAACTTCGAGGTGGCGATGGCCGACCGCTATGCGCTCTCGACGCTCAAGGCGCAGGTGTTCTTCGACGACGAGATCGTCGCCGAGGAGGTGATCCGCACCAAAAGCGCAGGCACCTATGCCGGAACGGTGACGCTTCCCTTCTACAGGAACATTCCCGACGGCGAGGCCACGTTGCGTTTCGTGGGTCAGAACGTGCGCTTCGGAACGACGATCGTCGACCGTCCGCTCGCCGTGTCGCGTCCCAAGCCCGCCTACCTGACGTTTTTCCTCGACGGCAAGGAGTACCGCATGGAGCCTGCGGGCGACGACTTCGAATACGCCGTGACGGACAAGTTCCCGCAGAAGCCGCAGGGCTATATCGCGACACCTGAGCTCGACGCTGCGGGTTCGGTCGTGACCTTCGGCTACGACTCCGGGACCGGCAGCATCGTCTCCGATTCCACCGAGCCCATCCCCTTTGCCCATTCGAATGCCGGGGAGTTCACCGTCAGCTTCAACCTGCTGACCTTCGAGGGATCGCCTTTCGTCAAACTGCTCTTCGGAGAGACGGAGATGACGATGGTCGACAACGACAATTACAGCCTGGTCACCACGCTGACCAAGGGCCGGACCTATACGCTGACGGGCATTGCCGACTTCGCCGACTGGGATGTGGACCGCGACTTCTTCGCCCGCGGCGATGCTTCCGATCCCGGGACGCTGACCTTCCTGCCGATGACGGGCATGTACAGGGTGACGGCCAATTTCAGACACCGCTACCTGCGTATCGAGGCCATGAAGTCGGCCACGGAGCTTGCCACGCTCAATGACGACGGTTCGGGGGCCATCTGGGCCATCGGCGGCATGGAGGTCGGCAAGCCGACGCTGAAAAACGCCGCCAGCTGGAACCCCGAGGAGGGAGGCATGTGCCTGGCGCGCGTTGCCGACAGGAAGTACCAGCTGACGCTCGTTGCGGGCATCTCGATCAATGCCACTTCGTTCGACTTCAAGTTCTTCCACCAGAAAACCTGGGGCGGAGAATTCGGCGGCAAGGACATCCGGACCGATAGCGACATCGTGGCGATCAACGATTCGGGCAACCTGGGCCTGGTGAAGGGCAAGACGCTCGATCAGGGCGGCATCTACCGCTTTACGGTGGATATCACGGGCGGCAAAAAGGCTGCCGTGCTGACCGTCGAGAAGGTGGGCGAGCAGCCGCTTCCGCCGGCCGACATCACCGTCAACGGCACACCGATGACCCGGCTCGATCTGGACAACTACTGGCTGGACCTCGACCTGACGCAGGGCCAGACGCTGACGCTGGGCGGCGCCGATGCCTTCACTCCGGCGTGGATCAACCCCGACTTCTTCGAGGTAGCCTCCGCGACGAGTGTCAAACTGGTTCCCGTCACGGGCAAATACCGCGTCACGGTCAACCTTTCGACCCGGGTGATCGACGCCCTGGTGCTCAACGCAGACGGCTCGGACATTGCCACGCTGGGCGACGACGGCCACGGTGCGGTCTATTTCATCGGCTACGGCATCGGTTCGCCCGCGGCGGCCAACGAGCCCGGCTGGTCTCCCGAACGGGGCATCTGCGTGCCCGAGTCCGCCCCGGGCATCTACACGATGACGGCCCAGGCGGGGCGGGAGGGCAGCGCGACCCTCGGGCAGCGTTTCCGCGTGAGCGGCTGGAGCGGCAAGTTCTTCCGGAGCCGTTCCTGGGGCGATTTGGGCCGCTTCACGCTGGCTCCGGGTACTGAGTCGTTCTTCTCGATCGCCAAGGACGGCAACATCGAGATGGCTTCGGGAATCACCCTCGAGGAGGGCGCGACCTACCGGCTGACGCTCGACCTGACGGCGGGAAAAGACAAACCCGTTTTGTCCATGATCAGGAAATAAATGTTAAATTCGCATCCGGAGTGCGCAGCCTCGCGACTGTGCACTCCGTTTGTAAATGACTACCAATCCATTCCAAAGATGAAAAATCAAATTCTGTTGAAGAGTCTCGCCGGGCTGTGCGTCCTAGCGGCGGTTGGCTGCGGCGGCGGGCCGGGGATGCAGAGCGGCGTTGCCGTCTATCTCGACGAGTCGCAGCCGATCGAAAAGCGGGTCGAAGACGCACTTTCGCGCATGACACTCGAAGAGAAGGTCGCCATCCTGCACGCGCAGTCGAAATTCTCGTCGGCGGGCGTTCCGCGCCTGGGCATTCCCGAGGTGTGGTGCACCGACGGCCCCCACGGCATCCGTCCCGAGGTCCTGTGGGACGAATGGGATCAGGCCGGCTGGACGAGCGATTCCTGCACGGCTTTCCCGGCGCTGACGAGCCTTGCCGCGACGTGGAATCCCGAGATGTCGGCGCTCTATGGCAAATCCATCGGCGAGGAGGCGCGCTACCGCGAGAAGGACATCCTGCTGGGCCCGGGCGTGAACATCTACCGCACGCCGCTCAACGGCCGCAATTTCGAGTACATGGGCGAGGATCCCTACCTCTCCGCACGTATGGTCGTTCCCTACGTCGAGGAGGTGCAGAAGAACGGCGTTGCCGCCTGTGTCAAACATTTCGCACTCAATAACCAGGAGGTCTACCGCCACGGCATCGACGTCGAGGTCGACGACCGTGCGCTGAACGAGATCTACCTCCCGGCGTTCCGTGCCGCGGTGCAGGAGGGCGGAGCTTGGGCCATCATGGGGGCCTACAATAAATACAGGGGCGAGCATTGCTGCCACAACCGCTACCTGCTGAACGACATTCTCAAACGCGACTGGGGCTTCGACGGCGTGGTCGTCTCCGACTGGGGCGGCACGCACGACACGAAGCAGGCTGTCGCCAACGGTCTCGACATGGAGTTCGGCTCGTGGACCGACGGCCTGAGCTGGGGAGCCAGCAACGCCTACGACAACTACTACCTCGCTGCTCCCTACCTCGATCTGCTCCGCCGGGGCGAGGCTTCCACGGACACGCTCGACGACAAGGCGCGCCGGGTGCTGCGGCTGATTTTCCGCACGGCGATGAACACCCGCAAACCGTTCGGGTCGCTCAATTCGCCCGAGCATCTGGCCGCTGCGCGGCGCATTGCCGGCGAGGGCATGGTGCTGCTCAAAAACGAGGGTGGGGTACTGCCCATCGACCTCGGGCGCGTGAAGACCGTCGCCGTCGTGGGTGAGAATGCGATCAAGATGATGACCGTGGGCGGCGGCTCCTCGTCGCTCAAGGTGCGGCACGAATGTACGCCGCTCGAGGGCCTTCGCACGGCCGCATCGGGCAAAGCCGAGGTGATCTACGAACGGGGCTATGTCGGCGACGTGACGGGTAACTACAACGGAGTGAAAACCGGGCAGGATTTGGCCGAGAGCCGCTCCGAGGCGCAGCTGATTGCCGACGCCGTGGCTGCGGCCCGCAAGGCCGACGCGGTGATCTTCGTCGGGGGTCTGAACAAGAGCGACCACCAGGACTGCGAAGGCAACGACCGCCTGCACTACGGCCTGCCGTATGCGCAGGACAAGGTGATCGGGGCGCTGGCCGAAGCCAACCCCAATCTGGCGGTGGTGCTCGTCTCGGGCAATGCCGTGGCGATGCCGTGGATCGACCGCGTTCCGGCGGTGCTGGAGGCGTGGTTTGCAGGCTCCGAGGCGGGCAATGCGCTTGCCGACGTGGTGTTCGGCGCGGTGAATCCTTCGGGCAAACTGCCCTTCACGTTCCCCGTGCGCCTGGAGGACAACAGCGCGCATGCGTTGGGCGAATACCCGGGCACGGACAAGGTGCGCTATAACGAGAGCATCTTCGTGGGTTACCGCTGGCACGACAAGGAGCATCTCAAGCCGCTGTTCGCCTTCGGCCACGGGTTGAGCTATACGACCTTCGCGGTCGGCAACATTCGGGCCGACCGCACGTCGCTCGCCTCGGACGGACGGATCCGTATTTCGGCCGATGTGACCAACACGGGCGACCGTGCGGGTGCCGAGATCGTGCAGCTGTACATCGGCGACGAGCAGTCGTCGCTGCCGCGTCCCGTGAAGGAGCTGAAGGGGTTCCGGAAGATAGCCCTGGAGCCCGGGCAGATGCAGACCGTCATGTTCGAAATCACCCCCGAGATGCTGCAGTACTACGACGACAGACAGGGGGCCTGGGTTGCCGAGCCGGGCATGTTCACGGCCAATGTAGGCGTTGCGTCGGACGATATTCGCGGCACGGTGGCCTTCGAGTTGAAATGATTCTTCCACAGCCGAAAACAAACAGTCCGCAACCTGTCAGGGTTGCGGACTGTTTGTTTGTCTGTCTGTCGGATCGGAATGCGTCCGGGCCGCTCCGATGGTTTTCCGATGGGGTTCCGGAGGTTTTTCGGAGGTTTTTCGGAGGTTTTTCGGAGGTTTTTCGGAGGTTTTCCGGAGGTTTTCCGGAGGTTTTCCGGAGGTTTTCCGGAGGTTTTCCGGAGGTTTTC
>NZ_JAHHQJ010000016.1 GCF_020026455.1 Alistipes sp.
TGCTGTTTTTTGGCGGCCGGTTTTTTGTCTGTCGACTTTTTGGCGGCCTGTTTTGTCCGCCGACTTTTTGTCTGTCGGTTTTTGGGCGGTTGGTTTTTGTTCGTCGCCCCTCGATCAGCTGGTTTTTGCCCGCCGGGAACCGATGCAGCCATGCGCTGCTGCCGCTGTTCCGGGATATTTTTCCCTCCCCGGGTTTTTTCCAAAGGGGAACAATAACCCCCGCCCTCTTGTCGAGAGGGCGGGGGCTGTTGTGTCGAAAACTCCGAAAACGAGGTTGCGGCCTCTCCCGACGGGCCTGACTTCCGCTTCGTGAGCGATTAATTTCCGGGATTCACCCCATTGGGGCCTTCGCTCCGCACGCCCCCCCCCGGAACCGTGCCGCGCACCTATTCCAGTGTCCGGGTATCCTTGAAATAGATCTCCAACAGCTCCTTGGCGGCGATGAACGACGAAATTTTGTCCTCCAGCACCCGCTTCTCATACTCCCCGATGCGCGCCTCCACGGCCGGATCGCGGTAGAAACTCCCGCGCAACGCCTCGTTGATCGACTCGTACATCCAGTATTTGTTCTGCCGGTTGCGGTTGTACTGGAAATAGCCGTTTTTCTGAATGTGCTCGAGGTACTCCTCCACGCCTTTCCAAACCTCCTCCAGTCCCGTCCGGGCGACCGCCGACGAGGTGTAGACCTTGGGCCGCCATTCCGATTCGGGCAGGGGGAAAAGTCGCAATGCGCTCTGGAACTGGGTCTGTGCCAGTTCGGCCTTGTGTATGTTCTCTCCGTCGGCCTTGGTGATGACCATCAGGTCGGCCATTTCCATGATGCCGCGCTTGATGCCTTGCAGTTCGTCCCCGGCGCCGGAAATCTGCAGCAGCATGAAGAGGTCGACCATCGAGTGCACGGCGGTTTCCGACTGTCCGACACCCACCGTTTCGATGAAGACGACGTCGAAGCCCGCAGCCTCGCACAGCACGATCGTCTCGCGCGTCTTCCGGGCCACTCCGCCGAGCGATCCGGCCGAGGGTGAGGGGCGCACGAAGACCGACGGGTTGTTGCAGATGCTCTCCATGCGGGTTTTGTCGCCGAGAATCGAGCCGCCGCTGCGCTCCGACGACGGATCTATGGCCAGCACCGCCAGTTTGTGGCGCAGCCCCGCGACCATGTTGCCGATGGCCTCGATGAAAGTCGATTTGCCGGCTCCCGGAACGCCCGTGATGCCGATGCGGACCGATTTTCCGGCGTGTGGGAGGCACGCTTCGATGATCTCCTGCGCCTGTGCATAGTGCTCGGGGTTCGACGACTCGACGAGCGTGATGGCCTGCGAGAGGGTGGTGATGTTGCCGGCGAGAATGCCCTCGACATACTCGTCGGTAGAGAGTACCCGCTTCTTGCGCCGCTTGAAGTAGGGGCTTATTATTGGTTGTGCTTCAACTCCTTGCGTTACGTTTAGCGCAGTGTCGTGATGCGTGTCGGCATACTCTTTTTCGTAATGGTCTATCCTGGTGAATGACATGGTGCGTCAGTGTGTTGGTTGTTCGATTATTTTTTCATTGATTTGCAGTGAGTTGCCCATCCACAGGGCGCGATACCTGGCGTCGGTCAGCACTCCGAACGGCAGGTAGTTGACGCCGAATGCCGTGAAGATCTTTTCGGCGTTGAGACCCACGGAGATACGCTCCGAGAGATAGGGGCGCAGCAGCGGGGCTATTTTCTCGGGGCTCTCCTTCGTCAGGATGATCACGCGCAGTTTGGTTCCCGGTTTGGATGTGATCTCCTTCAGACGTTCGAGCGAGGTTTTGCATGCGGGATTCGCCGAATGGAAAAACTCGATGTAGGTCGTCTGGGCCGGGCCGGGCTGGCGGTTGTCGAGCCATGTCTGGATTTTGAGGTCGGGAACGCGTTCGTCGAGGGCGATGTTCTGGGCCGTGGCCCGCGCGGATGCGATTCCCGTGGCCAAAAGCCATATAAGCAGCACTTTCTTCATAGGAGGCCTTGTTTTATTCGTAAAGATAACAATTTTTTGGCATATGAGCCAATTTTTTGGGGGCAACTTATGAAAATCGGGTTCGGTGCGGGTTCGGAAGCACCTTGCGAAGTCTGCTTGCGAAGCCCTTCGGATATCTTGTGTTTCGGTATTTTGTAACGAAATAAAACTGTTGTTAAACAGATAAATAAATCAATTTATCTACACCGTAGCTTTAAGTTGTCGGGAGGTTGCTCTGCGCGACTTCTGAGGCATCTTGCAAAGTCTGCTTCCGGAGCTCTTTAGATGTGTCATGATGCAATTTTTTGACGAGAATAAATTGCTTATAAACAGGAAAGTAAATTTATTTATCTCTACTGTAACTTCAAGTTATGGGGAGGGGCTTTGAGAATTGATGATGGAGGTATTCCGGTCTGCACTCCGACGGGTCGATCGTGGTTCCCGGTCGGGGTTCCCGGGCGGGCGCTCGGGGGCGTTGGTGGGCGCTCGGGGCGTGGAGTTATGCGGAGCCGGATTGGAGTGTCTGCGCTTGGATCATCCCCGCGCCTCCGGCCTTCACGCCGCAGGCGGCCGCAGCAAAGCGACTTTTCGGACATTTCCTGCGAATTTCAGGTTTGAAGTTATTTCCAAAAAAATGCTCCGAATTTTGGCGGTTCTGGAAGATTGGATTATATTTGTGTTCGCAAAATAACAACGAAGGAAATAACATCTCAAATATTCACTAACTTAAATTTAAATTTTGTTATGAAAGTTTCTCACATCGAGCATCTTGGCATTGCCGTGAAGAGCCTCGACGAGGCGATTCCCTATTGGGAGAACGTATTGGGCCTGAAGTGCTATGCCATTGAGGAGGTCGCCGACCAGAAGGTTCGCACGGCGTTCTTCATGCTGGGGCAGACCAAGATCGAATTACTGGAGCCTACTTCGGAGGAGTCGACCATCGCAAAGTACATCGAGAACCGCGGTGTCGGCATTCACCACATGGCGCTGGCCTGTGAAAACATCGAGGAACAGCTCGCAGACGCCGAGGCCCAGGGTATCCGTCTGATCGACAAGACCCCCCGCAAGGGCGCCGAGGGCATGACCATCGCCTTCCTGCACCCCAAATCGACCCAGGGCATTCTGACGGAGCTTTGCGAAAACAAAAACAAGTAGGATTATGAACCAGATACAGGACAAGATCAACAAACTGATCGAGAACCGCGAAACGGCGCGTCTCGGCGGCGGCCAGAAGGCGATCGACAAACAACACGATAAGGGTAAGTACACGGCCCGCGAACGTATTCAGATGCTTCTCGACGAAGGTTCGTTCGAGGAGTTCGATATGTTTGTGACCCACCGCTGCTACGATTTCGGCATGGATCGTAAGCACACGTTCGGCGACGGAGTAGTCACGGGCTACGGCACGATCGACGGACGTCTGGTCTACGTTTTCGCCCAGGATTTCACCGTGACGGCCGGTTCGCTGTCGCTGTCGATGTCCGACAAGATCTGCAAGGTGATGGACATGGCCATGCGCAACGGCGCACCCTGCATCGGCATGAACGACTCGGGAGGTGCGCGTATCCAGGAGGGTGTAAACGCCCTGGCCGGGTATGCCAACATCTTCCAGCGCAACGTGATGTCGTCGGGCGTCATTCCGCAGATCTCGGCCATCTTCGGCCCCTGCGCAGGCGGTGCGGTCTATTCACCCGCGCTGACCGACTTCATCATCATGAAGAAGGAGACCTCGAACATGTTCCTCACCGGCCCGAAGGTCGTGAAGACCGTGACGGGAGAGGACGTGACGCAGGAGCAGTTGGGAGGCGCCCAGATGCACACCACCAAGTCGGGCGTGGCACAGTTTGCCGTCGACACCGAGGAGGAGGGTATCGAGCTGATCAAGAAACTGATCTCCTACATGCCGCAGAACAACATGGAGGATGCCCCGCTGGCGGTCTGCACCGATAAGATCACCCGTCTGGAGGATTCGCTCAACGAGATCATCCCCGACAGCGCCAACAAACCCTACGACATGGCAGAGGTCATCCGCGCCATCGTCGACAACGGGGAGTTCCTCGAATCGGCTGCAGGCTATGCCAAGAACATCATCACCTGCTTCGCACGCTTCAACGGCCAGTCGGTGGGTATCATCGCCAACCAGCCCAAGTTCATGGCCGGTGTGCTGGACATCAATGCCAGCCGCAAGGCTGCACGCTTCGTACGTTTCTGCGACGCCTTCAACATTCCGATCGTGACGCTGGTCGATGTGCCGGGCTTCCTGCCGGGTACGACCCAGGAGTACGGCGGCGTGATCACCCACGGTGCCAAGTTGCTGTTCGCCTACTGCGAGGCCACCGTGCCGAAGATCACCGTGACGCTGCGCAAGGCATACGGAGGCGCTTACATCGTCATGTCTTCGAAGCACATCCGCGGCGACATCAACTACGCATGGCCGACGGCCGAGATCGCCGTGATGGGCGCCAGCGGTGCTGTCGAGGTGCTCTACGGCAAGGAACTGAAGGAACTGGCCGACAAACCGGAGGAGAAGGCCAAGTTCATTGCGGAGAAGGAGCAGGAGTACAACGACAAGTTCTCCAACCCCTACAATGCCGCACGTTACGGCTATATCGACGACGTGATCGAGCCGCGCAACACGCGTTTCCGCGTGATCCGCGCCCTGCAGTCGTTGGCTACGAAGCGGTTGCAGAACCCCGCGAAGAAACATTCGAACATTCCTCTCTAACAGACTGAAAAGATGACTATACTGACAGTTATGGACTGGGGATGGTCCGAGGTGCTTTGGGTGTCGCTGATCGGTTTTTCGCTGGTGTTCATCCTGCTGGTGGCGCTGATTTTCATCATGAAGGCCTTCGGGGCCTGCTTCCGGGCACGTCCGGCAAGCGGCAAGAAGGTCGACGTCACGCCGATGATCAGCGAGGAGGAGATCGCAGCCATCGCTACGGCGCTCAAGATCTACAAGGGCGCCCTGCACGACCGCGAGTCCGAGGTGCTGACCATTCTCAACATCAAGCGGGCCTATTCGCCCTGGAATTCGAAAATTCACGGTTTAACCCAGCTTCCCGACCGGAGATAGGTCCCTGCGTCGGAACAAGACAACCCAAAAAAGAAAATGAAAGATTACTCTTTGAAAATCAACGGACATAATTACAATGTCCAGATCGACGACGTGAACGAGGCTTCGACGGTAGCGCACGTCGTGGTCAACGGCGTGGATTACGAAGTCGAGATCGAGGGCTCGAAAACCTCGACGATCTCCAAACCTCAGGTTGCACCGGCTCCCAAGTCGGCCAACAGCGCCATGATCACCCCCGCGACGGCCGCACCTTCGCCGCGCATCGCTCCCGCAGCTGCGGCGGCGGGTTGCAGCGTGAAATGCCCGCTGCCGGGTACCGTGTTGAGCGTCAAGGTGGCTGTGGGCGACAGCGTCACGGTCGGACAGACCCTCGTCGTGCTCGAAGCCATGAAGATGGAGAACAACATCGACGCTGACCGCGCCGGTGTCGTGAAGCAGATCCTCGTGCAGCAGGGTGCTACGGTCATGGAAGGCGACGTTTTAATCGTAATCGGATAGGACTATGTGGAATGCATTGACTTCCGGCTCCAATTTCGTGCTGGAAAGCCTTGAAACCTTTGCCGAATCGACAGGCGTGGCCGGTCTTTTCGCCAATATGGGGTGGGGCAGTCTGATCATGATCTGTGTGGCCTTCTTTCTGCTGTATCTGGCCATCAAACACAAGTTCGAACCGCTGCTGCTGCTGACCATTGCCTTCGGCATGCTGCTGACGAACCTTCCCGGAGCAAACCTCTATCACACGGAGCTGTTTGCCGGAGGACATGTCCACTGGGATATTTTTGTTGCCCAGGCGGGACTCCTCGACTACCTCTATCTGGGTGTGAAGCTCGGCATCTATCCCTGCCTTATCTTCGTGGGCGTGGGCGCCATGACCGACTTCGGACCGCTGATCGCCAATCCCAAGAGCTTCCTGCTGGGTGCTGCGGCGCAGATCGGTATCTTCCTGACCTTCATCGGCGCTTATGCGCTCGGATTCTCGCCTTCGGAGGCCGGTTCGATCGGCATCATTGGCGGTGCCGACGGCCCCACGTCGATCTATCTCACCGCAATCCTGGCTCCCGAGTTGCTCGGCCCGATCGCCGTGGCCGCCTACTCCTACATGGCTCTTGTGCCGGTGATCCAGCCGCCGATCATGCGACTGCTGACCTCCGAGAAGGAGCGTAAGATCAAGATGCGCCAGCTGCGTCCGGTGTCGAAGACCGAGAAGATCCTCTTCCCGCTGACCATTACGGTGATCATCGCCCTGCTGCTGCCGTCGGCCGCTCCGCTTGTCGGCTGCCTCATGCTGGGTAACCTGATGAAGGAGTGCGGTGTGGTGGATCGTCTGTCGAAGACGGTGCAGAACGAGCTGATGAACATTGTCGTCATCTTCCTGGGTCTCACGGTGGGAGCTACGGCTACGGCCGAGGCGTTCCTCAATCCGCGGACGCTGTTCATCCTCGTGCTGGGTGTGATCGCTTTTGCGATGGGAACCGCCGGCGGTGTGCTACTCGCCAAGCTGATGAACCTCTTCGCCAAGGACGAAAACAAGATCAACCCGCTGATCGGTTCGGCCGGCGTTTCGGCCGTCCCGATGGCCGCCCGCGTGTCGCAGACCGAGGGTCAGAAGGCCGATCCCTCGAACTTCCTGCTGATGCATGCCATGGGTCCCAATGTGGCCGGTGTGGTCGGTTCAGCAGTTGCTGCGGGTATTCTGCTCTCGTTCCTCGGATAGGAAATAGCATTCCGGGTGCAGTGCCCGGAGTTTGACTAAGGGAGGGTCCGGATTTGCCGGGCCCTCCTTTTTGATTTTTTGCTCTCCGGTCTTCTCCTTTTTATGGTGTTTTCCTTTTTTGGGGGGGGCTTGGGGCGAGTCTTTCTTTGGTGTTCTCCTTTGGGGGACTTGGGGGAAGTTCTCCTTTTGCATATTCTCCTTTGGGGTTCTTCCTTTTTTATGTTCCCGGACCGTTGCTGGCTGTGTCTCGCTTGTCCTATTGACGAATCTGAAAACTCCCGCCTTACCGTGTGGTGACGCTTGGCTTTGCGTTGCAGCCCGTTGTTGTTGTCCTGCGCCGCACTGGGCTCTGTGGCGGGCGGCCACGGGCGCAGCGGAAGCTGCCGGAGCGGCGAAATCCCGAGAAAACGCCCTGCGGCGTTATAAGGCAGTCCGGGGAGTGCGCTTCTGATTCGTGATGCCTCAATGCCCCTGAATTCGGGGCCGTTGCGGTTTTTTTGCGCGGTTTTCGATTTTGATTTTCATTTGTTTTTGCAGATCGAAAACTTTTTCGTACCTTTGCGCACCCGCAATGTGCGGGAAACGGATTACAATAAGTTAAATTAAACGTAAAAACAGTGGATTCATTAAGCTACAAGACTATCTCGGCGAACGCTGCGACCGTCACCAAGGAATGGGTGGTGATCGATGCTACGAACGAGGTATTGGGACGTCTTGCATCGCAGATCGCGAAGATCCTCCGAGGCAAGAACAAGCCCAGCTACACCCCCCACGTTGACTGCGGTGACTACGTTATCGTCATCAACGCCGAGAAGGTGAAGCTCACGGGCAACAAAATGACCGACAAGGTCTACACGCGTCACACCGGATACCCCGGCGGCCAGCGTTTCGCTACGCCTGCCGACTATCTGGCAAAGAAACCGACCTTCCTCATCGAGAAGGCCGTCAAAGGCATGCTGCCCAAGACCCGTCTGGGCGACAAGCTGCTGTCCAACCTGAAGGTCTATGCCGGCGCAGAGCATCCCCACGCCGCACAGAACCCGAAGACTATTAAATTAAACGAGATTAAGTAAGAGTTATGGAAGTTGTAAACACCGTAGGTCGTCGCAAGGCCGCTGTGGCTCGCGTATACGTGAAGCCGGGTAAGGGTCAGATTACAATCAACCGCAAAGCGCTTGAAGTTTACTTCCCGCTCGAAATTCTCCAGTATCAGGTGAAGCAGCCCCTGCTGGCTACCAACACGGCGGAGAATTACGACATCGTCATCAACCTCGATGGCGGTGGTATCACGGGACAGGCTTCGGCCGCTCGTCTGGGTATCGCACGCGCTCTGTGCGAAATCGACGCCGAGATGCGTCCGGTGCTGAAGAAGGCCGGATTCCTCACGCGTGATTCCCGCGAGGTTGAGCGTAAGAAGCCCGGTCAGCCCGGTGCACGCCGCAAGTTCCAGTTCAGCAAGCGTTAATACGCACGACCGGAATTTCGGCAACGCACGGCGTCGGTTTCAAACCATGCGGACTACCTGTATATTATATATTCACGTATTACCGTCCGGTTGCCGCGCCGCGGAAAACTCCCCGGGACCGGCCAGGCTGCTACCCGGAGTGTTGAAGAAAAGAGAATTAAAATTAATCAACGAATTGAATTAAAATGTCACGTACAGATTTTAATACATTATTGGAAGCCGGTGCGCACTTCGGTCACCTGAAGCGCAAATGGAACCCCAAAATGGCTCCTTACATCTTCATGGAGAAGAACGGCATCCACATCATCGACCTGCACAAAACTCTCCTGAAGATCGATGAGGCTGCTGCGGCCATCAAGCAGATCGCCAAGAGCGGTCGCCGCGTGCTGTTCGTAGCAACCAAGAAGCAGGCCAAGGAGATTGTTGCCGAAAAGGTGGCTGCCGTCGGTATGCCCTACGTCACCGAGCGTTGGGCTGGCGGTATGCTGACAAACTTCCCCACCATACGTAAGGCCGTCAAGAAAATGGCTACCATCGACAAGATGGCTTCCGACGGCACGTTCGATAATTTCTCCAAGCGCGAGAAGCTCCAGATCTCCCGCCAGCGTGCGAAACTGGAGAAGAACCTCGGTTCGATTGCCGACCTGACGCGTCTCCCGGCTGCTCTGTTCGTCGTGGACGTTCAGAAGGAGGCCAACGCCGTGAAGGAGGCAAAGCGCCTCAGCATCCCCGTATTTGCAATGGTAGACACTTGTTGTGATCCGACCGACATTGATTACGTTATCCCTGCAAATGACGATGCCACCAAGTCGATCGCCGTGGTTCTCGAAGCCATGTGCGCCGCTATCGCCGAGGGCACCGAGGAGCGCAAACTCGAAAAGGAGAAGGAGGCACAGGAGGCTGACGCCGAGGGTGCAACCGTAAAGAAGGAGGGCAAGCCCCGCATCAAGAAGGCCGTGAAGGCTGCGATCGATGCCGAGGAGGCTGTCGTGGCAGAGGTTGTCGCCGCTGTCGAGACTCCCAACGAGGAGGCTGTAGCCGCTCCGGCAGAAGCAGCCGAGACCGCCGAGGAGAAGGCGGAATAATTGAATTTACGAACCTTATAGAGAAAGGACAAGATTATGGAAATCAAAGCTGCTGATGTAATGAAGCTCCGCAAAATGACCGGCGCCGGCATGATGGACTGTAAGAAAGCCCTCATGGAAGCCGAAGGTGATTTTGCTCGCGCTCAGGATATTATCCGCGAGAAAGGTAAGCTCATCGTTGCCAAGCGCGCCGACCGCACCGCTACCGAGGGTGTCGTCGTTACGAAGATCGTAGGCCAGAAGGCTTACATCCTCTGCCTGGCATGCGAGACCGATTTCGTGGCTCAGAACTCCGAATATACGGCTTCGGCCGAGGCCATGCTGGAGGTTGCCGTGAAGAACGACGCTGCCGACCGCGATGCGCTGATGGCTGCTAAAAATGAAGAAGGCCGCACCGTCGAGGAGATGGTGACCGAGAAATCGGGTCAGACGGGCGAGAAGATCGAGTTGGCCTACTACGGCCGTATCGAGGCTCCCTACTGCGCCGCTTACGTGCACTTCAACAAGAAGCTGGGTACGATCCTGGGCTTCAACAAGGAGATTCCCGCCGAGGTTGCTCACACCGTGACCATGCAGGCTACGGCCATGGCTCCCGTTTCGATCTCGGAGGCTGACTGCCCCGCAGAGGTTGTGGAGCACGAGCGCAAGATTGCCGTGGAGGCCATGAAGCAGGATCCCAAGAACGCCAACAAACCCGAGGCTATTCTGGAGAAGATCGCCGAAGGAAAGATGCGCAAGTTCTTTGAGGAGAACACGCTGCTGGCCCAGCCGGTGGTAGGTGAGAAAGAGTCGATCGCCGACTATATCCACAAGGCGGACAAGGAGGCTACGGTTGTGGCTTACAAGCGGTTCGCTCTGGGCGAGTAGGCTTCGATCCCGGACGGAAAATTCCGCATATCGTTCGAAATCCCCGAATGGGACGTACTTCGGTACTCCCGTCCGGGGATTTCTCTTGTTGCGTGTACCGTCTCTGCTTGAAATCTGTAGCGGGAGTGTTCCTCTGCCGAGCAGAAACCCGTGGCCGCCGGCATGGGGCCTGTGCACGACAAGCCCGGGCCCGCCGGGGAGTGGGAGGCTGGTTGCTGCCGGCCTTGTGCGAGCGGGAGAGTGTCGCTTTGTCCATTGTGCGGTCGAAGGTGTGAAGCGGGAGAAGCGGAGGAGTACCGGGGAGCGGTGGAAAATGCGGCAGCTGCGGCGGAGTATGGCGCAGGATGCAGAGCCATGGTGCGCAACATGTGGTGGGCAGAGGTGAGCGGTCGTGCTGCGATGGCGGAATGTGGGGACTACGGCGGCGAATGTGGTGCGAAATGCACAGTGATGCAGGGTCGCGGCGGAAAATGCGGTGAAATGAGGTGGCGGTGGAATGCTGCTGCGATGGTGGAATGCGGGGCCTGCGGCGGATGCAGAGGCCTGCGCGGATGCAGCGGCCTGCGGCGAAATAATGCGGGGGCGGAGTGTTGCGGAAAGGGTGGGTGGAGCCTATCAGGGCTCCACCTTTTCGATTTTACCCAGTTTCACATACCACAGATAACCCTCGGCCGGGGCATAGCCCATTTCGCCCAGCAGGCGGAGGTATTCGCGCATCTGCCGCCGGTAGCGTTCGGCGTCGTGCATGCCGAATTTGTAGTCGACGACGATGACCCGCCGTCCGTCGATCATCACGCGGTCGGGACGCCGTGTCGACGCTCTTCCGGGGATGATGATTTCGTTCTCGTTGCGCACGCGTTCCCAGCCTCCGCCGAACCATTCGCGCACCTCGGGGAGTTCCAGGGCCCGGGCGATCATTTGACGCAGGGTCGCGGCCTCGGATTCGGACAGCGTGCCGTCGGCCTGCATGCCGCGCACGGCCTCGTGGATCTCGGCTTCGTCGTCGGCCTGCTCGAAGGCCTTGTGCATCAGGATGCCGAGGTTCCGGGGCGAGAGTTCGACCTGGCCGTCGTCCTCGAAATAGCGTTGCGAGGGGAGCCGCAGCCGCAGATCAGCCTGCGCCGTGGGATACTCTTCCAGGATGACGTGCTCGGCCTCGGAGCGTTTCGATCCGCCCGCGATGGGTCCCGCAAACTCCCCGAAAGTGTAGTGTTCGCCCGTCTCGTCGATGGTGCAGCGGCCTTCGAAATCGCCCGCCAGCGCCTTGTCTCCCTCGGTGGTGATGCCCTGGAGCAGCAGTCCCCCGACCGTGCGGCCGCCTTTCTGCGGGATGAAGATGTGCAGCGACTCGGCGGCGCGCGTGAGGGCTACGTACAGCAGGTTGACGTTGTCGACGTGGGCGTAGACCAGCTCGCGGAAGTATTCCGGAGAGAAGTCCGATTCGCCCATCGCCTTCTTGTACCTGACCGGGAAGCGGCCGATGGCTTCGGCTCCGTTGCCGCGGGCCTCGGCCCAGACGATGTTCTGCACCGCGCCGCTCGATTTGGGGTCCAGCGGCCATGAGCAGTAGGGGATGATAACGGCCCGTTTTTCAAGCCCCTTGGCCTTGTGGACGGTGGTGATCTCGACCGTCGCAACGCTCTCTCCGACCGACAGCGAGCGGTTTTTGCCCGTCTCCTCCCACCAGCGGAGGAACAGCGCGATGTCGGCGATTTTCGTCGCGCAGAACGCGATGATCTGCTCGTGGATGGCCTGAAGATAGGCCGTCTGCCGGCGGTCGCCCTGCAGGGAGTGGCGCATGACGATCCGTTCGAACGCCTCCTCGGGCGACAGAAGCCGCACCGAGCGGAAAAAGTCGCGTTCCGGGTCGTCGAGCGGCCGGTCGAACGGGTGGCCGAGGTAGTGGTTGTAGACGGCGCGCGAGAGCGAGTCGTCGGGATTGAGCGCCAGCCGCAGGGCCGCGGCGATGAACGAACTGATGGGGGCGTTGCCCACGATCAGAGCCTCCTGAGTCATCACGTCGAAGCGGTAGCGCGGCTCCTCGTTGCGGCGTTTGAAGTCGAGCAGCTCGGCGGCGACCTTCGCGCCGTCGGTGGCCCCGCGCACGAGGATCATGATGTCGCACGGGCGGAATCCCTTGTCGATCAGCGCGCAGATGCGTTCCACGACGGGTGGACGCTCGGCGAAAGTCTCGATCGAGACATAGCCCGGGTGTTCGGCCTTGCGGCGCGGGAGCTGTGCGTGTCCGCGGTAGGCGTCGGCAAGGGTGTCGCGCAGTGCGGCGGCCTCCGCAGGGGCGATGGAGCCTTCCTCGGAGGCTTTTGCGAGGGTTTCGTTCAGCGCACGGTTGTCCGCCGCGACGATCCGTTCGATGATGTTGTTGTTGAAGGCGACCACCGCCGGGAGGCTCCGCCAGTTCTCCCGCAGCACCTCGACTTCGGTGTCGCCCGCACCCAGCGCCTGCTGGGCCGCGTCGTGGAGGATCTTCCAGTCGCCGCCCCGCCAGCGGTAGATCGACTGCTTGATGTCGCCCACGATCAGCACCGAGGTCGCCTCCGACTGCGCCATGGCGTTTTGCAGCAGGGGCAGGAAGTTTTCCCACTCCTTCAGGGAGGTGTCCTGGAATTCGTCGATCATGAAGCGCTCGAAACGGTTGCCCACCTTCTCGTAGATGAACGGCGCGTCGTTGTGGCCGATGAACTCCGAGAGGACGTATTTGGTTTCCGAAAGGAGCATCATGTTCTGCTCGTCGCACAGCTGCTGCACCCGCTTGTAGAGATCCGAAAGCAGGGCAAAGCTGCGGTAGTTCTCCTTCACGAGGTCACAGGTGTTCCAGCTCCTGCAGTTGGTGTCGTAGATGTCGCACATCTCGTGCAGCAGGGGCTGCAGCTCGGGGGCCAGCGCCTGAGCGGGAGATCCCTTGGCGGCCCAGCCTTCGGGCGAGGCGGCCATCTTGGCCACCGTCGCGCCGTAGGGTTTCAATTCGCCCGCGGCGACGGTGAAGAACCAGTTGGCGAAGCTGCGGCTCTTGCCCGAAAAGTCGGCGGCCGTAAGCCCGGCCCGGGAGATGATCGCAACGGCCTTTGCGGCGGTCTGCTGCAATTGTGTTTTGGTCGCCGCGGCCTCTGCCGTGACGCGCGATACGATCCGTCCCAGCTCTTCGCGCGAGCGCGACACCGACAGCACATCCTTGTTCTTCTCCTTGAAGAGCTCGCCGCCGAGCGACAGGATCCCGTCGCGTATGTCCCATTTGCGGCCTTCGTCGATACGCTCCTGCACGAACTCCGTGAGCCAGCGTTGCAGGTCGCGGTCGACGGTGATCTGTTCGATGAGCGTGTCGGCGCCCTTCGACAGCACCGACGTCGTCTCGATCTCGACGTTGTAATTGAGGTCGATGCCCAACTCCTTGATGAAGGCCCGCAGAATGCGCTGGAAGAAGGTGTCGATGGTCAGCACCGTGAAGCGCGAATAGTCGTGCAGGATTTTCGAACGCACCTCGGCGGCACGTTTGCGCACCGAGCGCTCGTCGAGCGAGAGCTCGCGGCAGAGGTTGGCCAGATAGGGACTTGCGGCTCCCGAGGCCAGGAGGTGGATCTCCTTCAGAATACGCGATTTCATCTCCTCGGTGGCCTTGTTCGTGAAGGTCACGGCGAGGATGTGGCGGTAGAGACCCGGTTGCTCGATCACGTCGCGGACGTATTTGTAGGCCAGCTGGTAGGTTTTCCCCGATCCGGCACTTGCATTCAGAATCTTCGCTCTCACTGTCCGAAATTTCGTTTTAATGGGTAAAAATACAAAACAAATCCCGAACTTCGCAATAATTTTGTAATTTAGCGGAGCTAAAACAAGATCTTGATATGAAGAAAATGATTCTGACGGCCGTGATGCTGGCCGCCGCAGTGCTCTGTCGGGCGCAGCAGCCCGCCGAAAGCGGGGAACACCGCGAATGGCTCACGTCGTTTACGGCCGTCGAGGTGTCGGCGCCGCTCGACGTCAAATTCGTGCAGGTACCCGATACTGAAGCCCCCAAGATCATCTACGACACCAAAGGTTCCTATACGACCAAATTCCGCGCCGAGGTGAAGGACAAGGTCCTGCACATCACGGAGCGCTCCGATGCCCGCCGGCCCGAACGTACGTCGGTGACGGTTTATTACAACTCGCTGGAGCGCATCGCCATTGCCGACGCCGTGGCGACGTTCGACAGCACGCTGGTGGCCACGGTCCTCGACCTGACCGTGGGCGGCATGGCGCAGGTGAAGGCTCGGATGGATGTCAAGGATCTGAAAATGGAGCTTACGGGCAAGAGCTCGGCGACGCTGACGGGTGCGGTGCGCTATCTCTCGCTGTTCGTCTCGACCGGAAAACTCGACGCCGCAGCTCTGGAGGTGATGGCCGCCGAGGTCAATGTCTCCAGCTCGGGTATGGCCGCACTGTGGGTGACCGACCGTTTCCTGGGCAAAACCTCGACTGGGGGCAAGATCACCTACAAGGGGTCTCCGTCGATCGTGCGCAGCGGCGCGAAGTTCATGGGTGGCGACATAACCCGTCTGGAGTAAGGTTTCTGGCGCTCCGGCGGGGCGTTGAGCCGTTGCCGGGGTGCTGTTTGCGGCTTCCGGCCGCGCCGGTCGTTCCGCTCATCCCCCGAATCTCCGCCCCGGGCAGGGGCTTGTTGGTCTCGCTATGAAAACTTTCCTATCCGAAGTCGCCCGCGACCTTTACGAACGCTACGGCGAAGGGCTTTCCGAAAGGGCGATCCTCTTTCCGTCGCGTCGTGCGCGGCTGTTCTTTGTCGATGCCCTGGCGCAGATCGCCGGGCGCCCGATGTGGCAGCCGCAGTGGGTTACGGTCGACGACCTGACGACCGAGATCTCGGGGCTCCGCACCGGGGACCGCGTGCGGCTGATCACCGAACTCTATAAAATCTACTCGGAATACCACGCCGAGCCGTTCGACAAGTTCTATTTCTGGGGCGACATGCTCTTGACGGATTTCGACACCATCGACAAATACCGGATCGACGCCGCGATGCTGTTCCGCAACATCTCGGAGATCAAGGAACTCGAGGCCGATATTTCGTACCTTACGCCCGCGCAGCTGCAGATCCTGCGCTTCTGGTCGACACTCGCCGACGAGACCGACCTCTCGGAGGAGAAGCGCCGCTTCCTGGCAATCTGGAAGACCCTGGGGCCGGTTTACGCCCGCTTCCGCGAACGGCTCTCCGAACTGGGCATCGCCTACAACGGCATGGTCCAGCGGGCCGCCGCCGACCGCATCCGCGGTGGGGGATATGCCTTCGCCGAGGCACGGCGCTATGTCGTGGTGGGATTCAACGCCCTGTCGGAGTGCGAAAAACAGCTGTTTCGATTCCTCTCGACGGCTGCCGAGACCGATTTCTACTGGGATTACGATTCCTACTACAAGGACCGCCCCGAGCAGGAGGCCGGGATGTTCGTGCGCGAGAATGTCGTGCAGTTCCCGCCGAGCGGAGAGGTGTCGCATGACAACATGGAGCGCCCGAAGGAGTTGACCGCCGTGGCCGCTGTGTCGAATGCCGTGCAGTGCAAGCATGCCGCCGCAATCCTGCGGGAACTGGCCGCCCGGGGGCCGCTGGACAAGCGTACCGCCGTGGTGCTGACCGACGAAAACCTGCTCCTGCCGCTGCTCTATGCCCTGCCGCCCGAGATCGGGAAGGTCAACGTCACGATGGGCTATCCGCTGCGTGCCAGCCTGGCCTACACCTTTATCGAACGCCTCGTGGAGCTGCAGGCCCACCGCCGCACGAAGGGTGCCGGCTGCACGTTCTACCATGCTGACGTCGTGGGCATTCTCGCGCATCCCTACGTTGCCGACAGCGACCTCCGCGAGACCCGCGCCATGCAGGACGAGATCGTGCGTGAACGGCGCATCTCGGTTGACGCCGCATGGCTGGGGCGCAACGACCTGCTGCGGATGATCTTTTCGCCCGCCGCCGCGTGGCGCGAACTCTCCGACTGGCTGCTGCGGGTCGTAGCCGCCGTGGCCCGGACGCCCTACGAGGGCGATGACAGGCGTCAGCGGGTGGAGTTTCTGGCCGTGATTTCGGAGGAGATTTCCAAATTGTGCAATTCGCTGGATCAGTGCGACATCGAATTGACGACGGAGGTTTACACCTCGCTGCTGCGCCGCCATTTGCAGACCGTGCGCATCCCCTACGAAGGCGAGCCGCTCGAAGGGCTTCAGGTCATGGGGATCCTCGAAACCCGCAACCTCGATTTCGAAAACGTCGTCCTGCTCTCGATGAACGACGACAACTTCCCGGGCAACCACATGGCGCAGGCGTCGTTCGTGCCCTACAACCTGCGGGCGGCCTACGGACTGCCTACGCCCGAACATCACGAAGGGGTCTATGCCTACTATTTCTATCGCCTCGTGCAGCGCGCCCGGCGGGTGTGGATGCTCTACTGCTCGCACGCCGACGACAAATCGACCGGCGAACCGAGCCGCTACATCTACCAGCTCGACTACGAGAGTGGATTCCCGGTTCGCAAGGTCGAGGTGGGGGTGGATGTCAACCTTGCCGAGACTGATCCGATCGAGGTGGCGAAGGACGAGGGAATCATGCGGCGTCTTGGGCGCTTCACCGATCCTGAATCGAAGGCCTCGCTCTCGCCGACGGCTTTCTTCCGCTATGTGGCCTGCCCCCTGCGGTTCTATTTTCACTCCGTGGCGCGGCTGCAGACCGACGACGAGATCGCCGAGGAGGTCGACGCCCCGATGTTCGGTACGATTCTCCATGCCGCGGTGCAGAAACTCTATGCCCGGATCGTGGGTGAGGCGCACCCCGGCGAGACCCTGCGGGCGATGATCCGCACGGGAGAGATCGCCGCGGCGGTCGAGGCGTCGATCAACGAGAATTATTTGCAGGATCCCGAGGCCACGACCGACGACTATACGGGCAACCTGCTGTTGGTCAAAGATATCGTTACGCGCTACCTGCGGGGCGGGGTGATGCCCTACGATGCGGCGCACGATGGCTTCACGGTCACGGGGCTGGAGCAGGATGTGGCCTATTCGTTCCCGTTCCGGGCGCAGGGCCGGGCGCAGGCCGTGAAGTTCGCCGGCATTGCCGACCGCATCGATGTGCTGGATGACGGAACGCTGCGTGTGGTGGACTACAAGACCGGGGCGCCGCATCTGGAGTTCGCCGGGGTGGAGAGCCTTTTCCGCGGTGAGGGCAAACAGCGGCTTTCGAACATCGTCCAGACCCTGCTCTATGCCATGATGCTCTACCATACGCGCGGCGTTGATGCCGAACCCGCGCTCTACTACGTGCGGGCGATGAACCGTCCCGACTACCTGCCGACGCTCGACGACAAGCAGACGGGCATCCGCGGCGGGCGTTACACGCTCTATGCCGAACGCTTCGAGGAGTTGGTGGGCGAAACACTGGCGGAACTCTACGATCCGGCGGTTCCCTTCCGCCAGTGTGAGGACGCCGACACCTGCAAGTTCTGCGATTTCAACGTGATTTGCAAGCGGTAGCTTTGCGCCTGCGGCCTTTCGGACGGCTTTTCAGAAGGTTTTTCGGACAGCCTTTCGGACGGCCTTTCGGATGACCCTTCGGGCGGCTGTTGGCTGTTATCGGGAGGCGTTTCGGACGGTGGTCGGCTGTTGCCGGAGAGGCCTTTTGGGCTGTGGTCGGCTGTTGCCGGGGGAGCTTTCGGGACTGTCCGGAGTGGTTCGGAGCCGGCGGAACTGTCGGGTCTTGTCAGGGTCTGTCGCGGGCGGCCGGGAGTAGTTGGGGCCTTGTCGGGAACGGTCGGGCTCTGCTGGGACTGGTCCGGAGCCGATGGAAGCAGTCGGGAACAGCTGGAGTTGGCCCGGAGCCGGCGGGTGCGGCCGGGCGTTATCGGGAGCAGTCGGGAGTCAGAGTTTCACTACGAAATAGGATGCGCCGCTGCGGCGTGCCGCCTCGATGCCGATCGGCGAGTCTTCGAAGATCAGCGTCTGGCGCGGTGTACAGCCTTCGCGGCGCATGGCCTCCAGAAAACAATCCGGAGCGGGCTTCGGATGCTCCACATCGGCGCCCGAGAGGATGCCGTCGACACGGCCCAGCGGTGCTGCGGGGCCTTCTTCGTCGGCATGGGGCCCTGTGACGGATCTCTCGTCCCCTGTTGCGGGGCCGCCGATTCCCAGATGGCGCATCACGTTGTCGATGTTGGCCCGGCTGCCCGTCGAGACCACCCACACACGGCCGCCGCCGGCACGGAACTGTTGGCAGAAGTTCCACAGGGGCTCGTTGAGCCGCACGGTGTCGAAAAACGTGGGGTAGAGGGCGATTTTGCGCAGACGCAGCCGTTCGCGCTCGGCGGGGTCGGCGATTCCGAAGCGTGTGAGAAACTCGTTGCACCGCATTCCGAAGTAATTGGCGGCGTATTCCTCCTCGGAGAGGGTGTAGCCCGCTTCGGCGAGGGCTGCCACGTAGGAGAGCGTGTTGGCCCGCCGGGTATCGGCCAGCGTGCCGTCGAAATCCAAAAGGAGCAGGCGTATTTGCATGGCGGATTATTTGTCGGTCGTCGGTTGGTAACTCTGCATGGTGCGAATATGCCGCCGGGTGCTCCGGACGGCTTCGATGCGCCGGATGACTCGGATCTCCCGGATGCCCCGGCGGGGTAGTTTGCCGCTGGAAAAAGGCTCGGGAATGCTGCCGAAATCCGTTCTCTGATTGTTGGCCATGCTCCGGGGATTAGTCGAACGACTGCATGCCGGTCCGGGCGATGCGCATCAGGCGTTGGTACTCGGCAGGGGTCAGCTCCATGAAGAAATAGTGGATCGGGTCGACGCGCATGCCGTCGAGCCGCACTTCGTAGTGGAGGTGGGGCGCCAGCGAAAGACCCGTGTCGCCCGAGAGGGCGATGATGTCGCCCCGCCGCACGCTCTGGCCCTTGCGGACGTTGATCTTGGAGAGGTGGCTGTACGAGGTTTCGTAGCCGTTGCCGTGGTCGATCACCACGGTCTGCCCCTGCGTAGCGTTGCGCTGCGTCGCATCGCGCACCACACCGTCGGCCGTGGCGAAGACACGCGAACCCTCGGGGACGGAGTAATCCACGCCCTGATGCGATTGCAGCGTCTTGTAGAAGGGGTGGATGCGCATGCCGTAGGAGGTTGTCAGCAGCGTCAGCTGCTTGTTGATCACGGGCTGGATCGAGGGGATGTTGTCGCACCTGCGGCCCGCCGTGTCGATGCGTGCCTGCAGGTCGAGGTACGAGGCGTTGAGTCTTTCGAGCTGCTGTTCCATCTTGTTCACCCGCTCGCGCAGTTCGCGTTTAAGCTGGCGCGTCGAGCGTCCCACAATCTTTTCGTAGGTCGAACTCTGCCGCTGTTCGTGCTCCGAGTCGAAATCGTAAGGCTCCGACTCGAAGAGGATGCGGAAGACGTTGCGGTCGCGTTCCGAGAGGTTCCCCAGGACGGTTGCCAGCGAGTCGTAGCGGGCCGACAGCACGGCATATTCGCGCTGCAGACGGTCGGTCGAATGCTTCATCTGGTATTCGAACGGCGTGTCGAAGAAGATCGAGAAGCCCACGTAGTAGAGCACCGCCATCCCCAGCCACACGAAGAGGTGGACCGTGGCGCGGATGATCCGTTGCTTGCGCCGTTTGCGCCTGCGCAGACGCTCTAAATCCTTTTTGCCAGCCATGTCAAAGCTTTTCGAAGTTGGTCTCGCGCATGTTCTCCATCAGGCGTTCGTACTCCTCGGAAGTCATGTTGCGGTTGAAATAGTTGATCGGGTTGACGGGCACGCCCTTGTGGATCACCTCGTAGTGGAGGTGGGGGCCCGTCGAACGCCCCGTGTTGCCCGTTTTGGCGATGATCTGGCCGCGCGTGACGCGCTCGCCGGGTTTCACAAGCACTTCGTTCAGATGGGCGTAGCGCGTCTTGTATCCGAATTCGTGGTTGAGCAGCACCTGCTTGCCATAGCCGCCGTTGAAGCCCTTGTCGGCGGCGATCTCGACCACGGCGTCGCCCGTGGCATAGACCGGAGTGCCGCGGTCGCAGCCGAAGTCGACGCCCGTGTGGGGGCGGATGTAGCCCAGCACGGGGTGCATGCGGCGTGTGCTGAAGGCGCCGATGTGGTTGTTGTGCAGCGCCGAGCGGTCGATGGGCCAGATGGCCGGGACGGCCGCCGAAAGCCGCTCCTTGTTCCTCGAGAACTGCTGCAACTCGTCGAACGACACCGATTCGAGGTAGATCGTCCGGGCCAGGGCGTCCAGCTGCCGCCATGTGCCGATCATCAGCGGGGCGTAGTCGTCGGCGGCAAGCGGAGCGTATTTGGCTTCGGGGTAGGGCTGCCACACGCCCGGGATCGAGAGCGTGTCGGTCGAGAAGAGCGAGCGGTAGACGTAGTTGTCGCGGTGGCGTATTTCGTCGACGTGCTGCTGGGCGCTGCGGATGCGGTCCTGGAGGATGCGGTATTTGATCACCAGCTCGCGGTTGTCGCGCAGGATGCGGTACATCTTGGGGGTGTAGAAGAAGTAGGAGAAGAGGACGTTGGCGATCGACACGAAGATGAATCCGATCAGGATTTTGCGGATCAGGCGGTAGGTCCGGAGCCGGAACGGAGCCGTCATCACGCCGTGTGTGAGCAGCTGCGCCTCGTGCGTCAGCTCCTCTGCACCGGTCCGAAGTGTTTCGCTCCCGAATCTGTGTCCTTTTTCGCCCATCGCGGAAAAATCTCCTTTAATAGGATGCAAATTTAGTTTAAAATGTGTAATTTTGCAACCCGAAATCAAGAACGTAAAAACAGGATAAATCAATATATCATGGAGTCAAATAAAATTCGTCAGGCCTTTCTCGACTTCTTCGAGTCGAAAGGACATGCTATCGTGCCTTCGGCCCCGATGGTCGTCAAGGGCGACCCCACGCTGATGTTCACCAATGCAGGTATGAACCAGTTCAAGGATATCTTCCTGGGCAATGTGCCCCGCAAGTATCCGCGTGCGGCCGATACGCAGAAGTGCCTGCGCGTTTCGGGCAAGCACAACGACCTGGAGGAGGTCGGCCACGATACCTACCACCATACGATGTTCGAGATGCTGGGCAACTGGTCCTATGGCGATTACTTCAAGAAGGAGGCGATCGAGTGGGCCTGGGAGCTGCTCCACGATGTCTACGGGCTGCCCGCCGAGCGGATGTACGCCACGGTGTTCGAAGGTTCGGAGGAGGACGGTGTGCCGTTCGATCAGGAGGCTTACGACTACTGGCTCCGCTTCCTGCCTGCGGACCACATCATCCGCGGCAACAAGCACGATAACTTCTGGGAGATGGGCGAGACGGGACCTTGCGGACCCTGCTCGGAGATCCACTTCGACTTGCGCGACGAGGCGGAGATCGCCGCAAAACCGGGTCGCGAGATGGTCAATGCCGGCCATCCGCAGGTGATCGAGATCTGGAACCTCGTTTTCATGCAGTTCAACCGCAAGGCAAACGGTTCGCTGGAGGAACTTCCCGCGCGCAACGTCGACACGGGTATGGGCTTCGAGCGCCTCTGCATGATTCTTCAGGGCAAGAAGTCGAACTACGATACCGACGTTTTCCAGCCCACGATCGGCCGCATCGCCGAGCTGTCGGGCAAGAAATACGGCGAGGAGCCGAAGGCCGACGTGGCCATGCGTGTGATCGCCGACCACCTGCGCGCCATCGCCTTCTCGATCGCCGACGGACAGCTGCCCTCGAACGTCAAGGCGGGCTATGTCATCCGCCGCATCCTGCGCCGCGCCGTGCGCTACGGCTACACCTACCTCGGCTTCACCGATCCGACGCTCTGCCGTCTGGTCCCCGGGCTGGTCGGGCAGATGGGCGGCCAGTTCCCCGAACTGAAGGCCCAGCAGGGACTGATCGAAAAAGTGATCGAGGAGGAGGAGTCCTCGTTCCTGCGAACGCTGGCCACGGGTATCAACCTGCTGGACGGCGTGATCTCCAGAACCAAAGGCGAAGGCAAGGAGCTTATTTCGGGCAAGGATGCCTTCGAACTCTACGATACGTTCGGCTTCCCGATTGACCTCACGGAGCTGATCGCCCGCGAACAGGGCGTCGGCGTGGACCTCGCCGCATTCGAAAAGGAACTGCAGGCCCAGAAGGAGCGGTCGCGCAATGCCGCCGCCGTCGATACCGACGACTGGGTGGAGCTGTTCCCCCTCCGCGAGAGCCTCTTCACGGGTTACGACACGCTGACCGAGAAGGTCCGCATCGCACGCTACCGCCGCGTTACGTCGAAGGGCAAGACGTCGTACCAGCTGGTCTTCGACCGCACGCCCTTCTACGGCAATTCGGGCGGTCAGGTCGGTGACATCGGTTCGATCGAGAGCGCCAACGAGCGCATCCCGGTTGTGGCCACCGAGAAGGAGAACGGCCTGATCATCCATATCGTGAACCAGCTGCCGGAGAACCCCGAGGCCGAATTTACGGCCCTGGTGGACCCCGAAAAGCGGCAGGCTGCGGCCAACAACCACACCGCCACGCACCTCATGCACGAGGCGCTGCGCAAGGTGCTCGGCACGCACGTCGAGCAGAAGGGTTCGCTGGTGACGCCCGAAATCCTGCGTTTCGACTTCTCGCATTTTCAGAAGGTGACGTCCGAGGAGCTGCGCAAGGTGGAGCAGCTCGTCAACCGGGCCATCCGCGCCAACTACCCCCTCGAGGAGAACCGCGAGGCGACGAAGGAGGAGGCCGAGAAGTGCGGAGCGATGATGCTCTTCGGCGAGAAGTACGGCGACAAGGTCCGCATGGTCCGCTTCGGTACGTCGGTCGAGCTGTGCGGCGGTACGCACACCCGAGCCACGGGCACTATCGGTTTCTTCAAGATCCTCTCGGAGAGCGCCATTTCGGCCGGCGTGCGCCGTATCGAGGCTGTCACGGGCGAGCAGGCCGAGAAGGTGCTTTATGCCGCCGAGGACACGATGCGCAATATCGCCGAATACCTCAATAACCCGCAGGTCGTGCAGGCCGTGAAGAAGATGCTCGAAAGCAACGAGAGCCTCTCGAAGGAGGTCGAGGCGATGCGTCGCGAGCAGGTCGCCCAATGGGCCGACAAGATCGCCGCATCGACCCCCGAGCGTAACGGCATGCAGCTTTTCGCCACGCAGACCGACCGTCGTCCCGACTTCGTGAAGGACCTGGCCTACAACCTGCGCCAGCGCTCGCCGAAGCTGGTCTTCGTCGTGGGCTCCCTCTGGGAGGGAAAACCGACGCTGACGGTGATGCTGGGCGATGAGATCGCGGCTTGTGGCGTGAATGCCGGAGCCGTTGTGCGCGAGGCTGCGAAGCTGATGCAGGGCGGCGGAGGCGGACAGGCCTTCTTCGCGACGGCCGGAGGTAAAAATCCCGACGGACTGCAGGCGGCCATCGACAAGGCCGTGGAGCTGATCGCAGCCCAGGTAAACTGATTGCTGCGGCCCTCGCCGGGGCCGGAGTTTTGATCCGGGGCCGGATTGTGGTGCTGAGACTGGAATTTGGACCCGCGGCAGGGGTTGAGACCCGGGGCCGAAAATTGGAGCCGGGGCCGAAAATTGGAGCCGGGGCCGGAAGTTGGAGCCGGAGCGGTTTGCAAACGCGGGCGAAGGCCGTGACGGCAGCGTCCGCAGACAACGAAACGAGTATGAATTAGAATAGGATAAGCTATGAACAACAAGGTATTACTTATGATCCTCGACGGCTGGGGAAATGGCCGTCACGACAAGGCGGATGTCATTTCGACCGTGCATCCCGAATATATTTCGGCCATGACCGAAAAATACCCCCACGCCGAACTGCGCACCGATGGTGAGAACGTCGGTCTGCCCGAAGGACAGATGGGTAACTCGGAGGTGGGCCACCTCAATATCGGCGCCGGCCGCGTCGTTTATCAGGATCTCGTGAAGATCAACCGCGCCTGCCGCGACAATTCGATCCTGCAGAATCCGGAGGTGAAAGCCGCATTCGAATATGCCCGCGAGAAGGGCGTGAACGTGCATTTCATGGGCCTCGTGTCGGACGGCGGCGTGCACTCGTCGCTGGAGCATCTCTTCAAACTCTGCGACATCGCCGCCGAATACAAGATCGAAAATACGTTCGTGCACTGCTTCATGGACGGCCGCGACACCGACCCGCGCAGCGGCAAGGGCTTCGTTGCCGACCTCGAGAAGCACATGGCCGCATCGACGGGCAAGGTGGCTACGGTCATCGGCCGTTACTATGCCATGGACCGCGACAAGCGCTGGGAGCGTGTGAAAATCGCTTATGACGCGCTGGTGAACGGTATCGGAGAGAAGGCGTCGGACATGGTCGACGCAGTCCAGAAATCCTACGACGAGGGCGTGACGGACGAGTTCATCAAGCCCGTCGTGCGCGTCGACGAGAACGGACAGCCTGTCGGCATGATCCGTCCGAACGACCTGGTGATCTTCTTCAACTACCGCAACGACCGCGCCAAGGAGCTCACCATCGTGCTGACGCAGGAGGATATGCCCGCCGAGGGAATGCACACCATGCCGCTCTACTACTGCTGCATGACTCCCTACGACGCCAAGTTCACGGGCCTGCACATCCTTTTCGACAAGGAGAACGTGCCCGACACCATCGGCGAGTGGGTTTCGAAGCAGGGGCTCCGCCAGCTGCGCATCGCCGAGACCGAGAAATACGCCCATGTGACGTTCTTCCTGAACGGAGGCCGCGAGGAGAAGTTCGAGGGCGAGGAGCGCATCCTCGTCGCATCGCCCAAGGTGGCGACCTATGACCTCCAGCCCGAAATGTCGGCTCCGGAAGTGGCTGAAAAACTGGTTGCCGCACTGGGCGAGAAGAAATTCGACTTCATCTGCCTGAACTTCGCCAACGGCGACATGGTGGGCCATACGGGCGTCTATGAGGCGATCGTGAAGGCCGTGAAGGCTGTCGACAAGTGTGTCTCCGAGGTTGTGGAGGCCGCCCGGGCCAACGGTTACGAGGTGGTGATGATCGCCGACCACGGCAATGCCGACAACGCTGTCAATGCCGACGGTACGCCCAATACGGCGCACTCGCTCAATCCGGTTCCCATCGTGGTGGTGTCGGACCGCGTGAAGTCGGTCCGCAGCGGCATTCTGGCCGACGTGGCTCCCACGGTGCTGAAGCTGATGGGGCTGGAGCAGCCTGCCGAAATGACCGGAGAGGCACTCGTCACGTTGAAATAACCGAACTCCCTGCATTGCAAAAACCCCGGCTCAAAGGCCGGGGTTTTTCGATTTAGTAAAGTTCTATGAATTCGTAGGAGTTGCCGACTGCGGCGAGGTATTTCAGAAACTCCTCCTGCGGGATGACCACCGTTGCGCGGTTGTCGTTGGGGTGGAACGAGTAGGCGGGGTAGTGGCGCAGGTTGATGTCGAGGAACAGGTGGACGTGGTTGTCCCGATCGTTGATCAGCCCGAAGGGCGACACCGAACCGGGCTGGAGTCCCAGCCAGCGCTCCATGCGTTCGGGCGAGGCGAACGTCAGCTTTCCCTGGTGAAGGCGGGTTTCGAGGTCGCGGATGGCCAGCGAGCGTTCCGAATCGAAACACACAAGGTAGTGGCGGTTGCCCTTGTGGTTGCGGAAGAAGAGGTTCTTGCAGTGTTTCGAACCGTCGTTGCGCCACCATTGGCGGGCTATTTCGATGGTCGGGGCCTCGGGGTGTTCGTACCATTCGTAGCGGATGCCGCGGGCGTCGAGAAAGTCGAAAACGGGTTGTTTGCGGTCCATGATTCAGGCGTTGAAATGTCCGCGCAGGCGCAACGACGCTCTGCGCAGTGCGATTCGCAGGAAGAGGAGTGTCGCACTCTCCGTTCCCTTCAGAATGCGGTCGAGCAGAGGACGCTTCAACAGCGGATGCCAGCGGGGTGTGTACGTCTCCGCACCGAACAGCTCCGGGCGGGCGGCGATCGCTCCGAGAACGCTCCGACGCTCGCCGAAGCGGATGTTGTTTGCAGCCCGGAGCAGCGTGTCGCGAACCAGGCTTTGGCGCAGGGCGAAGAGGTAGGCTCTGTCCGTGATGGCGAAGCGTTCGGCCAGCTGCGGTATGAAGCGGTCGAGCCGCTCGGCGGCATCGATGAGTTCGCCGGCCGGCATGGGGCGTGTGCTGAGCGTATTCAGCCCGCGGCGCATGTAGTGCATGTAGAGGCCGCTGCGCCAGATTACGGACCGCATCCGGCTGATGCAGGTGAAGAAGAAGAGGTGGTCTTCGCGGGAGTAGAGATGCTCGATGAAGCGAATTCCGAGACGGCGGAGCGTTTCCGTGTGGTAGAGCTTGCAGACACTGCATCCGTCCTGCAGAAATTGCTGTGCCATGGCTGGTGCAGTGTCGTCACCGATGGTGAAGGTCCTGTCGGCGTAGCTGAACATTGCCCGGTTCGGCTCCGACGGCTCGGCCTCCGAAAAGTCGAGCAATATGCCCTGCATGACTATTGTTTCGGGCCCCGGAGCCGAATCGCGGAAAAATTCGGCCAAAAACTCCTTTTCGGCCCAGTCGTCGGCGTCCATGAAGGTGATGAAGCGTCCGCGGGCGTTGTCGATGCCCGCATTGCGGGCTGCCGAGACCGATGCTTCGGGAAGCACCAGGGTCCGGATCCGTTCGGGATATTCCGCGGCATAGCGGATACAGCGCTCCTGCGAATCGTCCGACGAGTTGTTTTCGACCAGGAGGAGCTCGAAATCGCTGTAGCTCTGGGCCAGCAGGCTCTCGACGCATGCTCCGAGGTAGGGCGCGGCATTGTGGACCGGGATTACGACCGTGAGGTTGGGCTGGGACATCGGTTATCGGTTTTGAGGGGTGTAGAAATCCTGAATGTTTCGTACGATGCACGCCACGAGTTGTTCGATCGCCTCGACGGGCGACCAGGCGTTGTGGGGCGAGAGCAGCAGGCGGTCCGGTTCGCGGATCGAGAGCAGGGGATTGCCCGTGTCGAGGGGCTCGTGTGCGAAAACGTCGAGCCCCGCTCCGGCCAGTTTTCCGGCGTCGAGAGCCGCAGCCAGCGCCGCCTCGTCGACGATGCTGCCGCGCGCCACGTTGATCAGGATGGCCGAAGGTTTCATCAGCGCCAGTTCGCGTGCGCCGATCAGGTTGCGCGTGCGGTCGTTCAGCGGGGCGTGGATCGAGACCACGTCGGCCCATCGGAGCAGTTCGTCGAGCGGCTTTTCGGGATAGGCTTCCTCGCGCACGACGCCCGAAGTGGAGCTGTAGGCGATGCGGCATCCCAGAGCCTCGGCCACGCGGGCGACGTTGCGGCCGATGTTGCCCAGCCCGACAATGCCCCAGTTCGAACCGTAGAGCTGGTGGGTCGTGCGCCCGAAGTGGTATTGCAGGGGCGATCCCGCATAGGAGGTCTTGGTGTAGCGGTCGTAGTAGACATTCTGTCGCAGCAGGCCGATGGCCGCGCCGATGGTGGTCTCCGTCACGGCATGGGTCGAGTAGCCCACGGCATTCTTCACCGTGACGCCCTGCTCGGCCGCAGCGTCGAGATCAATGTGGTTCATGCCCGTCGCCGCCACGCAGATCAGCCGCAGGCGGGGCAACTGGCGCAGGATTTCGCGGCGGAAAGCCACCTTGTTGGTGATCACCACGTCGGCTTCGCGGCAGCGGTCGACGATCTCCTCGCGGGTCGTGGTCCGGTAACCCGTGTAGTTGCCCAGCGCGCGTATGGATCCGAGGTCGGCCTCTCCGAGGCTGTACTCGTCCAGAAATACGATGTTCGGTTGCATATTCTTCGTGTTTTTTGTAAGTTGCGTTCGGCAGCGCGGACTCGGGTCTCCACATGCGGAGCGGTCCCGCCGCCCTTGAAAGGGGGTGTTTAGCCCTCCAGTTCTCCGATCAGGCCGCGGATGACCACCGATGCGCATCCGATTCCGAACAGCGCGGGGATGTAGGAGATCGTCCCGACGTTCGACTTCTTGTTCTGCTCCTCACAGAGGATCATGGCCCCTTCGCGCATCGGTTCGGGCGAGAATACGGCCCGAAATCCCCGGCGGATGCCGATTTTGTGCAGCCGCTTGCGCAGCATGTGGGCCAGCGGGCAGTGGTGGGTCTTGGCGATGTCGGCGATCGCGAGCTGGGTGGGGTCGGTCTTGGCTCCGGCGCCCATCGAGCTGACGAGCGGCAGTCCGCGTTCCAGCGAGGCGGCGATCAGCGCCAGTTTGGGCGAGAGGGTGTCGATGGCGTCGACCACGTAGTCGTAGCGCGCGGCGTCCAATAGGATATAGGTCTCCTCGTCCTTGATGTATTTGTTGACCACCGTGAGCTCGATTTCGGGGTTGATGTCGCGCAGGCGTTCGGCCAGCACCTCGGCCTTCGGACGGCCGACGGTCGAGTGGAGGGCCACCAGCTGGCGGTTGATATTGCTTGTGTTCACCGTGTCGGCATCGGCAATGGTCATGCGCCCCACACCCGCCCGGGCGATCATCTCCGCGGCATAGGCCCCCACGCCGCCCAGCCCGACCACGAGCACGTGGGCCTGGCGCAGCCGCTCCAATTTCTCGCCTCCGAGCAGCAACTCGGTTCTTTCCAGCCAGTTATGTGTCTGTGTTTCCATTTGTTCCTGTTGTTTGTCGTTCTTCGTTCGCTCTGCTCCTTCACGTCCGGCGTGTTTGCTGCATTCCTCTCGTCTGCCTCGTTGGTCTCGTTCGGCGTACTTCATTCCGATCCGTCATTTTCGGCTCCCTCGGGCGGGCGAGGGCCTGCGGCGCTCCCGGAGAACGGACGGTTTCATCCGTCGGTGAATATTCGGTTGTAGTTATCTAAAATTCCGCGTTGCAGCTCCTCCTCCGGAACGCCTCTTGCCACCGCCGCCCGGGCGTAGATTTCCGCAATGGACACGGGACTGTCGTCGGTCTCCAGAAAGAGCTGTGCGAGCGGTGTCTCGCGCAGCGCCGCAAGGGTCTTGGGCGATGCGAAGGTGCGCTCGCCGAACGAGAGGCAGTAGCCTTTGGCCAGGGCCTGACGCGCCTGCTCGGGCGAGCCGATGAATCCGTGGAAAATCACGGCCCGGGGTTCCGAGGCCGCCAGTTCGCGCATCAGCGGCTCGAAGGCCCTGACGCAGTGGAGCACCACCGGAAGCCCCCGCTCGCGGGCCAGCCGCAGCTGGATCCGCAGTGCGGACAGCTGAGCCGCACGGTCGGCGCCGCGCACGAAATCGAGTCCTGTTTCGCCCACGGCCTGCGCCCCGTCCAAGCGCTGGCCGAGTGTTGCGGCGTCGTGTGTTGCGGCATTCCACGGGTGCACGCCCGCCGTGCGGAGTTCGATCCCCGAACCGGTCGGGCGATGGGTGTGTATGTTGACGTAAGGGAGCATCCGAATTGCAAATGTAGGAATTTTAGCGGAAGCATTGCGAATTTGGAGCCAAATTTTTGCCCTTCGCACCGGGCGTCCGACGGTGCGGTGCGGGATGTTTTCCGGAGACGGTCTCCGTCCTGGATTTACTCGGGGTGCTTTCACATCGGAAGCGTTTGTGGCGTTTTTCTTTTACCCCGAAAGAGGATGCCCCGAATTTTAATTAAATTTAAGAAATAATGGGCTGGTCATGGGGAATTTCGGGAAAAATTTCGTACTTTCGCACGCGAATTAATTGTTAGCTTACTAACAGCCGAACTTAAATTCCAAACATAACAATCAAAATCATTAACCATGTCGAAAATCATTACACTACGCAAGGGTTTAGACATCAATCTGGTGGGCAAAGCCCTGGAGTCGCTCGCGGATGCACCGCAGGCTTCGGAGTATGCCCTATCGCCCCTCGATTTCGAGGGCGTGACACCCAAACTGCTGGTTAAGGAGGGCGATCGGGTGAAGGCCGGTACGCCGTTGTTCTTCAACAAGTACAACGAAAGCGTGCTCTTCACGTCGCCCGTCAGTGGTACGGTGGCCGCCGTCAACCGCGGAGAGAAGCGCAAGGTCCTCTCCGTGACGGTGACTCCCGACGCCACCCAGGAGTACGAGGAGTTTCCGAAGACCGATTTGGGGTCGGCTTCGCGCGAGCAGATCGTCTCCCTGCTGCTGCGGTCGGGTCTCTGGCCGATGATCGTGCAGCGCCCTTACGGCATCATCGCCGATCCCAGCGACACGCCGAAAGCGGTCTTCATCTCCGCCTTCGACTCCGCACCTCTGGCCCCGGATTACAATTTCGTGCTGAAGGCCGAGCAGAAGAACCTCCAGACGGGTATCGACGTGATGCGCAAGCTCACTCCGGGCAAGGTGCATCTCTCAGTGCGCGCCAAGGCCGAAGGGTTGATGCCCTCGCTCCAGGGTGCCGAATTGCACGCCTTTGCGGGCAAGCACCCGGTCGGCAATGTCGGCGTGCAGATCCACCACGTGGACCCGGTGAACAAGGGCGAAGTGGTGTGGACGGTCAACATCCAGGATCTGGCCATCATCGGCCGCCTGTTCAACGAAGGCCGTGTCGACATGACGAAGATCATCGCCGTGGCCGGTTCGGAGATCGAGCATCCGCAGTACGTCCGCATGGTGGGCGGCGCGAAGGTCGACTCGCTGGTCAAGGGCAACGTGAAACCGCAGAAGGAGGGCGACAGCGTCCGCTTCATCTCGGGCAACGTGCTCACCGGCACCCGGACTGCACACGACGGATTCATGGGCTTCTACGCCAATCAGCTGACCGCCATTCCCGAGGGCGACAAGTACGAACTGCTGGGCTGGGCGATGCCCCGTCTGGGCAAGTTCTCCGTGTCGCGCGCCTATTTTTCGTGGCTCTGCCCGAAGAAGGCCTACAACCTCGACACCAACATGAACGGCGGCGAGCGTCCGTTCGTCGTGACGGGGCTCTACGAGCAGTATCTGCCGATGGACATTTATCCGATGTATCTGCTGAAGGCCTGTCTGGCGGGCGACATCGATCGGATGGAGAACCTCGGCATCTACGAGGTCACCGAAGAGGACTTCGCGCTGTGCGAGTTCGTCGATCCCTCGAAGATCGAGATTCAGCAGATCATCCGCGACGGTATTAACTTAATGATCAGGGAGGCTTAGAGATGGGACTTCGTAAATTCATGGACAATATCAAGCCCACCTTCTCCAAGGGTGGCAAGCTGGGCTTTCTGGAGTCGACGTTCGACGCGTTCGAGACGTTCCTCTTCGTACCCAACACCACGACCTCGAAAGGCGCGCACATCCGCGACTGCAACGACATGAAACGTACGATGATCATGGTCGTCGTGGCGCTGATGCCGGCTTTTCTGTTCGGATGTTACAATACGGGCATCCAGGTCGGACTCGAGGGCTTCTCGGCCTTCTTCTACGGACTGGTCCGCATCCTGCCGATGGTCTGCGTCTCCTACATTGTGGGTCTGGGCATAGAGTTCGGATTCGCACAGGCTCGCGGCCACGAGGTCAACGAGGGTTTCCTCGTCACGGGTCTGCTGATCCCGATGATCTTCCCGGTGTCGACGCCGCTCTGGATGGTCGCCCTGTCGACGGCTTTCGCCGTGATTTTCGGCAAGGAGGTCTTCGGCGGTACGGGCATGAACGTCTTCAACCCCGCGCTGCTGGCGCGTGCCTTCGCCTTCTTCTCCTACACTCCTTCGATGTCGGGTGAAACGGTGTGGTACTCCGACTGGACGATGATGGGCGCGAAGATCGACGGCATCACCGGCGCTACGGCCCTCGAGCAGCTCGGATCGACCGGGGCGATGAACTTCTCGCCGCTGGACGCCTTCCTGGGCTTCATCCCCGGATCCTTCGCCGAGACTTCGACGCTGGCCATTCTTCTGGGCGGCGCCATCCTCCTGTTCACGGGCATCGCCTCGTGGCGCACGATGGTGTCGGTGTTCGTCGGCGGACTGGCAATGGGCTACCTCTTCCAGGCGCTCGGCGTGACGGTCTATCCCGCCTGGTATCACCTGATCATCGGCGGCTTCGCCTTCGGCGCGGTCTTCATGGCCACCGATCCCGTGACTTCGGCACAGACCAACACGGGTAAATACATCGTCGGTCTGATGACCGGAGCGCTGGCCGTGCTGATCCGCGTGGTCAACCCGGCCTATCCCGAGGGCATGATGCTTTCGATCCTCTTCATGAATGCGCTGGCGCCGCTGGTCGACTACTATGTGGTCGAGGCCAACATCTCGCGCCGCAGGAAACGTGTCAAACTCGCAAAATAGGGGAGACTGTTATGGCAACGAAAAAATTCAAATGCAACGTCTGCGGCTACATCCACGAAGGAAACGCCGCGCCCGCTAACTGCCCCGTCTGCGGAGTTCCCGCCTCGGAATTCACCGAGCTGAAGTCGGAGAAAAAGGGCCTGTTCAGCGACAAGAACGGCAATGCCTATATTATTATGTATGCTACGGTGATGGTCGTCATCGTGGCCACGCTGCTCGCACTGGCCGCACTGGGACTCCAGAAGCGTCAGTACGAGAACGAACTCAACGAGAAGAAACTCGCCATCCTGGCGTCGCTCTCGGCCGGTGACAAGTCCTACGACGCGTTCATCGATGCCTATGTCGTCGACAGGGAGGGCCACCGCATCGAAGGCGAGAATGTCTTCGCGCTGCTCAACGATCTGCCGGGAACCTTCGAGGCGGGCAAATTCCCGATCTTCGAGGCCCGGGACGGCCGCGTGGTCATTCCCGTGACCGGCATGGGTCTCTGGGGTCCCGTCTGGGGCTATGTGGCTCTCGAAAATGACATGAACACCTTGGCCGGCATCATCATGGCCCACAAGGGCGAGACCCCGGGTCTGGGTGCCGAGATCGCGACGCCCAAGTATCAGGCCAAATTCGTCGGCAAGACGATCTTCGACGGCAGCGAGTTCGTTTCGGTGACGCTCCGCAAGGGCGGCGCCAAAGATCCCGCACACGAGGTGGATGCCATTTCGGGCGGTACGAAAACCTCGGACGGCGTGACGGCGATGCTCTTCGACAGCCTGAAGAACTACCTGCCCCTGCTGGAGGCCAAGCGCAACGCAGCAGCTGCCGCTGCCGCTCCGGCCGAAGGGGAAGTGTCTAACGAAGAAAATGTAGAAAACAATGAGTAAGATGGAAAAAGAGCCTTTGTTTTCGGCAAAGAACCTCAAATACCTGACCGGTCCGTTCTCGGCGAACAACCCGGTCATCGTGCAGATCCTCGGTATCTGCTCGGCGCTGGCCGTCACCGTACAGCTCAAGCCCGCCATCGTCATGGCCCTGTCCGTGACGGTCGTTACGGCCTTCTCGAACCTGGTGATGTCGCTGCTGCGCAACGGCGTTCCCTCGCGCATCCGCATCATCGTCCAGCTGGTGGTCATCGCCGCGCTGGTGATCCTCGTCGACCAGGTGCTCAAGGCCTTCGTCTATGAAGTCTCGAAGCAGCTGTCGGTCTACGTCGGACTGATCATCACCAACTGTATCGTCATGGGCCGCATCGAGGCCTTCGCTCTGGCCAACAAGCCTTGGGCTTCGTTCCTCGACGGTATCGGCAACGGTCTGGGCTACGGCCTGATTCTGGTGATCGTGGCCTTCTTCCGCGAGCTCTTCGGTTCGGGCAGCCTTCTGGGCCTGCGCATCATCCCCGAGAGTTGGTACATGACCGAAGAAGGCGGCTTCTATTCGAACTGCGGCCTGATGCTCTTCCCGCCGATGGCGCTGATCATCGTGGGTTGCATCATCTGGGTGCACCGTTCGCGCAACAAGGACTTACAGGAAAAATAGGAGGATAACGTATGGAATCATTGAATATCTTTATCCGGTCGATCTTCATCGACAACATGGTCTTCGCCTTCTTCTTCGGCATGTGCTCCTACATCGCCGTGTCGAAGAGCGTGAAGACGGCTCTGGGCCTCGGCGCCGCCGTTACGTTCGTGATGGTGATGACCGTTCCGCTGAACTACCTTTTGTACGAATACGTGCTGAAGGCCAATGCGCTCATCGAGGGCGTGGACCTGAACTTCCTGTCGTTCATCGTCTTCATCGCCACCATCGCGGCCTTCGTACAGCTGGTGGAGATGATCGTCGAGAAATTCTCGCCGACGCTTTACAGCCAGCTGGGTATCTTCCTGCCGCTGATCGCCGTGAACTGCGCCATCATGGGCGGCTCGCTGTTCATGCAGCAGAAGGTCGACAGCGGCGAGTTGACGTCGCTCTGGCAGACGGTCGTCTACGGCCTCGGCTCGGGACTGGGCTGGTGGCTGGCGATCGTGATGATGGCCGCCATCCGCGAGAAGACGACCTATTCGCACATTCCCGCGGCGCTGAAAGGCCCCGGCATCGCCTTCATCATCACCGGTCTGATGGGTATCGCCTTCATGATTTTCTCGGGCATTCAGTTCTAACCTTTAAAAAAGAGATTCCGATAAATGACTACAACGATTTTAATAGCGATTGCGGCCTTTTTGGCCATAACGCTCGTGCTGGTCGCACTGCTTCTCTATGCGAAGGCGAAACTGACCTCCTCGGGCGACGTCGTGATCGACATCAACGGCGGCGAGAAGGTCATCACAACCGAAAGCGGATCGACGCTGCTTTCGACGCTGGCCAACAACAAGGTCTTCCTTCCTTCGGCGTGCGGCGGCGGCGGCTCGTGCGGCATGTGCAAATGTCAGGTGCTCGAAGGCGGCGGCGATATTCTGCCCACCGAGACGGGCTTCATTTCGCGCAAACTGGCCAAGGACCACTGGCGCCTGGGCTGTCAGGTGAAGGTCAAGGAGAACATGAAGATCCGTGTTCCCGAGGCTGTGCTGGGAGTCAAGAAGTGGGAGTGCACTGTGGTCTCGAACCGCAATATCTCGACTTTCCTCAAGGAGTTCGTCGTGAAGCTGCCCGAGGGCGAGAACCTCAAGTTCCGCAGTGGCGGCTACATCCAGATCGACATCCCGAAGTACGACGCCATCAAGTTTTCGGACATGGACGTGGACGAGAAGTTCCGCGCCGACTGGGACAAGCTCAAGATCTGGGATCTGGTCACCACCAATCCCGAGCCGACGTTCCGCGCCTACTCGATGGCCAACCATCCTGCCGAGGGCAACATCATCATGCTCAACATCCGTATCGCCACGCCTCCGTTCGACAGGGCTACGGGCGGTTTCATGAAGGTCAATCCGGGTATCTGCTCGTCGTATGTCTTCTCGCGCAAGCCGGGTGACAAGATCACGATTTCGGGTCCTTACGGCGAATTCTTCCTGCCGGACAACCTGCCCGATACGCAGGAGCTGATCTTCATCGGTGGCGGTGCGGGTATGGCTCCGATGCGCAGCCACCTGATGCACCTGTTCAAGACCGAGAAGACCCGGCGTCCCGTGTCGTTCTGGTACGGCGCGCGTGCACTGAAGGAGGTTCCCTACCTCGACGAGTTCCACCAGATCGAGAAGGATTTCCCCAACTTCGGGTTCAATCTGGCGCTCGACCGCCCCGATCCCGAGGCGGATGCCGCCGGGGTGAAGTACACGCCGGGCTTCGTGCACAACGTGCTTTACGAAAATTACCTCAAGAACCATCAGGCTCCTGAGGACTGCATCTACCTCATGTGCGGACCTCCGATGATGATCGCTTCGGTTGTCAAGATGCTCGACAACCTCGGTGTGCCGCCTGAGAATATTCTCTACGACAACTTCGGTTCGTAGCGGATGCCATGATCCGCAAGGCGCCGCCGGCGTCAGCAAAGCTGGGAGGAAAGTACCTGATTTATCGGGGCCTTTCCTCCCTCTTCGTTTCGGGGGGCTTTCACCTCGTGGGCTCTTTGTTTCTGCCGTCCCCGCTATTTCTGCACCCTTTCTTTGTTTTGAAGGCTTCTTTGCTCCTGTGCCCCTCGCCGTTTCTGCCCCTTTCCGTCTCTGGTTTTCTCTTTGTTTCGGGGCCTGTTTTGTGAATCACTGCCGGGGATCGTGGAGCTCCGGGGCGGTCGTCACGGGACGAGAGGCACGATGCCGCGGAATTTCGGGGCCGCTCTTTCCGCACCGCGCCGCAGCGACTGCCCTGTATCCGGCAAGGCCCGGGCTGCATCCTTCCGCTGTCAGCAAAACACCCCGCAGATCAGTTGCGATCTACGGGGTGCTCGGCGTCGGTAGGGCTTCCGCTGCGTCATTCGATGCCCTCGAACAGATAGGGGGCGTAGTTGTATCCTTCGGCCTTGTAGACGGCGACCAGAGCCGGGATCCGGCGCACGAAATCGGTGTAATCCTTGCGGTCGTTGGCCCATCCCGTCTCGGCGAGAGCCGCCATGCGCGGCAGGACCATGTGCTGCGCGTGGCCGATGTCCGCAATGTACTCCGTCCAGAGGTTGCACTGCACGCCCCTGATCCGTTTCTGCTCGGAGGGCGTGAGCCGGTCGCAGGGATCGAGGCGGTAGGCCTGCCGCACCGAGACGTAGCGGGTGTTGCCCAGCGGTTCGTAACGCTCCGGGTCGGAGGTCTGGCTGTAATCGAAGTAGCAGTACCATTTCGGTGTCATGATGACCGGATTTCCGCGCTGTGCAGCCTTGATTCCGGGCTCACTTCCGTTCCACGACATGATGTTCGCGGTCTTCGAAATGCCGCCCTGGAGGATTTCATCCCAGCCGATGATCTCCCGGCCGCGGGCGTGCATCCAGCGTTCGATGCGGTGGATGAAGTAGCGCTGCAACTGGTATTCGTCCTTGAGTCCCTCTTCGCGGATGCGCTGCTGGCAGTGGGGGCACGTCTTCCAGCGCCCTTTGGGACACTCGTCGCCGCCGATGTGGATGAGCTTCGAGGGGAAGAGTGCGAGCACCTCCGCAAGGACGTCCTCGATAAACGAGAATGTCGTCTCCTTGCCCGCGCAGTAAACGTCGTCGCTGATGCCCCAATGGGTCCATACGGCATAGGGACCTCCCGTGCAGCCGAGCCACGGATAGGCGGTCAGCGCCGCCAGTCCGTGTCCGGGCATCTCGATTTCGGGAATCACCTCGATATGGCGGTCGGCGGCGTAGCTGACGATTTCGCGGATCTCCTCCCGGGTGTAGAACCCGCCGTAAGGCTTGCCGTCGTAAACGCCCGGTTTGTTCCTGTCGTAGCGTCCGACGATCGTCTCCGCGCGGCAGGAGCCGATCCGCGTGAGCAGCGGGTATTTTTTGATCTCGATCCGCCATCCCTGATCATCGGTCAGATGCCAGTGGAACTTGTTGATCTTGTGCAGCGAGAGGATGTCGATGTAGGTCTTCACATCCTCGACCGGGAAGAAATGGCGGGAGACGTCGAGCATCGCCCCGCGGTAGGCGAACGTGGGTTTGTCGCGGACGATGCAGGCGGGAATTTCACCTCCGGCGATCAGCTGCTGAAGGCTTCGAAGTCCGTGCAGCACCGCCTGGGGAGTCGATGCCGTGATGGTAATGCGCCGTTTGCCGACTTCCAGAAGGTACTCTTCGGTGTCGTAGCCCGGTTGCAGTTGCAGCGTCACGGCCTGTTTTTCGGGCGTGGCGGTGACGGTGGGTTCGGTCCCGGTGAGCTTGCCGACGGCGCGGGCGAAAATCTCCGCGGGCGTGTGCAGGCGTTCGTCGGTGACGACGACGGGGGTTCGGGGTGTCAGCCGGAACGATCCCGGCAGTTCTTCGACCTCGGCGGGTCGGGGTACGATGCGGACGCGTTCGTCTGAGGCGGCAAATCCCGGCAGACAGGCCCGGAGGGCGAAAATCAGGAATAAAAGGTATTTCACGGTTTGGATTCTGGTTGAGCGGTCCGGAGCATCCCGTCTGCACCATGTTCTGCAGACGGGGTGTTCCCGGATCGGATTATTTGTTGTAACGCACGCCGATGTAGGAGAAGGCCACCTCTCCGGAGGTGATGATCTGGTTGTCGAACTGGCCGTCTTCCCGGCCGCCGGCTTTCTTGTTTGCGGCCGAGAAGCGGATGCAGACGTCGTCCTTGCCGAGCAGTTCGAGCGGCAGGGGTATGTCTATGTACTTGTAGCCGGCGCACTGCCAGTACAGGGTGTACGACCAGTTCACGATGTCGGGAAGCTGGAATTCGGTGATCGGGTTCCAGTCGTCGCGGTTGTTGTCGCCGTGCTCCGACCAGTCGACCCGGATGTAGCGGGGGCCTCCGATGGTGCGGTTCTGCATGGCTACCTGGAGCGAGAGCACCCGGGTCGCGATGCCCTGCGTCGAGAAGTGGAGCAGCCACGCTTCGCTGCGGTCGGTTTCGGTGTTCCACCACTGGCATTTGTTGGTCCAGGCCGAGAATTCCGCAGATGACAGATTCCCTTTGCCGTCGTTGTTGGTTTCCTTGTCGGTGCACATCTGTTTGCCGTTCTCGACGACGCCGTTTCCGTTGACGTTGCCCGTGTGGATGCCCGACGTGGGGCCCGTCTTGTCGAGATTGTCCTTGTTGCCGATGGGGCCGAGGTAGCTCGGGTCGCTGGTTCCCCAGCCTGCGTCGCCCGTCTTTTCGTCGGGATGCGTGAAGGTCAGGTAGCCGTTGTCGCCGGTGGTGGGTCTGAAGATGTGGCTTTCGAGTTTGCCGTAGCGGTATTCGGTCAGGAGCGCCGAGAACCCGTTTTCGAAATCCTCCGCCAGGGCGATGTCCTTGCGGGTGAGGTGGCGGATCTGGTAGCGGCCGATGTCGCCCATGTCCCTGGATCCCATCCATGCGAAGCGGTCGTGGCTTTCGTGGACCACTATCCCCGAGATATTCCCCGATCCGTAGGGCAGCATGCGGCCGTCGCGGCGGTATTTGCAGGTGGTGTTGGTCAGCATGTAGAAACTCTCGCCGTTCCGGTCGCGCACCAGCAGCGGGTATTTCGTCTCGCGGTTGGCCCCGGTGTTGCGGGCATAGCCTTCGTTGATCGGCGTCAGACTGCCTTTGCGCACGGGAAGCTCGCAGTCGGCCAGCGTCACCCAGGTGTATATGTCCATGTCGGTCAGCTCGCTGTAGTGCTTCACCTTCTGCGGAATGTCGGCCGCCGATCCCGCAACCGAGGACATGACCATCGCCGAGGTGACTTTCCTGAGTATGTAACGTTCGGGGTTCGACTCCGCCTCGACTGTGACGCCCTTGAGCAGGAGTCGGACCTTGCTGTAACGTTCGAAGATGTTGTCGTCTTCGCTGACGGTCTTGATCATGAATCCCTGCGAACCGTCGAGGCTCTGGATGTAGGCCGTGCGGTAGGTCTCGGTGTAGTCGATCGAGGTTTGCCCCGTCATCGTATTCTCGCCGTTGTTCCCGTTGCCGATGTCGCTGATGATGCGTCCCTCGATGTAGACGTCCTTGTTCACGATGCCCACCAGGTCGCGCACCTCGCCGAACGAAATTTCGCGGCCGAATTCGTTGTTGGCATTGGCCTGCGTGAGGTAGACCGTCGACGAGATGGTCTGGTTCCACCCGTCGCGGTAGCTGAGGGTGATGCGGGCGTTGCGCAGGGCTTCGGGGTCGGCATTGGGGGCGGTCTGGAGAATCAGGAAGCCGTTGCTGATGTCAAGGTCCGAAATCCACCCGCCCTCGTCGGTGCTCGTGTAGACGACCGACTGGCGGAGGTCCTCCGGCTCGAGGTTGGTGGCGAGCTGTGCCGTTGCCTGTCCACCGTCGCCGAGCACCATGATACTGCGGGTCGAGAAGTCCAGTTTCGGGGTGATGAATCCCTTTTGTTTGATGTATACGGTGTCCGCGCGGTTGTGGGTCCGGAGCCGGATGCCCTCCATGCGGGGGAAGCCGTCGTTGGTCGTGGCAACTACCTTGAATTGGTCGTCGCCCGTGAAATGCGTTCCGCGTCCCTCGGTGTCGATCGTGAGCCACCCGTTGTCGGGATTGATCAGTTCGATGTCGTAGGGCTGGTTGGAGAGAACGCCTACGTTGGCCCAACTCGTTTTCCAGTCGAAGACGTATTCCTTCTTTACGGGGCCGAATTCGGAGATGCGGGTCTCTTCGCCGTTGTCTTTTTCGCAGGCCGTGAGCACCAGCCCGCCCAACAGCGGGAGCAGCAGCCTTCGGTACAGTGATTTTATCTGTTTCATCGTGGTCTGGATTTGGTTTCGCGCATCGGCAGGGGAGAGACGTGCCCTCCCCGCCCGAGCGGTTTATTTGTTACTCTTTACGGCTATGGTTCCGAAACGCATCGGCGAACGCCTGTTGGCCGCCATGTCGGAGGTGATCGTGCCGGTGTCACCCTCGTCCACCGTGGCGGTATTCGAGGCGATGCACTGCGTGCTTCGGGCCTTGATCAGCAGGGTGACCTCCGGACGGTTGCGCAGGGCGTCGGGCAGGATGAACACGCGGTCGGCATAACCCGGAACGGCACAGTAGGAGAGGTCCTTGCCGCCGGCTCCCTGCCAATAGACGAACGGACGGCAGCAGAAGTCGGATTGGGGCAGCACGGTGAAATTCACCCCGTCGGTCGAGTACTCCACCTGCCAGTAGACGGGTCCGTAGATGCTCGTGCCGCCGGCGTTGCCCTGCGAGTTGGTGAAGTTGAGCGAGAGGTTCGCGCCGGCGCCCTCGGTCGAGAATTTCAGAGCCACGGCGTAGCCCGTATTCCGGTCGAAGTCCCACCAGAAGCTATTCTCGAATTTCAGGGCGTTCCTGCTGTTCAGGGCGGCACCGGTCGTGAGTCCGTTGTACTCGTTGTCCAGGAGGAATTTGGCTGCGGGGTCGGTGCACCAGAGCGAGCCGTTGCCCGTGTCCGGGGCGATCGTTCCGTCGGCGTTGGTCCTGATCTCGGCGTTGTCCCAGTTCCACTCCACGAGCGTCCGGCGGTTGGAACCCGACTCGGAAGGTGCCAGGTCGATATCCTCCTTTTCGAGCACACGGATCGAGTAGCGGCCGATGTACCCTTGGTTGGTGTAGCCGTAGCGGGGCTGCAGGTCGTGGACGATGATGCCGCTCAGCGTGCCTTTGCCTTTGGGCATGCCGCTGCCGTCGCGCCGCCAGGGGGTCTTGTTGTTGATCAGCATCGGGATCGTGCCGCCGTCCCCGTCGCAGAGCATTCGGGGGACGCAGCTGGTGTGGTTGGCCGTCCCGAAATAACCTTCGTTGACGTTGGTGTAGCTGCCGTCGGGCAGGGCGAATTCCACCTCCCGGAGCGAGACGCAGGTGTAGATATCCTCGTCGGTGAGCTGACCGATCGACTTCTCCTTGCGGATCAGATCGCTGGCCGTGCCGGGTGTCTGGGCGACGATGTTGGCCGCCGTCAGCCCGCTGAGTGTGTAGCGTTCGGGAGCGGCCTCCTTGGTGAGGGTCACGCCGTTGAGCGCTATTTTCACCTGCGCGTATCGTTTCAGCGTGTTGTCGTCCGCCGCGGTGAATTGCAGCCGGTATCCGTAACTGCCGTCGAGCATCTGCACATAGGCCGTCTTGGCATTCACCGTGTAGTCGGTGGCGTTGCGTTCGGTGTTGGGCGTTGTCTCCACGTTGGCATTGTCCCTGTCGCTGATCACAATGCCCTCGAAACAGGCTTCGGGATTGTTGATCACGATCTGTCCGCTCTCGCCCTTGATCAGCGTGCGGAAGTCGGCTTCGTAGGTCTGTTCGACGGTGAACGGCGCTGCGGGCGAGAGCGCTCCGGACGTTCCCGGCAGCGAGAAGGCGATCGAGGCCCTGCGCGGACCTTCCGAGTCGTTCTCCTTCACGTCGAACGAGAGCATCTTGTCGTCGAGCGTGATGTTTTCGATCCAGTCGGACGACGTTCCTTCGTAGGTCGGCGTGCAGACCACCTTGTCGAGCAGGTTGCCCAGGTTGTGCTTCAGCTCGGCCTTGATGGTCGTGGCCTTGCGCGTGGTCCTGGCGCGGTCGGGCGCGAAGGTCATGCGGGCCTCGTCGGGGGTCTGCGTGACGGTCAGCGTGACGGCGTGTTCCCTCTCCCTGGCGTCGATATAGGTCAGCGTGATTGCGGCCTGCCGTTTGCGCGGCGAATGGTTCTCCAGCGTGCTGAAGGTGACGGCGTCGGTTTCGACCGTCAGGTTTTCGATCCACTCCTCGTCCGGCTCGGGGGTTTCGTCGTCGTCCTCGTCGGGGATCACCGAATAGACGATGGTGTCCCGAATCTGCCTGTAATCCTCCCGGAGGTTGTTGTCGAGGCCGATGCGGAGGTCCCAGGGATTGCTGAAAATCTCGATGCGGCTCTCCTCCAGCGACAGGATGGGATCGCTGCCCTCCTGCGTCATGCGTATCGCCTGTTCGAGCCCGCCGCGGGTGAAGATGATGTCCACGGCACGCGGCACGCCGTAGTTGGCGCCGTATTTGAACACCACGGGGGTGTTTCCCGATCCGTTCAGGCGGTTGATGGAGGCCCATTCCACGTCTTCCGACAGACGGACCGACCATTCGCCCGTGGAATAGATCCGCACCTGGGTGGATCCGGCATCCGAGGTCAGCGTGTACTGGTTGGAATCCACATTCAGCGGCAAGTCCATCTCCGAATTCATTTCGCATCCGGTCGGCAGGAGCAGCGCCGCGACAACGGGCAGGATGCCCGTGCGCCACACTTTGCAGATGCTGTCTGTAAGGGTATTTTTCATCGTTGTGCTTTTTTGTTCGTTCCGTCGGCCCTACATGCCGTATTCGTTATAGGCCTTGTTGTCGAGGGCTCCGCCCGAATAGACGACCTCCTTGTCGGGGATCGGGTAGTATTCGTGACAGGGGAGCATGTTCTCCTTGAGTGTGGCGTAGTTGGTATATTCGTAGGTCATCCGGTACCATATTCCCCAGCGTACCAGGTCGAATTTGCGCTGGAATTCACCCAGCAGTTCGCGTCCGCGCTCCTTCTGAATCTCCTCCATGAGGGCCTCCCGGTTCTTGAAGACGTAGGGGTTTGTCCCGGCGCGTTCCCGGACCATGTTCAGGTAGCGGACGGCCTCGTCGCAGTTCTCCGTCTGGGCATGGCACTCCGCCATCATCAGGATGGCGTCGGCATAGCGGAACACCTTCTGGTTGGAGAAGTCGGCGGTGTTCTGCATCCCCGGACACCAGAATTTGGGGCCGAGCCACGGACGGGTTCCCACGCTCGAGAAGGGCTTGCCGTCGTATTCCCACGCCATGTTCAGCGTTTTGCGCCTGTCGTTGCTCTTTTTGGTCTGGAGACCGTCGCAGAAGTAGCTGTTGGGGCGCATGGAGGTCCAGGTGGTCATGCCCGTGCCCATTTCGGGGATCTCCACCCCGTCGTAGATGCCCTTTCCGTTGTGGCGCGGGGTGGTGATGGCGGCCACGTTGGTCGTGACGGCCAGTCCGCCGGGGGTGTAGGTGCGCTGCACCTCGAAGATCGACTCCGGGGTGTTCTTGCGGCGGAACATGATCTCCTCGAGCGGATATTGTTGCAGGTCGCCGTAGATTTTCTCCAGCTCGCCGAGCGCCTTGAGGGCGTCGTCCCAGCGGTGGTTCCACTGCGCTAACTTGGCAATCATCATCCATCCCATCGCGGCACCCATGCGGTTGTCCGCAACCTCCGACGAACGCACCTGGTCCATCGAGGGGACGTAACGCTGCAATTCGTCGATCAGCATGTCGCGTGTCTCCTTCGCCGACATGCGGCCCATGTGGGCGATCTCCTGCATCACCTGTTGGTCGGTGACCTCCCTGGTGTAGAAGGGCACGTCGCCGAAGACGCAGGTCAGCAGCCAGTAGTAGAACGAGCGGATGACCACACCTTCGGCCAGCAGCGGCAGCTTGTCGGCTTGCGTGGCCTCCTTGATGTCGTTCAGGGGCGAACGTTCGATGGCGGCGATGGTTGAGTTGCAGTACATGACGCCCTTGTAGCACTGGGTCCATATCTTCTGCCCGTTGAGCGGTTTTGCGGGGGATATGTCGAGTTGGGCATCCTTGGTTCCCGAGGCGATGTACATCAGGTCGGTGACGCCTTCGGTCATGATCAGGAAACAGTAGTCGTAGATGCTGTTGATCGGTATGTAGCAGGCGTTCAGGCCCGCCAGACATTGCGCCCGGGTCTTGTAGTACTCCTTGGGTCCCACGAACGAGGTGGGGTGCTCGTCCAGGTCGCATGCGCTGAGTAGCAGGGCTGCGGCTGCCGTAGCGGCCAGCAGGTATTTTTTCAGGAAATTGTATGATTTCATGGTCTTGGGCTGTTAATATCTGATCTGGAGGCTGAACGTGATGGTCCGGGGCTTGGGATAAGCGCCGATGTCGACGCGGCGCAGGGCCGAGTTGGAACTCGATGTCGAGACGTCGGGGTCGAATCCGTTGTATCTCTTCCACAGGTAGAGGTTTTCGCCGCTGACGCTCACGCGGATGTCGCGCAGGCGGTTTTTGGTGACCTTGCGCATGTCGAAGGTGTAGCTCGCGGAGATGTTCTTCAGCCGCAGGTAACTTGCATCGTGCACCAGCCTATCGCTGGGCAGGGCGTCGTAGCTGCCGGCCATCGGCAGGTTCGAATCCGGGTTGCGGACCGGATGCCAGGAGTTCTGCATGTACTTGTATTGGTTGGTGTTGGGCGAAGCGTTGCCCATCCAGAGTTCGGCGACGTTGTAGATCTTGCCGCCGATCGAGTAGTTGAAGAAGACGCTGAGTGTGAAGTTGTGAATGTTGAACGAGTTCTGAATACCGCCGTAGAGATCCGGGTCGGCCGATCCGAGGTAGACCAAATCGTCGCTGTTCAGCGCTCCGTCGTGGTTGATGTCCTGATAGCGGGCATATCCGGGCTTGAAGGTCTTTCCGCTGGCCGAGGCGTATGCCTTGGTGATCCTGTTGCGCTCCACCTCCTCTTCGTTGTGCCATACGCCGCCGTAGCGGAATCCCCAGAGGGCGTTGAGCGTGTAGCCCTTCCTGTAGCCGTACATCATGTAGGTGGTCCCCGACGACGAGGGTGACGAATAGGCCGTCACGAAGTCTTCCGAGGCGATGTCGTCCACCATCTGCTTGTTGCGCGACAGGGTGAGGGTCGTCGACCACCGGAATTTCGGGCGTACGATGTTGCGGCTTTCGATGGAGAGTTCCCAGCCCTTGTTGGTGGTGCGCCCGGCATTGGCGAAGTAGTTGGTGTAACCCGTCTGCGAGGCTACCTGCACGGTCAGCAGCAGGTCGCGGGTCTTGATCCGATAGGCGTCGGCCGTGATGTTGAGCCGTCCGCCGAACAGCGAGATGTCGGCTCCGAGGGTGTACTGGTCGGAGGTCTCCCACGTCAGGTCGGGGGATGCCAGACGCGACGGGTAGACCGCCAGCTGCTGCGAGCCTCCCATCAGGTAGCCGCTCGTCGAGTTGCCGACGGCCGCCAGCGACCGGTAGGCCGATATGGCGTCGTTGCCGGTGCGTCCGAGGCTGGCTCTCAGGGCCAGTTCGTCGATCCACTTGACCTGCTGCAGGAACTTTTCGTTGGCGATGTTCCAGCGGAGGGCCGCCGAGGGGAAGAAACCCCATTTCCGGTTGGCGGCGAAGTTCGAGGCGCCGTCGTAACGGGCCGTGAATGTGACGTAGTAACGCTCCTTGTAGTTGTAGTTCAGTCGTCCGAACACCGACATCTTGGTCCACTCGGTGTGGTTGGTGCTGATCGAGGTGTTCTGCTTGTCGGGCACTGCGGCCATGTTGTTCCAGGTGAGCTCGTCGAGCGTGTATCCACGCCCGGTGATGCTCAGGTTGTTGTCGTATTTGACCTGTGCGGTGTATCCGCCCAGCACGTCGAAATTGTGGCCGCTCTTGGGGCGCAATTCGTAGTAGAGCGTATTCTCGCTCGAGAAACTCGTGTCGTCGTACTCGTCGCGGCTGGCATAGCCGCCTTCGTTCTCCTTCTTGGCCGGCAGGTAGCCCGGCTCGTAGTAACGTCCGTGGCGCTGGTAGGAGTAGTAGGTGAACTGGCTGCGCAGTTTCAGGCCCTTGACCGGAGTTACCTCGACGAATGCGCTGTTGTTGAGCGAAATGCGCCGGGCATTCTTGAGGCAGTGGTCGAGCATCAGACGCGGGTTGTTGAATTTCTGGCCCGAATACCACAGGTCGTTCATGTCGGATGTGGGCGTGAGGAACGGGCTGAGGAATATGGCGGCGCTCCACCAGTTGGTTCCGCCGATAGAGGCCAGGTTTTCGTCCTGGTCGCGGTAGGTGTAGCTCAGGTTCAGCCCGGCCTTGAGCCATTTGGCGAATTCGTGGTCGACCTTCAGACGCGCCGAGTAACGTTTCAGCCCGCTGTTGTCGATGATACCCTGCGTCTCGTTGAATCCGGCCGAGGCATAGTAGGTGCTTTTGGCGGAGGCTCCCGAAATCGAAAGGTCGTAATTCTGATAGAGCGCCGTGCGTGTGATGGCGTCGATCCAGTTTGTGCCGGCCCCTTTGGCTTCGGGGTTGGGGTAGGGGTATTTCGACATCGGCGAGTCGGGTTCGATTTTGTCGTTTCCGTCGGCGCCGGAGAAGAAATAGGCGTAGTCGTTGCGGTAGCGGGCAAACTCCGTGGCGTTCATGATGTCGAGCTGGCGCGGGAGCTGCGAGAAACCCAGATCGGTCTTGAAGGTGATGTTGGGCCGTCCGTCCATGCCGCGGCCCTTCTTGGTCGTGATCACGATCACGCCGTTCGAGCCGCGTGCACCGTAGATGGCCGTTGACGAGGCGTCCTTCAGCACCGAGATCGATTCGATGTCCGCCGAGTTGATGTCGTTCAGGTCGTGAATGCCGTCGATGACGCCGTCGACGATGATCAGCGGTTCGTTCGACGCCGAGATCGAGCGTGTGCCGCGGATGCGGATCGAGGTTGTGGCGCCCGGCTCTCCGGTTGTGGCCATGATGTCGGCCCCGGCGACACGGCCCTGGAGGGCCTGGTCGACCGAAACCACCGGCACGTCCTTGATGTCGCTCATCTTGACGTTGGCCACCGACCCCGTCAGGTCGGTTTTCTTCACCGTGCCGTAGCCGATCACGACCACTTCGTCGATGGTCTGCCTGCTCTGCTCTAGCTTCACGTCGACCCTCGTGCGTGTGCCGACCTTTTCGGTCCGGGGTTCATAGCCGATGTACTGGAATGTCAGCGAGGCCCCCTCGGGAACCTGGATCGAATAATCGCCCGCGGCACTGGTGCTGGCGCCGGTCGTCGTGCCTGTCACCAGTACGGTTGCGCCAATCAGCGGCTCGCCGCTCTGGTCCGTGACCGTTCCGGTCACGGTGTGTTTGGTTCCGCTTTTCTGCGCGAAGGCGGGTGTTGCCGTCAGCGCTCCCGAAACCAGCAGGATCAGTAACAAGATGTATTGTTTCATGCGAATAGTTTTTTTAGGTGCGACTCCTGTGCCTATTTCCCCGAGGGGTAGTGGCGGAATTCGATCATGACGGGGTAGTGGTCCGAATAGTTGTCCGTAAATTTGTCGTAGATGATGCGCGAGTCGGTGATTTCGCGCATCACGGCCTGCGAGGCGTAGATGAAGTCGATCCGCTGGGGCTGGCCGCCTGTCTCGCTGTTGCAGCGGGTGGGCATGGTGTGGAAAAACTGGCTGTGACGGTCGCGCAACGCATCGGAATAGCCGCTCCGGAGCACCGTGGAGTGGGTTTCGTAGTATGTTCCGGCGGGCATCGCGTCGGCATCCTTGGGCGAGAAGGAGTTGAAATCGCCGGCCATCAGCCACAGCGGTTCCGCCGGATAGCGGCGGATGGTGCTGTCGAGGATGCAGTTGATCTCCCGGTCGCGGTAGGTATTGCCTGTTCCGGCAGCGCCCTGCCCGTTGGGATAGGTCCCGAACGGATAGAGGTGCAGCACCACGATGTTGATGTCCTTGATGCGGGTGTGGATGGCTCCGTGCCAGAGCGGGAGGTCTTCGAGCAGGCGGTTGCGCAGTTCGATGGGGTATTTCGACGTCAGTCCCACGGGAAATCCGCTCTCTTTGCAGAGTACGGCGTAGGGATGCCCGTAGCGGGCGGCAAGAGCCGAGAGCGACTCCCCGGTGAATCCGTTGCATTCGCAGAGGGCCATGAAGTCGGGGTCCTTCTCCTTCACCCAGCCGACGAAGTTGTCGAAATCATGCGCTTGGTCGAGCTTCATGCCTTCGAGCAAGTTGTAACTGATCAAACGCAGGGTCTCGGGCTTTGCGCTCGTCCCGGGATCGGTCGTCAGCTCCTCGTCCGGAAGTGCCGGGTCGTCGTCGCAGGCCGGCATCAGGAGCGCGGCGGCCAGCAGTGCGCCTCCGAAGGCCAATCGGCGCAGCATCTGTATCGTGTCGTATGTTTTCATGTCGTTTGCTGGTTTATTTGTTGTAACGCAGGGCGGCGTAGGAGACGGTGAATGCGTTGGCAACCTGCCCGTTTGCCGCGATGGTCGCCGAGTCGTAGCTCGTCGCCGTTCCGATCCTGTTCCGCACGGGGCGCAGACGGATCCATGCCACACTCTGTCCCAGAATCTCGGTGGGAACCTGCATCCACACGCTCTTGTCGCCCGAGAGCTGTTCGGGCTGCATGTTGCCCCAGTTGCCGTTGTCGGGAACCGTGAAGTCGGTGAGTTTTTTCCAGTTGTCGCCGTCGAGCGAATATTCCGCCGTCCAGTAGCGCAGTCCGCCCTGTCCCGCGTGGTAGCGGCAGGTGAAGACGAAGGCGCATTGCGCGGAGGCGAGCCCCTGCGTCGAGAACTCGAAGATCAGGGCATGGCCCGAGTTCTTCGCCGTGTCCCACAGCAGCTTGTGGCCCCACGAGGCGTTGCCGATGGTCAGCCCGTCCTCTTTGGCACGGTAGGCGCTGCCGACGGCCAGCCAGGCGTAGGTGCTCATGAACGAGAGCCCCGAGCCGGTCGTTGCGGCCACACAGTGTGCCTTGCCGGTGTCGTTTGCCGGATGTGGATACTGCGGGAATGCGTAGGCCCGGGGATCCTTGCTGCCGTCGGGGCTCCACTCCACGGCCACGGCCGAGAACCCATTGGCGGCCGACTCGTCCAGCGCGATGTCCTCGCGTGTCGCGTTGCGGATCTGGTAACGGCCGATGTCGCCGTCCCGGTCGAAGAAGGTGTACGGCTCGTGTACGATGATGCCGGTGATGGTTCCTTCGCCGTCGGGCATCTCCTCGAAACGCCAGTCGCAGCCGTGGTTGGTCATCAGGTAGATCCTGTCGCCGTGACGGTCGAATATGGCCGTGGGGTAGTAGTTGTTGTAACTGTTGGTGTAGTTGATGTGCACGGGGATGAAGCGCCCGGTGCGCACGGCCGTCTGGCAGCGTTTGAGCGTCACCTGGGTGTAGAGGTCGGCGTCGGTCAGCTGGTCGATGAAGCGCCGTTTTGCGGGCAGCTCTTCGGCCGTGCCGGCCTCTTTGGTGACGATGTGGTCCTGCGTCACGCCGCTGAGCGTATATCGCTCGGGGTTGCTCCGCTTGGTCAGCGTGAGGCCCTTGCACCAGAGTTTGAGCTTGTCGTAGCGTTGCAGGTTGTTCTGCCCGGCGTCGGTCGTGACGAGGGCGAGGCCCAGCGAAGCATCGGCATTCTGCATGTAGGCCGTGCAGTCGTTGATCCCCAGGTCGGGTCTTGTCGCAGCCTTGAGCATGGGGCTTCCGGCCATGTTGGGCGAGGTGCGGTCGCTGACGACCGTGCCGCTTACGGCGATGTCGCGATCGAGGGTGATCTCGCCTTCCGCATCAGCAATCAGTCCGCGCAGCTCCTCGAAGCTCACCTCGCGGGTCTCCGCCGTGCCGCCCGGTATGCCCTGCGTGACCGTGAAATGGGTCGTATACCGATCGCCCCAGTCGTCCTGGAATTGGAGTTGGAACCGCGCCGTGCGAGGCTCGAAGCCCGGGTTGTCGGCGATCCGGAATCGGAAGTACCTGAAATCCCGGGCATAGCTGACGCTGTCGGCCCAGGGCTCGGCGGCGGAATGCTCGTCGTAGGTGACCGACCAGTCGATCTTCTTCGACAGCGGGATGTTGGTGTCGATCGCGACGGAGTCGAGCGACCCCACGGCCGAGTATTGCTTCCCGGCGTGACGGAACTCCAGGAGCGGCGTCGTGCCGTACTGCTTCAGATAAATCGTGTCGACGACCTGCTGCCGGGCCGATGAGACGAGAATGGTTCCCTTGCGGGGCAGCGAGTTGTTGGTCCGGTAATTGAGGGTGAACGATCCTCCGGTTTCGCCGCTGTCGGCACCGTCGACCGCTACCCAGCGTCTGGTCTCGGGCGTGAGACGCACCTGCCACGCCCCGGAGGTCGCCACCTTGATGGTGCGGGATCCCGCATCGCTGGAGACGAAGAGTTCGCTGCCGGCGCCTTTCGAGCCGATTGCCGGCTCCGTTTCATCCTTGCTGCACCCTCCTCCGAGCAATAGAGTCGTGAGGGCGAAGGCGCAGATCGGACCGGAGTGCCTGGTGTAGAATTTTTTCATCGTATCTTTTCGTTATTTTATGGTTGCGGGGTCGTCTGTTCCCAGGGGAGTTTGCCGAAGAGGTCTTCGTAATCGTACCATTTCAGGCGCAGCACGTAGAGGTTGTCGATGAAAATCCGCGAGTTGCCGCTTTCCAATTCGTATTTGCCGGCCATCAGTTCCACGCGCGTGTTGCTCGTAAAGGGATTTTTGGGGTGGGAGAAGATGATGAACTCCTGCTGGGAGTTTTTCCACATGGTCGTCGCAAGCTCCTCGGCCGTGGGGTCGAAGTGCCCCACGCGGAGGGTTTTCTCGGTCGTTCCGTCGGCGAACTGCCCGCCTCCCGTGACCCGTACACTCAGCTCGTCGTTGTCCTTCGTGCCATCGGCCGCCGCATAGGCGACGGCATTGAACCGGACCATGGCGGCCGTGTCGTTCCGGATCCCCGGCTCGTACGGGGTCAGCAGGTTGGCTCCGTGTCCGGCCTCGTCGCCGAGTTGGATGTAGCCGTTTTTGCCATAGCAGTAGACCGTGCCGCCTTCCTGTGCGGGAGTCGATTCCAACCCCATTTTTTTCTGGTCGGCCGTCCAGTTGTCGATCGGGGTTTCGCCGCGGGTCTGCAGGGGATCTGCCGATCCGTACTTCAGCCAGTCGAAGCTGCCCTCGTAATCTTTGGTGTATTTCGGGAATCCCTGTGCGACGGCGATGAATTCATTGAGAAATTCGACGTCGGTGTGCAGCGAGATGCACCCTTTCCGCTCCACGCACGACGTCGTGTGCGGGGTGATCCGCAGGACCAGTTCGTCGATGCCGGGTCTGACGCCGCGTCTGATTTCGTCGACGCTGAGCCATTCCCCGGCCGGCCGTTCGCCGGCTTCGTCCTTTTCGCCTTCGAATCCGACCCGATAAGGCACATTACTTCTGATGTAGACGGACCTTTTGAACGGAGCGCCTTCCTGCTCTTTCGACGCTCTGACGGGGATGTGCAGGGTTCCCGTCAGCGCTTTTTCGAATTCGGGCGAGTCCGACCACTCGATGTATTCCCTGCGCGAGTAGTCCTTGTCGTCGTCGCAGGCTGTGCCCAGGGAGAGCGTGCCGGCCAGCAGCAGCGCAATCAGCGGGGTGGCACTCCTCTTCGGATTTTTCAGCGATGGAGTTGTTCTCATAGCATTTCGGTTAATTGGTCTGAAAGGGTTTGGAAAATTTTGGTTAAATTTCGGACGGATATTCGAAAAAATTTGCATTACAAAGATAGGCCTTAATAAATAGCCGGAAAGGGCTCTGTCCGAAAATGTAAACGCTTTTTGAGTATATGTTATTTGTAATCAGATGGTTGTTGATCTACATCCCGCTGTGTTATGTAAATGGCGAAATATTTGATTTTTACTTTTTAACACGTTTGTAACATAAATACACTTCTCTTTTGTTTTCTTTTGTGTTGCTAAAGTGCTATTTTTGCATAAAACCGAACCCTGAAATGAAAATCCTCCTTCTTGCCGCAGCGCTGTTTTCCGTGCTGTCCGCGGCTCCGGCTTCCCCGGGAGAAAAGACCGACCTGCAGGAGATGTTCCGCAGTTTGGACCGGGTGATCGCCCGCAGCGACGAATATGCTGCGCGGCGCGAATCCCGCATCGATTCGCTCAAGCGCGCCCTGACCCGCGCGGGGCTGTCGCCGCGCGAGCGCTACGATTTGACCGAGCGGCTTGCCGAAAATTACAACTCCTACCAGAGCGACCTGGCGCTGCTCTACCGCCGGCAGAGTCTTGCGCTGGCCGAAGAGACCGGCGACAACGACCTGATCATGCGTGCCCGCTCCGGGATAGCGCTCTGCTACAGTCTGGGCGGGCGTTTCTACGAGGCCGAGGCGATCTTGAGCGGCATCCGCGACACGGTGCACGTCAGCCGCCGGACGCTGCAATCTTATTATGTCGCCCGGCATCGCATGAACCGCGAACTCTACTCCCTGACCGAGCCGGGCGAACGCCGCGACCTTTTCCGCCGGCGCGAACGTTATTATGCGGTCCGTGCGGCGCAAATCAGCGAGGATGTTTCCACGAAACTCTACTACGGGTATATGGCTGCCATTGTCCGCAGGGACTGGACCGAGGCTTCGGCTCTCTGCAACAGCCTGCTGGCCTCGGTTTCTTCCGATTCCCACTTCTACGCCAAGGCCGCCAACCACAAGGCCCAGCTCGAGGGAAAAGCGGGGCATTCCGACGCGCAACTTGCGTGGTTCATCCGTTCGGCCATGGCCGACATCCGTTCCGCCGTGCGTGACCACGGGGCGCTGTGTGCGGTCTCCGAGGAGCTCTTCAATCGGGGCGATGTCGATCGGGCGATGAATTATATCCGCGTGGCGATCCGCGATACGCGTTTTTTCAACTCCCCGAGCCGGTCGTGGCGCGATATGGCTATCCTGCCGCAGATCGAGGCGGCTTACAGCGAGCGCAACGCCCGTCTGCATACGATGTACATCGTGCTGATTGCCGTCATCCTGCTCTTTTTCGTTTCGGCCGTTGCCGCGGGGCTCTACGTGCTGTCCCGCAACCGAAAGCTCTGCGCCGTGCAGCAGACCCTCCGCGAGTCGAACGACAAACTCAACCTTCTGGCCCGGAGCCTGAGTGAGACGAACGACCGCCTGAGTGCGCAGAACCTCCGGATCGCCGATGCCAACCGGATCAAGGAGGTCTATATCGGGGGCTTTCTCCAGACGATTTCGGAATACATCAACAAACTCTCGGGGATCTATCAGTATGTCAACAAGATGCTGCGCGACGACCGGATCGCCGAACTTCGCCGCGAATATGCCCGCAGCAACGTCCGCAACGACGAGCTGAAGGAGTTCTATGCGCTCTTCGACAAGACCTTCCTCGGGCTTTTCCCCTCGTTCGTCGAGGAGATGAACGCGCTGCTTGCCGACGAGGCCCGCACCGAGGGACGCCACGACGGCGAGCTGACCACCGTGCTGCGCATCTACGCGCTGATCCGCCTGGGCGTCACCGATACGGCGACCATCGCCGCATTGCTGCACTGTTCGATACGCACCGTCTACAACTACCGTTCGTTCACCCAGCGCCACGCACGGCCCGACGTCGGCGATCTGGAACAGCGCGTGCTGCTGATCGGGCTGAGCGGGACTTCCGCCCGGTCGTGACGGCAGGGGATGAACTGCAGAGCGTCGAATAGCGTGCCCCGGCACTTCCGCCCCTCCCCGGGGGACACGGCGGTTGTTACGGAGTGCTACTTCTCTTTTTTATGGGTGTACTCCTGCAGGACATAGGTCGTGAAGATCGGGAAGAACATCATGCCCAGCGACGGAAGCAGCACGCTGAAGACCTTGCCGACGGCCGTGACCGGGAAAATCTCCGCTCCGACGGTCGTGACGTTCATCCACGCCCACCAGATGGCATTGCCGAATCCGTGGAGCCTGGGGTTGACGAGCACCTCGTAGTCGTAGAACACCAGTCCGGAAATGTAGGTGAAGACGACGACGGTGAAGATATAGGCGAAAAAGAGCCTCCGCATCCGGTTTTTGGAGGCCAGCCACCGCACGATGATCACCATGGCCAGGAAGGCTCGGAGCAGGGGGATGAGACCTACGAGCGTTCCCCAGTCGTGGTCCACGCCGACGCCGCTCCATGCCAGAATGTTCAGGTAGGGGATGGAAAGCAGCAGAAACAGCAGGTTGTGTCCAAAAAAACGGCCCGGGCATTCGGCCGTGGCCCAGCGGACAAGGAAATCGCACATGAAAACGAGGCAGACGACGAACTGGATCGCAAGATAGGTGCGGGACATGTGGACGTGGTCGCCGGCAATGATCTCCCAGGAGATGGCCACCAGGAGCACCAGTCCGGCTATGAGTTTGACGATGCCGAGCGTGTTGCGGATTCCGGCACGCGTCGATTGGGTGAGAACCATAGATCGGGGTTTTTGCGTAGAGTGCTCAAAATCAATGCCACAACCCGAAAATGTAAATTTTGTGGTGTTTTTTTGCCGAAAGATTTTGCACGATTGAAAATTTCTATTACCTTTGCACTCGCATTTCAGCAATGGCGGGTTAGCTCAGCTGGTTAGAGCGCATGATTCATAATCATGAGGTCCCGAGTTCAAGTCTCGGACCCGCTACGGAAGGAAACGGAGATCTCTGCGATCTCCGTTTTTTTGTTTGAGACTTTCTGTTCCCTCGCTATCCGGAAATCCCCGGGTGGATTCCGGGAAACAGACATGATTTGCGGCCACGGCATTCATTATGGAGAAGAAAACGATATTGGCGGTCGGAGCGGTCGCAATGCTGGCGCTCGCCGGATGCTCCGGAGGGTTCAGCGCCGCAGAGAGGGCGACCATTCGCGCCGGGGAGGGCGGAATCATGCGCGTCCTGACCGTCGGAAGTCCTTCCGATTCGCTGGTCCTGCGCCAAAAGGCCGCTCCCGTGACCCGGCAGCTGCTCCGGACGGATGACTGCGCCCTTCTGCGGCGCAGGATGCTGGCCACGGTGCAGGATCCGCAGAATCCGGGTGTGGGCATCGCCGCCCCGCAGGTGGGGATCCTCCGGCGGATGATCGTCGTGCAGCGCTTCGACAAACCCGGGGAACCGTTCGAATGCTACCTGAACCCGGAGATCGTCGCATCGTCGGCCGCCACCGCCCCGGGACGGGAGGGCTGCCTCTCGATTCCGGGATTTGCAGGCATGGTGACGCGGGCGCAGCGGATCGTATTGCGCTACCGCGACGAGCGGTTCGCCGAAAAAACGGAGACAATCGCCGGATTCACGGCCGTCATTTTCCAGCACGAGACGGATCATCTCGACGGTATTCTCTATACCGACCGGATGGACGAGGCCCCCACGCCGGAAGGCTAGCCGCTCCTGCCCGGCCGGCACCTGTCCAGTTCCCTGCCCAACCTCGCCCCGCCCGGCCTTCTGTCCGACCTCGTTTGGATCGGCTTCGCTCCGCTCCACCCGCCCCAGCTCCATCCGGCCCAACTCTGCTTGGCCCTGTCCGGTCCAGTCTGGCCCCGGCTCCACCCGGCTCAGCTCGGCCCTATTCCGCCCGCCTCCTGTCCGGATCGACTTTCCCCCCCCCAGAAAAAAACGTCCGCAACGCCTGAAGGCGCTGCGGACGGAATGGTGTCCGAAAGTGAGATTGCGTTATTCGATCTCCATCAGAATGGCGTCGGTGGCCACAGTCTGCCCCGGCTCGACCAGAATCTGCTTGACCGTACCGGCGAAATCGCTCGTGATGGCATTTTCCATCTTCATCGCCTCGAGAATGGCGACCTCCTGCCCGGCCTTCACCGTGTCGCCGACCTTCACATTCAGTTCGATGACGCGGCCCGGCAGCGGTGCCGTCACGGTGTTGCCCGTGATCACAACGGGGGCCTCCTCGACCTTGGCGACGGGTTCGGCCGGCTTCGCCGCCGCATAGGACTTCACCTTCAGGTTGGTCAGGAACGTCTTGGCTACCATCGGGAACAGCTCCAGCAGCAGCACCTCCTTTTCATCGGCGGCGAGTTTCACGCCTCCGGCCTCGGGCAGCTCGGGGTTGGGCTGCATCCGGTATTTCGAGGTGTCGTAAGGCGTCTCCTCACGCACGCCGCAGATCTTGAACCGGAATTCGGGGTCAATCTTCACCGGCGTCTTGCCGTATTCGCCCTTCACGAGTCCCACGAACTGCGACGACTTGTTGGAGTACATCGGACGTCCGGCCTTCTCGTCGAGGGCGCAGTTGACGGCCTGTGCCCCCACGATCTGCGAGGTGGGCGTCACCAGCGGCGGCAGACCCGCAGCCAGACGCACCGAAGGGATTAGCTCCATGGCTCGGGGCAGAATCTCCTCGGCCTTGAGCTGCTTGAGCTGGGCCACCATGTTCGAATACATGCCGCCGGGAATCTCGGCCTTCTGCACCAGCTCGTTTGGAGCCGGGAAACCGAAATAGGCCTCGATCTTGCGGCAGGTGTCGATCGTGGCGTTCTCGTCGTCGCGTTGTGCTGCGGCGATCGCCCGGTCGAACAGGGCGTCGATCTCGGCGGGAAGCGTGTCGGTTAGCGGGTTGAACGGCTTCGGCTCGGGTTTCTCGACGCCGAAGACCGACTGGTTCAGCTCCTTGCGGATCTCCCGCAACTGGACGTTGATCTTGGCCACAGCCTCCATGTTCACACCCGTTTCGATGCCCAGTTTCTTGCAGAATACGTGGATCAGCTCGATGGCCGGGGCTCCCGTTCCTTCGGCGAAGTACCAGCAGTTGGTGTCCACGACGTCAACTCCGGCGATGATGGCCGAAAGCACCGAAGCCAGTCCGTAGCCCGGCGTGCAGTGGGTGTGGAAATCGACGGGAACCGAAAGGTTCTTCTTCAGCAGACGCACCAGCGTGGCGACGCGGCGCGGGGGAATCAGTCCCGACATGTCCTTGATGGTGATCATGTCGGCGCCCAGTGCGGCCATCTGACGGGCCTTGTCGAGGAAATAGGCGTCGGTGAAGACCGGCTTGGGATTCGACTTGCCCGTTAATTTGGCCCAGAAGCCCAGTTCGGGATATTTCGGGTCTACGGTATAGCAGACCGCACAGTCGGCTATTCCGCCGTACTGCTTGACGTATTTGACGGTCGATTTCACGTTGTCGACGTCGTTCAGGGCGTCGAAGATGCGCATGATGCCCAGCCCGCTTTGGATCGAGTTGCGGCAGAATCCGTCGATGATTTCGTCCGTATAGGGGGAGTAGCCGAACAGGTTTCGGCCGCGCGAAAGGGCTGTGAGTTTCGAGACGTCGCCCACCGCCTTGTGGATGGTTTCGAGGCGCGTCCACGGATTCTCGTTCAGGTAACGCATCACCGAGTCGGGAACGGCGCCACCCCATACTTCCATTGCATAGAAATTGGCATCTTTGTAGAACGGCAGGCAGCGGTCGATCTGCTCCTGGTTCATACGCGTTGCGAAGGACGACTGCTGGCCGTCGCGCAACGTAAGGTCTCTGATTTTGAGATTTCTCGCCATATTGTAATATCAAGATTTTTAGGGTTCTTTGGCATGAATCCTTTGTTATTTCAATAACAAAGGTACTAAACCCTCCCGAAAATGCAACTTTTTTTCGGGGAATTTTCAGGAAAAGGCCTTGTGTGCTTTCTGACGAGGCCCGGGGCGGTCATCCCTCCGACCCTCTTCCGGGCAGGAACACTTCCCGGTCGGGGAGTCCGTCGAGGTACCTGCGTTTGAAGATGTTGACGCAGAAGACAAACAGGGCCAGCATCAGCGGCCCGAAGATAACCCCCATGAATCCGAAGAGCGAAAGGCCGATGAAGACCCCGAAAATGGTGATGAGCGGATGCACGTCGGCCATTTTCCGCTGCATGACCATCCGCACGAGGTTGTCCACCTGCGTGACGACGAGCGTGCCGTACATCACCAGCCCGATGCCCGCTCCCCAGTTGCCTTCGAGCGCCATGTAGGCGGCCAGCGGAAGCCACACGAGGGCCGTTCCGACAATGGGCAGGATCGTGGCGAAGCAGGTCATCACGCCCCAGAAAATCGGTTCGTGAACGCCGAAGATCAGGTAGCCGGCATAGGCTACCAGTCCCTGCGAGACGGCCAGCAGCGGAATGACGATGGCGTTCGAGCGCACGATCATCTGTATTTCGTGCATCACGCTTCCCGCCGCGCTGCGGTCGAACGGCAGGATTTGGCGGCAGTAGTTCTCCATGCGCATGCCTCCGATCAGCATGAAGTAGAGCACGAAGAGCAGCACGACGAGGTTGACGGCGAAATTCAGGATGCCGCCCACGAGCCACTGCCCGGCTCTGGGGAGATAGGCCAGCACCGACTGCAGGTTGCTCTCGGACCAGAGATCGTATCCGGTTTTCTGCTCGATGAGTCCGGCCACGTGCCGGACGGGGGTGATGACCGACTGCGGGTCGAGGGCCGCGCCCTGGATTTTGTCGACGACCATCCAGACGATCAGGCTGATCGGCACGAGGAAGAAGAGGATCGCCTCGCCGAGCAGCAGCGAGGCTGCAAGGCTCCGCCGCCACCGGCGCCGTTCGCTCAGAAACCGCATCTGGCGCCGCAGCAGGATGTAGATCGTCATGGCGCCCAGCAGTCCGCCCAGAAACGGTGTCAGTTCGGCGAAGATCGTGATGCCCAGTCCCGCGATAAGCACGAAGAGCGAGTAGCGCCAGTATTTTTCACGCACCGAAAGCATACCCCGGCCTTGCACAAGGAACGTGCCGCGGGCTTCCGGGGCGGGACCTCGAAATGTCACAACAATGTCATCTGAAAATTTGCGGTGTTCTATTGCGGCGCACAAATATTTGATATATATTTGCGGCATGGAAAGAAAGGCCGAAATCGTCAGCACGAACATCCTGGAAATGAGCATCCGCCATTGGCGAAGGGTTCTTTCTGAAGACACATACGATTGACGAGGGATGTTCCTGCACGAGGAGCGTCCCTCGCTGTTTTCTCAAACGGGCCCCTTGGCGGGCAAGAGCAATGCGGCAAAAACACGGACAAGCGAAACATTGACAATGCAAATACCCAAAAAATCCTTTATTCACAAAAACCAATGTTTATGAAGAAATTTTTTCTTTTCATGCTTTCGGTCTTCGCATTTTGCGCAGCCGATGCACAGGTGACGACATCGGGAATGAACGGTACGGTTACCGACGCCGACGGGCAGCCGCTCGTTGGTGCCACGGTCGTTGCCGTGCATACCCCTTCGGGCACGCAGTATGGCGCCGTCACCGGCAAGGACGGTGACTACAACCTGCAGGGACTGCGCACGGGAGGCCCCTACACGGTGACTTTCTCGTTCGTAGGCTACCAAAGTGTCGAATTCCCGGGCCTGATGCTGTCGCTGGGCCAGACGCTCCAGCGCGACGCCTACCTCAAGGACAGCCAGCAGCTCGATGCCGTGGTCATCACGGCCGACGGCAAGAACAGTTCGATGAACGTCAACCGTGCGGGAGCCATCACCAGCATCTCCAACGAGCAGATCGAGCTGCTGCCTTCGGTCAGCCGCAGCATGAACGACGTCATGCGCCTCACGCCGCAGGCTTCGTCGACAACCTCGGGACTGGCCATCGGCGGCGGTAACTACCGCCAGTCGTATGTGACGGTCGATGGTGCGGCATTCAACAACATGTTCGGTATCGGCGGCAACCTGCCCGCCGGCGGTTCGCCCATTTCGCTCGACGCACTGGAGCAGGTGTCGGTGTCGGTAACCCCCTTCGACGTGCGCCAGAGCGGCTTCACGGGAGGTGCGATCAATGCCGTCACCAAGTCGGGAACCAACGACCTGAAGGTCTCGGCCTACCTCTACTCCAAGAGCGACCAGCTCCAGGGCGACAAGTACGACGGCGGCAAGCTGTCGCTGAGCGAGATGCGCAACAACACGCTCGGATTCAGCATCGGCGCCCCGATCGTCAAAAACAAGCTCTTCGTGTTCGCCAACTTCGAGCGCGAGTGGAACACCACGCCGGGCAACTCCCGTCTGGCCCGCACGAGCGAAAGCCAGGAGTTCGGCAAAAACCAGCAATACAACCGCCCGACGGTCGATCGGCTCGACGAGATGAGCAAGTTCCTGATCGACAACTACGGTTACAATCCGGGCCCCTACCAGAACTATTCGGTGAAGACGCCCGGCTACAAGCTCATGGCGCGCGTGGACTGGAACATCAACCGCAACCACGCACTGAACGTGCGCTTCAGCCGGACGCAGAACAAGTATTCGTCGGGTCCGTCGTCGTCGATCTCGCCGATCAACTCCAGATACACCTACGACAGGGACAACTACGGCCGTAATTCGGACTACGCCATGTATTTCGGAAATTCGCGCTACTACCAGGAGCAGAACTTCACGTCGGTAGCCGCCGAGCTCAACTCGCGCTTCATGGACAGCCGTCTGACCAACACGCTGCGCTACACCTATTCGCACCAGTACGAGCCGCGCAGCTACGACGGCAGCATCTTCCCGACGGTGGATATTCTGGAGTCCACCGATGAGGGCACGAACGCCTTGTACGCCACGTTTGGTCTCGATCCCTTCACCGAAGGCAACCTGCGCGAGGTGTCGACGCACATCGTGACCGACGAAATCGGCTACACGCTGGGCAAGCACCGACTGGTGGCCGGTCTGCAGTTCGAGCACAACCTGACCACGAACGGTTATCTGCAGGGTGGTGCAGGATACTATGTCTACGAGAGCTGGGACGACTTCAAGAACAACAAGACCCCGCTGGCTTTCCGCATTGCCCACGGCAACAACGACGCATTGTCGCAGGCCTTCCCCCAGTTCACCTACATGCAGTACTCGGTCTATCTTCAGGACGAGATCAACCTGAGCGAGCGCTTCCGTGCAACGGTCGGCGTGCGTTTCGAGATCCCGGTCTATCCGACGATCTCGGGCAACGAGAACAAGGATTTTACGCAGATCTTCGCGGAGCACGGCGGTTACAAAACCTCTGACATGCCCAAGGCCCGTCTGTCGGTGGCACCCCGCGTGGGCTTCAACTGGGACATGACCGGCGAACGCAAGTATATCCTCCGCGGAGGTACGGGTGTCTTCAACGGCCGTCTGCCGTTCGTATGGCTTGTGTCGGTGGCCGGAAACAGCAACACCATCCAGAACGGAATTACGCTCCACCGCGACGATAAGGATCGGACGACCCCCATGCCGTCGTTCCACACCAATGTCAAAGACATGCTGGAAGACGTCTACAAGGGAGCCTACAAGGGACAGGACCTGGCGGCCAACACGCAGCCGACCATTCTGGACAAGAACCTCAAAATGCCCTCGACCTGGAAAAGCTCGCTGGCCCTGGATCTGAAACTTCCGGGCGATGTCAACCTCAATATCGAGGGAATCTACAACATGGACTTCAACTCGGTGACCGTCACCAAGCTCGGCATGGTCGAGAAAGAGGGTGGCATCCAGCTTCCGGGCGAACCCGCAGCGCGTACCTACTGGGAGGGTGCCAATATCAAGAATAAGGACGGCGCAACCGTCAATCCCTACCTGATCAACAACACCGACGGCCTGGACGGATACTACGCATCGGTTTCGGCTCAGGTGTCGAAAAACTGGGGCTTCGGTCTCTCGTTGATGGCTGCCTATACCTATTCAAGCGCCAAGAACGTGATCGACGGCATCGGCGATCAGGTAACCTCGGCCTTCAACACCAACACGTTCAACAGAAACGGCTCGAACGTTCCCGAACTGGGCTACGCCTCCTACGTGTCGCCCCACCGCATCCTGCTCAACGTCGGCTACCGCCTCCAGCAGAAGTTCGGTGCATCGAACTTCGGACTCTACTACGAGGCTTTCCGTCAGGGATATATCGGTCGTTACTCCTACTCGCGCTACTCCTACACGATGTACATGCAGAGCGGCAAGTACCAGAATCCGGTGACGAACGACCGCGGCGCCGTGAACCTGATCTACATCCCGACCCGCGAGGAACTCGACGGCATGCCGTTCTCGTCCGACGAGAACAAGGAGGAGTACTGGAAATTCATCCAGAACGACGACTATCTTTCGAAGCACACCGGCGAATACTCGAAGCGCGGCGGCGCCGTGATGCCCTGGCAGCACGTGCTGAACTTCCGCTTCTCGCAGGACTTCTACGTCAACGTCAAAGGCAAGCGCAACACGATCTCGCTGGGTCTCGACGTCAACAACATCGCCAACATGCTCAACCGCAACTGGGGCAATGTGAAGCAGATCAGCTCGACCAATATTCTGAAATACGAGAAGGGTACCTACACGTTCAACAAACCCACGTGGACGAAGGTTGCAGGTACGGCATCGACCTGGTCGGCAATGTTCAGCATCCGCTATACGTTCAACTGATCTCCCCGAGAGAGATTCCAAAAAGAAGAGACCGGCGCAAGCCGGTCTCTTTCTTTATATTATGGTATGCAGCCCGATTAGAGCAACATCTTGCGCAGCTTGTCGCACGCGGCTGCGGGATTGCGGTGGTCGAATACGAAGCCGCTGATGCCCAGTGCGGCGGCCGCCTCGATGTTCTGTTGCCGGTCGTCGATAAAAAACGTCTCGGAGGGGATCAGTCCATAGCGTTCGAGCAGAATCTCGTAGATGCGCGGCTCGGGTTTCACGGTGTGCTCCTCGCAGGAGACCACCTCGCCGTCGAAAAGCCCGTAGACGGGGAATCGGCGCAGAAAGTCGATGAACTCGCGCGACATGTTCGAAAGCACGTAGAGCCGGTATCCCGCCGCTTTCAGCTCGCCGACGAGCTGTTCGGTCGGCTTCACGGGTTCCTGCAGGTCGACGGCCAGCCGAAGGAGTGCGGCACAGGTTTCCCGGGAGCGTCCGGTCATTTCGCTGATGGTGTCGGTCACCTCGTCGAGCGTCGATGTGCCGCGGTCGTATTCCTCCCAAAATAGGGGCATGCGCGGGGCGCGCAGAAAACCGAAGAATTCGATCAGTTCGGGGGGACACTTGCTTTTATCACGGGCGAAAAGTACTCCGCCAAGGTCAAAAACGATGTTTTTCATGGGGGCAAATATACGAAAAAAATCCGTTGGCGCGGGCCCGCCTGGGGCTCGGACCTCTCCAACACGATGAAACCCCGCTCTTTTCTCCTTTCTCATGACGCGGGCCCGCTTGGGGTCCGGACCTCTCCAATGCGATGGAAACCCGCTCTTTTCCCTTTCTCCGTGACGCGGCCCGACCCGGAGGGGAATCCTTATTTTCCCTCCGGGCCGGACCTGACAGGGTGAAAGCCCGTGCGCAGCGACAATCAGAACAGGTGGAAGACTACCGTAAGCCCGGCCGTCACGATCGCAACCATCGACATGAGCTTGATGAGGATGTTGAGCGACGGACCCGACGTATCCTTGAAGGGATCGCCGACCGTATCGCCCACGACCGTGGCCCGGTGGCAGTCGGAGCCCTTGCCTCCGAAGTGCCCCTCCTCCACCATCTTCTTGGCGTTGTCCCAGGCTCCCCCGGCATTGGCCATGAAGATCGCCAGCACGAACCCGGAGCTCAATCCGCCGACCAGGAGACCCATTACGCCCGCCACTCCGAAGACCAGTCCGACAACGACCGGCGCGGCGATGGCCAGCAGGCTCGGGAACAGCATTTCGCGCTGTGCCCCGCGGGTTGAAATGGCGACACAACGCGCATAGTCGGGCGTTCCCTCTCCCGTGAGGATGCCCTTGATCTCGCGGAACTGGCGCCGTACCTCCGCCACCATGCTCTGCGCGGCGCGGCCCACGGCATTCATCGTCAGTCCGCAGAAGAGGAACGACATCATCGCGCCGACGAAGACCCCGATCAGCACCGTGGGGTTCATCAGCGAAACGCGGTAATATTCCATGAAGTCGAGAATCGAGGCGTCCTGCACGAAACACATCGACCCGTCGGCCATTTCGAGCATCGTCGTTCCGTTGTGGATCAGCCCGATGCGGATCTCCTCGATGTAGGAAGCCAGCAGCGCGAGGGCAGTCAGGGCGGCCGAGCCGATGGCGAATCCCTTGCCCGTGGCGGCCGTGGTGTTGCCCAGGGCATCGAGGGCGTCGGTGCGTTTGCGGACCTCGGGCCCGAGGCCGCTCATCTCGGCATTGCCGCCCGCGTTGTCGGCGATAGGGCCGTAGGCATCCGTGGCCAGCGTGATCCCCAGCGTCGAGAGCATGCCGACGGCCGCGATGCCGATGCCGTAGAGCCCCATCGACATGTTCTGCGGAGCCATCATGTTTCCGATGTCGAAGCCGATGGCGCAGAGGTAGGCGAGGATGATCGCCACACCGATCGTCGCGACGGGTATGGCCGTGGAGATCATTCCCGAGCCGATGCCGGTGATGATGACTGTCGCAGGCCCTGTCTGGGCGCTTCCGGCGATCTTCTGCGTCGGCTTATAGGAGTGCGACGTGTAATACTCCGTGGCCTGGCCGATGACGATCCCCGCCATGAGCCCCGTGATGACCGAGAACGAGAGCCCGACCCAGTTCTCGACACCCAGCAGCCAGAGGATGCCGAACGTGGCGGCGGCGATCAGCAGCGAACTGAAGTTGACACCCACTCCCAGCGAGCGGAGCAGTTCGCGCATCGTGGCCCCCTCCTTCGTGCGCACGAGGAAGATGCCGAGGATCGAGAGCAGGATGCCCGCCGCAGCGATCAGCATCGGGGCCATCACGGCCTTGATCTGCATCGCTTCGGAATCGGCCGAGGCGAAGGCCGCGGCACCCAGGGCCGCCGTTGCGAGGATCGACCCGCAGTAGCTTTCGTAGAGGTCGGCACCCATGCCGGCGACGTCGCCCACGTTGTCACCCACATTGTCGGCTATGGTCGCGGGGTTGCGCGGATCGTCCTCGGGGATGCCCGCCTCGACCTTCCCGACCAGATCGGCGCCCACGTCGGCCGCCTTGGTGTAGATGCCTCCGCCGACGCGCGCAAAGAGCGCCTGCGTCGATGCGCCCATGCCGAATGTAAGCATCGTCGTGGTGATGACCACCAGTTTCTGCGGCCCGGTGATCTCGATGAAATGGTTCAGAATGACGTACCAGAACGAAATGTCGAGCAGGGCGAGCCCCACGACCACGAGCCCCATCACCGCACCGCTTCGGAACGCGACCTTCAGCCCGCGGTCGAGCGACTGCCGGGCGGCGTTGGCCGTCCGGGCCGAAGCGTAGGTTGCGGTCTTCATGCCGAAGTAGCCAGCAAGTCCCGAGAAGAATCCGCCCGTGATGAAGGCGAAGGGGACCCATTCGTTCTGCACCCCGACGTCGTAGGCCAGCCAGGCGAAGAACAGCGCCAGTACCGCGAAGACGATACCGACAACCTTGTATTGTTGGCGCAGGTAGGCCATGGCGCCCTTGCGCACGTGCGCGGCGATCTCGCGCATGCGCGGCGTACCCTCGTCTTCGCGTTTCATCAGCTGGTAGAACGCCCAGGCAAAGGAGAGGGCGACGACAGACGCGGCGGGTACGATCCAGAAAATCGAAGGAATGTTCATATTTTAGATTTTTTGGGCGTGACTTGCCCGGTTGGCGAATACTTTTCAGCGAATTATTTGAGCAGCCGGTCCACCGCTTCGGCTCACATGCCTGCATACTCTCGCGCGCTCACACAGTCTCGCTTGCACTCATCCTCACGCGCGTTCACTTGCCCCCCCCCCTCGTTCGAATTGCTGCGTTTTGCGCTGCCGTGCCGTCAAATAACTCTGCTTTTGCAAATATAGCATCTTTTCCCAATGTATGAACTGTCGGCGGTGATTTTTGCAAAATATGTTTGTTTTTCATCGTTCTCCTTACTGATTGATTATAAAGATCCTAATTCCCAAGCATCGGGTTTTTCCCAATGGTTTGAACCCGGCCTGTTGATAAATCGGCAGCCCTTCTGCAGAAGCCCCAAGACCCCGTTTTTTGTTCCTTCAGCCTTTGCCATATGAAGTGAGTAGCCAGCCATTTCGCTCCCATATTCCCGTTTTCTCTTTTCTGGTGGAGCCGACAGGTCGAAAAATCGTGCCAGATTCTTCCAACCAAGCGGTCGGCAAATCCGCCGCCCGTTCCTTACTTTCGTGGGCAGGGCATCGGGCGCATAAGGAATGGAGCGAAGAAACCCCAATGAAAAAACATCTCGTTACTTTAGGAGTTTTCTCTTCAGAACCGTGCGTCATCCCAACTACATCCTCAATATCGTGCCCGAACTTATTGGCGTGGCGCTGCTTTGTAATGCATGGAAGACCCTCTATATCGGTTTCCCTCTGTATCTGTGCCTGCTTGTCATTCGCATCAGACAGGAAGAATGCGCCATGAAAGACCTTTGGGATACGATATGACCTAAGGCACAGGAGCCTCCATGCTCATCCTTTTTGGGGCAATCATATCCATAACCCGACTCGGCCTTTCATAAGTCACTTCATTGGGTGAATGTGCAAAAAAATACAGCGTTCTGTTTTGAACCCTGTATTTTTTTCTTGTCTGGTGTTTCTTTCTTGCGGTATTTTGCATTTGTTATTTCTGGGTCACACTAAAACGCGCATCCCAAGGCAATCCGTATGCCGTGGTGGTTGCGTTCCGGCACATGCTCCGCTTCCAGAGCGTGTGCAATACCGTAGCAAAGTGTCCCGAAAAGTCTCAATCCTTTGCCGCCCACCTGTCTGGCGTATTGAAAAGCGATCTCGCCCTTGACCTGTCCGGCTGTCAGGTACTCAAACTCGTGCCGCAGGAAGGTGTCCATCGTCTTGGGCGGGGACTGGTCCGCCGAAGGGGTGGCGTATGTGCCGTCGATGTTCCTGTCCCCTCCGCCAAAACCGTATCCTCCGCCCAGCCGGATGTTGTAGCAGTCTCTCCTGGCGGTGAAGTTGCGCTCGAGGGCGAGCCGCACCGCAGAGGTGTGCAGCCGCTGGAGACGGTAATAGGGATGGCGGGAGGCGGTCTGCTCCCGACGGTAATGGTCGAGGGCCACGCGCGCAATCCACACGGGTACCCCGTGCCTCTGGCCCAGGTAACCTGTATAGCTGGCGGTAATACGGCTCTTGACATGTTCTGCCACATCGAGCGAACCGTAGTATGCCACATCCGTTTTTCCGCCCGACTCGTTTTCGTAGCGGTAGATGTTTTCCGAATTATGGAGCAGCTCCCGGTCGTAAGAGAGCCGGAAAAGGTGCCTGTTTTTTTTCTGCACGACAGTGAGTGCCGCCTTGCAGGATAAAAGGCCTGCATTGTGCTGGCTGTACACCACGCTGGAGGGGGATTTTGTGCCGTACTGACCGCTGCGCCACTGATAGCCGAACTCACAGAAAAGACTTACCCTCCCGGACAATCTCCAATCCGCCTGCAGGGCCCCTCCGTGATACTTGTCAATCAGAGGCTTGTCCTCGTACTCCTTGGTATAGCCGTTTTCGCCAAAAGCCTCGCGCTGGCCGAAAAATGCGCCATGACTGACCAGGGTGTAGAAAATCTCGTCGCTCTGGCTGTATGTATCGAACAAAAGCCCCTCCACACGGCGTCGGTAGCCGTAATTCGCTCCCATCTGGAAATCGGGATGCGGCTTGTAGATCAGGCCTGCCGACACACGCATGTCCAGCAGGTCGTTGACATGTCGCAAGTCCTTCTGTTTGGCATAGTTGGCCGATGTGTAGGATGCCTCCGCTCCGGCGGTGAACCTTTGGGACAGCCTTACACCCACACCTCCCTTTAGGTTGTAAGTTTCCCGTTTCTTGGTACCCCGGTTGTCATCCGTGTATTCCACCATGTCGAACGGCGTTTGCGTGGGATCGATGAAATAGGAGCCGCCCATGTTTTTTCCGGTGAAGCTGCTGTAATCGACCTTGCCATAGAGGACTACCGACGGGGAGAACGGATAAAAAGATTCGACCTGTGCTCCCATTTCGAGCGAATTGGGGGACTGATAGTAATCCACCCAGCCTCCCTTTCCCTTGTCGGCATATAGGAGCGCCTCAAAGCGCTTCGAGGCGGAGACAGTCAGCAATCCCGCGGCATTTTCACTTTCCAGCCACGGGTTCAGCTCCTGAATATGGCGGATCTCCCGCCACTCCGACGCGTCGGGCACGGCAGATGCAGCGAAGGCGGAGCTGTATGCTCCGCCCGCCAACAAGCTGGTAAGAATCATTTTATTTATTCCCATTATTCGCCTCAATACGCTTATTGCCTGATCGACGCCCGACTTCTCTGGTGGAAGTCATTCGTTGAGTTGTTGGTATCCATATAGATGATGCGCGCGCCGTTCCTGATGGAGGCTTCGGCATCAATGCCGCTCGGATCGGTGCTGTTCTCAACGCCCATGGCATAACCATACACCAGCTTGCCCTTGTTTTCGGGCAGCGCTTCGGTCGCCTCCTTGTTTACATTGCGGTACAGAGAGTAGGATTTTCCTTGTGATGTCATGATATATCCCGCATCCACGGCCGGAGTCAAACGCTTCTTGTTCAAACCTTCATATTTCGTGTTAAATACCTCTATTCCGTCCAAAATCCAATCCGTGGGAACTTTGGCGCAGGCATAGACGATATTGCCCTCTTTGCCTGCGGTATAGTGGTAATCCGTTCCGCTTGCAAACTCCACGGGGGACTGGCCCTTGGTGGAGAAAACGAAAAATGCAGGAGAAACCTGTGACAATGCCCATCCGGTACCCTGACCGTACTTGTACGCTTTAAACCAGCAGTCGGTCGGGATCTTCTCCGAAGGGGTAGGGTAGTAACTCGTATGCGAAAACACATCGATGTCATAGCATGCATAGTCCGCCGAACTCAAATCCACAGCCTGCGAATAGGTTTTGGTGTGGTCGATGGCCCCGTTCATGGCAACCACCACATCCGAATACGGTTCGATGACCATATGCTTGGGCAGATACCAGATAGCCTGACCTGCCGGAATATAACCCAGGTCGGCATACGAAAGTTTTCCGTTGACGTAATCGTTGGTTTGCGAGTTCGCGTTGTAGGGATTGACCATACCCAAACAAAAATTGCTCAAATCCAGCCGCGATGATGAATTGTTGTACAATATGACATACTTGTCCATTGCAAAAGTCTTGCTCGGGTCATCGTCCTTCGGACAACCTCCCACATACAGCTCCTTGATAACCAGCTGTCCCGACTTTGACTCCGTCAATGCGAGATCGACGACTCCGCCGCCGATCCAGCCATCCGTGATGGTGATGCCGCTCTGGATGCCGTTGAAGATATACGAATAGCCGTCCAATGCTCTTGTCTCGCTGGCCGAGGCTTCGTAGATACCTGCCGGAACATCGAAGATAGCGACGCCTTCGGCATCGGTCAAGTCGGTGTAAATCGATCCCATCGTATTGGCCAGCTTGACCTCCACACCCTCCGTGACGCCGATCGGGCTGCCTTCGGGATAGCGTAATTGCACCTTCACGCCGAAGGTCCTGGCCTGTTCGGAATCGCTCTTTTCGCATGAGGCGAAGAAGACCACGCTGCATAAAATGCCAATCATCAGTACGAAAATCTTTTTCATCTTGCTTTTGTTTTAATTGTTATACTTGGTTGTTACAGTTTTAATCTCAATGACAGTCCATAGTAGAATTTCGGAATGTAGGAGCTGCCGTAAAGCGAAGACTTCAAACCTGCCTGGGATGACCTGACGATGCCGACATGGTTGAAGAAGTTATTGGCAAAGAACGAGATGGAAGCATAGTCGCCGATCTCCTTTGTCAAACTGAAGTTCGCCGCGAAGTAGGAGGAGATGCGGTTGGGATTGAAATAATAGGAGGTGTTGGACTTGACCACCATCTTTGCCAGTTCGTTATACAGGGCCTTGTCATTTTGCTTTGCCCAGGCGAATTTCTCGGCAAAGGGTATTTTCACTTCGGGGGCCTCCCATGTGGTATAGTATTCCGGATAGACCGCCACATAGTTGTCTTTGCCGTAGAGGTTTCCACTCGTCCCAAAAAAATCACCGCCGTTCTTCAATGCCACGCCCCGATAATTTCCATTGCTGTACTCGCTCAGATTTTGGCTGTAATCATAGAGAGAGGCCTCGATCCTTACCGAGAAAATCATCCTGATTTTTGGAATATGTGTGATAACGGTCAGATTCATATTCAACTCTTTGGTGAGCGAACCGTTCGATACCGAGGCGGAAGAGGCATAAGAGGTCGAGGCTCCCGAACTGCCGAGGTAATATCCCACATACTTGTAGGGGTTGCCGTCGGCCATCGTTGAGGCGCTGCTCGGCATGGAGGCCACCGGGGTTTCGTCCAGACCCTTGTAATAGTAGAATTTGCCGTCCAATCTCACGGTCGTATTCAGGGGGTGTATCCTGGCAAAATCCACCACCCACTCCAGCCCCATGCGCTCGACGGGAGAACCGTTCGTATAGCGAAGGTTGCTTTTGAAGGTATTCCTCTCCTTGTATCCCAGCTGCTGCGTGGGATGCGTGCCCGTTTTATCGATGACGCTTACGATGCCTGTTTTCTGATCGATGGTATATTGTCGGTCCCCGGAGGGGATGGGACACCCCTCCAGGTGTACCTGTGAGGTTTGCTTGTAGGTGTACGGCGTATATACTGCCGTGCAGATATAGGGGTTGCGGGTTACATTCCTGAACGCGGAAAGAGATACTTTCGTACCGCGGATGTCCGCCTCCAGACCCAATTCCAGCTGGTTGGAGTATTGCCATTTCAGGTCGGGATTGTACATCGCCTTGGAGGGGATGCTGTAATAGGCATAGAAGGTCGTGCCGTCGCCCGTCGTCCCCGGAGCGAAGGCGAGCTTGTCGGTATAGGAGGCGGAGGGGTAGAGCACCTCGAAGGAAGGCAGCTTCACCGACCTGCCCCAACCGGCATAGATGCTCAGGTGCTTTATCCATTGCTCCTCACGGTCGCTCCACAGCATGTACCTGGCATTGAAACGCGGGGAGAGGCTGCCCGCTGTCCCGTATTCGGACTTTCTGATAAAGGTCATGTCGGCGCGAAGACCTCCTGTCACCCGCACACTGCCACCCCTGTCGTTCACGGGAAGAGAGAGCTCCTCCTCGATGTAGGCCGCCAGATTGTTCAAAAAGGGCAGCCCGTCGTAGCGATACTCCCGCCATGACGGAGCGACACGCATGTCTTCGTAATAGAGCCCGCGCCCCTTGTTGCCGCTGCTCGTGAAGTCAATGCCGGCCAACACTTTGTTCTTCACGCGGCCAAAGTCTCCGGCCCAATCCGCTCTCAGCTTCAAGGCGTAGTTCAACGGCTTGCTGTCGTTGAATTTCACTTCGTACCAATAACCCGTGGGCCCCAGGATAATCTCCGCATTGGGATTCCGGTCATACTCCGTCGCGATGAAATAGCCTTCTTGGGTGGCGTGGATCAAGGGCTGTGTGGAGGAGGAGCTCTTGTTGGTGCTCACTTCGGAGAGTCTGTCGGCATAAGAGACCGAGGCCCTGAACGAGAGCGAGGAGATCCACGGCTTGTTGAGCAGCCAGTCCAGGCCGATGTTTCCACGCAAGGCATAATCCCTTGTCTTGTTATAGGTGTCGGTAAAGGCGTCGGGGTCGGCCTTTGAATTGTAGCCTCCGAAGTTTCCGCTTAGGCCGGCCGTAAACGACAGAGGATGTCCGCCGTTGCGGTTGAAGGTGTTGGCATAGAGCAGTGATGCGGTATTGCGGTCGTAGGCGGTATAGGGGGATGCCAGATTGGAGGTGGACTTCGCGCGCTCGAAACCGACGTTGAGCGTCCCTCCCTTGTCTCCCAGACTAAATCCCTTGCTCAGGGCCATAAGCTTCGTTTTCGGTTCTGCCGAGAACTCGACATGAAAGGGCGTGCGCCCCTTCTTCGTGTTTATCTTGACGATTCCGTTCGACAAATCGCCGTACTCGACCGAAGGGATCCCTGTAATGATCTCCACCGATTCAATGTTGGAGATGCCGATATTCCTGAGACCGGGGCCTTTGGTCTCTCCCATGGAGGCGTTGTTTTCCAGACGGACACCGTCAACGGCTACCGCCGTGCCGAAAGAGGCATTGCCCATCTCTCCGCCGCCGGCACGCAGGGCAATGCGGGGATCGGAGACTGCCAGATTGCCGTCGTGGACGGTCTTTCCCCCGGGCAACAGCGTGCCTATGGCCCCGATATTCTTGATTTGCGCATGATCCAGCGTTGTCCGGTCGATGGTGTAGGTGGTGGTCTGGCCGCTCCTCTTGGTCTGGGCTGTAACCACAACCTCTTCGAGCATCAGGTTGTTCTCCTGCAGGGCAATCTCCAGATCTTTGCCCTCCGAGGGTAGGTCGACTTCCAACTCCCTCTCCTTATACCCGATGATGGATACCTGCACCTTGACCTTGCCGACAGGTACCTGACGGATGGTGAACTTACCCTCCCGGTCGCTCACGGCCCACAATTTGCTTTCAGGCAGATAGACCGTGGCAAACTCGACGGGCATGCTGTGCTTCTGACTGACAATATAGCCGGAAAACTCACATCGCCCGGAAGCGTCATGGGGCTTTCCGTCGCTCTTCTCTTGTGCGTCAATGTGGAAGGTTACAAACAGAAACGGGATTAACAGTATATATAACTTCATTAACATCCGGATTTGATGCAAAGATACGGCCGATGAAAAAGCCCCGCAATCGTTAAAAATCGGTATTTAGCGGATGCCTTATAGTTAAAATCAAGTATGTGTGATTGAGTTTTAGGTATTTAAACCATAAGCGATTTTATCCCCTTGCATCGTGTGCGACACAAGAGAGAAGAATGGAACGCTATGCATGAAACGACCCGGAGAGCAATACCTAAATCTTCTTTAGGTATTGCTCTCCGGGTGTTTCGGACCAATATCAGAGGTTTTCCCTCCGATGCATCAATCATCCTGTCCGAGGCCGTAGCATATCGCCTTTTCGTTTCACCTCCCTGGAGAGGGACGGCTTCCTCTGTTTTCTCATAATCTTACGGTTGGCGCTATGAACCGTAAAATCCGAGACATCCTTTATTTACAGCCAGATACCGCCACTTTCCGCATCTCCGGCCTTATAGGTATAGGTGTGGAAATCCTGTAAGGCCTCAGCCCTTGTGATTCCAAAGGTTTTCATAATGGAATGAACCACCTTGTTGCTGTCGTCATCCAGCGAATCTTCCGCGCCACAGTGAATAATCCCTTACGTCCGTTCGCGCCGTAAGATGTCGTCCTCCGCCTATTTCTTCTGCTCTTTCAGCAGGTCGCGGATTTCGGCGAGCAGCAGCTCCTCCTTCGTCGGTGCGGGCGGTTCGGGGGTCGGAGCCGGGGCCTCTTTTCTTTTCTTCATCAGACGGTTCATCAACTTGACCATCAGGAATACACAGAAGGCCAGAATCGCGAAATCCACACACTGCTGGATGAAAGCGCCGTAGTTCCAGTAGATCGGTTCTGCCGCCACGGCCGCCTGTGCGGGATTGCCTCCTCCGGTTGCCAGATCTCCCACGGAGTGCATGGCGCTTGACGTCACGTCGCGGATTTTCGAGATGTCGAGCCTCAGCTGCGAGAAATCCGCATTGCCGATCAGCGCACCGATGGGCGGCATCAGGATGTCGTTGACGAGCGACGATACGATTTTGCCGAATGCTCCGCCGATGATCACACCGACGGCCATGTCCATTACATTGCCTTTGAGGGCGAACTCTTTGAATTCTTTGAAAAAAGCCATATCGTTTGAGGATTTGAGTTTCTTAAGTCCTAACAAAAGTAGCTGTTTTTTTCGGGAAATCCAATAAGCCGTACGGATCTTCCGCCGGTTGTTTTCGGCCGGTAAAAACAGCGCCTGTCCGCCTCCGTCTCCGCCTTTTTTTTATATCTTTGTGATCCGAACCCAAATACATCTTTATGACACCTGCTGCTGTTACTCTCACTGTTCTGGGCTATATAGCCGTTCTTTTCGCCGTCGCATGGGCCTCGGGCCGCCGTGCCGACAACGCCGGTTTCTTCACCGGCAACCGCCGCACGCCGTGGTACATGGCCGCCTTCGCCATGATCGGCGCCGCAATGTCGGGCGTGACCTTCATTTCCGTTCCCGGCTCTGTTGCCGCCGACTCGTTCTCCTACATGCAGATGGTCGCGGGCTTCACGGTGGGCCAACTGATCGTGGCCTTCGTGCTGATCCCTACGTTCTACCGCCTGCGGGTCGTCTCGCTCTACGAGTACCTCGACAACCGCTTCGGTGTCCGATCCCACCGCACGGGGGCGTGCTTTTTCTTCGTTTCGAAGATGCTGGGCGCCGCGTTGCGCGTCTATGTGGTCTGTGCCGTGATGCAGCTGCTGGTCTTTTCGCACTACGGTTTCCCGTTCTGGGCCAATGCCCTCGTCACGATGTTTTTCATCTGGCTCTACACGCGGCAGGGTGGTGTCAAGTCGCTGATCTGGACCGATACGCTCAAGACATTCTGCCTCGTTGCGAGCCTCGTGCTGTCGATCGTCTTCATCATGCGGGGGCTCGACCTCTCGTTCGCCGATACGGTCCGCGAGGTCTCCGCGTCGCCCATGTCGCGCATCTTCTTCTTCGACGACCCGGCTTCGGACCGCTATTTCTGGAAGATGTTTGCCGCCGGCATCGTCCTGCTGGTGGCCATGACCGGACTCGACCAGGACATGATGCAGCGTAACCTGAGCTGCGCTACGCCGCGCGACTCACAGAAGAACATCGTGCTGACGGCCGTGAGCCAGATTTTCGTGATCTTCCTGTTCCTCGTCCTGGGTGTGCTGCTCTACCTGTATCTGGAGCGCAGCGGCATGGATGCACCCGCCAAGAGCGACCAGGTCTTCTCGCTGGTCGCCGTCGAAGGAGGGCTGCCGCTTATCGTTGGTATTCTGTTTGTTGTAGGACTTATATCAAGTACTTATTCAGCGGCCGGATCGGCCCTCACGGCCCTCACGACCTCTTTCACGGTGGATCTTCTCGAAGGCACGAAACGCTATGGTGACGTGCGCCTCACGCGCATCCGCCGCGGGGTCCACGTGGCGATGGCGCTGCTGATGGCCGGGATGATCCTGGCCTTCGAGTACTGGGCCAACGACAGCGTCATCAATCTGGTTTACAAGGTCGCCAGCTATACCTACGGCCCGATTCTGGGCATGTTCGTCTTCGGGATGTTCACGCGGCTGAAGGTCCGCGACGGCTGGATGCCGCTGGTGGCCCTCGCGGCCCCGGCATTGAGTGCCCTGACGCAGTGGTGGGCGCTGAAGGCCTGGGATTATCAGATTGGCTTCGAACTGTTGATTTACAATGCCGCCTTTACGATAATCGGCATGCTTCTGCTCGTGAAACGACATGAAAAATAGTATTTTATACGCTCTTATTTCGCTCTTTGCTTTAGGTTCTGCCTCGGCAACGGAAATCGGCTCCGCAACGCGGCGGGAGATCGGCCGGACCCTTTCGCGCATCGTTTCGCGCGAGGTGACGAGCGGTTACCAGAAACCGACGCCGATCACCGTGCGTGTCCAGACTGTCAAGGCCTCGCGCGGCCGGGTGCGGATCTACGCCACGGCGGCATTGGCCAACTATCCCTTCCGCGAGGAGAACCTGCGGGCCATGCGCGACTCGGTGCGCGCCCTGCTGCCGCATGAGTTCCGCAAAGCGGCCGTCGAACTCTATACCGAAGGGCGCGAGGTCTCCGAGCTGATTCCGCTGGCCTGCCGCAACGCCACGCAACTGCGCAAGGCGGTCGATGGCAAGAAGATCGTGCTTTTCACCAACCGCTCCGAGCGCCCGCTCGTGACGCGTCTGTCGGCTCCCGAGACCCCCGAGCGGGGACTTGCGGGGCGCCATATCGCCCTGTGGCAGAGCCACGGACGCTATTTCGACCGGATGGAGAACCGTTGGAAATGGCAACGTTCGACTCTCTGGCAGACCTGCGAGGACCTTTATACGCAGAGCTATGTCTTGCCCTACCTGGTTCCGATGCTCGAAAACGCCGGAGCCTGCGTCTTGCTGCCGCGTGAGCGCGACGTGCAGCGGCACGAGGTGCTGGCCGACAACGACAATGCCGCACAGTATGCGGAGACGGGGGCGTGGGAGAGCGGCGGCACAGGCTTCGCACACCTCCGGCAGGTCTACCATACGGGCGAAAACCCCTTCCGCGAGGGCACGACACGCCGCGTGCGCACCGTGACCGGTGCCGCCACGGGTCGGGCCGTGTGGCATGCCGACATCCCCGAGCGGGGCGAATATGCAGTGTATGTGAGCTACGAATCGACGCCCGAGAGCGCCGACGATGCGCATTATACGGTCCGCCACCTCGGCGGCGAGACCTCGTTTGCCGTCAATCAGACGATGGGCGGCGGGACATGGATTTACCTCGGGCGCTTTCCGTTCGCCGCCGGACGTCAGCAGATCGTGAGCCTTTCGAACCGTTCGCGGACGGGCGGACGCATCGTCTCGGCCGATGCGGTGAAGATCGGCGGCGGCTATGGCAATGTGGCCCGCACGTCCTGCGACTCGCTGCTCCGGCCCGGTGCGGGGCTCGCCGGGGAGACGAGCGGTTACCCGCGTTTCTGCGAGGGGGCGCGCTACTGGCTCCAGTGGGCGGGATTCCCGGAGGAGGTCTATACGCCCAAAAACAATACCGATGACTACAAGGACGACTACATGTCGCGGGCCCATTGGGTCAATGCCCTGATGGGCGGTTCGGAGCGTCAGCCCGACTCTGCGGGACTGCGCATTCCGGTCGACATGGCGCTGGCGTTTCACTCCGATGCCGGGGTGCGCGACGGCGACGACATCATCGGCACGCTGGCCATCTTCTTCACCCGCGAAAATCAGGGCAAATTCCAGGGCGGGGCCGACCGTTATCGTTCGCGCGACCTGGCGGATCTCGTGCAGACGCAGATCGTCGCGGATATCCGCCGCACCTGCGAACCGGACTGGAGCCGCCGCGGGCTGTGGAACCGCTCCTACTACGAAGCTCGCGTGCCGGGTGTCCCGACCATGCTGCTCGAACTCCTGTCGCACCAGAATTTCGCCGACATGCGCCTGGGGCACGACCCGCGTTTCAAGTTCCTCGTGAGCCGGGCTGTTTACAAGGGAGTCCTGCGCTACATCAGTTCGCAATACGACCTGCCCTATGTGGTCCAGCCGCTGCCGGTCGAGGCTTTCGCCGCGGAATTTGCCGGAGCCGACCAGGTCGCGCTCTCGTGGAGCCCGACGATGGACCCGCTCGAATTGACCGCCGCACCGACGGGCTATGTGGTCTACACGCGTAGGGACGACGGCGGGTTCGACAACGGCCGCCTTGTCGACAAACCCCACCTGACGGTCCGTCAGGAACCGGGTCATGTGTACAGCTATCGGGTCACGGCCGTCAACGAGGGAGGCGAGAGCTTCCCGAGCGAGACTCTCGCGGCCTGCCGCATGCCCGACGAAAAGGGCTGTGTGCTGATCGTCAACGGATTCGACCGTGTGAGCGCCCCTCACTGCGAACGGAACGATTCGCTGGCCGGATTTCGCATGGACCTCGACGGGGGCGTTGCCGACCGGCAGGATATCGCCTTCGCCGGAGCGCAGCGCATCTTCGACCTCGCGCAGGCCCGCTGTCCTGTCGACAGCCTTGCCCTCGGGGCCTGCAACTGCGACTGGGAGGCCGACGTGATCGGCGGCAATACGTTCGATTATCCGGCCCTGCACGGGCGTTCCGTTGCGGCGGCGGGCTATTCGTTCTGCTCGACCTCGGCCCGGGCCGTGGAACGGGGAGAGGTCGGGTTGGAGAACTATCCGGCCGTCGACCTGATTCTGGGCAAGCAGCGCACCACGCCGCTGGGGCGCGGTGTGTGCGAGGAGGCCTTCCGGACCTTTCCGCCGGAGTTGCAGGCCGCCCTGCGGCGTTATCTGGCCGGCGGTGGCGGGCTTTTTGCTTCGGGGAGCTACGTGGCGGGCGACCTCTGGGCCGAAACGGCTCCGGAGCAGGGGCGCGCCTTCGCCCGGGAGGTGCTCCGCATCGACTCCGACGGGAGGCATCCCTCGGACCGCGGACGGGTGCGGGTCATGACCTCGGAAGGGGCCTTTTCGCGCGGCGAATACCGCTTCAATACCGAATACCGTCCCGATGCTTACATCGTCGAGCAGGTCGATGCACTGAAGCCCGCGGGTGCGGGGGCGTTTGCCGTGATGCGTTACGACGACAACGGCCGCACGGCGGCCGTGGCCTGCGATGCCGGAGGGAGGACTTTCGTCGCGGGATTCCCCTTCGAGTCGCTCACCGACAGCAGGCAGCGCGACCGGCTGATGCGCGATGCCCTGCGATTCCTCCTGAAGCAGAATGGTAAATAAATCGTATAATACGTTGAAAAATTTTTAGTTATGTCGTTGGAACAGCAGATTTCAAAAGGAATCATGGAGGCCATGAAGGCCAAGGATACGGTGCGCCTGAGCGCGCTGCGCAATGCGAAGAAATACATCATCGAGGCCAAGACCGCAGGTCCGGAGATCGCCGAACTGCCCGATGCCGATGTGCTGAAGATCATCGCGAAGCTCGCCAAGCAGGGGAGTGATTCGGCGGCGATCTTCTCCGAGCAGAACCGCCCCGACCTGGCGTCGGAGGAACTGGCCCAGGTGGCCGTTTTTCAGGAATTTCTGCCCAAGCTGCTCTCCCCGGAGGAACTGACCGCCGAGATCAAGGCCCTGATTGCCGAGGTCGGCGCCACGTCGATGAAGGAGATGGGCAAGGTGATGGGGCTGGCATCGAAGAGGCTTGCGGGCCGCGCCGACGGCAAGGACATTTCGGCAAAGGTCAAGGAGCTGCTGGCTTAAGATGCAGCTGTCGGAATACCTGCACCGCAACGTGAAGACCTTCGCCATGCCGGCGGCCATGGTTGTCGGGGCGTTGCTGTGCCGTCCGCTCTCAGAACTGGAGGAACTCTCGGGGCGGATGATCACCCCGACGCTGATCTTCCTGATGCTGTTCGTCACCTTTTGCCGCGTGAAACCCAGCCAGATGAGGCCTTCGATGCTTCATGTGTGGCTGCTGTTGGTTCAGGCGGTGGCCTGCATCGGGATTTTTCTGCTGTTGCATCCGCTGAACCCCGTTCTGGCCCAGGGGGCGATGGTCTGCGTGCTGGCTCCCGTGGCTATGGCCGCGGTGGTCATCGGCGGCATGCTGGGGGCCAACGTCGCCACGATCGCCACGTACAGCCTGCTCTGCAACATGACCGTCGCGCTGCTGGCCCCCGTGATTCTGGCCTTCACGGGGACGGGGACCTGCACCTTCACGCAGATCCTGGCCCGCATCGCGCCGCTGCTGGTGATGCCGTTCGCCGCGGCGCAGTTCTGTCGGCTGGTCATCCCGAGGGCGGCGAAATGGGTCGGCGACCACAGCCAGATCTCGTTCTATATGTGGCTGGTGTCGCTGACGGTCATCATCGGACGCACGACGGCCTTCATCATCGATCTGCACGAGGCCTCGCTCTCGACGGAATTGTGGCTGGCCTTTGTCGCACTGGTGATCTGTCTCTGTCAGTTCAAGGTGGGCCGCATGCTGGGCCGCCGTTACGGCGATCCTCCTGCGGGAGGACAGTCTCTCGGGCAGAAAAACACGGTCCTTGCAGTGTGGATGGCTCAGTCGTTCCTCGACCCGATCTCTTCGATCGCCCCTACGGCCTATATCGTGTGGCAGAATCTGGTCAACAGTTTTCAGCTGTTCAGGAACGAGAGCCCGAGGTGTAAATAACCGTGGCCTCTACGCCGTTCTTGCATCGAAAACCGTTTGTCGGGCCTGCATGTGCGGTTTGGGTGTAAGCGACATCAGACGGTTAAGATGGGAATCGGAAGGTGGGTCAGATTGACGAATGCCGCCTTCCTGCCGGATCGGGGCACGGACATTAAGATTGCAGAGGAGCTTATGGGGCCTAACAACATCAAGACAACGGAAAGACAGGTACCTATAGCCGATACATTCAAAAGCAATAGCTAAAGTCCGTTGGATGACCTGTTGACAGAAGAGGGATACTTCGGAAAAATAACAGCCAAATCGGCTGATAGTATAACATGTTTGCCCTGCATGGGCAACAACTATAGGGTGTAAGTCCCGAACGAGCCTTGATAGTAGGAATCGTTAGCCAAGGGCAAGGGTGTCCACCGTGAGGGGAATCCGAAGGAAGCCGGAGGCAAAGTCCCGGTCTGACGCACAGAAACCGGATATAAGGCATGTACAAGTGGACGAGTCTGCATGTCAAGATGAAGTCCGATACTATCCGAAACTTGTATGTGTAAATCCGGCAGATGGATGGGATGAAAGTTGTTGTTCTTAACGGGGGAGGTCTTCCGGACACGTATTCGTAACAGGCGTGGTTGAAACAAGATTTGCCGGAAGAAGTCAGCAGATTCCATAGTAGCTTCGACTGCCGGAGTGAAGGGATGAACATTAAACGGTCTGACAACTATGTATTAAGACGGATGCGTAGAAAGCAGCCAACCCCGAAAGGGGGCTTCCTGTCGAGAGAGTATGTTGGAAACAGAAATGGCGACAGACAAGTGCATAGCATTCTCTTGCATATATGGAAGAATACGACCAAGTGTATAACATAATAAATAAAGAGAAACAGTATGCTCGAAGAAATATTGAGTGCCGGGAACATGAGAGCCGCCTACAGGCAGGTCGTTTCCAACAAGGGAGCGGCAGGCATTGACGGTATGGGAGTGGATGAACTCCATGACCACTTATGTAAGAACTGGTCTGCCATCAAGTCGCAGATACAGTGCGGTACATATATTCCCTGTGCAGTCCGTAAGGTGGTGATACCGAAGCCCAACGGAGGGAAACGTATGCTGGGCATACCTACCGTTACCGACCGTCTGATACAACAGGCAATAGCCCAAAAGCTGAACCTGCTGTATGACGGAAGTTTCAGTGAAAGCAGTTTCGGTTTTCGCCCGGGACGCTCTGCCCACCAAGCAGTGGAACGTGCGCTTGAATACTTTGAAAACGGCAAACGTAAGGTAGTGGAGATGGATTTGGAAAAGTTCTTCGACCGAGTGAATCACGACAAGCTGATGTCCATCCTCCGCGAACGTATTACGGACAAGCCATTATTGAAACTTATCAGGCGATACCTGCAAGCAGGTATAATGGAGGGTGGTCTGGTCAGCCTGCGCACGGAGGGCACTCCGCAAGGCAGCCCGTTAAGTCCCATACTCTCCAACATCCTGCTTGACAAGATGGACAAAGAGCTGGAGAAGCGTAAACTCAGTTTCGTCCGCTATGCGGATTTGCAGTATCTACGTCAGAAGCCAGCGTGCGGCGGAAAGGGTATTGCAGAGCGTTACACGATTTCTGGAGGATAAACTCCTCTTGCGTGTAAACCGTGAGAAAAGTAAAATCAGCCGTCCCGACCAATGCCATTTGCTCGGCTTCGGCTTCCGTTACAAGAAAGGCGGTTGCATACCCCGGGTATCTGAGCGTCCGAAAGAAAGGCTGAAAGAAAAGATTCGTGCGATAACCAAACGTAACCGTGGGGTCAGCATACAGCAAGTGCTGGAAGAGTTGAACATGGTTACACGGGGATGGATAAACTACTTCCGTATAGCCGGATGCAAGACCTTTCTTGCAAGGCTGGACGGATGGATACGGATTCGGCTGCGAACCTATATTTGGAAACAATGGCAGTTTATCCGTACACGTATCAAGAAACTGAAACAGTTTGATATACCCGAATGGGTTGCACTGACGGTAGCTAAAACTCGGAAAGGAGTTGTACGTATCGCTTCCACTGCGTTAAGTACAATCATGACGAGTGAGTATCTGAAAGGACTTGGCTTTATACCCATGTCCGAATATTATTATGTTAGAACATCATGTTTAATGAACCGCCGTGTACCGAACGGTACGCACGGTGGTGTGAGAGGTCGAAACGGGAAATAATCCCGTTTCTCCTACTCGATTACCAGCAAAAAAGAAACATAAAATGAAAAAGGAAAAGAAATTTTTTATAAATGGGCGAGAAAATGAGATTCTTCTTAAAGATTGGGATACTTCTGATGGGTGTATAGCCACTGACAGAATCACAGTAGATGGCTTACCGGTAGGATATATGTATCGTGAAAAGCCGGAAGATGGAGCTTGGTTCGAAGGATATGATAGTGGCTGGAGGTTTACGGCAGGTGATGAGAGTGACGAGTATATGCAAAAGGCCGATAATAGCGGAATCTATAAACTAAATACCATCTGCCAGTACGATCCTGATATAATTCCTTTACTTCATGCTCCATACGGTACGGCTTATATCAGAGATGAAAATGGTGTGTTTCAAGAAGAGCCATTTGAACCCTTGGAAGAATGATGCTGGTAACAAACGGCTCAACCTCCTCAAAAAGGTCGGTTAGCCACCAAACAACATAAATCAAAAGAATCGTAAGCGTCCGATAAAATACATATTGTAGCGCAGCTTCGGCCTCGCTAATTTTGTATAAAAAAGGAAACGCATATGATGTCAAGTTCAGAAGTCAATGAAATCGTCAGGTACTGCCATGAAAACGGACAGAGCTACAAGGAAGGTCTTAAAGAACTGGGAATATCGTCCTGGAAGTTCTACGATGCAAAACGGCACTATAGCCGGCAAGAAACCGGCGAAGGGAAATTCCTTCAGCTGACGCCAGGCAACAGCGAACAGCTGTCAGAGATCTTCGGAGGTTTCAGACCGATCGGTTCTCGTCGGAAAAGATCCGGTAAGGAGGAAAACCGGCCACACCGGTCAATATCGAAATGAAAACACTGGCAGGACTTTCCCTGTAGTTTTTCCGATCGAACTCATCTTTTTATATCTTC
>NZ_JAHHQJ010000017.1 GCF_020026455.1 Alistipes sp.
CATCCGTCCCATCCGTCCCATCCGTCCCATCCGTCCCATCCGTCCCATCCGTCCCATCCGTCCCGGCCGCACATCGTCCCACTCCCCCTGCCCCCTGACACACAAAAAGACGCCCGCACAGTTTCCTGTACGGGCGTCCGGCTATCGGATGCGGGGAGACTTACCCCCCCCGTCCTCTCTTCAGCGGAAATTACTCCTCCTTCTCGGCAGCAGCCTTCTTGGCCGACTTGGCCTCGGCAGCCTCCATGGCGCTCTTCAAAGCAGCCAGTCCGGCAATGTCACCGAGCGTCGTCTTCTCAACCGAAGCGTTGATCTTCTTCACGGTCGACTTCGTAGCGTCGGCAGCGGCACGCTTCTCGGCCTTCTCGGCAGCGACTTCGGCACGCTTTGCCTCCTCATACGTACGCAGGTGCGACAGGGTGATGCGCTTGGTAGCCTTCGCGAACTCCAGGATCTTGAAGTTGAGCTTGTCGCCCACCTTCGGGGTCGTTCCGTCCTCTTTCACGAGCTGACGTGCGGGGCAGAAGCCCTCGATGTTCTCGTCCAGAGCAACGACAGCGCCCTTGTCGGTCATCTCGGAGATCGTACCCTCGAGGATGCTGTCCACCGAGTACTGGCTCTCGAACTCATTCCAGGGATTCTCCTCCAGCTGCTTGTGTCCCAGCGAGAGGCGACGGTTTTCCTTGTCGATCTCCAGCACTACGACCTCGATGTCGGCACCTACCGACGTGAATTCGCCGGGATGCTTCACCTTCTTGGTCCAGCTCAGGTCCGAAATGTGGATCAGACCGTCGATGCCCTCCTCGATCTCGACGAATACGCCGAAGTTCGTGAAGTTACGCACCTTGGCCGTGGTCTTCGTGCCGACGGGATACTTGACCTCGATATTCTCCCAGGGATCGGGCGTAAGCTGCTTGATGCCGAGCGACATCTTGCGCTCCTCGCGGTCGAGGGTCAGGATAACGGCCTCGACTTCGTCGCCGACCTTCATGAACTCCTGAGCCGAACGCAGGTGCTGGCTCCACGACATTTCCGAAACATGGATCAGACCCTCCACACCGGGAGCGATCTCGACAAATGCACCGTAATCGGCCATCACGACCACACGGCCCTTCACCTTGTCTCCTACCTTGAGCGTCTGATCGAGAGCCTCCCACGGATGCGGGGTAAGCTGCTTGAGACCCAGGGCGATGCGCTTCTTGGCCTCGTCGAAGTCGAGGATCACGACATTGATCTTCTGATCGAGAGCCACGATCTCCTCGGGATGGTTTACACGGCCCCACGAGAGGTCGGTGATGTGGATCAGACCGTCGACACCGCCCAGGTCGACGAATACGCCGTAGGAGGTGATGTTCTTGACGGTTCCCTCGAGGATCTGTCCCTTCTCGAGCTTGGACATGATGACCTGCTTCTGAGCCTCGAGTTCGGCCTCGATGAGAGCCTTGTGCGACACGACCACGTTGCGGAACTCCTGGTTGATCTTCACGACCTTGAACTCCATGGTCTTGTCTACATATACATCGTAGTCGCGAATGGGTTTCACGTCGATCTGCGAACCGGGCAGGAATGCCTCGATTCCGAACACGTCTACGATCATACCGCCCTTCGTGCGGCACTTGATGTAGCCCTTGATGATTTCGTCCTTCTCCAGAGCCTCGTTGACACGATCCCAGGACTTGAGCTGACGGGCTTTCTTGTGCGAAAGGGCCAGCTGTCCGTTCTTGTCCTCAGCCGACTCAACGTAGACTTCGATCTTGTCGCCAACCTTCAGATCGGGGTTGTAGCGAAACTCCGATACGGGGATGATACCCTCGCTCTTATAGCCGACGTTTACGATAACCTCACGCTTGTTGACCCCCGTCACCGTTCCTTCGACCACTTCGCCGACGTTGACGTTCGAAAGCGTCTTGTCGTAGGCCTCGGTGATCTGAGCCTTGTCCTGGTCGTATACGCCCAGGTCGTTTTCAAAAGCGTTCCAGTCGAAATTTTCGTTTGCGACTACATTCTTTACTTCTTCCATTTGTGGAAATTTTTGCGATCCAATCGCTCGTTAATTGATTAATATTTAAAGTCATAACCCTCACTCAGGCATCATCGACGCACGAGCGAGGGTTACAAAGGTAGTGTTTTTCAGCGAATCTGCAAAAAATCAGCGGTTTATTTGCTCCGGAGCCTGCCGCCCGGCGGGTTCCCGACACAAGCCTCCGCCCAACCGTGCAACGGCCGGAATCCGGCGCGGGAGACTATCTTCTCCGAATCTCCTGCCGCGGCTTGTTGTCCGGGGTCAGCGGGCCGTCCTCCTGCAGCTCTTCGCGCAGCACGCCGGCGACCGTCTTTTCCGTGATCTCCCCGTCGGTATAGCTCAGGTCCCTGTAATTCCGGAAAACATAGTCGCTGACCGCCACCTCGTACACCTTTCCTTCGCGCAACTTCGGGAAAAGCACGTCGACGGCCTTGTCCGCGTCGTCGGTCACGATGACATAGGGCGTCGTCGCGATCAGGTCGATCTGATGCGCCTCCTTGCGGTTCTCCTCGTCGTTGTACTTCGAAACGATCATCCGGCGCATCTCTTCCGGCGTCATCCGCATCCGGGCAATCCGGGTTCCGAACGGCTCCAGATCGTACAGCCGGGCCACTCCGATGCCGCCTGCCGGGATCGAATCGAGACGCACGCCGCCGATGTGGTAAAGTCCGATGTCGGTCTCGGCCTCGTCGGCCACCGCCGCAGCCATCCAGTTGGCCAGCCCCCACTTGTCGGCCGTCGCGGCAAACTCCCCGACCGGCTTGTTCAGCTCGGGGGAGGCATAGCAACGATCCACCTCGGCCTGATACGACGCATCGGGCGCATATCCGTCCAGCGGCACGAGGCGGAAATCAATGTCTTCGATCTCCCTGCCGCGGAATCGCACCGTCGTAACGCCCACGTTTCTGAGGTATTTCCCGGTCTGCGTCAGGAGCGAGCCGTTGATCAGCGAGTCGATCTCCTCATGCGTATGCCCGCCGATCACCACATCAAACCGGGTCTCCTTGCCAAGCAGCTCCGCATCGCGGTCGTCGCCCATGTGCGACAGGAGCACCAGCAGGTCGACCTTCGGGCGCAGTTCGGCGGCATACTTCATCGCCATGGCCTGCGGATCGGGGAATTCCAGCCCCTGGAAACTCGACGCATTGCCCGCCGGATGCCCCGGGCCTTCGTAGTTGGTCACCACCCCGACAATACCGATGCGGATGCCGTCCTTCTCCAGCACGACATAGGGAGGCAGCTGCGGAAACGAGCAGGTGTCGCTCACCACGTTGGCACAAATCTCCTCAAACGCCATGCTGTCGATCATGCTCCCCAGAAACGCCTGCCCGTGGTCGAACTCGTGGTTGCCCAACGTCGCCACATCGTATCCGATCCGGTTCATCAGCGCGATCATCGGCATGCCGGGCGTAGCGGCCATGTCCACATAGGCATTCCCGGTCCAGCAGTCTCCGGCATCGACCAGCACCACCATCTGCGCCGTGTCGCGACACGCCTCGACGGCCGTAGCCAGCCGGGGGAAATTCTGAATTTTGGCGTGCATGTCGTTCGTCGAGAGCAGCACGAGCGTCCGTTCGCGGGGCGTGCAGGCCACAGCGGCGGCCGCCAGGAGAATCAGACTTGTGCGGAATAATCTTTTCATATTCGTCGTCATTGTTTTTCTTTATGGATGAAGTTTTGCCAAAAATATAAATAATTTCTATCTTTACAAACCGACAGTGTAAAAACTTTTCCATGAACAATACAGTCAAAATCATTTGCGAAAACGGCGTCGGCGAACTGGAGGTCCCTATGGGGACCCCGCTGGAAGAGGTTGCCACACACCTCACGCCGGGCCTTCATCCCTTCCTCGCAGCCTTCGTCAACAACAGCCTCCGGGAGCTGAGCTACAGAATATACGCCCCGGCAACGATCCGCTTCGTCGACATCACCTCCTTCGCCGGCATCCGCGTCTACCAGCGCACGGCCTGGTTCCTGCTGCAGAAGGCCGTCAAGGACCTCTACCCGGACCAGACGCTCCACATCCGCCACTCGATGGGCCAGAGCGGGTTCTACTGCGAGATCGACGGCATCGACGAGTTCACCCCCGCCGAGGCGGCGCAGCTGCGCGACCGCATGCGGGAACTCTCCGCCCGCAACCTGCCCATCACGCGCCAGCGCATGCTCACCTCCGAGGTCCGGGCGCGCTATGCCGAGGAGGGATTCACCGACAAGATCGCGCTGCTGGACACCCGTCCGCGGCTTTACAGCCAGCTCTACACGCTCGACGACACGGCGGGTTACTTCTACGGCTCGCTGGCCCCCTCGACGGGCTACGTCCCGCTCTTCGACATCGAACCCTACTACAACGGCTTCTACCTGGCCCTCCCGCTGCGCACCTCGCCCGACACGCTTCACCGCAACGTCCACCAGGAGAAGATGTTCAGCATCTTCCAGGAATACCAGTCGTGGGTCCGGATCATGGGCGTCCCCACCGTCGGCGACGTCAATTCGAAGGTGCTCGCGGGCGACGGCGGCGGCCTGATCAAACTGGCCGAAGCCTTCCACGAACGCAAGTTCGCCTGGGTGGCCGACACCATCTACGACGCCCTTCTTTCGCGGGGCACCCGCATGGTGCTGATCTCGGGACCTTCCAGCAGCGGCAAGACCACCTCGGCCAAACGGCTGGGCATCCAACTGGGGGTACTGGGACTGAATCCGGTGCTGATCTCGCTCGACGACTACTTCGTCGACCGCGAGAAAACCCCGAAGGACGCCGACGGCAACTACGACTACGAGGCGCTCGAAGCCATCGACCTGGCACTGTTCAACGACCACCTGACGCGCCTGATCCGGGGCGAGAGCGTCGACATCCCGCGCTACGACTTCATCACGGGGCGGCGCACGTGGCACAACGCGCCGCTGACGCTCGACGAGCGTTCGATCCTCATCATCGAGGGCATCCACGGCCTGAATCCGCGCCTCACGCCCTCGATCCCCGACTCGCAGAAGTTCCGCATCTACATCTCGTGCTTCACGTCCGTGGCGATGGACAACCTCTCGCGCATCGCCACCACGGACAACCGCCTGCTGCGGCGCCTGACGCGCGACTACCGCCAGCGCGGGGCCGACGCCCTGGCGACGCTTTCGCGCTGGGCCTCGGTGCGCCGCGGCGAGGAGAAACACATCTTCCCCTACCAGGAGAACGCCGACATCATGCTCAATTCGTCGCTGTTCTACGAGATCTCGGTACTGCGGCCCTTCGCCGAGAAGATCCTCCGCGAGGTCCCCGACACGGTCCCCGAGTACGACGAGGCACGACGCATGCTCAAGTTCCTCGACAACTTCATCCCCATCGCCCCCGACGAAATTCCACCCACCTCGATTCTGCGCGAATTCATCGGCGGCAGCAGTTTTCAATATTAAGCGCAGAATATTTTGTGCGTCCGTTTCTTTTATTTTACCTTTGCGTGTCGGCGCACCCCACGCTCCTCCGCCCCGCCCGAAGCGAGGGGCCCGAAGTGAGGAGGGCCGGAGCAAGGGAGGCCCCGGAGTGAGAAGAGCCCGGAGTGAAGGAGTCCCGAAGCATAGCCCCGAAGCAAGCGACTGGGCAGCGATGCAGGCTTCCGTCCCGAGGGCGGGAGCTCTCGGCCGGGATAAAAAACCGATATAAAAAGCGCATACAGTCAATAAAAAAACATACCGTTCCATGTTCGATCAATTTTCCGAACGCCATATCGGCGTCAGCAACGAAAAAGACCTGAAAGCCATGCTCGATGTGATCGGCGTGCAATCCGTCGACGAACTCATTTCGCAGGTGATTCCCCAATCCATCCGGCTCCGCAAACCGCTCGCACTGCCCGCCGAGGGAATGAGCGAATACGAATTCGCGGCGCACATCCGCGACCTTGCCGACCGCAACCAGCCCTACCGCTCGTTCATCGGCATGGGCTACTACCCCTCGGCCGTTCCGGCCGCCGTGACGCGCAACATCTTCGAGAACCCCGCCTGGTACACCTCCTACACGCCCTATCAGGCCGAGATTTCGCAGGGCCGCCTCGAGGCGCTGCTGAACTTCCAGACTGCCGTGATCTCGCTCACGGGCATGGAGATCGGCAACTGCTCGCTGCTGGACGAGGGCACGGCCGCCGCCGAAGCGATGGCGATGATGTTTTCCCTGCGTTCGCGCGAAGCCGTCCGCGAGGGGCGCAACCAGTTCTTCGTCGACCGCAACCTCTTCCCGCAGACGCTCGACGTACTGCTCACGCGCAGCGAACCCTTCGGCATCGAACTGATTGTCGACGACTACGACGAATATGAATTTACGGGACGGGAGTTCGGCGCCATCGTGCAGTATCCGGCCGCCGACGGCCGGGTGCGCGACTACGCGGACTTCACGGCCGCGGCACACGCCAAGGGTGCGCTCGTAACGGTCGCCGCCGACCTGCTGTCGCTGGCGCTCCTGAAGGCCCCGGGCGAATGGGGAGCCGACATCGCCGTCGGTTCGGCGCAGCGCCTCGGCACGCCGATGGGCTTCGGAGGTCCCGCCGCGGGCTACATGACCACCCGCGAGGCGTTCAAGCGCAACATGCCGGGCCGCATCATCGGCGTCTCGGTCGACCGCCTGGGCAACAAGGCGCTGCGCATGGCCTTGCAGATGCGCGAGCAGCACATCAAGCGCGAGCGCGCCACGTCGAACATCTGCACCGCCTCGGCCCTGATGGCCTCGATGACGGGCTTCTACTGCGTCTACAACGGCCCCGAAGGGCTGCGCCGCGCGGCTGAAACCGCCCACCTGGCCGCCGCCACCGTAGCCCGCGCGCTCGAGGCGATGGACTACCGCCTCGCATCGAAGGATTTCTTCGACACGCTCGAAGTCGAGGCCGAAGCCGCCGTCGTGCAGTCGCTGGCGCTCGAGCAGGGCATCAACTTCTACTACCCGTCCGAAGGGCGCGTGCGCATGTCGTTCGACGAGGTGACCTCCGCTTCGGAGATCGAGACCGTCGTGGGCATCTTCGCCGCAGCCAAAGGCAAGAAAACCAAGGCCGTAAAGGCCGTCACCGAAAGTTGTGTTCCAGCTGCCCTGCGCCGCCAGTCGTCCTATCTGCAGGAGCCCGTATTCAACTCCTACCGCTCGGAAAGCGCCCTGATGCGCTACATCAAGAAACTGGAATTGAGGGACATCTCGCTGGCCAATTCAATGATCTCTTTAGGTTCGTGCACCATGAAGCTCAACGCCGCGGCGCTCATGCAGCCCCTGTCGCTGGCCGGCTTCCAGAACATGCACCCCTTCGCCCCGGCCGACCAGGCCAAGGGCTATATGGACCTGATCGCCGGTCTGGAACAGGATCTGGCAACGATCACCGGCTTCGCAGCCTGCTCCCTGCAACCCAATTCGGGCGCAGCGGGCGAATACACGGGGCTGATGGTCATCCGCGCCTACCACCAGAGCCGCGGGCAGGGCTACCGCAACGTGGTGCTGATCCCTGCATCGGCCCACGGCACGAACCCCGCGTCGGCGGCCATGGCCGGCATGAAGATCGTGACGGTGGCATGCGACGCCAACGGCAACATCGACGTCGCCGACCTCGAAGCCAAGGCCAAAGAGTACGCATCGGAGCTGTGCGGCCTGATGGTCACCTATCCCTCGACGCACGGCGTCTTCGAGAGCCGCATCCGCGAGATCGTGGATGCCGTCCACGACGCCGGCGGGCAGGTCTACATGGACGGCGCGAACATGAACGCACAGGTGGGGCTGACCAACCCCGGCTACATCGGGGCCGACGTCTGCCACCTCAACCTCCACAAAACCTTCGCCATGCCTCACGGCGGCGGCGGCCCGGGCGTAGGCCCAATCTGCGTCGCCGAGCACCTGCGGGCCTTCCTGCCGTCGCATCCGGTCGTCGCCACAGGCGGCGACGAGGGCATCACGGCCGTAGCTTCGGCCCCGTGGGGTTCGGCGCTGCTCTTCCCGATCACCTACGGCTACATCAAAATGCTGGGGGCCAAGGGACTGCGCAAAGCCACCGAAATGGCCATCGTCAACGCCAACTACATGTCGGCGGCACTGGCCGCGGAGTACCGCACCTACTATTCGGGCGAGACGGGACGCGTGGGTCACGAGATGATCCTCGACCTCACGTCCTTCAAGAAGGATTACAACATCGACTGCGGCGATATCGCCCACCGGCTGATGGACTACGGCTTCCACGCCCCGACGCTCTCGTTCCCCGTGCACGAGACGCTGATGGTCGAGCCGACCGAGTCGGAGCCCAAAGAGGAAATGGACCGCTTCATCGAGGCACTCATAGCCATCAAGCGCGAATGCGAGGCGGCCGTCGGGCAGGCGGACAACGTCGTGGTGAACGCGCCCCACACGGCCCGGGAGTTGGCCGGAGCCTGGGAACACCCCTACTCGCGCGAGCAGGCGGCATTCCCGCTCGCATGGATCGGCGAGGCGAAGTTCTTCCCCTATGTCTCGAAGATCGACAACGGCTACGGCGACCGCAACCTCTGCTGCCGCAACTGCGAATAAGGCAGCGGCGACAACCCGAAAAAAACGGCGGCAATGCGAAATTGCCGCCGTTTTACGGATTGCGGCACGATTATTTCCTGCGATTATTTGGCAACTCGCCCCGAAGTGCGTACCTTTGGCGACCTAAGGAGCCTTTGTCTCAGCGAAAAGGCAACCGGGGGGGGGCAAAGAGACAACTGCAGACAGCAGGGAGGCAACCGGGGGGGGGGCCGCAAGGAGGCAACTGCGGGCTGAGAGAAGACAGCCGCGAATAGGGAGAAAGCGACTGCGGACAAGCGAGAGGGAGGGGACAAGTCCTCCGAGGACTCGGCGGCCGCACGCGAAGTATCGCCCCGAAGAGGGGATTGGGCGGGCTTGCAAACACCGCCAGCGGCAACGGACACAGCGGCCGGCAGGAACAGGCACGGCAGGAGGCGGCAACGGACACAACCGCCGGCGGCGACGGATACGGCAGCAACAAAACGGAAAAACTTAATACATAACACGATTCAACATGAAAGTAGAAAACAACAAAATGGTCGGCGTAGACTACAAGCTCACCGTCGACGGACAGATCGCGGACCAGTCGCGTCCGGGCCAGCCGCTCGAATTCATCTTCGGAACGGGCATGCTGCTCCCCAAATTCGAGGAGGCCATCCTCGGCAAGGAGGTCGGCGAATCGGTTGCGTTCACGCTCGAGGCCAAGGACGGCTACGGCGAAGTGATCGCCGATGCGATCGTCGACCTGCCGAAAGAGATATTCATGGTCGACGGCAAGCTCGCCGAGGACATCCTCTTCGAGGGCAGCCAGGTGCCGATGAGCGACGCCCAGGGCAACCGCATGATGGGCATCGTCAAGCAGGTCGGCGAATCGACCGTGAAGATGGACTTCAACCACCCGATGGCGGGCAAGACGCTCAACTTCGAAGTGGAGGTGGTTTCGGTGCGCGACGTGACGCCCGAGGATCTGCAGGGCGGATGTTCGTGCGGCGACTGCGGCGAAGGCTGTGGCGATGGTTGCGGCGAAGGCTGCGGCGACCACGACGGACACTGCAATTGCCACTAACAGGCGCAAGAGGCCTGTCTGCGGAACTGCCGCGCGGCGAAGCGATTGCGGACAGGCATTGTGCTTTCGGGCGGACGGCGCCCATTCCACGAAAAAACCGGGCCTTCGGGTCCGGTTTTTTTCGTGGTTTTTCGTAACTTGCACCGGCTCCGAAGAATCGGGCGACATCAAAAATCCGATTTTCGCAACGTGTTTACCCTCCGCCAATACCTGCTGACCCTTCACGACTCGCGCGGTCTAACCCGCACGCTGGGCGAAATCGACGTGTGCCGTGACGAACAGGGACGCCCCTGCTTCAGCATCGGCAATTCCGCCGCCGTATTCCGTATCCGCCGCGACGGACGCATCCGCACGCTGCGCTGCTACCTGCGCCCGATGCGCCACCTGAAGGAAATCTACGGCGAACGGCTTCTCGAAAAGGAGCTATACCTGCACACCTCGCCCGAAACCGGGATTTGGGCCGATGCGGTCATCGGCGACTGGATCGAAGGCTCCACCCTGTACGAAGCCGCGATGCAAGCCGCCGAACACAGGGACCGCGGGCGACTGCAGGATCTCGGCCGGCAGTTCGACCGGCTGGCCCTGGACCTGGTCACGGACGACTGCGCCCACGGGGATCTGAAACCCGAAAACATCATCGTCGCCCGGGACGGCACCCTGCATCCGATCGACCTCGACGCCTCGTACCTGCCCGCCTTCGCCGGGGAGAGCAGCCCCGAGCTGGGAACGGCGGCCTACCAGCATCCGGCCCGCACGGCCTTAGACTTCGACGAACGGATCGACGACTACCCTGCGGCGCTGATCGCGACGGCGCTGCACGCGCTGGCTGAAGATCCTGCACTCCGGGAACGTTGCGAAAGTTCCGACGGATTGCTCTACACGCCCCAGCGGATTGCCTCCGATCGGGCCTACCGGGAGACGCTCGCGCTGTTCAAGCGTCGCGGCATGGCTGTCCGCTACCGCATTGCGCAGCTGCTCACGGCGCCCACCCCGCGGCTCTTCGGCCTTGCGGAGCTGCTCGCCGAGGCGGTACGGGAAACCAGTGCCGGACAGGGCGGGACGGAGGATGAGACGCCCGAGCTATTCGTCGAAAACGGCCTCTGGGGCTACCGCACGGCAGAACGCGTCGTCATCGCGCCGCTCTACGACAACGGCTTCGACTTCACCGAGGGGCTGGCTGCAGTTCAGCTCGGCAACACGTGGCACTACATCGACACGGCGGGGTGTACGCGGCTGAGCTGTCCGGGCTGCGAGGCGGTGAAGCCGTTCCGCGACGGAAAGGCACAGGTCGTGTGCAACGGCGAGCGGCAGGAGATCGCCCATCCGCTGGAAACGTTCCGACGGCCGTAAGTCGGGGCGGCAGAGCGGGGCCGGACCGGCGCTTTCGGCCAAAATCCGCTTCGCGGCAGCCGGTCGCCGCAGGCATGTCGCCGCATCCCGTGCAAAGCCCCCCGGTGCGCCGCGGTCGGACGAAAAGAGGAGTTCGCGGAGCGGGTTCATGAAATTTAAATGCAATTTGTTATATTTGCATCTAAATAACCCCACAATCAATGGTTTCATTCAGAAAATTGACCGCCGCGGAGACCGCCGCCCTCGAAGCCCTCGGCAATTCGGCCGAGGACTGGTCGAAGGTGTTGGTTTCAAGCGACTTCAAGCCATCGCAGCTGATGCAGAGCCGCCTGGAAGGAGCCGTAGAGATCGGTGCCGGGGCCCGCATCGTCCGTTCGCGCGTGGCCAACTACCGCATCGGGGAAGGTTCGTTCGTGGAAGGAGTCACGGCCCTCGAATGCCGCCACCGCTCGGCCTTCGGCAACGGCACGGGTGTGGCCACGATGAACGAATGCGGCGGACGCACGGTGAAGATCAGCGAGCGGATGTCGGCACAGGTCGCCTACATCATGGCCGTTTACCGCCACCGTCCGCAGACCATCGCCGCACTCGAAAAAATGATCGGCGACCAGGCCGAAGAGCGCTCGTCGGAGATCGGGCAGGTGGGGAGCAACTGCCGCATCGTCGGGGCGCGCTTCATCCGCGAGGTCCGCATCGGCAACGGAGTCGTAATCGACGGCGCCTCGGTCCTCCAAAATGCAACGCTCTGCGACGGCGTGCACATCGGCGTGGACGTCAAGGCCTACGACCTGATCGCCGCCGAAGGGTCGCTCATCGACAACGGAGCGACCGTCGAACGCTGCTTCGTCGGCGAAAGCTGCCGGCTGGACAAGGGATTCACGGCCGCAGAGTCGCTGTTCTTCGCCAACTCGCACTGCGAAAACGGCGAGGCCGCCTCGATATTCGCGGGGCCCTACACCGTCTCACACCACAAATCGTCGCTGCTGATCGCCGGCATGTTCTCGTTCTTCAACGCCGGCAGCGGATCGAACCAGAGCAACCATCTCTTCAAGAGCGGAGCCGTGCATCAGTCGGTACATCTGCGCGGCTGCAAGTTCGCCAGCAGCGCCTACATCATGTCGCCCGCACTCGAAGGGGCCTTCACGATGGTCATGGGGCACCACTCCCACCACCACGACACCTCGGCCTTCCCCTACTCCTATCTGATCGAGAAGGAGGGACGTTCGCACCTCATGCCGGGAGCCAACCTCACCAGTTTCGGCGCCGTGCGCGACATCGAGAAGTGGCCCGCCCGCGACCGACGCACCGTCAAGCGCGACGTGATCAGTTTCGAGGAGTACAACCCCTACGTCACGGGCGCCATGCTCCAGGCCGTGGACATCCTCCACACACTCCAGGAGCAGGACCCCGACGCCACGGTGTTCACCCACAACAAGACCCTGATCCGCTCGGCGGCCCTGCAACGGGGGATCAAGTTCTACAACAAGGCCATCGTGGCGGCGTTGGGCGCAATGCTCTCCAAAGGGAGCCCGAATCCGCACCACAGCGGCGACGGGCAGTGGCTCGATGTGGGCGGGCAGTACATCACCCGCCGTGAGACCGAGGCGATCCTCGCGGCCGTGGACAGCGGCGAACTGACCACGACCGAGGCCGTGGACAACCGTTTCCGGAGCTTCGCCGTCCACTACGACGACTATGCCCACAGCTGGGCCAAACAGATTTACGCCGCCCTGCTCGGGCACACGCCTACCGCCGACGAAATAGCCGAGGCAGTCGCCGCGGGAAGCAACGCCCACGCCTCGATGCGCCGGACGACCGACGCCGACCGCGACCGCGACCAGTCGCTCAACATGGCCGTCAGCTACGGTCTCGACGCAACGAGCGAGGAGGAGCGACGCGAAGACTACTACGCGGTCCGCGGGCTGAAATAGAAGAACATACGACGCAACATGTATACGCAGAGCATTACACGCACCCATCGCACCGCCTTCATCATCGCGATCGACGGCTCGGGGTCGATGGCCGAAAAAATCAGGTTCCGCGGCCGGCAGATGACCAAGGCCGAAGCCGTGGCCGCCATAACGAACGGCTTGCTGTTCGAACTGATCGAACGCGCCCGCCGCAGCGACGGCGTGAGGGACTACTACGACATCGCCGTGATCGGATACTCGGGCGACAACGAGGTATACTCCCTGCTGCCGGGAGGCAGGGAGCTGATCTCCGTGACGGAGCTGGCCGCCGGAGAGCCTCCGATAAAGACCGAAACCGTCGAATACCGGTTGCCCGACGGAAGCATCTCCCTGCGCGAAATCCCCTGCCCGACATGGGTCGAGCCCCTGGCTGCCGGACAGACCCCGATGAGCGAAGCCCTGCGCCGCGTGCGCGACATCGCAGCGGCATGGTGCGCCGACCCGGCACATAGCGAAAGTTTCCCGCCGATCGTCTTCAACATCACCGACGGAGAGGCCACCGACTGCGACGACGCCGAACTGAGCGCCGTGGCCGGACAACTCAAATCGATCTGCACGGCCGACGGCAACGTGCTGCTGGTGAACATCCACATCGCCGCGGGCGACTCGCCGTACACCGTATTCTTCCCCTCGGCCGAAGAGGCCTCGTATCCCAACCGCTATGCCGCGCTGCTCTACGAGTGCTCGAGCCCCATGCCCGAGGTCTTCGAACAGGCGATCCGTCAGGCCAAAGGCCCCGGCGCCCTGCCGCCGTTCCGCGGCATGAGCTTCAACGCCTCGGCCGAGGAACTGATCACGATGCTCAACATCGGATCCATCAGCGTAAAAACCGAATAGAGATGACACCGACGCTGCAACTCTTCACCCGGGCGCTGCTAACACCCGACCTCTCGTTCGGAACCCTCGCCGAGGCCCGGGCGGCAACCGGGGCCGACCGCCTGCCGCGGCTCATGCGCACGACGCGGTTCGTCGAGGCCGAAATCGCGTGGAACGACCGCCAATGGCTGCTCTCGATGCCGCTCTCGCCCGCCGCACTGGCCTCGGTGGAACGGACAGCCTCGCAACTCGGACGCCTCAACACCGACCGTCTCGCCGAGTACCGTATCCTGAGGGACGAACTGCGGTGTACGGACCCGGAAGGCCGTCAGCACCGGTTCGACCTGGTGCTTCAACTCCTCCCCGCGGGAAAACCGTTTGCCGAAGCACTCCACACGCAACCCGCCGAGCGGCTGCTCGCGGCACTCGACGACCTCGAAACGGCACTGCGGGAGCTGAACTTCTCGCACAACAACCTCCGGGCCGAGAACCTGCGCTGGTCAGGCGGAGGGTTCGTGCCGCTGCGCTACCACGACGCGCATTTCGGCCCTTCGGGAGACGGCGCGGCCTTCGAGGTCCTGCGCGAGCAGGTTCGCCGGACGGCCGACCCGATGTGTGTCGGCGACACGGAGGCCGTCTATGCCCCGCACCGCCGCCCGACGGGTCACCGCTGGACGAGCCACGTCTTCGAAGGGCTGGTCTGTGTCGAGGACGACGAGGGATTCGGATTCGTAGACACGGAGAACAACCCCGTAATCCGGGCGCAGTACATCTGGGCCGGGGATTTCCGCGAAGGGCGCGCCGAGATCGAGCCCCCCACGGGGATGGGGCTGATCGACCGTCAGGGGCATTACGTCATCCCGCCCCAGTATGAGATCGTCGACTATGTGCCGGCCGAAAGCATCGTCCGGGTGCGAAAAGACGGCCGTTGAGCGGAATTCGACTACCTGGGGCAACGTCTGACGGAATTCGAAGCCCCCGGAACGAGTGAAACAAACCAATAACAACAGATACCATGGAAGAACAAGTAAGAGTACTGATCATCGGCAGCGGCCCCGCAGGGTACACCGCCGCCATCTACGCCTCGCGCGCCAACCTCAAGCCGGTGCTTTACGAAGGACTCGAACCGGGAGGACAGCTGACGACGACAACCGACGTCGAGAATTTCCCGGGACACCCCGACAGCGTGAGCGGTCCCGACCTGATGGGGCTGATGCGTAAGCAGGCCGAGCGCTTCGGCGCCGACATCCGCACGGGCAACGTCACGCGCGCGGACCTCTCGTCGCGTCCGTTCCACATCGTGATCGACGGCGAGAAGGAGATCAAGGCCGAAACGCTGATCATAGCCACGGGAGCCACGGCCAAGTATCTCGGTCTGCCGTCCGAGACCAAATTCCGCGGACAGGGCGTCAGCGCCTGCGCCACATGCGACGGATTCTTCTACCGCCGCAAGGACGTGGCCGTGGTCGGCGGCGGCGACACGGCCTGCGAAGAGGCCACCTACCTCGCATCGCTCTGCCGCAAGGTCTACCTGATCGTGCGCAAGCCCTTCCTGCGTGCCTCGAAGGCGATGCAGGAGCGGGTGTTCAACACACCGAACATCGAGGTGCTGTTCGAGCACAACACCGCCGAGGTGCTGGGCGACGAGTCGGGCGTGACGGGGGCCCTGCTGCGCAAAAACGACGGCTCGGAAACGCAGATCGACATCGCGGGATTCTTCCTGGCGATCGGCCATCACCCCAACACGGAGCTTTTCGCCGACCAGCTGCAGCTCGACGCCGAAGGCTACATCAAGGTCGAGCCGGGAACGTCGAAGACCAACATCGAGGGCGTCTTCGCCGCCGGAGACGTGAAGGATCCCCACTACCGTCAGGCCATCACGGCGGCAGCGTCGGGATGCATCGCCGCACTGGACTGCGAGCGGTTCCTGCTGAAATAGGACGACTGCGAGGCGATCCCCTTCGGCGCTTTGCCGGAGGGGATGCGGCCCCGCATCGCACGGAGCGGCCGGGAGGACGCGGGGAAGGCGAGGGAGAAGAGGATTTCGTCTCCGCCCACACCCCGATCACCGCGGCGGGCGCACACGCAAAAAGCAACGCCGGCAGCAGAGCCCGAAGAGGCTGAAGAGGCCCCGGATTCCGGGGTATCCTGACGGCCGACCGGCTTCCGGCGAGAAGGACAACACATAACGAACAGACAAAAAACAGACAAATTGAGTTTCTCGGTTACCATATTGGGCTCTTCCTCCGCGAAGCCGACCATCGACCGCCACCCCTCGGCGCAAGCGGTCAACATCCACGAACAGTATTACCTCGTGGATGCCGGCGAGGGTGTGCAGCAGCAGCTGGTGCGTTACGGAATCAACCCGCTGAAAATCCGGGCCGTATTCATCTCGCATCTCCACGGAGACCATGTCTTCGGGCTCTTTCCGCTCATCTCGACGCTGGCGCTATACGGCCGCAAGACCCCGCTGAAGGTCTTCGCCCCGGCACCCTTCGGCGAGATCCTGGACTGTCACCTCCGGTATTTCGACTCGGAGCTGCCCTACACCGTCTCGTGGTGCGAGGTGGACACCACCAAGCATGCCCTGCTGCTGGAGAACCGCACCCTCGAGGTGTGGAGCATCCCCCTGCGCCACCGTGTGCCGTGCGCCGGATTTCTGTTCCGCGAAAAGGAGCCGCCGCTGAACGTCGAAAAGTTCAAGATCGCCAAATACGGACTTTCCATCGCACAGATCACCGCCGCCAAGCGGGGCGAGGAGATATGGCTGGAGACGGGCGAGGTGATCCCCAATGAGGAGCTGACCTACCGCCCCCATGCGCCGCGCTCGTATGCCTACCTTTCGGACACGAACTTCTCGGCCAAGGCCGCGGGGCTGTGCCGGGGCGTCGATCTGATGTATCACGAGGCGACCTATGCCGCCACCGAACAGCGGAGCGCCAAAGACCGCGGCCACTCGACCACGACGGACGCAGCGAAAGCCGCCCTGAAGGCGGGCGCCAAACGGCTCGTGATCGGGCACTACTCGTCGCGCTACAAGGACGAAATGCCGCTGGTCGAGGAGACGCGGGCGCTCTTTGCCGAAAGTTACCCGGCGATTGAAGGAACCACCTACACCATCGAAAAACAACGATGACAAAAGCCGACATACAACTCGTCCGCGCACTGGCCGACAAACGCGGCCGCACGGAGCACGGACTTTTCGTCGCCGAAGGGGAGAAACTCATCAGCGAACTGCGCGCGTCGCACCTCTCCGTACGCAGGATATTCTCGCTGGAGGGGGTTTTCAGCGGTCCCGAGGTCGAGACCGTCACCCCGCGCGACATGGAGCGGCTCTCGCTGCTCAAGACCCCGAACAACTCGCTGGCGCTGGTCGAAATCCCGCACTGCGCCCTGAAGCCGGAGCGGCTGCAGGGACGGCTGACGCTGGCCCTCGACGATGTGCAGAACCCCGGCAATCTGGGCACGATCATCCGGCTGGCCGACTGGTTCGGAATCACGGACATCGTCTGCTCCGAGGGCTCGGCCGACTGTTTCAACCCCAAGGTCGTACAGGCCACGATGGGGGCGATCCTGCGCGTCCGGGTACACTACACCGATCTGCCGGCGCTGCTTGCGAAGGCCGCCGCGCAGGGACTTCCCGTCTGCGGGACCTTTCTCGAGGGGGAGAACATCTACCAAACCGAGCTGAAGCCGGCGGGCATCGTCGTGATGGGAAACGAAGGGCGCGGAATCACCGACGCCGTGGCCCGCACCGTCACGCAGAAGCTCTTCATCCCGCCCTGGCCGGCCGACCGCAGGGGGTCGGAATCGCTGAACGTCGCCATGGCCACGGGCATCGTCTGCGCCGAATTCCGCCGTCAAGCTGGCGCAAAAGCCGGGAAATAAAGCCCTGCGGGAGCGCTTCGGAATCGCACGGCAGGGTTGCCCCAAGGCCGGGGCGCAGGGGGGATAAGGCATGCTGCCGCGGCGGAAGCGTGCGGGGGCAGACGGCATGCAAGGATGTGCGAAGGTGGGCGGCATCCGAAAGAGTAGGGCGGCGAAGGCTTGCGGCATGCAAGGATGTGCCGCGGCGGAAGCATGCGGAGGCAGACGGCATGCGGCATGCAAGGATATGCGAAGGTAGGCAGCATCCGAAAGAGTAGGGCGGCGAAGGCTTGCGGCATGCAAGGATGTGCCGCGGAGGCTTGCGGCAAGCGAGGATACAGCCGTGAAGGCGCCGGCGGGTGGCAAAAGACCCTGTCGGGAGAGAGCGGAGGCCGCGTCCCAATTCGCTCCGTCAGCCGGGAGCGGTCGCTGTCCGGCCGTCCGGAAGCCGGTGCTCCCCGCCCCAAAAACAGCGGCAATCCGCACGGACCGGCCCCTCAAGGATCGGGAAAAACAGCTCTTCCGTCGCAAAGCGGGGCAAAAATTCATTTTAATCAAATCCGAGGCATTGTGTATTCTGAATATTTTATAACTTTGTAAGTTGAAATAAAATTGATTATGCCGGAAACCAAATTCAAAATAGGCATCACGCAGGGCGACACGAACGGCATCGGCTGGGAGATCATTCTCAAGGCGCTCGCCGACCCGCGGATGACGGAGTTGTTCACCCCCGTCGTCTACGGATCGCCCAAAGCCGCGGCCTATTACCGTGATACCATCGCAGAGATCGAAGCGTTCTCCTTCAACCCCGTGGCATCGGCCGCCGAGGCCCGCCGCGGAAAGACGAACCTCGTGGCTTGCGGGGAAAGCGCCGGAATCACTCCGGGAAAGCCGACTCCCGAAGCCGGACGTGCGGCCGTAGAGGCCCTGCACACGGCCATGCGCGACCTGAAGGCGGGCCATCTCGACGCTCTCGTGACCGCGCCCTTCGACAAGGAGACCGTGCAGGCGGAGGACTTCCGCTACACGGGCCACACCGAATACCTGGCCGCAGAGCTCGAAGGCGAAGCCATGATGATCCTGTGCAGCGAGGAGCTCCGCGTGGGGCTGGTCACCAAGCACATCCCCGTCTCGGAGATCGCCCGCAACATCACCAGGGAGCGGATCGTGCACGACCTCGACACACTGCGCCGCGCGCTCATCGAGGACTTCGGCATCGTCGAGCCGCGCATCGCCGTCATGGCCCTCAACCCCCACGCCGGAGACGGCGGACTGCTGGGGCACGAGGAGCAGGAGATCATCCGGCCGGCCATTGTCGAGGCGTTCTCGAAAGGCGTGCTGGCCTTCGGGCCGTTTGCCGCCGACGGGCTGTTCGCCGGGGGCGGATACGCCAAATACGACGGCATACTCGCCATGTATCACGACCAGGGACTTGCGCCGTTCAAGACCCTGTCGCCCGACGGCGTGAACTTCACGGCGGGGCTCTCGGCCGTGAGGACCTCGCCCGACCACGGCACGGCCTTCGACATCGCCGGAAAGGACAAGGCCGATCCGCAGTCGATGCGCAACGCGATTTATGCGGCCATCGACATCGCGGAGCGTCGCCGCGCATGGGCCCAATGGACACGCAATCCGCTGCAACGCGCCGAACGGGACCGCGGCGGACGCGACGTATCGGTCAAGGACCTGCCCCAGACCGAAAAGGAGGATTAAAAAACAAACCGGAACACCGGGCAAACCGGAGGCGTATTCCGTCTCGTAATTGTGGAAGCGCCGAAGGCCCCGAAAACTTAATTTATACAACAAAATGATCAAAATCACTTTTCCCGACGGCTCCGTACGCGAATATGCCAAGGGGACTACTGCGTATCAGATCGCAGAGAGCATCAGCCCTCGTTTAGCTGCTGACTCGCTCGCGGCCGCGGTAAACGGCGCAACGGTCGACATGACGCGCCCGATCGAAGAGGACGCTTCGGTCAAATTCTACAAATGGGACGACGAAGAGGGTAAACACGCCTTCTGGCACACCTCCTCGCACCTGCTGGCTGAGGCGCTCGAAGCTCTCTATCCGGGCATCAAGTTCGGCATCGGACCGGCCATCGAAAACGGTTTCTACTACGACGTCGACGCTCCGACACCCATCACCGAAGCCGACCTGTCGACGATCGAAAACAAGATGGTGGAGCTGTCCCGCAACAAGGAGGCCCTGCTCCGCCGCGAGGTCCCCAAGGCCGAAGCGCTGAAGACCTTCACCGAGAAGGGGGACCAGTACAAGGTCGAGCTGATCACGGACCTCGAGGACGGCACCATCTCCTTCTATACCAACGGCGCTTTCACGGACCTCTGCCGGGGTCCGCACATCCCCAACACGGGATATATCAAGGCGCTGAAACTTACGTCCGTGGCCGGGGCCTACTGGCGCGGCAACGAGAAGAACAAGATGCTGACCCGTATCTACGGCATTTCGTTCCCCAAGAAGTCGATGCTCGACGAGTATCTCGCGATGATGGAGGAGGCCAAGAAACGCGACCACCGTAAGCTGGGCAAGGACCTCGAGCTGTTCACCTTCTCGCAGCGCGTGGGTCAGGGTCTGCCGTTGTGGCTGCCCAAGGGCGCCGCACTGCGCGACCGTCTGGAGCAGTTCCTGCGGGGCGTGCAGAAGGAGTACGGATACCAGCAGGTGATCACGCCGCACATCGGCAACAAGGAGCTCTACGTCACCTCGGGCCACTACGCCAAGTACGGCAAGGACTCGTTCCAGCCGATCCACACCCCGATCGAGGGCGAGGAATACCTGCTCAAGCCGATGAACTGCCCCCACCACTGCGAAATCTACCGGTCGAAGCCCCGTTCGTACAAGGAGCTGCCCGTGCGCCTGGCGGAGTTCGGAACGGTCTACCGCTACGAACAGTCGGGCGAGCTGCACGGACTGACCCGCGTGCGTGGATTCACGCAGGACGACGCCCACCTGTTCGTGCGTCCGGATCAACTCCTGGAGGAGTTCGAACGCGTGATCGACATCGTGCTCTATATCTTCAAGACGCTGAAGTTCGACAACTACACCGCTCAGATTTCGCTGCGCGACCCGAACAACAAGGAGAAATACATCGGGTCGGACGAAAACTGGGAGAAGGCCGAGTCGGCCATCATGCAGGCCGCCAAGGAAAAAGGACTCACGACGGTCGTGGAACTGGGCGAAGCGGCCTTCTACGGCCCGAAGCTCGACTTCATGGTCAAGGACGCCATCGGCCGCAAGTGGCAGCTGGGAACGATCCAGGTGGACTACAACCTCCCGGAGCGGTTCGACCTCACGTACAAGGGCGCCGATGACCGTCTCCACCGCCCGATCATGATTCACCGCGCACCGTTCGGCTCGATGGAGCGTTTTGTGGCAGTATTGTTGGAGCATACGGGCGGCAAGTTCCCGCTGTGGCTCTCGCCCCAGCAGGTCGTGGTACTCCCCATTTCGGAGAAGTTCAACGACTATGCCCTGAAAGTGGCCGAGTACCTCAACCGCAGCGATGTGCGCACCGAGGTCGACGACCGCAACGAGAAAATCGGCCGCAAGATCCGCGACAACGAACTCAAGCGCATCCCTTATCTGCTGATCGTCGGCGAGAAGGAAGAGGCCGAAGAGCTGGTTTCCGTCCGCGCACAGGGCGAAGGAGACAAGGGCCAGATGTCCCTGGAGGCATTCCGCGACTTCATCGCCGGACTGGTCAAGGAGGAGATCGAGGCCAACAAGCTCGAAAAGAAATAGGTATGGAATAACCGGGGGAGGGAGGTTTTCCTCCCGCCCCCATAACAAGACACTTTATAATTAACCATTTTAATACGTACAACTATCGCAGCACCGAAACCATTCCCGCCGAGGCCGTTTACCCCCGGGAATAACAGACCAAAACCGGCAACAGGCAACAATCCCCGCTTCGGACGCAGACCGCCCGAAAAGGAGAACCCCCACCGCATCAACGAGCAGATCACGGTTCCAGAAGTGCGCCTGGTGGGCGACAACATCCCCCAGCCGCAGGTGATGCCGATCCGCGACGCGCTGCGTCTGGCGGACGAGATGGAACTCGACCTGATCGAGATCTCGCCCAAGGCCGAGCCGCCCGTATGCCGCATCGCCGACTACCAGAAGTTCCTCTACCAGCAGAAAAAGAAGGCCAAGGAGCTGAAGGCAAACCAGACCAAAGTCGTCGTCAAGGAGATCCGATTCGGCCCGCAGACCGACGACCACGACTACAACTTCAAGCTCAAGCACGCGCAGAATTTCCTCAAGGAGGGGGCCAAGGTCAAGGCCTACGTCTTCTTCCGCGGACGTTCGATCGTCTTCAAGGAGCAGGGCGAAATCCTGCTGCTGCGCTTTGCCACCGACCTCGAAGAGTTTGCCAAGGTGGAGATGATGCCGAAGCTCGACGGCAAGAAGATGAACATGATGCTCGCACCCAAAGTCAAGAAATAAAGACAGGACAAAGGCAACGCGAATGCCGAAGGCACAGATGCGAAAACAACGCCTGCGGAACGAAGCAGTTCGGACCGCAGGGGTTGTTTTTGTGTTTATGCCAAAGCGAAGCCGGGCAGAAACCGGCACGATTCGGTTTGGGAATCGGCGGTTTTTTTGGTAACTTTGCAGGCAATGATCACCCCCGACGACATATTCCGCATTGCGGACGGAGCGTCGTTCGACACCGCGGCGCTGGAGCTATTCCGCCGTCAGGCCCGCGACTGCGCCCCCTACCGCGAATACCTCGACCGGATCGGAGTCCGGGCCGAGCGCGTCGACATGCCGGAAAAGATTCCCTACCTGCCCATCGAACTGTTCAAGACGCACACGATCTACTGCGCAGAGACGCCCCCCGAGGCGGTCTTCACCTCCTCAGCCACAACCGGAATGACGCCCTCGCGCCATCCGATGTGTTCGCTGGCGCTCTACGAGCAGGCATTCCGCACGGCATTCCGCACCTTCTACGGCGACCCCGCCGGGCTAAGTCTCTACGCCCTGCTGCCCAACTACCTGCGCCGCAAGGGTTCGTCGCTGGTCTACATGGCCGACAGGCTGTTGGCCGACTGCGGGTCGGGCGGCTTCTTCCTCGACGACCACGACGCCCTGCTGGCGGCGATGGAGCGGGACCCGAAGCCGAAAATCCTGCTGGGCGTAAGCTATGCGCTGTGGGACCTCGCGGAGCGGTATGCCCCGAAGCTCCGCAATACGGTGGTGATGGAGACGGGCGGCATGAAGGGTTACCGCGAGGAGATTCCGAAAGAGGAATTTCACCGGATCCTCTGCGACGCCTTCGGAGTCGGGGAAATTCATTCGGAATACGGCATGGCCGAGCTCTCCTCGCAGGCCTATTCGCAGGGAGGCAATCTGTTCCGCTGCCCGGGCTGGATGCGCGTCACGGCGCGCGACGTCAACGACCCGTTCGACCTGCTCCCGGCCGGCACACGCGGCGGGCTGAACATCGCCGACCTGGCCAACTGGTGGTCCTGCGCCTTCATCCAGACACAGGACGTGGGACGCGTCGGGGCGGACGGGATGTTCGTCGTCGAAGGCCGCATCGACCATTCGGACATCCGGGGATGCAATCTTCTGGTACAATGAGCGGCCGGTCGAACCTTCAGTCCTGTTCCGCGGCACCGAAGGCCGCCTCCGCGTCATCGCGCCGGGGAAGCAGATCCGGTTCGCTACGGACTCCCCGCACGGAGCGCCGTGTCGCATGCCGCAGGCGGCAAGGTGTCGCCGCGAACCCGTTTACCCATTATCAAACGCTATGAAAACCGTCGCATTCGTTCCCATTCGGCTCAACAGCCAGCGCGTCGCAGGCAAGAACCTCCGGCCGCTGGACGGATCGCCGCTGATGTGTCACATTCTGAAAACGCTGACCGCCGTGGAGGCCATCGACGAAGTCTATGTCTTCTGCAGCGACGAAGGCATTCGCTCCCTGCTGCCCGAAGGGGTCAGGCTGCTGCTCCGCGATCCGTCGCTCGACAGCGACATGACACTCGGACGGGAGATTTACGACAGCTTCACCGCCCAGGTCGAGGCCGACCTCTACATCCTCGCCCACGCCACGTCGCCGTTCATCCGTGCTGCGACCCTGGCCGAGGCGCTCGGAAAAGTCCGCTCGGGAGCATACGACTCGGCATTCAGCGCCGAGAAACTGCAGACCTTCGCCTGGTTCGGGGGCAGGCCGCTCAACTACGCCCTCAACAACATTCCCCGCACGCAGACCATCGAACCGGTTTACATCGAAACCAGCGCCTTCTTCATCTTTTCGCGTGAGTTGTGGCGCGAACACGGGCGCCGCATCGGCGAACGCCCCTACATGGCTGTCGTGGACCGCATCGAGGGACTGGACATCGACTATCCCGAAGACTTTGCCATGGCCGAGATCATCGCGGCCAGCCGAAATCTGCCCAAATAACCGGGTAAGGGGGGGGGCCGCCGGCGGGAAGGGATTCCACGACCGACAACGGCGAAGAAGCGTGTGCACGTAATCAGCGCATCACAAAACGGAGAGGAGCGGGTCGGCGGCAGGCGCTTCGGCCCGGCGGCGGGAAGGATTCCACGACCGACAACGGCGAAGAAGCGTGTGCACGCAATCAGCGCATCACAAAACGGAAAAGGGCGGGTCGGCGGAAGGCGCATCGGCCCGGTGCTTCGGCCCGGCGGGAAGCGTGCATATTCCCCTCAGGGGCGGATTTTTTCGTATGCGTCGATAAGCGAGCCCTTCGTCCGATTGACAATCCGCGCCCCGAGCGAGGAAGCGTAATCGCGCAGCACCTCGTGACCCCGGAACAGTTCGGCGACCTCCGCCAGATAGACGGCCATCGTATAGGGGCGGTGAGGAACTTTCTGGAAGATAGGCTCCGGAACAGCCGGAGCATTGTCGTAGTAGTGACCGACGGTCCGGCAAAGACGGTTGTCGTCGTCGACGCACAGCCCGTCGAGCAGGGTATGATCCACACCGTACAGTTCCAGCTCCCTGTAACCCAGCAGCAGGGCGACGTACTCGCACACCTGCACCACGGTCCCGAAGTTGGCGCTTCCGAGGCCGCGGCGGTAGAGCCAGAACTCCACACCCCGGAAGCCGCGGTAGACCTGCGTATGGAACCGCACGATGCGGATATTGGGATTGGGCAGCGCGGCGCGATAGTCGAATCGCTCGGGGTTGTAGTACTGCACGTAGAGGTTCATCGGCCACGTCACCCGCTCGTTGAGCTCGCGGTAAAGCGCCGCAACCCGGTCGCGGCAGGCGCTGTCGCGGAAGAACATGGGGTCGGAAAGCACGTAGTAGGCCGGGCGGACGGTATCGAAACGTTCGTCCAGCGCAAAATAGTTGACCGCCATGACATCCTTCGACAGATGCTCGCCCCGGGCGATCAGACGCGGCAGATCCCCGGCAAGCGAAGGCCCGTTGCCGAGGATCAGGACCGAAGTCTTCGGCGCACCGACCGTCCCGGCACGGCCGACGTAGTTGCGGAAATTCTCCTTCACGGCCATCACCGCAAAGTAAAACGCCGTCTCATAGAGATTGCGCAGGAACCGGTCGGTTTTCTCGAATAGGGTCATGCCTCTGTTTTATTTGCAAAAGTAGCAAAAGATCAATATCTTCGCAACAAAACCCGACAGAAGAGATGTCAGAACCTACCATTTCGGTCGTCATACCCCTCTACAACAAACAGCGGGAAATCGGCGAGGCCGTGCGTTCGGCCCTGGCGCAGACCCGACTCCCGCAGGAGATCATCGTCGTGGACGACGGTTCGACCGACGAAGGAGCACAGGTCGTGCGCGCAATAGCGTCTCCGCTCGTAAGGCTCGTAAAGCAGGCCAACGCCGGGGTCTGCTCGGCACGCAACCGCGGCATCGAGGAGGCAACGGGCGAATACATCGCCCTGCTGGATGCCGACGATGTCTGGGAACCGGGATTTCTCGCCGAAATCGTCGCCATGATCCGCGAATTCCCCGGTTGCGGCCTCTATTGCACGGCCTTCAACGTCGTCAGTGACGACGGAATATTCCCGGCCCCGACCCCCTCGCAACGGGGTATTGTGGCGAATTTCTTCCGCGAATCGGCCCACCGCTACATCGCCATCCCCTCGGCGAGCTGCATCCCGCGCTGCGTGTTCGACAACGTGGGGCTGTTTCCCCTCGGCATGAAGATCGCCGAAGACCTCCACATGTGGATCCGAATCGCCCGCCGCTACCCGGTCTGCTTCTCGCCCGAACGGCTGGTCCGCTACTCGCGGGTGGCCTCGAACCGCTCGGCGGCAAGCTACACCCCCGAGCAGACCGTCTATTCGTTCGAGGAGCTGTACGATCCCCGAGCCCCCGAGGAGGACCGGGAGTTCGTGGCCCGTGCCGCACTGGGAAAAGCGCTCATCATCAGCACCAAAGGTGGCACGAAGGAGGCTGCCCGCGCGGCCCGGTTCTTCGCCTGGACACGCACCTACCGCCGCACGCTGCGCAAGGTCCGCATACTGAATGCCCTGCCCGTCGGCTGGCGCGGTCCCCTAATCCGGATTTACAACGCGCTGGCCTGGCGCCTCGCCCGCAAAGGACTCTAAATGCTCAAGATCATGAAATACATCCTGCTCCCGCTTTGCAGCCTGCTGCTCTTCGCAGCAGGAAGCTGCCACGCACAAACAACCGCCCGGACGCTGCGCTCGGGCGGCATCGACCGCACCTACCGGCTCCACCTGCCCGAAGGATTGCCGGCCGGGGCGCCGCTGGTCGTTGTCCTCCACGGCTACGGAGGGCAGGGCGACCCGGAGCGATTCGACATGAACCGGGTGGCCGACCGCCACGGCTTCGCCGTATGCTATCCGCAGGGCGAACGCGACGGCCGGGGAAAGACGTGCTGGAACGTGGGTTATCCCTTTCAGGCCGACATGGACGTCGACGACGTGCGCTTTCTCACCGAACTGGTCCGGCATCTTCAGAAAAAACACGGCCTGAGCTGCCGCAACGTCTTCTGCACGGGGATGTCGAACGGCGGAGACATGTGTTACCTGCTGGCTTCGCGCTGTCCGGAGGTCTATGCGGCCCTCGGGCCCGTCGCCGGATTCATGTCCGTGGAGATCCTCCGCGCGGACCGCAATACGCATCCGATTCCGCTGTTCGAAATCCACGGCACCGAGGACCGGACGACCCGCTGGGAGGGAGACCTCGGCAACGAAGGGGGCTGGGGTGCCTATGTCTCCGTCCCGACGGCGGTCGGATACTGGGCCGCCAAGAACAAATGCCTCGCAGAGCAGGTCGACACCCTGCCCTCCCGTCCCGGCGGCCTGCAGGTCATCGCCCACCGCTACACGGAGGGCACGGGCGGAAACGAGGTCTGGCTCTACGAAACCGTCGGCGGGAAGCACTCCTGGAAAGAGACGGGCGTAGACACGGGCGAAGAGTTGTGGAAGTTTTTCAGCAAATACGTCCGTTAGGCAACAAAAAAAGGGTTCCGACGGTTCGGAACCCTTTTTTCATGCATCCGGGCGGCATCAGTTGGAGAACGTCAGCCCGTCGCGGTCGACATCGATAGCGATCGGCTTCGAGCGGTCGACCTCGCCGGCAAGAATCCGCTTCGAAAGGTCGTTGACCACGTAGCGCTGGATCACCCGCTTCACGGGACGTGCGCCATAGAGCGGATCATAACCCGCCGAGGCGATCCATTCGCGCGCCTTGTCGCTGTACTCCAGCCGGATGCCGTTCTCCGAAAGCATCCGGCGCACGATGCCCAGTTGGATGTCGACGATGCGCTCGATCTCCTTGTGCGTCAGCGGCTCGAACATCACGATCTCGTCGATACGGTTCAGGAACTCCGGCTTGAGCTGCTGTTTCAGTAGGTCGATCACCGCCAGGCGGGTCTTTTCGACAACCTCCTCGGGCAGCTTCCGGCCGTCGAACGCCTCGGCGAAGTTGTCCTGGATCACCTGCGAACCCATGTTCGAGGTCATGATGATGATGGTGTTGCGGAAATCCACCGTACGGCCCTTGTTGTCGGTCAGACGCCCGTCGTCGAGCACCTGCAGGAGGATGTTGAAGACGTCGAGATGCGCCTTCTCGATCTCGTCGAGCAGCACCACGGAATAGGGCTTGCGCCGCACAGCCTCGGTCAGCTGGCCGCCCTCGTCGTAACCGACGTATCCCGGAGGAGCCCCGACGAGCCGCGACACGGCGTGCCGCTCCTGGTATTCGCTCATGTCGATACGCGTCATCATCTGGTCGTCGTTGAACAGAAACTCGGCCAGCGCCTTGGCCAGCTCGGTCTTGCCCACGCCCGTCGTGCCGAGAAAGATGAACGAACCGATCGGCTTGCGGGGATCGTTCAGCCCGGCCCGCGACCGGCGCACGGCGTCGGAAATGGCCGCAATGGCCTGCTCCTGACCGACGACGCGCCGGTGCAGTTCGGTCTCCATGTGAAGCAGCTTCTCGCGCTCCGAAGCCAGCATGCGCGTCACGGGAATGCCCGTCCAGCGCGACACCACCTCGGCGACGTCCTGCGCGTCGACCTCCTCCTTGATCATCGAGCCGCCGGCCGAAGCAAGGCGGTACTCCTCCTGGTAGGCGGCGATCTCCTTCTCGGCCTCCTGAATCTTGCCGTAGCGGATTTCGGCCACCTTGCCGTAGTCGCCCTGACGTTCGGCCTGTTGGGCCTCGATCTTCAGGTTCTCGATCCGGTCCTTATTCGCCTGGATCTTTTTGAGCAGGTCGCGCTGCCCCTGCCACTTGGCCCGCATCTCGGCATCACGGGCCTTCAGTTCCTCGATCTCCTTGGTCAGATGATCGACGCGCTCCTTGTCCTTCTCGCGGCGGATGGCCTCGCGCTCGATCTCGAGCTGGCGGACCCGGCGGTCGAGCGTGTCGATCTCCTCGGGCACGGAATTCATCTCCAGCCGCAGCCGCGAGGCGGCCTCGTCCACCAGGTCGATGGCCTTGTCGGGCAGGAACCGCGAGGTGATGTAACGCGTCGAAAGTTCGACGGCAGCCACAATGGCCTCGTCCCGGATCCGCACCTGGTGGTGGTTTTCGTAGCGCTCCTTCAGGCCGCGGAGGATAGAGATGGCATCCTCCTGCGAGGGTTCGTCGACCATCACCTTCTGGAAACGGCGCTCGAGGGCCTTGTCCTGCTCGAAGTATTTCTGGAACTCGTCGAGTGTCGTGGCGCCGATGGTGCGCAGCTCGCCCCGCGCAAGGGCCGGTTTGAGGATATTGGCCGCATCCATGGCCCCCGACGACTTGCCGGCACCGACCAGCGTGTGGATCTCGTCGATGAAGAGCAGGATCTCGCCGTCGCTGGCCGTAACCTCCTGCACGACGGCTTTCAGGCGCTCCTCGAACTCGCCCTGGTACTTGGCGCCCGCGATCAGCGCCCCCATATCCAGCGAGTAGATGACCTTCGATTTGAGGTTCTCGGGCACATCGCCGTCGATGATACGCCGGGCAATGCCCTCGGCGATGGCGGTCTTGCCGACTCCGGCCTCGCCCACGAGAATCGGGTTGTTCTTCGTGCGCCGCGAAAGAATCTGAAGCACGCGGCGGATCTCCTCGTCACGCCCGATGACCGGGTCGAGCTTTCCAGAACGAGCCTGCTCGTTCAGATTGATGGCATACTTGCCCAGTGCGTCGAACTGCTGCTCGGAGGTCTGCGAATCGACCGTAGCGCCCCGGCGGAAGGTGCGGATCGCCTCCACCAGCTCCTTCTCCGTCGCACCGCTGCGCTTGAGCAGGTCGGCAGCCTGCCCGCGCTCGGCAACGAGGCCCAGCAGCAGGTGCTCGACGGAGGCGTATTTGTCGCCGAAATTCTTCGTGAAGTCCACGGCGCGCTGGATCACCTTCGAGGTGTCCTGCGCAAAGAACTGCTCGCCGCCGCCTTCGACACGAGGCAGCGACGCCACGACCCGGCCGACCTCGTCGCGCAACAACCGCACGTTCACACCCACGCGTCCCAGCAGGAACGTCGCCAATGAATCGTCCTCGCGGATCAGCACCGCGAGCAGGTGAAGCGGTTCGACAGCCTGCTGTCCCCGCTCCCGCGCCAGGTTGAGCGCCGCTTGCAGCGCCTCCTGCGCCTTGATGGTAAGAGTGTTGATATTCATAATGTTTCGATTTTGTTTGCCAATCCGTTACGACCCGCTTATCCGCAAAACCCCTGCCAACCCGGAATTTACGACACGTTGTCACGTTTTGTCACAAATTGACATCCGAAGACTGCCACGCCGGGACAAAATGACCGGAAGCGGAATTCTTTTCAATTTTCACTTAATTCTTCTTATCTTTGCGACACTATGAGTGATTTTATCGTCAGCGCACGCAAATACCGCCCCGCGACCTTCCGATCGGTCGTCGGGCAAAAACACATCACCTCGACGCTCCAGAACGCCATCGAGCGCGGCCAGCTGGCACACGCCTACCTCTTCTGCGGTCCCCGCGGAGTAGGAAAGACCACCTGCGCCCGCATCTTCGCCAAGGCAATCAACTGCCTCGCCCCCGACGGCGCCGAAGCATGCAACGAGTGTGAATCGTGCCGCTCGTTCAACGAGGGACGCTCGCTCAACATCCACGAGCTGGACGCCGCGTCGAACAACTCCGTGGAGGACATACGCACGCTGATCGAGCAGGTGCGCATCATCCCGCAGATCGGCCGCTACTCGGTGTTCATCATCGACGAGGTCCACATGCTCTCGGCCGCGGCCTTCAACGCCTTTCTCAAGACTCTGGAAGAGCCGCCCGCACACGCCATATTCATCCTGGCGACCACCGAGAAGCACAAGATCATCCCGACGATCCTCTCGCGCTGTCAGATCTACGACTTCAACCGCATCCGTGTCGAGGATTCGGTCGAATACCTCAAATATATCGCCTCAAAGGAGGGAATCACGGCTGACGAAGAGTCGCTGAACCTCATCGCACAGAAGGCCGACGGCGGCATGCGCGACGCGCTGTCGATGTTCGACAAGGCCGTGTCGTTCTGCGGAACGACGCTGGACTACCGCAACGTGGCCCAGACGCTGAACGTACTGGATTACGACACCTATTTCGGGGTGACGGAAATGCTGCTCGCAGGCAACTACGTCAATGTGCTGGTGGCCTTCGACAACGTGCTCTCGAAAGGATTCTCGGGCCAGACCTTCCTGTCCGGAATGAACCGCCACATGAGGGACCTCCTGATGGCTCGGCAGCCCGACACGCTGCGCCTGATCGAAATGACCGGAACGCTGCTCGAACGATACCGGACGCAGGCGGGCGCCTGCAGTGTCGAGTTTCTGTTCGGAGCCATCTCCATATTGACGGAACTTGACGGAAAGATCCGGCAATCGTCGAACCAGCGATTGCTTGTCGAGTTGGGCCTGATGAAAATCGCCGGACTCGGTCAAAAAAAAAATGACACCCTGACACCTTTCGGGGAGTATCCGCTTCCCGAACTGACTCCCCGCACGGGCTCAGCTGCCGGCGCGGCGGCGCAACCGCAACCCGCTCCGGCAGCACAACCCGGCCCGGGTCGCGTCCCGACGCCGCAGCAACCCCCAGCGGCACAATCCGGGCAGGCACAACCGGCGGCAGAGCCGACGCCCGCCCCCACTCCGCAGCCGGCAGCAGCCCGGTCGGAAACGCCGGTGCAAGCCCCGGCTGCCCCGGAACCGGCGCCCGTTCAGGCACGGCCCGAAGCGCCGAAAACCGCGCCCCAGCCCACGCGGAGGCCGCTGATCTCGGGGACTTCCCTTTCGGAACTGCTCGCCGCGGCGGGCAGCAATCCGGCCGAGGAGGATGCCGGGACGAAAACGCCCGAAGCGGAGATAGCAACGATCGACCCCGAGTGTGAGCAGAAGCTGGAATCGGCTCGGGAGAAGATCCTGAACCTCATCCGGGAACGGCGTCCGCGGTTTGTCCCGGCCTTCGAGCTGATGAAGGTGCAGGGCAACACGATCTCGCTGAGCGTGCCGACAAACGAACTCTGCGAGGAGATGCTCCGCAGCAAGACTGGGATGCTGATGCGCATCGCCGAACTGGCCGGCATCACGGGAGCCATCGAACTGGAAGTGGTCGTCAACGAGCAGATCCGGGCAGCACGCCCGATCAAACTGGAAGACAGGGTGAAATACATGACAGAAAAAAATCCGTTGATCGCGGAACTTCGCAAAGCTTTGGATTTGGAAGTGGAGTAACCCGCCCAAGAAGCGGGAATTATGGTCGAGGGAGCGTCAGGCGGAAGCCGATTCCGGGCTGCGCTTCCAGCGAAAAAACAAAAAGGAAAATTAAACAACGCAATAATGGCAACAAAGAATTTCATCGAAGAACTCGAATGGCGCGGCATGATCCACACGATCATGCCCGGAGCAAAGGAACAACTCGAAAAAGAGCAGACGACGGCTTATCTGGGAATCGACCCCACGGCCGACTCGCTGCACATCGGGCATCTGGTGGGTGTGATGATCCTCAAGCACTTCCAGATGTGCGGGCACCGTCCGCTGGCCCTCGTGGGAGGTGCAACGGGCATGATCGGAGACCCCTCGGGCAAATCGCAGGAGCGCAACCTGCTCGACGAAAAGACCCTGCGGCACAATCAGGAAGCCATCAAACGCCAGTTAGCGAAACTGCTCGACTTCGACTCCGGAGCTCCGAATGCCGCAACGCTGGTCAACAACTACGACTGGATGAAGGAATTCTCGTTCCTCGAATTCATCCGCGACATCGGCAAGTGCATCACCGTCAACTACATGATGGCCAAGGACTCCGTGAAGAAACGCTTCAACGGCGAGGGCGACGGCATGTCGTTCACCGAATTCACCTACCAGTTGGTGCAGGGATACGATTTCCTGCATCTCTACGAAACGATGAACTGCAAAATCCAGCTGGGAGGAGCCGACCAGTGGGGTAACATCACGACCGGAACGGAACTGATCCGCCGCAAACTGGGCACGGAGGCCGAGGCTTTCGGCATCACCTGCCCGCTGATCACCAAGGCCGACGGCACGAAATTCGGCAAGACCGAGAGCGGAAACGTATGGCTCGACCCGCGCTATACGTCGCCCTACAAGTTCTATCAGTTCTGGCTCAACGTCAGCGACGACGACGCCAAGCGCTACATCAAGATCTTCACGCTGCTCAACCGCGAGACCATCGACGCCCTCATCGCCGAGCACGACGCGGCTCCCCACCTGCGCATATTGCAGAAACGGCTGGCCGAGGAGATCACCTGCATGATCCACTCGCGCGAAGAGTACGAAAAGGCCGTCGAGGCTTCGGCAATCCTCTTCGGCGGCGCCACGTCGGAGGCGTTGCACCGTCTCGACGAACAGACCCTGCTCCAGGTGTTCGAAGGAGTACCCCAGTACCGCGTGGCACGCACGGAGCTCACGGCCGGAATCCCGTTCGTGGAGCTCTGCGCCGAGAAAAGCGAGATCTTCCCCTCGAAGGGCGAGTGCCGCAAGCTGGTGCAGGGCGGCGGTGTGTCGCTCAACAAGGAGAAGCTGGCCGAGGCAATGCGCCCGGTGGCCGAGGCGGATCTGATCGCCGGAAAATACCTGCTCGTGCAGCGCGGAAAAAAGAACTACTACCTCGTGATCGCCGAATAGGATGGAATATCGGATCGTTCTCCAACGCATGGAGTTCCGCGCACTGCACGGATGCTACGAACTCGAACAAAAGGTCGGAAACCGCTTCACGGTCGACCTGGAAATCACGGCCGAACTGGGCAACGTGGCCGCCGAAGACAGCGTCGAACTGGCGGTCAACTACCTCACGGCCTACGAAGTCGTCGCAGCCCAGATGCGCATCACCCAACGCACGATCGAACGTGTGGCGATGAACATCATCACGGCGATTTACGACTCCTTCCGGCAGGTACGGCACGTAAAATGCACCGTCTCGAAATTGGCGCCTCCGCTCGGCGGCAAGCTGGAGAAGGTGAGCGTCGTACTGGAGAAATAGAAATCGGCGCGCACGCGGTTGCGTGCGCGCCGATTTTCAAATAGAGCCGATATGCATCATTCACACGGCCGCGCAACGCTAGGCGGCAAATTGAGCGCCGTGCTCGTCACGGCCGGAAGTTCCGTAGGTCTGGGAAATATCTGGAGGTTCCCCTATGTCGCCGGAGACAACGGCGGCGGCGCTTTTCTGGTCATTTACATGCTCTGTGTCCTGCTGCTGGGGCTCCCCATCATGGTGGCCGAATTCTCGGTCGGGCGCGCCTCGCACCGCAACGCCGTGGGAGCCTATCGGGCTCTCGACCCCAAGTGGAGTTTCCTGGGATACAACGGCGTCGTGGCGGCATTTCTGATTCTGGGCTTCTACTTCGTCGTGTCGGGATGGACGGCCGAATACATGGTACACTCCGCGACGGGAAGCCTCGCCCGGTACACCACCGCCGACGAATACAGGAGCGTTTTCGAGAACTTCATCCAGAACCCGTGGCGCCCCGTGCTCTACACCGCGCTGTTCGTGCTGGCCACGCACTTCGTCATCGCGATGGGCGTGCAGAAAGGCATCGAACGCTCGGCAAAGGTGCTGATGCCCCTGCTGTTCGTCATCCTGATCGCGCTGTCGATCCACTCGCTGCTGATGCCCGGAGGCGGTGAGGGACTTCGGTTCCTGTTCAAACCCAATTTCGCGAAAGTGACACCCGCGACGGTGCTCGTGGCTCTGGGGCAGGCCTTCTTCTCGCTCTCGATCGGCATCGGTTCGATGGTCACCTACGCCTCCTATTTCAAACCCGACACCAACCTGCGCCACACGGCGCTCAACGTCACGATCCTCGACTCTCTGGTAGCCGTGCTGGCCGGCGTGGTGATCTTCCCGGCGGTATTCAGCGTGGGCATCGAACCCTCGTCGGGGCCGTCGCTCGTATTCATCACCCTGCCGGGTATCTTCAACTCGATGCCGCTGAGCATGGTCTGGTCGTCGGTATTCTTTCTGCTGCTGGTCGTTGCGGCGCTCACCTCGACCATCTCCCTGCACGAAGTCATCACGGCCTACATGCACGAGGAGTGGCACATGAGCCGCCGGGCAGCCGCATGGGCCACAACCGGAGCCTGCATGGCGCTGGCTGCCGTGGCTTCGCTCTCGCTGGGGATCCTGAAGGGATGGGAGATCTTCGGAATGACGATTTTCGACTCGCTCGACTACCTCACAGCCAACATCCTGCTTCCCGTCGGCGGATTCTTCACCTGCATCTTCGTCGGCTGGCGTCTCGACCGGAAAATCCTCAAGGCCGAAATCAGCAACAACGGAGCGCTGCGGTTCCGCCTCTTCGGGCTGTTTCTCTTCCTCGTGCGCTACGTCTGCCCGGCGGTGCTGCTGCTGATCTTCCTCGACAATCTGGGAGTTTTCTGACAAGTTTTACGGGGAAGAGAGGTCCGGGAGGGGCCGGTCACTCCATCCCCGGGAGGGTCCGACGTCCGGTTCCGGGAGGGTCCGAGGGCAGGGCCCCGGGAGGGTCTGAGGGCAGGACCCGGGAGAGTCTGAGGGCCGGTTCCGGGGAGAGCTGAATCGTCCGCCGGGTAGTTTTCACAACAAAAACGAGCCGCCTCGCGGGGAGACGGCTCGTTTTATTACAAGATGGAATAACGGTTTAGTTGATATTGCGCCGGTCGGGTTCGTGATCGGGCGAAGCCGCCTCCATGTCGATCTGCAACTTCACCATGTTGATGGCCGTAGCCGCAGCCTCGTCGCCCTTGTTGCCGTGACGGCCGCCGCAACGGTCGAGGGCCTGCTGCATGTCGTTGACCGTCAGCACGCCGAAAGCGATGGGCATGTTCCACTGGATTTGCAGCTGCATGATGCCCTGCGTCACGCCCTGGCAGATGAAATCGAAGTGGCGCGTGTCACCCTGAATGACGCATCCGAGAGCGATGACGGCGTCCACCTCGGTATACTCCGCGAAGAACTGCGCGCCCAGCGAAAGCTCGAACGTACCCGGGACATATTTGACCTGGATATTCATATCGGGGCACCCGGCGGCACGCAGCGTGCGCACAGCACCCTCCAGCAGGGCCTCGGTGACCTCGCGGTTCCACTCGGCCACGACGATGCCGAAACGCATGTCCGCAGCCGAAGGCAGGGGAGAGTCGAATTTGGAAAGGTTGTGATTCCTGGTCGCCATCGTCCTCCGCTATTTGATGCTGCCGAGCAGTTTTTCCACATCCCGGGCCTCCATCGAGGCGGGATACGAGGTCATGATCTCCTCATAGTAAGCCGCAGCCTCCTGGCCATTGCCCCGAGCCTGCTCCGCAAGTCCTGCCTTGCGCAGGTACATCGGGGCCGTCAGGTTGTTGTCGGCGGCCTTCACGGCCTTCTCGTAGAACTTCACCGCCTTGGCGTAGTCCTGCTGCTCGACGGCGATATCGCCCTGAAGGCCATAGTTCTGGGCGTTGATCACAGCTCCGGGGAGGCCTTTCAGCGGCGAGAACTGCGCCAGGTATTTGGCGGCATTCGCCAGGTCGCCCGTACGCAGGTAGCAGATGCCGGCATAATGCTTGGCCAGGTTGCCCGAAGGCGTCGAGCCGTATTTCTCGATCACGTCGAGGAAACCGGCCGCATTGTCGTCGCCCAGCAACGCCGTCTCGAAATCGGGATTCTCGCCTTCGAAGCGGCTCTGCGCCTCGGCGATCATCTCGGCGGCCTTCGCAACGCGGGGCTCAAGGATCAGCGAGCGATAGCCGAAAACGAGGGCTGCCAGGACCAGCAGGCCGAGGAAAACATAGGACATCATCCGGCCGTTCCGCTCGAAAAACAACTCCGTTTTGTTCATTGCTTCGCCGAGGGTTTCCTGCTCGGCGACGTTCTGCTTTGCCATATTGCTTATTGTGTTATTAGTTTATAATTCGTACGATAGTTTGCAAAGATACAAAACTATTCATAATGTGCAATGTCGTGTCCGGATTTTTTGTATTTTTGTCCTATGCATCTGAAGAAAATAGCGCTGCTGAATTTCAAAAACATCGCCCGGGAGGAACTCGCACTGGGCCCCGGCATCAACTGTCTGGTGGGCGACAACGGCGCAGGAAAAACCAATGTCGTGGACGCCGTGTATTACCTGTCAATGTGCAAGTCGTCGCTGCCGATGACCGACGGGCAAAGCATACGCCACGGCGCCGACTTCTTCCTCATCGAAGGAAGCTATGCGAGCGATGCGGGCAAGCGGGAAACCGTCGTATGCAGCTTCTCGCGCAAGAGCGGCAAGCTGCTCAAGCGCAACGGCAAGGAGTATGAACGGCTCTCGGACCACGTGGGGCTGATTCCCGCGGTGATCGTCTCGCCGGCCGACAGTGCGCTGATCTCGGACGCCGCCGACGAGCGGCGACGCTATCTGAACGCCTTCATTTCGCAGTTGGACCGCGCCTACCTCGGGTCGGTGATGCGCTACAATGCCGTGCTGGCCGAGCGCAACCGGCTGCTGAAAACCCGTCCCGACGAAACCATGCTCCAGATCTACGACATGCAGCTGTGCGAACACGGCAAGGCCATCCACGCCCGGCGGCAGGAGTTCGTCGAGCGCCTGAAACCCGTGGCCGCGGCCTATTACAGCACCCTCGCGGGAGACCGGGAGCAGGTCGAACTGCACTACAAATCGGAACTGAACGAACGTCCGTTCGAAGAGATCCTGCGCGACGCCCGGCAGAAGGACATCGTCAACGAATTCACGACGGCGGGGATTCACCGCGACGATCTGGTGCTGAAAATCGGAGGCTATCCCCTGCGCAAATACGGGTCGCAGGGGCAGCAGAAATCCTTCCTGATCGCCCTCAAGCTGGCACAGTATGCCGTCGTGGCCCAGGCAAAGGGCGAACGCCCGATTCTGCTGCTGGACGATTTGTTCGACAAACTCGACGCCGGGCGAGTCGAACAGTTGATCCGTCTGGTCTCGGACGACACCTTCGGGCAGATCCTGATCACCGACTGCAACCCGACGCGTCTGAAACGGATTTTGGACAAGGCGGGCGGCGACTACACGCTCTATTCAGTGGCAGAGGGCGCCGTAACGCAGGAGCGGACCGCTGCAGAGGATCTGGCAGAGGATCCGGCCGAAAGAGGATCAGAACAAGCCGTAGAGACCTTGGACAACACGGCTGAAGCTCCGGAGGGAAAGGCCGCGGGAGCTTCGGAAAGCCGTGCGGAAAATGCCGCGGAAAGTCCGGCGGAAAACGCCGCGGGGATCTCGGAAAGCTGTGCGAAAAGCGCGGAGGGGGCTTCGGCCGAGGACAGTGCGGAACAGGCTGCAGAGAACCCGGGAAACACGGCGGAGGAGTTCGCGGGAGATGCCGGAAAATCCCCGGAAAAAACTCCGAGAAATGAGGCAGGAGGGCCATACGAACAAACCGAATCAACCGACGAACAGTCATGAGACGAACCAAAACCATGCTGATGGGCGACCTGCTCGAGGAGTTTTTCAAACGCCCCTACATCGCCGCGAAAGTCGCCGAAGGCAAACTGCCCGACACGTGGCGTGAAATTGTCGGTGACCACGCCGCGGATCTCACCACCGAATTGCGGCTCGATAAGCACATTCTGTATGTACGCATACAGTCGAGTGTCCTGCGTTCGGAATTTTTCTACCAGCGCGAGGCACTCAAGGAGGAGATAAACCGCCGTTCGGGCGTACGGCTCGTCAACGCCGTCATCATCCGGTAAATCAGGGGAACTCAGGGGCCCGGGAAGATTCGAAAGTCACGGGTAAGTCCAAAAGGGTCGGAACTGCCCGGGGAAAATCCGGATGGTTTGGAGGATCCGAATGGTCCGGGAAATCAGGAAATCCGGAAGATCCGGAAAGGCCCATAAAATCAGAAAAACCCGGAGGGCCCGGGAAGATTCGGAAAGGGTCCGGAACTGCCCGGAAAGATCCGGATGGCTTGGAGGATCCGGATGGTCCGAAAAATCAGGAAAAAATCCCGAAAAAACCCGGATTCGAAGAAACACACCTTATATATAATATACATGAAAAAAGATGCTTCTCTCTGCGAGGAGCATCTTTTTTCTATCTGAAGGGAAGGTCGTTCGCCCCCCCCCGATACGGAAGCCGGCCTTATTTGATGATCACGGCGCGGTTGGCCTCCTGGTTATTCTCGTAAACATTGGCTGCGTTACCCTTGCCTTCGTAAGTCAGCTGTCGTGGGTTCACACCGCACTTTACGAGGAAGTCGTAAACGCTCTTGGCGCGGTTCTCCGCAACACGCTTGTTGCCGGCAGCCGTACCCGTCTGCTGGTCGGCATGGCCCTCGATCTTGTAGACCCGGTCTTTCGGACCGCTCTTGATCAGGTCGGCCATCAGCTCAAGGCGGGTCTTCTCCTTCGGCGTCAGCTTCGACATGCTGTAATCGTAGAAAATGATCGAAGTGGGGCTGAGCGTGTTCACCTTCCGTGCGGCTTCGGCTTCTGCGGCAGCCTGGGCAGCAGCGGCGGCAGCAGCTTTGGCAGCTTCGGCCTCGGCCTCGGCAGCCTTCAGTTTGTCGGTCAGGTCCGCATTCTCCGAACGGGCGGCTTCAAGGGCGGAATTGCCTGCAGCCACGGCTTCCTGGAAAGCACGGATGTCATCGGCCGTATAGCCCGGGACACCACGCTCCCAGCCACGCTGGTTAAAGCGGTAGGTGACACCCACCGTAGCAGTAAATCCGAACAGGTACGAACCGTCCAATGCCGCAGGACAAATATCCGACTCGGTGAGCAGGCCCTTGAGTTCGAGATTGAAATCGAAGGCCGGCGACAGGCGAAACTTGTTGAGCAGACCCGCCGTGAAGGCGAAGTCCTGGCGTGCACCGGAGGCATTCTCGCGCTGGCTGCGGTCCGTAAAGTTCGAAGCCATGTAACCGAAACCGGCAAACGGAACGGCATACCACACGCGGTCGTCACGGTAACCACCGATCCAGTTCGAGGCGTTAAGCATAAAATCCACATGTCCGAACATGTACGGCCACGTCATTTTGCCCATTTGGGGGTGGAAGTTATTGAACCATCCGCCCTGCAGCTGGGCACGGATACCGGCAATCGGATGCACCCATTTGGTCAGCGACAAGTTGCCCTCGAAACCAAAACGTTCGCCGCGGGGGCCAGAGTTATTACCGTTGGAAAAGGCCGTACCGGTTCCGAAACCGGCCGAAATCTCCCAATTATCCCAAAATCCGTTCGAAACAAACCCGGCAACGCTCGGTTTCTTCGGCGTTTCCTGGGCAAATACAGCAGAGGCGAATGCCACAAGCAAAAAAGCAAAGAAAGTTTTTTTCATGTTATTTAACTTTTAATACATCTCAATACTCGCCGTAAAAATACGCATTTTTTCACAGAAAACAACCAATGCCGATCAAAAAACAGGCAAAAGACTCCTTCGGGGCTCAAAAAACCCCGAAAAAGTGAGGATTAAGGCTTTTTGGAGTGCAAATCAAACGGGAAACCGTCAACCGCACTTGGAATAGCCGCACGACATGCAGGTCAGGCAGCCGTTCTGATAAGCCATATTCTCCTGGCCACAACTCGGGCATTTGCCCTTGGATTTCGTGCCGTCGACAATATACTGCTTCAAGGCACGGCATACTCCGGTCTTCCACGTGTTGATCGACTCGCTGTCCAGATGCAGGGACTCGATCAGCGTCACCGTCTTCTCGATCGGCATACCGTGGCGCAGCACTCCCGAAATAAGTTTGGCGTAGTTCCAGAACTCCTCGTTGAACAGGCGCGAAATGCCGCCGATGGTATTCGTGTAACCGTAGCGGTCGGTATACTGGAAATCATAGCGTTTCGTACCGTCGGCCTCGCGGACCTTGATGATGAAGCCCTTCTTGATCTTCGGGGGAATGAACATGGCGTCCTCCTCGATCTTACCCGTGAAGACCTCATAGGGACGGCCCTCCTGCAGACCCACGAAGGCAATCCAGTCCTCCGTGCCGTTTTTGAACCGCACGATGTCGGCAGGGATCGACTTGGGGCGCTTCTGCACCTCGCCGGGATGTCCCCCGCCCTTCTTTCCGTTCCTGGAGTTCTTCTCCAGCAGCACGCCGTCGCGGCAACCGTCGCGGTAGACCGTGACGCCCTTGCAGCCACACTCCCAGGCCGTGCGGTAGACATCGGCAACAAGCGCCTCCGAGACGTTGTTCGGCAGATTCACCGTCACCGAAATCGAATGGTCCACCCATTTCTGGATGGCGCCCTGCATCTTGACCTTGGCCACCCAGTCGATGTCGTTGGCCGTGGCTCCGTGGTAGGGCGACGCGGCGACCCATTCGTTCAGCTCGGCGTCGGAGATCGTCTCCAGTTTCGAGGTGTCGTAGCCGTTGGCCTCCAGCCACTTGACGAAATTATGATGGTAAACGTTATACTCCTGGAACTTTTCGCCCGTTTCGTCCTCGTAATCGACACGGGTGTCCACGTCCGAAGGATTGATCTTGCGGCGGCGCTTGTAGACAGTGCGGAACACCGGCTCGATGCCCGAAGTGGTCTGCGACATGAGCGATGTGGTGCCCGTGGGCGCGATGGTCAGCATGGCGATGTTGCGGCGTCCCACCTTCGTCATCTCTTCGTAGAGCGCCGGATCGACCTCGCGGATACGGGCGATCATCGGGTTGTTCACCTCCTTCGCTGCGTCGTAAACCGGGAAGGCTCCGCGCTCGGCGGCCATCGTCACCGAAGCTCTGTAAGCCGACAGGGCGAGGTTCTTCTGCACCTCGACGGCGAAGTCGATCGCCTCCTGCGTGCCGTAGCGCAGCCCCAGCGCGGCGAGCATGTCGCCCTCGGCCGTGATACCCAGACCCGTCCGGCGGCCCTTGCGCGCCATTTCGCGGATCTTCTTCCAAAGCTCCAGTTCCACGCGGCGCACATCCAGATCTTCGGGGTCGGCGTCGATCTTCTCGATGATCAGCTCGACCTTCTCCAGTTCTAGATCGATGATGTCGTCCATCATGCGCATCGCCTTGCAGACGTGGTCGCGGAACTTGTCGAAATTGAATCTCGCATCGGCCTTGAACGGATTGTCCACATAGCTCAACAGGTTCAGGGCCAGCAGACGGCACGAATCGTAGGGACAGAGCGGGATCTCGCCGCAGGGATTGGTCGAAACCGTCACGAAGCCCTCGTCAGCATAGCAGTCGGGGATGCTTTCGCGGATGATCGTATCCCAGAACAGCACGCCCGGTTCGGCCGACTTCCACGCATTGTGGATGATCTTGTCCCAGAGTTTCCGTGCGTCGATATCCTGCTCGTATTTGGGATTGTCCGACTGGATCGGGAACTGCTGGTGGTATTTCTTACCCGCGAGGGCCGCACGCATGAAATCGTCGTCGATCTTGATCGAGACGTTGGCGCCCGTCACCTTGCCCGTGTCGACCTTGGCGTCGATGAACCGCTCGGCATCGGGGTGTTTGATCGACAGTGAGAGCATCAGCGCACCGCGACGCCCGTCCTGCGCCACCTCGCGCGTCGAGTTCGAGTAACGTTCCATGAAGGGCACGATGCCCGTCGACGTGAGGGCCGAGTTGAGCACCGGGCTGCCCGTGGGGCGGATGTGCGAAAGATCGTGACCCACGCCGCCGCGGCGTTTCATCAGCTGGACCTGCTCCTCGTCCATGCGGAAAATGCCGCCGTAGGAGTCGGCGGGATGTCTGTGGCCGATGACGAAGCAGTTCGACAGCGACACCACCTGGAAATTGTTGCCGATGCCGGTCATCGGACCGCCCTGGGGAATGACGTAGCGGAAATGGTCGAGCAGCGCGAAGACCTCCTCCTTCGAGAGCGAATTGGGGTATTTTTGCTCGATGCGTTCGATTTCGGAAGCGATGCGCTCGTGCATCTCGCGCGGCGATTTCTCGTAGATGTTTCCGAAAGAGTCCTTGAGGGCATATTTGCTGACCCACACCGTGGCGGCGAGGTCGTCCCCGTCGAAATACTTCTTCGACTCGGCAACCGCATCGTTGTAACCAACCTTCTGCGGCGTGTCGACTTTGGTGACTTTTGACATAATTATTTTCAGTCTATTATTTCTATATTTTTTCAGATTTCAGGGTACGCCCCGGCGGGCAAAACCCGATTCTACAAAATTGCGGCTTTTCCAAAAAAAAAGCCAGCCGAAGGCGCCAAACTTATCCACAAAATATCTACAAAAGCGCAAAAAGAGCGCCCCAGATATCCGGAGCGCACCTTCGGACCGAAGGCGGAATTATTTCACCGCCACAGCATCGATTTCGACCAGCGCCCCCATCGGCAGCGCTGCGACCTCATAGCACATGCGCGCCGGCATCTCCGAAGTGAAGAACTCGGCATAGACGCTGTTCATGGCGGCAAAATCGCCGATCGACTGCAACAGAACCGTGGTTTTCACCACGTCGGAATAATCGTATCCGGCTTCGCGCAGGATATGGCCGAGGTTGGTGAGCGACCGCCGCGTCTGGGCCTCGATGTCTTCGTCCATTTTTCCGGACGCGGCGTCGATCGGGAGCTGTCCCGAAACATAGAGCGCACCGCCAGCCTCGACGGCCTGCGAATAGGGACCCACGGCCTTGGGCGCGTGGGGAGAAGCGATGATGGTTTTCATAAATCGTTATCTTGAAAATTATTTAAGTCTCCTGCTTCCGTCCGCCGTATCTGCGGGTTTCGGGCTGCGTTTACAGGCCTCTGACCCGCGAATCCCCGCCGAAAGCGGGGGCTTGCAGCGAAAATATAGGGTCCGGAAGATGTACAAAGGTATAATTAATTCCCTATATTTGCCACAGAATATAAATGGAAAAAAGATGAAGATTTCACTAAAAATTGCGATAGTAGCTGTCGTTGCGGCCTTTATGGCCGGATGCTGCAACTGCCGCTCCTACCAGAAAAAGACCCGCCGTCCGCTGGCGGAAACCGAGTGGCAGCTGATCCAGCTCGGCGGCAAGACGATCAAGCCCCAGGAGGGCAAATTCACCGTCACACTGCTCGCAGAAGGCAACCGCGTGACGGGTACTGGAGCCTGCAACAACCTGACAGGAAGCTACAAGACCGACGGGAAGCGCACGCTAAAGATCGAATCCCTGGGCTCGACGAAGATGGCCTGTCCGGACGGGGAGACGGAGGATGCGTTCATCCAAATGCTCGAATCGGTGACCCATTACGACATGGACGGCCCGATGTTGCTGCTGTTGAGCGACGGCAAACTGCGCGCCGTGTTCCAGGCAAAACCCTAAGGAGGGGGGGGGCAGCTACGCCCTGCCGGGAGCAAGGTTCGGGCAGGCGGACAGAAGAAACACCTCCGCCGGGAGCAGACCTCGGACGGGCGGACAGAAGAAACACCTCCGCCGGGAGCAAGTTCTCCCGCGGATTGCGCCCGAACAAAAAAACAGGGACCGACTTTCCAGTCGGCCCCTGTTTTTTGACGCTGTTCCTATTTCAGGTGCGGATTCAGGTGCCCCCACTCGGCAACGGGAGGCAGGATGCCCATCGCGATCACCTCGTCGCGCAGTTTGCACAGGTGCTCGTAGCTCTCCGTGAGCTTCTTGTGCTCCGCGGCCGTGCCCTGCACGTTCTTATACGACACACCCTCCTTCGTGATCGTGGTCTCCATCGCCATCAGGATGTGTTTGAACTCGTCGTTGTGGACGAATACGCCGGCGGGATAAGTGAACGGCTTGCCGCCCATTGCCGCAGCAATCATCGAGATCGAGACGTAGGCCGGGCTCTGGAACGACGAACGGCCGCGCAGGTCGATGATGTGCTTGCCGCCCTGGATGACCCGCTGCTGCAGGTCGGCCCAGTCTCCCTCGGGCATCTCCTTGCCGATCAGCTCCGAAAGGGGACGTCCGGCGACGAGCGTCGTCGAGGCGAAGACCGCCATCTGCTCGCCGTGGCCGCCGTAGGTGCGGCTGTTGCGGATCTCATCGGGCGAGATCTTGAAATACTTGGCCAGCTCCGAACGCAGGCGCGTGGAGTCCAGCGCCGCGAGGGTCGAGACCTGCGAAGGCCTCAACCCCGCATAGATCAGCGTGATCAGACCCGTGATGTCGGCCGGATTGAAGACCACCACAACGTGTTTCACATCCGGGCAGAAGGTCTTGATATCCTTGCCGAACTGCTCGGCGATTTGGGCGTTGCCTTTCAGCAGGTCTTCGCGCGTCATGCCCGCCTTGCGGGCCGCGCCGCCCGACGAGACGACGTAGGCCGCATCGGTCAGCGCCTCGCGGATATCGGTCGTCCACGTGATATTCACCCCCTCGAAAGCGCAGTGGTAAAGCTCCTCGGCCACTCCTTCGAGCGCCGGGCCATAGGGATCGTAAAGGCAGATGTTCGGCGTCAGGCGCATCATCAGCGCCGTCTGGGCCATGTTCGAGCCGATCATGCCGGCCGCGCCCACGATGGTGAGTTTTTCGTTCGTTACAAAATCCATAGTGTTGTTATTTTATTGAAACCTCAAATTCGTTCTCTCCTCCTTGCATCCGGCCGACGGTTGCCGGCGATTGCCGGCGGTTATTAGCGGCGGCCGTCAAGATCGCATCTTTCATTTTATCGGCACGGCGCGAAAGCCGGATCAAAAAGTCCCGAAACAGCCCGTCGATCCCAAAACGCGTACCCAAGCGGGCCGGCTACTCGATCTCCCGGCGGTTCATCAGCGCGTGGGTGATCGTCAATTCGTCGACATACTCCAGTTCGTCGCCAAAACCGATACCCCGCGCAATCGACGTAACCTTCAGCCCCGGAAACTGCCGCAGGCGGTTCATCAGGTAGAAAAGCGTCGTCTCCCCCTCGACCGAAGTCGAGATGGCGAGGATCACCTCCTTCACCCCGCCGCGGGCAATCCGCTCACACAGCAGGTCGATCTTCAGATCCGAGGGCGAGATGCCCTGCATGGGCGAGATGACGCCGCCCAGCACGTGGTACAGACCCCGGTACTGGCGCGTATTCTCGACCGACAGCACATCGGCCACCTGCTCCACGACGCAGATCGTCGCATGGTCCCGTTCCCGATCGGAGCAGATCGGGCACACCTCCTCGTCGGAGAGGTTGTTGCACTGCGAGCAGTAGCGGATCTCGTTGCGGAACCGGTCGATGCTCTCCGTCATCTCGGCCACCGAATCCCGCTCCATGCGCAGGATGTGGATGGCCAGGCGCAACGCCGTGCGGCGCCCCACTCCCGGGAGCTTCGAAAGCTCGCCGACGACATCCCGTAAAAGCTTCGACATCTAAATCGTTTCGACGGTTTTACATTCAAGCCACCCCTTCTTGCCGTCGGCAATGGTGACCTCGCACCAGTTGTCGAGGCGGTTGGTGATCTCGACGAGTGTACCCTCGTGCAGCACGAAGAGGTCGGTCGCCGACTTGTCGGGCGAACTCTTCACGGCCGTCGAGGACGTCATCACGACGGCCTGCGTGTCGTCGAGCATCTCGCGCCGCTCGCCCAAGGCGAACCAGCCGGTGAGCACGAATACCGCCGCAGCGACAAGGGTGCCGTAGAACCCCGCCTTGCGCAACGACAAACGCTGTGCCAGCAGGTAGGCCAGGAACAGCGCCAGGGCGCAGACCAGCGCCGCAAGCGAGAAGATGCTCCACGCCGTACAGCTCATCAGGCGGCGCATGCCGCGCATCCATTCGGTGACGAAAAATTCGGGGATCTGCTCGATGTTGTCCTTCGTGCGGGCCTCGGCAACACTCAGATTATAGCGGATGTCGTCGTTGCCGGGGGCCAGCCGCAAGGCCCGGTGGTAGAAAAGTATCGCCTTGCCCAGCCGACCCTCCTTAAAACAGGCGTTGGCCAGGTTGTAGTAGAGTTTCATGGAACTCAATCCGCGGGCGAGAATCTGCTCGTAGAACTCCGCGGCGGCGTGGAAGTCGCCATTGATATAGGCCGTGTTGGCGCGGTCCCACAACCGTTCGGGCGATGCCTCGGCAACGGGTGCCTCAGCAGCCGCCCCGGCAGGCTGCGCCAGCGTGTCGGCCCCCTCCTGCGCATGCGCGCAGAAAACCCCGGACAGCAGGATCAGGATCAGGATCAATCGTTTCATATCACTATCGTTTTATCACCGATTCGATGCGCGAAATCAGGTCCACGCCCTCAGAATAGACATCGTTCATGCGGGCCGACTCGACGGGCGAATACTGCGCCTCGTCGCACCGGGTGATGATGTCCGTGAAACGCTGCGACTCCTCGGACGAGACGCCCCGTTTGTGCAGCTCCTCGCGGACATTCTCCTTGGTGAGGTTGGCCACCGGGATGTTGAACTTGTCGCTCATGTAGCCCCACAGCGCGCGGAGCATCTCCTCATAGAAGGCATGCCGGTTCTGCTCCTCCATATAGCGTTTCGCGGCGCGGAACCGCTGCACGGCGACCTTGTTGGCCCGCTTGCCGCGCACCAAGGCGACGTTCTGCGACTCGCGGATCTGCTTGCGCAGCGCCACATAGATCATCGCAAAAAGCACCAGCACTCCCACAAGCAGGATCCAGTAGGCCGTGCTGAAGAAGAACGGCACACGCTCGGAGTGCAGCTGCGCCCCGCCCAACTTGATGAAGCGGATGTCCTGACCCAGCAGTTTCACCTCCTCCTTCGACATGCCGCGCCTCTGCATCACCACCGCGTCGTCTCCGCCGCGGGCATCGGGGGTGATTTCGAGCGTCAGCGGCTTCGAGCGAAGCGTTACGTACTGCATCCGCTGGGGGTCGAAGTAGGTGAACTCGATGGGGTCGATGTCGTAGGTCCCCGCGGCCCGGGCGATGAAGGGGTATTCGAACTGGCGGTAGCCGGAGATACCCATGGCCGAGGTGTTGATCGACTCGGTGGTCTTGACGTTATACTGCTCGAACGAGGTCGGAAGCGGCAGCTTGGGAGCCTGCACGAAAGTCAGGTTGCCCGTGCCGGAGATTTTCACCGTGAAGGTCGCACCCGAGTTGGCAGCGATATGCTCCGAAGGAAGCTGGGTGTCCATCGTGAAGCGACCCACGGCCCCGCTGAAACTTGCAGGAGCTCCCGCCGGCAGCGGCTTGACCGTCACCGTGGCCCGCTGGCTCCGCACCTTGCGCGGGACGTTGAACACCTCGCGGCCGCCCCCGAAGAAGGGATCGGCATTGCGGCTCTGCACCACGACCTGCGCCACGACGGTCATGTCCACGGGGTCGATCGTGAGCGAGCCGACCTGCTGCGGATAGAGCAGGTAGTCGTACAGCACGCGCGTCTCGTAGACCTTCCCGTCGTAGGTCTCGCGCCCCACACGGGCCGAATTGGGATCGGAGAGGTCCTGCGACCAGAAGCCGTTGAACGACGGAGCCGACTCGGGGACGATGTTGACATAAGGAACCCGCGTATAGAGTTTGAAAGCCACGTGCAGCGGCTCGTTCTTATACACCGACGAGCGCGAAACCACGGCCCGCAGCAGAATGTCGTCCTTGCCCACCTGTCCCTGCGCACTGGCCTGCGCATCGTCCGAACCGCCGGCGGCCCCCTGGGACTGCTGACGCGCCCGGGAGGCATCGCCCTCGTTCACGATCTCGATCGGAAGCGGTCTGGTCCGGTAGAGCGTACCTTCGACCTTCGCCTCCGCAGCGCCGATCGTCACGTTGCCCGCCGCCTGGGGCAGCAGGACGTAGGTGATGCCGTAGCTGAAGCTTTTGGAAATCGAGCCGTTTATGTACTGGATCGACGAGCCGGTCGACACGCTCGGACCGGCAATCACGTCGAAGCCCTCGAACGAAGGCGCCTTGAAGGAATCGGCGTCGGGTTCGGCATTCAGCGTGAACTCCACGCGGAAAGGTTCGCCGACGGCGACCAGCAACGGCGAGTTGGCCTCAAAAGTGACCTTCCCGGCAGCGGATGCCGAGAAGATCGTCAGCACAAAAAGTGCCGTCAGGGATATTTTTGCAACAAAGTCTCTCATTACGAAACGATATGTCTGTCAATTCGCACCGTACATCCGGATCCGTCCCCGTTACGGGCCGGAACCAGGCGACAAGGCCCGCTCCACCGGGATGCGGCCCCGCCCCTGCGCCCCTCTGCCGGAATTTGCGTCTCGAACGCCTTCGGAGGGGGGGGGCCGGCATCTCAACCAGACTCTCTTCCGGGAGCCACATTCAGGCAACCCGGCGGAGGAGCCGCGTCTCAAACGCCTCCCTTCGGAAGTCGCGTCTCAAACGCCCCCGGGGAGGGAGCCGGCGTGACGCAACCGGATTTCGCCCCGGCCGTCCGCCGGGTGTCGGACCGCACGGCAACCGGGCGAAATCCCGCGCACGTCTTTACAACGCAAAGCCGCAGCCTTTAGTATATCCGAGCGCAGTTTTTAGTGCTTGAATTCGGCGAAAAAGTCGTTCCCCTTGTCATCGACGATGATGAACGCCGGGAAGTTCTCGACATAGATCTTGCGCACGGCCTCCATGCCCAGTTCGGGGAAGTCCACGACCTCGACCGACTTGATGGAGTTCTTCGCCAGGATTGCAGCCGGACCACCGATCGACCCGAGGTAGAAACCGCCGTGGTTGCGGCAGGCATCGGTCACCTGCTGCGAGCGGTTGCCCTTGGCCAGCATCACCAGCGAGCCGCCCTGCGACTGGAACAGATCCACATAGGGATCCATGCGCCCGGCCGTCGTGGGGCCGAACGAACCCGAAGCCATGCCCTGCGGCGTCTTGGCCGGACCGGCGTAGTAGATCGGATGCTTCTTGAAGTATTCGGGCATCGGCTTGCCTTCGTCGAGCATCTGCTTGATGCGGGCGTGGGCGATGTCGCGGGCGACGATCAGCGTGCCGCGGAGATTCAGGCGCGTCTTGATCGGGTATTTCGTGAGGATGGCGCGCACCTTGTCCATGCCCTCGTCCAGGTCGATATCCACGGCCGGGGACATCGAGGGTGCCTCCGCAGGCAGGAAGCGTGCGGGATTCTTCTCCAGCTCCTCAAGGAAAATGCCCTCCGGGGTGATCTTGGCCCTGATGTTGCGGTCGGCCGAGCAGCTCACGCCGATGGCCACGGGGCACGAAGCCGCATGGCGCGGAGCGCGGATCACCCGCACGTCGTGCACGAGGTACTTGCCGCCGAACTGGGCACCGACACCGCTCTCGCGGCAGATCTTCAGCACCTTCTCCTCCCATTCCAGATCGCGGAAGCAGCGGCCGCCCTCGTTGCCCGAGGTGGGCAGCTCGTCGAGGTAGCCGGCCGAAGCCTTCTTCACCGTCGAGAGACACATCTCGGCCGACGTGCCGCCGATGCAGATCGCCAGATGGTAGGGCGGGCAGGCCGACGTGCCGAGGTCGAAGATATGCTGCTGGATGAATTTCGTGAGCGACTCCTCGTTCAGCAGCGCCTTGGTCTGCTGGTAGAGGAAGGTCTTGTTGGCCGAACCGCCGCCCTTAGTGATGAAGAGGAATTCGTACTCCATGCCGGGCTTGCCGCCGTAGATGTCGATCTGCGCGGGAAGGTTCGTCCCCGAGTTCTTCTCCTCGGTCATCGTAAAGGGTACGACCTGCGAATAGCGCAGGTTGCAGTCCTTATAGGTCTCGTAAACGCCCCGAGCGATACACTCGGCGTCGTCGGCTCCCGTGTAGACGTCCTCGCCCTTGTGGCCGATACAGATGGCCGTACCGGTGTCCTGACAGGTGGGCAGCTCGCCTTCGGCTGCGACCGTCTGGTTCAGCAGCATGGTGTAGGCCACGAACTTGTCGTTGTCGGAGGCTTCGGAATCATCGAGGATGTTGCGCAGCTTCTGGAGATGCGCGGCACGCAGGAAGTAGGACACATCGGTATAAGCCTCCTTCGAAAGCAGTTCGAGGCCCTTGGGATCGACCTTGAGGATCTTGCGTCCGTCGCACTCGACGACCTGCACATACTCCTTCGTCAAAAGACGGTACTTGGTTTTGTCTTCCCCCATGGGGAACGGCTCCTGATAGATGAAATCTGCCATAATATTTAGAATGTTTGTATGTTACATCCAGTCTGTATGCCGCGGGCCGGCACCCCTGCGCCGCCTGCAGCCGTTTTCAGACACCTCCGCCCGCACCGGCCGGCCGGGCGCCCGAAAACCCGCTCCCGGGAAGGGTTTGCCGCATGAGCCCGGAAAATGCACCGGGAAATGCGGTCGTGTGTTGCGCCCCATCCGGAAATCCCTGCAAATTTAGAAAAAACAATCCGGATTGTACAACGATTTCCCGATTCGTCTGTTATTTTCTACACAAAAAAAGCCTGTTATTTAGATTTTTTAGTAAATTTGTGCAGTTTTTGAAAGCACAAAATTCACTAATACTTCAATATTATGGTATCGTACAAAGATCTGGGCCTGGTGAACACGCGCGAGATGTTCGCCAAGGCCATCAAAGGAGGTTACGCCGTTCCGGCATTCAACTTCAACAACATGGAGCAGCTCCAGGCTATCGTCCTGGCTGCTGCCGAGACCAAGTCGCCCGTCATCCTCCAGGTATCGAAGGGTGCGCGCAACTACGCCAACCAGACCCTGCTGCGCTACATGGCCGAAGGAGCCGTGGAGTATGCCAAGGAACTGGGCTGGGAGAAACCCCAGATCGTGCTGCACCTCGACCACGGCGATTCGTTCGAACTGTGCAAGAGCTGCGTGGACATGGGATTCTCGTCGGTGATGATCGACGGTTCGGCTCTCCCCTACGACGAGAACGTCGCCTTGACGAAGAAGGTCGTGGAGTATGCCCACCAGCACGACGTCACGGTAGAAGGCGAGTTGGGCGTACTGGCCGGCGTAGAGGACGAGGTAGCTTCCGAAGTCAGCCACTACACCAAACCCGAAGAGGTCGTTGACTTCGTGACCAAGACGGGCGTTGACTCGCTGGCCATCTCGATCGGCACCTCGCACGGAGCTTACAAGTTCACCCCCGAGCAGTGCACCGTAGATCCCAAGACGGGCCGTCTGGTTCCGCCCCCCCTGGCTTTCGACGTACTGGCCGCCATCGAGAAGGAGCTCCCGGGCTTCCCCATCGTACTGCACGGTTCGTCGTCGGTTCCCCAGGAGGAAGTCGAGACGATCAACAAGTATGGCGGTGCACTGAAGGCTGCCGTAGGTATTCCCGAGGAGGAGCTTCGTCAGGCTGCCAAGAGCGCTGTCTGCAAGATCAACATCGACTCCGACTCGCGTCTGGCCATGACCGCCGCCATCCGTGAGGTCTTCGCCACCAAACCCGCCGAGTTCGACCCCCGCAAGTACCTGGGTCCGGCCCGCGACAACATGAAGAAACTCTACATCCACAAGATCAAGGAGGTTCTCGGTTCGGACGGCAAAGCCGAGTAAGACATTCCCGCCGGAAGGGCAGTCCTTCCGACAAACGAAAAACCGGAGGTGCAAGACCTCCGGTTTTTTTATTGTCCGACAGCCTCGTCGTCCCCTCACGCCAAACGGGCGAAACCTTCGGCAACAGGTGGAGCCGGGCCGGCAAATCCGCACCCGAGGCGGAAGATTCCCGGCGGAACGGCATGGGAATCAGGCAGCATCCGGCCAAAAAGGATGCGTCTACGGCCGCTCAGGCGTTTTCACAGCGGCATCGGCTCACTTCAGTCCGGATCGGGTCCCACATATTTCCCGACGAACTCCCCGACGCGGCGCGTGTACTCCTCCCTATTGTCGCGGTACGAATTGGCATGCGACGCGCCCGGAACCACCCACAGTTCCTTGTCGCCGGATTTGGCCTCGTAGAGCGGGTAGACCATCCACGTCGGCACGTAGTCGTCGGCGTCGCCGTGAATGAACAGCATCGGGAGCCGGCTCTTCCGGACCTGCTCCAAGGCCGAGGCCTCGCGGAAATTCCAGCCATATTTCAAATCGCACAAGCCGCCGGCAACGTCGAGCAGCAGAAAGTCCGGAAGCCCGAAGCGCCCCTTGAGCTCTTTGGAAAACTGGTCCCGGACGCTCGTATAGCCGCAATCCTCGACGAAACACCGCACATAGGGTTTCTGCTCCTCGCCCGAGACCATCATGGTCGTCGCCGCGCCCATCGAAATCCCATGGACCACCATCCGGGTGTCGCCGCCGAAGATGTCGTTGGCAAGGTCCATCCACCGCAGCACGTCAAGGCGGTCCTTCCATCCCATCCGGATGGCACGCCCTTCGCTTCGGCCATGGTAATGGAGGTCCGGCAGCAGGATGTTGAAGCCCAGGTCGCGGTTGTAGAGGTAGCCGATCATCAGCATCCGCACGGCGTTGTCCGTATAGCCGTGGACGATCACCGCCGTCCGGTCCGTCGGGCGGGGGGCCGCCACATAGAGCGCATGCAGCCGTTCGCCCTCGCTCCCCGTGATCACCGTGTCGCGCAAGGCCCCGGCACGCTCCAGGCTGTCGACCCACGGCCGCAGGAACGGATATTCGCCATACATATATTCATAAGAAGAAGCGTTCTTGGCCCGCATCGTCGCATCGGGCCGGAGCGAATAGGAGAGCATATAGAGACTGCCGCCCGCGACAAGGGCCGCAAGCGACAGTACACAGACAACGACGATTCCAACGATTCGTTTCATAAGCCGTTCAATGGGCGAAGCGGCCGAAATCGCCGCTCCGTTTCATCGACACCGCACCCGGAGCTACTCCGCACCCAGCTTCGTGCGGATGTGCGCCAGCATGTCGTCGGTCATGCGCGAGAGATCCCATTCGGGACGCCAGCCCCACTCCTCTCGGGCGCAGGTATCGTCCAGCGAATTGGGCCAGCTCTCGGCGATCGCCTTCTTCACGGGATCGACGTTGTAGTCCATCGCGAAGTCGGGCAGGCGCTTTTTGATCTCGGCGCAGATGATCTCGGGCGTGAAACTCATCGACGCGAGGTTGAAGCTGTTGCGGTGGATCAGTTTCGCGGGGTCGGCCTCCATCAGTTCGACGCAGGCGCGCAGGGCGTCGGGCATGTAGATCATGTCCATGTAGACGTCCGACGGAACGGGGCAGGTGAATTTGCCGCTCCGGATGGCCTCGTAGTAGATCTCCACGGCGTAGTCGGTCGTACCGCCGCCGGGCAGCGTGACGCTCGAGATGATACCCGGGAAACGCACCGAACGGGTGTCGACCCCGTATTTGTGGTGGTAGTAGTTGCCCAGCAGCTCGCCCGTGACCTTGCAGACGCCGTAGATGGTCGTCGGCTGCATGATCGTATCCTGCGGGGTTCCGTCCTTGGGCGACGAGGGCCCGAAGGCTCCGATCGACGAGGGCGTGAACAGGGCGCAGTGGTGCTGGCGCGCCACTTCGAGCGAATTGTTGAGCGCCCCCATGTTGACGCTCCAGGCCATCTGGGGATTGCGCTCGCCGACGGCCGACAGCAGGGCCACGAGGTTGAAGATCGTGTCGATGCGGTAACGGGCCACGACCGAGGCCATGGCCGTTGCGTCGAGCGCATTGAGTACTTCGAAAGGCCCGTCCTCGGCCAACGACCGACATTCGCGCATGTCGGTAGCGACGACATTCGAGCCGCCGTAGATGCTGCGCAGATAAACGGTCAATTCGGAACCAATCTGACCTCCTGCGCCTACTATTAAGATGCGTTTCATCTGGTTTTTGTTATAATTTGGTAGTAAAGGTAGAAAATAATTATGAAAAGTGTACATTTTTTTGGTCTTTTCATTTTTCTTATGTACTTTTGCACCACTCGAAAGAGGAAAGTTGCTGACATAGCTCAGTGGTAGAGCACTTCCTTGGTAAGGAAGAGGTCCCGGGTTCAAGTCCCGGTGTCAGCTCGGAAAGCGGAAAAGGAGACCTTTGCAGGTCTCCTTTTTTCGTTTGCCCGCAGCAGACCTCCAACGCGCGCGGCACCACACCGCTCCGCATCCGGACACGGCATGTCCCGGACAAAAAGGGAGGATGAAGGGCGGGGCTCCAGCCTTTTGCACTCCCGCCCGGCTCCGCCGCGGACTTCCGGGGCGGGGTATTCCGCACGCGTCTCCCGATGAAATACACCCCTCTTTTCCGTTTCAGGACAACTTAACACGCAAATAGAACTGACACCTTGCAGCGCGGATGCGTACCTTTGTTATAAAAATAACACCGCAATGCACATCCACGTCAACACCTCTTCGGAACACCTGCGGGACTTCACGGAACACCTGCCCAAACTCTTCGACCGAGAGGGCGAACTTCTGCACGCAGGACGCAACACGATCAAAGCCTTCGCGGTGAAGGGCGAACGGCTAGTCGTCAAACGGTTCAAGCGTCCGAACCTGCTGCGGGCCATCATCTATACCTTCTTCCGCCGGAGCAAGGCCCGCCGCTCGTACGAACACGCCATGCGGCTCCGGGAACTGGGCGTCGAGTCGCCCGAACCCGTCGCGTGGAGCGAATACCGCCGCCACGGGCTGCTCTGCGACAGCTACTACGTCTCGCACTACTCCGAATACACCCCGCTGTCGCAGACCACCGTACTCTTCCCCGCGGCGGAAACCCGCCCCGTGCTGGAGGCCTTCGCCCGCTTCGCCGTGCACCTCCACGAGAAAGGCATCGAGCACCGGGACTTCAACCACGGCAACATCCTCTGGGACCGCTCACCCGAAGGCCTCTACCGCTTCCAGCTGATCGACACCAACCGCATGCACTTCGAAAAGCAGCCCCTCTCCTCCCGGACCTGCATGATCAACCTCCGGCGGTTGTCCTGCCCCGCCGTGGCATTCCTCTACATCCTCAACCGCTACGCCGAAACACGCCGATGGAATGTCGACGACACGCTGCTGCGCGGAACCTTCTTCCGCTTGGCATTCGGACGCCGCAAGCAGCTGCGCAAGCGCTTCCGGCACAGCAAGGAGTGATTTTTCGCAAAAAAAAGACCGCAGACTTTGGTTTTACGGATTATTTGGCTACATTTGTCACTAATAAAAACCATCGGACGATGAGAACATACGGTTTCGCATACTATTCCTATTACTTTTTCTTTGATCAGAGAAAAAGCGGGATCGCATGCAATTAACCGGATACGGTATCGATGAATATGACACGAAAATCCCGCTCAGCCGAGCGGGATTTTCTTTTTCAACCCAGCTATGGAGCAAATCGCAATACAGGGCATCGCAGGATGCTATCACGAAACGGCGGCACGCATCTATTTCGCAGATCGGGAAATAGAGGTGCTGCCCTGCCCGAGTTTCGACGAGGTGTTCGCCCGCATGGCCGCCGATCCGGCACTGCTGGGCATCGCGGCCATAGAAAACACCATTGCCGGCAGCCTGCTGCCCAACCACGAGTTCCTGCGGCAGAGCCGCACCCAGATCATCGGCGAACAGAAGCTCCGCATCGCGCATGTTCTGGCGGCCCTCCCCGGGCAGGCTCCCGACGACATCGCCGAAATCCGATCGCATCCGATCGCCCTGATGCAGTGCGGCGATTTTCTGAAAACACGTCCCGGGGTGAAGATCGTCGAAAGGGACGACACCGCAGGAAGCGCCCGCGAAATCGCCGAGGGGCGGCTCGCAGGCACGGCGGCCATCTGCGGCACCGATGCAGCGCGTCTCTACGGGCTCGAAATCCTCCGGCAGGGCATCGAGACCAACCGGCACAACTTCACCCGCTTTCTCCTGCTTGCCGACGAGCGCCGCGCCGCGGAATTCACCGACCCCGGGCACGCCGACAAGGCCTCGCTGCTCTTCAGCCTTCCGCACACCCGGGGGAGTCTCTCCAAAGTGCTCGCCCTGTTCGCGTTCCATGACATCAACCTCACCAGGATACAGTCGCTGCCCATCATCGGGCGCGAGTGGGAATACCGCTTCTACGTCGACGTGACGTTCGACGACCCGATGCGTTACCGCCAGGCCATCGACGCCGCACGGCCCTTCACCAGCGACTTTCGCATTCTGGGCGAATACGCCCAATGTCCCAACCCCGTGCCCTGAACCCGCACCATCGCGCACCGCAAGCGGCCGAAAAAGAAAACGAAACTGAAAAACAAATAAAAAACAGAGCTATCATGAACGACATCCAACCCATCACCCTGCCGGGAATCGATCCCCGGCGGCCGCTGGTAATCGCAGGCCCGTGCAGTGCCGAAACCGAAGAGCAGGTCCTCGACACGGCCCGCTCGCTGACGGCCGAAGGCATCCGCATCTGCCGCGCCGGACTCTGGAAGCCCCGCACCAAGCCCGGCGGGTTCGAAGGCGTCGGAGAGACCGGCATCGCCTGGCTTCAGCGCGTGAAGCGCGAAACGGGCATGTACACCGCCACCGAAGTGGCCACCCGGGAGCATGTCGCCGCGGCACTGAAGGGCGGCGTCGACCTGCTGTGGATCGGCGCCCGCACGGCGGCCAACCCCTTTGCCATGCAGGAGGTGGCCGACGCCCTGCGCGGAGCGGACGTCCCGGTGCTGGTGAAAAACCCCGTCAGCCCCGACCTCGAGCTGTGGATCGGGGCCATCGAGCGCATCTACAACGCCGGCATCCGCCGCATCGGCGCCATCCACCGCGGATTCACGTCGATCGACAAGAGCCTCTACCGCAACCACCCGATGTGGGCCATACCCATCGAGCTGCACCGACGCATCCCCAACCTGCCGATCTTCTGCGACCCGAGCCACATCGGAGGCAAGCGCGAACTGATCGCCCCGCTGTCGCAGCAGGCCATGGACCTCGGGTTCGACGGACTGATCATCGAAGCCCACTGCTCGCCCGACTGCGCCTGGAGCGACAAGGCCCAGCAGGTGACGCCCGAAGCTCTGGCCTACATCATCCGCAACCTGGTGATCCGCGACGAGTCGATCACCACCGAGAGCCTCACCGAACTGCGTTCGCAGATCGACAGGATCGACGACCAGCTGCTCGAACTCCTCACACGCCGCATGCGCGTCTCGCGCGACATCGGACAATACAAAAAGGAGCACAACATGCCCATCCTCCAAACGCAGCGCTACGAGGAGCTGCTGGCCCGCCGCGCCGACCAGGCCGAACAGATGGGCATGGACCGCGAGTTCATGCGCACCGTCCTGCAGGCCATTCACGAGGAGTCGATCCGCCAGCAGATGGAGATCCCCGGAAAATAGCGCTTCACGCATCGCCCGACACGAAAGGCTCCCGACCCCGAGCGGGGAGGGGCTTTCGGTGGGTGCCGGCCGGCCAAAGGCTCCGAGAGCCTCACGGCAGCCAAAGTGCCCGGAAAAATATTACATTTCGGTTAAATGTCGTGACAAAGGCATGCAACATCGATGAATGATGCGTAAATTTGTTGCGGAATCAAACCCGCACTTATGGCAAAAAACAAAATCCTGGTGGTCGACGATGAAGAGTCGCTGTGCGAAATCCTGCAATTCAACCTCGAAGTCGAGGGCTACGAAGCCGACGTGGCCTACAGCGCCGAACAGGCCCTCCGGATGCATCCCGAACGCTATTCGCTGATTCTGCTGGACGTCATGATGGGCGACATGAGCGGATTCAGAATGGCTCAGATTCTGAAAGCCGATCCCGAAACGGCCCGGGTCCCCGTGATCTTCTGCACCGCGAAGGACACCGAGGACGACACGGTGGCCGGACTGAACATCGGAGCCGACGACTACATCACCAAACCCTTTTCGGTCCGCGAAGTGCTGGCCCGCGTGCGCAGCGTCCTGCGCCGCACCTCCGCCTCGCGCGTCGAATCCGAAAGCATCCGCTTCGAGGGCCTGGAGATCGACCTCCGCCGCAAGGTCTGCTCGCTCGACGGCAAGGAACTGCAACTCACCAAGAAGGAGTTCGAAATCCTCGCTCTGCTGCTCTCGAACCGGGGCGTGATCTTTTCCCGAGAGGAGATCCTGCGCCGCATTTGGAGCGACGAGGTGATCGTCCTCGACCGAACGGTCGACGTGAACATCACCCGCCTGCGCCGCAAAATCGGGTCCTACGGGGAACACATCGTAACGCGTCTGGGCTATGGCTACGGCTTTGAAGCATAAGCTGTCCTACCACCGGAGGCTCTTCCTGCTGCTGCTCGTCGTTTCGTGGACCCTGGTGGGATGTTTCATCCTGTTCCAGTACGGACGCGAAAAGCATTTCAAGGCCGAACGTCTCAATGCACAGTTGCAACTTTTCAACCTGCGGATGCTCGACGCCGTGAATGCCGGCACCCCGCCCGAGGCCTTCATCGCCAGCGCCGGAATCCCCTACGAAGGCGTGCGCATGACGCTGATCGATCCGGCGGGAAACGTCGTATTCGACAATTCGCTCGACACGCTGCCCCATGCGAACCACCTCAACCGGCCCGAGGTTGCCGAAGCGCTGAACCACGGGACGGGATACACCATCCGCCGCCACTCCGAAAGCACCGACCGCAACTATTTCTACTCGGCCATGCGCGGCGACAACTGCATCGTCCGATCGGCCGTGCCCTATTCCCTGCCGTTGAGCGAAATACTGGCCGCCGACCGCAAATTCCTCTGGCTCATGCTCGGTGTGACGCTGCTGATGAGCGTGGCAGGGTATTTCGCCACACGCCGTCTGGGTCAGAACATCATCCGGCTGAACGAATTCGCCGAACGGGCCGAGCGGGGCGAGCGCATCGACAACCTCCCGGGATTTCCCCACGACGAACTGGGCGAAATATCGAGCCACATCATCAGCCTCTACGCCCGTCTGCAGAAAACAACCGCCGACCGCGATCGCGAACACGCCCTCGCCCTGCACGAGGAACAGGAGAAAATACGCATCAAGAAACAGCTCACCAACAACATCAACCACGAGCTGAAGACCCCCGTGGCGGCGATTCAGGGCTATCTGGAGACGCTGCTGGCCAACCCGTCGCTCGATGCGCGCAAACGCACCGACTTCCTCGAAAAAAGCATCGCGCAGACCGAGCGTCTGCGGCACCTGCTGGCCGACATCTCGACCATCACGCGCATGGACGAGGCGAGCCAACTGATCCAAAAGGAGCGCGTCGTGCTGAACGAACTGATCGCCGAGGTCTCGGCCGACATGGAACTGAAACCCGCCGACCAGCGGCTGCGGATGAACATCGACTTCCCGCAGCAGGTCGAAATCGTCGGCAGCCCCTCGCTGCTGGCTTCGATATTCCGCAACCTCGCCGACAACGCCGCGGCCTATTCCGGCGGGCGCGACATCTTCATCCGCCTGCTCGGCGACAACGACGAAGAGTGTACGATCTCGTTCGCCGACAACGGCATCGGCATCAGCCCGGAGCACCTGCCGCACATCTTCGAGCGATTCTACCGCATCGACAAGGGCCGATCGCGCAAACAGGGCGGCACAGGGCTGGGACTGGCGATCGTCAAAAATGCCATCAAGATCCACGGCGGAACGATCACAGCCCGCGAGCGCGAACGCGGCGGGCTGGAGTTCGTCTTCACGCTGAAGAAGCACAGCTGAGCCGAGCCGCCGCCGGACCTGCCGGATACACCCCCGCAGCCCGGTTCCGATCCGAGCCGTCGCCGCAACCAGATGTCGATTGAGGGCTCCCGCCGCCGCAAAATTCCGATTGAGGGCTTCGCCGCAGTCCGGTTCCGATCCGAGCCGTCGCCGGAGTACAGGCTTCAGGCACCCGGCCGGACTCTCACTCCATTTTGCCGTCATTCAGTTATTTTCACCCGGTCGAAACATTCTTGTAACGACTTTGTAACATCCGTTTCGGACCTTTGCAACGGTAAAAACCGAGATCGGATACTTCATCGCACGGTCCGCCCGGAAAGCAGGCGCCTTCCGCCCAAAAAAAAGCGGGACCAGGCCGGCAAAGACGCCGCAAACGGCAGAAGCGGCAATCGGCGACACCGGTGCACCGAAGTAGAGGATCGCCTAAAAAACAAGACCAGATTTTATGTCCCCGCTATTCACCGCAATCGTCATCATCCTGGCCCTGCTGGCCGTGATGGGCATCGTCGTGGGCGTCGCGAACGACGCCGTCAACTTCCTCAACTCGGCCCTCGGCTCGAAAGTCGCTCCGCGCCGCGTGATCCTCTGGGTCGCAGCCGCCGGAATCCTCGTCGGCACGCTCACCTCGAGCGGCATGATGGAGGTCGCCCGCAGCGGCGTCTTCTACCCCGGACAGTTCTCCTTCCTAGAGATCATGATGCTGTTTCTGGGCATGATGCTCGGCAACGTGCTGCTGCTAGACCTCTACAACACGCTGGGACTGCCCACCTCGACCACCGTGTCGATGGTCTTCGGCCTGCTGGGCGCTGCCGTCGCCGCAGCCCTGTTCCGCATCGCCGGTGACCCGGGAACCTCCCTGCAGGACCTCTCGCAGTTCATCAACACGGGCAAAGCCATGGTCATCATCGCGGCAATCCTCCTGTCGGTGGCACTGGCCTTCGTGACCGGAACGCTTTTCATGTACATCTCGCGTCTGATCTTCTCGTTCCGCTACGCCGCCGTCTTCCGCCGCTGGGGCGCCGTATGGTGCGGCATCTCGCTGGCCGGAATCCTCTACTTCGCGCTGTTCAAGGGTTTGAAGAGCTCGGGGCTGATTCCGACCTCCATCTCGGCATACGTCGGGGACCATGTCCTCGTGACGCTCTTCGCCTTCTGGATCGCAGCGTCGCTCATCCTCTACATCTTCCAGCGCATGCGGCTCAACATCATGCGCATCACGATCCTGTCGGGAACCTTCTCGCTGGCGCTGGCCTTTGCCGGCAACGACCTGGTGAACTTCATCGGTGTGCCGCTGGCCGGATACGACGCCTGGCGCATCGCCGGAGAAGCCGGCAGCGAAACGATGATGATGGGGGCACTCGAAGCTCCCGCCCGCGCGAACTTCCTGCTGCTGGGCCTGTCGGGAATCATCATGGTACTGACGCTTTTCTTCTCGAAAAAATCGCAGCACGTCACCGAAACCGAGCTGTCGCTCGCCTCGCAGCACGAAGGCGACGAGCGCTTCGGCTCGACGCTCGTTTCGCGCAGTCTGGTGCGCGCGACGCTGGTGATGAATACGATGTGGAGCGGACTGATCCCGGAACGGGTGCAGAAGGCCATCGACCGGCGTTTCGAGCCCCTACCTGCCGAGGAGCGCTCGTCGGCCCCCTACGACATGATCCGCGCCGTGGTGAACCTCACCGCCGCGTCGATCCTGATCGCCATCGCCACCTCCTACAAACTGCCGCTGTCGACGACCTATGTGGTCTTCATGGTGGCCATGGGATCGTCGCTCGCCGACCGCTCATGGGGCCGTGAAAGCGCCGTCTACCGCATCACGGGCGTGATGGCCGTCATCTCGGGCTGGTTCATCACGGCTCTCGGAGGATTCCTGATCGCCCTGGCTGTGACGGCCCTGCTGCTGTGGGGCGGATGGATCGCCGTGGCAGCCCTCACGGCACTCTGCGTCTGGCTGCTCATCCGCAGCCACCTCAAGACGCCCGCACTGAAAGAGGAGGCCGAAAAGGCCCTGCTGCCGCTCGAAACGGCCGAGACCCCCGACGAAGTATTGTGCGCCTGCATCGGCGAGGTCTGCACGACCATGCAGGAGGTCACCCACATCTACAACCGCACGCTGGTGGCTGTCTTCAAGGAGAACCGCAAGGTGCTCAAAGAGATGGTCCGCGACTCGAACCACCTGTTCGAGGAGGCCCGCAGCCGCAAATACAACGTCATGCCGACGCTGCGCCGACTGCAGCAGTGCGACATCGACACGGGGCACTTCTACGTGCAGGTCACCGACTACCTTTCGGAGGTGACCAAGGCCCTGATCCACATCACCCGCCCGGCATTCGAACACATCGACAACAACCACGAGGGCATGTCGAAGGAACAGATCGTCGACCTGATGCGTGTGAACGATCAGGTGGAGGCGATTTTCGACAAGATCAACGGCATGCTGGCAACGAAGGAGTTTGCGGATCTCGATCTGGTGCTCGAAATGCGCGACAAGCTCTTCGACACGATCGTCGAGGCGATCAAGAGCCAGCTGCGACGCATCAACGACACCCCCTCGGGCAGCACCCGCGCCGGGGTACTCTACCTCACGATCCTCAACGAGACGAAGACGATGATGCTCCAGTCGCGCAACCTGCTCAAATCGCAGCAGTATTTCCTGCAGGCGAAGAACAGCGTCGCAACACCGTCATCCGCCCAAACCACCCAAACCCATCTCTGATGTGAAGGGGCAAAAAAACATCGTGTAACAGAAACACAACGGGTCCGTCATTTCGCTGAAACGACGGACCCGTATCTTTGTCATGTGAAAACCGGGGATCCGGATTCACAAGTTGGTTTTAGGTTATATAAGTAGGTTAGTGGGAGATGCAGTGACGGGATGTCGCGGCATCTCCGTGTTTTGTCACAGGACGTCGGCCGCTCCCCCCCCGAAAAAGGGAGACCCGGACACACCCGAACGATTACTTCAAACCCCGCTTCCCAAGCGGGTTTTCCATATCCTTGAGGTGAATCTCCAGCGCCCGGACCGAGATCTGAATCTCCCAGATCGAAACGCCCAGCGAGCCGACCAGCAGCAGCAACGCCACCCCGAACATGTAAGCCGACAGCAGAATCAGCCCCACATAGATCAGGAACATCGTCACCACACACAGAAACAGACTCGTGACGCCCAGCAGCTGCATCGTACGCGTGAGGTGGAGCCGCCGGCGGAGGTTGTCGATCTGAGCCCGCGTCACCTTCGAGGGATACTGCAAATGCTGCTCCTTGAGCGTGCGCACCAACTGCGCATAGGAGAGAAAACGGTTGGTGTAGGCCAGCAGAATCAGCGACACGGCCGAAAACAGCAGGGCGGGGGTCGTAAGGGTGAGTTCTTCCATTGTCATCGGGATTTTACGCCGCAAAGGTACATAATTTTACCGAATGCAGAAGGGACCGGCGCCCGGCACCGATCCGAAGTCCCCGGCGCCAACCCGTCGGATCCCGCCAAAACACCGCTCTGCGGAGGGCGGCAGGAAGCCCCGGCTCCGCCCAACGCCCGGCATCCGATCCTCCGCCAAGCGGCGGGACCCGGGGACCGGATGCGCAACGCAAATCCCCGGGCCGCAGTCCGCCGCACCAGGCATCAGCGATCCGTGTCGATCAGCCGGAATCTGCGGTCGAATTTCAGTTCCAGACCGTTGTCGAGGGTGATCTCGTGGTTGCGGCCGTCGCGTTCGATCCCCCGGACATGCTGCCCCGGATAGTTCGCAGCCACGAATTTCAGAATCGGCTGCGGAATCAGTCCGTCGGGCACGACTCCGCCCGGACGCTCGACATCGGTCCACTCGCCGCGGGCGTCGAAGTCGATCTTCGTGCCGTCGGCCAGCTTCACCTCATAGCTCGGAACCATGCCCTGATCCATCGTGACCGAAACCACCTCGATGTCGTGGAAATAGGTCTTCACCATCGTCTTCGCCGCATCGGGCAGTTCGTGCATGCGAACCGGAACGTCACCGTCGGCAAATGCCGCCATCGCAAAAAGCCCCGCTCCCAGCAGGACAAGCCAAAATTTTTTCATCGTCTTTCGTATTGATCCACCTCCGACCCTGCAAAAGAAGGGCCAAAAATACAGCAACGCCTCCCCCCCTGTAACAAATCCTCATTCCGAAAGGCCGTGTCAATACCTGATCGTAGGTATTTTTTTAATTTTTATATGAAATTACAACCACCCTTTGGCCGATGTGAAAAAAATAACGTATCTTTGCTATCCGAAATAGGACAATTATAATCGCAAAACGAACAATATTAACTATGGAACTGAACAAAACCTTCATCGACGGGCTTTGGAGCAAAGAGATCAATGTGACGAGCTTCGTCCAAACAAACATCACGCCCTACCTGGGCGACGCTTCGTTCCTCGCAGGACCGACCGAGCGCACGAAGCATATCTGGAGCCTCTGCCTCAAGGCCCTCGAAGAGGAGCGTCAGCATAACGGAGTCCGCAAACTGGACAACAAGACCGTTTCGACCGTCACCTCGCACAAGGCCGGATACATCGACCGCGAAAACGAACTGATCGTCGGTCTGCAGACCGACGAGTTGCTCAAGCGCGCCATCAAACCCTTCGGAGGCATCAACGTCGTATCGCGTGCCTGCAAGGAGAACGGCGTGGAGGTCGACGAGAAGGTGAAGGACATCTTCACCCACTACCGCAAAACCCACAACGACGGCGTGTTCGACGTCTACACCGAGGAGATCCGCTCGTTCCGCTCGCTGGGATTCCTGACCGGACTCCCCGACAACTACGCCCGCGGCCGCATCATCGGCGACTACCGCCGTCTGGCTCTCTATGGCATCGACCGGCTGATCGAGGCCAAGCAGGAGGACCTCCACAACCTCACCGGCCCGATGACCGAAGCCCGCATCCGCCTGCGCGAAGAGGTCGCCGAGCAGATCAAGGCCCTGAAGGACATCCGCACGATGGGCGAATACTACGGACTGGACCTCAGCCGCCCGGCACATTCGGCCCAGGAGGCCGTGCAGTGGGTCTACATGGCCTATCTGGCCGCCGTCAAGGAGCAGGACGGAGCCGCCATGTCGCTGGGTAACGTTTCCTCGTTCCTCGACATCTTCATCGAATACGACCTCGCACACGGGAAGATCGACGAGTCGTTCGCCCAGGAGCTGATCGACCAGTTTGTCATCAAGCTGCGCATGGTGCGCCACCTGCGCATGCAGTCCTACAACGACATCTTCGCCGGCGACCCCACGTGGGTGACCGAGGCCATCGGCGGACGCTTCAACGACGGCCGCACGAAGGTGACGAAGACCTCGTTCCGATTCCTGCAGACGCTCTACAACCTCGGTCCTTCGCCCGAGCCGAACCTCACGATCCTCTGGAGCCCCGAGCTGCCGCAGGGATTCAAGGAGTTCTGCGCCAAGGTATCGGCCGACACCAGCTCGATCCAGTATGAGAACGACGACCTGATGCGCGAAGTGCGCCACTCGGACGACTACGGCATCGCCTGCTGCGTCTCGTTCCAGGAGATCGGCCGCCAGATCCAGTTCTTCGGAGCCCGCACCAATCTGGCCAAGGCCCTGCTGCTGGCCATCAACTGCGGCCGCTGCGAGAATACCGGCACGCTGATGATCAAGGGCATTCCTCCCCTGTCGGAAGGACCCCTGCTCTTCGAGGAGGTGATGCGCAACTACAAGATGGTGCTCAAGGAGATCGCCCGCATCTACAACGAGGCCATGAACATCATCCACTACATGCACGACAAGTACTACTACGAGAAGGCCCAGATGGCGTTCATCGACACCGATCCCCGCATCAACCTCGCCTATGGCGTGGCCGGACTTTCGATCGCGCTCGACTCGCTCTCGGCCATCAAATACGCCCGCGTGACGCCCCGCCGCAACGCCGAAGGACTCACCGAGGCCTTCGACATCGAGGGTGAATTCCCCTGCTACGGCAACAACGACGACCGCGTCGACCACCTGGGTGTAGACCTCGTCTACTACTTCAACGAGGAGCTGAAGAAGTTGCCCGTCTACAAGAACGCCCGCCCGACGCTGTCGCTGCTGACCATCACCTCGAACGTGATGTACGGCAAGAAAACCGGCGCGACGCCCGACGGACGCCTCAAGGGAGTGGCCTTCGCCCCGGGAGCCAACCCGATGCACGGCCGCGACAAGAGCGGCGCCATCGCCTCGCTCACCTCGGTGGCCAAGATGCGCTACCGCGACTCGCAGGACGGTATTTCGAACACCTTCTCGATCGTGCCCAAGTCGCTCGGCCCGACGGCCGAGGAGCGCACTGAGAACCTGGTGACGATGCTCGACGGATACTTCACCAAGGGAGCACACCACCTGAATGTCAACGTGCTGAACCGCGAGATGCTCGAAGACGCCATGGAGCACCCCGAGAAATATCCGCAGCTGACGATCCGCGTCTCGGGCTACGCCGTGAACTTCATCAAGCTGAGCCGCGAACACCAGCTCGAGGTCATCAGCCGCAGTTTCCATGAAAGAATGTAGCAGCCCGAAAAGCTGACTTTCGGACGAGGGCCGGTGTCGCACGACAAATCCTGTCGGTGACCCGGCCCCATCCGCAACACAATACAGAAACAAAAGGAACAACCATGATTCATGTACATTCCTACGAATCCATGGGGACATTCGACGGGCCGGGAATCCGGCTCGTCGTTTTCCTCCAGGGCTGCAATTTCCGCTGCCTCTACTGCGCCAATCCCGACACGATCGAGGCCGGAAAGGGCACATTAACCGACCCGGCGGAGATTCTGCGCATGGCCGTCGACCAGAAACCCTTCTTCGGGCGCCGCGGGGGCGTGACCTTCTCGGGCGGCGAACCCTCCTTTCAGGCCGCGGAACTCGTTCCGCTCGTCAAGGCACTGAAGGAGGCAGGCATCCATGTCTGCATCGACACGAACGGCGGGGTGTGGAACCCGGCCGTCGAAGAGCTGCTGGGACTGGTCGACCTGGTGCTGCTCGACGTGAAGCAGGCCAATCCCGAACGCCACCGCGTCCTCACCGGGCGCGAAAACAGCCAGACGCTCCGCACGGCCGCCTGGCTCGAGGCCCACGGCAAACCCTTCTGGCTGCGCTACGTGCTTGTCCCGGGGTACAGCGACGCCGAGGCCGACATCCGCACGTTGGGCGAGCGGCTCGGCGGCTACGGGTCGATAGAGCGGGTCGAGCTGCTCCCCTACCATACCCTCGGGGTGCACAAGTACGAAGCGATGGGGCTGGAATACAAACTCCGCGATGTGAAGGAGAACACCTCCGAACAACTCGACCGCGCCGCATCGCTGCTGCGCGAGTATTTCCCGACGGTGGTGGTCAACTGACCGAAGGGGAGGCACCAGTTGCAGGCCGGGCCGCGGAGCCAGAAGCGGACGGCAATGTAGCGGATGCGGCGGGTACAGCGGATGCGGCGGCAGATGCGACAGGTACAGCGTGAAGCGGCGGGTGCGGCGGCGGGTGCAGCAGGTGCAGCAGGTGCAGTGTAAAGTGGCGAAGCAGGGCAGCGGGAGAAGCGTAAAGCGGCGGATGCGGCGGCGGGTGCAGCAGGTGCGGCGGCAGGTGAAGCGTGAAGCGGCGGGTGCAGGGCGCTACCAGCATTCGGCCTTGTCCTTCAATTCGGGAATCCGGTCCTTCGTGAAGACCGGATCCTTGATCCCCTGTCGTTTCTGGGCCTTATAGTCGTCCAGTAGCAGCAGGGCCTGACGCCCCAGCAATACGATCGCCACCAGATTGCACAGCGTCATCAGCGCCATCGTCACATCGGCCAGACTCCACACCAGATCGAGTGTCGCCAAGGCTCCGAACAGCACCATTGCGCCCGCCAGCAGCCGGTAGAGCATCAGCACCCACGGGCGCGGAGTGATGAAACGGATGTTGGCCTCGCCGTAGTAGTAATTGCCGATGATCGACGAAAAGGCGAACAGAAAGATCGCCACGGCGACGAAAGGCCCGCCCGCAGGACCGATCTCGCTCACCAGAGCCGCCTGTGTCAGTTGGATGCCGTTGAGCGAGGGATCGGGAACGCCCCCGAACAGGATGATGAAGGCCGTGCAGGAGCAGATGACGAGCGTATCGGTGAAGACCCCGAGGGTCTGGATAAGTCCCTGCTTCACGGGGTGCGAAACATGGGCCGTGGCGGCGACATTCGGGGCCGAACCCATGCCGGCCTCGTTGCTGAAGAGTCCCCGCTTGATGCCCTGCATCAGCGCCGCGCCGACTGCGCCGCCCAGCGTCTGCTTCCAGCCGAAAGCGTCGGCGAGGATCAGCTCCAGCACCTCGGGCAGCCGTCCGAGGTTGAACAGCACGACACCCAGCGCCAGCACGACATATCCCAGCGCCATGATCGGGACGATCACGCCGCTGACACGCGCGATGCGCCGTATGCCTCCGAAGATGACCAGCAGCGTCAGCGCCGTGAGCGCGACGCCCACCCACACGGGATCGGAGCCGAAAGCCCCCTCCCACGCGGCGCAGATCGTGTTGCTCTGCACCGAGTTGAAGGCAAATCCGAAGGTCACGGAGATCAGCACGGCGAACAGCACGCCCATCCACCTCCGACCGAGGCCGCGTTCCATGTAGTAGGCCGGGCCGCCGATGAAAGAGTCCCGGCCGCGGCGTTTGTAGAGCTGCGCGAGGGTCGACTCGACGAAAGCGCTCGCCGCACCCGCAAGGGCGATGACCCACATCCAGAAGACCGCACCGGGGCCCCCGACGACGATGGCCGTGGCGACCCCCGCCAGATTGCCCGTACCGACACGGCTCGCCAGCGACACGGCGAAGGCCTGGAACGACGAGACATGGCGTTCGCCCTGCGTCCCCTTTCCGGCCGACTCGCCCAACACGCGCACCATTTCGCCCAGCAGGCGGAACTGCACGCCCCGCGTGCGCAGGGTAAACCACACGGCACACCCCAAGAGCGCCGCAATCAGCACATAGGTCCACAGCACGTCGTTCACGCCGCCGATCCATCGGGAAAGAGTCTCCATCAGCATCTTTTACCCGATCCGACAGCAAAGTTGGTGCTAAAGCGCGTTTTCAGCCGGACATTTGTCGAAAAGATGCATCCCGACACGCTGCCGCCCCGCCCGGGCAGGGGCGCCGGCTGTCCCTACCGCTCCCGCAGGGTGTACTCCCCGGCCCGCTCCGCAACGGCCTTCTGCAACTCCCCGAGGCCGATTTCCGGCCCAGAGAACTCCACGACAGCCACCGGAGGATCCAGCGTCACGACAGCCTTCACACCCTCCAGGGCATTCAGCGCTTGCTCCACATGCGCCCGGCAATGATGGCACATCATGCCTTCCACGATAAATTCCTTTTTCATATTTTTTTCGGTTTTAACAGGTTCGTCACACACTCTCTCCCCGCCGATCCGCCGGCGCTTCAGCCGCAGGCTGTTGGTCACGACGCTCACGCTGCTCAGGGCCATGGCCGCCCCGCCGATCATCGGATCGAGCAGAAAACCCCACAGGGGATAGAGCGCCCCGGCCGCAACGGGAATGGCGACAAGATTGTAGATGAAGGCCCAGAAGAGGTTCTGGCGAATCGTCCGCACGGTAAGGTGCGACAGCCGGATCATCTCCGGAATTTTCCGGAGGTCGGACGCGAGGATCGTCACCATCGAGGTATCCATCGCAATGTCGCTTCCCCGACCCATGGCGACGCTCAAATCGGCCTGCGCGAGCGCCGCACTGTCGTTGATTCCGTCGCCGGCCATCGCCACCGTCCGCCCTTCGGACTGCAGCTGCCGGATGAATTCGGCCTTTTCGTGCGGCAGGACTCCCGCCCGAAAACGGGTGATGGCGACTTTCCGGGCCGTTTCGTGCGCCGACCCAACGTTGTCGCCCGTCAGCATCCAGACCGTGATTCCCAATGCATGCAGCCGGGCAACGGCCTCGGCCGACGAGGGTTTCAGTGCATCGGCAAGGGCCAGCACGGCGTGGACCCGCTCGCCGTCGGCAAGCCAAATCACGGTCTTCGCCTCCCGCACCCATCCTTCGGCCAGCTGTCGCAGGCGGGCATCGGGCACGATGCCACAACGGGCCAGCAGCGCGTCGTTCCCGGCATACCAGGTCCGGCCCTCCGCAACACCCCGGACTCCCAGTCCGGGAAGACTTTCAAATTCGGTCACGGGAACCTCCCGCTCCCCGCCGAGCGATTCGACGACGGCCTGCGAAAGCGGATGCCCCGAGCGTTTTTCAAGGCTGAACAGAATCCGCCGCGCCGTCTCCGCCCCCTCGGTCCACGCCGCGTCGACAACCGACGGGCGGCCTTCGGTGAGGGTCCCGGTCTTGTCCAGCACCACGGTGTCGACCTTGCGGGCCACCTCCAGGCTCGCGGCGTCCTTGACGAGAATGCCCGCTTCGGCACCCTTGCCGATCCCGACCATGAGGGCCGTGGGCGTCGCCAGCCCCAGGGCACAGGGGCATGCGATAATCAGCACGGTCACCATCGCCAGCAGCCCGCGGGTGAAGCCCTCCTCCGGAGCAAGGAACATCCACACCGCAAAGGTCAGCACGGCAAGGAGGAGGATGGCGGGGACGAACAGGCCGGCAATCCGGTCGACGATCCGCTGCACGGGGGCCTTGCTCCCCTGTGCATCCCGGACCATGCGGATGATTCGGGCCAGCACCGTGTCCCGGCCCACCTTGTCGGCCCGGAAACGGAACGCTCCGTTGCCGTTCATCGTTCCGGCGAACACCGCCGCACCCTCCTGCTTGCAGACGGGGAGCGGCTCCCCGCTGAGCATGCTCTCGTCGACATAGGACGCGCCCTCGGTCACCGTGCCGTCCACGGCGATGCGTTCGCCGGGATGCACGGCAACCAGGTCTCCCCGGCGGAGCTCGGCAACGGGCACGGAGCGTTCGCCCGAGGGGGTAATCACCGTGACGGTTTTCGGCTGCAGGCCCATCAGTTTCGCGATGGCCGTCGTCGTGCCGCGCTTCGCCCGCTCCTCGAGCAGGCGTCCCAGCAGGATGAAGGCGACGATGACGGCCGCCGACTCGAAATAGACGTGCGGCTCGATGCCTCGCGACAGCCAGAATTCCGGAAAAAACAGGTTGAAAAGGCTGAACAGATAGGCAATTCCGGTGCTGACGGCAACCAGCGTATCCATGTTGGCCGACATGTGGCGAAGCTGGTTCCAGGCATTGACGAAGAAGCCCCGTCCCAGGCCGAAAACAACCGGGGTGGAGAGCACCCACAGGGCATATTTCACGGCCGGAGAGTCCATGAACAGCATGCCTCCGGCAACGATCGGGAGACAAAGCCCCACGGCCCACAACGTCCGCCGTTTCAGCTCCCAGTAGTGCGCCGCACGGGCGCGCTCCGCCTCATCCTCGGCAGGGCCTTCCGCGTCGGTCCGCAGGTCGTAGCCGGCCGCCTGCACGGCCCGCTTCAGCTCCTCCGGAGAGCACTCCTCCGGGCTATAGGCCACCTGCACCGTGGCGGAAGCGTAGTTCACATGCGCAGACACGACGCCCGGCAGGTTGTTGAGCGTCTTATCGACCCGGACGGCACACGAGGCGCAACTCATGCCTGCGACCGGGAATGTATTCGTGATGATCTTACTCTTTTCCATGAGTACAAAGGTAAGACCCCGACCCGCTCCGGGTGTTACAGAATTATGGATATGATTTATACCTCATCCAAAGGTTTCAGTCCGCATCCCTTCAGACGGCGGAACGCACTGGGCGACATCCCGGTCTGGGCGCGGAACTGGGCGCTGAAATGCGCCACGCTCGAATAACGGAGTTTGTCGGCGATCTCGCCGACGGTCAACTCACCGTAGGCCAGCAGTTCCTTGGCCCGCTCGATCCGCTGGGCAAGGCAGTATTTTTCGATGCTGATGCCGTTGACCTCCGAAAAGAGCTTGCTCAACGCACTGTAATCACGGTGGAAGCGCTCGCGCAGGAAGTCCGACAGGTTGACTTTCGGGGCATCTTCGCTGTAATGCACCAATTCGATCACAGCCGTCCGGATCTGCTCGATGAGGCGCATCCGGCTGTCGTCGAGCAGTTCGAACCCATAGGCTTCGAGCAGCGTGCGGAACGCCTCCCGCTCCTCCCGCCCGGGGGTCTCCCGCACGACGGCCGTTCCCAATCCGACTTCGAGGGGCGTGAAACCCGCTTTTTCGAGCAGACGGGTGACAACCAGAATGCAGCGGTTGCAAACCATGTTTTTGATGTGAAAGACATTCTCCCGTTCCATAACCCTATGCTTTTTATCCGTAAAGATAGCACAAAAACGCCTCCATCCCGCAGCAGCCTCCGGATTTTCCGACGTCCGCCTCCGGGCAGGCCTCCGTCCTCGACATCCGGCAGGGACAACCGGGCGACGATCCGAACTACGGAATCGCCCTGCTCTCACTTGCCGGACAGTCCCGAAAAAAGGACGAGGGGGGGGGCAATGGCAAACGTCCGCATTTTGAAAAAAAATTTGTAACTTCGGCACAACAAATCCTCAAACGAAGCCATGAAACATGCGCACATTCAGCAGCTCCTTTGCAGCATGCTGCCGCCGTCTAACGCATCGCGCGGAACATTCGAGCGCTTCGACATCGTATCGGAATAAAGTTGCCCGAAAACAAATAACCCAACGACAAAACTACCATGAAAAAAACCGCAATCACCCTCTTTTTCCTGCTTCAGGCCGTGTGTCTGTTTTCGCAAGTTCCCCGTCCGGAATATCCCCGTCCGCAGTTCGAGCGGACGGACTGGATCAACCTCAACGGCGCATGGACCTACACGTTCGATTTCGGCGCAAGCGGTCTGGAGCGCGGATACGCCGCCTCGAAGGGATTCGATGGCAAAATCATCGTGCCGTTCGCCCCGGAGAGCAAACTCTCGGGCGTCGGCCACACGGACTTCATCAACCGGATCTGGTATCAGCGGGCGATTGACATCCCGGCAGACTGGTCGGATCGCAACGTGATCCTCCATTTCGGAGCCGTGTACTACACCTCCGAGGTGTATGTCGACGGCCGCTTCGTCGGACGCCACTTCGGGGGTAGCACGTCGTTCTCCTACGACATCACCCCATTCGTGAAGCCGGGCGGCAGCCACAGCCTGGTCGTCCTCGCTACGAGCGACCTGCGCAGCGGCACGCAGACCGCCGGCAAACAGTCGCTGCAATACGATTCGCACCATTGCGACTACACCCGCACGACGGGCATCTGGCAGACGGTATGGATGGAGGCTGTGGCGCCCGAAGCCCTTGCGCGCGTCCAAATGACGACCGACATCGACCAGCAGCAGCTGATCATCGCCCCGCAGTTCTTCCGGGAAAGTCCGAACACGCTCCGGGTAACCCTTCGGGACGGCGGCAAGGTCATCGGCACACGGCAGGTTCGGGCATCGAACAGCAGTGTCGTCGTCATCCCGGTCAAAAAGGCCCGGCTCTGGAGTCCCGAAGACCCGTTCCTCTACGACCTGACCTACGAGGTAGTCACCCCCGACGGGCGGCTGATCGACGCAGTGAAATCCTATGTCGGAATGCGCAAGGTCCACATCGAAGGCAACAAGATCTATCTCAACAACAAGCCCTGTTACCAGCGGCTGGTGCTCGACCAGGGATTCTACCCCGACGGCATCTGGACCGCCCCGTCGGACGACGCCCTGCGCCGCGATATCGAACTGGGGCTGGCCGCCGGATTCAACGGCGCACGCCTGCATCAGAAGGTTTTCGAGGAGCGCTACTATTACTGGGCCGACAAGCTCGGCTACATCACCTGGGGCGAAAGCCCCAGTTGGGGAATGGACGCCAACGATGTGGACGCGGCCCGCAACTTCCTCTCCGAGTGGGCCGAGTGCGTGGTCCGCGACCGGAACCATCCCTCGCTGCTGACGTGGACGCCGATGAACGAGGAGTGGTGGCCCGACAACACGCAGTTCCCGCGCTTCGTCTCCGACGTCTACGATCTGACGAAGCGTCTCGACCCGACACGCCCGGTCAATACCGTCAGCGGCGGAATCACCGCCAGGACCGATATCTGGGCCGTTCATAATTACGAGCAGAACCCGGCCCGGCTGAAAGAGGTCATCTTCAACGACGGCACCTTCTTCCATCTCCAGCCGCAGACAACCCGCGATCAGACGCGCAACATCGGATTCAACGAGGTGAAGGCGACCGCAAACTACACCTGGCCGCAGTACGACGGCTCGTGCCCCTATCTGGTCGATGAGTTCGGCGGCATCAAGTGGGTGAAGGACCAGGAGAAGCAGGGCATGGACTCCCAGACCGAATCGTGGGGTTACGGACAGGCACCCCGCACGCTCGAAGAGTTCTACACTCGGCTCGAAGGTCAGGTAGATGCCCTGCTCTCGCTTGCCGGGCAGGTATGGGGCTATTGCTACACCCAACTCACGGATGTGGAGCAGGAACAGAACGGCATCTATTACTACGACCGATCTTCCAAGTTCGACATGGAGCGGATCAAGGCCATTTTCAGCAAGCACCCGGAACAGCCCTCCCGATAGGATGCCCTGAACGGGCCGAAGCATCCCGACCTTATCGTGTCGGCTGCAGGCTCCGTCAGCATCCAATCTTCAACTCCGTCAGCCTCCATACTGACGGAGTATTTTGCATCATGCCGATTCATGACCATGAGTCGCGGGAAAAGCGGCACCGCAGGCCATGGCCCGATCGCCCTTCGCCTGTGGCTCGCAGCCGTTCGGTTTGTCCCCAAGTCAATAGCGCGCTTATCCGTCGCACTCCATCGCGACAGACAGCACACGGCAGACGACGGACGGGAGACGGGAGACGGCACACGGCAGACGACAGACGGCAGGCAGCAGGCAGCAGACGGCAGGCAGCAGACGGCAGACGGCAGACGGGGCACGGCATACGACAAAAAGAAAAGCGAGGGACAATCCTTTGATTATCACTCGCCTTCGAAGAGCGGAAAACGGGACTCGGACCCGCG
>NZ_JAHHQJ010000018.1 GCF_020026455.1 Alistipes sp.
CGTATTTGCCGTGCGGGTGCACCGAGCCCTGACACGGACAATGGTAGCTGCTCAGTGAGTCGACCAGGTCGATCACCACCGATTTGGGCATTCCCGACATGTCGACATTCTTATAGGGGAAGAGCGTCGTCGTGTCCCAGTATTTTTCGAAAATCGTGCTGTCTTTGGCCACCTCACGGTTGAGAATGTATTTCCAGCTGTTGTTGCTGTAGAGTATCACCTGAACGGCTTCGTTTTCCGTGGCGAGGGTGTCGAGCACGGTCAGGCCGTTGGAGTCGAAAATGGACTCGATCTTCGTGGGCTGGAGACGGAGACGGAGTGCCGCCACGGAATCGGCCGCGGCCTGCTCCGGGTCGATGACCGCTGCGGGCTTGGCGGGCAGGATCTCTTCGTCCGAGCAGTCGGCCGTGAGGACGATGCTCTGCAGCGAGTCGATCACTGCTGCCTGACGTGATGCCACCAGGCGCAGCGAATCGGCCGCGGCGACTTCGCGCGAGGCAACCGCTGCCGTCCGGGAGTGTTTGGGTTTGCGCGCCATCGCGGTGAAGACCATCGAGAGGGCGATGCAGGTAAGAATGTATTGTTTCATGGTCTCTTCTTTTATTGTTGTCTGATCAGTTGTGCGGCGGCTTCCAGCGCCTTGTAGAAATCCTCGCCGAAGCGGCGGATGATCGGCTCCCGGAGGGCTTTGTAGACCGGGATACCCAGTTGGGCGCCGCAGCGGCGGGCCGGGGAACACACCGACCAGCGGTGGTAGTTGAGCCCCACCGTGCCGTTCGAGAAACGCATCACGCGGATCGGATAGAGATGGCACGAAATAGGCTTGCGGAACGGGGTTTTGCCTTCGGCCCACGCTTTTTCGATGGCGCAGAGCGTCACTCCGTTTTCCGTGTAGGTATAGGCACACTGGGCGTCGTCCACCAGCGGCGTGGTCAGATCGCCGTCCTCGTCCACGACCATGAATCCCTGACGCTCGACGGACTCGATGCCCTCAGCCGTCATATAGGGCTTGTAATTGGGGTATTCGCGCTCGAGGATCTCCACCTCGTGGGCTTCGAGCGGCGCGCCGGCGTTGCCTTCGACGCAGCAGATGCCCTTGCACTGCGCGATGTCGCAGGCAAAACATTCGCGCAGCAGGTCGGCGCTTACGATTTTGTCGTCTATCTCGATCATTGGCGGCAGGTGTCGGCGATGATGATGTCGTAGAGCTCCCCGAGCGACATGCCCATTTCGCGGACCTGTTTGGGGACGATGCTTCCCCCGCTCATGCCGGGGATCGAGTTCAGCTCGATGAAATAGGGCACGCCCGAGGGGGTGACGATGAAGTCTACACGCACGACGCCCGAGCAGCGGCAGATGCGGTAGGCCTCGCGGGTCATGCGGTGCAACTCGGCCTGCACCCCGGGAGCGATCTCCGCCGGGGTGATCTCCTCCGAACAGCCTGCGGTGTACTTGGCTTCGTAGTCGAAGAAATCTTTCTTCGGGACGATTTCCGTGATCGGAAAAACATACTCCCTGCCGCCGGCGACGAGCATGCCGCAGCCCATTTCGCGGCCCGTGATGCACTCTTCGATCAGGATTTCGTCGCCCTGGGCAAAAGCCGCTTCGATGGCCGCCGGAAGCTCCTCCGGGATGTGTACTTTCGTCACGCCGAACGACGATCCGTTGGCGTTCGGCTTCACAAACAGGGGCATTCCCAGTTGCGCGACGATCCTCGCCGGGTCGAACGCTTCGCCGCGGCGCAGGAAGACCTCGCGGGCCAGGTTGACACGCCCTGCAAGCGTGCGTTTGGTGGTGATCTTGTCGAAGGTGATGACCGACGAGGCCATCGAGCACGACGAATAGGGAACGCCCATCATGTCGAGATAGCCTTGGAGCCTGCCGTCCTCGCCGGGGGTGCCGTGGATGAGGATCAGCGCATAGTCGAACGCCTTGTGCACGCCGTCGACGGTGATCGAAAAATCATTCTTGTCCACCTGCCACTGCCGCCCGTCGGGGCCCGTGTGGTGCCAGTCGCGGCCGTGGAGGTCGACGACCGTGATGTCGTATTTCGTGTGGTCGAGGGCCGCCTCGATCTGGGCGGCGCTCTGAAGGGCGATGTCCCGTTCGGGCGAATCACCGCCTGCCAGGAGGGCTATCTTCAAACGTGTCATTTCAGGGGTTGTATATATCTTTGTATCGGAATTCCAGAATCTCCTGCACCATTCGGGCGAACTCCTTGGCTTCGACGTGCGTGTCGTCGATGCGCAGCGCCGCGTTGAAGTCGTTGAGCGCCGGGCCCCATGCCCCCATTCGGTAATGGAGCTTTCCGCGCTCGACATAGAGCGCCGTGTTCCCGGGGTCGGCGGCGATCTGAGCCCCGAGGGCCGCGATGCGCGTCGCGGGGCTCCAAAGCCCCTTGCGGCGGATGTAGGCGATGACCTCCTCGTCGAGCATGGCGCCGACATCCTCGCCCCGCCCGATGCGGTTGCGCACGTCCGTCGAGGCGAACTCCTGCAGCGGAGCGTCCGCCAGCAGTGTGATGCGCCCTTCGAATCCGTCTGCCGGTTCTCCGCGCCGCGGGTAGACGTAGATCGGGTATTCGAGGATCTGTTCGTACTCCTTCCATCCCGCCAGGCGCGCTATCTGGTCGCTGCCCATCAGGATCGAGAACTGCATGTCCGACCCGAAGTTTTCCTCGAGGTAACGCAGGGTATCTATTGTGTATGAGGGTTTCGGAAGCAGAAACTCCACGACCGAAGGTTTGATGCGCTCCGGGTATTTCGAAGCGCCGCAGGCGATCTCGGCCATTTCGAAACGGGCCATTTCGGGCGCCAGTTCCGAGGGTTGTTTGTAGGGGCTTTGGGGCGAAACGACCAACACGGCCTCGTCGCAGAGACCCTGCTCGACGACATATTCCGCCAGCGCGATATGGCCTTTGTGCACGGGGTTGAACGACCCGAAATAGAGCATGACCCGTTTCATCCTACCGCGCGATGAATGGGTCGAGGATGCCGCACGTCCGGCTCACGGCCTCGTCGAGGCAGTCGTTGACCACCACGTGGTCGAATTCCGGAGCTTTCGTCAGTTCGAATTCGGCCTTGGCCACGCGGCGGTCGATCACCTCCGGGGCGTCCGTTCCGCGTGCGACGAGCCGTCGGCGCAGCTCCTCGATCGAGGGCGGCATGATGAATACCGAGCAGGCGTCGTCGCCGAAGATGCGCTTGAGGTTGATGCCGCCGATCACGTCGACGTCGAAGACGATCACATGGCCCTTGGCCCAGATGCGCTCAACCTCCGAACGCAGCGTGCCGTAGCAGGTTCCCTTGTAGACCTCCTCCCACTCCACGAAGCGGTTGTCGGCCACGGCCTGCATGAACTCCTCGTGCGAGAGGAAGTGATAGTCCACCCCGTCGCGCTCCTGGCCGCGGGGGGCGCGGCTGGTCGCCGAGATGGAAAATTCGAACTGCGGATAGCGCTCCAGCAACCGGCGGACGATGGTGGTTTTGCCCGAGCCGCTCGGGGCCGAGAATATGATTACCTTACCCATAAAATTTCAAAATTCATCATTGTCATTGAGTTCAACCTGCTACGAGTCTTGGCGCGGCTGACTGTCTTTTCCTTCGGGAGAAGGGCTGGCGCGGCCCTGTCTGCAAATGGCGCCTTGGGCGGCAGGAGGTGCGGTCCAAGGCGACCGGGGCGCGGGGAATGCGACTTCCGTTGAGGCGGGAATCGGACACTCCGTGGCCCCGGGCCTTACAGAATGTTCAGTACCTGTTCCTTGATCTTCTCCAGTTCGTCCTTCATTCTGACGACGAGAATCTGGATGTTCGGCTCGTTGGCCTTCGATCCCATCGTGTTGATCTCGCGGCCCATCTCCTGTGCGATGAAGCCCAGCTTGCGGCCTGCGCCCTCCTCCGAAGAGGCCACCTCCCGGAAGTAGTTGCAGTGGTTGGTGAGGCGCACCTTCTCCTCGGTGATGTCGAGCTTCTCCAGGTAGAAGATCATCTCCTGCTCCAGGCGGTTGTGGTCCACATCGACGGCCAGCTTCGAGAGGTTGTCCAGGATGCGGGCCTTGATTGTCTCCGTGCGGGCCTGCTCGAAGGGTACGACCTCCTCGCGGTACTGCTCGATCAGCTCCACGCGGCGCAAGAGGTCAGCGATCAGGATGGCTCCCTCCTGCACCCGGAAGGCGTCGAGTTGGGCGGAGGCCTCTTCCACGGCTGCGATCAGCCCGGCGTGTTCCTCCTCGGAGATGGCTTCGGCCTCGGTAGCCACGACATCCGGCAGGCGCATGATCACGGGCAGGATGGCGTCGTAGTCGGCGTCGATGCCCGAGAACGCAAGCGTGTCGTTCATCTGGCGGAGGTATTCGCGGAACACCTCGCGGTTGATGCGCGCCGGAGTCTCGACGGACTGCGACTCGACCGAGACGAAGACGTCGACCTTGCCCCGCTGGATCGTGCGGGCGATCAGGTTGCGGATTTCGTATTCCGACTGCCGGTAGACGGCCGGGAGGCGCAGCGATAGGTCCAACTGCTTGGAATTCAGCGAACGGATCTCGACCGTGATTTTCTTATTCCGGAGTACGGCCTCACCTTTGCCGAAGCCGGTCATTGATTTTATCATTGTGTACGGAAACTTGTAATTTTCGGACAAAGATACAAAAAGCCGAGCGCAAAAACAAGTTTACTTGTATTTTGCCGGGCGGGGCCGGTTCGGGCGGCGCGAGGATCGGCCGAGTCGGGTGCGGGACCTCTTGATTTTGCATTTTGCCGGTCCGGGGCCGGTCCGGGCGGGGTTTTATCCCCGGGGAAAGGCGCAAAAACAACCCGAAATGGGGCTCATTTTTCCTGCGGATAGAAAAATATTCGGATATCTTTGGATTACTGGATTTTTTTTATTTATATTTGTGTTAGCAAACTAACAGACAGAAGTCAGATCATTCAAATCACATACGAATTATGAAAAAGCACAATTTCAATGCGGGACCTTCCATTCTGGCAGACGTGGTCATCGAAAATGCAGCCAAGGCAATCCTCGATTTCAACGGATCGGGTCTTTCGCTGCTTTCGATCTCGCACCGGACGAAGGATTTCGACGACGTGATGGCTGAGGCCGACGTTCTTTTCCGCGAATTGCTTCACATTCCCGACAACTACAAGATCATCTACCTGGGAGGCGGTGCGAGTACCTATTTTTATGAAATTCCCGCCAACTTCCTGGGCAGGAAGGCCGGTTATGTGAATACGGGTGTCTGGGCCAAAAAGGCCATCAAGGAGGCGAAACGTTACGGCGAAGTGGAAGTGCTGGCTTCGTCCGAGGACCGCAACTTCACCTACATTCCCAAGGGATTTGCCATTCCGGCCGATCTGGACTATGTACATATCACCTCCAATAATACGATCTACGGTACGGAGTACCACGAGGATCTCTCGTCGCCCGTGCCCCTGATCGCCGACATGTCTTCCGACATCCTTTCGCGTCCGGTGGACGTTTCGAAATACGCCATGATCTACGGCGGCGCGCAGAAGAACCTGGCTCCCGCGGGCGTGGCGTTCGCCATCATCCGCGAGGACATGCTGGAGCGCATCGTCCGCGACCTGCCGACGATGATGTCGCTGCGCACCCATGTCGAGAACAACTCGATGTTCAACACGCCTCCCGTGTTCCCGATCTACATCCTGAAGGAGACCCTGAAATGGCTCAAGTCGATCGGCGGCGTCGACGAAATCTACCGCCGCAATCAGGAGAAGGCCGAGTTGCTCTACGCCGAGATCGACCGCAACCCGCTCTTCCGCGGTACGGTCGAGAAGGAGGACCGTTCGCTGATGAACATCTGCTTCGTGATGGCCGAAGGCTACGAGGAGCTGGCTCCCGAGTTCCTGGAGTTTGCCAAGAGCCGCGGCATGGTCGGCATCAAGGGGCACCGTCTGGTGGGCGGCTTCCGCGCATCGTGCTACAACGCCCTGCCGAAGGAGAGTGTCGAGGCACTGGTGGCCTGCATGCAGGAGTTCGCCGAGGCGCATAAGAAATAGCGCCGATGTGTCCGACCATCGTCCCGCTGATGCGGGATACAAAAAAAGAACAGGATATTTGTTTCACTTCATTGATCGAAACTATGAAGATACTGGTTGCAACGGAGAAGCCCTTCGCCAAAAAGGCAGTGGACGGAATCCGCAGGATCGTCGAGGAGGCCGGATACGAACTGGTGCTGCTCGAAAAATACACCGACAAGAGCCAGCTGCTCGAAGCCGTGGCCGACGTCGATGCACTGATTGTCCGCAGCGACAAGGTGACCGCCGAGGTCATCGCCGCAGCGAAAAACCTGAAGATCGTGGTCCGCGCCGGCGCGGGTTACGACAATGTGGACCTCGGGGCGGCTTCGGCGCGCGGCATCGTGGTGATGAACACCCCGGGGCAGAATTCCAATGCCGTGGCCGAACTGGCTCTGGCCATGATGATTTTCATGTCGCGCAACCGCTTCACGCCGGGCACGGGCGCGGAACTCCAGGGCAAAACCCTCGGTATCCATGCCTACGGCAACGTCGGCCGGCTGGTAGGCCGCAAAGGCAAGGCCCTGGGCATGAATGTCGTCGCCTACGATCCGTTCATCACCGACGATGCGCTCTTCGAGGCCGACGGTGTGAAGAAAGTGGCGACGGTCGAGGAACTGTATCGGGTTTCCGACTTCCTTTCGCTGCACATTCCCGCCACGGCGGAGACGAAAGGCTCGATCGGCTACGACCTGATGATGTCGATGCCCAAGGGCGCGATGCTGGTCAACACCGCCCGCAAGGAGGTGATCGATGAGCAGGGCATCGTGCGTGCCATGACCGAGCGCGAGGACCTGAAATACATCACCGACATTGCCGCCGGCAATCAGGCCGAGCTGGACGAGAAGTTCGGCAAGCGGGTGTTCGCCACGGCGAAGAAGATGGGCGCCGAGACCGCCGAGGCCAATGTCAACGCGGGACTCGCGGCAGCCAATCAAATCGTTGATTTCCTGAAAAACGGCAACACCCGTTTCCAGGTCAATAAATAGAAACCAACCGTGAGAAAAGGCGGGTGCGCATATCAATCATATGACGGCCCGCCTTTTCCACCTTAAAAACAACCGATGCATTATGGTTAGAATCAAACCTTTCCGCGCTGTCCGTCCCCCGAAGGAGTATGCTTCCGAGGTGGCTTCGCGCCCTTACGACGTACTCAACTCCGCCGAGGCGAAGGCCGAAGCCACAGAGCGTTCGCTGCTGCACATCATCAAGCCCGAAATCGACTTCGACCCCATTGCCGACGAGCATTCGCAGCCCGTCTACGACCGTGCGGTCGAGAATTTCCGCCGCTGGCAGTCCGAGGGCTGGCTGCAGCAAGACCCCGAGGAGTACTATTACATCTATGCGCAGACGATGGAGGGACGCACGCAGTACGGCCTTGCCATGTGCTGCCATTTCGAGGACTATCTCTCGGGGGCGATCAAGAAGCACGAGCTGACGCGTCCCGACAAGGAGGAGGACCGCATGATCCACGTCCGTAACCAGAAGGCCAACATCGAACCGGTGTTCTTCGCCTATCCCGACCATGCCGAGATCGACGCCATCGTCGCCGACGTGGTGAAGAACAACGCCCCGGAGTACGATTTCACGGCCGCCGACGGCTTCGGACACCAGTTGTGGGTGATCCGCGACCGGAAGACCAACGACCGCATCACGGAGATTTTCGCGGGCATCCCGGCGCTGTACGTCGCCGACGGACACCACCGCACGGCCGCCGCTGCGCGCGTGGGACAGGAGTGCCGCGCCAATAACCCGAAGCACACGGGTTGCGAGGAGTACTGCTATTTCCTGGCCGTGACCTTCCCGGCGGGCCAGCTCCGCATCATCGACTACAACCGTGTGGTGAAGGATCTGAACGGACTGACGTCCGCGGAACTGCTCGAGAAACTGAAGGAGTCGTTCACGGTCGAGGACAAGGGGACGGAGGAGTACCGCCCCGCGGCACTGCACAACTTCTCGATGTACCTCGATGGCCGCTGGTACAGCCTGACGGCCAAGCCGGGCACCTATGACGACAACGACCCGATCGGGGTGCTGGACGTCACGGTGCTGTCGAACCTGGTGCTGGACCGGATCCTGGACATCAAGGATCTGCGCACCTCGAAGCGGATCGACTTCGTGGGCGGAATCCGCGGTCTGGGCGAGCTGAAGCGCCGTGTGGACAGCGGGGAGATGAAGGCGGCCTTCGCCCTCTACCCCGTCTCGATGCAGCAGCTGATCAACATTGCCGACACGGGTAACATCATGCCGCCGAAGACCACGTGGTTTGAACCCAAACTGCGGTCGGGGGTGGTGATCCACTCGTTCGACGAAAAATAGCCGACAGGGCCGCCCGAAAAGGCGGCTCTTTTTTTGCGAGAGGGCCCGCAAGGGGGCAGCAAAGGGGGCGAGGAGGTCAGCGAGAGAGGCCAGCGAGGAGGTCAGCGAGAGAGGACCAGCGAGAGAGGCCAGCGAGGAGGTCGGTGAGGAGGTCGGTGAGAGGGTGCCAGCGAGAGGGTGCCAGCGAGAGGGGCGAGGAGGTCTGCGTGAGAACCAGCGGGGGAACCATTGGAAAGCCTGCGGAAAATCTGCGGAGATCCTGCGAGGTCCGGGGCCTTTCTGGAGCCTTTCCGGGGCCGGATTGCTGGAATTGTTCCGCGCGGGTCCGCGGTTCCGGCGTGCGGGGTGAATACTCTGGAGATTCCGGTCCGAATGGCCGATGACAGCAAACGGTTTTGTATGCAGGAGGTTCGCTCGGGGACATGCGGATTTTTCTGCTTTTTGTTTGTCGTTTCTGTCGAAAGAAATATTGCATTCCGAAGCGTTTTCTCCGATTATTTTGTATATTTGTAAGCAACTTAACAATACAATACAGGCGTTATGGCAAAAATCAAAGGAACAATCGTTGTCGACAAGGAGCGATGCAAGGGGTGCGGGGTCTGTGCGTCCGCCTGCCCGTGCAGCGTGCTGGCCTTGTCGGCTGAGGTCAACAGCAAGGGGTATCCCGTTGCGTGGATGGTCAATCCCGATGCCTGCACGGGCTGCGCCTCCTGCGCGGTGATTTGTCCGGATAGCTGCATTACGGTTTATCGTCAAAAATTCGAGTAGGCTATGGCAGAGAATGAAGTGAAACTGATGAAAGGCAACGAAGTGATCGCCCATGCGGCCATTCGCTACGGTTGCGACGGATATTTCGGATACCCCATCACTCCGCAGTCGGAGGTGATGGAGACCCTCATGGAACTCAAACCGTGGGAGACAACGGGCATGGTCGTTTTGCAGGCCGAGTCGGAGATCTCCTCGATCAACATGGTCTACGGAGGCGCATCGGTCGGAAAACGGGTGATGACCTCCTCGTCCAGCCCCGGCATCAGCCTGATGGCCGAGGGGTTGAGCTACCTGGCAGGCGCCGAGCTGCCCTGCCTGATCGTCAACTGCCAGCGCGGCGGCCCGGGATTGGGTACGATCCAGCCTTCGCAGGGCGACTATTTCCAGGCCTGCAAGGGCGGCGGCCACGGCGATTTCCACATGATCGTGCTGGCTCCCAATTCGGTGCAGGAGATGCACGACCTGGTGTTCGAGGGTTTCGACCTCGCGTTCAAATACCGCAATCCGGCGTTGATCCTCGCCGACGGTGCCATCGGTCAGATGATGGAAAAGGTGGTGCTCGCGCCCCAGCGTCCACGTAAGACCGACGAGGAACTGAAGGCCGAATGCGGCTCGTGGGCCGCGCAGGGCAAGCCGGCCGATCGGCCGCGCAACATCGTGACCTCGCTCGAATTGCAGTCGGAGAAGATGGAGGTCATCAACAAGCGGCTGCAGGAGAAATACAAGGCCATGGAAGAGAACGAGGTGCGTTACGAAGCCATCGAGTGCGACGATGCCGACTATGTCATCGTGGCTTTCGGCTCGTCGGCCCGCATCTGCTCGGCGACGGTCGAAATGGCCCGTGCCGAGGGGCTGAAAGTCGGCCTGCTGCGTCCGATCACCCTCTACCCTTTCCCCAAGAAGCAGCTTGCCGAGATGGCCGCACGGGGTGTCAAGGGATTCCTCTCGGCGGAACTCAACGCCGGGCAGATGGTCGAGGACGTGCGGCTGGCCGTCAACGGCATGGCTCCGGTCGAGCATTACGGGCGTCAGGGCGGCATGATGTTCAATCCGGACGAAGTGCTTGCCGCGCTCAAGGACAAACTGATTAAAAAGTAGAAGACGATGGCAGAGGTTGAAATCAAAAAGGAGAATCTGGTTTACGCAAAACCGAAACTCATCACCGATAACGTCATGCACTACTGCCCCGGTTGCAGCCACGGCACGGTGCATAAACTCATTGCCGAGGTCATCGAGGAGATGGGACTCGGCGCGAAGACCGTGGGCATTTCGCCCGTGGGCTGCTCGGTGTTCGCCTACAACTATATCGACATCGACTGGATCGAGGCGGCGCACGGGCGTGCGCTGGCCGTCGCTACGGGAGTGAAGCGGCTTTGCCCGCAGAATCTGGTCTTCACCTATCAGGGTGACGGCGACCTGTCGGCCATCGGCACGGCGGAGTCGATCCATGCGGCGGCGCGCGGCGAGAATGTCGTGGCCATCTACATCAACAATGCGATCTACGGCATGACCGGCGGACAGATGGCTCCGACGACCCTCGTGGGCATGAAGACCGCGACGACCCCCTACGGGCGCGATCCGCGGCTGAACGGCTATCCCTACAAGATTGCCGAGATGATGGCCCACCTCGAGGGTGCGACCTACATCACGCGGCAGAGCGTGCATACGGCGGCCAATGTGCGCAAGTGCAAAAAGGCGATCCGCAAGGCGTTTGAGAATTCGATGGCCGGCAACGGTTTTTCGCTCGTGGAGGTCGTCTCGACCTGCAACAGCGGCTGGAAACTTTCGCCCGTGGCTTCGAACCAGTGGCTTGCCGACAACATGCTGCCCTTCTATCCGCTGGGCGACATTAAAGATGTTAAAAAAGAGTAACGCTATGAAAGAGACGTTGATAATTGCAGGATTCGGAGGACAGGGCGTCCTCTCGATGGGTAAGATTCTGGCTTACTCGGGGGTGATGCAGGACTTCGAGGTGACGTGGATGCCCTCCTACGGTCCCGAGATGCGCGGCGGCACGGCCAATGTGACGGTGATTCTTTCCGACAGGAAGATTTCGTCGCCTATCGCCCATGAATTCGACACGGCGATCATTCTCAACCAGCAGTCGATGGAGAAATTCGAGCCGATGGTCAAGCCGGGCGGCGTGCTGATCTACGACACGAACGGCATCACGCGGCATCCCGTGCGCAAGGACATCGAAGTCTATGCGATCGACGCCACGGCCGAGTGTGCGAAGATGGGTCAGGCCAAACTCTTCAACACGATGATTCTGGGCGGTTACCTCAAGGTGCGCCCGGTCGTTTCGATGGAGAACGTGATGGTGGGTCTGAAGAAGTCGCTTCCCGAGCGGGCCTGGAAGATGCTTCCGGCCAATGAGGAGGCCATCCGCCACGGCGGAGGGATCATCCGCAAGGTGCGTTGATCCTGCGGAATGAGAGTTGCAACGCCCGGCTTTTCGGCCGGGCGTTGCTGTGTTTTTTGGGGGGCGGGCATTCTTGCTGTTCCTGACTTCCCGATTTCCCGATTTTCCGACTTTGGGCTGAAGGCCGATCCGGGAGAATTTGGATTCCGTGATGGCTCCGGCCACAGCAGCAATGCCCCCATCCGGGTATGTCCGGTAGATTGATGACCGATACGGTGTTGAAACGGTGGATTGTGGGCCGGCAAAGACTCCGGTCCCGGAGAACGAACTCCGGCCGGGCATCGACTTTGCATGTTCGGGTATGAACTTTTAAAAAACTCCGCTTTATGGAAAGGAACGAACAGCAGATGCCGCGGCTCGGCGAGCCGGTTCCGGCATTCGAGGCCATGACCACCAGAGGAAAGATCCGCTTTCCGGACGATTACCGGGGCAAATGGGTGATTCTTTTCAGCCACCCTGCCGATTTCACCCCGATCTGCACCACCGAGATACTCACCTTCGGGGCACGTAGCGAGGAGTTTCGGGCGTTGAACTGCGAACTGGTCGGTCTGTCGGTGGACAGCCGCAACAGCCATATCGCATGGCTCAGGACCATCCGCGAGAAGATCGAGTACAAGGGCATGAAGGATGTGAGGGTCGGCTTCCCGATCATCGACGACGTTTCGATGCGGGTGGCGTCGCTCTACGGCATGATCCAGCCCGGCGAGAGCCGGACTGCCGCCGTGCGTGCCGTCTTCTTCGTCGACCCGAAGGGCGTGCTGCGGGCGATGATCTACTATCCGCTGGCCCTGGGCCGCAACATCGACGAGATCAGGCGGGTCTTGGTGGGTTTGCAGACCATCGATGCCTTCGGCGTCGCGCTGCCCGCCGACTGGCGTCCGGGCGACGAGGTGATTGTGCCGATGACGGGCGACGAGCAGGAGGAGATTCCCGAAGGGGCCAGGTGCTACGACTGGTTCTTCTGCACCAGGCCGCTTCCGAAGGAGGAGATCGGACGGAAACTCGGCGAAACGGTCTGACCCCTCCCCTCGCCTCCCCCGCCGTGCGAAACGAAAGAGGCCTCCCCGCGGGGAAGCCTCTTTTGTCGTATCTGTTCGCTTGGCTGCAATCCGGGACGGATCGACCCGCGCCATGCTATTCCCCGAAGCGGTATTGCTGTACGTCGCGCCACCCGAGGAGCAGTTCGCGCACCGCGAGCCGTTTTTTGCCCGCAATTTGCAGCTCCCCGAGGACGATCCATCCGTCGGCACATGCCACGCGGATGAAGGTCCTTCCGTCGCTTTGGAGCGTGCCGCACCTTTGTCCGTGGGCCCCGGGCTCGAACGACGCCGCAAAAATCTTGGCACTCGACACCTCGCCGTCGCTCTCGCGCTGCATCCCGGTCCACGCCGCCGGATAGGGCGACAGTCCGCGGACGAAGTCCACGATCTCGCGCCCCGGTTTGCCCCAATCGATCCGGCAGTCCTCCTTGAAGATCTTCGGTGCCGGGCGCAGCGTCGTCTCGTCGATGTGCTGCTGCTCCGTGGGGCGGATCTCCCCCGCCGCAATGCGGTCGACGGTTTCGACTACGAGCGACGTTCCGGTTGTCATCAGCTTGTCGTAGAGCGTGCCGACGTTGTCTTCCGCAAGAATCGGAACCCGTATCTGCCCGATGATGCAGCCCTTGTCGATCTCGTGGTTCAGGAAGAAGGTGGTGACACCCGTCTCGGTCTCGCCGTTGATGATCGCCCAGTTGATCGGCGCAGCCCCGCGGTATTGGGGCAGCAGCGAGGCGTGGAGGTTGAAGGTTCCCAGCCGCGGCATGGCCCAGACAACCTCGGGGAGCATGCGGAAGGCGATCACGATGCCCAGGTCGGGCTGCAGCGCCCTGATGGCCTCGATAAACTCCGGGGCTTTCAGCTTTTCGGGCTGCAGGATCGGGAGGCCCAGTTCCAGAGCTTCGGTTTTCACCTCGCTTTGGTGGAGTTTCTGCCCGCGTCCGGCGGGTCTGTCGGGTGAAGTCACCACACCCACGACGTTGTAGCCGCCGGCGACGAGCGCCCGCAGCGACGGCACGGCGAATTCGGGCGTGCCCATGAATACGATGCGAAGGTCCTTGGCGTTCATGCGTTATCGCTTTTCCAGACCCAGCGTGTGGTGCATGCGCTCCTGCTTGGTCTCCAGATAGTGTGCGTTGTAGGGGTTCGGGGCGATGACGATGGGCACGATCTCGTCGATGCAAAGCCCATATCCCTCCAGCCCGGCCCGCTTGAGCGGGTTGTTGGTCATCAGCCGCATGTGGCGGATGCCCAGTTCGCGGATGATGCTGGCACCCACACCGTAGTCGCGCTCGTCGGCCTTGAAGCCCAGCTTGAGGTTGGCGTCCACCGTGTCGAGACCCTCGTCCTGCAATTTGTAGGCGTGGATTTTGTTGCACAGCCCGATGCCGCGCCCCTCTTGATTGAGGTAGACGACGGCACCCCGGCCCTCGCGGTTGATCATCTCCATGGCCTTGTGGAGCTGCTCGCCGCAGTCGCAGCGGTACGAGCCGAAGATGTCGCCCGTGGCGCACGACGAATGCACGCGCACCAGCACCGGATCCCCTTCGCTCCACTCCCCTTTCGTCAGGGCCACATGCTCCACGCCGTTGGATTTCTGGCGGAACGGCGTGATCTGAAATTCGCCCCACTCCGTGGGCAGGGGGACCGTCACACCCTTTTCGATGATCGACTCCTCCCGGAGCCGGTAGGCGATCAGCGAGGCGATCGAGATGATTTTCAGGTCGAATTTCCCGGCGATCTCCAGCAGCTGCGGCAGGCGGGCCATCGTGCCGTCCTCGTTCATGATCTCGATCAGCGCGCCGGCGGGCTGCAATCCGGCCAGACGGGCCAGGTCGATGGCAGCCTCGGTGTGTCCCGGGCGGCGCAGAACGCCCTTGTCGCGCGCACGCAGGGGATTGATATGTCCCGGGCGGCCCAGGTCGGAGGCTTTCGTTTCGGGGTCGGCCAGCGCGCGGATCGTCGCGGCGCGGTCGTGGATCGAGACACCCGTGGTGCAGCCGTTGCCCAGCAGGTCGACCGTCACGGTGAAGGGAGTGCCCAGCAACGAGGTGTTGTTCTCCTCCATCATCCTGAGACCCAGTTCTTCGCACCGTTTCTCCGACAGCGGGGCGCACAGCACGCCGCGGCCCTCCTTGAGCATGAAGTTCACGATTTCGGGCGTGATCTTCTCCGCCGCGACGATGAAGTCTCCCTCGTTCTCGCGCTCCTCGTCGTCCACGACGATGACGGGTTTGCCGATGCGGAAGTCCTCGATGACCTCCTCTACGCTATTGAGCACAGTCTCTTTTGCCATTTCGTTTGAGTTTTATTGCTTTCGTCAGTTTCTTGATTTTCGGAACCAGTTTTTCCCTCAGCGCCTTGGCCTTCGTGGCATACCACTCCGTGTCGAGCAGCGACGAGTCGTTGGTGGCCTTGTAGGTGAGGTATATGGCTATCGGCGTGAGGATGAAGGTCGAGAGCCACATGCCGTAGACGGCGTCCCAATTACCCTCTTTGGCCAGTTTTTCGCCCGAGAGGCTGATCATGTAGTAGATCACGAAGAAGATCACCGACACCACCACCGGAAGTCCCAGACCGCCCTTGCGGATAATGGCGCCCAGCGGCGCACCGATCAGGAAGAAGATCAGGATCGAGACCGGAAGCGACATCTTCTTGTGCCACTCGACCTTCGAGCGGTAGAGCTGGTTGAGCGCCTCCTTGGCTGTCGATTCGTCGAACGCGAACATGTTGCGCGAACTCTTGGCCAGCATCCTCGCCTGGTTCCAGACACGTTCGCGTTCGCGCGTGGGCAGCATGAGGGCCGAATCCGCCGCCAGCAGGTCGCTGAAGCCCCGCTTGTCCACCTGCAGGCTGTCGGGCAGCGGCAGCACGGTGTTGTCGCGGACGAAAATCTGCTCTTTCAGCAGCGGTTCGTAGGAGGTCGTCGTGGCGGAGTTGACCTTGATCTCCAGCGAGTCGATGTCGTGCTGCAATTCGTTGATGTTCTTGGTCTGGCTGCTCGTGAACAGGTCGGCGTCGGTGCGTCCCATGGCGAATCCCGACATGGGAATCACCTGTTTCTGCAGGTCGAAGGTGTGGTGGCGCAGGCTGCTCTTGGTGAACCACTGGCTGTTGCGGGTCTGTTCGTAGGTCTCGCCGTGGAAGAGCGTCACCAGCAGGTATTTCTTGTCGTCCGACAGGCGGATATAGCCCGAGTCGGCCACAATGGTGTTCATGTTGCCGTTGGTGGCGCGGTTGTCGTAGATCAGCACGTCGTGCAGCAGGTGGGTGTCGGGCTCCTGGTGGCTCACGCGGATCGACATGTTGTCGATGCCGTTGAAGAACAGCCCGTCCTGGAATTCGAGGGCCTGTTTCTGTTGTCGGATGTCGTAGAGGGTGCTGAAGAGCTTCTTGTTGGCGTTCGGCACGAGGTTGTTGCCGATGAAGAAACTGCCGACGGCGACCAGGCTCACCAGGACGATCAGCGGCTTGGTGATCTGAACCAGCGACATGCCCGCCGATTTCATGGCCAGCAGTTCGTAGTTTTCGCCCAGGTTGCCCATGGTCATGATCGCCGCCAGCAACATCGAGAGCGGCAATCCCATCGGGATCATGTTGGCCATGAAATAGGTCATCAGTTCGATGATGATGCCGGCGCTCAGTCCCTTGCCCACCAGCTCGTCGATGTAGCGCCACACGATGTTCATCATCAGTACGAACATGACGATGAAGAACGTGAGGACCATCGGGCCGAGGTAGGATTTCAGAACGAGTCTGTGAATGGTTTTCATGCGGCGGATCGCAGTTTTTTGCTACGCAAAGATAGCAGTTTTACCGTTATAAGCGTAAGAGTGAGGGTAAATATTATGGCGGCGCCGGGCGGAACCTCGAAATTGTAGCTGGCGACAAGCCCTGCGACGTTGCCCGCGACAGCCACGAGGGGTGCCGTGAGGGCAATGGTGCGGTATGAGCGCGAGAGCGTGTTGACGATCACCACGGGCATCGTCACGAGCGAGATCAGCAGCACGATGCCCATGATGCGGATCGAGAGCACGATGGTCACCGCCATCAGCGCGGCCATCAGATAGGAGATCACGCGCGTGGGAATACCCCGGCTGCGGGCGAAATCGCGGTCGAAAGCCGTGTACATCACCGGGCGGAGCCACAGCAGCGCTCCGATGAGGATCAGTGCCGTCAGTGCGGCGAGGGCCGCCACGTCGCTGTCGGTTACGGTCACGATGCTGCCGAAGAGGTAGGCCGACAGGTCGCCCGAGGTGTAGCCCGGGCGGAGGCTCATGAAAAGTGCGCCGACGGCCATGCCGACGGACCAGATGATGCCGACGGCCGAATCCTCGCGGATGCGCCCCCGGCTGCCGGCCCATTCGATGCCCAGAGCCGAGAACACGGCGAAGATCATCGCCCCGGCGATCGGGTTGACCCCCATCCAGAAAGCGATGCCCAGCCCGCCGAACGAGGCATGGGTGATGCCGCCCGCGAGGAACACCATGCGGCGGCAGACGACATAGGTTCCGATCACCCCGCACGTTATGCCCGAAAGCACACACGCTGCGAGCGCGTTCGAAAGGTAGCCGTATTGGATCAGGTCGCTGAAAAATCCCATCTGTTCCTGTAATTGAGTGCAAATTTACGCTTTTTTATCGGAAAAGCCTCCTCCTTTCGCGCAGTTTTCGTAATTTCGTGCCGGAAAAACACGAATCCATGCAACCTCGCAGAGTCAATTTTCATACCTTGGGCTGCAAGCTCAATTTCTCGGAATCCTCGACCCTCGCCCGCGAATTCGAGCGCGGCGGTTTCGTGCGCGTCGCGCCCACGGCCGAGGCCGATATTTGCGTCGTCAACAGCTGCTCCGTCACGGAGCATGCCGACAAGAAATGCCGCAACCTGATCCGCAAACTCCACCGCCGCAATCCTGCGGCGATCATCGCCGTGACGGGCTGCTATGCGCAGCTCAAACCGCAGGAGGTGGCCGCCATAGAGGGGGTCGACATTGTGCTGAGCAACAACGATAAGGGAGCATTATTTAAACGGGTGGTTGAACTGACGGGCAAGGGCCGGGCGCAGGTCTACAGTTGCGAAACCGATTCGCTCACGTCGTTCTTCGCGGCCTTTTCGAGCGGTGACCGCACGCGCGCCTTCCTCAAGGTGCAGGACGGCTGCGACTACTGCTGTTCCTACTGCACGATCCACTATGCCCGCGGTTCGAGCCGCAACATGCCCGTTGCCGACCTGGTGGCCGAGGCGCAGCAGATCGCTGCCGGGGGCCAGAAGGAGATCGTCCTGACGGGCGTCAACACGGGGGATTTCGGCCGTACGACGGGAGAGCGCTTCATCGACCTGCTGCGGGCGCTCGACCGGGTCGAAGGAATCGAACGCTACCGCATTTCGTCGATCGAGCCGAACCTGCTGACCGACGAAATCATCGCCTTTTGCGCCGCGTCGCCGAAATTCATGCACCACTTCCACATCCCGCTCCAGAGCGGTTCGGACCGGATTCTGGGCCTGATGCGCCGCCGCTACACCACGGCGCGCTTCGCCGAGCGGATCGCGGCCGTGAGGCGGCTGATGCCCGACGCCTTCATCGGCATCGACGTGATCGTCGGCTTCCCGGGCGAGACGGAGGCCGATTTTCGGGCGACGTACGATTTTCTGGAGGGGCTCAACCCCGCTTTCCTGCATATCTTTCCCTTCTCGGAGCGTCCGGGGACCCCGGCCGTCGATCTGCCCGACAAGGTGCATCCGTCGGTCGCCACGCAGCGCGTCGCCGAACTGGAGGGTCTCTGCGGACGGCTGCACGGGGCCTTCTGCGCCCGGGCCGAAGGCACGGAGGATATGGTGCTCTTCGAAAGCACGCGCCGCGAAGGCATGATGTTCGGTTTTACGGGCAACTACCGCCGGGTGAAAGTCCCCTACGACCGTTCGAAGGTCAATGCCCTCTGCCGCGTGAAACTCGGCGCGATGGATGAAACTCACGATTTGTTGGGGGAAATTCTGGATTAATCACTATATTTGCAGGAATGGAAATTTAAAAAGCTATGACGGGTTTGCGCAAACGGGTGACGGTCGCTTTTCTGAGCATCGTCTGCCTGCTGTTTTTTTCGGGTATGGTCTCGTTTCTCGAATTGAGCCATTTGAGTCGGGATACGGGCGAGATTCTCAAGGCCAACAAGCGGAATATCGAGCTGGCCAAGGAGATGCTCGATGCTGCACATGAGCAGAATATCGCGTTGATCCGCCTTTCGGTTTTCGGCGACAGATCCTGCGACAGCCTTTGCCGCAAGAGCATGGAGCGGCTCGAAAACACGTTGCTCGTGGCCCAGAACGAGGCCCTCGAGAAGTCGTTCCTCGATTCGCTGGCCTTCGCCACAACCGAGCTGCGCCTCGTGACGGACAACTACCTGGCTTTCGGGGGTGTAGCCCGTGCCGATGAGCCGGTGGGCCTGCGTCCCGATTCGCTGGGCGGCAAGTGGTACAGCGAAGAGTACCAGGCTCTTTACGGCCGCCTTACGGCCGCCATCAAGAGTTACATGACCTCGACGCAGAGTTCGCTGGTTCCGCGCGCCGAGCAGATGAAGAAAAACGCCTACCGCGCCGTGACGCCCGTGCTGATCTCGCTGGCCGTGATGATCGCCATCGTGCTGATGCTCTTTTACTTCATGTCGGTCTACTGCGTGACGCCCATCGAGCGGATGAACAAGGGACTGGGCGACTGGCTCTCGTTCCGCGTGCCCTTCGCCGTGAAGGGCGACTTCAAGGACGAGGTGCTCGAACTCAAGGAGAAGATCGAGACGCTGATCAACATTTCCAAACAGACCAAATCCTGATGCGCTTATGCGGGTAGACGTGGTTTTACGCTATATCGGGGTCGTGATGCTCTTCTTCGCGATGTTCATGCTGCTCTCGGCGGGAATCTCCTACCTGAGCGGCATGGATTCGGCATTCTATCCCCTGCTGCTCTCTTCGCTGCTTACGGCCCTGCTGGGCGCCTTCCCGCTGATCTTCGTGGGCAAGCGCGAGCAGATTACCAACAAGGAGGGGTTCTGCATCGTCGTCGGGGCGTGGCTCGTGGCCTGCGTCGTGTCGATGTTCCCCTATCTGATCTGGGGCGGGGAGTTCTCGCTGGTCAACGCCTGGTTCGAAAGCGTCTCGGGGCTTACGACCACCGGATCGACGATCCTGAATGATGTCGAGGCCCTGCCCCGCGGATTGCAGTTCTGGCGTATGTCGTCGACGTGGATCGGCGGTATGGGCGTGGTGATGTTCGCACTGGTGGTCCTGCCGTCGATGGGGCGCAGCAAGATGACGCTCTCCAACGTGGAACTTTCGACGATGGCCAAGGATAACTACCGCTACCGTTCGCAGATCATCGTGCAGATCCTGCTGGTGGTCTACGTGGGGCTTACTGTGCTGTCGACCGTGCTGCTCAAGATGGCGGGCATGAACTGGTTCGACGCCCTGTGCCACGCCATGTCGGCCTGCGCCACGAGCGGATTCTCGACCAAGAACGCCAGTATCGCCTACTTCAACAGTCCGGCGATCGACACGATTCTGATCTTCGCGATGGCCACGGCGGGCATCCATTTCGGACTGATCTACGCCACGGTGACGGGCCGGCGCAACAACATCTTCCGCTCGGAGGTGACGCGCTGGTACTTCGGCGTGCTGTTGGCCGGCGGCGTGCTGATCGCCGTCAGCCTCTTCGCCGCGGAAATCTACCCCACGCTGACCGCCTCGTTCCGCTATGCGATGTTCCAGTTCGTGTCGGTGGTGACCACGACGGGTTTCGCCACGGCCGATTCGAATACGTGGACTTCGTTTGCCGTCATCCTGCTGATTTTCGGTTCGATCGTCTGCGCCTGTGCCGGGTCCACGGCCGGCGGTATCAAGGTCAACCGTCTGGTGCTGGCCGGGAAGATGATGCGCACGCGGCTGCGGCAGCAGCAGCACCCCAATGCCATCATCCGCATCCGTCTCGACGGTGTCATTCAGGAGAACGAGGCCCTGCACACGGTGATGACCTTTATCGTCACCTACCTGATGCTCATACTCGCCGGCACGGTCTTCGGGACGATGCTCGGCATTGATCTGACGACCAGTTTCACCGGGTCGGTGGCCTCGTTGGGCAATGTCGGCCCCGGATTCGGGGAGCTCGGCTCGATGGACAATTTCTCGGCGATGCCCACGGCGTTCAAGGTCTCCAATTCGCTGCTGATGTTGCTGGGGCGTCTGGAGATTTTCGGACTCATACAGATTTTTTTCATTAAATGGTGGAGGTAACCCAAACTATGTTTCGCAGGATTGTCATATACGCGCTGGGTACGGTTTTCTTGATCGCCGGCGGAGTGCGGGCGCAGCAGCCCGAGGTCGAAGCCCGCATTGCGGGGCTGGAGGGGAATGCCGAGTACATGTCGCTGCTCCGCGAGGATGCGCAGCTGCAGATACGCGAGGATTCGATCGTCAACGCCGTGGAGCGCATGCGCCGGCAGTTGCGCGAGGATCCGGGCAAGCGGCAGCAGTATTCGCAGGAGATTTTGCAGCTCGAAAGCCGGATTTTCGAAATCCGCAACGCCAAGGGCCGCCTGATCGACCGGATCAACACCATCGAGCAGGAGTGGGTGCTGGCCAGCCTGAACGGCGCGGCGCAGCAGCCTGCGGAGTCCGCCGAAAGGAGCCCTGCGGAGGCGATCCCCGACTCGCTGAAGGTCCGCAACCTGGTGGACAACCTCTATTTCCGCGAACACCTCCCGGCGGAGGATTATGCGGCCCTGCGCGATGCGCAGCGGCAGGAGATGCTGGCCGTGGACTATGTCAGCCGTTATTTCGCCAACCACGGCACGCTGACCGAGCTGGCCGAAACCTACGCCGCCGTGCAGACCGAGGCCGAGGCCATGGAGATCTTCGAGCGTTACAATGCCTTGCAGGGGGTGAACCGCGCACTGGCCGACTCGCTCGCCGCGACGTGGAACTTCATTTTCGACAACAAGAGCTATGCCTACGGCTATCTGCTCGACAAGATGGGCGAGGAGCAGGTGCTCGTCCGCGAGGAGGAGGCGCTTTCGGAAGCCTCGCGCCAGCTGGCGGCCCTACAGGGCGAGACGGCTTCGGATGCCGTGGCGGACTATTTCCTGCGCAAGCGGGTCGTCGTCGACTATGAGGCTGCCGTGGCTGAAGTGCTGGCGCTGGATGCCGCACGCGATTCGCTGCGCGGCGTTGCGGCGCAGCTCGGGTCCATCGACTACCGCCTGCCGAAGGTCGAGGTCGCCGAGCGCTACTTCCTCGACTACGACAGCGTGGCCTTCTCGTCGAAGCCGGTGTACACCTACCAGAATCCCATTCCCGAGTGCCGGGTCTATGCCAACGGCACGATCTACCGCATCCTGCTCGGAACGTTCAACTCCAAGCGTGCCGCCGCAACCTTCCGGGGTACCCATCCGCTCTTCTACCTGGTCAACGACGCGGGCAAGTGGTGCTACTATGCGGGCGGATTCGCCACGCTGGACGAGGCCGAAGCGGCGCAGGGGCTGCTGAAAAAGCGTGGGTTCGTGCGTCCCGAAATCGTGGTGTGGACCGACGGCACGGCCCGCAACCTTTCGATCGACTCCGAAGCGGCGCAAGTCACCTATCGGGTCGAGATCTCCGGGACCGATGCCCTGTCGGACGACGTGAAGGACGTGATTGCCGCAACGGGCGAAGGCTACGAACTTTCGCGTGTGGGCAACTTGCTCTTCATCGTGGGGACTTTCGACGACAGGGCCGTCGCCGACCGGCTTGCCGAGTCGATTCGGCAGACGGATGCCGCACTGGAGGTGAAAGTCGCCGAAATAGCGGAATAAATCGGAACCCGGATGAAATTTATTACGTATTTCGTCCGGGTTTCTGATTTTTTTGCCTATCTTTATTGCAATATTCTACAAGCCTTATGGAGATGTTCTATATTGTATTGCTCGTTTTTTTCGGTCTGCTGTTTCTGGTGGCCGAATTGATCCTGCTTCCCGGGGTGTCGATCGGGGCCGTGCTGGCATTGGTCTGTTACGGCAGCTCGGTCTACCTCGCCTTTCGAGATTTCGGCCCCGTGACGGGGGCTATCGTCGTTGCTATCATCCTCGTCCTGTCGGTCGTCGTCACCGTTGTCTCGCTGCGGGCCAAGACCTGGCAGCGCTTCTCGCTCAAGCAGGAGATCCGCTCCTCGTCGATGCCCGTCATCCCGGCCGAGGAGCTGCAGATCGGCGACCGGGGCGTGACCCTCTCGCGGCTCTCCCCGATGGGCAAGGTCGAAATCGCAGGCCGCACCTACGAAGCCAAGTCGCAGGGTGCCTATGTCGACCAGCAGTGCGAGGTCGAGGTCGTGGGATTCGAGAATTTCAGTGTCATCGTAAAAACAATCAAATAAGCTAAATTATGGATTTTCAGGGTGGAATGATCGTGTTGATCGTTTTCGTGAGCCTTTTTGCGATCTGGCTCCTCTTCTATTTTATTCCGGTGGGACTGTGGTTCTCGGCCTTGGTGTCGGGCGTGCGCATCAGCCTGCTGCAACTGGTGCTGATGCGTTGGCGCAAGGTCCCGCCTTCGACCATCGTCTCGTCGATGATCGAGAGCTCGAAAGCCGGACTGACCCTCAATCCCAACGAGCTGGAGGCCCACTACCTCGCCGGCGGCAACGTCACGAACGTGGTGCACGCGCTGGTTTCGGCCCAGAAGGCCAACATCATGCTGGATTTCAAGATGGCAACGGCCATCGACCTGGCGGGCCGCGACGTGTTCGAGGCCGTGCAGATGTCGGTAAACCCCAAGGTGATCAACACCCCTCCTGTGGCTGCCGTGGCCAAGGACGGCATCCAGCTGATCGCTAAGGCCCGCGTCACGGTACGTGCCAACATCAAGCAGCTGGTCGGCGGTGCCGGCGAGGAGACCGTGCTGGCGAGGGTCGGCGAGGGTATCGTTTCGTCGATCGGCTCGGCCGCGTCGCATAAGATCGTGCTCGAAAATCCCGACTCCATTTCGCGGGTGGTGCTCGAAAAGGGGCTCGACGCCGGAACGGCCTTCGAAATCCTCTCGATCGATATCGCCGATATCGACGTGGGCAAGAACATCGGCGCCCAGCTGCAGATGGATCAGGCGCAGGCCGACAAGAACATCGCCCAGGCGAAAGCCGAGGAGCGGCGTGCGATGGCCGTGGCTCTCGAGCAGGAGAACAAGGCCAAGGCACAGGATGCCCGCGCCAAGGTGATTCTCGCCGAGGCCGAAGTGCCGCTGGCCATGGCCGAGGCGTTCCGCAACGGCAATCTGGGTGTGATGGACTACTACAAGATGAAGAACGTCATGGCCGATACGCAGATGCGTGAGACCATTGCCAGACCCGAGAAGAAATAGTTTTGACGGATTTGTTATCCGGGGGTTCGCGTCGAGCGGCCCCTTTTTTGTAAAAGATTCCTGCGGTTATGAGAAAGTACCTTTTGATTTTGCTTTTCGTCCTTGCCGCGGCGGGAGCCTCCGCTGCGCAGATCGACACGGTGGCGGTTTTCAGCACGAAGATGCAGCGCGAAATTCCGGCGCTGGTCGTGGTCCCCGATGCGGGTGTCGGGCAGCGCATGCCCGTGCTCTACCTGCTGCATGGTTTCAGCGGCTCGTATACGGCGTGGCAGAGCATCACCGACCTGCGGCCGCTGGCCGATGCCTTCGGGATGATGATCGTCTGCCCCGACGGTGCGAACAGCTGGTATTGGGACAGCCCCCTCGATCCGACGTCGCAGTTCGAGACCTTTGTGGCGCAGGAGCTGCCCGACTGGATCGACGCCTGCTACCGGACGATTCCTTCGCGCGAGGGCCGCGCCATCACGGGGCTGAGCATGGGCGGTCACGGCGCATTGTGGGTGGCGCTGCGCCACAAGGAGCGCTTCGGGGCTGCGGGATCGACCTCGGGAGGCGTGGACATCCGCCCTTTCCCCGATTCGTGGGAGATGAAGAAACAGCTGGGCGAACTGAGCGAGCATCCGGAACGCTGGGACGCGCATACGGTGATCTGCGAGGCTGCTTCGCTTCGGGATGGCGAGCTGGCGCTGATCTTCGACTGCGGTTATCAGGATTTCTTCTATCAGGTGAATCTGAATCTCCACGAACAGCTGATGCGGCAGGGCGTGGGGCACGATTTTCTGGTGCGCCCCGGAGCGCACAACGCGGCCTACTGGTCCACATCGCTCCCCTTCCAGATGCTGTTCTTCCAGCGCTGGTTCGTCCGGAATGCCCCCGACCGGAAGTGATGGATTCGGGGCGGCGTGTGGCGTATGCCGGTGCTTCGGCCTCTGACGGGAGGGATGCAAGGCCGCTGGGGAGTTCTCCCGACGCCGCATATCCTGAGGGGCGGCATCCGCACCTGCGGCGCCTGGCTTCCGATGGTTGATGCCAGATGACCGACCGCCGGACCGGTGCCATAACCCGCAACCGTGTCGGGAAGAGACAAAAGCGAGCCCTCGAGGGCTCGCTTTCGGTTGGTGCGGGGTCAATAGACCTCCTCGGGCAGCGTTTCGCCGACCGGTTCGCCTTCGAGGTTATCGCGCCATTTGATCCGGGCATGCGTGCCGTCGCAAAAGGGTTTGTTGGCCGATTGTCCGCAGCGGCATGCGACTACGCGGTTGCGGATTTCGTAGACGTGGCCGTCTTCGCGCCGCAGGGGAATGCCGCCCCGGATCCACAGACCGCCGCTGTCGCCGATGGTGACGTCCTCGATCAGTCCGAGGCTCGGCCTGAATCCGAATTCGTGGGGGCGCATCGTCTCGCGGTCCCATGCCGTCAGACGTCCGCCGGGGCACAGCGACGCCTCGCGGATGGCCAGCCGCCGCGCCTCGGGGTTCTCCGACTGCCCGGTGAGCGTCCACGCACCGCCCCCGGAGTGGCAGAAACGCGCGAAGACGCAGTATTTCGGATTGTCGGTCAACGTGAGGGTCCCGCCTTCGACGGTTACGGCCTTATCGGTCCCGTCTTCGCTGGTTGCGCCTTCGCCGGTCCCGCCCTTGTCGGGTCGCGATTCGTCGGGCGCGGTGAGTGTCGGGTCCCAGACGGCTGTTTCGTGGCTCCCGTCGCAGTAAGGCTTGCGCTTCGAGGCTCCGCAGCGGCAGAGCGCCGTAGGTTCCGCCTCGGTCGGGAAGCGCCGCCCTTCCTGGAAATACCAGCTTTCGTTCTGCCCGTTGGGCATGATGAACTGCTCGGCCAGCGGCGGGCGTCCATAGACCAGGTAGGGCCCTTTGTCGGTCACGGTGATGCTGAAGCGCTTCCCGGCGGGAGCACCTCCCGTTTCGATTTTCAATTTCGACATACTATATGCGGTTCTGGTTCGTTAGGGAATAGGCGGCAATAATTGTTCCCAAATACGATTCTTGGAACGGGCATGAGGCTTTTATTCCGCTTTTTCGTCCCGTCGGTGCCGTGACGCTACTTTCGGGAGGGGAGGTTTTGCAAAACCGGGCGCGATTTGGTTTTGCACCCGTCCGACTTTTTATTATCTTTGCCGTTGATTTTGAAACTGGAATGAGAAAAAAATGAGCTATATGAAAAGATTTGCAGGCTTGGTTTGTGCGGTTGCTGCCGTTGTTTTTTTCGCTTCGTGCAGCAAAGACAAGGAGTCGGGAACGGTCGCGTTCGATTCTCGGACCGTTTTCCTCGATGAGGGCGCCGAAGTGACGGTGGGATTTTCGGCCACCAATATCGAGAATTTCTGGATAACCGGCAAACCCACGGGCTGGAAAGACCCCGTTATCGACGCGGCCAACCGCACCATTACGATCTTCGCTCCCGAGAAGATCGACGGCAAGGATGTCGTAAAGACGGGTTCGGTGACCCTGGTGGGCAAGGTGTACGGCGGATCGACGGCTTCGGCGACGCTTTTCGTGGGCGTGGTCGACACCGAGGATTTGAGCGGCAAGCCGGCCAACAGCTATCTGCTCAACAGGAAGGAGACCAACTACCTGATCGATGCCTCGTACAAGGGTGACCTGAGCGAGGAGGCGATCACTTCGGTCGATGTCGTTTGGCAGAGCACGTCGGATCTGATCCAGCACCTGGAGTTGAAAGACGGCAAAGTGTCGTTCTTCGTGGCGGCCGACAGCGACGACAAGGACAAGATCCGGGAGGGAAATGCCGTGATCGGAGGCTATGGCGCCGGCGGCACGTTGATCTGGAGCTGGCACATCTGGGTTGCGGACTACAATCCCGACGCCGAGGGCGGCACGGTCGATTTCAACGGTTATTCGATGATGACCCGCAACCTCGGGGCGCTGGCTTCCGACATCTCGTCGCAGGAGAAGATCCTCGCCTCGTACGGACTTTACTACCAGTGGGGCCGTAAGGACCCCTTCATCGGTCCGTCCACCTACAACGCCAGCAACGGGACATCGGCCGGCATGTACAACGGCAGCGGCAGCCGCGTCTACCTGCAGACGGCAGCTTCGAGCGCCGAGACCGGCACGGAGGCTTACGCCGTGCAGCACCCGCTGACCTTCATCACGGGCGTCTCCGGCTCGGAGAACGACTGGCTCTGGGGCACACATACTGTCGATTTGTGGTCCGATTCGAAGAAGAGCGTCTACGACCCCTGCCCCCATGGCTGGCGGGTGGCTCCGTCGGCCGTGTTCGACGGACTGAACCTCGCGAAGAGCCCCACGGCGGCCGATGCCGACAAATTCGGCTGGGAGCTGACCGATGCGCAGGGCACCTCGTCGCTGTTTATCGGCGCAGGACGCCGCCGTTACGACAACAGCACGATCCTGAACATCTACAACCCGGTTGTGGCAACTGCGCGCAGCGTGGCCGAGGAGGCGCAGCCCTGGGAGGGCCTTTATTGGACCTCCGGGACGCTGTCGGGAGCTGAAGCCCCGGCCTTCCACTTCTGGTTCGAGAAGAAAACCTCGGGCGGAGGTCTCAAAAACAAGGTTCCCTATGCGCGTGCCAACGGCATGTCGGTACGCTGCGTGCGGGAGCAATAGGAGCATCGGAACGAAATCGAACGACGGACCGGCCTTGACGCCGGTCCGTCGTTCGTTTGGTACAACAGTTGCAGGAATCGGGGTACTAAAATCCTCAATCATGAAAATCGATACAGGAAAAGGCTCTGTTACACTCGTCGTGCTGCTGGCAATCTGGTCCGTGTCGGCCATTGCGTCGCTGCCGGGACTGGCCGTCTCCCCTATTCTGGGCGATCTGAACAAGGTGTTTCCCAAGGTTACGGATCTCGAAATACAGATGCTCACCTCGCTGCCGTCGCTGCTGATCATCCCCTTCGTGCTGCTCTCCGGAAAGCTCTCCGAGGAGCGGGACAAGCTCAAGATTCTGATCGTGGGACTGTTGATCTTCTTTTTGAGCGGCGTGGCCTGCCTGTTCGCCCGTAGCATGGCGTGGCTCATTGTCATCAGTTGCATCCTCGGAGTCGGCGCCGGGATGGTCATCCCCCTCTCGACGGGTCTGATCGTCGACTATTTCACGGGGGACAGCCGCGTTCGGCAGCTGGGTTACAGTTCGGCGATCAACAACCTCACGCTCGTCGTGGCGACCGCCGTGACGGGCTATCTGGCCGAGGTCAACTGGCATCTGCCCTTCTTGGTCTATACCCTGCCGGGCATCTCGCTCGCACTGTCGTTCTTCCTCCGGAACAGCCGCTCCACTCCCGAGCCGGAGCAGAGCATCCAGATGCGCCACAAGCGGATCGACCGGAGCAAACTCGTCGGGCTGATGCTCCTCTACTTCTTCGCCACCTATGCCGTGCTGGCCATCGCCTTCTACGCCTCGTTCCTGATCGACGACTACAAGATCCACAGCTCGTTTTCGGGGGCGCTGATCTCGCTGTTCTTCCTGGCGATCATGCTTCCCGGACTGTTTGTCAACCGAATCATCCGCGTGCTGAAGCAGAACGTCAACCTTGTGTCGCTGGGGCTGGTCGGCGTGGGGCTGCTTTGCGTGGGGATCTTCCGTGACCGGACGATGCTCATCGTTGGGGCGTTGCTCTCGGGCTTCGGATACGGGGTGATCCAGCCCATCATCTACGACAAGGCGGCCATCATCGCTCCGCCCCGCTCCGCGACGCTCGCGCTGTCGTTCGTCATGGCGATGAACTACCTTGCGGTGATGATTTGCCCCTTCATCATGGACCTCTTCCGCCATCTGTTCCACACCGGGAGCGACCGCTTCCCGTTCCTGTTCAACGCGGCGCTGGTGTTCGCGCTGACCCTCGTCACCTGGTTCCGGCGCGGGAATTTCACCCTCGGGCTCGACGAGTCGTACTACAAAAACTGACCATAAATCTTGCAGATGACGCAAAAAGGTTTATTTTTGTGAAATAAAGGCACAAAAATAATCTTGAATGATGAAGAGACATCACCTTCTTGCGCTTCTTGCGGCAGGCCTCGTCGTTGTATCCGGCTGTGCCGATAAAGGGGATGCGATCCCCGGCATTCGGATCACGCCGTCGATCAAAACCCGCGTCACGGGACTCCATTTCGATACGGGCGACTGTATCGGTCTGACTGTCACCAAAAACGGATCGGATTATGTCCGGAACCGCCAGATGACCTACGACGGCTCGGCATTCGCGGCTTCCGGCCTGCTGTGGTACAACGACCAGAGCGAAGCCTCGACGCTCACGGCCTATTTCCCCTATTCAGCCTCGGGTGTTCCCGACGAATTCTCCGTGGCGCAGGACCAGACCGCGGGCTGCGCCTCCTCGGACCTGTTGGGAGCTGTGGCGAAGAACGTGACGCCCTCGGGCACACCCGTCGGGATGCTGTTCTATCACCTGATGTCGCAGCTGACCATCGTTGTCACCAATAGTTCCGATGCCGCGATTTCGGGCGTGACCTTGAGCGGATTCGTCCCGGCGGCTTCGGTCGACCTCTCGGTGCCGACCGCTGCGGCGAAAGCCGGTGCGGCGGCCGCTGCCATCAAAGCCTTCGAAGTGACACCCGACGCCTCCTACCGTGCGATTCTCGTCCCGCAGCAGGGGGCGCTGACTGTCACGATCTTGACGAGCGACGGCAAGAGCCGCAGCAAGACCCTCTCTTCGGCAAGGCTCGAAAGCGGCCGGAGGTACGACATGTCGGTGCTGGTCACCAACATCGACATCGAACTGAAGCTGAGCGGCGAGGTCAGCGACTGGACCGACGGCGGTTCGCTCGACGAGGGCGACGGCGGGACGACTCCCCCACTGGAATACGGCGGTGATACCTACCGCACGACCCGAATCGGCGGACGGCTGTGGATGGCCGAGAACCTGCGCTATCGGCCTGCGGGCACGGAGATCGGCGAGGGGGTATGGTATCCCGAGGAGGGATTTTCCGCGGTGGCGGAAAAGGGGCTTCTCTACGATTACAAGACGGCGACGGGCGGTGCCGCGGTCCGCTCCGGGGCTCCGCTGCGGGGCATCTGTCCCGAGGGCTGGCACGTCCCCGCATTGGCCGAACTCGAATCCCTCCCCTCTATAGGCCCCGAGGCCGGATTTTTCCAGTGCGCCGGATTCTGGATCCTGAACGGCACGGTGGCCCGATACGGAGACGCCAACAAGGGCTATCTGACAAGCTGCGAGGCTACGGCCGGGCGGAGCAGCTGTCTGATCTACACCACCACGACCGATCCGGTGACCGGGGACATCCCGGTCAGCTACGGGCTCTCGCTCCGCTGTGTGAAAGACGCCGCCGGCCGATAGACAATGAAAAAGGTCCCTGAAGAGGGACCTTTTTTCGGATTAATCGCGGTTCAGGAAGAAGATCGGGATGTTGGCCAGGAAGACGTCCCGGCCCGACAGTTGCGATCTTTTTTCGAGCAGTTCGCGCAGCGGGATTTCGCCGATCACGTAGTTGCTCTCCTCGCTGATGAACTGTTCGTGGATCTTCGTGAAGTTCAGAATGCCCTGCACGTCGGTCTCCTTGTAGCGGGCATAGATTTTCAGCGTGATGTCGGTCGTGTAGTCGGGTTTCTCGATGTAGTTCATCTTCTTGTACTCGTAGCGGTAGTCGTTCAGCCGCGCCATGATGTCGCTCAGGATCGACGATGCCGTGGGCAGGCTGCCCGCACCCTTGCCGAACATGAACTGCCGGTCGTAGCACTCGCCGCGGATCACCACGCCGTTGTACTCGTCGTCGACGCTGTAAATATACTTGGAGGGCGTCACGAATTCCGGCATGACGAACATCGTGAAATGCTCGTCGCTGACCTTGACGACCTGTGCCACCAGCTTGATCTTCACGTTCTTCTCCCGGGCATAGCGGATGTCCGACTCGTGGATCGTCGAGATGCCGTAGGTGAAGATGCGCTCCGGGGCGACGTAGGTTCCCAGCGCATGCACGGTGATGATCACCAGCTTGAACAGCGAGTCGTAGCCCTCGATGTCGAACGAAGGGTCGCTTTCGGCGAATCCCAGCGCCTGAGCCTGTGCGAGGGCATTGGCGTAGGAGTCCTTGTGGTCGAAGACGCGCGAGAGGATGTAGTTCGACGAACCGTTCAGAATGCCCTTGACCTCCAGCAGCAGGTCGTTGTCGTAGTACTCTTCGAGGTTGCGGATCACGGGGATCGAGCCGCATGACGAGGCGTCGTAGAGCAGTGCCACGTTGTGGGTTTTCTGAATCTCGATCAGCTCGGGGAGGTGCTTGGCCAGCATCGTCTTGCTGCCCGACACGACCGGGATGCCGCGCAGCATGGCCCGTTTGACGATGTTGTAGGCGGCATCGGCGTCGTCGATGACCTCCACCACGAGGTTGATGTCCCGGTTGTCGAGGATCTCGTCGGCCGAGGTGGTGAACAGCGAGGGGTCGACTTCGATCTTGCGCGGCTTCCTGGGGTCGCGGACGCAGATTTTCACGATTTCGGCGTGGGCGTTCTTCGATTTGCGCACCACTTCGTAGATGCCCTGTCCGACGACGCCGAATCCGAACAGTCCGATTTTGATTTTGGTCATGGGGTATCCTGTTTTTTAATTGTTCATGAAAGGCAGCAGTATGTGGTTCAACTGCTCGTGTTCGACGAGGAATCCGTCGTGGCCGAACGGCGAATTGATCTCGTGGTAGACGCTGCCGGGGATCATCGCGTGCAGGTGGCGCATCTCCTCCGGAGTGAAGATGATGTCGGTCGTGATGCCGACGACCAGCGTCCGGGCCGTGATGCGGCCGAGCGCCTGCTCCAGCCCACCCCGCCCGCGGCCCGCATCGTGCGTGTCGAAGGCATTGAGGATCGCGTAATAGGAATAGGCGTTGTAGCGGCGCCGGAGTTTTTCACCCTGATATTGCTGGTAGGTGCACGCCCGGTGTGCCGCGGGATGCTCCTCTCTGTCCTGCTGGGTGAGGTTGTAGCCTTCGGGACCGCGGTAGCTCAGCAGGCCGATGGCCCGGGCTGCCGCCAGTCCTTTCATCCCGGCGTCGTCGCGCGGCTGGCCGAAAGAGGTGTCGGCCTCGATGGCCATGCGCTGTGTTTCGTCGATGGCGATGGCCCAGGGCGAAGCCTTGGCCGCGGTGGCGATCAGTGCGAGGCGGTCGATCCGCTCCGGTTCCGAAACGGCCCATTCCACAGCCTGGAATCCGCCCACCGAGCTGCCCACAAGCGTCCCGATGCGGCCGATGCCGAGCCCGTCGGCCAGCTGACGGTGTGCCCGCACGATGTCGCGGATCGTGAAGGGCGGGAAATCCTTGTACCAGGGCTGTCCCGTGGCGGGATTCATGTGCAGCGGCCCGGTCGTGCCGTAGTGCGAGCCGATGATGTTGGCGCAGACGACGAAATGGCGCGCGGGGTCGAGGAACCGTCCCGCCTCGACCGTATGGGGCCACCAGTCGGCGACGTCCGAATTGGCCGTCAGCGCGTGGCACACCCATGCGACATTGTCCTTGGCGGCGTTCAGCGTGCCGTAGGTGTGGTAGGCGATCCGCAGTTCGGGCAGGGTGTGCCCCGTTTCGAGTTCGAACGGCCCGGGGGTTCTGTAAATCTGCGGTTCCATTATCCGATTTGTGCAAAGGCCTGTTCGAAATCCTCGATGAGATCGTCGGTGTTCTCCAGTCCCAGCGAGATGCGCAGCAGCGTGGGCGTGACGCCTGCCGCTGCGAGGTCGGCGTCGCTCAGCTGTTTGTGGGTCGTCGACGCCGGGTGGGTCACGACGCTGATCGAGTCGCCGATCATGGTCATGTTGGCCGCCAGACGGAGCGACTCGACGAAGCGCACGGTGCTTTCGAGCGTGCCCTTGAGTTCGACGGTGAAGACCGCCGATGAACCGTAGCGGTAGTATTTGCGGGCGTTTTCGTGGCTTGGGTGCGTGTCAAATCCCACGAAGCTGACCCGCTCGACCTTCGGGTGCTTGCGGCAGTATTCGGCCAGTTTCCAGGTGGATTCCACCTGATGCTTCACGCGCAGCGAGAGGGTCTCCAGTCCGATCATCATCAGGTAGGAGTCGAACGGCGAGGGGCAGCACCCCAGGTCGCGCAACCCGTCGACGCGGCATTTGACGATGAAGGCCGCCGCACCGAACGCCTCGTGGAGATTCAGCCCGTGATACCCTTCCGAAGGGCCGTCGATCTGCGGGAATTTGCCGTTCGCCCAGTTGTAGTTGCCGCCGTCGACGATCACACCGCCCATGGCCGTTCCGTGGCCGTTGATCCATTTCGTCGCGGAGTCCACGACGATGTTTGCGCCCCAATCGAACGGATTGCACAGGTAGCCTGCCGCTCCGAACGTGTTGTCAATGATCAGGGGAACGTCGCACTTCCGGGCCAGTTTGCCCAGTGCCTCCAGGTCGGGGACCGCACAGGTGGGATTGCCCATGCTCTCGGCGTAGAGCGCCTTGGTGCGGCTGTCGATCAGCGCCTCGAAATCCTCGGGACGCTCGCTCGGGGCGATGCGGCAGTCGATGCCGAGCCGGCGCAGCGACGTGCGGAACTGGTTGTAGGTGCCTCCGTAGAGGAAGGGTGCGGCGACGATGTTGTCCCCCTCGGCCGCCAGCGAGAGCACGGCGATCAGGATGGCCGACATGCCGGACGAGACGGCGAGTGCCCCCACGGCGCCATACAGCGCGGCGATGCGCTGCTCGTAGGCCGTCGTGGTGGGGTTTTGCAGACGCGTATAGATGTTGCCTCCTTCGCTTAACTCGAAGAGCCTTGCGGCATGGTCGCAGTTTTTGAACCGATAGGCTGCCGTGGGATAGATCGCCACGCCTCGGGCGCCGGTGGATTCGTCGGGCTGCAGACCCGCATGAATCTGAAGGGTTTCGAAACGGTACTTTTTTGAATCCATGATGTGGTGTTTGTGTCAGTCTTAATAAATCCGATAAAAAAATCCGGCTTCAAGGAAGCCGGACTGTGTCATTTTCAGTGCATGAAGGAGCTACACCCGGCGAAAACGGTTGCACATGCACATGGACATCATCATCGTTGCGCGGAGATCTCCGCGGCGCTGACGGTCGTATGTCGTAGGGCTGTTCATTCGCTTCTGTTGCTCTTTCGGTGCAAATATAGAAATTTTTTTCGGAAATCCCCTTTTCGGTTCGGAATTTTGATTTTGGCGAAGCGATTGTCGCGAAGGCCCTGCATCGCCTGTTTGGCGGCGAGCCTGCCCTTCCCGTCTTTCACGCCCTCCGATTCCGGGCGGAAGTTTTGCTCCGTCCCTGTACCGGGAACGGCCTGTTCCGGCCGGAAGTCCCGCCCTGCCTCTGCGGCGCCACCCTCTTTGCCGCCCACCTCGTCACCCTCCTCACTGTCCACCTCGCTGTCCTCCTCGCCCGTCCCGTCCGGGGGCAGGTTCCTTTCCGGGCATGAAAAAGCCCCGCAGTTAAACTGCGGGGCTCTTTCATGCGGAGCGCGTGCATCTCACGGTTTGCTGTCAATCAGCTCGATGCCCTTCCGGGTTGCCGCGCCGCGGAGTATCGTTCGGCAGAAGAGCCGGAGTTCCTCGCGGACCGTGCCGTTCAGACGCAGGTCGAGGATCGTGCTCATCAACTGATCGGCAAATGCCGGGGCGTCGATTTCGGGCAGTAGAAGCTCTTCCTGACGGCACGTTTCGAGGTAGTCGGTCAACTCCCTGCGCCAGAATTCCCGGTGTTCGTCGTAGTGTTCCGCGAAGATGATCTTGCGGCTGATGTCCGACAGGAAACTGTGGTCCACCGTGTAGAGGTTGTCGATGTATTCATTCGCCAGCCGGAGGACCTTTTGCAGCGTATCGCCGCCGCGCCGTTTGCGGCAGGCGACGATGCGTTCCTGCTGCTGGAGGCTCATGGCGTCGAGGCATGCGCTCACAAGGTCATTCTTGTCGGTGAACATTTCGTACAGGGTGCGTTTCGAGATTCCCAGCGTCTGCACGATCTCATCGACCCGGACGGCACGGATGCCGTTCCGGGCGATAAGCTCCTGCGTAGCGTGGATGATCTCTTCTTTGGTCACTCCCCGTTTCATTATTTTTCCTCCGTAATGTCACGTCCTCCGCCGAGAGCCTGGTAGAGGTTCACGGTTCCCTGGATTTCGTCGAAACGGTCCGCGATCTGTGACAGTTGTGCCGCAAGCAGCGACTGCTGTGCCGTCAGCACCTCGAGGTAGGTCGTCGAGCCGTGCTGCATCAGCAGTTCGGTCGACTCCACGGCGCGCTCCAGTGCTTCGATCTGCCGCACGCGGAGATCGGTCTTGGCACGGGCCGACTGGCATTGGGTGAGGGCATTGTTGACCTCGGCACCCGCATTGAGCAACGTCTGCTGGAATGCGAGCTTCGCCTCCTCCTGCTGCGCCTTGGCGATCTTCACGCGGGCACGGTTGGCATTGGCGTTGAAGATCGGCTGCAGGAGCGATCCTACGGCGTTCCAGATCAGCTTGCCGGGATTGACGATATAGGCCCCGCCGTTGTTGGTCCAGCCCAGCGTACCGCTCAGCGTGATCGAGGGATAGAGCGACGAACGGGCACTTGCCGTGGCGTAGTAGGACTGGATGAGCGAATACTCGGCCGAACGTACGTCGGGACGGTTCGAAAGCATCTGCAGAGGTACGCCGACCGCCAGGTCGTCGGGCAGCTGCTGGTTGTCGAGACGTCCGCGCGCGATGGTGTGCGGAACCTCTCCCAGCAGCGAGCAGAGCGAGTTTTCGATCTGCGTACGCTGGTGGCCCAGGTCGTGCAGCGAAGCCTCGATGGTCAGCGTGTTGGCCTCGTACTGGGCCACTCCGGCCTCGTTGGCATAGCCCGCCTCCTTCAGGGCGCGCATCGCCTCGACGCTCTGGCGCCATTTGGCGGCCGTCTCTTCCGTCACCTCATACTGGTTGTCGAGCATCAGCAGCGTGTAGTAGAGATTGGCCACACCCGAGATCAGCTGTGTCTTCACGGCCTGCTCATACTCCCTGCTCTGGGCGTAGAGCGCCTTGGCCCTGCGCTTGGCGTTGGTCAGTCCGTTGAAGATGTCGATCTGCCAACTGGCCGCCACGGGAATCGAATAGATTTTCGTCGTCGGGGCGCCGTCGAAGCTGCTCAAGCTGCCCTGCGGGGCGAAGTTGAACGACGGCAGGTAGGCCAGACGCGCCGATTTAAGCGTGGCCTCGGCCTCCTTCACACGCCAGCCTGCCGACTGCAGGTCGGTGTTGTTCTCCAGTGCAAGCGCGATGAGCGCCTGCAACTGGGGATCGGTGAACATTTCCTGCCAGCGGATGTCGCCCAGGGTGGTCGTATCGGCGGTCTCGGCCGATCCGTAGAGCCCTGCGGTCGTCACCTCGGGACGGGTGTAGGGTTTGTAGATGCCGCAGCCGGTCAGCGCCGCTGCAGCGCATATAATCAGGATCTTTTTCATGTCTTACTCCTCCTCTTTCTCGTTTTTACACTCTTCCAGTTCGGCGCGTACGGACCACTGCGGATCGGGATCGAATTCCAGGGGCTTGACTTTCTCCTGCAACGTCTGGAAGACGATGAACAGCGTCGGCACAAGGAACAGCAGCGCCAGCGTACCTACGATCATACCGCCGATGACACCCGCACCGAGGGTCGAGTTGCCGTTTGCGCCTACGCCGTGCGCGAGCACCAGCGGGATCATACCGAACACGCAGGTGAGGACGGTCATCAGAATAGGACGCAGACGGGCTTTGGCGGCTGATACGGCGGCCTGCGAGAGACTCATGCCTGCGGCGCGACGGTCGGCGGCGTACTCCGTGATCAGGATGGCCGTTTTCGACAACAGACCGATCAGCATGATGATACCCGTCTGGAGGTAGATGTTGTTCTCCATGCCCATCATCTTGGCCAACAGGAACGAACCCATCAGACCGCACGGAACCGACAGGATGACGGCGAACGGAATGAGGAAGCTCTCGTACAGGGCGCTCAGGATGAGGTAGATGAGCAGGATACAGATACCGAAGATGATGATGGTGTTGCTGCCCGTCTGGGCCTCTTCACGCGTGATGCCGTCGAACTCGTAGCCGTAGCCCTTCGGCAGGACCTGTGCGGCGACCTGCTCGATGGCCCGGATGGCGTCACCCGACGAATAACCGTCGGCGGCCGTACCGTTCACGGCGATCGAATTGTACATGTTGAAGCGGTTCAGCACCTCGGAGCTGTAAACCCTCTTCAGGTTCACGAACTGACCCAGGGGCGCCATTTCGCCGCGGCTCGTGCGCACGTAGACGTTGTTGAGCGACTCGGTGTCGAGACGGTATTTCGGATCGGCCTGCATCGTCACGTAGTACATTTTCGAGAATCGGTTGATGTTCGAAATGTACTGGCCGCCGTAGTACCCTGCCAGCGTCGAGAGGAGTGAGGTCGGCGATATGCCGGCACGCTTGGCCTTCGCAGCGTCGATGTCCACCAGATACTGCGGGAAGTTGATGTTGAAGGTCGAGTATGCACGGGCGATCTCCGGACGCTGGTTCAGCGCGCCGATGAACTGCTGGTAAATGGCATAGAAGTCGGTCAGGTTGCCGCCGGTCTTGTCCTGCAGGTGCATGGAGAAACCGGTCGAGGTACCGTAACCCGAGATCATGGGCGGCGCCACGGCGAAGATCTGTGCGTCCTTGATGTCGGCGGTGCGGCCGTAGACCTGACGGATGATGGCGTTCACGTTGTCCTCCTTGTTCGGGCGCTCGTCCCAGTCCTTGAGTTTGATGATGGCCATACCGTACGACGATCCCTGTCCGGCAATCATACCGTAACCGGCCACCTGCATGTAGTCGCGGATCTGCGGAATGCCGTCGATGCGCTGTGCAACCTGCTCCATGACCTTGTGGCTCTCGGCCAGCGAGGAACCCGGAGCCGTGGTGACGTTGACCATGATCGTACCCTGGTCCTCGTCGGGGACCAGACCCGTCTTGGTGGAGTTCATCAGCAGCACCAGCACCACGATGCTCAGACCGAGCGTCGACCACATCAGCCACTTGTGCTTGATGAAGAGCATCACGCCGTGCTTGTACTTGTTGACCAGGGCACCGAATGCCGTGTTGAAGGCCTTGCGGAAACGTGCCGCGAAGTTGTCGCGCATCTCGCCGTTCTCGTCGAGATACGGTTTCAGGATGATGGCGCAGAGAGCCGGAGACAGCGTCAGGGCGTTGACGGCCGAAAGACCCACGGCCACAGCCATCGTGATACCGAACTGTGTGTAGAAGACACCCGACGTTCCGCCCATCATGGCGACGGGGATGAACACGGCCATGAAGACCAGCGTCGAGGTCACGATGGCCGACGTGATGCCCGACATGGCGTCGATGGTCGCCATGTAGGACGATTTGTAGCCTGTGTCGAAGCGGGCCTGCACGGCTTCGACGACGATGATGGCGTCATCGACGACCGTACCGATGGCAAGAACCAGGGCGAAGAGGGTCAGCAGGTTGATCGAGAACCCTGCTAATGCGAGGAAACTGAAGGTTCCGATCAGCGCCACGAGGATCGACACCGTGGGAACGAGCGTCGAGCGGATGTCCTGCAGGAAGAGGTAGACGACCAGGATCACGAGGAGAATGGCCTCGAACAGGGTCTTGATCACCTCTTTCATCGAGGCGTACAGGAAGTCGTTCACACTCTGGAGGTGTGCGATGGCGATTCCCTTCGGCAGTTCGGTCTGCAGTTCGTCGAGCATGTCGTTGATTTCGTTCACGACCTGCGTGGCGTTCGATCCGGCGGTCTGGAAAATCATCGTGCTGACGCCCGGATGTCCGTTGGTGTAACCCTTGTAGGCATAGGATTCGCTGCCCAGTTCGATGTCGGCGATATCCTTCAGACGCAGGAGCGTGCCGTCGGGTTTGGCGAGCAGCACGATTTCGCCGAACTCTTCGGGAGTCTGGTGGCGTCCGCGGTATTTCATCGTGTACTGGAAGGTGTTCTGGGAGTTTTCGCCCAGCGTACCGGTCGCCGATTCGATGTTCTGCTCGGCCAGTGCCGCCGTCACGTCCGACGGGATGAGTTTGTACTGGGCCATTATGTCGGGCTTCAGCCAGACGCGCATCGAGTATTCAGCGCCGAGGGTGAATACGTCGCCGACGCCGCGGATACGCTGGATACGCGGCTCGACATTGATCTTCAGGTAGTTCGACAGGAATGTCTCGTCGTAGGATTCATCGGGGCTGTAGAGCGAGAAGATCTTGACCATCGAGGTTTGTCGCTTCATGGTCGTCACACCGATCTGGGTGACTTCGGGAGGCAACTGACCGGTTGCGCGCGAGACTTTGTTCTGCACGTTGACGGCCGCCATGTCGGCGTTGGTTCCCTGGCGGAAGAAGATCGTCACGGAGGCGCTTCCGACGGCTGCGCTGGAGGTCATGTAGGTCATGTTCTCCACACCGTTGATGGCCTGTTCGAGCGGTACGATGACCGACTTCTGGATCGTTTCGGCACTGGCGCCCGGGTAGACGGCACGCACCATGACCGTCGGGGGTGCGATGTCGGGATACTGCTCGACGGGCAGCGTCGCCAGACCGATCAGACCGGCGATTACGATTACGATGGATATGACCGACGCCAATACGGGTCGTTCTATGAAATGCTTGAGTGTCATGGGTTATTCCTCCTTCTCGGTTTGGGTTTGAGCGGCAGGCTCGGCAGTTGCGGGCTCTTCGGCTGCAGGCTCGGCGGTTGCAGGCTCTTTGGGAGCGGGAGCTGCGGCAGCGGCTGCTGCGGCCTGTCCCTTCGGAACGATGGGTGTGCCTTCGCGCAGCAGACCCACGCCTTCGGCAACGATCACGTCGCCCGGCACGAGACCCGTGCGTGCGATATATTCGCGGCCGTTCGAGATTTTCTCGACGTCGATGATCGCCGAAACGGCCTTGCCGTCGATCACTTTATATACATAGACTTTGTCCTGAAGTTCGAATGTTGCGGCCTGCGGAACGGCGATGCAATCCTTGTAGATGCTGGGCAGGATGATGTTGCCTGCGCCGCCGCTGTGCAGCAGTCCGTTGGGGTTGGGGAACGCCGCGCGCAGCGACACGCTGCCCGTCGAGGAGTCGATGACGCCGCTGATCGACTCCACGCGGCCCGTCTGGTCGTAGGTCGAGCCGTCGCTGAGACGCAGCTGTACGCCCGGCATGCTCTTGAGCGTCTCGGCGATCGAGCCGTACTGGCGCGTCAGGGCTAGGAGCTGGTTTTCGGTCATCGAGAAGTACACGTACATCTCCGAGTTGTCCGACACGGTGGTCAGCGGCTGGGGGATCGAAGCGCTCACCAGTGCGCCGACACGGTAGGGCAAGGTTCCCACCACGCCGTCGGTCGGGGCCTTTACGACCGTGTAGGAGAGGTTGTTGGCGGCGTTCACGCGCTGCGCCTCGGCCAGAGCGAGCTGCGCCTTGGCCGTCAGCAGGTTGTTGTTGGCCGTCGAGAGGTCGAACTGCGAAACAACATTGCGGGCGAAGAGCTCCTTCTTGCTGTCGTAGGTGAGCTGCGCGGTGGCTACACCGGCTTTTGCGGCTTCGACATTGGCCTCGGCGGTTTGCAGGGCGGCTTTGTAGGGGACCTGGTCGATGATGAAAAGGGTCTGTCCTTGGGCCACTTTCTGACCTTCGCTGACGCAGAGCTGCGAGATCGTTCCCGAGACCTGCGGATAGATCGAGATGTCCTGACGGCCGCGGATCGTCGCCGAGTAGTTGCTCGGAATCTCCCGGTCGGAGGTGGCGATGGTCATTACGGCGTATTCGCCGGGGCCCATTGTCGTCGGGGCCTGTTTGCATCCGACGGCAGCCATGCAGCATGCCAAAACGGCAGCTTTTACAAATGTTTGCTTCATAACTTCCACTTGAAATTTACACTAAAAAACTTTTTCAGGTGCAAAAGTATTCTAAATTGGGCGCTATTGTTCCATTATATTGCGAACATTATTGGTACTTTTCGGCGCAAAAATGCGATTCTTATTGAAAATTGCATTATTTTTGTTCGAAAAAAGAATTGTATGGCACAAGTCAATCCGCTAATCACCACTTCCGAGGAGCAGTTTGTTGTGGGCGAATCCGATTTCGCCTTTTTCAGCAATTACGCCAGCCGTGTGGAAGGAGGGGCGATTCTTTTCTGTCGCAGCGGCAGTGCCGACGCCACCGTCAACCAGTACCAGGGGCAGATACGTCGCAATACGATGCTGCTGCTGCTGCCCGGGTCGGTCTTCATGCTGGCCGACCGCACGGAGGATTTCCGGGCGGCCTACTGCGCTTTTTCGCTGGATCTCTTCTCCGAGGCAGCCTTCCGGATGGACCCTTCGTTTTTCCACGCCCTGAGCGAGCGTCCGATTGCCCATCCGCCCCAGCGGATCGTCGAGGGGGCTTCGACCTGGCTCCAGATGGCGACCTACACCTACCGCGACCGCGGCAACATGTTCCGCAACACGATCATCAAGAACCGCTTGCAGAACCTGCTGCTGGAGAGTTACGACAAGATGCAGCGCTTCGCCTCCCGGCAGCACTGCATGTCGGAGACGACCACGCGCCAGGCGGAGTTGTTTCAGCGTTTCATCGCTCTGGTTTACGAGCATTGCGCCCAGGAGCGCGAGGTGGCGTTTTATGCCGACAAGCTCTGCATTTCGACCCGTTATCTGTCGACCATCGTGCGCAGCGTGGCGCACAGTTCAGCCAAGGAGTTCATCGACCGTTCGGTGATGCTGGAAATCAAGATGATGCTCCAGTCGACCGACCTTTCGGTGCAGGAGATCGCCTATCGGCTCCGGTTTCCCGACCAGTCCTACTTCGGGCGTTTTTTCAAGAAGCACGCGGGGATGTCGCCCTCCGAGTACCGCAACAAAAAGAAATAGTTCTCCGATTTCCGGCTTCGGGCTGCGCGCATGCGCTTTTCGGACCGCTTTGTGTTCCGGCAGGGCCGAAGACGCATGGCCCCACCCTGCCGCACGCCTTTCGGGGCGTTTGTTTCGGCGACGATCCACCCTTACCGCATAATATTCCGGGTCCCGAATACGTTCTTATACAAAGGGGTAGCACGTGCTACCCGGAGAACAACGCCATTCGGTACGCAGCCCCGTGAACGGGCGCCCTCTGACCGCATCCGCGACCGCTGCGGTGCGCAGATCGGGTGTACCGGCCTGCGGCTGGCGAAGTGTGCACCGAATCGGAAAAATAGAGTCGGGTCATTATGAAAAAAATTGTTTTGCTCCGCCACGGCGAGAGCGTTTGGAACAGGGAAAACCGGTTCACGGGGTGGACCAATGTGGATTTGAGCGAGAAGGGCGTCGCCGAGGCCGTCAAAGCCGGGGACACGCTCCGCAAGGAGGGTTTTCATTTCGGCTGCGCCTATACGTCCTGTCTGAAACGGGCCGTGAAGACCCTCGATGTGGTGCTAGACAGGATGGACCGGGACTGGATTCCGGTGACGAAGAGCTGGCGGCTCAACGAGAAGCACTACGGCATGCTTCAGGGGCTGGACAAGCGCGAGATGGCCCGAAAATACGGCGACGGGCAGGTGCATGTCTGGCGCCGCAGCTATGACGTGGCCCCCGCGCCGCTTCCGGAGGAGGATCCCCGCAATCCGCGCTTCGATCCCCGCTATGCCGGGATTCCCGACGCCGCGCTGCCCCGCACCGAGTCGCTGAAAGACACCGTGGCCCGCACGATGCCCTATTGGGAGTGCGAGATCCTCCCGGCGCTGGCCCGCCACGATGAGCTGCTGGTGGTGGCCCACGGTAACAGCCTGCGGGGTATCATCAAGAACCTGAAGGGGATTTCGGACGAGGCGATTTCGGAGTTCAACCTCCCGACCGCCGTGCCCTATGTCTTCGAATTCGACGAGGGGCTGAACTGCGTGAAGGACTATTTTCTGGGCGATCCGGCCGAGATCGCCTTGCTGATGGAGGCTGTCGCCAACCAGGGCCGGCAGGGCTGATTCCCGGCGGCGTGCCGATGCCGTTTCGCGAGGGGCTGCCGCCTGCCGATCCGTTTTTTGAACCGGTTCTGTGCCTGTGGCCCGGGACCGGTTTTGCATGCACGGGCCCTTCGCCCGGGCGGCCCTTTTGCCCGATATTTTATTTCCGGCTGGGGCAATTCGCAAAATGGGCAAAAAACAACTATCTTTGCACCTTGTTTCGGAACTTGCAAAAACGGCCCATGATCGAAGAGATACTCACCCCTTTCGTTGCGGAAAGGTTCATCCATGAAGAAAAATACAGACAGGGACATATCCGCATTATCAGGCCCTTGCCCGGAGTGGAAGTCCTCGGGCTCCACATTCCGGAAATGAAAGCCCTGGCCAAAAGGCTGGTCGGCGAAGGGCGCGGAGCCGCGACGATCGAGCTGCTGAGCTCCCATAAGGAAGCCATCCGCATCCACGAGGAGAAGATGATCTGGGGTCTCATCATCAACCGCCTTCCCCTTTCGCTGGACGAGAGGCTGGAGCACTTCAGGGCCTTTGTCCCGCAGATCGACAACTGGGCCGTATGCGACACGTTCTGCTCCGATGCGCAATGGCTCCGGAGGGCCAGGGCGGATGTCAGGGAGCAGACCTGGCGTTTTCTTGAGCCTTACTTTTGTTCGCACTCCGAGTTTGAAGTGAGGTTTGCCCTCGTCTTCTCCCTGGCCCACTTTCTGGACGAAGCACATATCGACCGCATATTCCATTTCGTGGAACGGCTGCACTACGAAAAAATCGTTTCGGCCTACGGCGATATGCACCCCTACTATGTGCAGATGGCCGTTGCATGGCTGATGGCCACGGCCCTCTGCAAGATGCCGGAGAAGACCCGCCGTTTTGCCAATTCGGGCAAATGTCCGCCGCCGATCATCCGATTGTACATACGCAAAGCGAAGGAATCCTTTCGCACGAAAAACATGTCTCCACTTTAATTTTATTCGACAATGATGAACAAATCGAAAATTTTAGGACTTGTCCTCCCGCTCCTTGTCGCCGGAACGACCGGTTGTCAGGTCTCTTCCGACGAACATACGGCTCCCTCCGCCGCCACATTCGCCCTTTCGGGCCGGATCTTGCCCCTCACCAAAGCGCCGCAACTGGATGCGGACGGAGGCGGCCGATTTGTCGACGGCGACCGGAATACGGTGTTTTTCTACTCGGCGGCTGAAAACATTGCCGACGGCTTTTCCTATACATACGGCGAAAAATACTTTTGGAGCCAGCTGCCGCTGACTTCCCATTCGGCCGACCTTTCCGTCTCAGCCTGCTATCCGGCCGTCGAGACCGGCAATCCGAAAAATTTCGAATGGAACATTTCGGACAACAAGCAGGAACCGGACTTCCTGCTGTCGGCACCGGTCGCCGTGAAGCGGGATACGCCCCGGCCCGTCGCCCTGACCTTTACCCATGCGCTCCATAAGTTGAAGGTAAATATCCAGGCCGACGGAACAACGATGACGGAGGGCCAACTCGCCGACATCCTCGTTCAATGCCGGAATGTCCAGTCTGTCGCCCGCCTCGACTTGCTGCAGGGCAAGGTTCTCTCCGCTTCTGGCCCGCTCTGTAGCGTTGCGTCCAAAGGTCCCCGTGCGGAATTCATCGTGCCCGCCCAGGAGGTCGGCTCCATGAGTCTGCAGATCCGGCTGGGGGCAAGAGAACAGGTCTACGACCTGGCGCAATGCAAGATCGACGGCACCCCGCTCACACGCCTTGAAAGCGGGAAATCCCTTGTTCTGAACATCACGGTGAGCGAAAAGGAATTTACGATCACCGGACAGGAGATCTCGGGCTGGGGCAATCAGGGCGAAGTCAACGACTCCATCATCATTTAACACCGCCAGATGAATATCCGGAAAAATTATACGATCCTGCTGGCCGCATCGCTCTTCGCGGCGGCTTGTTCCACCGATCTGGATGACAGCCCTGCATTCAGCCCCTCCGACCGTATCGAGATCGTTGCCTCGATCGCATCGACTCGTGTCCAGATGGATCAGCAGGGGAGAGGCGATTTCACGCCGGGCGACCGGATCCTGCTGTTTGCCACGGCCGACACTCCGACCGGGAGGGTCGCGCGCACACTGACGCTCGCCGACAACCGGTGGACGCCTTCACTCCAGTGGAGCGAACTGCATGTCTCCAGCACGGTCCTGTCGTCTTTCTACCCGGCGCATGTCGTCGACGATGCTTCCGCGGAATTTGTCCACACGGTAGCTGCCGACCAAAAGGCAGCCGAGGATTTCCAGAACTCGGATTTGCTATACGCCACGCGGAAGGTGACGGAGAACGAGCCTTCGGCACATCTTGCTTTCTCGCATCTGATGAGCCGGGTGGTTGTCCATTTGAGCAGCGACGGCTCCTTCAGCCAGGAGGAGCTCTCCCGGGCCCGGATTTCTGCGAAAGCCATCCGTCAAACCTGGGTGGACTGCATGACGGGAACAACCACCCTCCCTGCCGGCAGTGCCGCGGAACCCGTCGTGCTGCACCATGCGCAGGGGGCGGTCTATATGGCTGTGGTCTGCCCTCAGCCCGTGGCCGACGACTGGAGGACGGACCATTGGCTGCGTATCGAAATCGGCGGTAAATCGTTTCTCTACCAGGCACCCGAGACGTTGGGCGACCGGTCGGCCTTCACGGAGCTCCAGCCGGGGAAACAGGTTACGCTCAACATCACGCTGAAACGGAAGGAAGAGGATACCGATTGGCGCAACAAGACGGTCTGGACATACGGAATCAACCACCCGTCGGTGGACCAATGGGGCTACACCATGACCAATCCGTATGAGGAACGAGGGCTGAAGTGGGACACCTCCTACGGCTGGTATGACTGCAACAAGCGCTACCCCAACGGCGGAGCCGGAAACAACGACTCCAATTTGTGCTGGGCGGCGTCCTGCTCCAACATGCTGTATTGGTGGCTGGATCAGAACAAGCATTATATTGACCGATACGGCAAATATGCCGGTCCCACGGAGTATGTAAATTCGCTGGATTGCGAGATTTTCGAGTTGTACAAGAAGAATTTCCCGAATACGGGCAATGATGTCTCTGCGGCCCTGAGCTGGTTCCTCACCGGGAAATATGGCATGACGGAAAAAGAGGGGGCCGGTTTTTTCAGAGAGGTCTTCGGCCCGATCCATGTGGCGCGGATTACCCGCTTCTCGGAGAGGTCGTTCCCCGACGAGTTGAAAAAAGCCTTCTCCGAGAAGTCGGTTCTGGAGTGTACCATCAAGTATCCGAATCAGCAACTCGTCCACGCCATTTCGCTTTGGGGTGCCGATTTCGACGCCTCCGGGGATGTCAGCGCAATCTATATTACCGAGAACAACGACCGGGATCTGGCCGAACAGAACGAATATGAGGATTATAAGGGCCGGAAGATCACCCAGGCCGGAATGATTCGGAAGAGGGTCCAGAAGAAGGCCGACGGATCCTATTACATGGAAAGCAGCATTCCCGGGAATTTCACCTTCAGGATCGAAGAGTTGAATATCCTGGGACTGATGGAGGACAAGTGGGAGGCCTACTTCGCCCGATAGCAGACCGCAAGCTCAGGCAGTGCCAGCCAGCGATGACCGCATCATCCGGCTGGCACTCCTTGTTTATGCAGGGCTGTGCTATTCCGCCAGAGAATTTGGGGCGCAATTCCTGAAGTCCCGAATGCAGACCTCCGAATTGTCTGAAATTTTTGGTACCTTTGTATTCGCAACGCCCTGAAGACCGGTCCTTCGCTCCGGCCGCCGCCGTTGCGGCCGGTATGAATATACTTGATGCAGACTTAAATCTATGTTACGAAAAATCCGAATTGCGGCTGCGGCCTTTTTCTTCGTGCTGACGACGCTGCTGTTTCTCGATTTTACCGGAACGCTCCACGCGTGGTTCGGCTGGATGGCGAAAATCCAGTTCCTGCCCGCCCTGCTGGCCCTCAATGTCGGCGTCGTGGTGTTTCTGGTGCTCCTGACGCTTCTTTTCGGACGCGTTTATTGTTCGGTCATCTGCCCGCTGGGGGTGATGCAGGACCTGATTTCGTGGGCCTCGGGGAAGCGCCGGAAACACCGGAACCGCTTTGCCTACTCCCCCGCCCTCACTTGGCTGCGTTGGGGGATGCTCGTCGTGTTCGCCGCTGCGATGCTGGCGGGTGTCGGTTCGCTGCTGGCGCCTTACAGCGCCTACGGCCGCATCGCTTCGAACCTGCTGGCCCCGCTCTATGCGTGGGGCAACAACCTGCTGGCCTTTGTCGCCGAGCGCGTGGACAGCTATGCCTTCTACTCGGTCGACGTCTGGATGAAGAGCCTCTCCACGCTGCTCGTCGCCGTTGCGACGTTCGGCGTGCTGCTCCTCCTCGCGTGGCGCAGCGGGCGCACGTACTGCAATACGATCTGTCCGGTGGGCACGGTGCTGGGATTCCTCGCCCGCTATTCGCTCTTCAAACCGCGCTTCGACACCTCGAAGTGCAACGGCTGCAAACTTTGCGCCCGGAATTGCAAGGCGTCGTGTATCGACCCTGTGGCGCATCGGATCGATTACAGCCGCTGCGTGGCCTGTATGGACTGCCTTGCCAACTGCCGCCAGGGAGCCATCACCTACACCCTGCGGCGACGGAACCCCGATCGGATCCCCGTGCCGCAGAGCCCGGCCTCCGATGCTGCAAAAACAGCTCCCGATGCTGTAAAAACGCCCTCCAATGCCGCAAAGACGGCTCCCGATGCTTCGCGCCGCCGCTTCCTCAGTCTGGTGGGCCTTGCTGCCTGCACCGCATTCCGAGCCCAGGCGAAGAAGGCCGACGGCGGACTGGCAGTGATCGTCGACAAGAAGATCCCCGACCGCACCACGCCCGTTGTTCCGCCCGGGGCGCAGGGCCTGCGGCACTTCAATGCCCATTGTACGGGATGCCAGTTGTGTGTTTCGGTGTGTCCCAATCAGGTACTGCGTCCGTCGGGCAAGTTGATGACCCTCCTGCAGCCCGAAATGTCGTTCGAGCGCGGATACTGCCGTCCGGAGTGTACGAAGTGTGCCGAGGTGTGCCCCACGGGGGCCATCCGCCTGGTGGACCTGGCCGGGAAATCGTCGATCCAGATCGGCCATGCCGTGTGGATTGCGGCAAATTGCGTGGTCAACACCGACGGTGTCAGCTGCAACAACTGTGCGCGCCATTGTCCCGTCGGAGCGATCAGCATGGTGCGCCGGGACCCCGACGATCCCAAGTCGCCGCGCATTCCCGCCGTGAACGAAGAACGCTGCATCGGCTGCGGGGCCTGCGAACACCTCTGCCCGGCGCGTCCGTTCAGCGCCATTTATGTCGAAGGCCATTCGCGCCACAGAATCGTCTAAACGCAAGAAAACATGGAGAAGAAAAAGATCGACCGCCGGAACTTCCTCAAAACATTCGGTGTCGGCGTGGCCGCCGCAACGGCCGGACTTTACGGCTGCAAGACGAAAGCTCCGGCGCAGAGCACTGCTGCCGTGGGTGAGGTCCCGACCGACGGGATGAGCTTCCGGACCTGCCCCTCGACCGGTGACCGCGTGTCGCTGCTGGGCTACGGCTGCATGCGCTGGCCCCTGCTGGAGACGCCCGCTGCCGACGGCAACCCGATCGACCAGGAGGCCGTCAACGAACTGGTCGATTATGCCATCGCCCACGGGGTCAACTATTTCGACACGGCCCCCGTCTACGGGCAGGGCTTTTCCGAAAAATCGACGGGTATCGCCCTCAAGCGTCATCCGCGCAAGCAGGTGTTCATCGCCACGAAGATGTCCAACCAGCGTCTGGCCGGGCAGGGTCTCTCTCCCGCCCGGATATTCCGGGCCTCGGAGGAGATCTACCGGCGGTCGCTTCGCGACTTGCAGACGGATTATCTGGACTACTACCTGCTTCACGCCGTGGGCGGCGACAAGGGCCTTGAGACGTTCAACGAACGTTTTGTCGACTGCGGCGTGCTCGACTTTCTGCTGCGCGAGCGCGAGGCGGGACGTATCCGCAACCTCGGCTGGTCGTTCCATGGCGACCGGAAGGTTTTCGACCACCTGCTGGCCATGCACGACCGCGGAGAGGCGCGGTGGGATTTCGTCCAGATCCAGCTGAACTACATCGACTGGAAGCACGCTTCGGGCCACAACGTCAATGCCGAATACCTCTACGGCGAGTTGGAGAAGCGCGGCATCCCGGCCGTGATCATGGAACCGCTGCTCGGCGGGCGCCTTTCGCGGCTGAACGACCATCTGGTCGAACGGCTCAAGGAGCGCCGTCCGACGCAGAACACCGCTTCGTGGGCCTTCCGCTATGCGGGTTCCTTGCCCGGGGTGCTGACTGTGTTGAGCGGCATGACCTACATGGAGCACCTTCAGGACAACATCCGCACCTGTTCACCGCTCGAACCCTGTACCGACGAGGAACTGGCGCTGCTCGAAGATACCGCACAGCTGCTGCTCAAATACCCCACCGTGCCCTGCACCGAGTGCCAGTACTGCATGCCCTGCCCCTATGGACTGGACATCCCGGCGATCTTCGCACACTACAACCGCTGTGTGAACGAGGGCAACGTGCCCAAGGAGCGGCAGGATCCCGGCTACCGGGAGGCCCGCCGGGCCTTCCTCATCGGCTATGACCGTTCGGTCCCCAAGCTCCGGCAGGCGAGCCATTGCATCGGATGCAATCGCTGCGTGTCGCACTGCCCGCAGTCGATCAAGATACCGCAGCAGCTGCGGCGCATCGATCGTTTTGTCGAGCGGCTCAAGCAGGGAAAGATCTGATTCCGGCAAGCGAAGCCTCCTGCCGACGGTATTCCGCGCTGCGATCGTCGGATCCAGCCGCAGATGCGGGGCTGCATCCGGACTCCCGGGAAAGAAAAAAGGGTTGACCGAATGGTCAACCCTTTTTTTCGACATCCGACGGCTGCCACCCGCCCCCGAGGGCCTTGTACAAGCCCACGAGTGCCAGATGCTCGTTGCGCACCGCCTTGCTCACCTCGACCTGTGCGTCGAAGAATTTCCGCTGTGCGTCGAGCACGTCGATGTAGCGGATCACGCCGTTGATATACTGCAACTGGGCCAGCACGACATATTGCCGGGCCGCCTCCTTGAGGTTGAATTTCAGCTCGGCTGTCCTGCGCATGTTGCGGTAGGTCGTCACGGCATCGTTCACTTCGCGGAACACCTCCAGCACCTTCTGTTCGTAGGCCAGCCGTGCCTGGTCGTACTCCGCCAGCGTCGCGCGGTATTTCGCCCGCTTCGCTCCGAAGGCGAACAGCGGGGCGGTGATGTTGCCGGCAGCGTAGGAGAAGGGCGAATTGATCAGTCCCTTGAGCGCGTCGTTTTCGAGTCCTCCCGTCAGCGTGATCTTCAGCCGCGGGAACCGGTCGGCATAGGCCATGCCTGCCGAAGCCATCGCCGCCTTGAGGTTCTGCTCGGCCTGCCGCACGTCGGGACGGCGCTGCAGCAGCGTCGAGGGAAGACCCACGGGCAGCGACTCGGGCATCCGGACATTCAAGTCCATCTTCGAGCGCTCCACATGCGAGGGATAGTCGCCCGCGAGGACCGAAATCTGGTTCTCCTTCTGGGCGACACGCAGCTCGAGGTCAGGAATCAGCGCCGAGGCGCTCGCCAGCTCGACCTTGGCCTGCTGGTAGGCCGTTTCGGAGGTCAGACCCCCTTCGAAACGCAGCTTTGCCTGACGCACGTTCTCCTCGCGGGTCTTCAGCGTGCGGCGCACGACCTCCAGTTCGTGGTCCAGGGCCACCAGTTCGAAATAGGCCGTGGCGACCTCGGCCACGAGAGTCATCTGCATGGCGCGTGCCGCCTCGACCGAGGCGAGGTATTCGGCCGCACCCTTGCGCTTGGCCCAGCGCAGACTGCCCCACAGGTCGACTTCCCAGCTCAAGGTAGCCTTGGCGTTGAATTCGGCGTCGTCCTTGTGCGCTTCTTGGTAGTAGTCGTTGGTCTCGTGGTCGGCGAGAGCCTGTCCGTTGATTGACGGCAGCCGCGCCGCCTTGCTTATCCGGTAGAGCTCCTCCATCTGGCGGATGCGCGCCTCGGCCGAGAGCATGTTGCGGTTCCGGTCAAGCGTGCGGCCGATCAGCCGGCAGAGCGTCGTGTCGGAGTAGACCTCCCACCACTTCCGGTCGCTCAGTGTCAGCGTGTCGTTCTGCCCGGCAACGATCTCCGCGGGCATGTTCAGCTCCGGAGCCTTGCACTTCTTCTGCACGGAGCAGCTTCCGGCCGCGAGCAGCAGCAGCAGTCCGAAGAGATATGTTGTGCTTCGTTTCATCGTGTTGTCCATTTTTCTTTCAGTTTGTAAACCCAGACGAAGAAGAGCGGTACGAAGACGATGCCCACGGTGATTGCCACGAGCATGCCGAAGAAGACGCCCGTGCCGATTCCCTGACGGCTGGCCGATCCGGGGCCGCTGGCGAAGACCAGCGGCAGCATGCCGAGGATGAAGGCCAGCGAGGTCATGACAATGGGTCGGAAGCGCAGGCGCGCGGCCAGGATGACGGCCGTGAGCAGGTCGCGTCCCTTTTCGACCTCGTCCTTGGCGAATTCGACGATCAGGATGGCATTCTTGGCCACCAGACCCACCAGCATCACCAGTCCGATCTGGAAATAGATGTTGTTCTCCAGTCCGCAGGCCCAGTTGCCCAGATAGGCGCCGATGCCGGCGATCGGCAGCGAGAGGATCACCGCCACGGGGATCATCCAGCTCTCGTACTGCGCCGCGAGGAACAGGAAGACGAAGAGGAATACCAGAGCCAGCACGTAGCCCGTCTGCCCGCTGACGTGCTTCTCCTGATAGGAAAGGCCGCTCCATTCGACGCCGATCGTCGACGGCAGGTGTCGGCGTGCGATCTGCTCGAGTATGGCCATGGCTTGTCCCGAACTGTATCCCTGTGCCGCCTCGCCCGAGATGGTCGCCGCGTTGAACATGTTGAAGCGGCGGATGGTGCCCGGTCCCGTGGTGTAGGAGGTCGTGCCGAGCGCCGTGATGGGGATCATCGCCTGGTCGGCCCCGCGGACGAAGAACAGCCCGAGGTTCTCACGCTGGGCGCGGTACGGGGCTTCGGCCTGAATGTAGACGCGGTAGATGCGGTTGAACATGTTGAAGTCGTTGACATAGACCGATCCGGTGAAGCTCTTCATCGTCGAGAAAATGTCGGCCATCGGGACGCCGAGCATCTGGGCCTTGTCGCGGTCCACGTCGAAATAGAGCTGCGGGATGTCGTTCTGCATCGACGACGAGAGCCCGGTCAGTTCCTTGCGCTTCGAGGCATGGTACAGCAGCGTGTCCACGGCCCGCTGGAGGTCGTTGTACGAGGCGTTGCCGCGGGCTTCGAGCACCATTTCGAAGCCGCCCGAGGCACCCAGTCCCGGAATGACGGGCGGCGTCGATAGATAAACCTTGCTTTCGGGATAGCGGCGCATCTCCTCGCTGATGTCGTTCATCAGCTGGCGGATATCCGCACTTTTGCGCTCCTCCCACGGTTTGAGGATGACGGTCAGCTGGCTGCGCGACTGGTTGGTGCCCACGCGGGGGCTCGATCCGGTGACGTTGAGCACATATTCCACGTCGTCGAGCGACATCAGATACTCCATGGCACGGTCTGTCACGCTGCGCGTGCGTTCGAGCGTAGCTCCTTCCGGAAGTTCCAGCTCGACGGTGAAATAGCCTTGGTCCTCCTGCGGCATGAAGCTCTGGGGAGCGACCTTGTTGAGCACCCACAGCGCCACGAGCGTCAGTCCGAACAGCGCGAACATGCGTTTCGAATGGCGCACGCCGCCGCGGATCATCCGTTCGTAGAACTTCGTGCCGTTGCCCAGCCAGATGTTGATGCGTCGGAAGAGACGGTTCTTCTTCTTGCCCGAATCGGGACGCAGGATCAGGGCGCAGAGGGCCGGCGAGAGGGTCAGGGCCACGAACGTCGAGATCAGCACCGACACGGCAATCGTGATGGTGAACTGGCGGTAGAGCTGTCCGGTGATGCCCGAGAGGAAGCTCACGGGGATGAACACGGCGCACAGCACCAGCGATGTGGCGATGATGGCGCTGCCCAGTCCGCTCATGGCCTTTTTCGTGGCTTCGTAGGGTGAAAGCCCCTCCTCGTCCATCGTGCGCTCCACGGCTTCGACGACCACGATGGCGTCGTCCACGACGATACCGATGGCCAGGATCAGACCCAGCAGGGTCATCATGTTGAGCGAGAATCCGAATGCCAGCATCACGCCGAACGTACCGATCAGCGAGATCGGCACGGTGATCGTCGGGATCAGCGTCGCGCGCCAGTTTTGCAGCGAGAGGTAGACCACGAGGATCACCAGCAGCAGGGCCTCGAACAGCGTGTAGTAAACCTCCTTGATCGACTGCGAGATGTAGGAGGTCATGTCGAAGGGTATCTTGTAGGAGATTCCCTCGGGGAAACTGCGGCTGATCTCCTCCATGGTTTCCCGCACCGATCGCGCCACCTCCATGGCGTTGGCACCCGGCAGCATGTTGATGTTTATCACGGCCGCATTGCCGCCGTTGATACCGCTCTCGGTGCTGTACGACGAGGCCTCGAGTGAGATGCGCGCCACGTCGCGCAGGCGGATGAGCGATCCGTCGGGGTTGGCGCGGATGACGATCTCCTCAAATTCTCTCACCGACGAAAGACGTCCGCGGGCGGTGATCGGGATCGTGATGTCGAGGTCCGTGATGGGCTGCTGGCCCAGGACACCCGCCGCCGATTCGCGGTTCTGGTCCTTGAGGGCCTTTTGCAGATCCTGCACCGTCAGTCCGAGGTTGGCCAGCCGGTCGGGCTGCACCCATATCTGCATGGCGTAGTAGCGGCTGCCGACGTTCGAGAGGCTGCCGACACCCTTCACGCGGCGCAGCATGTCCAGCACGTTGAGCGTGGCGTAGTTCGAGAGGTATATTTCGTCGAACTTGGGGTCGTTCGACAGCAGCGTGATGGTCATCAGCCGGCTCGAAGACTGCTTCTCGACCGAAATTCCGTTCTGGATGACTTCGGCCGGGAGCCGGGCCTCGGCCTGCTTCACGCGGTTCTGAATCTCGACGGCCGCCAGGTCGGGGTCCGTGTCGATGTCGAAGGTCACGATAGCGGAGAATCCGCCCGAGTTGCTGTTCGTCGACTCCATGTAGAGCATGCCGGGAGTACCGTTCAGCTCCTGTTCGATGGGTGTCGCCACGGCCTGCGTCACGGTCTGGGCGCTGGCGCCCGGATAGGATGCCGTGATCTTGACCACCGGAGGCACGATGCGCGGATACTGGTCCACGGGAAGCATCATCAGTCCCAACAGACCGACGATCACGATGACGATCGACAGGACGGTTGAAAAGACGGGCCTGTCGATAAAGAAATCCGATTTCATGGCTCGTTATTTTACAGACTCCTCCGTCTCGGTTGCACTGTCTTTTTCGGGGACCGGCATGGGGTCGACCTTGTCGCCGTGTGCCAGTTTGTGGAAGCCCTCCACGATGATCCTCTCGCCGGGAATGACGCCGCGCTCGACGATCACCCGGTTGTTGACCTCGGGTCCGAGTTCGATCAGACGGCGTTCGGCGATGCTGTCGGGGCGCATGATGAAGATGTAGGCGCCGCCCTTTTCGATGACGACCGACTTGGTCGGCACGACCGTGGCGCCCTCGCGCACATCGAGCAGCAGGCGCACCTTCGTGAACTGTCCCGGCATCAGGATGCGGTCGGGGTTGGCCATTTCGGCACGCACGGAGAAGGTTCCCGTTTCGGGATCTACCTGCGGATCGGCGAAGTCGACCAGTCCGCGCAGCGGATACTGGGTGTTGTCGGGCAGCGTGATGGTGATGTAGGGGTCCCACTTGCGTGAGGAGTCCTTCTGGCCCAGGTTGACGTTTCGGGCCTTGCTTTTGAGGTAGTCGAGCCCCGTCATGCTGAAGTCCACGCGCACGGTGTCGCTCTTGACCACCGTCGCCAGCAGCGATTTGCCGTTGGGTCCCACGAGTGTGCCGATGTCGACGCTGCGTTCGGAAATATAGCCCGACAGCGGCGAGCTGACGGTCGTATAGCTCAGGGCGGTTTCGGCCTGCGTGAGGTCGGCCTCGCTCATCGCCACGGAGGCCGTGGCGCTTTCGTACGAGGCGATGGCGTTGTCGAGGTCCAGCTGGCTTGCGGCGTTCTGCTCGTAGAGCGGACGGATGCGCTGCAGGTCACGGTCGGCCTTGAGTTCCAGAGCCTTGTCTTTGTTCAACTGGGCTCTCGCCTTGTTTACGCGGGCTTCGTAGAGCTTGGGGTCGATGATGAACAGCGGCTGTCCTTTTTTGACGTAGGTTCCCTCCTCGAAAAGCATTTTTTCGAGGAAGCCTTCCACCCGGGCGCGGATTTCGACGAACTGCTGGGCGCGGATGCGTCCCACATATTCGCCGTAGAGGTTGATGTCGTCGGTTTGGGCCGGTTCGACCTGAACCACGGGCAGCAGGGGTTTTGCGGGTTTGGGGCGCAGCCACCACCAAAGCCCTCCGACAATCAATACGGCCACTCCCATCAGGACCAGCCAGGAGCGTTTCGACAGACGACGTATTCTGCCGCCAGCCTTTCCGCTGAGTTGCAGCGTACGACGGCCGGTACGGGCAGCCTGCTGCGCGATTTTCTCTCGTGATAATTTCATGTTGTTGCTACATCCGGAATTGTTTGCCTGGTTTCCGGTTTTTCGGCGCAAAAATACTATTTTTTTTCGCCGATACGCTATTTAAACGTAAAAGTTAGGTAAATATGATGTCAGACCCCTTGTTTTTGTTCCAGCAGGGCCGTTCGACGCATTTTTGTGTGGGCTGATTGCCGCTTTCCCGGCGAGGCTGTTCGTCTCTTTCCCGTGTGGGCTGATTGGCGCTTTTCCGGCGGGGCTGTTTGCTGCTTTTCCGTTTGGTCTGATTGCCTCTTTTCCGGCGAGGTCGTTCGCCTCTTTCCCGTGTGGTCCGATTGCTTTTTCCCGGGGACTGTTTGCTACATTCTTCCGCAATGACGACAGAAAACGGTAAAAAAGAAAAGCGAGGGACAATCCTTTGATTATCACTCGCCTTCGAAGAGCGGAAAACGGATTTTCGACCCAAGCATATTCCTCGTTTACAATCAGCGCATTACGTGAAGCATTTTCCTCGAAGGTCACTCCCGCGATGCGGTCATCATACACTCGTTTACATCCCAATGCTTTCGGCAAAGATAAGAATTATTTTTACACAATTTAAGAACGCTATTCCGGTTGTTTTCTATATACGGAATCCAGTGTATTTCCATCCTTGTCTTTCCATTCTGTCCATCCGTTGGAGGGGCTACCCGTACAGAAATCAGCGGCTGTACTGGGGCTTGAAAAGGTCTTGTCTGAGCCCATCGTCCATACGCCGTCATGCAAAGTTGCATACTCCTCGACCATCTTTTCCCACTTTGCTTTCCAGGTGAAAGAAGAAACGCAATTATTAGCAATGATACTGCCTTTTAAGACGGTAAATCCTGCGGAATTATAGAATCCTGTTGCGTTACAGCCGCGGGCTTTTGTATAAAACAGATGTTCTTCCTTAGGCTGGGATATTTCGAAGATATTACAGCCTATAAACGATGCCAGGAACTTGATGTCCTCAAAAAACTCATCCATAGCGTTCCGTTGATGCTCGGGAGGTTGTTGGCTGATGAATCACCTGTACGGCAGTCCCGTATTTTCTGCACACGTTGGAACGACCTGGATATGACCAGCGGTTTGAGAGAAGCGATTGATGATGTCGAATTGGAAGGTTGTGTGATTGGCCAGTTGCAGGATGCCGTGTCGTTCATTGTCAGAAAAGGAGGTCGGAAGAATGGAATGTGGAGAATAATAGACGGTGATTACGAAGATTTCTTTGAAAGAATCTGATGACATCTGAAAGATATGGATAAACTCACGAAAGAACAGAGGCACCGTTGTATGTCAGTAATAAAAGGGCGGAATAAGATAGATCGTAATAAATTTAGAGACAAAGAAGAACAGGGAAAACTTGCATCAATGGGGTGGCACTGCATTACCGTTTGGGAATGCCAGTTGAAACCGAAAGTGCAAAAGCAAACTTTAGAAGCATTAGTTTATACGCTTTGTCATATTTTCCTTGAAGACAGAAGAATTAAACATTACGAACCGGCTGAAAATGATATTCCAATGGTTGCTGAACCAATGATTGATTATAACACTAATATTGACACGCTGTGATGTTTCTGTTGATTATCAATAGTTTGCGATTTGATGCGTATAGTACCCAAAGGGTGCCAGTTGGAGCGGAGTAGTCTTCTCAAACAGTTCTTTCTCCACATGAATAAAAAAACACTCCTCGCAAGGATTACCTTTTGCTCCACTATCTTTGAAAGCCCCTCAGCCGTCACCCCATTTGCCGCGACACGACTCCGTGATTCAGCGCGGCGCCCTTGCCGAGTCCTATGCCGGCAGGAAGAAACAAATCGACGGAGAAATCGAGCGAAAAAGCCATCAGTGTCTGTTCCTTGTGGCGGCACGGCCGCGAAAATACCGATTCGGGATCGATGGCCACCTTGAAGTGCTGCCCTATCTGCCACCCCACGCCCTTGGCAAAGGAGATGATGTTGCCCGTGAGTACGGCGTCGAGTTTGTCCAGCCGCATCTGTTTGGTGTCGAGCGACTGCCACTCGCGGTAGTTGGTTTGGTTGAGCGGCAACCAGTCGTGGAGGTGGTAGCCCACAGGCGTATCCAGTTCCGACAGGCACAACTCGCGGACGCGGATATCCTCCACGCCGACAGGTCCTCTGTTGTCGCCACCAAGCACCACATCATCGGTCAGGAAACGGCCGTTGAACAAGGCCTGCACCTCCTCCACCCCTTCGTTGAGACAGATGAGGGCGGCACGTCCTCCGAAGGTGCGGTATTGAATCAGCGGATAGCGGTAGGCATAGCCTTCGCCCATGTGGTTGTGGAACATCGTATGTTCCCTGCCGGCGGCAGCGATTACGGCACCGCGGAAGGCCGTGACCTCGGCTCTGCGCAGAGGCATATCGAAACGTACGTACATCAGACGTAATGTGCCAGACATATCAGTATTCACGGAAGTTTACAAATTCAAATTGCGAGATTTTCATGCCGTCAGCGTTGCAGACGGCATTGCGTGTCGAAGTAGAGGCCACCACCGTATATCCGGCCTGCAACAGCCGCCCGACAAGATGGAAACAGAACACCGATTCGCCCATGACATGGAAGGCGACCTTGACGCCACAGGCTTCGGCCTTGGCGCGACACGCTGCATAACAGGCCTCAACCGTCGGAAGCAGTTCTTCGCGCGACAGTGACGGATCGATGTCGGGAAATGTCATATCCCCGACATCACCCCAGCGGGCAACGGCCATCTCGCGTTGCGACTTGCTCCACAGTGCCACCGGATGATTGGAAAGATTGATCAGCATGTCAAATCATGGTATTCTTTCAGATAATCGGCCAAATTGCGGATCATCGCCTGCATGTTATCGGTGTTTTTAGACATGCTGTGTGCCAGCGCATTGCGTCTTCGAGAAACTTTCCAATATAACGTTCCCCATGGTTGCAAAACAGTATAATTCTCATTATTTGATGTTATTGTTTTAAAATCGTTCTTTATTTCATTTCGGGTCTCAAGACTAAACGGATCCTCCTTTCCAATCTCTTCGCAAGCCCGGGTCACGATGGCTTCGGTGAGCGAGATGTAGGCCGCGGCGTAGTTCCTATTGTCGTTCTGCCAGCAGGCCAGTCGATACTGGAACTCGGAGTGGGGATAGCGCATGCTTCGGCCTTTTTCCATGCGGTCGAGGAATCGTTCGACAATCGGCGTGATGGCCATCTGCACGATACGGGACCGCCCTTCGTTCTTGCGTATGGCCTGCAACTGTTTACACTGCTTCTCGATGGCCGTCAGGTGGTTGAGATTCTTGGCATCGGAAAAGACCTTCAGGCGCGTGGAGAGGCTTTTATCGACGGATTCGACCAGTTCGGCGATTTTGTAGGCGTTGCCGAACTCCACAAAACTGTATGCACCCGAAATCCAGTCGTTGACCGTCAGCAGTTCCTTCATCTCGATGATGGGGGTGTGGGGAGGAGTCAGCTCTCGTGTCATCTCCAACATACCGTAGCAGATGTGGGTGATGTTTATCCGCTTGGTACTCACGTTTCGGAGATAAATCAGCAGGTTCATCACATACATGGGCAACGAGCGGAACGAATGGGTGATGTCGATGATGAGTTCGTCACGGGGCGAGAGTTCCTCTTCCAGACGGAGAATGATGTCGGAGTTTTCGCGAATCTCATCGCTGTTGATACCATAGCGGATGGGTATGACCTTCGATCCCTTGCCCAATGCGGCTTCGATACGGTCGGCATGGGGAATCACCAATTCGCTTTTGTGGTTGGCTTTCTCGCAATGGTCTGTGATTTCGGCCCATATATTCCCATCGAATTCGTTGTTCTGCGTTCCAAAATAACAATATACTTCGCCCCACATCGAGTGGGTGGTGCCCAGCAGAAATATCTTGTCCACCCGGTATTTCTCATAAATTGCCGCCGCGACAAACGAATGGGAGAAGTCTTTGTCGGAGTTATCAAAACGATAGTTGGTTTTTTGGTATTCGCCCGAAGTCTTGCTTCCGGTACCTAAAAATGATATCAAAACACGCGCCATTTCTCTATGATTTTTATCAAAGATACGATTTCTTTCCGTGAAAATTGATTTTTCTCGCAGAAAATTCTTAACTTTGATAATGTTCTGTACTTCAGCATCGAAAAACACAACGTTTGTTTACGGAGAAGCCGACTTCGTCGCGAAGGAAAGAACGAAAAAAACGCTCTTTGATGTATTGTTTCCGATCTGATTCGATAAATTTTCGTCATTGAATTATACGATAAGATATTATTCCACATATATTTACATCCTACACGGGTGTAAGCCGTATCCATTATAACAAGGATTACAACTATACCAATGGCGCCACGCTCTCGATAGGGGTGTAAGCCGTATCCATTATAACAAGGATTACAACTCCCTCCGGCGTTGATATGTCGATCTTTTGGGTGTAAGCCGTATCCATTATAACAAGGATTACAACTCCGTGTCCGGCTCCGCCTTGCCCAGCGCGGGTGTAAGCCGTATCCATTATAACAAGGATTACAACGGTCCGTCACGTCCTTACTTTGTGTGTTGAGGTGTAAGCCGTATCCATTATAACAAGGATTACAACATGGGGCATGCCATGTCCACGAGGAGTTCTGGTGTAAGCCGTATCCATTATAACAAGGATTACAACCGACGACCCTGTCGAAAGTTTCTCCGAGGAGGTGTAAGCCGTATCCATTATAACAAGGATTACAACAACTCGAGCTTTCCTTTCGAAATCTTGTAAGGTGTAAGCCGTATCCATTATAACAAGGATTACAACCGCGACGAGGATTTCCGCCACGACGAAACGGTGTAAGCCGTATCCATTATAACAAGGATTACAACCCCGTCGCCGCATGGATGGTGAAGCGGTCAGGTGTAAGCCGTATCCATTATAACAAGGATTACAACTGATTCGAGGGTCGTTACAACACCCTGCAAGGTGTAAGCCGTATCCATTATAACAAGGATTACAACGTAATTCGGAGAACCAGCAGGGTGGTATGTGGTGTAAGCCGTATCCATTATAACAAGGATTACAACTTTTGCAATGCTTTGTAGTCTGCTCCCTCGGTGTAAGCCGTATCCATTATAACAAGGATTACAACTGTATGACATCTGCGCGGCATCGGCCACAGGTGTAAGCCGTATCCATTATAACAAGGATTACAACCCTCTGCCGCACCATTCCGGAGTTCCTCGAGGTGTAAGCCGTATCCATTATAACAAGGATTACAACTCCTGATTCGATGTATCCAGGAAATTACCGGGTGTAAGCCGTATCCATTATAACAAGGATTACAACTTACTACCCAGACATATAAAATCACTCGTAGGTGTAAGCCGTATCCATTATAACAAGGTTAAAAGAAGGACTGTCGGAAACAATCAGCCGAAGAGAACGAAGCCAACGCTTCACCCGAACGGAAAAAAGAATTGGAAAAACATGAAGGAATATCTGTTTCAAATTCTGCAAGAGGAGCATCTGACAGATGCGAAAGCCGGCTGCGACAGCGAAAAACCGCTGCGGAGCTGGCTCGATACCGCCATCGCTCCTGTCGCAAGGCATCTTCTCGAGGAGATTGCCGCCGCCGGACACGGCAGCTGGCCGCCAACCGACACATGGCTGACGCTGGCCGAGAAACATCTCTCGCCGCTTCCCTCCTCAACCGACGGCACCCTCTCGCTCTACGATGTCCTGCGCCATCGGATGTTGTTGGGTGACAGTCGGGAGTTTTTGGTGGTGAAGGGCAGTCTGAGCGGTATTCAGGATTTCATCTACGATATCCGCTCGGCCAAAGCCCTCAAAAATCTGAGGGGTCGCTCCTTCTACCTCCACCTGCTGGCAGATGCCGTGGTCGAACGGTTGCTGGGTACCTTCAGGCTGACAAGGGCGGCCGTACTTTACAATTCGGGAGGCACCTTTTGTCTGTTTGTCCCGTGGAAGGAGCAGACCGACACGAAATACGAGGACATTGCCGACGAAATCCGACAACGGGTATTTGCCTGTCATGGTCGGCCGCTGGTGATTCTCAATGCCGTGAGAGCCTTGCGGCAAACCGTGACAGATGACCTCTCCACGTTGCTGGGCGCCTTGCAACAACAGAAGAACCACAACAAATACGCACCTCTGACGGGATTCTCGCGCGAACAGTGCACCGTGCTGTTCACACCCCGGCAACCTGCGGAAGAGTCGTCGGAACGCTACATTGGATTGGGCGGTATTCTGCCGTTGTGCGAAGGCATGGCGGTCTGCACCACCCCACTGCCCCACCGCACCGACGGCATAGAGCCGGGCGGATTGGGGGTCTGTTACTATCCGCTGCAACGGGATGAACTGCGGCGGTTCGCGGCACCCTGCTCGTCGCTGATGGTATTCAATACCCACGATGTGCCGTCTGTCACCGCCGCCGTGCGGTGTGAATACATGGCCGGTTGCGGCGCTCCCATCCAATCGTTCGAGGAGTTGCTGGGTGATGACAGTGCATTGCGGCGACTCGGCATTCTGCGCATGGACGTCGACAATCTGGGACTGATGTTCCGACAAATGGGCAAAGGCCGCCACGCCCTGCTTCGCTATGCCGCGACAAGCCGCCGTCTCGATGCCTTCTTCAAGGAGGAACTTAACGAGGTGTGGCTCGACGGATTCAGGGAGTCCACGGTGATTGTTTACAGCGGTGGTGACGATTTGTTCATCGCAGGCGAATGGACACAGACTCTGAAACTGGCCCACGCGATACGTTCCCGCTTCGAACAGTGGTTCCAGGATGTCGGTGTCGGATTGTCGGGCGGACTTTCGCTGGTCACGGCCAAATATCCCATCGTAAGGGCGGCCGAATTGAGCGCCGACGAGGAGAGCCTCGCCAAGTCCTTCGACTATAACGGTCACACGAAAGACGCCCTCTCGCTGTTCGGCATTCCCTTGCGCTGGAAGGTGGAATTTGAAGCCGTGCAACACATCGGCCGTCTGATGGCCGAACTTGTCGGAAACCGCACCGTGGACAAGGGCCTCATCTCGCGCCTGCTCCGCTACCATGAGATTGCGCGTTTCCGCAAGCGGCAAATCACCAATCCGCGTCTGGTATGGCTCATGGATTACGACTTGAGCCGTCTTGTCGGCCGCAGCCGAAACAATACCGAAGCGACAAGATTTATCCGCCAATGTATCACCGACCTCACCACGGGGGTGACCCTCGGCGGGCAGGTGACGGATTCGCCCTACCACTCTCTCCAATTGCTGGCGGTGGCGGCACGTCTGGCTGAACTGAAACTAAGAACCCACAAAAAATTATAAGCAATGGCTAACGGTTTTTACATCAATAATAACCGCAGAGGTAATTCCCAGAAAAACGGACCGGACACCTACGAACAGGAGAAAAACGAGATTCTCGCCCGATTCCGCGACAAATGGATTACCGACGGAATCGACAACGACGGAGTGGATTTTTGCCGTTGTGCCGCAGAATTTCTCCAACGGCAGCATATGTCGTCCTCCTATGTCCGCAACATCTTCGGAGAACTGAAACGCATCGAATCCAAAGGATTCGCCCAAAGCCGTGTGGATTTCTATCTGTTGCGTCCCAAAGTGGCCTATGCCACGGCCCGCGCCAATGAGCGGCGCATCAGAATGGATCTTTTCAGAGAAATCTACGAACGCATGGCCCCCCATGTGAACGACGACCGCACTTTCAAGAATCTGATCAATATGATTGAAGCCATCATCGCTTTCCACAAAGCCTGCGGCGGCAAGGATTAACCTCACCTCCCCCTAAAACCTATCGGAAATGGAAAAACTTGTCAAGAAAATTAAATACACGGCCGAAATCGAATTATTGAGCGGCCTGCATATCGGCGGAACAAATATCGCGATGGCCATCGGCGGCCCCGACAAATTCGTGGTGCGCAACCCCATAGACCAGAAACCCTATATTCCGGGAAGTTCGCTCAAAGGCAAGATGCGTGCACTGCTGGAGATGGCTCTGGGACAATATGACATGAAAAACGGCAAGGCCTCGCCTTGTTCCGACGCTTCGAAAGCCTGCGGCCACCTTTTCGGCACGGCGGCATCGGGCGAAAAGTCACAACCCTCACGCGTCATTGTCCGCGACGCCCTGATGACCACCCCACCCGACGAACTGACCAACACCGACCTCTTCCTCACCGAGGCCAAGACCGAGGTTTCCATCGACCGCATCACGGCGCAGGCCAATCCCCGCACCAACGAACGCGTTCCTAAGGGGGTGAAGTTCCGTTTCGAGGCCATAGTCAACATCTTCTCCGACGATAACGAGCCGGAATTGTGCCGCAACTTCGAGAAGGCCGTCCACCTGCTTGAAGACGATTATCTGGGAGGCAACGGTTCTCGCGGATACGGACACATCGCCTTCCGTGACCTCAAACACGAGGAGAAAACCATCGAAAACTATTAGACCATGTCCACGACATTGAAAACAGTCTGCCTGCGGTTCGATTCGGGATTCCATCTCGGTTTCGGCCGGGGAGAGGAGTATGACCGAAGTGCAACGGTACTTCATTCCGACACCATTGCCGGAGCGTTGTGCAGTATCCGCGCACAGATGGGCGAAACCGACATCAGAGGATTTCTGAACCGTTTTCGTGTTAGTTCGGCCATGCCCATATATCGCGGCCGTCTGTTTCTGCCCCTCCCTCCCGACAAGAGTTGTCTCCGAATGCGTGGCGACGACCCGATGCTCAAACGTCTGAAACGTTTGGAGTGGGTGGAGCAACCCCTATGGGATCAACTTGCCGAAAAGGGACAGCTCGAAATGGACGCTCCAATGATCAGTCGGTGTGGCACGGCCATCGTATGTGGCAGAGGTGAAGAGGTGATGTTGCAACGCCGCTTCCTGGAGCAGAAGGTCTGTGTCGGACATCATGACGACGATGCCGAGCCGTATTTCTTCGACCGTGTGTTCTGCGGCGAGGAAGTCGAACTGGGTGTTGTCTATGAAGCGGACGACGACGAGGAATTCAAGACGACATGGGAGGCATTGTCCGACATCGGATTCGGCACCGGAAAGACTATGGGAAACGGACAATTCAAGGTCGGCTACCGCGAATTTCCCATTCGTCTGCCCCAATCGGATAGCTGTCAACTGCTTTCCCTGTGGATTCCATCAGCAGACGAATTATCCGGAGGAACTCATTTCGGGGGTTGTTACCGATTGCTGAAACGGGGCGGCTATATGGCCGGCGCTGCTTCGCGACATCTGCGCCATTTTGTCAAGAATGAGGTTTGGACAATCGCCGCAGGGGCGGTCATTGCCGGCCGCCACCCGCAGGGCACGATTGTCGACTTGCGCCCCCGAAATGTTGATTGCCACCCTGTCTGGCGCGACGGACGTGCCGTCTGTCTGCCTTTCAAATACGCCGAATAGCATGGAAAACAGTACTATGATACGCACGAAATGCCGGTTGAAAACCCTTATGCCCTGCCACATCGGTTCGGGCGACATTCTGCTGAACAATCAGGATTTCATTGTTGACGGCTACCAAATCGGAATTATCGAACCGCGTAAGATTTTCAATATTGTCGGTGAACAGGGCATCGACCTGTGGTGCCGCGCCATCAACAACAATAAAAACATCTATACCCACCTCCACCGTATAAACGACAGGATTCGATTGAAGGATTTTTGTCGGAGGACAATGCCCGTGTATGGAGAAACTTCGAATGTGGCAGAACTTCGCGAGCAACTCCGAAGCGGGAAAGCCGCATGTATTCCGGGCAGTTCACTCAAAGGTGCCATAGTGACCGCTCTCATGTCTTCGAAAACCTACGATGCCGACAAATTGCTGGATAACATACGCCCAGCGAACAACCGCATCGTAGACAGGGTGTTTTCTTCGGCTCCGCAATATGACCCTAAAAATTCAGAACTGAGATTCCTGCGTGTGGGAGATGCCTGTTTCGATCAGGTTCCCACCTGTGCCTTTCACTGTGTCAGCTTGAATATCCGTTCGGGAAGGTCACCCCTTCTCGACGAAAAGGTACATCAGTTGGTCGAATGTATTTATGCCGAAGATCCGGTAGAGTTCACCATCGATCTGCCCGATTCTCAAAGCCGTTATTTTCGGGACATTACGGTCTGTGGCCCCCAAATTCCCCATGCGCTCACCTCGCCGAGGGCATTATTGCGCTGTATAAATGACCACACGAAATCTCTGCTTGAAGAAGAATTGGATTTCTGGCAGGATTATGACAACATAGAGCTGGACAACTATCTGCCGCAGATAAAAAAGATGATGGACGAATGCAATGCCTGTACCGACGGCCGTTCGGCTGTCATGCGTGTGGGCTACGGTTGCGGTTGGAATTTCATTACCGGAGCATGGAGCTGCCGTTGTACGGAAAACGACGATCCCGACAAGTGGCAAGATATTCTTGAGCTGGCCCGAAAAGACCGAAAGGGACGCTATGACGAATATCCGTTCATCAAGACCCGACGTATCTTTTATGACGGGCCGAAGGAACCCATAATGCCTTTCGGGTTCGTGAAAATCGAATTGCAGGATAGAACAAAACGGAAATAATAACTGAAGAGGGGTGCCGAGAACAGTCGTACCTCTCTTCTGTTATCCATTTTATTGACGACCTTTGAAAGTATGGAAATTGTTTCTGCAAATTACACATTGCCGCTCAGCAAGTTGACAAAATATTTTGTATATTTATAGTCGGATTGCCCGACACCGTGTCGGACATAATATTCCACCCTAAAAAACCAACCGACATGCAACTCTACCCCCAACAGGCTGAAGCCCTCGACGCCATGGAACATTTCATAGAGAGTGACGACGCTGTCTTCATTCTCAAAGGTTATGCAGGAACGGGCAAGACCACCATAATCAGTGCCTTCTGTGAAGCACTCGCCCGCCATGACCGACAGCCTCTGCTCATGGCACCCACAGGACGTGCCGCCAAAATCCTCGGGGCAAAAAACGGCAGGAACGCCACAACCATACACAAAGCCATCTATCACCGTTCGGGCTTCAGATTTGTCGAACACGACGAAAACGGAGACCCTCTCACCCACCTCTCCGCCGACAAACCGCAAGCCGAGGTGGACGACATCGACATCTTTTTCGACATTCGCAACATTACCGACACCTGTGAGGCCGCGAAAACAGTGATTGTCGTCGATGAGGCGTCGCTCGTGAGTTCCAGGCCCACACATGCGGAGATGATACATTTCGGCACGGACAATCTCATGGACGATTTGCTGACCTTTGCCCAACTTTCGCTGGGTTGCAAAATCGTCTTCGTGGGAGACCCTGCCCAACTGCCGCCCGTGGGCGACAACCGGTCGGCGGCCTTGAGTGAGGACTACTTCAGACTGCTCGACATCGGCGTGCGGAGTTTCACCCTTACCGACGTCGTGCGACAGAAGGGCGACAGCCTCATATTGGCCAATGCCATGAAAGTGCGCCATGTGCTGGACTCGACGGTGCGCAACGCGTTGTGTTTCGACCTCAAGGAGGGAGAGGTCGAAGCCCTGACGGAAGACGAGGTGGTGACAAGATACACCCGAATCTGTCCGCAACCCCGACTCAACCAAAGTGTCATCATCTGTTTCAGCAACTCGCAGACCCAGCTCTACAACCAAGCCGTCAGACAACAATATTTCTCCGACACGGCTCTGCACAAAGGCGACATTCTGCAAGTGGTGAGCAACAGATACTCAACCGCTCCGGATTGCGAGACGCTGTTCAACGGCGACTTTATCCGCCTGACGGAGGAACCTTCTCCGGTGGAGTTTCACAGCATTCCCGTGTGGACCGAGCGTGCTGGGAAGAAGGAGCGTGTCCCCATCGAATTGCAGTTTCAGGACATTGTCTACGAAACCGAAAAGGGGGAAATGGGACAATCGAAGATTCTGACCTCACTGCTGTACAACAATCGTCCGAGACTCTCACGCGAAGAGTCGGTGGCACTCTATATCCTCTTCAGAATGTGCAACCGCACCCTGCAAAGAGGAAGCAGGGAATATGCTCAACGGTTAATGGCCGATGCTTACTTAAATGCCTTGCAGGCCAAATTCGGCTATGCCATCACCGCTCACAAGGCACAGGGCGGAGAGTGGAACACGGCCATTGTCGACTACAACGGCCGCACAGGATTGGACAATGACTCGCTCCGCTGGAACTACACCGCCACCACACGTGCCGCACGATGTCTGCTGGGAGTGAGCCTGCCCCACATCACACCGTTCAACAGATTCAGTATCTCGGACATACAGACCTCATCGAAACCGCAGGCCGAAGTCATCTGCATCAAGGACTCCACATGCGACCACCTGCCTCCGACGGCCACCCCCGCACAAAAGGCCAAATGCAGCAGCATCGCCGCGGCACTGGCCGAACTGAATTGCTCGATACAGTCAGTCACCTGCAAGCCCTACCGCGACCGCTATACGATTCAGGGTACTTTCGGCGAGAAGGTATTTGACTGTCAATACAATGGCTGCGGTATCTATACGACCTTCTCGTCGTTGCACCCGTCGGACGACGACACTCCAATCATGGAGGCCCTTCGTGACCGGCGTTGCTACGAATACGACAGCCGCTATACGCCCTCCATCGGGTGTCTGGAGCAACTGCGGAACATGGTACTCTCGGCGGCCGACCAGACCGATGTGAAAATCACGGGTATCAGGGAATTCCCCACACAATACTATGTACTTTACGGATTAAAGACAACGGCACCGTATGCCACTCTGCAATTCTACTTCAACGGCAAGGGATTTGTCACCCGTGCGCTGGCCGCTTCGGCCATGGGCGACAAAGACGAACTGTTACAACAACTCATCACCTGTATTCAACAACGGACATGTCAGCAATAAGTTTTAAAGAGATAATGGCCCTGCGTCATCAGGGCCGGCTCAACGAGGCCTATGACATGGCACAAAACATGACGCAGCAAGACCCCGGAGCGTGGGCCGACACCGCCTTGTTTTGGGTGTTGCACGACATGGTCCTGCAAGCTGTCACCCAACCTTCGGAGCAGTATCACCTGCAGGCCGACAGTTGTCTGCAACGAATGGAGAAACTGCAACCCCACATCACTTCCCCCGATATGGGAAAGGCGACCATATCAAAACTTCGGAAATCAAAGACTCCGCATTCCGCCGAACTGGCACAATGTGTCTCACTGTCGAAAACCGACCCTGCGGCGGCTTACCATCGGGCAATCGCCGTTGCAGGAAAACAGGCCGTACATCTGGAAGAGTGCCTCCATGAGGATTTCGGCTGGATTCTCTATCGCTACCTCAAATCGCAACTCGACCGGCTCACCTCGGTGGAGGTACGCTGCCTGTTGCGCGATTACATGCTGTTGAAGAATCCCAGTCCGTCGATGCTCCACTCCAGTATTCTCAATTTTGCACTGAATTTCTCGAAGCAGCACGCCGACTTTGTCTTCCCGAATTTTCTAAAGCTATGGGGGTGTGCCAACCTCCGAAAGGAAGACCTGCACGATACATACACCGACGACAACAAAAAAATCCCTTCGCTTCTGTCTCGCATCTGCTCTCGGCTGGCAACGACAGACACGCCAATGACAGAGGAGATGATAACGGCGACAGGACTTGCCACCTCAACAATCGTGGACATGTACCGCACTCCGTGGTTCTGGGACCTTAACGCCCTGCGGAAGTCGAACGAAACGGACAAATTTTGGAAAGGGCTTGATACCTATGCCCGACATTTCGGTCGCTTCGCCGCCACCGAACATCATTCGAAGATATTGCGACAGGCACTGTGGGTGGTCGATGAGCAACATACGTCGGCATTGATGAACATCGTGGAGCGATGTAAGGACGCGGGCCTGCACGCCGACGACTGGACGCCGGAAGAGGGCAAAGACGGCAACACCTATCTTCCGTTTGCCGTACGACTTGCGAAAAAATGTTTCGAGTATCTCAAAAAACACCCTCATCTGCGCGGGAATTCCACACTGTCGGACCTTACGTCCGGTCTCTATGACGCCCTCGAAGAGCGGCATCTGGGCGATGAGTGGACTGCTCGACAACGTGCCATCATCTCGGTATGGAGGGGAAATCCGCAAGCGGCGCTGGCACAATACCGCCACTTGTTGAAAACCATGGGCGACAAATACTACATCTGGCAGGAGATGGCACAATGTGTCGACGATGCGTCGTTGCGTGTGGGCTTCCAGCTGCGCGCCCTCCATCTGGCGAAAACCGATGATTTGATAAGTCCGTTACGTCTGCAGACGGCGCAGACTTTTCTCGAAATCGGCCGTCCCGACGAGGCGAAAAAACTTCTTGAGGCCTATGCCCGACATCGCAAAAGCCAGGACGCTTCATGCCCCGACTCATGGCGCAGACTCTCCGAGAAGGCCGACGCAATGCCCGTTCCACCTTCTCCGTTCGATGCTAAAACAGCCATATTCGATGCCATGAATCATATTTATGCAGAGTACCCGTGGAGGGATTATGTATTGATCAACCGTTTCGATGTCAACGGCAAACCCAAAGTCGCATTTTCCGACGGCACCCTCTCCTTCACGGTATCGCCCAAGCGTTTCGCCATCACCCGGCAGACAGAAGAAGGTACCGTCTTCCGATTCCGCTGCATGGTCGACGGAGGACGGACAATACCGCTCATGGCACAACGCTCCGACGCATCGAAGTGGAGCATACTCCCCCGACAATTCGGCCATGTCGTTCATGTCAACACCGTCAAGTCGATAGTATCGATGGTGACCGCCGAATCGAAGGAGACTTTCTTCCCCGTTCCACAACCGACATTCAAGGTCGGTGATTTCATCACGTTCCACTCCTACAAACGTACCAAAAAGGACAATACGACGATAGTAGAAGTCATAAACCCTGTCATATGTCCTTCTGAGGAGGCATTGCCCCATTTTCCCCATCGGCTGGTTGCGGTGGGCCATGTCAACCCTCAAAAGGAGTTGTTCCACGTTGTAATGGGCAACGGGCAGAGTGGCGATGTTATCAAGTTCAAGCATACGGCGTTGCGACCCCATGTGGGCGACATACTCCGCATGACTTACTGCACGCGGCAGAACAGGGAGGGGCAGAGACGGCTCATGATGCTCGATCTGCAACCCTCTGACGAAACCTGCGACTCATTGGTCAGGGAAGTGAACGGCTCTCTGCAGTTGAAATACAAATCAGACTTCTCTAAAGCCGACTTTGGATTTGTAAACGACTATTACGTTCCCCAATCGCTTCTTCAAAAAGAAAACATCTACGAAGATTGCGAGGTCTGCGCAACGGCAGTTGCAAAAGGAGGAGGCAAATGGGAGGTCTTCAGACTGGAAAGGATATAGTGCCATGATTTTCTTTCGCCACAGACAAAGGGCTCATAACGGAAATCTGTCCGGACAGGCTCGACACATCCCAATATATTCGGTCACAGGTCTCTGTTTTCTTCGAACAGGTATTTGAACATTATTTGCGGATTTTCAAGGAATTGCTGGGTGATTAGATAATGGTCCGTAGATTCATACTCCACTTCTTCGATTCTGTTTTCCGATAATTGCAGGATTTGTGCGCCCGGAAAACCCATGAGTATCGGGGAATGTGTCGAGATAATGAACTGCGAACCCTTTTTGGTCAAATCGATGATTACGGCCATCAGAGACAGCAGTCTCATCGACGACAGCGCTGCTTCCGGCTCGTCGAGAATATAGAATCCGTTTTCGCCGAATTTATGTTTGATTACGGTCATGAATCCTTCGCCGTGGGATTGGCAATGAAGTGACTTGCCGCCATATAAGGATTTCCCGACTATTTTGATTGTCGTTTTCGATTCTTCATCCAATAATATATCAATATATTCATCAATAATAGTCCGTTAAAAATTCAACATATTGGCTAAGCGGCTTCTGCCACTATGC
>NZ_JAHHQJ010000019.1 GCF_020026455.1 Alistipes sp.
AATCCTTTGATTATCACTCGCCTTCGAAGAGCGGAAAACGGGACTCGGACCCGCGACCTCAACCTTGGCAAGGTTGCGCTCTACCAACTGAGCTATTTCCGCAAAATATTTTTCTCCGTTCCGGGAAAGCAGCGTTTCCTGTGTTTCGGGACTGCAAATATAAAATGAAAAATTTATTCTGCAAAATTTTTCGGGTACTTTTGTCCAAACAAAATGTCCCCGGCCTTGCGGTCGGGGACATTCGTATCGAAAATAGCTTTTAGCGGATCATGAAGCCCTCGTCGGCACGCGCCGGAATGGGCATCGAAGCATAGACTCCGGTCTCGAGTTTCTCGCGAACGGATTTGAAAGCCTCGATCGTGACCTCCACATCCTCGAGGGTGTGCACCGCCGTCGGGATGATACGCAGGATGATTTCGCCCTTCGGGATCACGGGGTAAACCACCATCGAGCAGAAAATGCCGTGGTTCTCGCGCAGGTCCACGACCAGGTTCGTGGCCTCGGGGATACCGCCCTTCAGGAAGACGGGCGTCACCGGCGAATTGGTCACTCCAATTTCGAAACCGTTCTCTTTCAGACGGCTTTGGAGCGCGCGGACGATCTCCCAGAGCTTCTCCTGGAATTCGGGGTGGTTGCGGATCAGCTCCAGGCGCTTCAGCGCACCGATCACCATCGGCATCGGGAGCGACTTGGCGTAGAGCTGCGAACGCATGTTGTAGCGCAGCAGGTTGATCAGCCAGCGGGGACCGCTCACGAAAGCTCCGATTCCGGCCATCGACTTGGCAAAGGTGTTGAAGAGCACGTCCACGCCGTCGACAACACCGAAATGTGCCGCCGTGCCGCGACCGCCCGGGCCCATCGTACCGAAGCCGTGAGCATCGTCGACCAGCAAACGGAACTGGAAATCCTTCTTCAAAGCCACGATCTCGTCGAGCTTGCCCAGGTCACCCTTCATGCCGAACACACCCTCGGTGATCACCAGCACACCGCCGTTCTGCTCCTCGGCCAGATCCGTAGCATGCTGCAGCTGCAGGCGCAGCGACTCCATGTCGTTATGACCGAAAACAAAGCGCTTGCCCTTGTGGAGCCGGAGTCCGTCGATGATGCAGGCGTGAGCCTCGGCATCGTAGACGACCACGTCGCGGGGAGTCAGCAGGCAGTCGATGATCGAGATCATACCCTGGTAACCGAAGTTGAGCAGGAAAGCATCCTCCTTGCCGACAAACGCGGCCAGTTCACGTTCCAGACGCTCGTGGTAAACGGTCTGTCCGCTCATCATGCGGGCACCCATCGGTGCCGCCATGCCGAACTGGGCGGCACCCTCGGCATCGGCCTTGCGCACCTCGGGATGGTTGGCCAGTCCGAGGTAGTTGTTCAGGCTCCAGTTGAGCATCTTCTTGCCCCGGAAAACCATGTGGGGACCGATGTCGCCTTCGAGTTTGGGGAAGGCATAATAACCGTGGGCGTACGACATGTACTGACCGATCGGTCCGCCCGCATTTTTCTCGAGGCGTGCAAAAATATCAACCATATTTGTCTTGTAATTATGAGTTTGTGTCTCTTTTTTCCGTTTCGAACGCACAAAAGTATACATAAAACGGAATTGGCATTCAAAAGTAGCCGTTTTTTATTCCACAAGGATACGCATTTATACTTATTTCGGCCCCGAATAAAGGAAAAGGGCCGCCGACGGCGGCCCGAAAGCGGAGTTTTTCAACGCCGCCGGTCGACGGCATCGACGATCACCGCCACGGCGCCGTCGCCCGTCACGTTGGTCGCCGTTCCGAAACTGTCCATGGCGATATAGGTGGCGATCATCAGTGCCGCGAGGGTCTCATCGAACCCCAGCATCGACTCCAGCAGCCCCAGTGCCGCCATGATGGCCCCGCCCGGTACTCCCGGAGCCGCCACCATCGTCACGGCCAGCAGCAGGATGAACCCCGCGAAGGTCGATGCCGGGATCTCCAGCCCGGCGAGCATTGACACGGCCAGCGCACAGGCCGTAATCTTCATCATCGAACCCGAGAGGTGGATCGTGGCGCACAGCGGCACGACGAACGACGCCAGTTCGGGACGCACGCCCAGCTTCACGGTCTGGGCCAGAGTCACGGGGATCGTCGCCACGGACGACTGCGTCCCGAGGGCCGTGACATAGGCCGTCAGCATCGTGCGGAGCATCTTCAGCGGGTTTTTACGCGCCACAAGCCCCGCGATGGAGAACTGCACGAGAAGCAGCACGACCGTCATGCAGAAGATCACCGCAATCAGCCGCACGAAGACATCCAGCACCCCGGCCACCTGCCCCGACCGGGCCATCGACAGAAAGATGCCGAAGATGTAGCAGGGCAGCAGCGGGATGATGACGCGCAGAATCACCAGTTCGATGATCCGCTTGAAGTCGTCCATCGCCCCCTTGAGCGTCACCGAGCGGATATAGGCCATGCCCAATCCCAGCACGAAGGCGAGGACCAGGGCCGACATCACCCCCATCACGGGCGGCATTTCGACCGTGAAATAGGGGGTAAGGGCCGCCCCCTCCTCGGGCAGCACGGCCGAGGAGGCTTCGAGCAGCGCGGGGAAGAGAAGCCGCCCCGTCAGATAGGTCCCGAATCCCGAAAAAAGCGTGAAGGCATAGGCCAGTGCGGCGGTCAGGGCCAGCAGACGACCGGCATTCCGGCCCAGATCGGCGATGCCCGGAGCCACCAGACCGAGGATCAGCAGCGGAATGGTAAATCCCAGAAACTGTCCGAAGACAGCATTGAACGTCAGCGCAATGCGTGTCGCCCAGTCGGGGAGGAAGAACCCGCAGGCGATACCCAGTGCAATGGCCAGCACGACGCGCGGCAAAAGTCCGAACTTGAATTTCATAAAAAGGTATTTTGGTAAATTTAGGAATTAATTTTGAATTCCTGATTCTTAATGCTTAATTTCGCATCATGACATCGCTATTCCACGACATTATCTTCGGCCCGGTGCATTCACGGCGGCTGGGCCTTTCGCTGGGAGTCAACCTGCTCCCGCTCGCCTCGAAACTCTGCTCGTTCGACTGCATCTACTGCGAATGCGGCTGGAATGCCGAGCACCCCGGAGGACGACGCTTCAACGACCGTGAGGAGGTCCGCACGCAGCTCGAAGCGACCATACGCCGCATGGTGGCCGACGACACGCCGCCCGACGTGATCACCTTCGCCGGCAACGGAGAACCGACCATGCATCCCGATTTCGAAGCCATCATCGGCGACACGATCGCCCTGCGCGACGCGTTGTGCCCCACGGCCAAGGTCTCGGTTCTCTCCAACGCCACGCAGATCCACCGCGACAGCGTGCGCCGCGCCCTGCTGCGCGTGGACAACAACATCCTCAAGCTCGACTCGGCGTTCGATGCGACGGTGCGGCGCATGAACAACCCGCAGAGCGCATCCTATTCGGTGCGGGGCATCGTCGAAGAGATGAAACGCTTCGAGGGGCACATGATCCTGCAAACGATGTTCCTGCGCGGGGAGTGCGACGGACAGCCCGTCGACAACACCTCCGAAGCGGAAATATCGGCCTGGCTCGAACTCGTCGCCGAAATCCGCCCGCGGCAGGTGATGGTCTACTCGCTCGACCGCGACACCCCCTGCCCGACACTCGAAAAAGTCACTAAAGAGGAACTGCAGGCCATCGCCGCGCGTGTCGAAGCGCTCGGCATCCCCTGCTCCGTAGCCTAACGTCCGGACACCATGCAACTACTCCTCTCCTGCGCCAAGACGATGACGGAGCGCAGTTCCGTCCCGACGCCCGGCACGACCCGGCCCGCCTACCGCGCCGAGGCCGCCAGTCTGGCCGCCAGTCTGGCGACGCTCTCGACCGACGAACTAGCCCGGATGCTGCGCGTCAACCCCCGCATCGCCGCCGAAAACCGCCTGCGCTACGGCCGCTTCCACGGCGACGACGATGCGGCGATTCCGGCCCTTGCGGCCTATACGGGGATCGTGTTCAAACGCATCGACCCGGCGAGTTTCTCCGACGCCGATTTCGAATACGCCCAGCAGCATCTCAACATCACCTCGTTCCTCTACGGGCTGCTCCGCCCGCTGGATGCCATCCGCACCTACCGGCTCGAAGGCGACGCCATACTGCCCGGCCACGGCGACGAAACGATGTTTTCCTACTGGCAGAGCCGGCTGACCGACGACCTGCTGGGGCGCATCCACGCCGACGACGGCATCCTGGTCAACCTGGCGAGCGGGGAGATGAAGCGGCTCTTCGACTGGAAACGCCTCTGCCGCGAAGCACGGGTCATCACGCCCGAATTCCGCATCCGCGAAGGCGACCGGCTGAAAACCGTCGTGGTCTATACGAAAATGTGCCGCGGAGAGATGACGCGGCACATCCTGAAAAACCGCATCGCCGATCCCGCGACGCTCCAATCGTTCGAATGGGAAGGATTCCGCCTCGACCCGCTCCTCTCGAAGGGCGACGACTGGGTGTTCGTTCTCTGACCTGCACCCTTACGCCAAAAGGGGCGGAATAACCGCCCCTTTGGATGTGCAGGCAACGGCTTCCCGGTCGTTTCGGGAGGTCATCCTGCAGAATTTGTGCCGGAAAAATGCGCTGCGGAAAATTTACGTGCGGGGATCGAGCAGGGTGCGCAGAATGCCCTCCTCGTCGTAGCCGCAAAGGGCATACAGTTGCCCGGGGGTGCCGTGATCGACCCACTGGTCGCCGATGCCGAGCCGCTGCACCCGCACGTCGTAGCCGTGGCCGTTGAAGAACGCCGCGATGGCCTCGCCGACGCCTCCGCGCAGCGAACCGTCCTCGACCGTGACCACACGCCGGAATTTACGACCCACCTCGTCCAGCAGCGCTTCATCCAGCGGCTTGACAAACCGCAGGTCGTAGTGCGCGGCACTCACGCCCGACGCGGCAGCCCGCACGGCCGCCCGTGCGGCGGCATTGCCGACGGTCCCCACGGTCAACAGCGCCACATCCGTGCCTTCGCGCAGAAGGCGCCCACGCCCGACGGGCAGCGTCTCGAATGCCGCACCGCGCCACGCCAGTCCCTCGCCGTTGCCCCGCGGATAGCGGATCATAAAGGGATGTCCCGAGCCGAGGGCCGTGTACATCATGTTGCGCAGTTCGGGTTCGTTCATCGGCGCGGCGATCGTCAGCCCCGGCACGGTGCCGAAAGCGGCCATGTCGAAGAGCCCGTGGTGCGTCACCCCGTCCTCGCCAACCAGACCGCCCCGGTCGAGACACAGCACCACCGGAAGATCCTGAATCGCAACGTCGTGGATCACATTGTCGTAGGCCCGCTGCATGAAGCTCGAATAAATGTTGCAGAAGGGGATCATGCCCGCGGCGGCCAGTCCGGCCGAGAAGGTCACGGCATGTCCCTCGGCGATCCCCACGTCGAAACAGCGGTCGGGCATCTCGCGCATCAGAATGTTCATCGAACAGCCCGACGGCATGGCGGGTGTGATGCCCACGACGCGCTCGTCGCGGCGCGCCAGCTCCAGCAGGGTTTCACCGAACACGTCCTGATAACGCGCCGCGCCGCCCGGAGCCGAAATCCGCTCCCCCGTGTCGGGATTGAACCGCCCCGGAGCATGCCAGACGGGCTGGTCGTGCTCGGCCGGCAGGTAACCCTTGCCCTTCACCGTCATCACGTGAAGCAGCTTGGGCCCCTCGATGTCGTGCAATGCCCGGAGCGTCCGCACCAACTCCTTGAGGTTGTGTCCGTCCACCGGACCGAAATAACGGAAATTGAGACTTTCGAAAAAATTGCTCTTGTTCAGCAGACCCTGCTTCACGGCGTTGCCCGCCTTCTGGCAAAGCCGCAACAGCCGCGGCGTATGCGACATCAGCCCCCAGAGCCATTGCTTGAAGCGGTTGTAGTGCACCGACGTCGCGATTTTCAGCAGGTAGTTTTTCAGGGCCCCCGTGGCCTGGTCGATGGCCATGTTGTTGTCGTTGAGAATCACCAGCAGGTTGGTGCTCTTCGAGGCCCCGGCGTTGTTCAGACCCTCAAAAGCGAGGCCGCCGGTCATCGAGCCGTCGCCGATCACGGCCACGACCTGACGCTTCTCGCCCCGCAGCTCGGCCGCCTTGGCCATGCCGAACGCCGCGGAGATCGACACCGAAGCGTGCCCGCCCCCGAAAGCATCGTATTCGCTCTCGGACATGCGCGGGAAACCGCTGATCCCGTTCAGCTTGCGTTTGGTCCGGAAGGCCTCGCGGCGCCCCGTGATGATCTTGTGGGCATAGGTCTGGTGACCGACGTCCCAGACGATCTTGTCCTCCGGGGTGTCGAAGACATAATGCAGGGCTGCAGCCAACTCCACGGCCCCGAGGCTCGACGCCAAGTGCCCCGGATTGACCGCGCACTCGTCGATGATGTACCGCCTCAGTTCGTCGCAGTAGGCAGCCAGCTCCTCGGGCCGGAGTTGTTTCAACTCCTGCGGTGAGGAAATCGTATCGAGCAGTTTATATTCTTTCAACGACATAAGGATTGCAAAGATAGAAAAAAGAACAGACGACTCCAAAACCGGATTGCGCGCGGCCCGGCAAACGCACCGGCCGGTAAAAGTGCCGTTACGACACCAAAGATAAGGAATATATATGAATTTTCAGGAAAAAATACCTATCTTCGCACTACGATAAAATACGACCCACGATGAAATACAAGCGAATACTCCTGAAATTGAGCGGCGAATCGCTGCAGGGCGAACAGAAATACGGACTCTCCCCCGAGACGTTGCAATCCTATGCCGAACAGATCAAGGCGGCCGCGGAGACCGGCGTCCAGATCGGCATCGTCATCGGCGGCGGCAACATCTTCCGCGGCCTCACGGGCGCCAAAAAGGGCTTCGACCGCGTGAAGGGCGACCAGATGGGCATGCTCGCCACGATCATCAACTCGTTGGCGCTCCAGTCGGCACTCGAAGACAACGGCGTGCGGTGCAAGGTACTCACCTCGATCCGCATGGAGCCCATCGGCGAATACTACTCCAAGGCCCGGGCCATCGAATACCTCGAGGCGGGGCATGTGGTGATCATCGGGGGCGGAACGTCGAACCCCTACTTCACGACCGACTCGGCGTCGGCGCTGCGCGGCATCGAGATCGAGGCCGACGTGATGCTGAAGGGTACCCGCGTGGACGGCGTCTACACGGCCGACCCGGAGAAGGACCCCACGGCAACGAAATTCGATGAAATATCGTTCGAGGAGGTCCTCGACCGCCGGCTGAAGGTCATGGACCTCACGGCCTTCACGCTCTGCCGCGAAAACGAGCTCCCCATCATCGTCTTCGACATGGACACCGCAGGCAACCTCGGCAAGGTCCTTGCCGGGGAGAAGATCGGAACGCTGGTAAAACTGTAAGACTATGGCAACCAAGAAAAGCAACAAATCGCTGTGGGTGATGCTGGCGCTGATCGCCGTCATCATCGCCGCCATCCTGCTGCTGCCCTCGTGCGGCAACCGCAACACCAGAAACGAGGCCGAAACGGACGCCGAAGCGACTACGCTCGTAAAGGTCGGAGACACGGCCCCGGACTTCACGGTCGAGATGGTCGACGGCAGTTCCGTGACGCTCGGCGACCTGAAGGGCAAAGTCGTGCTGCTCAACTTCTGGGCCACGTGGTGCCCGCCCTGCCGGCAGGAGCTGACCCGTGTGCAGACGGACATCATCGACCGCTTTGCCGGCAGGGAATTCGTCTTCTTGCCCGTATCGCGCGGCGAGAAACGCGAAGCCGTGGAGGCATTCCGCGAAAAGAAGGGATACACCTTCCCGATGGGTCTCGACCCCGCACGCGCCGTCTACGACCGCTACGCCTCGAACTACATCCCGCGGAACTTCGTGATCGACCGCAAGGGCAAGGTCGTGCTGGCCACGGTCGGCTACGACGATCATGAATTCGAGGAGCTGATCCGCACCATTGAAAAAACACTCGAAAATTAAACCCCCAACATTTATGGATACCAAGACGATTCTCAACGAAGCTACGGGCCGCATGCAGAAGGCCATCGACCACCTCGAAGAGGAACTTTTGAACGTTCGCGCCGGCAAGGCGTCGCCCAACGTACTGAACGGCGTGATGGTCGACTATTTCGGTTCGCAGGTTCCCGTTTCGGGCGCTGCCAGCGTCACCGTACCCGACGCCAGGACCATCCTGATCCAGCCGTGGGACAAGAACATGCTGCGACCGATCGAGAAGGCCATCATCGACTCGAACATCGGGCTGACCCCCTCGAACAACGGCGAGCAGATCCGCCTGACGATTCCGCCCCTTACGGAGGAGCGCCGCAAGGAGTTGGTGAAGCAGGTGCGCAGCGAAGCGGAAACCGCCCGCATCAGCCTGCGCAACGCACGCCGCGACGCGGTGGAAGCCTTCAAGAAGGCCCAGAAGGAGGGCATGCCCGAAGACGAATCGAAGGACGGCGAAACACAGTCGCAGAAACTGCTCGAGAAGTTCTCCAAGACACTGGACGAAGCGCTTTCGAAGAAGGAGAAGGAGATCATGACGGTATAAGAGCGCCATACCGACTGTTCTGCAAGAGCCGGACTTCTCCTCAAGTCCGGCTCTTGTCATTTTCGGGAAGAAAACGCGCGACAGAGGTCGGATCAGGCCATACCGCACAAGAAGCAGCACAGGCGAAGTGCTGTCACCGGCAGGAATCCGGAACGGAATTAGCGCTTTCTCTACCTTTGTACCAACAACTTAAACACCCACAAGACATCAATTGAGCAAAATAAAATTCTGCACCCTTCTTCTCGTCTTTTTAACGAGTTCAAACGCCCTAGCGCAAGGCTATGTCAAACTCAACGGCCTCCTCGCACTGGTCGGCGTGGTGAATCCCGCCATTGAATTCGCCATCTCGCCCAAATCGACACTGCAAAGCGAGATCCTCGTCTCGCCATGGAAATCGATCAACGGCAACCACATGACCTTCGGCATATTCATGGGGGAATACCGCCGCTACTTCAAAGAACACAACCGGGGATGGTACCTCGGAGCCAACATTGGTATGATGGCCTTCGACATGTCAAAACCCTTCATCGACGGATGGACAATCAAATGTGAGAACCGTTACAGCAAAGGCTACGGCATGATGATCGGACTATGCGTGGGTTACGAACGCATGCTCGGCCAGAGATGGCTGCTCGACGCCTATCTGGGCTGGGCCTGGATGGACAGCCACTACAACGGATACTCGAAGAACGGAGAGATCGAAATGTATCCCCACCGCCCCATACAACCGAAGCATCCCGATCCCTTCAACGGTTCATCGGAGTGGTACCCCAATAAAATCGGCGTTTCATTCGGCTACCGTATCTTCACCCCAAAATCCATGCGCTGACCGCATAGCGCCGTTTATGGCCGGAGATTCATTGCACATCGCTCCCGCAATTCCCTTGCCCCACAGCTCCGGAGTCCGTCCGGTTGCGGCAACCCGCTCCGTCAGGCCCCTGCGCGCAATGCACATCTCCCGATCCATCCACACAATGGGTCTGAAACCGTAATGTGCGCCCCCTCCTGCCATTCCACCCCCCCGAAGACCGGCGGAGTCCATCCGCCTGACAGGCACTCCGCCACACACGACAAAAGAGGCCCCCGAACCGTTTGGTTCGAGGGCCTCCTGACTTCTCTATAATCGAAATGATTATTTCAATTTCGGGCCTGCGGCTACGAGTTTCTTGCCCTCCTCGTTGCCCGTGAACTTCACGAAGTTCTTCACGAAGCGGTTGGCCAGATCCTCTGCCTTAACCTCCCAATCCTTGGCGCTCTGGTAGGTGTCACGAGGATCGAGGATCGTGGGATCTACGCCCGGCAGAGCCGTCGGAACCACGAAATCGAAGATAGGCATGGTCTTGGTCGGAGCCTTGTCGATCGAACCGTCGAGGATGGCGTCGATGATGCCGCGCGTGTCCTTGATCGAGATACGCTTGCCGGTTCCGTTCCAACCCGTGTTCACGAGGTAGGCCTTGGCACCCGACTTCTGCATCTTCTTCACCAGTTCCTCACCGTACTTGGTGGGGTGCAGCGACAGGAAGGCTGCGCCGAAGCAGGCCGAGAAGGTCGGCGTAGGCTCGGTGATACCGCGCTCCGTACCTGCGAGCTTGGCAGTGAAACCGGAGAGGAAGTAGTACTTCGTCTGCTCGGGGGTCAGGATCGAAACCGGGGGCAGCACGCCGAATGCGTCGGCCGAAAGGAAGATGACCTTCTTGGCAGCCGGAGCCTTCGATACGGGCTTCACGATATTCTCGATGTGGAAGATCGGGTACGACACGCGGGTGTTCTCCGTAACCGACTTGTCGGCATAGTCGATATTGCCCTTCTTGTCCACCGTCACGTTCTCCAGCAGGGCGTTGCGGCGGATGGCATTCCAGATGTCAGGCTCGTTCTCCTTCGAGAGGTTGATCACCTTGGCGTAGCAGCCGCCCTCGAAGTTGAAGACGCCGTCGTCGTCCCAGCCGTGCTCGTCGTCACCGATGAGCTGACGCTTCGGGTCGGTCGAAAGCGTGGTCTTGCCGGTGCCCGACAGACCAAAGAAGATAGCGGTCTCGCCCTTCTCGTTGGTGTTGGCCGAGCAGTGCATCGAAGCCATGCCCTTCAGCGGAAGCAGGTAGTTCATGTAGGAGAACATACCCTTCTTCATCTCGCCGCCGTACCAGGTGTTGATGATCACCTGCATCTTCTCGGTGAGGTTGAAGACAACGGCCGTCTCCGAATTCAGACCCAGCTCCTTGTAGTTCTTCACCTTGGCCTTCGAAGCGTTGAGCACCACGAAGTCGGGCTCGCCGTACTTCTCCAGCTCCTCGTCCGTCGGACGGATGAACATGTTCTTCACGAAGTGAGCCTGCCAAGCAACCTCCATGATGAAACGGATCTTCAGACGCGAATTCTCGTTGGCACCGCAGAACGTGTCCACAACGAAGAGTTTCTTGCCCGAAAGCTCCTCAACGGCGATTTTCTTCAGCTCTTTCCAAGCCTTCTTCGTAACAGGCTTGTTGTCGTTCTTATATTCGTCGGAAGTCCACCAGATCGTATCCTTGGTGGTCTCGTCCATTACGAAGAACTTGTCCTTGGGCGAACGGCCGGTGTAAACGCCGGTCATCACGTTCACGGCGCCGGTCTCGGTCAGCTGACCCTTCTCATAGCCGCGCAGGCCCTTTTTCGTCTCCTCACGGAACAGTTCGTCGTAGGAGGGATTGTACACAACCTCGGTCACACCCGTGATTCCGTACTTTTTCAAATCCATTTTGTCCATAATCGTAATTATTTGATTAAAATCCTCTTTTTCAACCGAACGTTGCCGCCCGCAAAATCCGGACTTCAACGGCACAAAGGTAGAAAAACTTTCATAATTGTGAAAAAATTAACAGCCCAAATTACAAAAAATATTTATTATTTTTTCCCGATAACCCCACAGCCCCCGGCAGCGTCGCACGGCAGCGTCGAAAAGCCCTCCGCAAATCCTCGGACGGATCGTCCGGCAAAAAATCCGGTACTCTGGATGCACCCTGCCCCGCCGGGCGCATCGTGCTGAAAATGACCGGTTGCCGCCCCGACTTCACGGCCTGCACCGGCCCGGAACGGGGCCGCAGGGGAAAATATTCCCGTTCCGGATGCAATTCCGTTTTGCAGTCCCCCTTCTTTTTCGTATCTTTGGATAACATGGCCGGACTTTATTTCCACATACCCTTCTGCAAGCGCGTCTGCGCCTACTGCGATTTCTACAAAAGCGTCGATCTGCGCCGCATGGACCCGCTTCTGGAGGCCATGCACCGCGAGCTGGACGCCCGGCGGGAATATCTGGGCGGCGAAGCGGTGCGCACCCGCTACTTCGGCGGCGGCACCCCCTCGCTATGCACTCCGGAGGCCATAGCGGGACTGCTGGACCATGCCGCAACGCTGTTCGACTGCTCGGCCGTGGAGGAGACCACGCTCGAAGCCAATCCCGACGACCTCAGCCCCGCCTACCTCGCAGCGCTGCGCCGCGCGGGTGTCAACCGCCTGTCGATCGGCATCCAGTCGTTCGACGAGGCGTGTCTCAAGCTGATGAACCGCCGCCACAATGCGGCACAGGCCGTCGAGGCCGTGCGCAATGCCCGGCGCGAAGGTTATGAAAACATCACCGTCGATCTGATTTTCGGCGTCCCGGGTTTCGGGAACGACGCGCTGCGCCGCTCGCTCGACTGTGCCCTCGCACTGGGCGTGCAGCACATTTCGGCATACCATTTGACCATCGAGCCCGACACGGCCTTCGGGCGGCGGGCCGCCCGCGGGCTGTTCGCCCCGGTGGACGAAGCCGCCAGCGAAGCGGAATACGCCCTCGTACACGAAACGCTGACCGGGGCGGGATTCGAACACTATGAGGTTTCGAATTTCGCCCTGCCCGGCTTCCGCGCCCGCCACAACGCGGCTTACTGGCACGGCGTGAAGTACCTCGGCATCGGCCCCGCAGCCCATTCGTTCGACGGGCGGGAACGCCACTGGAATGTCTCTTCGGTGACGGAATACATCGACGGAGCCCCCGCCGAAGCGGAAACCCTCACCGACCGCGACCGCTTCAACGAATACGTGATGACCCGGCTGCGCACGGCCGAAGGCATCGACCTGCAGGAGGTGGAAAGGCTGTTCGGAGCGGAAAGTGCGGCACGGATGATGCGAGATGCGGCTCCGTGGCTGGAAAGCCGCACCCTCATACTCGCCGCAGGACGGATGGCCCTGCCGCCGGCGCGGATGCTGGTCTCCGACGCGGTGATCGAGGCGCTTTTCAAAACGTAACCAGACCGCGCAACCAAGTGGAACAGAAATATTAAGTTATTATTAAATATTTTTAAAATATACGATTTCGATTGTTTAATATAAATATAAGTATTACCTTTGCGGCCGAATTCCCGTTCGGTTCATCACGAAATTACAAATCAGCATTAAGTATATGAGCAATACCAAACACACACCCGATTTGCTGTTCGAAGTAAGTTGGGAAGTATGCAACAAGGTCGGCGGCATCCACACCGTCATCTCGACCAAAGCGCAGACCGTCACCCGCAAATTCGCAGACCGCTATGTCCTGCTGGGCCCCGACCTCTCGCACGAGGGCGTCAATCCCGAGTTCGAAGAGGACCCCTCCCTGTTGAAAGCCTGGCGACAGAGACTCTACAACAAGGGGATCCGCGTCCGCGCCGGCCGCTGGAAAATCAAGGGCGAACCAACGGTCGTGCTGGTCGACTTCTCGTCGCTGATCCCCCGCAAGGACGAAATACTCAAAAGCCTCTGGGAGTCGTACCACGTAGATTCGATCTCCGGCCAGTGGGACTACATCGAGCCGGTGCTGTTCGGATGGGCCGCAGGCGTGGTGATCGCCTCCTACGTCGAGACCTTCTGCACACCGACCGAGAAGGCAGCCGCACATTTCCACGAGTGGATGACCGCCGCGGGCGGCCTGTACCTGCGCAAACACGCTCCCTACATCGCCACAGTGTTCACCACCCACGCCACGGTCATGGGCCGCTGCATCGCCGGCAACCGCCTGCCGCTCTACAACGACCTCCCGAAGTTCAACGCCGACGAGCTGGCCCGTCAGTTCAACGTCACGGCCAAGCATTCGATCGAAAAGATGGCCGCCGCCTACCACGACGCATTCCTGACGGTGAGCGACATCACGGCCAACGAATGCAAATACCTGCTGGGGCGCGAACCGGACGGCGTGACGCCCAACGGCTTCGAGAACGACTTCGTATGGTCGGGCGACGAATATTACGCCAAGCGCGACGAAGCCCGCAAGGCGCTGATATCGGTGGCCGAAGCCTGCCTGGGCGAGAAATTCACGGGCGACCCGCTGATCGTCGGAACCAGCGGCCGCTACGAGTTCCGCAACAAGGGCATCGACGTCTTCATCGAGTCGCTCAAGCAGCTCGCCGCCTCAGACAAACTCCGCCGCGAGGTGCTGGCCTACATCACCGTGCCGGCCGGCAACCGCGGTCCGCGCGTCGACCTGCAGGCCCACTTGGCCGACCCGTCGCAGCCCATCGACGAAAGCCAGTACAAATATTCGACCCACTATCTGGAGAACGCAACGTGGGACCCGATCGTGAATGCACTAAAGGACAGCAACCTCACCGCTCCCGGATCGAAGGTAAAGGTGATCTTCGTCCCCACGTACCTCAACAAGGCCGACGGCATCTTCGGTAAGGATTACTACGAACTGCTCGTGGGTATGGACATCACGGTTTTCCCCTCCTACTACGAACCGTGGGGCTACACCCCGCTGGAGTCGGTGGCCTTCTCGATCCCGACGATCACCACGACGCTGGCCGGATTCGGCATCTGGGTCGACAAGCAGCGCGAGCACGCCGGCGTGGAGGTCATCCGCCGCGACGACTACAACGACAAGGAGGTCGAGGAGAAGATCGCCGACACGCTGCTGCGCTTCAGCCTGCTGGACGAGAAACACGTCAACGAGCAGCACACCTCAGCCTATGAAATCTCGCTGACGGCACTCTGGGAGCACCTCTTCGCGGCCTACGAGCAGGCCTACTCCGAGGCGATCGAGAGTTCGATCGTCCGCACCAACCGCGCCGTGCTCGACGGCGGCACGAAAAACGAGCAGATCAACTTCGTGCGCCAGCAGCTTTTCGTCGAAAAACCCGTCTGGAGCCGCATGATGGTCGACAAGACGCTGCCCAAGCGGCTGCATGCCCTCGAGGAGCTCTCGCGCAACCTCTGGTGGTGCTGGAACCCCGGGGCCCGCGACCTGTTCGAAAGCATCGACCCCGCACTGTGGGCCGAATCGGACCGCAACCCGATCGCCTTCCTCGACAAGATGAGCGTCGAGCGGATGAAGGAGCTCGAAAAGGACACGAACTTCCTCGCGCAACTCGACGCCGTGTACACGCAGTTCCGCGACTACATGAACGAGAAACCCGACCCGAAGGCCACGACGGTGTCCTACTTCTCGATGGAATACGGTCTGCATTCGTCGCTGAAGATCTACTCGGGCGGTCTGGGCATCCTGGCCGGTGACTACCTCAAGGAGGCTTCGGACAAGAACATTCCGATGGCCGCTGTGGGTCTTTTGTACCGCTACGGCTACTTCACCCAGCGTCTTTCGTCGCAGGGAGCGCAGGAGGCGACCTATGAGGCGCAGAATTTCTACAAACTGCCGATCTCGCCCGTGCGCGACGAGGCCGGAGGCTGGGTGACCGTCACCATCGCCTTCCCGGGCCGCACGCTCTCGGCACGCGTCTGGAAGTGCCAGGTGGGCCGCACGGACCTCTACCTGCTCGACGCCGACATCGAAAACAACCTCGAGGAGGACCGTCAGGTCACCCACTACCTCTACGGAGGCGACTGGGAGAACCGGCTCAAGCAGGAGATCCTGCTGGGCATCGGCGGTATCCGCGCGCTGCACCGTCTGGGCATCAAGCACGACGTGTTCCACTGCAACGAGGGCCACGCCGCATTCATCGGCATCGAGCGCATCCGCAACCTGGTGAACCACCGCAAGCTCTCGTTCTCCGAGGCGCTGGAGGTGGTGCGCAGTTCGTCGCTCTTCACGACGCACACCCCCGTGCCCGCAGGCCACGACGCATTCCCCGAGTCGATGATCCGCCAGTACATGTCGCACTATCCCGACGTGCTGGGCATCACTTGGGAGCAGTATATCAACCTGGGAAAGACCAACCCCAACGACCCCAACGAGAAGTTCTCGATGTCGGTGCTGGCCTGCAACCTCTCGCAGGAGGTCAACGGCGTTTCGTGGCTCCACGGCGAGGTCTCGAAGGATATTCTGGGCAACATGTGGCCGGGCTACTTCAAGAACGAACTCCACATCGGCTACGTCACCAACGGCGTGCACTTCCCGACGTGGATCGCCTCGTCGCTGCGCCGCCTCTATGCCCGTTACTTCGGCGACGGATTCGAAGGACACGTCTACGACATCCCGGCCTGGCAGAAGGTCCACAACATCCCCGACGGGGAGCTGTGGGAGGAGCGCATGAAGCTCAAGAACAAACTCATCAAGCACATCCGCCGGCGTTACAGCGACCCCAGACAGGTGCGTCTCGACTCGCCGCGCCAGATGCTGCAGGTCATCGAGGGCATCAAGCCCGACGTGCTGACCATCGGATTCGCACGCCGCTTCGCCACCTACAAGCGCGCCTATCTGCTGTTCACGAACCTCGACCGTCTGGCTGCGATCGTCAACAACAAGGAGCGCCCCGTGCAGTTCATCTTCGCGGGCAAGGCACACCCCAACGACAAACCGGGACAGGACTTGATCCGGCGCATCGTCGAGGTGGCCGCCATGCCGCAGTTCGTGGGCAAGATCCTCTTCCTGCAGAACTACGACATGGAACTCGCACGCCGCATGGTGCAGGGTGTCGACGTCTGGCTGAACACCCCCACGCGGCCGCTCGAAGCCTCGGGAACCTCGGGCGAGAAGTGTGTGATGAACGGCGTGCTGCAATTCTCCGTGCTCGACGGCTGGTGGGTCGAGGGCTACAAGGAAGGCGCCGGATGGATGCTTCCGATGGAGCGCACCTTCGCCGACCAGCACTTCCAGGACGAACTCGACGCCGAGATGATCTACAACACCATCGAGGAGCAGATCGCCCCCAGATACTACGCCCGCGACACGGACGGCATTCCGCACGAGTGGGTTGCATCGGTGAAGAAGTGCGTGGCCGACATCGCCTCGAACTTCACGACCAACCGCATGCTGACCGACTACGAAAACCGGTTCTACGACAAGCTCGCCGCGCGGACTCGCGAGATGAGCGCCGGAGCTTACCGCATGGCCCGCGAGATCGCGGCCTGGAAGCGCAAGGTCTCGGCCGCCTGGGACCAAGTGCGCATCGTCGACGTGCAGCGCGTGAAGATCGACAAGGAGGCCGTCTGCGTCGGCGAGAAGTACCAGTTCGCCGTGACGCTCGACATCGCCAACCTCCGGCCCGAGGATATCGGCGTGGAGATGGTCGTCGCGCGGCAGATCGTCAACGGACAGGCCATCAACGTCACCCGCACGATCCCGCTGGAGCGCACGAAAACCGACAAAAGCCTGGTCACCTACGCCCTCGACTACACTCCCGACGAAGCCGGCACGTTCGACGTGGCACTGCGCATCTTCCCCAGCAACCCGCTCCTGCCCCACCGCATGGACTTCGCACTGGTGAAATGGGCCTGATACCTCTATGAAAAAGGTATTAAAATTCAATAATTACCGATTATAAGTTGTAACTATTCGAAAATTTCAATATCTTTAAAGGACGAACCGTATTTTATTAGCGATATGTCAGCACTTACTTTCGACAAAAGCGAATTGGGCAATCTGGAGTACTCGCTCCAGCGCGAAATGCTCGCAACGGACCGTATCGGCGGCTACATGAGCACGACCATCGTCTGCTGCAACACCCGCCGTTACCACGGCCTGATGGTGGCCCCGATAGACGACAGCGACCGGACCTACGTCCTGCTGTCGGCGCTCGACGAAACGATCATCCAGCACGACCAGACGTTCAATCTGGCCCTGCACCGTTTCCAGGGGATCTACGAGCCGCGCGGCCACAAGTACATCACCGATTTCGAGTACACCCCGACTCCCACGATCACCTATCGCGTAGGAGGCGTGATCCTCAAGAAGGAGATGCTCTGGATCCACAAGCGCACGCAACTGATGATCCGCTACACGCTCGTCGACGCCCATTCGGAAACGCACCTCCGGTTGCGCCCGTTCCTCGCCTTCCGCGACAAGCATGCGCTGACGCATGCCAACATGGAGGCCGACGGACACTCCTACCCGGCCGTTAACGGTGTGAAATGCCGCCTCTACGGTTCGTTTCCATGGCTGTATCTCCAGACCAGCAAACCCGATGCAGAGTTCGTGCCCGCACCCGACTGGTACTACAATTTCGAATACCGCCAGGACATCGCCCGCGGCTACGACGGCTACGAGGACCTGATGACCACCGGCTATTTCGAGACCGAGCTCAAGAAGGGCGAGAGCATCATCTTCTCGGCGTCGCTCGACGAAATGGGTTCGACGAAAACCATCGAAGAGCTCTTCAGCGGCTCCATTGCGCGCCGCACGCACAAGATCGACTTCATCAGCTGCCTCGAACACTCGGCGCGGCAGTTTGTGATCCGCCGCCCGGGCAACCGGACGGAGGTGGTATCGGGCTATCCCTGGCACGGGGTTTCAGGCCGCCAGACCTTCGTCTCGCTGCCGGGCATCACCTTGGCGCAGAACCACAAGGAGGACTGCATCGACGCCCTCGATACGCAGGTGCGCGACTTGCGCGAGGGCATGTTCGCCGGAAATACGTCGGCTGCGGAGGCTGCGGACGCCCCGCTGTGGTTCTTCTGGACCCTTCAGCGGCTCGAAGCGCAGATCGGCGCGAAGAAGATCTGGAAACGCTACGGCGAGGCCATGAAGCAGGTGCTCGAATCCTACAAGAGGGGCATCGCGGGCCGTGTCGTGCTCCACGACAACGGGCTGGTGTGGGCCTCGTCGGAGGAGGTTCCCCTCACGTGGATGAACGCCGTGATCGACGGCCATGCCATCACGCCGCGCAACGGCTACCAGGTGGAGGTCAACGCCCTGTGGTACAATGCCGTCAGCTACGCCCTCCGGCTGGCCGGCGAGGCGGGCGACACAAAATTCGTGAAGGCGTGGGAGAAACTCCCCGAACGTACCGCAGCGTCGTTCAACGAACTCTTCCGCCTGCCCGAAGGCTACCTGGCCGACTATGTGGGCTGCGACGGCGCCAACAAGGATATCCGTCCGAACATGATCATCGCCTGCGGACTGCCCTGCAAGATGCTCGACGAGCAAACCCAGCTGGAGGTCATCCGCACGGTGCGGCAGCACCTCCTCACACCGAAGGGCCTGCGCACGCTCTCGCCCCGCAACCCCCTTTACAAGGGTTCGCAGGAGGGTACGCCCGCCGAACGCGACTTCGCGGGCAAGAACGGATCGGTATGGCCGTGGCTGCTGTCGTTCTACGTCAGGGCCTGCTTCGACATCGACGGCGACGCCTTTCTGCCGCAGGCCGAGGAGATTCTAGCCGGATTTGAGGAGGACATCCAGACCTACGGCATCGGTTCGATCGGCGAACTGTTCGACGCCGATCCCCCGTTCGCGCCGCGCGGAGCCATTTCGCAGGCGTGGAGCGTTGCTGCCGTGCTGGACATCTACGGCATGATCCTCGCACGCAAACCGGAGGAGCAGCCCGAGAAGGCGGAAAAGGCCTCGAAAAAAGCCTCTCCGAAGAGCGCGAAGGCCGACAAGCCCGCGGCAAAAGCTGCCGCAAGGAAACCCGCGGCCAAAAAGGCGACAGAGAAGAAAACGACGAAAAAAACAAAATAACGAATACGGCCCGGGCGCACAATGTGACAGAGAGTTGTGCCGGACAGCAAGACCTCACCCGAAGGGAGGGGTTCGAAGCGGGATCTGACTTACGGACACGGCCGAGCGCCGTGAAGGGTTGTGGAGAGGAAGCGCACAGGCGGCAAAATGAAATTACAAAAAGATAAGGTATGAGAGTTTTAATGTTCGGATGGGAGTTTCCGCCCCACATTGCAGGCGGGCTGGGAACGGCCTGTTACGGAATGACCCGCGGACTGGCACGCAACGGTGTAGACGTCACGTTCATCGTCCCGCATGCCTACGGCGACGAGGACCAGCGTTTCACGCACGTCGTGAATGCCAGCGAGGTGGAGGCCCTCTACGGGTCAACGGGCAGCGGCGCAGACGACATTCTGGAGAAGATGTCGTTCATCCACATCGACTCGAACATGGTCCCCTATATCTCCCCCGAGGAGTATGAATCCTACCACGAGCAGTATGTCAAGTCGGGGCAGAGGACTTGGTCGACGACCGACGCCTGGAAGCAGCGCTACACCTTCTCGGGCAAATACGGCGCCAACCTCATGGAGGAGGTGGCACGCTATGCCGTGGTCGCCGCGCAGGTGGCCAAGGACCACGAAGGAGAGTTCGACGTGATCCACGCCCACGATTGGCTGACCTATTACGCCGGGATTGCGGCCAAGCGCGTGTCGGGCAAGCCGCTGGTGGTGCACATGCACGCCACGGAGTACGACCGCTCGGGCGAGAACGTCAACACGCAGGTCTACGCCATCGAGCGGGCCGGCATGCACGCCGCCGACCGCGTGATCGCCGTTTCGAACCTCACGCGCAACATCGTCATCAAGCGTTACGGCGTTCCTGCCGCAAAGGTCGTCACGGTGCACAACGCCGTGCGGTTCGAACAGAACAGCGGCAAGGCCCCCGAACGGGGTGTCACCGACAAGATCGTGACCTTCCTGGGGCGCATCACCTACCAGAAGGGCCCCGACTACTTCGTCGAGGCGGCCGCCAAGGTCCTCAAGCGGATTCCCGACGTGCGGTTCGTGATGGCCGGCTCGGGCGACATGATGAACCACGTCATCCGCCGTGTGGCACGGCTCGGCATCGCCGACCGCTTCCACTTCACGGGATTCCTCCGTGGAGAGGACGTGCACAAGATGTTCCAGCTGTCGGACGTCTACGTGATGCCCTCCGTCTCGGAGCCTTTCGGCATCTCGCCGCTGGAGGCCATGCGTTCGAACGTCCCGGTGATCATCTCGAAGCAGAGCGGTGTGGCCGAAGTGCTGGACTATGCCGTGAAGGTGGACTATTGGGACGTAGATGCCCTCGCCGACGCCATCCACGGACTGATCAAATACCCCGCCCTGTCGGGCATGTTCGCCTCGAAGGGGCTCGAAGAGGTGACCAACCTCAAATGGAACGATGCCGCGGCGAAGATCAAATCGGTGTACGAAGCCGTGATCGAAGAGAATAAAAAACAATCAAAATAGCAACCCGCATGAAAACCGTCTGTCTTTATTTTCAGGTGCATCAGCCCTGGCGTCTGAAGAAATACCGCTTCTTCAACATGGGCAAGGACCACAACTACCTGGACGACCTGATGAACCGTTCGATCATGCAGAAGGTCGCCCGCCAGTGTTACCTGCCGATGAACGCCCTGCTGCTCAAGCTCATCAGGGAGAACAAGGGCAAGTTCCGCTGCTCGTTCTCGATCACAGGCATCGCCATCGAACAGTTCCGCGCCTTCGCCCCCGAAGTGCTCGACTCGTTCAAGGAACTTGCCGCAACGGGCTGCGTGGAGTTCCTCGCCGAGACCTACTCCCACTCGCTGGCCTCGCTGGCCTCGAAGGAGGATTTCGCCGAGCAGGTCAAACTGCACGTCAACCTCATCAAGAAGGAGTTCGGGGTGAAACCCACGGCCTTCCGCAACACGGAGCTGATCTATTCGGACGATATCGGCGCGGTGGTCGCCGGCATGGGCTTCCGCACGATGCTGGCCGAAGGTGCCAAGCACGTGCTGGGATGGAAATCGCCCAACTACGTCTACGCCAACGCCATCGACCAGAAACTGCGCCTGCTGCTGCGCAACTACAAGCTCTCGGACGACATCGCCTTCCGCTTCTCGAACAAAAACTGGGACCAGTGGCCCCTGACGGCCGACAAGTATGTGCAATGGCTCGCTTCGGAAGAGACCCCGGGCGAGGTCATCAACCTGTTCATGGACTACGAGACCTTCGGCGAGCACCAGAACGCCGATACGGGGATCTTCGAATTCATGCGCGCGCTGCCCAAGGCGATCCTCGCCAAGAAGAACGGCCTGGAGTTCGCCACGGTGACCGAAGCCGCGAAGAAACACCAGCCTGTCTCCGTGCTCCACTGTCCGCACGTGATGTCGTGGGCCGACGAGGAGCGCGACGTGACGGCATGGCTGGGCAACGAGCTCCAGAACGAAGCCTTTGCGAAACTCTACGCCCAAAAGGAGAAGGTCGCAGCGCTGAAGAGCCCCGATTTCGATTATGTCTGGAGTTTCATGCAGACCTCCGACCATTTCTACTACATGGCCACCAAGTGGCTGTCGGACGGCGACGTACACTCGTACTTCAACCCCTACGATTCGGCCTACGACGCCTTTATCAACTACATGAACGTCCTCTCGGACTTCATCATCGAGCTGGACAAGGCCGTAGCTGCCAAGGCGGCGAAAAAACAGGCCTGACGGCAAACAGACAACCGGAAAACGGGCTTCTCGGAAGCCCGTTTTTTTCAGGATTCAAAGCGTCACACGGCCCGTCCTGCAGATATCCGCCCCGGCAACACGACAAGCCGCAGCTGCCGCAACGCCGATAGAGTCGAAAAGAATGAAAGGGAAGGAAGATTCAAAACTGCCGCAAAACCGGAAGGGGCGGAAAGGATGGAAGGGGCGCAGTCCCAAAACTGCCCCAGCCCGAAAGGGCCCAAGGGGGGGGGTACAGAGCCGAAACAAACAAAACAGCCGAAACAGCTTCAGAACTGCCACAGCGCCGAAAGGGCCGCAGCAGTAGAGCTGCCGTTTCTTACGGCGTCATCCCTTCCGCTTGTAACGCGAGGGGGAGGTTCCGGTGTGCTGTTTGAAATACTTGCCGAAGAAAGACTGCGTCGAGAAATTGAGGTGGTAGGCGATCTCCTGAATACTCATCCCCGAATACTTGAGCAGGGCTTTGGCCTCGAGGATCACCGACTCGTCGATCCACCGCGCGGCGGTCTTGCCGCTCACCTCCTTCACTACGGACGAGAGGTATTTGGGCGTGATATTGAGCTGCTTGGCGTAGAAACCCACGTTACGCTCCCGCTTGTTGTACTGCTGCAGAAGCGACATGAACTCGTCGAACAGCACCTCGCAGCGCCCCTGTTTCATCTCACCGGGCTGCTCGCGCTGGTTGATCTCGGTGATGATGTAGAACGCCGTGGTGAAGAGCGTGCGGATGATCTCGTGGCGGTAGCGCTCCTTGTCGCTGCGCAACATGGTCTTGATGAGCTGGAACAACTGACGAATTTCGTCCACGTCCTGCGGCGTGACCTCCAGCACGGGGGCCTTGCCGAAACGCATGTAGACCGGCAGCGAGGTCGAAAGGTCGATCTGGATCTCGTTGACAAACGATTTCGAAAACGCCAGCAGGTAGGCCGCGGCATTTGCCGAACACTTGACCGTGCGGATGATCGAATCGGGATTGAAAAAGACGATCGTGTTGGGCTTGATGTTGTATTGCTGCATGTCGATCGACACGGTGGCCTCGCCCGTCATCATGATGATGGCCGTAAAGCCGTCGATCGAGGTCGGATAATCGGCCGTGGTATTCTTGTCGGCCGTGAGTGCGGAAATCACCAGATCGTCCGAAAGGTAAAAGACGTCGTTCATCTCCTTCTTGATTCGGGAGATGGAGACTTTGCGCAAACTTTCGTGGCCTCCGATGCGCGCCGTTTTGCCGTTATCCGCCATATTGTCGTAATTTTTCCGACAAAAATATGAATTTTAGCAGAATCAAACAAACCGGAATGGAAAAAACCACCCGCAGCCGATCGCCGCAGCCTCGGCCTGCAACCACTGCCGCGGCCCCGCTTCGTCCGTCCGAATCACCGCTTCGGAGCCGAACCGGCCGCACACGACCGGAACGTCGACCGGAATGTCGGCCGGAACTTCGGACAAAGGTTCGCCGGGGCTTCCACCGGATGTTCGGCCGGGACAGGGGCCGGGCTGGAGCCGGGCAGGGACCGGACTGGAGCCGAACCGCAAAAGTCGGGCTGGGACCGGAGCGCAAAGATCAGGAATCAGCCGGGGTCTGTCCGGCGCACATCACGCGCAGGCCGCCCGCCAGGCACTCGATGTGCAGCGGGAATTCGGCGCCCTTCTGCCCGTCGACGTCCGTGGGTTCGTTGATCGACGAGCGGATGTCGATCCGCTGCGCCCGGAGGTGGCGGACAATCTTCGGACTGCCGCCCGCCAGGTAGCGGCACATGGCCAACGTCGAACGAAAAAAGTTGCGCTTCTCCAACAGGATGCAGTCGAACAGCCCGTCCTTGATCGACGAGCGACGCGCCAGGTGGAAGCCGCCCGCCGTCTCGCCGTTGAAGATCAGCACCATCAGCGACCGCAGGTCGAACCGCTCGCCGTCGGCCTCGACCTCCAGCGGCACGGCGTGCATCGTGCGGAACTCCTTGACTCCCTCGATGATATAGGCCAGCTTGCCGATCTTGTGCTTGCGCTCGTCGGGTGTGCGCTGCGAGGTGGTCGTGAAGATGCCGAACGAAAAGATATTGACGAAATACAGATCGTTCACCCGCCCGCAGTCGACCTTCTCGATGCTCCCCGAGGCGATCTGCCGCGCCGCTTCGAGCGGATCGCGCGACATGCCGAGCGCCCCGGCAAAATCGTTGGCCGTACCGGCCGGGATCACACCGAGCGGAATATCCAAACCCTTGCGTTTCATGGCATTGACCGCATAGTTCACCGTGCCGTCGCCGCCGGCGACGACCATCAGGTCGATGGTCTCGTTGCCGTCGAACGGATTGGCCGTAAAGTCGATCTTCTGCGGCGTGACGTCGTAGCCGAAGGTCTGAAAAATCGTACTGATGCCCCCGACATTGCGGGCGATTTTACCCTTGCCCGATTCGGGATTGTAGAGGAATACCGCTGTTTTCATTTATCTTGCTATTTCAGAATCAACGCTTCCATGGCCGGCGAAATGTACTCCTCGTACTCGCCGCCGTCACCCGCCAGGATGAAGTACACCTTCACTCCGGGCATCCGCTCCACGGCCTCCAGCGCATCGTCGGCGCCCATCGCCAGGAACATGGTCCCCAGCGCATCGGCCTCGGCACAGGTCGGAGCCGCGACAGTCACCGACAGCAGGCGCGACAGGGCGCTGCGTCCCGTGCGGGGGTCGATGGTGTGGGCGACCTTGTTGCCCGCCTCGTCGAGGTAGAAACGGCGGTAGTTGCCCGAGGTGGCCAGCCCGCCGCCGGTCATCTGAATCCGCTTCTGGAGGTATTCGCCGTCCGACATGTTGCCGTCGAAAGGCGTTTCGACACCGATGCGCCACGCCCGGCCCTGCCGGTTATGCCCCCGGCAGCAGACCTCGCCGCCGATGTCGACGATGTAGTTTTCAGCCCCGTATTCCTCGACCAGTTTGGCCAGCAGATCCACCGTATAGCCCTTCGCCACGGAGTTGAAATCCAGCTGCACGCGCGGGTCGTCCTTCACCAGCCGCCCGTCCTCGATGCGGACCTTTTCGCGGCCCACGAATTCGAGGATCGAATCGATATTCGGATTTTCGGTGCGCTCCCGCCCGGCGAAGCCCCATGCCTCGACCAACGGCTTGACCGTCACGTCGTAGCGCCCGTCGCTCAGGGCGCCGATGCTGTCGGCCAGATGCAGGTTGAAGGCGATGTGGCGGTCGACGCTGTCGGTCTCGTTGCGGTTCAGGCGGCTCAAGAGCGACGTCGAATCGTAAATCGACATCGACGCCTTGGCCTGGCGGTCCAACTCCATGATGGCCGCATAGAGACGCTGCTGCGAGACGTCCTTCACGTCGGCCACCACATGCAGCGTCGTGCCGAGCATCGTCCCGTCGACGGTGACGAAATCCGGACCGCTTCCACAGCCGCACAGCACCGCGCCCACAAGCGCGGCGAACACTGCGCGCAAACCCTTTTTTCCCATAATTTTCACTTGTTTAGCCGCAAAAATACGATTTTCCCGATTAATTTGTCCTTTTTAGCTGCCAAATTGAAAATATTTGTGGCGTATCAATCTCGAATTATGAATTATTTAGTACCTTTGCGGAACGCTCTGGCGTTATCCACGGTAAGGGGGATGCGTCGTAGAGTGGAACGTAAAATAAATTTACACAATGGCTTATTTAACAGCTGAGAAAAAGCAGGAGCTTTTCGGCCAGTACGGCAAGTCTAACACCGACACGGGTTCGCCCGAAAGTCAGATCGCGTTGTTTTCCTACCGTATCAGCCACCTTACGGAACACCTCAAAAGCAACAAGCACGACTTCGGAACCCAGCGCGCACTGCTGCGTCTGGTCGGCAAGCGCCGCGCGTTGCTGGAATACCTGAAGGAGGTCGACATCGAGCGCTACCGCGCAATCGTGAAGACGCTGAACCTTCGCAAGTAGTCCCGAGGAAGAAATGAAGGCAATTCCCGAGAGGGGTTGCCTTCATTTTCGTTGCGAAAAACAATTTGAAAACACTATAGGTTAATATTTTTATGGAAGAAAAGAAGCTGTACAACGCAGTCCGCAAGATCATCACGCTGGCCGACGGTCGCCAGATCGAAATCGAAACGGGCAAACTGGCCAAGCAGGCCGACGGCTCGGTCGTCGTCAAGATGGGCGACACGATGCTGCTCGGAACCGTCGTGGCCGCAAAGGATGCAAAACCCGACACCGATTTCATGCCCCTCCAGGTAGAATACAAGGAGAAGTACGCCGCCGTAGGCCGCTTCCCCGGCGGCTTCATGAAGCGCGAGGCCCGCGCCAACGACAGCGAGGTGCTCGTCGCCCGCTTGATCGACCGTGCCCTCCGCCCCCTGTTCCCCGCAGATTACCACGCCGAAGTCTACGTGACGGTCAACCTCATCTCGGCGGACAAGGATATTCAGCCCGACGCCCTGGCCGGCCTGGCCGCCTCGGCGGCGCTGGCCGTGTCGGACATCCCCTTCGGCGGCCCCATCTCGGAGGTCCGCGTCGTGCGCCGCAACGGCGAATACGCCATCAACCCCACCTATTCGGAGATGCCCGAATGTGACCTGGACATCATGGTCGGCGGTACGATCGACAACATCCTGATGGTCGAGGGCGAGATGAAGGAGGTTTCGGAAGAGGTGATGCTCGGCGCCATCAAGTTCGCGCACGAGGAGATCAAGAAGCACTGCGCCGTACAGATCGAGCTGTCGAAGGAGCTGGGCAAAGACGTAAAACGCTCCTACTGCCACGAGGTCAGCGACGAAGAACTCCGCCAGACGATCATCAAGGAGCTCTACGACAAGGCCTACGCCATCGCCACGAGCGGCACCATGAAGCACGAGCGCGAAGACAAGTTCAACGCCCTCGAGGCCGAGTTCGCCGCCCGCTATTCGGAGGAGGAGCTGATCGAGAAGGCCCCGCTGATCCACAAGTATTTCCACGACGACGTGCAGAAGAAGGCCATGCGCAACATGATCCTCGACGAGGGCATCCGTCTCGACGGCCGCAAGACCGACGAGATCCGCCCGATCTGGTGCGAGGTGGGCTACCTGCCCGCAGCCCACGGCTCGGCGATCTTCACCCGCGGCGAAACGCAGTCGCTGACGACCGTTACGCTCGGCACGAAACTCGACGAAAAGGTCAAGGACGAAGTGCTCGTGCAGGGTACCGAGCAGTTCGTGCTCCACTACAACTTCCCGCCCTTCTCGACGGGCGAGGCCAAGGCCGCCCGCGGCCTCTCGCGCCGCGAAATCGGCCACGGACACTTGGCATGGCGCGCCCTGAAACCGATGATTCCGCTGGGCGAGGACAACCCCTATGCCGTGCGCGTCGTGTCGGACATCCTCGAGTCGAACGGCTCGTCGTCGATGGCCACGGTCTGCGCCGGAACCCTCGCGCTGATGGACGCCGGCGTGAAGCTCCGCAAACCCGTGTCGGGTATCGCCATGGGTCTGATCTCCGACTCCGAGACCGGCAAATGGGCCGTGCTGTCGGATATTCTGGGCGATGAGGACCACCTGGGAGACATGGACTTCAAGGTGACGGGAACCAAGGACGGAATCACCGCCACGCAGATGGACATCAAGGTCGACGGACTCTCCTACGAGGTACTGGCCGCCGCTCTGGAGCAGGCCCGCAAAGGCCGCATGCACATCCTCGGCAAACTCACCGAGTGCATCGCCGAGCCGCGTGAGGATTACAAGCCCTGCGTGCCGCGCATCGTGCAGATCGTCATTCCGCAGGATATGATCGGTCCGGTTATCGGCCCGGGCGGAAAGGTGATTCAGGACATCCAGAAGACCACCAACACCACCATCACCATCACGGAGGTGGACAACAAGGGTATCGTAGACATCTTCGGTGTCGACAAGGAGGCTCTCGACGGGGCACTGGCCCGCATCAAGGCCATCGTAGCCATCCCCGAAGTGGGCGAGACGTACCACGGCAAAGTCCGCTCGATCGTCGCCTTCGGCGCGTTCGTCGAGATCATGCCGGGCAAGGACGCCCTGCTCCACATCTCGGAGATCGACTACAAGCGTTTCGAGACCATGGAGGAGACGGGTCTGAAGGAAGGCGACGAGATCGACGTCAAGTTGATCGGCGTAGACCCCAAGACCAACAAGCTCAAACTGTCGCGCAAAGCGCTTCTGCCCAAGCCCGAAGGCTATGTGGAGCGCGAGCGTCGTCCGCGTCCCGAGCGCGGTGAGCGTCGCGAACGCGGCGAGCGCCGGGAGCACAAAGAGGAGTAGAAACAGACGGTTCATGCTGGATATTTCGGACGGAAAACATCGCTTTTTTCCGTCCGGAATATTGCATAATCAGCAATAGTTTTCTATATTTGTGCTGTTCTGCGGCCCGACACAGGCTCCCGAACCGACCGACGAAGGAGTAGAGGCCCAACGGCAACCGGAAAGGCCGCAGAGGGGTGGAACGAAAGATAGAGGCAAACAGATTCAAAATAAACACATTAACTTTACCCACTATGAAAAACTTAACGAAATTGAGCGTTGTGCTCGTAGCTGCCGCCCTGGCATTCTCGAGCTGTAACTGCTTTAAGAAGATGGCCAAGAACCGGGACGACATCAAGCTGACGATCACTCCCGAGATTCTGACGCTGAACAACGGCACGGTTGCCGCAGACATCAATGTAACCTTCCCCGTAGAATATTTCAACAAGAAGGCTATCCTCAAAGTTACTCCCGTCATCGTATTCGAAGGCGGCGAAGTGGCCGGCACCACCCAGTACTACCAGGGTTCGAAGGTGGACGAGAACTACTCGGTCGTAGACATGAGCAACGGCGGCAATTTCACGCAGCATGTTGAGTTCCCCTACGATCCCCGCATGGACCAATGCGCCCTGCAGCTCCGCGCCGAGATCAAGTGTCCGAAAGGCAAGGCCAAGGAGTTCGTGCTCGTCAACCTGAACAACGGCGCCATCCCCACCAAGGAGCAGGCTGCCGTGCTGGCCGGCAACGACGCTGCCGCCAAGGCTGCCATCGCCAAGGAATTCGGCCTGACGGTAGCTTACGGTCTGAACACCCTGCAGAAGGACCTCAAGTACGGCGACCTGATGGATCAGATGGCCAACGACTACAAGAAGGTCACAACGGTAGTCGACAAGACCGACCTGCTCTATGCCATCAACTCGTCGGTTGTGACGAAGAAGAACCAGAAGAACGCCAACCTCGACGCATTCAAGGAGAACGTGGACAAGAACCTCACGAACGACCGCGCTACGCAGAACATCGCCGTGAAGGGATACGCTTCGCCCGATGGTCCGGTGAAGTTCAACGACACGCTCTCGAAGAAGCGCAGCGAATCGGGTAAGAAGGTCGTTGCCAAGCTGCTCAAGGACGCTGGTCTGGACGTCGACGCCGCTGCTTACGGCGAAGACTGGGACGGCTTCAAGGAGCTGGTCGAGAAGTCGGACATCAAGGACAAGAACCTCATTCTTCAGGTGCTGAGCCTCTACAACTCGCCCGCAGAGCGTGAGACCGAGATCAAGAACATGTCGACCGTATTCAACGAACTGAAGACGGACATCCTGCCCGAACTGCGCCGCTCGCAGATCGTCAACAGCACCGACCTCCAAGGTCTGACCGACGCCGAGATCATGGCAGCATACCGCAACGGCGACGAGCTGACCGCAGAGCACTACCTCTATGCCGCTCAGGAGTTGGCTAACGGTGCCGAGGAGCAGGTTGCCATCCTGACCGTCGCTTCGAAGAAGTTCAACGACGCCCGCGTATGGAACAACCTCGGTGTTGCCCAGACGCAGACCGGCGACAAGGCCGAGGCTCTGAAATCGTTCGAGAAGGCTGCCAAGCTGGATTCGTCGAAGGAGCTGAACAAGAACCTGCTGCTCGCCAACCTGGCCAACGGCAACACGGCCGAGGCCAAGAAGTACGCCGCAGTTGCTGACGCTCAGGCCAAGGCCGCTCTGGCTGCCGCCGAGGGTGACTACAAGACTGCCGCCAAGGATCTCGAGGGCTACAACGAGGCCATCGCTCTGGTTCAGTCGAACGACCTGGCCGGTGCCAAGAAGGCCATCGCCAAGGACAACTCGGCAGACGCCGACTACCTGCGCGCCGTTATCGCCGCCAAGGAAGGCGACCTGAAGACCGCAGAAGCTCAGCTGAAGAGCGCCGTCTCGAAGAATTCCGAGCTGGCTCAGAAGGCTGCCAAGGACATCAACCTGAAGGCACTTCAGAAGTAATTGGCTGCACCGATAGAAAAAGAGTCTGATCCCGAAAGGGTTCAGGCTCTTTTTTTGCATCCTGCAGGGTGTATCCCCGCAGGTACAGGTACAGGTACAGGTACAGGTACAGGTACAGGTACAGGTACAGGTACAGGTAC
>NZ_JAHHQJ010000002.1 GCF_020026455.1 Alistipes sp.
TCTTTCTTAAAAAGAAATGCACCGGTTGATATCCGTCAGCAAACCGCTGTTTGCCTCGTCGATGACGGAGTTCTCCAACGATGCCAGATAGATTTCGGTAGTCCTCTCGGAGGAGTGTCCCATGCCGGCACTGATGATCGACAGGGGGACGTTGTGCCGTCGTGCCGTCGTCGCCCACGTGTGCCGCGAGGTGTAGGAGGAGAGCGCGATGGGAAGACCGGTCATCTGGGCCAGTTTCTTCAATTTGCGGTTGTGGTAACCCAGGGCCGTGTGGTACTGGACGAAGGCCTTCTCGTCGTCCTCGGCGGTGAGAATCGGGAATACATACTGCGAATCGCGGGTCTTGTCCTCGTATTTGCGGAGGATATGTATCATACAGGGTTCGAGACGCACCATCATCAGCTGGTCGGTCTTCCGACGGTGATAGCAGATCCTGTTATTCTCGATGTTGCGCTTCTTCAGGAAGGCCATGTCGACAAAGGCCATGCCCCGGGCGCAATAGCTGAACACGAACAGATCGCGCGACAGGGCCAGCGAGGGGTGCAGGGTCAAATCCAGTTCCAGAAGTTTCAGGATGATCTCCTCGTCGACGGCGCGCTTGCGGGTGCGGTCGATGCCCGTATAGACGTTTTGGAAGGGCAGACTCTGCTCCACGATCCCCTCCCGTGCCGCACGGTTGTAGACGGCCCGCCAGATGCGCATGTAGAACGAGATGCTGTTTTTCAGTACGTTCCTGCACTCCAGCCAGTCGTTGTACTGCAGGATGAGCCCTTCGTTCATCAGTCCGAACGAGAGGTCCTCGTGGTCCAGAAATGCCGAAAAACTGTTCAGTGCATATTGGTAGTTCTTGGCCGTGCCGTAGTGCTTTCTCTTTTGCAGCCGCTCGATCTGGCGCTGCATGTACTCGAGCACGGTCACCTGTGACGAATTGGCACGAAACGCCTCCACGATATTCTCCAGCGTATAACCCTTCCTGCGCTCGTCCATTTCGCGGATGATGCGCCGCAGCAGCCGCATGTCGCTCTGGATTTTGAGCTGGTACATCTTCAGGCGATGCTCCCCCTGGGTGATGATCTGCTCGTCAAGGGCGTTCCACGCGCGGGAGGGAATGTGCATCTTCGTGGTGATCAGCTTGCAGGTGTTTTCGTGGCAGAGCTGATAGTAGATCGAGCCGGGTTTGCCTGCGACGCTCGATTTTCGAAATTTTACCTTTACTGTTGCCATGTTGTGTTCGTTCGTTTCGGGATACCTCGGTCGCTCTTACGCATTGCGAATCTGCATTTTTTGTGCCTTTCGATGCCCGGAACAACCTCTTCCCCCTTGTGGCGTCTGCAAAAGATGCCATAGGGCGCAAATATCCCTGTTTCCGGCCACCAATTTACGAATCTGACGGCAGGACGAACTTTTGCCGTCACCCGGCGAACGATAGCCCGCCCCGGCTTTGCAAGCCGCAACTACCCGCAGGACGGGCCCGGCCGAAGCACCGGCTTGTCCTGTATCGGGCCCGCAAGCCTGCCCGCAGTGGGGTGGTGGCCGCTGTCGGAGTCAGAGATGCGCCTTGCGGGTGTAGATCGACATTCCGATGCCCTGCTCTTTGTGCATACGCGCCTTGAAGGAATTCTTCGCAGCAACGGGAAGCGAGTTTTCGAAGCCACGGAACGCTTCTGTGCGGAACTGCCGGACCGTTCCCGAAATAACTCGTGACACGACCTGTCAGCCCGTTTTCGGCCGCTTTCTGGGGCGCTATGGGATATTTGGAGTAAAGGGGAAATACGGGATTCGGGTCCCAGTCCCGTATTTTTCATTGATTTTCAGGCTCTTTTCCTGATTTATCCATCCTTGTTTCTTCCTCTATCTGCCGGAGCGTTTCCAATTCGGGATAGTTTGATAAATCTTCTTCAGTCATATACGCTTGAATCAAACGGGCAAAACAATCCCCGTTTCTACGACCGGCAAATTGCAGAGAAACCTCGCCGACAAGGCGCTGATAGTTGGCCATGACTACGCCGTCTGCTCCCCGAAGAGCATCCTGGCCAAAGGAGATCACCGGATATGCTCTACTGCCTGGGCCGCGCGAGGCTCCCGGAATCCTTCCGCGGTGGTGGAGGGGGGGGGTGAAAAAACAAAACCTGACAATCGGTGATTATCAGGTTTTTGCGATTTGTTTCAGTGATCCCGCTGGGGCTCGAACCCAGGACCCCAACATTAAAAGTGTTGTGCTCTACCAGCTGAGCTACGGAATCTCCGTCTGCCAAATTGGGAATTGCTCCCGTTTTGGTGGTGCAAATGTACGGATTTATTTTTAAAATCCAATACCCGGCCTGCAAATTTTGCGCAAAAAAAGCATTTTTTCTCTTTCGGCTGCCGCCTGGGGCCTGGGGCCGATGGCTGCCCGGGCCCTTTCCGGTGGTTTCGGATGCCCGGGATCGCGAAATTTGACACGCGGATTTTGTTTTGCCGAAATAAAAGGATATTTTTGTAGGCGTTAAGATGTATACTAATTTTTAAAACCGGATAATTCTATGTGTAAAGCACTGATAATCGGAGCCGGCGGTGTCGGAACGGTGGTGACGCAGAAAATTGCGGCCAACCCCGTATTCACGGATGTGATGCTGGCCAGCCGCACCAAATCCAAATGCGACGCCGTTGCGGCCGCCATCGGCGGCAACCGCGTGAAGACCGCCGAGGTCGACGCCGACTGCGTGCCGCAGCTGTGCGAGCTTTTCCGTGCGTTTAAGCCCGACATTGTGGTCAACGTGGCGCTTCCCTACCAGGATCTTACGATCATGGACGCCTGCCTCGAGTGCGGCTGCAACTACCTCGACACGGCCAACTACGAGCCGAAGGACGAGGCGCATTTCGAATACTCGTGGCAGTGGGCCTACCAGGACCGCTTCAAGGCCGCGGGCCTCACGGCAATCCTCGGCTGCGGGTTTGACCCGGGAGTGACGGCCATCTTCACGGCCTATGCCGCCAAGCACCATTTCGACGAAATCCACTACCTGGACATCGTCGACTGCAACGCCGGCAACCACGGCATGGCTTTCGCCACGAACTTCAACCCCGAGATCAACATCCGCGAGGTGACCCAGAAGGGGCGCTACTACGAGAACGGGCAGTGGGTGGTGACCGAGCCGCACGAGATCCACAAGCCGCTCAATTATCCGGGCATCGGCGAGCGCGAATCGTATGTCATCTACCACGAGGAGCTCGAATCGCTCGTGAAGAACTATCCCACGATCCGGCGTGCCCGCTTCTGGATGACCTTCGGCCAGGAGTACCTGACGCACCTGCGCGTGATCCAGAACATCGGCATGGCGCGCATCGACCCGATCATCTACAACGGTGTCGAGATCGTCCCGATCCAGTTCCTCAAGGCGGTTCTTCCCGATCCCAAGTCGCTGGGCGCCAACTATCACGGCCAGACTTCGATCGGCTGCCGCATCAAGGGCATCAAGGACGGCAAGGAGCGCACCTACTATATTTATAACAACTGCGACCACGAGGAGGCCTTCCGCCAAACCGGCACGCAGGCCGTGTCGTTCACCACGGGTGTTCCGGCGGCTTTGGGTGCTTCGATGTGGGCCAAGGGGCTCTGGCGCGGCGCCGGCGTGTTCAATGTCGAGGAGTTCGATCCCGATCCGTTCCTGGCCGAGCTGGGCGAACAGGGACTTCCGTGGCATGAGCTGTTCGATGTGAACCTGGAGGTGTAGTTCATTGGGAAGACTGCGGCCTCTGCCGCTCATCCCTCGCAATACCCGGATGGGTCGTACCCCAAGTACAGCCCATCCGGTTTTTTTCACGCTCCGCCCGGACCGATCCCGCAACGGACCCGCCGCTCCGCCCGAACCCCAAACGCCCGGACTGACCCCGCAGTGGACCCGCCGCTCCGTCCGAAGCCCAACCGACCGGACCTACCCCGCAACGAAGCCTCTGCTTCGCTCGGACCCCAACCGCCCGGGCCGACCCCGCAACGGACTCGCCGCTCCGCCCGGGTTACAGCCGAGTGGGACGGTTTTCGGCGGAACCCTCTTTTCCCCGAAGAGCTCCCTGCGACAACCGACTCCGGACCTCCGCTCCGGGAGGCGTCCGCAGGAGCTAAGTATAAATGCGTATTTTCCCGAAAACCAAGACTGCGCCGCGTGGTTTTCAGGAGGTTTTTGCTACTTTTGCAACTGTTTTGATTTAAAAACAACCCGATGATTGACTTTCTGAAACTGCCTTCTCCGTGTTACGTCCTCGACGAGGAGTTGCTGGACCGGAACCTGGCGACTGTCGACCGTGTGCGCCGGGAATCGGGCGCCGAAATTATCGTCGCCCTGAAGGCTTGCGCCATGTGGCGCATTTTCCCCGAGCTGGCAAAGCACTCCGACGGAGCGACGGCAAGTTCCGCCGCCGAGGCCCGTCTCGTTTTCGAGCACTTCGGGCGTCCGGCCCATACCTACGCCCCGGTCTATACGGACTCCAATATCGACGAAATCCTCGCCTGCAGCGATCATATCACGTTCAATTCGCTGTCCCAGTTCCGCCGCTTCGGCCAGAAAGCCCTCATCAACGGCATCTCCTGCGGTCTGCGGATCAATCCGCAGTATTCGCCCGTCGAGACGGACCTCTACAACCCCTGCGTTCCCGGCTCGCGGCTGGGCGTCACGGCCGAACAGCTGGCGGCGCACGGCGGGCTTCCGGCGGGTGTCGAGGGACTGCATTTCCATGTCCTCTGCGAGTCGCGCCCGGAGCATCTGCAAAAGGCGCTGGAGGCTGTCGAGACGCACTTCGGGGCATATCTCGACCGGATCAAGTGGCTCAACATGGGCGGCGGCCATCTGATGACTGCCTCGTGGTATGACTGCGACCGTCTGATCGCCCTGCTGCGGGCGTTCGCCTCCCGCCACCCGAACCTGCGTCTGATTCTGGAACCCGGCAGCGCCTTCACCTGGCGCACGGGCTACCTGGTTTCGACCGTCGAGGACATCGTGGTGAACGGCAGCGAGACGACGGCGATGCTCGACGTGTCGTTCGCCTGCCACATGCCCGACTGCCTCGAAATGCCCTATAAACCCGCCATTGTCGGGGCACATGAACCTGCCGGGGACGAAAAACGCTGGCGCATGGGCGGCACGAGCTGCCTTGCGGGCGACTACTGCGGCTACTGGGCCTTCGACCACGAACTGGAGGTGGGGGAGCGCATCGTCTTCGAGGACATGATCCACTACACGATGGTCAAGACCACGATGTTCAACGGCGTCCATCATCCGGCCATCGTCATCGCGCGCCGCGACGGACGCATCGAGGTCGTCCGCGAATTCGGCTACGAGGACTTCCGCAACCGCATGTCATAGACAAATTGAATTCAGATATACGAAAATCGCTTCATGGAAAATTTTACACCTACCCCCTACACGTTGGAATGCGTCGCCACGGGCCGCGAATTTGAAGACACCGGCTGGATGCTTGCCGACCCGCAGTGCAAGGAGCCGTCGCTCGTGCGCACCAAATACGCCCGCCGGCAGCTCGACGTGAAACCGGCCGACTGGGGCCTTTACCGTTTCTCGGACTGGTTGCCCGTGCGGCGTCTCCTCAAGGGATCGTCGGCACCCGTGACCTATAAGAGCAAGGGCCTCGCCGCCTACCTCGGGCTGGAAAACCTCTGGATCACCTTCAACGGCTGGCATCCGGCCATCGGGGCCACGATGTCGACCTGCTCGTTCAAGGAGACCGAGGCCTATTCGGTCTGCGGGCGTGCGGCAGCCGACGAACAGCGTGTGCTGGTGGTGGCTTCGGCCGGAAATACCGCCCGGGCCTTTGCCAAGGTCTGCTCGGACAACAACATCCGGCTGCTGCTCTCGGTTCCCTACGACAATATCGACGCGCTGTGGTTCGACCAGCCGCTGAATCCCTGCGTGAAGCTCATTGCGTGCGAGAAGGGCGGTGACTATTTCGACGCCATCCATCTGAGCGACATCGCGCTGAAAAGCCCGGCCTTCTATGCCGAGGGCGGAGCCAAGAATGTCGCGCGCCGCGACGGCATGGGCTGCACGGTCCTTTCGGCCGTGACGACCATCGGCCGCATCCCCGACTACTATTTCCAGGCCGTGGGCAGCGGCACGGGCGCCATCGCCGCCTGGGAGGCCAACATGCGCCTCATCGAGGACGGGCGCTTCGGTCGGAACACCTTGCGTCTGATGGTGGCGCAGAACGCCCCGTTTGTCCCGATGTACGACGCCTGGCAGGCTGCATCGCGCAAAATGCTGCCCTATGACGACGACAAGGCGCGCCGCGACGCGGAGATCATCGATGCCAAGGTGCTTTCGAACCGCCGTCCGCCCTACAGCATCACGGGCGGTCTTTTCGATGCGCTGAAAGCCACCGACGGAGAGATCTTCGTGGCTACGAACGCCATGGCGCGCAAGGCCCGCAAACTGTTCCACGAACTCGAAGGCGTCGACATCTATTCGGCGGCGGGCGTTGCGCTGGCGTCGCTCATCAACGCCGTGAACGCGGGTAAAATCGCCAGGGATGCCACCGTCATGCTCAATATAACGGGCGGCGGCGAGGAGCACTTCAAGGAGGGCAAGGAGCTGTGGTACCTCAAGCCAAGCCACGTCTTCCCGCTCGAACCCGACGAAAACGATGTGGTGGAGCGAGTGGAAGCGCTGTTCAACCAACCGGTTAAATAATCCGGCTTATCGAAAAGAGACTCATCAACTTGGATGCGTCTCTTTTTTTTGTTTCCGAGACGCGACGCAGCCCGTTTTCGCCGAAGCCGTGACGCCTTGACAGAAAGTCCGGCGCCGGCTGTACCCCGGCAGGCAGCGGCCGCCGCGGGGCGTTGCAAACTCGCGCCCGTTGCTCCCGACTTTGCCGCCACGCACGCTCAGACCCTCCTGAAACCCGGGACCTTTCTCGCCGTGCGGGCTGCCGCGGCCGGGCGCACGGGGCAACGGAAACCCGGAAAACTTCCCGCCGTGCGCTCAGACCCTCCTGAAATCCGGGAAACTTCCCGCTGTGCGGGCTGCCGCGGCTGTGCGCAAGAGGTGACGGAAACCCGGAAAACTACCCGCACGGGACGCACGGGGTAACGGAAATCCGGAAAACTTCCCGCCGCGCGGGCTGCCGCGGCTGTGCGCAAGAGGTGACGGAAACCCGGAAAACTACCCGCACGGGACGCACGGGGTAACGGAAATTCGGAAAACTTCCCGCACGGCATTGCCGCCGGACTTGCCGAAACGAGACGGACCGCCTGGGGCGAATCCGCGCTGTGGGCGCTCTTTTTCGCAAACGGATCGTTGCGATTCGTTTTTTTATTACCTTTGCCGGGCCGAACCGGATGCCCGAGCAGCCGGAACGGTTCGGATTTTGTTTTTTAATTTTATTCTTAACCCAAATTTCAAACACATGGAAAACATCCAGGCAAAACCCACCTCCGCCACCCACTGGCGGCGCTGGAACCGCAAAGGCTGGTCGGTCTTTGCGAGTCTGCGCCGTTGCTGGGCAATCGGGGTCCTTTCCGCCGGGATGTCGATCCTGCTGCTTGCGACGCAAGAAGCGTCTGCGCAGACTGCCGACACGACCGCTGTCCTCAAGACATTGCGGATCCGGGAAGTCGGCGTCACCGGGAGCCATCCGGTTTCCGCGCGCAACGCCCAGTCGCACACCCCGCTTTTCGACCGAAAAGCCCAGGCCCCGGCGCCTGTCCAGACTCTGGAAGCCGCCCTGCGCCTTGCACCTTCGGTCGATCTCCGCGAACGCGGAGGCAAGGGTACGCAGGCCGACATCTTCATCCGGGGAGGCTCTTTCGACCAGACCATGGTCCTTCTCAACGGTATTGATTTCACCGATGCCCGCACCGGGCATCAGTCCCACGCGCTGCCCGTCGACCTCGACTGCATCTCGGCCGTCGAACTGATCGACGGCGTTCCGGGCGTCGGGGCCTATGCCGGAGCGGTGAACATCCGCACGACGCCGCTGCGTCCCACCTACCTGCGCCTCGAAGCCTCGGGTGGCCAGTACGGCTACGGCTACGGCAATCTTTCGGGTGCGGTGACTTCGGGTCGCTTCTCGGTGCTCGGCGCGGTTTCCTACCGCCGCAGCGACGGCTACCGCCACAATACCGATTTCTCCAACTACAACGCCTTTGTGCGTGCCACCTACGACGCCGGCCGGGCCGGATTCTTCGACCTGCAGGCCGGGTGGCAGGACCGCGATTTCGGCTCCAACGGCTTCTATGCGGCCTATAATCCCGACCAGTGGGAGCATACCGCCACGGCTCTGGGGTCGCTGCGGTGGCTGAAGAGCGCAGGCCGCTTTTCGTTGGGCGCCGCCGCGAGCTACCGCAAGAATTTCGACCGCTACGACTGGACGCGCGGCACGGCGATGAACCGCCACAATACGGACAATGTCGGAGCGAAATTCTGGGCCGACTGCGACTGGGCGGCGGGCGTCACCTCCCTGGGAGGAGACTATGCCTTCAACCACATTTACAGTTCCAATCTCGGGGACAAACTCTCGGTTCCCAAGGGGCATTACACCCATGCCAAGGCGCGCCATACGGGTAACCTGTGGTTGCGTCACGCCAAGCAGTGGCTGCGCTTCGATGTGGCGGCTTCGGCGGGTGTGAGCCTCACGCCCTACGGCACTTCGGCCCTGTGGAGCCTGTCGGCGGGCTATACCCCCGCGGCCGGGCTGCGCCTCGAGGCCGGGGCCTGGCAGTCGATGCGCCTGCCGACCTTTACGGACCTCTACTACACCTCTCCGGCCCAGATCAACAACCTTGACCTTACGCCGGAACATGCAGTCACCTATCGCTTTGGAGTGAATTACCTCAAGCGCTGCTGGAACCTTTCGGCGCAGGCCTATTACCGCTCCGGACGCGACATCATCGACTGGGTCTGGCGCGAAGACATGGGCAACAAGTGGCATTCCGAGCAGACGAGCCGCCTCAATACCTTCGGGCTTGAACTCGCGGGCGGCTATACGGTTTCGGAAGGCTTCCTGCGCCGCGTGACTCTCTCGTACGGCTACATCACGACCGACCGGAACGCCGACATCGTCGCCAAAAGCGTGATGGATTTCATGCGCCACAAGGCGGCGTTGGCTGTCGAGGTGCACTTCCTGCGACGGATGTCGCTTGCGCTGACCGGCTCGGTCTACGACCGCAACGGCAGCTACACGCATTATCCCGAATCGGGCAATGCCTCCCTGACCGAAGAGCGCGACTTCAAGCCCTATTTCCTGCTCGACGGACGTCTTCAGTGGGAGAAGGGCATCTGCCGCCTCTACGTCGACGCCACGAACATCACCGATGCGCGCTACTGCGACATCGGCGGAATCCGCCTGCCGGGTTTCTGGTGTACGGGTGGGGTGACGCTGACCATCGGTAAATAATCCTTTCGTCCTTTCCCGGAACCGGGTCGTTTTCGGCCTCCGGCTCCGGTCCGGCTGCTCTCACGGTCCGGCGCGTCAAAGCGCCGGACTTTCTTTTTTTGAAAAAAGCCGCCTGTTTTGTTACGGTTTTTTCGGATTTTTCCCGATTATTTTCTATCTTTGAAGTATAAGAATTTAAATGCGACGATCTTATGTCTCAAAGAATCATTGAATGCGTCCCCAATTTCAGCGAGGGGCGCGATAAAACCGTTATCCGCCGGATCACCGCGGCCATCGAGGCTTCCGGGGGTGTCAAAGTGCTCGACGTGGATCCGGGCGAGGCGACCAACCGCACGGTTGTGACCTTCGTCGGCACACCCGAAGCGGTCGTCGAAGCCGCTTTTGCGGGGGTGAAGCAGGCGGCCGAACTGATCGACATGCGTCGCCACAAGGGGGCGCATCCCCGCATGGGGGCCACCGACGTGCTGCCGCTGATCCCGATTGCGGGCGTCACGCTTGCCGAATGCGCCGAACTGGCGCGTGCGCTGGCCCGGCGTATCGCCGACGAACTGCGCATCCCGACCTATTGCTACGAGGCTGCGGCCTTTGTCCCCGAGCGGAAAAACCTCGCCGTGTGCCGCGCCGGGGAGTACGAGGCCCTGCCCGAGAAACTGGCCCATACGGCCTCCGCGCCCGACTTCGGGGCGCGTCCCTACGACGAGGACGTTGCCCGAACGGGAGCCACGACCGTCGGGGCGCGCGATTTCCTGATTGCCGTGAATTTCAACCTGAACACCACCTCCACGCGCCGCGCCAACGCCATCGCCTTCGACGTGCGTGAAAAGGGGCGCCCCGTCCGCGAGGGCAACCCCATCACGGGCCGGGTGGTGAAGGATGCCGCGGGCAATCCCGTGATGCGGCCCGGAACGCTTCCGGCCACGAAGGCCATCGGCTGGTTCATCGAGGAGTACGGCATTGCGCAGGTCTCGATGAACATCACCGACATCTCCCGGACCCCGCTCCATGTGGCTTTCGACGAGGTATGCCGCAAGGCCGACGCCCGCGGTGTGCGCGTCACGGGTACGGAGATCGTGGGACTGGTCCCGAAACGGGCTCTGGTCGAAGCCGGCAAATACTTCCTCCGCAAGCAGCACCGCTCGACGGGCATCGCCGAGGAGGAGATCATCCGCATCGCCGTCAAGTCGATGGGTCTGGACGACCTGAAGCCGTTCGACCCGGCCGAGAAGGTGATCGAATATCTGCTTGAAGCGGAGGTTCCGAACAAGCGGCTTATCGACATGACTTGCAAGTCTTTCGCCGACGAGACGGCGAGTGAATCCCCGGCTCCGGGCGGAGGTTCGATCGCCGCCTATATGGGTGCGCTGGGCGCAGCTCTCGGGACGATGGTGGCCAACCTCTCGGCACACAAGGCCGGCTGGGACGACCGTTGGGAGGAGTTCTCCGACTGGGCCGAGCGGGGACAGGGCGTTCTTGCGGAGCTGATGCACCTGGTCGACGAGGACACTGCGGCGTTCAACCGCATCATGGCGGTTTTTGCCATGCCCAAGTCGACCGACGAGGAGAAGGCGGCGCGCGCCGCAGCCCTGCAGGAGGCGACGCTCTATGCCACGGAGGTTCCCCTGCGGACGATGAAGGCCGCCATGCGGGTTTTCGAAATCGTGCGCGCCATGGCCTCGGATGGCAACCCCAATTCGGTCTCCGATGCGGGTGTGGGTGCGCTGGCGGCCCGCAGTGCGGTGCTGGGAGCGTGTCTCAATGTGAAGATCAACGCCGCGGGACTGAAGGACCGCACCCGGGCCGAGGCGCTGGTCGCCGAAGCGGAAGCGCTGGCAACCGAAGCCCGGCATCTCGAAGCCGAGGTGCTGGAGATCGTGGAACGTAAAATTTGAGTAAAATGACACTTCAGGAGTTTCAAGCCGACATTCGCGCGGGCATCCCCGAACGGCTGCCCGCAGCCAAAGCATACGACAAACAGATCAACCATGCGCCCAAACGCAAGGAGATTCTTTCGGATCGGGAGAAGGCGCTGGCGCTGAAAAACGCCCTGCGCTACTTCCCGCCCAAGCACCACGCCGTGCTGGCGAAGGAGTTCGCCGAGGAGTTGCGCCGCTACGGCCGTATCTATATGTACCGCCTGCGTCCCGATTACGAGATGCACGCCCGCCCGATCGACGAGTATCCCGCCCGCTGCCGGCAGGCCGCGGCCGTCATGCTGATGATTCAGAACAACCTCGACCCGAAGGTGGCCCAGCATCCCCACGAGCTGATCACCTACGGCGGCAACGGCGCCGTGTTCCAGAACTGGGCGCAGTACCGTCTTGCGATGCGCTATCTTTCGGAAATGACCGAAAATCAGACGTTGGTCATCTACTCCGGGCATCCGCTGGGGCTCTTCCCGTCGCATCCCGACGCTCCGCGCGTGGTGGTTACGAACGGCATGGTGATTCCCAACTACTCGAAGCCCGACGACTGGGAGCGGCTCAATGCCCTCGGGGTGTCGCAGTACGGGCAGATGACTGCCGGATCGTATATGTATATCGGGCCGCAGGGCATTGTCCACGGCACGACGATCACGGTGATGAACGCCGCGCGCAAACGCTTCACGGCCGGCCGCAGCGATACGCGCGGGATGCTGTTCGTCTCGTCGGGTCTCGGCGGCATGTCGGGAGCTCAGCCCAAGGCGGGCAATATCTCGGGTGTGGTGTCGGTCGTCGCCGAGATCAATCCCAAGGCGGCGCAGAAGCGCCACGAGCAGGGATGGGTCGATGAACTGCACGAAGTACTGGATGAACTGATACCGCGCATCCGTCAGGCTGTCAAGGATAAAGAGGTTGTGTCACTGGCTTATGTGGGGAACGTTGTGGACCTCTGGGAGCGGCTGGCTGCGGAGGAGATTCCTGTCGACCTGGGGTCGGACCAGACCTCGCTGCACAACCCCTGGGCGGGCGGTTATTACCCCGTGGGCCTGAGTTACGAGGCGTCGAACAAGATGATGGCCGAGGAGCCGGGGCGCTTCCGCGAGTGTGTCCAGGAGTCGCTGCGGCGTCAGGTCGATGCCATCAACAAGCTGACGGAGCGGGGGATGTATTTCTTCGACTACGGCAATGCCTTCCTGCTGGAAGCCTCGCGCGCCGGGGCTGCGGTGACGGGCGAGGGCGGGCGCTTCCGCTATCCCTCCTACGTGCAGGACATTATGGGACCCATGTTCTTCGACTACGGTTTCGGTCCGTTCCGTTGGGTCTGCACCTCGGGAAGTCCCGAAGACCTCGCAACGACCGATGCGCTGGCCGCCGAAGTGCTGGAGGAGATCCGCAAGACGGCACCTGAGGACATCCGGGGACAGCTCGACGACAATATCCACTGGATCCGCGAGGCCGGGCGCAACCGTCTGGTCGTCGGGTCGCAGGCCCGCATTCTCTACGCCGACTGCGAAGGGCGCATGAAGATCGCCGAGGCGTTCAACCGGGCCATTGCCGACGGACGCATCACGGCCCCCGTGGTTCTGGGACGCGACCATCACGACGTTTCGGGAACCGATTCGCCCTACCGCGAGACCTCGAACATCTACGACGGTTCGTGTCTGACGGCCGACATGGCCGTGCAGAACGTCATCGGCGACTCGTTCCGCGGCGCGACGTGGGTTTCGCTCCACAACGGCGGCGGCGTGGGCTGGGGCGAGGTGATCAACGGCGGCTTCGGCATGGTGATCGACGGCTCGGAGGATGCCGGCCGCCGCATCCGCGAAATGCTGCTGTGGGACGTCAACAACGGGATTGCACGTCGCAGCTGGGCGCGTAACGAAGGGGCCATCGAGGCCATCCGCCGCGAGATGGACCGCACGCCCGGGCTGTGTGTGACCCTGCCTAATTTCGCAGACGAAAATGTTATTATCAATGCTCTGAACAACAACGATTAACAATCTGTTATTTCACATGGAACAGCACTATATATCCGCGGAGCACCTCTCGATCCGGCGTGTCCGCGAAATCCTCGAACGGCGGCTGATGCTCGCGTTGAGCGACGACGCCCGGGCACGCATCGCCCGCTGTCGTGAATACCTCGATCGCAAGATGGAGAATCCTGAGCGGCCGATCTACGGCATCACGACCGGTTTCGGGTCGTTGTGCGACATCTCGGTGGACCGCGACCAACTGTCGCTCCTGCAGCAGAACCTCGTGATGTCGCACGCCTGCGGAACCGGGGAGCGGGTGCCCTCGGAGATCGTGCGGCTGATACTGCTGCTCAAGATCCAGTCGCTGTCCTACGGCCATTCGGGCGTGCAGCTGGCGACCGTCGAGCGTCTGGTGGAGTTTTTCAACCGCGACATTCTGCCCGTCGTCTACCAGCAGGGTTCGCTGGGCGCCTCGGGCGACCTGGCGCCGCTGGCCCACATGAGCCTGCCGCTGCTGGGGCTGGGCGAGGTGGAGTATAAGGGCGGGGTGCGCCCCGCGGCCGAAGTGCTCGCCGAAGAGGGTCTGGAGCCGATCCGCCTGCAGTCGAAAGAGGGCCTTGCGCTGCTGAACGGCACGCAGTTCATGAGCGCCTACGGCGTCTGGTCGCTGATTCACGCCCGGCGGCTGAGCGAATGGGCCGACCGCATCGGGGCACTGTCGCTGGATGCCTTCGACGGGCGCATCGAGCCTTTCTGCGACGAGGTGCACCTGATCCGCGCCCACGCCGGACAGCTCGTCACGGCCCGGAATGTCCGCCGCCTGCTCGAAGGCAGCGAACTGATCGCCCGCCCCAAGCACCATGTGCAGGATCCCTATTCGTTCCGCTGCATGCCGCAGGTACACGGAGCTTCGAAGGACACGATCGACTATGTGGAGCAGGTTCTGACCACGGAAATCAACTCCACGACGGACAATCCGACGGTCTTCCCCGAGGAGGACATGGTCGTCTCGGCGGGCAATTTCCACGGACAGCCGATCGCCCTGGCGATGGATTTTCTGGCGATCGCCCTGGCCGAACTGGGCAACATCTCCGAACGCCGGACCTACAAACTGATCTCCGGGGCGCGCGAACTGCCCAAATTCCTCGTGGCCAACCCCGGGTTGAACAGCGGCTTCATGATTCCGCAGTATACCGCGGCGTCGATCGTGAGCCAGTCCAAGGGGCTTTGCATGCCCGCATCGGTCGATTCGATCCCCTCGTCGCAAGGACAGGAGGACCATGTGAGCATGGGGTCCAATGCGGCCACGAAGCTTTGGCGCGTGGTTTGCAACACCGAGCGGGTGTTGGCCATCGAGCTATTCAACGCCGCGCAGGCCATCGAGTTCCGCCGTCCGGCGCACACGTCGCCCGAGTTGGAGCGGATGGTGGCCGACTACCGCAAAGTGGTTCCGTTTATTGACAACGACGAGGTGATGTATCCCCATATCGAAGCCTCCGTCCAATTCCTGCACAGCCTATGAGACTCCTGGTGAAGAATATAGCCCGTATTGTCGGTCTCGAAGCGACGGGCCGTCTGCGCTACTGCGGCGCCGACATGAACGGATTGGAGACGCTCGACGACGCCTGGCTGCTGGCCGAAGACGGCCGTTTCGCGGCGTTCGGGCACATGGACTCGCTGGGCGAGATCGCCGCCGACGAGGTTGTCGATGCCGCCGGGGGCATGCTCTTCCCGTCATTCTGCGATTCGCACACCCATCTGGTCTATGCCGGAAGCCGCGAGCGGGAGTTTCTGGACAAGATCAACGGCTTGTCGTATGAGGAGATCGCCCGGCGGGGCGGAGGAATCCTCAATTCCGCCGACCTGTTGCACCGGACTTCGGAGGACGAACTCTATGAGCAGGCGATGGAACGCGTGCGCGAGATCGCGGCGATGGGTACGGGGTGTGTGGAGATCAAGAGCGGCTACGGCCTTTCGACCGAGGACGAGCTCAAGATGCTGCGCGTTATCCGGCGCATTCGCGAAAGCGTGCCGCTCGAGGTGCGGGCTACGTTCCTCGGGGCGCATGCCGTGGCGCGGGCCTATCGGGGACGGCAGGCGGAGTATGTCGATCTGGTGTGCCGTGAAATGCTGCCCGCCGTGGCGGCCGAAGGGCTGGCCGATTTCGTCGACGTCTTCTGCGACGAGGGCTTTTTCACGGTCGAAGAGACGGCCCGCATCCTCGAGGAGGGGCGCAAACTGGGTCTGCGTGCGAAGATCCATGCCAACGAACTGGCTGTCTCGGGCGGCGTGCAGGTGGGCGTGGCCTGCGGGGCTCTTTCGGTGGACCACCTCGAACGCATGGGGCAGGAGGAGATCGAGGTGCTGCACGGCGCGGCGACCATGCCGACGCTGCTGCCGGGCGCAGCGTTCTTTCTCGGGATGAGCTATCCCCCGGCCCGTGCGATGATCAGCGCGGGGCTGGGTGTGGCGTTGGCCTCGGACTACAATCCCGGGTCGTCGCCTTCGGGCAACATGCGCATGGTCTGCTCGCTGGCCTCGATCCGCATGAAAATTACCCCTGCCGAGGCGGTCAACGCCGCAACTCTCAACGGGGCTTATGCCATGGGGCTGAGCCGCGAATACGGAAGCGTTACTTTAGGTAAAGTTGCTAATTTTTTTATAACCAAGCCGATGCCATCCGTAGAGTATTTTTTCTATGCCTATCAGACACCCCTGATCCGGCAGGTCTTCCTGCGCGGACGCAAGGTGTCTGATGTATAGGCGGGAGCAGGCGATATGCTTCGGGACGGGAACGTCCGCCCCGGTTGGAATCCGGTTTTCAGAGACCTAGGCGGGGCGAAACGCCCCGGAAAAAATCGACGCTTCGCTCTTGGCCGAAATCCGGCGTTGGGTCCGGGTGGCGCGGTTTTTAAATTGAAAAATTTTATGAAAACCGTTATTTTAATCATTTGCCTCGCCTTGTGCGGGGCCGTAAATGGACAAACTATGAAACCATTGACACCGGAAGAGAAGCGGGTAATTGAGGACAAGGGGACGGAAGCCCCCTTCACGGGCCGCTATTACAAACATAAGGAGGAGGGAACCTATGTCTGCCGCAAGTGCGGCGCGCCGTTGTACCGTTCGTCGGACAAGTTCGACTCGGGGTGCGGCTGGCCGAGTTTCGACAGCGAGATTCCGGGGGCCGTGAAGCGGACCATTGATGCCGACGGGCGGCGGACGGAGATCACCTGCGCCCGGTGCGGCGGCCATCTGGGGCATGTTTTCACGGGTGAGGGTTTTACACCCCGCGACACGCGCCACTGTGTCAACTCCGTGTCGCTGGTGTTTGTGCCTGCGGCCAAAAAGGAGCAGACCGAAACGGCGATCTTTGCCGGAGGCTGCTTCTGGGGCGTGGAGCATTTGCTTTCGAAGGAGCCGGGGGTGATCGACGTCGAGTCGGGATACATCGGCGGACACACGGAGAACCCCACTTACGAGCAGGTGTGTAGCCACCGCACGGGGCATGCCGAGGCGGTGAGGGTGACGTTCGATCCGGCGAAGGTAGCCTACGAAAGGCTGGCGCGGCTCTTTTTCGAGATTCACGACCCCACGCAGGTCGGACGGCAGGGTCCCGATATCGGCGACCAGTACCGTTCGGAGGTATTCTATACGACCCCGGAGCAGCGTGCGACGGCTGAAAAGCTGATCGCCGAGTTGCGTGCAAAAGGGTACAACGTCGTCACGCGTGTGACGAAGGCGTCAACCTTCTGGCCCGCCGAAGGGTATCATCAGGACTATTACGACCGCAAGGGGACACAGCCCTATTGCCACGCTTACACCAAGCGATTTTAACCGAAAACTCCCGGCCCGCAAGCCGGGAGTTTTCAGATGGAGGGAAGGCCGCTGGAAAAGCGGCCGATTTTGCTTTTCGGGTCGAGAGGTTCGGCCGGAGAAGGATTTCAGGGGCGAAGAGGTAGCTGGAGGGGCGAGAGGTTCGGTCGGAGGCTGTTCCGGGACTGGGCGAGGGGGTACGATGGGAATGCGGCTGCTATCGTTTTTCGGGGCGAAGACGTGCCCGGAGTGGGGTTGTTGGAGCGTTCCCGGAGGAGGCGTTCGGACATTCGGTCGAGAAATGCGGCTGCCGTCGTTTCCCGGGGTGACGGGGTAGCCGGAGGGGCGGATGGTTGCGGCAGGAATGCAGTCGGAGGTGGTTTCCGGGACGGAGCGAGTGGTTGTGGCCGGAGGAGGTTTTTGGGGCGGAGGGGTGCATATTGACGATATATTGTCTATTTTTGCACGTCAAACAAGTTTTTTTATGTTGCGTGTCAAAGGAATTCTCTGGGCAGCCCTCTCCTCGTCGACATTCGGACTGGCCCCGCTGTTCACCCTGCTGTTGCTGGGTGTGGGTTATTCATCCTTCGAGGTTTTGACCTACCGTTGGGGTGTGGCGTCGTTGTGTCTGGGGATATACGGACTGTTGGCCGGGTGCGATTTCCGCCTCGGGAGGCGCGAGCTGGGCACGGTGTTCCTGTTGAGTCTGTTTCGCGCCGCGACGTCGCTGAGCCTGGTGATCGCCTATCAGAATATCTCCAGCGGGGTGGCATCGACGATTCATTTCATGTATCCGCTGGTGGTGGCAGTCGTGATGATGTGTTTCTTCCGCGAACGCGGATCGGGGTGGACCTTCGCGGCGATCGGCATGTCGATTGTGGGGGCCGTGCTGCTGTCGCTGGGGAACGTCGATTTTACACGCGGCGACACGACGCTGGGGATTGTATCGGCAACCGTCTCGGTCGTCTCCTACGGAGGTTACATCGTGGGGGTGCGCCGGAGCCGCGCCGTGGAGATTGATTCCACGGTGCTGACCTGCTACGTGATGGCTTTCGATGCGCTGTTCTTCATCGTCGGAGGGTTGTTGACGGGCGGGGTGCGTCTGGAGACCGATCCCCATACGTGGCTCTATATTCTCGGCGTGGCTATTCCGGCGACGGCCGTCTCGAACATGGCGCTGGTGCGGGCCATCAAGAGCATCGGGCCGACGCTGACCTCGATTTTCGGAGCTTTGGAGCCGCTGACGGCCGTGGTGATCGGCGTATGGCTTTTTGCCGAGCCTTTCACGGCGAAGGGTGCCGCGGGCATTCTGCTGATTGTGGCGGCGGTTTCGGTCGTGGTGCTGCGCAGCCGGAAAGGGTAGTCGGGGAGGAGCGGAACGTCCGGCGTGCGGCGGAAGGTATGAAAAATCCCGGAGTCCGGACTCCGGGATTTTTCGTGTTTTCAGAGGGTGAAGACCATGGCGATGGGGTAGTGGTCCGAAATGTAGGGCGCCCCGTAGTCGCCGTCGAGTGTGGCGAAAAGCCGGCATTTGAGCTTGCCGCGGTAGTACAGGTGGTCGATGACGATGGTGTCGGGAGCCGAGCCGAAGCCGTTGAAGGTCCCCTTGTGGTCGGTCGTCGCGGCTTTGTCGCGGACCGGGGTCATGTATTGGGTCAGGGGTTTGAAGATCGGGCTGTCGGCCGGGGCGTTGAAGTCTCCGCCGACGATGACCGGAGCTTTCTTGCCGGCGATCTCGCGGATTCGGGCGAGGAGCAGTTTCATGCCCTCCTGGCGCGCCAGCCGGCCCCTGTGGTCGAGGTGTGTGTTGAAATAGAAGAACTCCTTGCCCGACTTCAGGTCTCTGAGTTCGACCCACGTCACCGTGCGGTTGCAGGCCCCGTCCCAGCCGCGCGACACCTTGTCGGGCGTTTCGCTGAGCCAGAACGTGCCGCTGTCGACCAGCTCGAAGCGTTCGCGCAGGTAATAGATGGCCATGAACTCGCCCTGCTCGGAGCCGTCGTCGCGGCCCACGCCCACGCGGGCGTACTGCGGGCATGCGGCGTCGATGTACTGCAGCTGGTCGATGAGCCCTTCCTGAACGCCGAAAACGTCGGGAGCCTCCCGGCGGATCATCTCCGGGGTGGCGTGGCGACGTTTCGTCCAGTCGTTGTCGCCGTCCCGGCTATGGCTGTTGCGCAGGTTGTAGGAGATCAGTTTGAACGATTCGGCCGCGTCGGCGCCGAATGTCGGGATGGAGCAGAAAGCTGCCAGGAGCAGCAGAAGTGTTGTTTTCCTCATGGGGTTACAGGTGTGATTGATTTGTGTAGGGGGAAATGCGGTTTTTCGGGCTGTGTTCAGGTTGTCAGGACCCGTTTCAGGCGGTCGAGGCCCTCGGCCAGCAACTGGCGCGGGCAGGCGATGTTCAGGCGGAGGAAGCCTTCGCCCGCGGCGCCGTAGATGGAGCCGGAGTTGACGTGCAGGCGGCCCGTCTCCAGCAGCCGTTCGGTGAGGGCGTCGGACGAAAGCCCCGCGGCCCGGCAGTCGGCCCAGACCAGATAGGTTCCTTCGAGCGGAAGCACCGGGAATTGGGGCAGGTGATGCGCGAAGTAGTCCCGCAGGAAGAGGTAGTTTTCCCACAGGTAGCCGGTGAGTGCGTCGAGCCACTCCGCGCCGTCCGTATAGGCCGCCGTCAGCGCCTCGATGGCGAAGGGGCTGATCATGCTCGTCTCGTTGATTGCCAGCGAGCGGGCGATGCGTTCCCGGAGGGCGGCGTCGGCGGCGAAGATGTTGGCGACCTGCACTCCCGCGAGGTTAAACGCCTTGCTGGGCGAGGTGCAGGTGACCGAACGGCGGGCGAACGCCTCCGAAAGCGAGGCGAAGGGTGTGTAGCGGAATCCCGGCATCACCAGTTCGCAGTGGATTTCGTCGGCCAGGACCAGGATGTCGTGGCGCAGGCAGATGTCGCCGATGCGGCGCAGCTCTTCGGGGCTCCAGACCCGTCCGGCGGGATTGTGCGGGTTGCAGAGCAGCATCAGTTTCACCGCAGGGTCGGCGGCCCGACGTTCCAGGGCGTCGAAATCGATCGTATAGCGGTTGTCGGCGTAGGTCAGCTCGCACTCCGCAGCGGTGCATCCGCTGTTGTCGATGGCGATGAAGAAGTGGTTGTAGACGGGCGTCAGCAGCAGCACTCCGTCTCCGGGGCGGGTCAGCGCCCGGAGAATGGCCGAAAGGGCCGGAATGACACCCGTCACGGGGAGGATCCAGTCCGCCCCGGGCGCCCAGCCGTGACGCCGGGAAAACCAGGATGTGACCGCCCCGTAGTAGCTGTCCGGAACCGTGGCGTAGCCGTAGATGCCGTGCTCCACCCGGCGGCGGAGCGCTTCGACAACGCACGGAGCCGTGCGGAAATCCATGTCGGCGACCCACATCGGAAGGATGTCGGATGCGGGTTCCTCGTCCCACTTCACCGAGTTGGTGCCCCGGCGCGGGATCAGTTGGTCGAAATCGTAGTGGGTCATATCGTCAGGTGCTTTTGAGACAAAGTTACGAAAAAGTCGGATTGTTGCAACCCCGGGCCGCATCGCATGCGGCAAAACCGCGGGCTATTTGCTCATGCGGTAGGAAGACGGGGTCATGCCCGTGTGGTTGCGGAAATACTTGCCGAAAAACGACTGGTTGGGGAAATTGAGGCAGTAGGCGATCTCCTGGATGCTCATCGTCGAATATTTCAGCAGGTTTTTGGCTTCGAGAACCACGTAGTCGTCGATCCATTCGGCGGCCGTGCGCCCCGAGGTCTTGCGGATGATCGTCGTGAGGTATTTGGGCGTCAGGTGCAGCTGCGCGGCGTAGAAACCCACCGAACGCTCCTGCATGTAATGTTTGGTCAGCTCGCTCATGAACTGGTTGAAATACTCGTCGTTGCGGCTGCGGACCGAGGTCTCGGGGGAGGATTGCGACTCGATGTGCCGCCCGATGATGCGGCAGACTTTGTAGGCCAGTGTGCGGATCATCGAGCGCAGGACCTCCGGCGAATAGACGTCGCCCGGGAGGGGCAGGCTCTCGGAGCGGATTTCGGCAAACGAGCCGGTGATGCCGGCCCATTCGGCTTCGCTGAGCTGCAGGCAGGGCTGTTTCTCGACACTCAGGAAAAGCCTCGAGAGCAGCTTGAGGTCGATGTTGATGCGCCGGATGAACTCCTCTTCGCAGATCACCACGTAGACCGAGGACTCCGGACGGATGGACTCGACCTGCAGGATCGAGCCCGGAAGAAGGACGAACAGCATCTTTTCGTCGAGCGTGTGGCGGCGCAGTCCCGAAGTGAACGAAATCGAACCTTCGGAACAAAAAAGGATCGCAAAGGCATCCAGACGCGCCGGGTAGCGGAACAGGTCGATATGGACCGTGTTCATGACATTGACGCGCGAAGCAATCAGGCATCCATCGAAATAGAGGTCTTCAGGGCGCGGTTCGTTGACGTTGAGCAGGGTGGCGAGCGAGAAATTCCGAATCTTCTTTTCGTCCATTATATTGGTCGTATTTTGGGCAAATATAGTGATTTTGCCGAATAGGATTTGTCGAAAGGTTGGAAATCGAACCAATCGACTAATAAAACCGACACGGCGGCCTTTACCGGAGAGAGCTAAAAGGGGAACTTTGCATCGAAAAATTGAAGATCCGATGAAACAAACTGTTTTCTGTGCCGCGCTGCTGCTGGTAGCCGGCTGTTCATCTCCGAAAAAGAACCGCACGGTGGATCCGTTGCGTGTGGAAACCATCGTGGCCGCGTCCTCGGCCGACGTCGGGGCGGCCCTCTATGTCGGGGCCATAGAAGAGGAGTCTTCGGCAGCCCTGAGCTTCCCCGTAGCCGGGACCGTCGCCCGCACCTTTGCGGAAGAGGGCCAGAGGGTGGCCAAAGGGCAGCTCCTGGCCGAGCTCGATCCCACGTCGGCTCGCCGCACGTTCGAGGCCGCCGAAGCCGCGCTGAATCAGGCGAAGGATGCCTGCGCGCGCTTGCGCCAGCTCTACGATGCCGAGAGTCTGCCCGAAATCAAGTGGGTCGAGGCGCAGACCCGCCTGAGGCAGGCCGAGTCGGCTTTCGGACTTGCGAAGAAGAATCTGGAGGACTGCTCGCTGTATGCTCCCTTTTCGGGGGTGGTCGGACAGCGGCGGATTTCGGCCGGGGAGACGGCTCTGCCGGGCGTTCCCGTGCTGACGCTGCTCGAGATCGGGCGCGTAAAGGTGCGCTTCTCGGTCCCCGAGCAGGAGATTGCCCGGCTGGGGGCCGACAGCCGGATCGGGGTGAGTGTCGCCGCACTCGGTGACCGGGTATTTGCGGCCGGGAAGATCGAAAAGGGCGCCGTGGCCAATCCCGCGGCCCACACCTACGACGTGCGCGCCACGCTGGACAACGCCGCAGGCGAATTGCTGCCGGGGATGGTGTGCCGCGTGAGGGTTTCACCCGCTGAGGCGGTCGAGGAGATCGCCGTTCCGATGCGCGCCGTGCAGCAGGCGGGCGACGGGAGCCGCTTCGTGTGGATCGTGCGCGGCGATTCCGTCGTGCGTGCGGCCGTTGCGACGGGGCGGCTGGTGGACAACGGCGTCGTGGTGACCGAAGGCGTCGCGGCGGGAGACCGCATCGTCGTGGACGGCATGCAGAAGATCGGAGCGGGCAGTAAAGTCGTATGGTGATGAAAAGTTCGAACAACGTAATAGCCTGGTCGATGCGCAATTTCCGCATCATCTTCCTGATCGTGGGCTGTCTGTTCCTGTTCGGGGTATATGCCCTGACGCGCATCCCCAAGCAGGAGTTCCCCGAGTACACGATTCGGCAGGGCGTTGTCGTGGGGGTCTATCCCGGGGCGACGGCCGAGGAGGTCGAGGAGCAGCTGGCCAAGCCGCTCGAACAGTTTCTGATGACCTACAAGGAGGTGAAGCGCGCCAAGACCACCTCCACGTCGCAGCATGGCATGTGCTACGTGATGGTCGAGCTGAACGGCAATGTGAACAACAAGGACGAGGTATGGTCGAAAGTCAAGCACGGGCTGGCGGCCTTCAAGATGCAGCTGCCCACAGGTGTGGTGGCCGTGGTGACCAACGACGATTTCGGCGACACCTCGGCGCTGCTCATCACCCTCGAATCGGACACGCGTTCCTACCGCGAACTGAAGGGATACATGGACGATTTGAGCGACCGGCTGCGCCGCATCGAGTCGGTCTCCAACCTGCGCCCCTACGGCGTGATGCAGGAGCAGATCTCGGTATATGTCGATCCGGCCCGCCTCGCGGCCTACGGCATCGGCGAGCAGGTGCTCTCCGCGGCGCTAGCCGCACAGGGGCTGACCCCGCTGGGCGGCTCGGTGAGCAACGACGAGACCGAGACCCCGATTCACATCGCCCCGGCGCTGGCCGGGGAGCGCGAGGTCGCCGAGCAGATCATCTGGAGCGATCCCGAAGGCCATGTGCTGCGGGTCAAGGATGTGGCGCGCGTCGTGCGTGAATACGATGATCCGGACAGCTATATCCGCAACAACGGACACCGATGTGTGCTGCTCTCGCTGGAGATGCAGCCCGGAAACAACATCGTGGAGTATGGCCGCGAGGTCGACGAGGTCTTGCACGCATTCATCGAGGAGGAACTGCCCGCCGACGTCAGCGTGCAGCGCATCGCCGACCAGGCCAAGGTCGTCGGCGACTCGGTGCACTCGTTCCTGCGCGACCTGTTCGTGGCCATGGCCATCATCATCGTCGTGATGATGCTCCTCTTCCCGCTGCGGTCGGCCATCGTCGCCGCGCTGACGATTCCGATGTCGACCTTCATATCGGTGGGCATGATGTATCTCTGCGGCATCCCGCTGAACACCGTGACGCTCGCCGCGCTGGTCGTCGTGCTGGGAATGATCGTCGACAACTCGATCGTGGTGATCGACGGTTATCTCGATTACCTCGGGCAGGGCTATTCGCGCTGGTATGCAGCCGTGGAGAGCGCCCGCGAATTCTTCCCCTCGCTGCTGCTGGCCACGATCTGCATCTGCATGATCTTCTATCCGATTCTCTTCACGATGACGGGCATGATGGGAGACTTCCTGACCTATTTCCCGTGGACGATCACCATTAACCTGATGGTGTCGCTGCTGCTGGCCGTGATGGTCATCCCGTTCCTCGAAATACTGATCATCCCCGCCGTGAACGTGCGCAGCGACGGGCGCAAGTCGTTCACCGATAGGGTGCACGACGTCTACAGCCGGGCGTTGGCATGGACCTTCCGCCACGGGTGGCCGACGATCGCCTTCGGCGCCGCCTCGGTGGTCATCTCGCTGCTGATCGCCACACAGCTCAAGTTCCGCATGGTGCCCTTCGCCGACCGGGATCAGTTTGCCGTGGAGATTTACCTGCGGCCCGACACCCCGCTGGAGCGCACCGGGGCCGTTGCCGACTCGGTCTACCGGGCTCTGCGTGCCGACGAACGGGTGAAATCGGTTACTTCGTTCGTGGGGTGCTCGTCGCCCCGCTTCCAGATGAGCTACGCGCCGCAGATTGCGGGCAAGAACTATGCGCAGTTCATCGTCAACACCACATCGGTAGGCGATACGGAGGCGATTCTCGACGAGTATGCCGACTCGTGGGCCGACCGCTTCCCCGAGGCTTATGTCAAGTTCAAGCAGCTCGACTACCAGAACGTGCCGTCGCTGGAGTTCCGCTTCTACGGCAGCGACATCGACTCGCTGCGCGCCGCGGCCGACCGGCTGATGGTCCGCATGAGGCAGATGCCCGAACTGCAATGGGTGCATGCCGATTACGAGGATCCGCGGGCCATCATCGACGTAAGGCTCGATCCTGTCACGGCGTCGCAGATGGGCATCACACGCACGGTAGTGGCCGCAAACATGGCTCTGGCATCGGGAGATGTGCCCGTGGCTTCGGTCTGGGAGGGCGACTACAAGCTCCCCGTAGTGCTCAAGAACGACACCCGGACGGGTGAACGCTCGCTGTCGGAGATCGGGGACACCTATGTCTCCTCGCCCGTGCCGGGGGTGAGTGTGCCCCTGCGGCAAATCGCCGACGTGGAGCCTGCATGGAGCCAGTCGAAGATCGTCCACCGCAACGGCATGCGCTGCATCACCGTGACGGCCGATCTGAAACGCGGCGCCAACGCGATGCGGATGACCTCGCGCATCAACCGGATGATCAACGAGCAGATTCCCCTTCCACCGGGGATTGAGACCGAGCTGGGCGGCGAGCACGAGTTCGATGCTGAGACGCTGCCGCCCATTGCCGCGGGGCTGGGCATCTCGCTGGTGATCATCTTCTTCTTCATCCTAGTCAACTTCCGGAAATTCGGCATCACGCTGGTCGTCATGGCTTCGATGTCGCTGTGTCTGTTCGGCGCGATGGTCGGGCTGTGGATCGCCGACTTCACCATCGGGTTGACCTCGGTGCTGGGCTTCATTACCCTGCTGGGCATGATCGTGCGGAACGTGATCCTGATGTATCAGCACGCCGAGGACAGACGCAAGATCTGCCACTGGTCGGGAAAACTGGCGGCTTACGACGCCGGAAAGCGCCGCATGGTCCCGATCTTCCTCACGACGGCAACAACGGCCGTGGGTGTCGTGCCGATGATGTTGGGCGGCAGTACGTTCTGGGCTCCCGTGGGTGTTACGATTTTTGCCGGAGGCATCGGCTCGCTGATCCTTGTGGTCACGATCCTTCCGGTTCTTTACTCCAAAATCTACAAGTGATGAAAAAGGCTCTCATCTTTCTGATTGTCTGCTGTGCAGCCCTCCCGGCCGGGGCGCAGACCCTGACCCTCGACGAATGCCGCGCGGCAGCCGCCGAAAACAACCGCACGCTCCGCAACGGCCGGTTCGACCTCGAAGCGGCCCTGCAAACGCGCCGCGAGGCGCTGACCAACTATTTTCCGCAGGTCTCGGCCACGGGTGGCGTTTTTCAGGCCCAGCACGGGCTGGTGCAGGCCGATTTCGGCATAACCCTCCCGAAGTTGGGGACGATGAGTCTGCCCCTGTCGCTGGCCAAGCGGGGGATTATGAGCGGAATCACGGCCGTGCAGCCCGTCTTTGCGGGTTTGAAGATCGTAAACGGCAACAAGCTTGCCCGGTTGGGCGAGGAGGTCGGGCAGCTGCAGCTGCGGAAGACCGAGTCGGAGGTGCGCGAGCAGACCGACACCTATTACTGGCAGGTCGTGTCGCTGCGCGAAAACCTTGCGACCATCGAGGCCGTGGAATGCCAGCTGAAGGAGATTCACCGTCAGGTCGAGCTCTCGGTCAAGGCCGGGTTGGTGACGACCAACGACCTGCTGCGCGTGGAGCTGCGTCAGCAGGAGATCGCCTCGACGCGTCTGAAGGTCGAAAACGGACTGAAGGTGTCGAAGATGCTGCTGGCACAGCATATCGGCGTTGACTGGCACGGTTTCGACGTGGCGGCGGCGGAGTTCGGCGAGCCCGAGGCTCCCGCGGAGTTTTACGTGTCGACAGAGGAGGCGCTGGACAACCGGGTCGAGTATCAGCTCACCGAGAAGAATGTCGAGGCCCAGAAGTACCGGAAGCGCATGGAGCGCGGCAAACGGCTGCCGACGGTGGGCGTCGGGGCCAGCTACCTCTACTACAACGTGACGGACAAGGATGTCGACGGAGGGATGGTTTTCGCCCAGGTGTCGGTCCCGATTTCCGACTGGTGGGGTGGGGCGCACGCTCTGAAGCAGGCCCGCATCCGGGAGCAGCAGGCCGAGAACGACCGCGAGCAGGCCCGCGAGATGCTGGCCGTGGAGATCGAGCGGACGTGGAGCGAGGTGCAGGAGTCCTATGCGCAGATCCTGCTGACGCGGCGTTCCGTATCGTCGGCCACCGAAAACCTGCGGCAGAACCGCAATTTCTACCAGGCAGGGACGGCGCCGCTCACCGACCTGCTGGACGCCGAGACGCTCTACACCCGGAGCCGCAACGACTTCACGTCAGCATGCGCCGCTTACAGGACGTCGCTGGCTCGTTACATGCGTGTGACGGGGCGATAGGGGCAGGCAGCTGCAAAGGCGGGCGTCCGATCGGTCTCGGGCGCCCGCCTTTGCGCTTTTTCCAGGGCGGTTCGGGTAAAGGCGCTCGCAAGGGAGCTTTCGGAGCGGTCTCCCGCGACGGTTTGCGGGGCCGTGGACGGGAGGTGAAGCAGGTTTTTGAGGGGGATTTGCTGCGTCCGGGCGGCATTCTGATCTTCGAGCATTCGAAAAAGATGAATTTTTCGGATTTTGAGGAGTTCTGGCAATTAAGGAGTTACGGGAGTGTTCAATTTTCTTTTTTCAAAAAAGTGTGAAAAAGCCTTCGAATCGCTTGTTGATTCAAAAAAATGCGCTATATTTGCACTCGCAATAACCGGAATGGTGCGTTAGTTCAGCTGGTTAGAATACGTGCCTGTCACGCACGGGGTCAGGGGTTCGAGTCCCCTACGCACCGCACCAAAGGGTGTAAATCAAGTAGTTACGAGATTTATACCCTTTTTTCATACCCAAAAATCAAGGGCAAAGAAATAAAGTGAAATATTTTCTTCTGAAAAACTGAAAGCCTGCCCGACAGGCTGATTCTTTGATTGTACGCCCGACGTTTAACTGTACTTCTTGAAATTCTCTGCCTGCTCGAAAATCGCTTTGAACACCTTATCATTGGTTGCCGGAGGATAACCATATCGGGCAAGAAGCAGTATCAAATCCATCTTCAATTTAGCTTTGATGTCCTTTTGGTTCGCCCAATCCGTATATTGGGACTTGTCATCGACAATTTTCCTGATCTCAGCCGAAAGTGCCAACAACTTGTCTTCGGGATACTCGAAGTTGAACTGCCGGGCTATCGCCTTCAGAATATCATAAAAAGCCTTCTCTTCAAAGGTGATGCCGAGCGAGAGGAATGATTTCTTCTCTGCATTGATATCACGAAGCAAGTCCGCCATCTGACTGGCGACCTCTGTAATCACATCATCGACAAAAACAGCACTGTCGCTACGGTCATTATAGCGCGAGACAAGGTCATTGAGTCGTTTTGAAAAATCTATCCCCTGCATCTTGTTGACTTTCTTAAATTCGGTGATGACCATCTTCAAGAGCCGCTCCATCAACTTGACTTTGGTGTTGGGCAACAAAATATGAGCACCACGAGATTACAATTCGATAAAAAATACAGTTCGAAGTTATGAATAGTAGATGCTCCATTGCTTGATTTAGCAAAATTTTGTTATATTTGCTTTACTATTAGGTTTTCACACCTAAAGCGAGATGTTAAATTAAAAGTGTTCGCGCTGTCCTTGATTGATGATGTGACGATTTTCGACGAAAAGAAAGGATATGGCTGCATATCCCTGATTTAGTTATGGGCGGGTATAATCTGCAGTCTCTATCCCATATCTATAATTTAGGGGCAGGTATTGCAACGGTCCTTCTTTTGAAGTTCGCTACAGCATCCTATCAGATAGACGAATCGGCTCCACGCTTTTTTGTATGTAATGAACTTACCGCATCCGGGAGTCGAGCGGTAAAATTGATGGCAGCAAATTGATTGCCAAGTAAGTTTACCATGCGAGAACCTGTACGTTGTCCCTCTCTGCTTGCTATATGTCTGAGTATGGCTTTGTTTTGCGGATGCTCTTCCTCTCTGAACGAAAATAACCTGCCGCCTTACGATGCCGATGGTTTGCTTGCCGCATCGCAGCTGGAGACGTTTTATCAGGCGGAACAGCCCTCTTCAATTCGCATCTATGTTGAATCTTCGGGTAGCATGAATGGATTGTTTCGGCGCAATGAGCCGACTGCGTTCAAGCGCAGCATGTCTGCGATTCTGGAGCACACTCCGATTAAAAATATCTTGTCGGCGGTAGAAGTCTTTGACAATAATGGGTTGAAAACGACCTCCTATCCAGCTGCGCTTTTTCGGGAAAAGATGAATCAAGGCGCGTTGGTTTCCCAAGCATCGACGGTCGTTCCGAATATGATAGATCGGATTTTGGGCGACATGGACAGCACTTATTGCGATGTGGCCATTATGGTCTCCGACATGAAATATTCTCCGATCGGGCAAGGATATGCGACAAAAATGGATCAATACGAGATTGATGTCAAATCCCGTTTTTCTGATCGGACGCAATTGGCAGTTTGCATGATTGGCTGTGAATCTGACTTCTTATCCGCAAATGGGAAATTGCTCTGTGACGAATTCCCGTATTATCTGATTATTATGGGAGATTCCCACAAAGTGGCATGGGTGCGAAATGAAATATTGGATGCATGCTCAGATGCCGGTCGGGTGATGGGTATGTTGGAATTCAATATGGATTATGGAAGTCCTCGATATACGGCGCTCCCAGGCTCGGCGATGGGAATGGCTCAGAATAATAGTGAACTATTGAGCAAATACGCTACGGAGCACTGCTCTTCCTTCACGGCATTTGATTCGTCCATGCAACCGGCAGAAGTGGTTTTGGCTGTCGATTACGGATACCTTCCGGCAGACATACTCAACACTCTGGATGCAAGTCGTTTTGAGGTAACATCTTATTTGAATGATATCAAGACCTCTGTTTCCATTTTACCGAATTATAGACCGTCCATCAATGGCGAGCTCGTGGACAAACTGCATCCCAACATCTATTTGAGATTATCCATGAATGGACTCAATACATTTGAGAGTGATGTTGTATTGATCCGCCTGGTCGATGGCTCAGCTCCCGATACCGGGTGGGTGAGCAAATACTATGAAGCCAAAGCAGAATCTGATTTGCCTAAAACTCTCTCGCTCGATGCATTCGTCAAAGGTCTGTGTGCTGCATATCCCGATACCGATCATCTGCAGAAGACACCGATGTCGTTATTTGTAACAAAGAAAATCTAAATAAAACCGAACCATGTTTTTTCTTTACAAATGGATGCTCCAAGTATTCGGATGGGTAACTTGGGGCAGAGATGAGGCTGAGCCGATTCGTTTGGCCATTAGTGGGTTCAAAAGCCTGTTCCAGAATGTCGGTGTCAATGTGGCTGCCTTCGTACTGATCATTTTGACCCTGATGCTGGCGTGTTACTACTATTTCGGGTGGACAAAACATTCATCGTCCCGAGTGTCATTCCGCTACCGACGCAAATGGTGGCTATTGTGGCTGATTGCTACATCCATCGTGATAGCCTTAGCTACCTATGGCATTATGTATGGCTTCATGTCCTTCAGCATGTCCAATTTATCCATGGTGTCCGGACAAAGCAAAATGTATCTGGCTGTTTCCTTTTGCAATTTTATCTATGCATTGGTATTGTTCTTTGGTCTTTCGATTCTTTTTTCGAAGGCTTTTTCCAAATACACCAATGCGTCATGTACCCCGTTTTAAACCGTAGGACCTATGACATACAATACAACTGTTCCGGCACGAACAAATACGATGCACGTCATCTGCATCGGAGGTAGCGGATTGCGTGTGCTCCGCTCTTTGGTCATGTTGTTGGCTTCGGGATATGATATCCCCGGATACAAAATCAAGCCTTACATCGTAGATCCACACTTGCAGTCCGACGACCTGAAGTTTGCAACCGATCTTGTCACATTATACCAGAGAATCTATTCGCAAAGCAATATTGGATTCCTGCAGGTTCCTTTGATTATCGAGAACCTGGATGAACTCAATGTCATGAAGGTTGACACGACAATCAATCAGAGCTTTGGTCAGTTTATCGGCTATGAACGGATCAACGTTCATGAGAGTCCCCGACGGATAATTGACGTGTTGTACAACTCGAAGAATCTCGATAAATCCATGAGCGTCGGCTTCAAGGGTAGTCCGAATGTCGGAAGCGTGGTCTTTCAGGATTTCATTTGTAGCAAGTGGTTTCAATCATATTGCTCGAGTCTGACGCAGAATGACCGGATTATCTTGATCGGTTCGTTGTTCGGAGGTACTGGTGCTTCTGGAATCCCTGCAATCGCGAAGGAATTGAACCGCAAGGCCGGAGGTGTGCCTATTGCCGCTATTACACTGACTCCGTATTTCCGGTTGAGCATCCCCGAGGAGGGGGCAGAAGATAAGGAGATTGACTCGAATATATTCAATACCAAATCGTTGGCAGCTCTGAATTACTATAAAGAATGCAATCCCGAAGTTGATACGTTCTATGTGCTGGGAGACACTCAACCTTCACAGAAAACCTATCACTACGACGAACGTCAGCAAGGCAACATGGCCCACTTTGTCGAATTGACTGCAGCAACGGCCATTAAGGACTTTGCATTGGCCGAACTGGATAAGAATAACAAGAAGCCCAAGTGGAAGATGTTTTTTACCAAAGACCTGCATCCGACCATTCAGTTTGGAGACTGTGTCGATAGCATGAAAGATGTGCTGGAGGCCTTGGCGAATTTCTATGCTTTTAGCAAATTCTATTTACAAATGCGCCACGATAATCAATATCCGTTCAATCGCAAGGTTTATCAAAAGGGGAAACTAAGTCAAAATCTCATGGATAAGCTAGCTGCTCTTGATGAGTTGATTTTCTCTGAAGATACGGCTCGAGACTCGTTCGTCCGCTGGCTCGGAGAATTACGCGATAATGAGCGATCATTTGCGCCGGTCAATACAGCTGACATTCTCTCGCCCGACGGGCAACTGTCGTTTTATCGTTTCTGTCCGAAGAATGCCAATCCGGTGTATAACGGAACAGAGAAACTTCACAAAACGCACATGTCTGATTATTATTTGGCGATCAGCAATAGGAGCCGAAAAGCAGAACATCTATCCGACCAAACCGAAGATATTGCCAAGTTCCTCAATACGTGTTATCTGGGGATACGCGACGTAAACAGCAAATAATCCAAAACCGTTGAATTATGCTCCTGAGATCTGAAATCATATCTGAAAATAAGGAAGGAAACAAATCAGGCTGGATTGCCCATGATTTTACCTCCGACAAAGGTTTCTTCAATGCCGTCGAGAGCGGTTTGGCTCTCAATGCCATGCCCACGCCCTATGCCCGGGCAGAAGTGGTCAAGCAAGCGTTCGAGTCAATGCTTTTTTCCGGAGGTTTTGGACAAGCAGGTTATGCTTACCAGCAACTGGTATCCGACACGCTCGACATTTTGGAAATTCTGTTCAATTACGAATTGTATCAGGATGTTATCCGAATCGAACACAGCACGATTGATGCATTGAAAAAAGGCTTGCCTTTGAGCAATACCGTAATAGACAACAATAATAGGATCATATCGGAATCCTTGCTGGGCCGGGCCTTGGATACTTGTAAGTTGGCCGAAGATATTTATTTTGTCATCTATGAGGATCAGGGTCGCTCGCTGACTTTGGCCATGTCTTCTCCGCAGACTTTATTCGTAACGTCGAGTCGACTGGACCGCAATATTGACTCCCGTAATGAATATGACCTGAAATTACCTCGTCGCAATTCGAATGGTGCCTATTTTTTTCAAGACCCTGTTCCGGTATGTGATCGAGAGAGAATCTTTCAGGATTACCTCTACCACATGCTTTGTATTTATCGAGGAATCTGGAGCCAAACAGCGTTGGGGGCATTCCTTGATCGGGAATTCGGGGGAGGACGGACTGATTCGTTCGATTCCAAAACGGTTGAGCCGCTGTATGACAGTGCAAGGGCAGAGGTACGGATTCCCCTGGGGTTGAAAAATGCCGGTGAATTGCGCCTGCTTCGCAATAATCGGCCACAGGCTGCAGCCCTGATTAATGATTATGCCGTATCAGTCGGTTTTAATCTGAACAAGGACCGATTCCTGACTATCCCGGACAAGGAAGATGTGCTGTTGCCTCTCAACCTTGCCTCGCTGTCCCGAGTCGGAGATCCGGGAATCGTGGACGGCATTCGGATGGAATATAACCGAGTGACCATGGGCGATTACAGTCATGATCTCAAAAGTGAGATCAAGAAAGTGGAGTTGCCGGCATTTGACATGGGCGTATATCCGTTCTTCAGGTATCCGGAAGAGTATGTGACGGAGCGTGTTGTCACATATAATGTCATATTAGCTTACGAATTCAAGAATCGATTACCCGAGGATGCTTTTGAACTGACCTTCTACCGGCAGAATGCGGGGAACATCGAGCCGCTGTGGATTTATACCCGCGATGAATACAAGGATCGGACGCAGGGTGCCAAGATTGGTGTGGTCAGGGAAATTCGTACGGATGAAAAATCTGCCGGATTGAATCTGAGAACCATTCATTACTCGGTTGTAGGCAGTAATTTCGATTATATTCAGGTCAAGTACAAAGTAGGGGATACCGAACGATCGGGCGTATTGAAACCCAAATTTGAAGTGCCATTAACCAATGACAAGGAGATGTGTTTTGCTGTTGACTTTGGTACAACCTCAACTTTTGTGGCTGCATGTACGGGAGACGAGGCTCCGACTGCGCTGACAACCGCGGATGAGTCGATGGTCTTTCTGCATGGAAACCATGATCCCAACAATCATTCGAAGATTCACCGTTATGTGCAGTATGCCAATGCTGCTAACGAACGAGAGAAAGCTTTGGCCAGATTGGTGCCTTTGATTCGAAGCGAGTTTATCCCCTCGTCGATTGATGGGGAAACTTATCGGTTTCCGACACGAACGGCTGTCTCTTGCTCCAAGACCAAATTGCCCGAGGACATATTCGAGGATGCCAATATCGCCTTTACTTATGACCGTGAGCAGAGCCGCGGGGACAACAGATATACGACCGACATCAAGTGGAGTTCGGAGAATAATTTGTGCACCCGATTATACATTCGGGAGTTGATTCGCATCTGTGTGATTCATGCCATTGGGAAGGGTTGCAGGAAGGGGAAAGTGCAATTCCGCTACTTTTATCCGTTGGCAATGACACGTGATACGCTCAACGAAATCCACGATGTATGGGAAGAAGGATGCAAGGAATTCGGATTAAGTGGCTGCACCAAGAGTATGACCGAGTCGCTGGCTCCTTATTATGCTGTCGACAAACGCAATGCGGAGTGTGTCGTATCAATTGATATTGGTGGAGGCAGTGTCGATATAGCGGTATTCAGAGACAGTAAACCGCAATTTGCCATGTCGTCACTTTTCGGATGCGATGTCCTGTGGGGAAGTGGCCGTGGTGTTGAATCAAACGACAAGTCCAATCCGCTTTATCGTCGTTTGAAAGATACAATGACCAAACGGGTCAAGGAGAAAAACAATCCGGAGTTGGAAACTATCAACGAAGCCATAACGGCTGATGGCGAAAAGTATTCGTCGGTGGAAATCATGAACTTCTGGTTGACCAATGAAGAAACGTTCCGAGTATCGGCCGAGTTGCGTAAGAGCGAGAACACTCCGATATATATCGGTCATTTCTACGCCTTGCTCTACCATATTGCACAAACCATGAAATTCAAGGGTATGGCTATTCCGGTGGAGATTACATTGAGCGGCAATGGCAGCAAGTATTTAGGGTATATCAGACGGGAATTGCCGATTATTGCAGTTGCGGCATTTGGTGATGTGTACGGCGAACAGCCTGCTTCGATCAGTGTAACCTTACCCGACGATGGGCACTTTGCCGGTAAGGAGATGACTGCATACGGAGGTCTTCGTTCCCGCAAAATGCAATATTTCATTGAGGGTGAAATCGAAAACTTTATCTACCTTGGAGCAAGAACTGATGTGGATAATCAGAAGTGCCTCGATGCTGTCGATGAGCTGGTTATCAGGAATTCAACATTACAGGAAGAACTGGTGAACTCAATATGCGCCAATGTCATTGCCATGCAGAACGGGTTCAAGAAATTGCTCAATAAATTCAAATGCGATTGTAGCGGATTTGAATCCACGGAAAAGGAATATCGCACCGATTTGAAGGAGGTTGTTGAACATCTTGCATCCGGGAAACTGTACGTGAAGGGCAAACGTGTTTACAGTACGTTATTCTTCATTCCGGTTCGTCACATGATTTTCAAATTGGAGGAGGCTATCCAACGCAATGATTGATCTTTGACGGGGAGACTCTTGATACGAAAGCCTCCCCGTTATTGTCAGATGATTTAGGCTATTGAATATGGATATTCTGCAACTCATATTAAGCAACAGTTTCACTGTTTTTGTACTGATAGTTATATGGCTTCTTCAGCTGTATTTCCATAAGACGACTAAGAACGCCATTCGAAAAATACGGAAAATTTTCCCTCCGGAGGGACACGAGATCGGAGGAACGGAGGATGTCGCACAGATTGTGGCGACCAAAGGCTCGACAGTCTATCGGCAAATCTGTACTCAAATCAATAAATATATCGACAAGAATCGGGATAATATTGATTTGGGAATAATGAAAGATACGACCAACCGTATCACCGATAAGGAGTTCGAAGAGGCTACCTCGCGGATAGCATTCCCGATGTATATCGGATTGATGGGTACCTATTTAGGTGTTGGATGCGGTCTCGGTGGGTTGGTCTATTCGATGGTCACCAATAACGAAGACCATATGTTCGACGCCGAAGGAATCGCGGTGTTTATCTTCGGTGTCATTGTTGCCATGGCGACGAGTTTTATTGGGCTGTACTACACGACTGTCAACAATAAACGAGCCGCTGCAACCTCTGCTCTATTGGAAAGTCAGAAGGATGCCTTTTTCAATTTTCTTCAGACCAGCATCTTGCCTCAATTGCCATCAACATTGGCGCAGACGCTAAAAGAGGAATTACAACGATCGATAGGTGCTCTTGGAACGACGATCGGAGCGTTGAATACGACCGTAAAAAGCTTGAATACCGAGCTGAAGGCAACATTCGAAGGAATTACTCGTGAATTCGGGTCCAATCTTGCCAGGAATCTGGGTGGAATCCAGCAAGCCATAGCCGTGCTTGCTCAAGGAGCGTCGACCTATTCCGAGTTGATGCGTCGCCAGGACGAGGTACTGGATAAACTCAATAACGCTGCGTTCAATAAGACCTTAACCAATATTGCAAAGACTGCAGAGAAGTGTGTCGGATTGGGAGATGTACTGGATGAGGTCGATCGGAAAGCCGAGGAACTGTCGACACGGCAGGAGGTTGCCATGTCTAATCAGGCCGCGATACTTGATGCCCAAAAGGCATTGGTCGAGAGCCAAACGTTGAGTCGGGAGAGCCTTGTCAAACTGGAGGAGGATCTTGGTCGTGCTATCACCGAGACACAGCAAACACTTAACAATATCACACTGGAGTCGCAGGAGAAGCTCAATGGGCTGGTGGCTCAACCCCGTCAGATGTTTGAATACATACAAAGCGTTCTCGATCAATTCAAACGTATTGAGAAGTTTGTTGAATCGTTTACAGCCAATGAATTTGACAGCAACGAAGGCCGTATCCAATATATCGAAGCCCAAATTAGGGCCATGGAGCAAGCCCAGCAAACAGTCAAGGATTATTTGGGCTTGGCTGAAAGCGGACTGCAGAAATATTTGGGGAGCCAGATGGAGACCATTACCGCAAGTGCTCAGCATTTTATCGCCTCTTGGAATGATGTGTTCAATGAGATGGTTGTAAACGGGCAGGAGAATCCGATTGGGTATCTGCGTCAGCTTGCCGATATGAATGCTAAACTGGACACGATCAGTACGAAGATCTCTCCGGCGGATGGCCGTCAGCTCTATGGCTACCTGGAGCAAATCAAGTCCTCGTTGGATAACCTGTCTGCAAACATGAGATATCGGAACTCCTCTTCCAAAGGATCCGGAAATACCACAACGATGTCGGCGCAAGTCCATATTCCGAAATCGTCAAAGCCCTGGTATCGACGGGCCTTTTCGAGGAAAAGATAGGGATAACCCATGAAGAAAAATAATTCCAAGGAGTTTTTCTGGCCCAGTTATGTCGATGTGATGACAAACTTATTTGCCATCACGCTCGTCTTGTTCGTCGTCTCATTCTTCCTTTTCAAAAATTATAACAAGAAACTCACGGATGCAGTCAGTGAACTGACTGTGCTGAAAGAGGAGTATCAACGCATCCAGGATATGAATACGGCGTTGCAATCTTTGGATAGCAACTCATATTTCCAGTATAATGCAAAATATCAAAAGCACATTCTGAGAATTCATTTCGAGTATCTTGTCGATCAATATGAATTGCCGTCGGGATTGAGTAACAAGGATGTGGTCTCGAAGATAGCGGAGGTGGGAAAAAGTGTTATCAAGACGATTGACGATATCCGAATCAAATACATTGAGGGTAAGGATAACCGATTTACAATCAAATTCCTGATAGTCATCGAGGGACAAGCATCCAGAAGTGGTGCAGAACAGCATAATGCCGTGTTGAGCTACTTGCGCGCGCTTTCCCTCCGGGAGTATTGGCTGAATCCGGCCAACAACGTTGCCTATGGCGGTCTTTCATTCACGAGTCCGGAATTGCGATGTGAATTGATCGTATCGGGAAGCGGGGTATTTGGATCCCCTCGTGAACCGGACTACATCGAAGGTAAGGTTAATCCGGCCAATCAGCGTTTTTTGGTTCACATCGTCCCTGTTATTGACTGGAATAGCAACGACCAGATATGAGATATATCCTGACCGCAATCGTTTTGTTATGCACGGCATGTTCTCCCTATGAAGAAGTGGTGGAGGTGATGTCTGGCAACACGCTCGTATTATCTTCCGGAATACGAATCCGAATGTCCAATGTGCTCAATTCGCGTTGGAACTATGATTTTCTATGTGAAAATATTGTATGGCAGGATGTGATTTTTACGGCCGATGCTATTGCCGGAGACACTGAAAATGCGACTGTTTGGGGGATGCTTTATACGGCCGACGGCACGTGTATTAATGATATGCTGGAAAAAGAGTTGCCGCCCAGCTCTACTCCAACTCCGCCAGATTTGCCCCCAGTATCAGAAGAATCGTCAGGAGAATCGGAAACTCCACCGGATACGGAGATTCCGGCGAAGCCAACCATGCCCCAATCCATTTCCGACCGCGAGTGGCATAAACCCAATATCAAAAGCACGAAAGATATTTCGCAAATCTATTCTTATGTGATTGATGTTTTCAAATCATACGACATAGATTATATGCCGCATATACCGGTGCATGTTATTCCTAGACCGCAAATGTTGGCCGAATCGGGGAGCCCGTCTGCTGTTGGGTTGGCCTACACAACATCCTATGACGATGGCGATCTGGTTTTTGAGATCCATGTCATTGAGGGGCTTTCAAAACTCGATTTTGCCGAGGTTCTTGGTCATGAGATGATGCACACATGGATCAATCAAAATGGGATTGAGATAAAAAAAGAGGCCGATTTGGAGGGCTTGTGCAATTATGCATCCTATTTGGTGCTCTCCTCCGTGGATACGGATTACTCGGCATCATTAATTAAGCGTATGATGCAGAATCCCGATCCGGTATATGGTGTGGGATTCAGAAATGTCAAATGCGAGGTCGATCAAATCGGTTTGGATAACTACTTGTCCCGTTTGAGGCGGAGCATATGACATGACTATCCCGTCGCACAATTCCGGAGGAGACTTCGTTTATTCCGTTTGATTGCGGGCCTCTTCCAATCGAAACCATCACCGGCGAATATAAAGATTGGGTTAGATAGACCTTGGGGGCGCAAGAGATGGCAGGGGAGTGACAGGTGGGGGCGGCCCCTCGGAGAGGCCAATAAAAACCCCCGATGTTGCGGGAACATCGGGGGAGGATAGCGGGTGTCGTCCTGATGACGACTTGGAATTACTCGTTCTGCAAGGGGAAGACGAACTCTTTTTCAGGGTAGCTGCCTTGGGCCGGAAGGTCGAGGGCAGCTTCGGGATGCGTCTTCTTGTACTTGGTGGCCCAGTTCCAAATCATGCTTACATCCTCGGTGATGTTGCCGTCCATGTCGCGCTTCTTGCCGTTGCAAGGATAGTAGAGCAACAGACCTTCATCCTCGGGGTTGACCATCTTCCAAACGTAGTTCTTCACCTGCTGCTCGGTACGGGGCGAATCCCAGAAACGGACCTCGCGGATGTATTGGTTTTTACCCGAAATCCAGAATCCGATCAGACCGTAAGCCCCCGAACGAATCTCCTGCTCGGCCACCAGACCGCCATTGACATAGATGCGGTGGAATTTACCGTCATAGACGATCGAAATCATATACCAGGTGTTGGGTTGGGCGGCGAACAGCTTCTTGTCGACATCGATCTGCGACGAACCGGTCTTGATTTGGAACTGGTTGGGCTCGATGGTCACGTCACCGAAACGGGTGTAAATTTCGTCGTGGGGACCGGCGTTTTCTACCAGCTTGGTGCCGGCAATGGCCATATTGTTTTGGAAGTATTCATCCCGGTTGATCATGAACTCCAGGGTCCAGTAGTCAACCTTGAAATCGTTGGGGAACATCTGCGCATTCTCGGAGTCGCTGCCGTTGAACCGAAGTACCTTGGTGCGGGTCAGTTTCTCAAGAATGATGATGCCTTCGTTCGAGCCGGGGATAGCTGCGACACTACCGCCCGAAACGCTCACGGGTAAGGCATACTCTCCTTTCATCGAGAAACGGATATCCTTGAGCGTCACTGGCAGTATCTGCTTGGTTACCGACGCCTTAAACTCCATTTCGGAGGGAATATCATACATTTCGGGGGGCAACATCAGATAGGAAGTGCCATTGGCTGCATTGTAGCGGTCAAGTTGTTCCTGGCTACCGGCCGTAAGCGATACGAAGTTATTCGTCTCTCCCTTCTGTGAGAGTCCTATCTTGATATCCTTGAGGTGATACTCCTTGTTTTCCTCGACGAAGATCTGGATAGGACCTTCGGTGTCGATGTAGGCACCCTGGTCTGCCACAAAATCCTCCAAAGGATTGTTGTATAACTCATTTTGACAGGCCGTAAGCGCCATGACTCCGGCTGCCAATGTCATCAATATCTTTTTCATGATTCGTGTTCAAATAGATTTTAACTGTTACTGGAAATTGCCGGGATATTCCTGGTTGCCGACATAGAGTGCCAGGCGCAACCACTTGTATTCGGGGCTGTTCTTGAAGTCGTACTCCATGTGGTAGGTACCCACACCGCCAATACGCTTTCCACTGGGGAGATCCATGCAGGCGTAGTCCAACAACTGTACGGACTGGCTGAGATTGATGTACTTCTTCAAGTCTTCGTTGGCAGGTCGGTAGCCGACCTTACCGCCCTGGCGCCACAATTGCTCGAACTCCACCGTGATGATGGTCTTGCGTTCCCACTCGTCAAGATGGGGATGGTTGATCTTACTCTTCACGGCTTGATGGCTCCCCTCCCAGTATGCCTGGTAGATGTAGTGGTCGAGCATCTTCGATGTTTCGGTATCGGCACAGTAAGGTTCGCCGTCCATTACGAGCAACATGGGGCGACCGTTGCGTTCGGGAGTCTTCTCGAACTCGTCGAAACGGTCGCGCAGGGTCTTGATGAACCAGTAAGCCTCGGTATTATACTTATCCTCGCCGATAGATGAGCGGCTTGCTGATGTAGCCAGCGAACCGCTGTGACCATAGCCGGGCTCCCAGTCGATATCGAACCCGTCGAGGTTGTACTTCACCACGGTGTCGGCGATGGCATGGGCATAAAGTTTGGCAGCCTCGTTGGCGATATCTTTGAACCCTCCCGTAGCTCCATTTTTCTTGGCCAACTCATGCCAGTAGGTGTTCATGTCTTCGCCTTCGGGAGTGATGGCCGAGCCGATGTCCTGACAAATCCAGCAGAGCAGCGCCTGACCGCCCTTGACATCCTGGAAGAACTTCAGGTCTGCCTTCTGCTCCTTCGAGAGGTTGCCGCGAGTTCCCCACAACGATACGAAATCGACGCTGTCGGGCAGCATCTTCAGGTAGTTTTGTGCATTGGTACCCTTGCCAGTCCAGTTACCGTACCAGCCGAAGCCCTTCACGTGGGGCGAGGGCCGGTACTCCTCGCGCAACTTCTTGTAGAATTCGCGCTGTTTGGGGGTCAGATCCTCTTCCGACTGTGCCTCGATGAGCGGGATATAACGGCTTATCTGCTCCTGCCCGGGGAATGTCTCGCGTTCTATTTCGGTCCAATCCGAGCAGGATACGGCTCCGAGGGACATCATACCGAACAATATATATTGATGCAATTTCATAGTGTCAAGATGATTTAGTGTTTAGTAAGTTGTTAGTTCTGCTTCGGACGGTCGCTACGCACCCACCAGAGTTTGGTGCCGCCTTCGTCGGGACCTCCCAGCAGTTCGGTCACTCTCTGCATGTTGGGGTTGGTAGAGTACTCTTTGGGCGAATAAATAAAACGCTCGGGAGTGCGGATCGACTTGTCGCTATTGATTTTGCGGCTGAAATCCACCAGATTGTTGGCCAGGAAGGGATAGCCTGTACGGCGGTACTCGGTCCAAGCCTCGATGGCGTTAGGGTAGAGTGCCAGGTACTTCTGGGTGATAATCTGCTGCAGGTGTTTTTCCTCGGAACTCTCGCTGCTCCACTTGGGGGATACGTTGCCTTCGTTGATATTCGAGTTATAGTATCCGTTGCCATAAACGTAAGTGGGGTTATCGAAGTCGGTGTTCGAGAGCTTGGGAATACGAACATTCTGCTGGTTGAGGTATCTGTTGGCTTCGCCATCGACTCCCCACTCCTTCAACGACATCCTGACTCCCTGTTCGTAGAACGACTGTGCGTCGCCATCGGTCAAGTTGTAAAGAGCAGCCTCGGCCTTGAGGAAGAACGTTTCCGAAGCACGGAACCAGTAGATGGGGCTCTTCGGCTCGAAATTAGGCTTTGATGCGAATTCAGGAGAGTTTTTACCCTCGGCCTTCCCTTCGTTGTTTGAAGGACATACACAGAAAAACTCTTCCCGATTTCTCCACACCCCCTTGGTGTAATACTTTTCGATGCGGGGATCGTTGTAGCCCTTGAGGTAGTGCCAGGCGGTTGCTCCCATCCGCTCCTCGTTGTAGTCGATGATGGCGATGAAGGGGTTGAGCAGGGGGAAGGCTCCGGAGTCGCCCAGGCGGGCCTCGTCTTCCATGCTCTCGATGACACCTCCGTTTTCCGGAGCAAGAGCCTTTTCGATATACTGGCGTGCCAGATCCTTGTCGACGAAGTGGGTGCGGACGGCAAGGCGCAACATCAGCGAGTTGGCGAACTTGGTCCACTTCTGGGGATCACCGGCGTAAATCATGTCGGCATTGGCCATGATGCGTGCGGTAGCGGCATTGAGGGTCTTCGAAATCTTTTCGAGATCGGCGAGCATCGCCTTGTAGACGGTCTCCTGCGAATCGAGCTTCGGAGCGATGTCTCCGTTGCCGGCATTGGTGTAGACCATGGGACCGAAAACATCGGTGGTACGCAGCCAGCCGGCGATCTTGATCAGGTCGAAAAGAGCCACGACATTCTGGTCGGCAACGTCGGTCGATTCGCGCAGGGGAGCAATGGTGGTCCAGATGCTGTAAAGGCGTGCGTAGAGGATCTCCAGCGCGTAGTCCATGCGGTTGGGCTTGAAGTCCCAGGTAGCCTCCGTTCCGAAGCCCCAGTTGTTGTTCATGCCGAAGTAGCCAATGTAGCTGCCCGACGACATGACGTCGGTAACACCCAAATCGTTACCCGGGCCGGTCGTCTGTGCGGGGCTGCCGATCGGAATGACGTATTTCTGGATTTCGGTCAGCTTGGTCTGATAGAGCAGGGTGCCCAGTTCCTTGTCGGTGACGCCGGTGGTACTCTTGTTGATGTCTTCGAAGTCATCGCAAGAGATGCCTGCAACAGCCACGGCGAGGACCAAAAAATATTTTGTGATTTTCATGATCTGCTAAGTTTCAGGTTCGTTGTTGTTAGAATGAGAACTTCAGGCTGAAGCCGTAGGTGCGGTTGCTGGGGTTCATGAAGTAGTCGAGCCCCTGACCGTAGGTGCCGGTGGCTGCGGTCAACTCGGGATCGAACGGCGCCTTGTTGTATATCATCCAGAGGTTGGTGCCGTAGAACGACAGGGTGACATTCTTCAGCACGTTGCGGAACCACCGGTTGGGGAAGGTGTAGCCGAAGGTCAGCTCCTGCAGGCGGACGTTGGTCGCCGAATATACGTGGTAGGCGTCCAGACCGTGTACGGTGTCGTAGAAGTCCTTGGGCTCCATCTTGATGTTGCCCAGCATGACGTAGCCCAGGTCGCGGGCGTCGGCCGAAGCCTTCGACACACCGAAGTAGTCCATGTAGTCCTGGGTGTGGGAGATCGCATGGCCGCCGATGCGGGCCGTGAACAGCGCATTGAGGTGGAAGCCCTTGTAGCTGAAGCCGTTTCTCCAGCCCAGATTCCACTTGGGATTCACGGTGCCGATTTTGTAGGGATCGGTGGTCTCGAGGTTGATTTTCTGACCGGGGGTGTAGGCGATGTAGCCCTCCTCGTCGCGTGCCACGCGGCGCTCGTCGTACATGTCGCCGATCTGACCGCCCTCGCGCAGACGGAAACGGCCCATCTTGATGTCGCTGAGGTCCATGATTTCGCCCGTGACGGGGTTCTTCACGTTCGATGCCAGCTTCTTGATCTCGTTCTTGTTGGTGGTGGCGGTGAAGGTGGTGTTGTAGTTGAACTTGCCCCAGGTCTTGTCGAAGCCCAAAGTCATCTCAAGACCGCAGTTCTGCACGTTGCCCGCCTGGAAGTACATGTACTTGTAGCCCGACGAAATCGGCAGGTCGGCCTTCAGCAACTGGTTGAGGGTGTTCGAGTGGTAGTAGGTCACGCTCAAGGTCACCATGCTGTTGAACCAGCGGGAGTCGAAACCTACCTCCCACGAACGGGTGCGTTCCGGCTTGAAGTTATCCAGCGGATAGAACTCGAAGGGCTTGATGGCTCCGCCCTCGATCTCGTGGGTCACGGTGCCGGGGGTAAGACCCGTGAAGGGAATGGGAGAACCCACCTCGGTGTAGGAACCGCGAACCTTGAAGAAGGTCAGCGTCCTGGCCATCCGCTCCTTCCAGGAGGAGGGCAGCAGCTCGGTGACGATGGCCGAAAGGCCTACCGAGGGATAGAGCACCCACTCGTTCTTGGCGTTGACCAGCTGCGAAGGCCTGTCGGCACGGCCCGTGAGGGTGAGGTAGAGGGCTGCGTTCCACGACAACTCGGCCGACAGGAACGAGGCAAGTTGTTTGGTACGGCTGTTGCCGCCGGTTTGCGATGCCTCGGCCAGACCGTGGTTGACGTTGCCCCAGGTGAAGACATTGGGCAGGGTGAGCAGCTCGCCGCCAAAGCCGTGTCCTTTGGTGTCGTACTCCTCGAACGAAACTCCGGCATTGATGGTCGCGTGGTATTTCTCGGCGAACTGCTTGTCGAAGTTCAGCATGATGTCGGCATACTTCTGGCGGTAGATCTCGCTGGTGTACTTGTAACGGCCCTTCTCCGCGGCAAAGGTCTTCACCGTGGAGGCATAGCGCTTGTCCTCGCTTTCGGTGTAGGTATTGTCCATACGCACACGGGTCGTGAGGTTCAGGCAATCGATAATCTGCCACTTCAGGCTACCGGTAATCATGTAGCGGTCCTTGGTCACGGGGCGGATGTTGCGGTACATGATCCAGTAGGGGTTCTGCACGTCGAGACCCATCGAGCCGGGGCCCCAGACCTGACGGTTATAGCCCACCTCCGCATCGTAGCGCTCGAAATAGCGTTCCGAGGCGAAGTTCATGCCTCGCGGATAGAGATACACGCCGACGATGGGGTTGAAGTAACGTCCCGACGATACCATGTTGTTGGAGAACTCGCGCACGTAGTTGGCGCTCAGGTCGAGGGTCAGCTTGTCCTTGACCATCCTGGCGGTGTTGCGGAACGTCACGTTGTAGCGGTGGTACTTGTTGTTCTCGACGTTGCCCTCCGCATTGACGGCCGAAGCCGAGAAATAGGTCTGGTTCTTCTCCGTACCGGCCGAGAGGTTCACCGAGTTGTTGAAGGTGACTCCGGTCTGGAAAAAGTCCACGGGGGCAAAGCCGCTGGAAGGCTGCCGGTCTCCCCAGGAGGTGTACTGGCCTGCGAGGTTGCCGTAGGTGTTCTGGAACTCGGGCAGGATGTAGGGATTCGACATCTCCACGGCGGTCGAGAAATTGACTTTCAGATCGCCCTCCTTACCTTTCTTGGTGTTGATCAGAATCACACCGTTGGCGGCGTTTGCACCGTAAAGAGCGGCAGCCGAAGGTCCGGTCAGCACCGAGATGGATTCGATGTCGTCGGGGTTGAAGTTGGCGATACCCTCGCCCGATGCCGGGGATTCGAACGTCGAACCGTCGCCCTCGCGGTCGGCCTGGTTGCCGATGGGGACACCGTCGATCACATACAATACGTTGTTGCTGCCGGCAATGGACTTGTTGCCTCGCATGACGACTCGCGTTGCGCCGCCCACACCGCTGGAGCTCTTCGAGATGTTGACGCCGGCAACCTTGCCGTTCAGCGAGTTCATGAAGTTGGCGTCCTTGGCGCTGATGATATCGTCGGCACCGACTTTCTGCACATTGTACGAGAGGGCCTTCTCCGAACGCTTGATACCCAGTGCGGTGACAACCACGGCGTCGACCGATGTTGCGGCGTCCTGCAGTGTGAAGTCGATGCGCGTGCGGGTGCCGACCGCCTGTGCCACGGTCTCGTAGCCGAGGTAGCTGGCCTCCAGCTCCTTGGCGTTGGCAGGGCCGGGGACGGTGATTTCGTAGTTGCCGTCGATGTCGGTGGTGGTTCCGATGGTGGTACCCTTCACCAGCACGCTCGCTCCGACGATGGGCATGTTGTTGCCGTCGACGATGCGGCCTAAGACTTTGACGGGTTCGTTCGACAGCTGCTTCAGGATGATGTTGGTGCCCGTAATGGTATAAGCGATGTCGAACTGGGCAAATATTTTGTTCAGAACCGAGTGCAGGGGTTCGTTGTCGGCGTTGACGCTGCACGAATGTTGCAGATCCAGATTCTCGTGGTGGATGAAAAGATACTTGGTCTGCTTTTCGATATCATTCATTACCTGCTCCAGAGAGACATTGGATTTGTTCAGTGTCACTTTGACATTCTGACCCATTACCATGTCGGGGACGAATGTCGCTACAAAGGCGAACAGGCATGTAAACAGCATTTTTATTTGCTGAATACTCTTTTTATTCATAATTTTACGGTTAAAAGTCATTAAAAATCATTTTGGATGTAGTTTTTAGTGGCCCGGGGTTGCGAGTGGTTGAGATTCGCAACCTCTTTTTTATCCACGGTTTGTTGGGCTCATCGGGTTGGCGTGTTACATAGGCTTCTCGTTTTTAGTAGGTTACGGATGTTGGTTTTTGGGTTGTGCGTTATCGGATAATCAGACGCGCCGCGTTGGCATCGTATTCGTAGTCGAAGTCGGCGTCTATCTGGAGAATCTTCATGGCGTGTTCGATACCGTCGGAGATGTGGATCTTGCCGCGACAGTACAAGTGGGGGAGGCGGTCTCTCTGGACGATGATGTCGATGTTGTAGGCCTTCTCGAAGCGGGCGATAAGCTCCTCGAACGAGGTGTCCTGCAAGCTGATGATTCCGTCGGTCCACAATACCGAATCGAAATGATCGACCCGCTGCCGCTTGAGGGTCTTGCCTTCCAGTTTCACATAGTCATAGGGATACATGATGATGTCGGCATCGCCGGCGAGCAGGTGCTCGATCTTGACGCAACCCCTCATGAGCAGGGTCGTGAAGCGCTCGTTGGCTTCGTCGGCATTGACGCAGAATTTCGTGCCCAGGACTTTGATGTCACACGCGTAGGTATTGACCGTGAAGGGGCGTTTCGTGTCCCTGGCCACATCGAACACGGCTTCGCCCGACAGTTTGACGCGGCGGCTTTCGGACGAAAATAGCGTCGGATATTCCAATTTGGATCCTGCATTCAGGCGGATTTCCGTGCCGTCGGGCAGGGTCATGTCCATTCGGTGTCCCTTGGGCACCTCCACAGTTACCATTTGTTGTGCGAGGCGTTCTATCCGGTTGTTGGAGACCTGGAAGCCGACACCCGCCGCGAGGGCTATCACGGCAGCAACGGCGGCCGCACGGTTTGCGATGCGTCGCCAGAACGGGCGGCGGAGGCCCGTCGCCGGGGATTTCGGGGGCATGTTCAGCACCATGGCCGAAAAAATCACGCTCAGGGCGTCGAGTTCGCGGCGGTGTGCCTCATCTTCATCGAGCCAGTCGAGAACGGCCTTCTCCTCCTCGGCAGAGGTCTCGCATTTTAAATATTTCAATAATGTTTCGTTGTCCATACTTTTATATAACAATTCTGTACAAAAACCTTACATCGAAAATAAGGGTTTTTGCAAAATAAATATATTTAATAATAATTTAAATAAATTAATATTTGTGCAAGTTGTTCAGGATAACCGAGATAAGGCCTGCGACGGGAAGGTATTCGGCCAAGGCTTTTCTCATGATGGCCAATACGTTTTGGATCTCGGATGTGACTTTGCGGCGTGTGATGCCCAGTTCTTCGGCTATTTCGTCGTAGGTTTTGTCCATAAAACGGTTTTGCTCGAATATCTTGCGTGTCAGTTCGGGCAGTTTGTCGAGTTCGCGGCGTATGATTTGCTGCACCTCCGTGGCGTAGAAGGTCGTGGGTTCGAAGTTTCCCAGTGCGCGGATGCTCTCGTTGAGCATCCGTTGGTTTTCGCAGCCGAGCTGCTGCTCGATTTTGTAGAAACTCTGCTGGCGGTGCAGGTAGTTCATGCAGTTGTGCTTGACGATGGTCAACAGATAGCCGATTTTGTTGTCCGCGCGCGTGAATTTGTCACGATGCTCCCAAAACGACACGAAACTGTCTGTCACTATGTCCTCAGCGGCGGATTTCGCCCGTACGTATCTGAGTGCTATAATGACAAGTTTCTGATAATATTCGGAGTAAATCGTGCTCAATTCCGCACTGGTCAATCTATTGTCGTCCAGAATCTCCATGAATCATCTAAAATGCGTCCTGCTTCATAAAACAAATATATGTGAAAAGCCGTTGGCGGAATTAAAATTAAAAAGGGCTCATGCCTAAAAAGTTGTGTGTGGGCTGATTATCAGCCTATTGTCTGCATTCAGCCAATTGAAGGCCAACTCACGCATGCACAACCTGTATGCAATATTCGCAAAATATTTCGACAACTGCAAACGGTTTGCAGGGATTTGGGCGACTTTTCCTGCGACCGACCGCACCCTTTTCTGGCATCCGAAAAGGAAACACATCCCGTCAGATATTTATTTTTCGGACTTTTTGTGATAGGGTAAACGCGTTGATTCCTAATTGGTTGTTATTCTCGTTTTCCGTCCTGGACCGGTCTTTGGGTCCCTTTCTGACGGCAAGAGTTGCGACAAATGTTGTTTTTCATCTTTTTTTTATATATTTGCTGTTGCAAAGGTTTCCGAATCGCCGGTTGCGCGACGAGGAATGAAAAGGGAATGCAGTGAGAATCTGCGACAATACCCGTTGCTGTGAGTTCCTGCCCCGAAGATGGGGCGCAAAAGGTTTTACATTCTTTGCCACTGGCCGCTGGGCCGGGAAGGCGTGAAACCGGAACGAGTCAGAAGACCTGCCGATGCCTTATTAGGATTTGCAACCTGCGGGAGTACGGGTGAAAATCAAAACTGCGATTACCCCTGCATCCTGCATGCCAGTCCAAAATGAGCTTTCCGAGACAGTCCTGCGAAAGGAGGTGAATCCGTTTTGAAATTCTGTTGTTCCGTATCCCGAAGGGGTTCCGGGTGTTTTTTTATTTGTCAAACTTAAAATACAACAGAGGTGAAAAAACTATGTACCCTTTTGGCAATTGCCCTGTTCGGCGTTGCGATGTGGAGTTGCTCGTATGACGACGACGACCTGTGGAACAAAGTGAACGACTTGGACGGTCGGGTGAGCAGCCTGGAAAATACCCTCGCTCAAATGAACAAGGATATCACCCGGCTTGAGGGACTGATCAATGCGATAGATGTCGGCGACCCCATTACGGGATTTTCCGCAATGGATTCCGGAAAAGGCTGGATCGTAACCTTCGGCAGCGGAAAAATCATCGAGCTGTATCACGGAAAGGACGGACAAAACGGAAAGGATGCCCAAGCTCCGATAATTACCGTACAGGAAGAAGAAGGGGTCTACTATTGGGCAGTCACGATCGACGGAAAAACCGATTTCATGTATGCCGACGATGCCAAAACCCAGAAGATCCCTGTTACGGGCAAGGACGGAGCCACTCCGGAGATCGGTGTAGACGCAGAAGGTTACTGGACGGTAAACGGTGTCCGGGTTCAGTGGAATGGGAAGGATTTGCCGGCCACAACCGAAGGGTATACCTATCTTTTCACCGATGTCGTGGACAATGGCCGCTATTACACGTTCCATCTTGCCGACGGGACTACGATCGACGTGGTGAAACGATTGAATGCAAGCATCGAGATAGACGCCGAGCCGACCGAATATTTCCAATACGGCCAAACGCGTGTTTTCCAATTCGCAACCGAGAATGCAGTGGCCCTCGCCGGAGGAGCCACCGGGCCTATGGACTGGACGGTCAGCGCAAGTTTTAAAGAGAATAAGGGACGTCTGCGCATCATAGCGCCGAAGTCGGATGGATGGGAACTCGAAGGGACCGTAACCGTGAGTGTTGTCGGCAGCGACGGTGCTGTGGCAACAGCCTCGATATATGTCTCCGCAGGCAGCTATGAACTGCGATACCTCACTTTTGAGGACGATGATTACAAGGGAGCGCAGGGGGCCAACTACTGGTCCTCGCTGATCGATACGCCCCAGTACAACGGGCCGCTGCTTTATCCGTCCACAGACAAGGTTTACAACTGGTATGATCAGGGCAACACGGAAATCATGCATCAGCTGACCGACGAATGGGGCGACCACAAATACTGGGGTGGCGGCGAAGCCATCTCCAACTATGTGGAGACGAATATCGACAACGGCACTTTCGAGCGCCAGCTGGCTGTTTATTACCGGCACCCCGAAACCGGGTTCGGAGGTCACAACGGTTCCCGGAATTTCTGCGTCCATTATGGCTATCGGGACGAGTCCGGCTATGGAGGTACCAAGCTCCAGGCCATCTGGTTCAAAGACGACGTAGCACGTGTCGTCGACCACATGTACGTTACGGCAACCACCTATCTGCTCAAGTGTGTGGTAAGCGGCAACGGCCTCACCGACCCCGTCGGACCGGACGGATTTGTCCGACTGGTGGCAATCGGATTCGACGCCGAAGGCAAGGAGATCACTTCCGTGCGACCGACTTTCGAAATCGCCAATTACAAACGCACCGTCATCGACTGGCAGAAGTGGGATCTCTCCGAGCTGGGGAAGGTGAGCCGGATCGAATTCAATGTCACGGGTGACAGCGACAACGGTTACGGATTCAGCCAACCGGCCTATTTCGCGTGGGACGACCTGGCGGTGCGATTCGAATAGGTCGGCCCCCATTTGTGCCAAATAACCGGAGTGTCGGGACCGAAAAATCCCGGCACTCCATATGAACAAACAAACGGTATCAGGAAGTGAAAAGAATATCGGCAATTTGGATCCTGTTCCACCTTCTCGTCGGCGGCTTCGCGCATGCTCAGGGTGTCGGGAGCCGGCAATATCCGGATTCGATCCGCACGCTGGCCATCAACGAGGTGACGGTGCTCGGCAGGCAGAACCGGACGGTCGTCCCAGCGCAGATTCTCTCGGGCGAGAAGCTGCAAAGGCTCAACTCGCATTCCGTGTCGGATGCGCTGCGCTATTTCTCCGGTGTGCAGATCAAGGACTACGGAGGGATCGGAGGCTTGAAGACCGTCAACATCCGCAGCATGGGCAGCCAGCACGTGGGGGTGTTTTACGACGGCATACAGATCGGCAACGCCCAGAATGGAACGGTGGACCTCGGCAAGTTTTCGCTCGACAACATGGAATTGGTCTCGGTTTACAACGGTCAGAAAAGCGACATATTCCAGTCCGCACGCGACTTTGCCTCGGCAAGTGCGGTATATATGGTGACGCGCAGGCCCGTTTTCCCGGGCGGACGCAACAACCGCTTCAACGTGAAACTCAAGGGCGGATCCTTCGATCTGATCAACGCCTCCGCCCTCTGGGAGCATCGAATCGGCAAAAACCTTTCGTCGTCGGCCAATATCGAATATCTGAACACTTCCGGAAAATACAAATTCCGCTACCACAAGGACGGCGGCTATGACACCACCGAAGTCCGGCGCAACGGGGATGTATGGTTCCTCCGCGCCGAGGCGGCCCTCTTTGGCAGGATCCGGCGCGGCGAATGGCAGGTGAAAGGCTACTTCTACAACTCCGAGCGGGGGTATCCCGGTGCCGCCGTGAAGAAGGACTACGGAATTTCGCTGCTGAACGAAGACCGGCAGCGGGACCGCAACTTTTTCGTCCAGGGTTCCTTACGACAGGAGGTGACGGATTTCTACAGTTACAGGATTCAGGCCAAATATGCCAACGATTACATGAACTACATCATGCCGCCCGAGAGTACCGTCCAACCGATGGACAATCACTATTGGCAGCAGGAGGTCTATGTCACGGCGGCCAATCTGTTTGTGCTCACCCCGTGGTGGACGGCGAATCTGTCGACCGATTTCCAGTGGAACAAACTCGATGCGGACGGCACCGACATGTTCAATGCCCATTTCATCCAACCGCGACGCTGCACGCTGCTGGGCGCCCTGGCCACATCGGTCAACTTCAACCGGTTCAGCATGCAGGCCAGCCTGCTTTACACCTATGTGCACGACCGGAGTGCCCGGAGGATGGAAACGGCGCCCGACAAGAACATCTTCTCGCCCACGCTGATCGCCTCGTACCGTCCGTTTAAAAGGATCGGGCTCGATATAAGGGCCTTTTACAAGGAGATATTCCGCATGCCAACCTTCAACGACCTCTATTACGTCCAGTTGGGCAACCGGCTTCTGAAACCGGAGTACGCCACGCAGTACAACGTGGGGGTTGTCTACACCAGACAATTCGGCAAAGGGGTGCTCTCGGCGCTCAATCTTTCGGTGGATGCCTACTACAACGAGGTGAAAGACAAGATAATCGCCACACCGACCTCCAATCAGCTCGTCTGGACGATGGTGAATCTCGGGTATGTGGAGATCCGCGGGGTAGATGTGACGTTCAATCCCAGTTTCCGGATAGGCGGACTGACGCTGGATGCCCGGTTGAGCTACACCTATCAAAAGGCGCAGGATTTTACCAGGGAGAAGGATGAAGGGTGGGAGGAGAACGTCATGGACGGATATGGCGACCAGATACCCTATATTCCGTGGCACAGCGGCTCGGCGGTGCTTAACGCCTCCTTCCGGAAGTGGGATTTCAATTACAGCTTCATCTACACGGGAGAGCGTTATATGCTCGGAAACAATATCCCGGTCAACTACATCCAGCCGTGGTACACGCACGACATGTCGCTGTCGCGGGATATTCCATTCAAACGCGCCCGGCTCCGCATCACCGCCGAGGTGAACAACATTTTCAACCAGCAATACGAGGTGGTCAAGTGGTATCCCATGCCGGGGACCAATTTCAAGATTATTCTAAGTCTTACATTATGAACAGGTTTTATTTTAAGAGGCTCATTGCTTTCAGTTGCGTGCTCCTCCTTGCCGCCTCCTGCCGCAAGGACGATCCGATCCTGCCCTCCGAGCCGACCCTGGTAAACCCGTGGGAGCAGGTGACGGGCGACATATACGGCTTTTTCCTGCTCAACGAAGGCAACATGGGGACGAATCAGGCATCGCTCGACTATTACGACTATGAAACGGGCGTCTATACGCGGAATATTTACGGCGAGCGCAACCCTTACGAAGTGAAGGACCTGGGCGACGTGGGAAACGACATTCAAATCTACGGCGACAAGCTCTGGGCGGTCATCAATTGTTCGAACTACGTCGAGGTGATGGATGTCAATACGGTCAGGCACATCGCCAAAATTGCGATCCCCAACTGCCGCTACCTCGCCTTCAAAGGCAAATATGCCTATGTGAGCGCTTATGCGGGTCCGGTGCAAATAGCCCCGGATGCCCGGATCGGCTATGTGGCCAAAATCGACACGGCCACGCTTCAGGTCGTCGACGAGTGTATCGTGGGTTATCAGCCCGAGGAGATGGCTATTGTGGGCGACAAACTCTATGTCGCCAATTCGGGCGGCTACCGGGTCCCCAATTACGACCGCACCGTGTCGGTCATCAATCTGAAGACTTTCACGGAAGAAAAGAAAATAGACGTCGCCATCAACCTGCACCGGATACAGCCGGACAATTACGGCAATCTGTACGTCTCCTCCCGCGGAGACTATTACGAAGTGCCCTCCAAGACATTCATCATCGACACCTCGACGGACAAAGTGACCTACGAGTTCGAGAACCTGCCCAACACGCAGATGACCCTGTGCCGGGATTCGCTGTTCCTATACAGCACCGAATGGAGTTACATAACCAACGACTGGACGGTATCCTATGCCATCGTAGACACGCGCACGCGGGAGATCGTCACGCGCAACTTCATCAAGGACGGGACCGAAGAGCGCATCCAAACACCTTATGGAATTGCCGTCAACCCGAACACCGGGGAGTTTCTGGTTACCGACGCCAAGGATTACGTCCGGGCCGGGACCCTGCACTGCTTCGGTCCGGACGGGAAGCGGAAGTGGTCGATAAGCACCGGAAACATTCCGGCGCATATCGTCTTCACCCGTAAAAAACTGCAACCTCTGAAAAACTAACTTAATATTCTTGGGTATGAAAACAAATTACACACGAATTGTTTTGCTGCTTGTGTCGGCATTGCTTTCAATCGGGTTTCTTGCCGGGTGCAGCGACTCCGACAAGGGTACCGATGTCTATTTGCTGAAAAAGGAGGATATCTCCGTGAGCCAGCCCGAAGGGGGATTCAAGGCTCTGATCAGGAAGCCGTTCCGGATCGAGGTGAAAAGCGTCTCGGACGAGGGCGTTTCCTACGCATGGTCGCTCGGCGAGTCGAAGATTGCCGACACGAAAAATCTGGAATACACCTTCACGTCGCTGGGCACATTCACCCTCAGGCTGCAGGCCAGTCAGGGAACGACCGTCTTCGACTATGATTTCGAGGTCACGGTAAGCAGCGATTACGTACTCAAAGAGGAGGACATAACCATCGAAGAGCCGGAAGGAGGATTTCGGGCCAAGGTCGATCAGTTGTTCCGGGTCAATGTGACCAGCGTCTCCGACGAAGGGATCTCTTATACCTGGTTCGAGGACGAGGAGCAGGTTGCACAGACCAAGAATCTTGAGCACATGTTTTCACACGGCGGATCCATCGGCATGAAGCTGACGGTCTCGCAGGGCGATATCTCCTTCGACTATCATTTCACGGTTTTTGTCGAATACGCTCCTGTCGACCCGCCTGCCGAGGGGTCGAATCCCTATGTCACCAAAGTCTTCGACTACATGCCTGCTGTCGGACAGTTTACCAACGAACTGCCGAAGTATGAGGAAGGGGACACGCAGGAGGATATGAACCAAAAGGTGCTGGAGGCCATTGGCGATAACAAGCGCGGAATGATCACCCTCGGCGGATTCGGCGGCTATGTGACGGTCGGTTTCGACCATACAATCCAGAATGTCGAAGGCTTGCGCGACTTCCGGGTCCTGGGCAATGCCTTTTACGCAAATGCCAACCCCAATCCGAATGCTCCAGAGGGCGGAAGTTGCGAGCCGGGAGTCATCATGGTGGCCTACGATCCCGACAACCTCGGGCCGGACAAGGTGCAGTGGTATGAGATACAGGGCAGCGCCCATGTCGATCCGACCCAAGAGGCGTGGTATGAAATGGCCAAGGGCAAAGGCAACGATGTGGAGACCCATTTCAATTACCGGATAACCTATTACCGCCCCGACAGCGAGCCGACATCGAGAGAGGAATGGGGTACCTATATCAAATGGGATGACAATCAGGGGAAGTCCGGCTACAAAGTGAAGAATCAGTACCACGCGCAGCCCTATTATCCGCAGTGGGCCGGAGAAACGCTGTCCTTCACGGGAACGTGCCTGCCCCAGAATGCGATTGACGAGAGCGGTGCGGGGAGCTATTTCGTGCTGTACAAATTCCGCTACGGCTATGCAGACAACGAGATCAACAACCTCGACGATTCGGCGATCGACATAAGCTGGGCGGTCGATTCGAGCGGTGACAAAGTCAACCTGCCGGGTGTCGATTACATAAAAATCTACACCGGCATCAATCAGGAGAACGGTTGGCTCGGGGAGTGTTCGACCGAAATCATGGGTGTCGAAGACCTGCATCTGCTGAAGCAGAGCATAGCTACACGGCCTTAAGGTCGGAACAACCGGAGCGATCCGGTTTCCCGGGCCCCGGAAATGGCGTTCGGGACTTATGGATAATCAATCGGCGGCGGGTTCCTTGATCACGGTGAACCATTGCAAACCCTTCTTCGTAATTCATTCCCGCCGCCGTTCTTTGACACGCTGCGAAAACCGAAGTTGGAGATTGACGTGCGTTTCTTTGTTCTGAAACGATTCAAACTCCGGTTTTCGCAGTTTATTTTGTAATTTTGAGCCGATGAAAAACTTTTTGAAATTCGGATTGGCGGCCGCAATGGCCCTGATCACTGCCTGCGGGCAGCAAACCGCCGGAGTGGACGATTACACGCTTCCGGTATACACACCCTCCCATGCATCGGGCTTCGGGATCTCCGGCGCCGAGGGGATGCAGAGCACCTTGCTGAAGACGAAGAGTCCGTGGCAGGGCGCCGAGGACAGCGAAACGATGCTCTTCATCGCCCGCAACGGCGAAAAGGCACCGGCCGGATTTACGGGTCAGGTCGTGGAAGCCGGAGCGCGGCGTATCGTCTGCATGTCGTCGACCTATGTGGCGATGCTCGATGCGCTGGGACAGACGGACCGGATCGTCGGCGTTTCGGGCCGGGACTATGTCACGAACGAGTATGTGACGACCCATGCCGGGACGGTGGCCGACGTCGGATTCGACGGGAATGTCGATTACGAGCTGCTGCTGGCCCAAAAGCCCGATCTGGTCCTGTTGTTCGGCATCAGCGGCGCCAGCGGCATGGAGCCGAAGCTGCGGGAGATGGGGATCCCGTTCTGCTATGTCGGCGAATATCTCGAGGAGTCGCCGCTCGGCAAAGCCGAATGGCTGGTCGCCGTGTCGGAAATTACCGACAGCCGCGAAAAGGGCGAATCGGTTTTTGCGCCGATTCCCCGGAGATACGATGCACTGAAGGAAAAAGTCGCAGCGGCGACTTCGGAAAATCCCAAAGTGATGATCAACGCCCCCTATGCCGGTTCGTGGTTCATGGCGTCGACCGAGAGCTACGTCGCCCGACTGATCGCCGACGCCGGAGGCGATTACATCTACACGAAGAACACCTCGAACCGTTCGCTGCCCATCGACCTGGAAGAGGCCTATATGCTGACCTCGGCGGCCGACGTGTGGCTCAACACGGGCAATGCCTCGTCGCTCGACGAACTGAAAGAGCTGTATCCCAAATTCGCCCGGACCCGGTGTGTGCAAAACGGTGCGGTCTACAACTGCAACAGACGGATGAACTCCGCCGGAGGCAACGACTACTGGGAATCGGGCGTCGTGCGGCCCGATGTCGTCCTGCACGACCTGATCGCGATCCTGCACCCCGAGGTGCTGGACGAAAATGACCGGGAAACCTACTACTACCGGAGGCTTGAATAATCAGCGGTCGATGCCGTCGCGCGAAAGAAGCCCCAGCCGGTAGTAGTGCTTCACCTCGCACATGTCGGTTACCAGGTCGGCCGCGTCGATCAGTCCCTGCGGCGCATAGCGTCCCGTGATGACCACCTCGACAGCCGGATGGCGGTTGCGCAGCACATCCAGCACGACGGCGGTCGAAAGCAGCCCGAAATGCAGGGCGATGGTCAATTCGTCGAGGATCACCACCGCGTATTCGCCGCTTCGGAGCAGCTCCGCGCAACGGCTCCATCCCTTGTGTGCCGCCTCGGCATCGGCCGGCTCGGGATCTCTCCCGATGAAGCATCCGCGCCCCAGTTGTTCGATGCGGATGCGTCCGAATGCCGGATTCGTGCCGTCGAACAGCCCTTCGACCTTCGTTTCGTTGTACTTCATCGATTTGACGAACTGCCCGACATAGACGTCCTTCCCGCTGCACAGCGCCCGCAGGGCCAGGCCGAATGCCGCCGTGGTCTTGCCTTTGCCGTTGCCGGTGTAAACGTGTAGATAGCCTTTGGTCTCCATTGCTAAAAATTGATTTGATTTCCCTGGGCGAACAGCGAATCGAGGAGCTGGTAAAGTTCCGCCAGCAGTTCCCCGGCGTCCAGATCGCCGTTCAGGGTAAAGAATTTCCCCTGTGGGGTGCAGTAGTGCACGGTGCTGACGGCCGCGCAGGAGTCGGCTCCGCAGATGATGACCGCATCGACATCCTCCTCGTGGCGCAGCATGGCGTTGAAGAAAGCCAACAGGTAGCGCGGGGCGTTTATCGACGGGACAAGTACGATCGTTCCCGACGCATCGAATTTGTCCGGAGAATTCACCACTTTCAATCCGTAGCGTTCGGCAATCCGTTCGGCGACATCCGCCGTAACTCCGTATAAAACGATATTCATAATTTTAAAATTAAAAAAAGACGCGGCCGACTACTAATCTCGATGCAATGACAGTTATGGCAGTAACAAATCCTTGTTTTGCCGCGTCTTTTTTGGTTTATCCGAAAATCAGAATCAAGAGTTGGGCCGCCAGCACCCGCAGGAACATCGACAGCGGATAGACCGTGGCATATCCCACCGACGGGGCATCGGTCGCGGTCTGCTCGGCCGAATAGGCCAGGGCGGGCGGATTGGTCGACGCTCCCGAAAGCACGCCGATCAGCGTGTAATAGTTGAGTTTGTAGTAAAAACGCCCGAAAAGTCCGGCTAGCAGAAGCGGTATGATCGTAATGGCTGCTCCGTAGGCGATCCAGACATATCCGCCCGCCAGGAGCGTCGGCACGAACTCCTCGCCGGCACCCAGCCCGACTCCCGCCAGGAAGAGCGAGATACCCACCTCGCGTAACATCAGGTTGGCCGACATGGTCGTGTAGGTGACCAGCTTGTAGCGAGGCCCGTAGCGGCCGATGAGGATGGCCACGATCAGCGGCCCGCCGGCAAGTCCCAGCTTGACGGGCTGGGGGATGCCCGGAATCCAGAACGAAATGCTTCCCAGCAGAACACCCAGTGCGATGCCGATGAAGATGGGGATCAGGTTGGGGTGGTTGAGCCGCTTGAGCGAGTTGCCGAAAAGCCGCTCGGCATGCGTTACCGACAATTCGGGCCCCACGACCGTCACCTGATCGCCGATTTGGAGCTGCAGGTCTCCGGAGGCAACCAGATCGATACCCAAGCGATTGATGCGCGTGATCGTCACTCCATAGGTCGAGCGCACCCGCAGTTCGGCGAGGGTCTTGCCGTTGAGTTCGGGCTTGGTGATCAGGATGCGCCGCGAAATCATCGTTTTGTCCAGGACCATCGGCTCGGAGTCGACCTCCCGGCCGAGCAGGGCCACCAGCGCCTCGACATCTTTGGGCGCCGCCACGAGCAAAATCCGGTCACCGCCGTGGAGCAGCGTCGCAGCGTCGGCCAGTTCGGGCGTTTTGCCCGGGTGGCAGATGCGCGAAACCACGAAATCGCGCAGGGCCAGACGCCGAACTGCGGCAATGCTTTTCCCCTCGACGGCCGGATTGCTGATCTCGACCGAGAGACAGCGGGTCGTCAGATCCTTCAGGGCATCCGTTCCCAGTCCGGCAGCCTCTTCCTCCCGGTGCACGTCGATACGCAGCAGGTAGCGCAGCGACAGCAGGGTCAGAATGGCGCCCACGACTCCCAGCGGGTAGGCCACGGCATAACCCGTGGCGATATCCGGAGCATCGGCCCCGGCATGCAGGTCGCTGAATGCCTGCTGTGCGGCGCCCAGCCCGGGCGTATTAGTCACGGCACCCGACATCACGCCGACCATCGTTGTCATGGGTAATCCCGTCGCGTAATAGAGTAGCACCGTCGTGACGACACCCAGCGCAACCACCAGCACCGCCAGTTTGTTCAGCGTGATACCGCCCTTGCGGAACGAGGAGAAAAACCCGGGTCCGACCTGCAGGCCGATCGAATAGACAAAGAGTATCAGTCCTAACTCCTTGAGGAAGTGCATCAGGTGCTCATTGATGTTCATCCCGAAATAGCTGAAGGCGATGCCGACGAACAGGATACCCGTCACCCCCAGCGACACGCCGGAGACCTTCACCTTGCCCAATATGACACCGAAGGCGATGACCAGCGCCAGTATCACCACCGAGTGGGCGACGCCGCCGCCCCACAGCGAGTCGGAGCCAAATAGCAATCGTTCGATTAGTTCCATACCGAATCCCTTTTATGCCGGCATCCGCCCGCGAAACAAAACCTGCATACCGAAAACGGCAGGTCAATCCCGCGGCAGCGTCGGGTTCAAAAAAACATATAAAGCAATACACAACCGATATCGAATGCCCATCCCTCGGGGTCCTTCGACGTCGAATCGACTTGGCAGGTCTTCTGACTTGCTCCTGTTCCGAAGCCTTCCCGATCCTTGCGGACCAGTGGCGAGATGTTCGAAACTTTCGCGGAGTTTCACAGCAGCGGGACTGTCCGGGATTTGCACCCGATTCCCTTTTCATCTCCCTTTTCGTGCGAAAAGCGGAGAACCAAATCTGGGACAAATATAAAGTTTAATCCCGAATAATAGCATCGGAAAACGAATTATTTTCAGAAAACAGCCTTGCAGGCCGTTAAAACGCCTATTCGGGATCTGCGAATTTTCCCCGCCTGTCCTGCCGGCGACGGTTTTGCCGCCGTCCGGCCCGTCGCAGCCACGCGGCCAGTCTCTCTCCTCTCCGAACCACAGCCTGTTCCGGCCTGATCCCTCTTTTTGCCCGACGACGGGGGAGCCGCCCGAAGACCAAACAGCCCGGATCCATTCCGGGCTGTTTTTCGATCTATCACAAAAAAATCGGGGCAGGGTAGATCCCTGCACCCGAATGGCACTCTCCCCGCTCAGAGAGCAAATTTTGCAGCGGTGAAGCCCTCCCCGTGAACTACCGAAGAGCGAGCTCCAGAAATTGGGCGTAAGATTTGTCTTGTTTTGTCTCGCTTTTTGAGGGTCAGGCGAAAATCAGAATCAGGAGTTGAGCCGCCAGCACCCGCAGGAACATCGACAGCGGATAGACCATGGCATATCCCACCGACGGGGCATCGGTTGCGGTCTGCTCGGTCGAATAGGCCAAGGCGGGCGGATTGGTCGACGCTCCCGAAAGTACGCCGATCAGCGTGTAATAGTTGAGTTTGTAGTAAAAGCGCCCGAAAAGTCCGGCCAGCAGAAGCGGTATGATCGTAATGGCTGCTCCGTAGGCGATCCAGACATATCCGCCCGCCAGGAGCGTCGGCACGAACTCCTCGCCGGCACCCAGCCCGACTCCCGCCAGGAAGAGCGAGATACCCACCTCGCGTAACATCAGGTTGGCCGACATGGTCGTGTAGGTGACCAGCTTGTAGCGAGGCCCGTAGCGGCCGATGAGGATGGCCACGATCAGCGGCCCGCCGGCAAGTCCCAGCTTGACGGGCTGGGGGATGCCCGGAATCCAGAACGAAATGCTTCCCAGCAGAACACCCAGTGCGATGCCGATGAAGATGGGGATCAGGTTGGGGTGGTTGAGCCGCTTGAGCGAGTTGCCGAAAAGCCGCTCGGCATGCGTTACCGACAATTCGGGCCCCACGACCGTCACCTGATCGCCGATTTGGAGCTGCAGGTCTCCGGAGGCAACCAGATCGATACCCAAGCGATTGATGCGCGTGATCGTCACTCCATAGGTCGAGCGCACCCGCAGTTCGGCGAGGGTCTTGCCGTTGAGTTCGGGCTTGGTGATCAGGATGCGCCGCGAAATCATCGTTTTGTCCAGGACCATCGGCTCGGAGTCGACCTCCCGGCCGAGCAGGGCCACCAGCGCCTCGACATCTTTGGGTGCCGTCACGAGCAAAATCCGGTCACCGCCGTGGACGGTTGTTGCCGCGGCAGCCAGCTCGGGCGTTTTGCCCGGGTGGCAGATGCGCGAGACCACGAAATCGCGCAGGGCCAGATCCCGTATTGCGACGATGCTTTTCCCCTCGACGGCCGGATTGCTGATTTCGACCGAAAGGCGCCGGGTCGTGAAGTCTTTCAGAGCATCCGTTCCCAGTCCGGCGGCCTCTTCCTCCCGTTGCACGTCGATACGCAGCAGGTAGCGCAGTGACAGCAGGGTCAGAATGGCGCCCACGACTCCCAGCGGGTAGGCCACGGCATAACCCGTGGCGATATCCGGAGCATCGGATCCGACATGCAGGTCGCTGAATGCCTGCTGTGCGGCGCCCAGCCCGGGCGTATTGGTCACGGCACCCGACATCACGCCGACCATCGTCGTCATGGATAATCCCGTTGCGTAGTAGAGTACCACCGTCGTGGCGACACCCAGCGCAACCACCAGCACCGCCAGTTTGTTCAGCGTGATGCCGCCCTTGCGGAACGAGGAGAAAAACCCGGGGCCGACCTGCAGGCCGATCGAATAGACAAAGAGAATCAGTCCGAACTCCTTGAGGAAGTGCATCAGGTGCTCGTCGATTTTCATCCCGAAATAACTGAAGGCGATGCCGACGAACAGGATGCCCGTCACACCCAGCGAGACCCCGAGGATCTTTATCTTACCCAAAATGATGCCGATCGTGATAACCAGCGCCAGAAGCACCACCGAGTGGGCTACTTCCCCCCCCCCAGATGAGGAGGAACCAAACAATAATTGTTCAATTAGTTCCATACTGAATCCCTTTTATGCCGATATCCGCCGCAAAACAAAGCCTGCACGCCAAAGACGACACGTCTGTCCCGCGGCAGCGTCGGGTTTAAAAAACAATAAAGTAATACACAACCAATATCGAATATCTATTCCTCGGGGTTCTTCGGCATCGAACCGATTGGGCCGATCTTCCGGCTCGTTTCCGTGTCGACGCCTTCCAGGCCTTGCGGCCTGCGGCAAAGATTCTAAAACTTTTGCGCCCCATCTTCGGAGCCGAAATCCTCAGCAACGGGTATTGTTGCAGAAGCTTTCGTCACTCCCTTTTCACTCCTCATCGCGCAACTGGCGCTTCGAAAACCTTTGCTTTAACAAATATAATAATAAATCGGTCATTAGATACCGTCCAATGTAAAAAAAATTGCTTTTTGAATTCTTTGCACATTTTCCCGATCGGGCCGATCTTCCACTTCTTCCGGGCAGTCCTCCCGGTCCTCGATAAAAAAAGTTATTCGGATGCAGGGCCGATCCCCGCATCCGAATAACTTTCGGGCTGCATCCCGCTTAGAGGGCGAATTTTGCACCAATGAAGTAGGTGCGCGGAGCTGCCGGGCCATAGATATAGGCGGCATCCTTGTTCTGCCCGAAATCGAGGTCCTTCTGGAAACTGTCGAAAAGGTTCTTCACTCCGGCGTTCACTTCCAGCCGCAGCTGCTTCGTGAGTCTGAAGTTGTACGACAGACGCAGACCCATATCCCAGAAATTGGGCGTCAGACGCTCCGTATCCTGCTCGATATAGCCGGCATTGTGCTGCACGAGCATGCGTCCCGTGTAGTTGCCGAAGAGCGAGGCCACGAAATCGCGCGTGAGGTTTACCTTCGCCGTCAGGTAGCCGTAGTGGTCCGGCGAGCGGAACATCCTCCGCTGCGGGGCCACATCGTCCGACCACTTTTCGGGTTCGTCGTAACGGCTGCGCTGGAAGGTGTAGCCCAGCTGCAGTTCGAAGCGTCCCGGGATACCCAGCTTGGCTTCGGCACCCACACCGGCCACGGTGGCTCCCGAGGCGTTGCGCCGCTCCTTGATGATGTTGCCATGCTCATCCTCGCCGATTTTGTCCAGCGAGAAGACATCTTTGAGCTTTGTGTAGAATCCTTCGATGAGCAGGTTGCCCTGCACACGGCCGAAATTGTGGTACAGATCTACCGATGCGCTCAAGCTGTGCGAATATTCGGGCTTGAGGTTCGGGGCCAGACGGATGATCGCCAGCTTGTTGTCCAAGGCATCGATGTGCAGGTCCTCGTTGTAGGCCTGCGGCGCGCGGTAGCCGCTCGAATAGCTGGCCCGCAGTCCGATCTTCTCCGTAGGGCTGTAGCGCACATTCACACGCGGCGAGAAGACCACGTTCTTCATCATGTTGTGCTTGTCCAGACGTCCTCCGATCAGGAAATTGACCTTTTCGCTCTGCCACTCGTTCTGGAAGAAGAAGCCCGTGCTATGGGAGTCCTGCTTGAAATCGCGTCCCAGACCGAGGTATTTGTCGTGGAGCGTATTGTAGTTGTACTCGATACCTGCCGTCAGCTCCGAGGGCAAGAACAGCAGTTTGTGGAACGTGTAGGTGTATTGGGCTCCGGCCACGAACGTCTTGTCGGTCGTGGCACCGTAGGCATCGAGATTCTGGTCCGTGCCGAAATAGCTGTTGCGGTCGATATTCTGCGCCGAGGTGTAGATACCCATCCGGTGGCGGTTGTTCGGGCTGAACCAGTCGAATTTCAAGCCGCCGCCGTCGATCTTGTGGTTGAGCTGTTCGGCGATGCCGGCCTTGTGGGGCGGCTGGTCGAAGGCATCTCCACCGCGGCGGAACTCATGGATGTGGTGGTACTCGGCCGTCAGACGCGTATAGGGCGAGGTCTTGTAATAGGCCCGGAAGCCTGCCGTCTCGGAGTTGAGTTTCGGGATGTCCGAGAATCCGTCTCCGTTGCGGTCGTAGGAGTCGCGGTCCTTGAGCATTCCGAACAGGAAAACACCCATTTTGTAGTCGTCGGAGACGAACGAACCGTTGAGCGAGGTGTTGAAGTCGGTCGTGCCCCCGCTGAAGATATTGGTCGTGTTGGACAGCATGATAGAGTTGCGCAGCGGTTCCTTGGTGATGATGTTGACCACACCGCCAATGGCGTTGGCACCGAACAGGGCCGATCCTCCTCCGCGAATCACCTCGACCCGCTCGATCATGGCGACGGGAAGCTGCTCCAGACCGTAGACCGAGGCCAGCGAGCTGAAGATCGGGCGGCTGTCAATCAGCACCTGCGAATACTGACCTTCGAGTCCGTTGATGCGCAGCTGGGTTGTGCCGCAGTTGCTGCAGTTGGTCTCGACGCGCAGGCCCGACTGGAAATTCATCGTCTCGGCCATGTTGCACGAGGCGGTCGATTCGAAGAGCTGGGTCGAGGCCACCGAGACGATGGTCGGCGCGGTTTTCTTGTTGCTCTCCGTCCGGCTGGCCGAAACGACGATCTCCTCGACCGAAAGCGCTTCTTCGGTGAGTTCGAAATTGACCTCAAGGGTCTTGTTGGGAAGGATCTCGACCGTCTGCTCGGCGCTCTTGTAGCCCACGGAAGAGGCGACGAGCGTAAAGCGGCCCTGGGGCAGGTTTTTCAGGAAAAAGTGTCCCGTAGCGTCGGTCGCAATGCCGATGGTCGTGCCTTGGACGGCGATGGTGGCAAAGGAGAGGTGTTCGCGCGTCTTGGCGTCGATGACATGGCCGGTGATGTGCGCGTCGCTCTGTTTGCGGGGCTTGACTACGGATTCTTCCCCGGCCAAACACAGGGCGGGAAGCAGGAGCATGAGAAATGCCCCCAATATCATTTTTTTCATGGGTAAATTTGTTTTTGGATGTTACTGATACAATTACATGGTCTCAGGGGCAGGCGGCAGCCCGTCCCCTTCGGAGAAGAATGTGGATCAGCAGGCCGGAGGCGCCCGGAGCCCGTAAATCCGGATCGGCACATCCTGACGGGCCGACGTAGCTTGCGTCTTGAAGATGAAGGAAACACCCAGCAGGCGCAGGACAAAGGCCACAAGCGTGGCGGCCGTCATCACCAGCAGCGACAGGTGAGCGATCAGCTGAAACTGCTGCGGGGTATGGCTGTGCCCGGGGTTGTTCGATGTGCCGGAGAAAGGATGGGAGTGAACATAGGTGTGCCCGTCGATCTTGTGAACGTGGGGAAAAAGCGTGACGGAACCCCAGTACCATGCGAAGAGTACCAGTAGCAACGCCGCTCCTATGTTCCGTGTATAGTTACGCACTGTTCTTTGGGGTTCGCCCCAAAGATACGGAAAAAAAGATAAAAAACAGCATTTATCGCCAATTTCGGCATTCGACACAAGGGCAAAGGCCCGAAAACAAAAGAATTAATACGCTGTAAATCAGGTATATTTACAATTTTGTAAAAAAATCAAAAAAACACCTCTTCCGGGCGGGGCTATTTTGCACACGCATCCTCGGGAGCATCCCCGGGCAGAGGAGATTTCGCGCACCTCTCCCCGGTCTTCGCTTTGGGCGGGGCTATTTCGCGCACGCCCTTGTGGCCCACTCTGCTTGCCGCCCCGGCACCGGGCAGGGGCGGGCTGCAGGGCGTCCCTGCCCGGGATGCCCGCGGATGCGGCCATTGCGTTTTTGGCCGGCAGAAATATTTTCCGTAACTTGGCGTTGTAATTTGGGGTATTGTGCCCCGATATACGCAAAACGAATCTGAAAAACGACAAGAATATGAAACTGATATCATGGAACGTCAACGGAATCCGTGCCTGCTGCGACAAGGGCTTCCGGGAGGTTTTTACGGCGCTGGATGCCGATTTCTTCTGCCTGCAGGAGACCAAGATGCAGGAGGGACAGCTCGAACTTGCATTCGCGGGTTACAGCTCCTTCTGGAACTATGCCGACAAGAAGGGCTATTCGGGGACGGCGATTTTCACCCGCCACACTCCCGTGAATGTCACCTGCGGCATGGGCATCGACGAACACGACCACGAGGGACGCGTCATCACCCTGGAGATGGAGAATTTCTTTCTGGTGACCGTCTACACGCCCAACTCGCAGGACGGACTGAAGCGTCTGGACTACCGCATGACTTGGGAAAATGACTTTCGCGACTACCTGCTCCGGCTCGATGAGCGCAAACCGGTTCTGGTGTGCGGCGATTTGAACGTGGCACACCGCGAAATCGACCTCAAGAATCCCAAGACCAACCGCATGAATGCCGGCTTCACCGATCAGGAGCGCGAGAAGTTCCAGACACTGCTCGATGCCGGATTTATCGACACGTTCCGCCATTTCCATCCCGATTTGGAGGGGGCCTATTCGTGGTGGTCCTACCGCTTCCGGGCCCGGGAGAAGAACACGGGCTGGCGTATCGATTACTTCCTCGCGTCGGCGCGTTTGAAAGACCGGTTGCGCGGCGCCGCAATCCACAACGAAATCTTAGGCTCAGACCACTGCCCCGTGATGGTGGAGGTCGATTTGTAACAGCTCCGGGAGCTCAGACAAGAGAGCCGGCAGGTCGTAAAACCTGCCGGCTCTCTTGTCTGTTGCGGCAACGGATTTTTCCGCGTCCATCTCTTCTCCCTGGGCCGCACATCGTCGGCTGTTCAACCCCAATGCGCCGCTTGCCAGGCTCTCGACCCCGGCTTCGCACCGGACGGAGTGGGGTAGCGGAGGCTGCCGCCACGCGATGCGGGTGCACCGAAACTGCTGGATGCCGAAGAGTCGGTCGGCACGCTGCCGCACATTCCGCCGCCAGCGGCTGTCCAATCAGCAAATCGAGGCTCCGAGCAATCCCGCATTCTCGACATTCGAGCAGCAGATGTGCAGTCGCTTGACCGCGCCCGCATAGAGGAAGCCGTCGAGCGTCTCGTACATCGAATCCTTGAAGAAGGCGAAGGCCTGCGCGATACTGCCGCCGAGGACGATCGCCTCCGGATCGTAGGCATACATGACAAGCATCACCAGATTGCCCACATGATGCCCGAACTCCTTCCACAGTGCCAGAGCCTCCTCGTCCCCTGCGGCAGCCTTTTCACAGGCCTCCTTGCCCGTGGTGCCGCGGCCGACGAAGAAACGGCTGCTGCAATAGTACTCGTAGTCCCGGTCCAGATAGGGGGCGGCACCGATTTCGCCGGCCCCCGTATTCTGACCGCAGTACAATTTGCCGTCGATGACAATCCCCGCGCCGACACCCGTACCCATCGCCATGCAGACCACATCGCGGTAGCCCCTGGCCTCGCCGTAACGGCAGACCCCCAGGGCAAAGCAGTTGCAATCGTTGTTGACATGCACGGGCAGCCCGAAGCGGCGTTCGAGATACTCCTTGAGGTGCACTTCGCGCCACGAGGGGATACCCACCACGTCGTAGACGATGCCCTGGACCGAATCCACCACCGAAGGCACACCCACGCCGATCTGACGGACCTCGGGTGTCATGATCCGCGCAACCAGCGTCGAGATATGTTCCAACACAGCCTCGGCCGATGCCGTGGCCTTGCAGGGCTCGGACAGGAGTTTGACGATCTCGCCCTCATGGACAAGGCCGACCCGAAGGTTTGTGCCTCCCAAATCTATTCCAATATTCATAAGTTTACCCACTGCCGCCTATCGGCCGGGCGCATGCCGACCTTCCACGACAGATTTTTTAGAGCCGACGGCACTTCATGCGCCCGGAGTGTACCGCCAGCCGTCCATACTCAGGTTCAGGGAAACGGGACGCTGCAAAAATGATGCGGCGTTCCGGCCGTTTCCGTTTCGGAATCAGTCGAGCCGCTCTATTTTGCCGTCACGGAACAGGATGCGGTTCACGATGCGTCCGTCGCGCTCGTGGATCCAGGACTCGAATTCGCGGACCCCCTCGTGCAGCTCGATGATGCGCACGCCGTGACGCAGGTTGTTGTAGGTGGTGTCGTAGCCCGAGAAGCGGCCGTATCCCAGCGCTATGCCGTTCTGCGCCACCACATAGTCGATATCGTGGTCGTGACCCACGAACACGCCGCAGATGTCGCCCATCTCGACCATCGAGCTGTACATGCCGGTATTCAGCACCCCGGGGCATTCGTCCTCGGCGCGACGTCCCGCATGGGTGTTTTCGTCGTTGGCCCAGGCCGGAGCGAACTCGTGGAGGCAGATGTGGAAGAAGGCCATCGAGGGCAGGGGTCTGTTGCCGTTGGCGGCGGCATATTTTGCGCTGAGGCTGCGGTACCAGTCGATCTGCTCCCGGGTAATCCAGGCGTAGCCGTCAACCCCGTCGAGGGTCGAATAGTCGTGGGAGTCGATGCAGTAGAGCACCTTGTCGACCTTGTCGCCCTTGCGCGACATCACTTCGAGGGCCACGTCGTCCAGTTCGCCCGATTTGCGGGTGTTGAGCGTACCCTTGAACGAGGTGACGATTTCGGCGATTTCGGTACGCGAGATATCCTGCTCGGCATCGTGGTTGCCCAATGTCACGCAGAAGGGCAGATTGCGCTCCGCGACGGGAGCCAAGATCATCTTCCATCCCTCGGCTGCGGGTTTTCCCGTGACCACGTCGCCCGTGAAAATCACCAAATCGGGCTTCTCGCTGTCGAGGATGTAGTTCAGCTGGTCGATGGTCCTGGCCGACTGTGCGCGGCGGTAGTCCGTGCTCAAATCCAGGTGGGTGTCGGTAAATTGTGCGATCTTATACTTGCCCTCCTCGTTGATCTTCAGGACGGGCGTCTGCGCCATGACACCGCACCATGTGATGCAGGCGCACAATAATGTAACTGTTTTTTTCATGGTAGTAGGTTATTTTCAGGTTTTTACTTTTCGGCCAGCTTGACAGTGCCGCTGCGCTCCACCTTTACGCTGCGTCGGCAATTGTCGCCCCATGTCACTGTCAGCGTGAACGGCACCGGGGTCTCGACGCTGATGACGGGAGTCTCCCCGAGCGCTCCGCGCGACTTGACCTTGAGCCCCACGAGCGACTCGGGACCGTAGGGATAGCGTTCGATGCCGTGCGCCTCGCAATGGGTGATATTCCATTCGATCGTCCCCTCGGCGAAGTCGGACTTGATGCCCAGAATGTATTCGATGAACACGGCGATGGGCGGCAGTCCCGTCCAGCCCACAAAGTCCCTGCGGGCCATGAATCCGGGTTCGATTTTCTCCGGGGCATAATACTCCCAGAATGTTCCGGTCTTCTTCCACACCTCGAAAACCGCGTTGTAGTGGTTCTCGGCGATCTCCTGAGCCAGCTCGCGGTAGCCCTTCCTCCACAGGCCGTCGATAATCATATAGTTCGAACTGGGCCAGATTCCCCCTTGCCAGTAGCGGCCTGCGTCGTTGTACTTTTTGTGGTCGGCCGACAGCGAGGGCACGCGGTGCGGACGCGCAAAGGTGGCCGTGTCGGCCAGATGCGCCACCAGACGGTCCAGACGCTGCTTCGGCAGGACGTCGGTATGCAGGACCCAATAGGCATGGACGCCTTTGGTGCCGTTGAGCCGTCCATCGGCACAGCGGTCGAAGAGAAAGCCCTCCCTGTCGTCCCACATGCAGGTGTTGATATGCTTCCTAAGGTATCGGTTTTCGTCCTCGAGCTCCTCGATCTCCTGCCAGCGTTCGGTGTAGAAGCCGATTTGCAGCAGCATGTCGTTGACCATTATCTTCTGCAGACAGGCATCGATCCACTCCATATGGCCGTGGGAGAAAATCGGATTGTAGCCCTTGGGCACACGCGGCATATTGTCCATGCCGGTGCCCCATCCCGACGACCAGTAGGTTCCGTTGGGCCAGCTGCGGTTCAGCCGCCACCAGTTGGCATAGGAACACAGCACGGGGAAGACCTTGTGCAGACGGTCCAGATTGCCGAACTGCCTGTAATACATCAGCTCGGCCCACGGCAGGATGTTGGGTCCGGTCGAGGTGGGGTCGTAGCGCTCGAAACAATCCGATCCGTCGGCGCGAATCTCCCGGCAGATGAAGCCGTCGGGATGCTGGTGCGCGTAGAAGTTGTCGAGCGTGCGCTGGAAGGGGAAGAAATGGTAGCCATACCGGGCGAACATCATCATGAAGGAGGCGTCCCACATGAAGATGTTGCCGTTGTATGCGATGTCGAGATAGGGCGCGACGAAGCCCGAATCAGCCTGCGGCTGGCGGATGTTGCCGACCGCGATTTTCCAGGCATGCCAGTACATCTCCACCTCGCGCGAATGTCCCTCCCAGAACGGGGCGGGAAGAATGTGGCGCGCCTGGTCGAAGCTGCGCGGACGAATCGTCTCGGGCTTCATGTTGCGAAACTCGTTTTCGGCGACGAAGACATCCTTGACATAGGTGTTCTTGTAGGGCGACTGACCGCTCTCCGGATGCTGGTTTTGCGCCATGAGCTCCCCCGGGAGGAGCCCCGCCAGCACAACACCCAAAATGACTTTACGAATCATAACGCTCAATTTTACCGGTCGTTTCCTTCGGTGAGCGCCTTGATGCGGTGGGGGATCTCGGTGTTGCGATAGCACCCCATGAACTCCCTGGCGCCGGGGCCGTAGGCGAATACGGGAATCAGTGCAGGCGTATGGTCGTCGGTGACATAGACACCCATCACACGCCCCGTCTTCTCGTCGCCGTCGAGCAGCATCAGACCGCCCGTCTCGTGGTCGGCCGTGACGATGACCAGCGTCTCGCCGTTGCTGTCGGCGAACTTCAGGGCCTCGGCAACGGCCAGGTCGAAGCTCAGCGTCTCGATGACCGATCCCGGGAGGCAGCGCGCGTGGCCGGCGTAATCGATTTTGGCGCCCTCTACCATCAGGAAGAAGCCGTTGTCGCTGCGCTCCTGCAACTTTCGGATCGCCTCGCGGGTGGCCTGGGCCAGCAGCGGGAGGTTCTCCTCGCTGGCGGCCTCGCCCATCTGCTCGTCGATGCAGATGACCTTGCCCTCGCGGGCATTGATGGCGTCAACCGAGCGCACGAAGGAGTACTTCGCCTCGAGCTCCTCGGCCAGGTTGCGGCCATCCTCGCGCTTGGTGAACTTCGCGATGCCGCTGCCGCACAGCAGATCGATACATCCGTCGGTCAGATAGGCCGTCAGGATGTCGGAATTGTCACGCTCGGTGCTGTGGCCGTAAAAGGCCGCAGGGGTAGCATCGGAGACATCGCCCAGAGTCACCACACCCACCGGACAGCCATTGGCGACAAAGAAATCGCTCAACGAGGGAACGGGGACATTGTCGCCCGTGGCCGAGATATGACGGTTGTTGTGGCTCTCGCCGGTGGCCAGAGCACTGCCGGCCGCCGCCGAGTCGGTGGTGAAGGCATTCAGGGCATGGGTCCGCTGGAATCCGATGTGCTTCAGGGTGGCCAGCGACAGGCCGTGGTTGGCATAGAGGCCCGCCATGATCTGTTCGAGGCCCATTCCGTCGCCGATGAGCAGGATCACATTCCTGACTCTGGACAGCGCGCCGTCGTTCAGGAAGGAGGGCTGATAGACCTCGATTCCCTTTGAGAGATGCATCTTCTCGCTCTGGAAGCCGGAGAAGTTGCGCGTAGCCTTGTCCAGACGCTTCGTGCCGGTCACCCGGCTGCTTTCGGAGGGGTTCTTCGCACCGATCTGAAAGTTCTTGTTGCCGAAATCGTTGTAGAACTCGGCGCACTGCTCCGGACGATCCGTATTCATGTAGTCGATCCCCATGTTCCAGAACGTGTAGTAGACCGTGATGCCCTCGGGAGCGCCCCAGAAGCGCACGGGCTTGTTCCATGCATGCACCCGGTCGATAACCTCCTGTAATTTTGCGGCTTCCGACTCGACAATCGACCCCTTGCCTTTCCACTTCGAGAAGTTGCGGAAATTGGCGCTTACCAGGGCGATGCGCTCAAGCTGTTCGGGGGTGTAGTCCTCGTCCCACTGACCGTCGAAGGCGATCCATTCGGGATACTCCGAGAACTCCTCGGGTGAGGGCACGTTGCCCGTGATGGCAATACGCACGGCATGGCGATTGACCGAAGGATCGAATACCGAAGGGTATTTCCGGAGCATCTTCACCACGGCCTTCAGTGTGGGCTCCGTTTCCGACTTGAGCTCGACCAACAGCTGGAGGTTCTCGTCGGAATCGGCCCATGCCTTGCCGCCGTTGCGGCCGAACAGCGTCACCAGCGGACGCACGTACATCTGCTCGAAGGTCATCTCGTCGCGCAGATCCTCGATGTCGTGTCCCACGAGCAGTTTCCCCTTGTGGAGGAAGACATCGGCCTCGATGGAGTGCACTCCCTGCGCATAGGCCTGATAGAAAGGCATGCGACGGCAATAATCGTTGTGGGAGTGGATCAGCATGGGAGGCTGTGCCGATGCCCAGACAGACAACATGAGGGCCGACAGCCCCATTGCGATTTTTTTCAGTTTCATGGTTTTCCTTTTATTTTTCGATGTGAATGGCAGCTTTCAGCGGAGCGTGGTCGGAGACGAACCCCTCCTCGTTGTGGTCGGGCAGGACCTCGTAGTGGCTGACCCCGACCCCCTTCGACACGAAAATGTAGTCGATCAGCGGACGCTCGGCCTCGGGAATCGAACCGTAGTCGGCGAAACTCCAGTCGGGGCCGGCCTTGGTGGCGGCCACGGCCTTTGAGTCGTTGAAGATGCCGCAGGCGAGGACATGTCCGACAACCGAAGACCCGGGCTCGGCGTTGAAATCGCCGGTCAGCACCACGGGACGCCCTGCGGCCAGCTTGCCGATACGCTCGATGAGCAGCGTCACGCCCTCGCGCCGCGCCACCCGGCCCATGTGGTCGAGGTGGGTATTGATGAAGAGCAGTTCCGTGCCGCCCTTCTCCTTGAGGACGGCCCACGTCGCCAGCCGCTCGCAGGCCGCATCCCAGCCCCGCGAACCGGCCACCTCGGGGGTCTCGCTCAACCAGAAGCTGCCCGAGTCGAGCAGGGTGAAGCGGTCCCGGCGGAAGAAGACGGCGTTGAACTCGCCCTGCTCCTTGCCGTCCTCGCGGCCCACGCCGACCGATGCATACTCCGGGAGCAGGCCTTTCAAGTCGTTGTACTGGTTGATCAGCACCTCCTGGGTCCCGAATGCGTCGATTCGGTTGTCCCGGATCACCTCGGCCACGCGCTCCTTGCGGAACTTCCAGTTGTTGCGGCCGTCTTCGGGATTGTCATAGCGGACATTGAAGGTCATGACGTTCAACTCCGTCGTGGAACCGCAGGCGGTCATCAGGGCTGCGGCAAGAAATGGAATGAGTTTTTTCATGGGTTGTTTGTTTCAGTATAAGTCTGCAAATTTATGATATCACTGCTGAAGATACAAATTTGCGGCGGGAATCGGCCGGTAGTCGTCCTCCGAGGGGGCTTTCCATCCCCACTCCATTGACTCGTCGCCATAATCCTCGAAGAAGGAGAGCTTGTAGCGATGGTAGCCCTTCTTCAGCGCCACGCGGCCGGTAGCCGTCACGGCCGGATGCGAACCGTCGTTGTTGACCACGACCCTGTTGCCGATTTCGAGTATGGTGCCGTTGTCGCTGTTGGTCATGAACGACCAGACGCCGGTCTCGGGAACATGGATCAGCCCCTCGAAGATGAAAGCGAAGTGGTCGGACTGACGCGCCCCGGCGATGCCCGGTTCGGGAAGGACCCCCGACCCGATGTATTCCTGCTCCGTGATCTGCGACACCTGCGAGCAGCTGCCCTCATAATAGTCGTAGTGCACGCCCTTCTCCAGTGCGGAGGGCTGCGCCTCGGGCTCCAGGAACACGGCCTTCTCGGCATCGATCTTCAGCGTGCGGCTGGGTACAAGGCCCGGCTTGAAGGCGCGGGCCCTGAGGGTGAGCGACCGGTCGATCCGAATGGGAGCGGTGTAGCGTTCCGAATCTTCATCGGGCTCCGAACCGTCCAGCGTATAGCGGATTTCGGCATGCTCGGTCGTGGTGTTCAAATCCACGTCGATGCTTTCGGTGAAGAGGCTGAAGTTCGCGGTGGTATAGGGTATCGACACGACCTCGGTTCCGGTCTGCGAGTAGGGGCAGGCCTCGTCGCCGGCCGCCCATTCCGCATGGGGTTCCGGTGCGAGGACAAACTCTAACACGCCGCCCTGCATCAGCTGCTCGTAATCGACATAGGTCCGGTCGACGGGGCGGCCGTTGAAGCTCACCGACTTGATGTAGCGGTTCCGTTTCGAAGCGTTGGACGAGATGACGAGCGTCTTGCCGTTGGCCAGCTTCACGGTGGCCTTCTCGAAGAGGGGCGAAGTCAGGACGAACTGGTTCGAACCGGGGCAGACCGAATAGAGCCCCAGCGACGAGAGGATGTACCAAGCCGACATCTGCCCGCAATCCTCGTTGCCGATGACCCCTTCGGGAGTGGGGGCATACATCTCGTCGAGCAGACGGCGGGTCATCTCCTGGGTCTTCCAGGGCTGTCCCACCCAGTTGTAGAGATAGGCCATGTGGTGGCTCGGCTCGTTGCCGTGGGCATACTGCCCCAAAATACCCGTAATGTCGACCAGTCCCGGATCCTCCGAAGGGGTCTCCGTGGTAAAGAGGAGATCCAGAGCTTCGATGAAACTCTCGCGGCAGCCGAAGAGTTGCATCAGGCCGTTGACGTCGTGTGGCACGAAGAAGCGGTACTGCCAGGGCGAAGCCTCGGTGTAGTCGCGGCCGGCCTTCCAGTCCACAAAGGGGGTGGTCCAACTGCCGTCGAGCTGCCGTCCGCGGAAAAACCGGGTCGATCCGTCGAAGACGTTCACATAGTTCTGGGCGCGGCGCATGTACTCCCCGGCAATCTCCGAACGGCCCATCGCCTGGGCCATGCGGGCTATCGCCCAGTCGTCGTAGGCATACTCCAGAAGACACGACACCGACTCGCGCTTGATGTTGGCTGGGATGAAGCCATACTTCACATAGTAGTCCGACCCCTTCTGGTTGATGTTCGACGAACGCACCATGGCCTCCAACGCACGTTCGGCATCGAACCCGCGGATTCCCTTCATGTAGGCGTCGGCAATAACCGAGACCGCATGGTAGCCGATCATGCAGCGGGTCTCGCCCGACGAGAGCGGCCAGATGGGGAGTTCTCCCGTGGCGTCGTACATGTCGAGCATGTCGCGGATCATATTGTTCACGAGTTCGGCATCGACAAGCGTCTGGAGCGGATGCCATGCGCGGAACGTGTCCCAGATGGACATGGTCGAATAGTACTTCCCGCCCTCGGGCAGACGAGCCACCGAGCCGTCGTTGCGCCGGTAGTCGCCGTTGACGTCGTTCATCACGTTGGGCGTGAGCTTGGTGTGATACTGTGCCGTGTAGAAGGTCTTGCGCTGGGCTTCGGTGCCTCCCTCGACCTCAATGTCTCCCAGCGCCTCGCTCCACATCGCGCGCGCCGCCGAGCGCACGGCCTCGAAATCCAGAACCGGTACCTCGGTGGTGCGGTTCAGACGGGCGTTCTCCTCGCTGACGGCCGAAAGGCCCACGGCGACGGTCAGCTCCCTGACATCGGGCGCAAAGACGAGCAGCAGTTGCCTGTTGTCGAAGTTGTGTGACGCGACGACCGGCTGCGAGAAGGCGGCCGAGAAGAAGGCATATTGGTCCTCGACCCATCCGTCGGTGCAGCGCATGCCTCCGACCTCGGTGGGCGACACCACGTGCAGTTCGTGCTGCTTGATGTTCTCATCGGTGAGCAGGTGCATCAGATCGATGACCACCTGACGCGGTCCGCTGCCCTCGAACGTGTAGCGGTGGACACCAACACGCGGCGATGCAGTGAGTTCGACACGGATCTTCTCGTCGAGCAGTTTCACGGCGTAGTAGCCGCACGAAGCCTCCTCCTCATCGTGGGAGAAGGCGGCCGGGGTCATCGTATAGCTGCCGTCGGCGGCCTTGACCTCGCGCGAGGTGGGGCGCATCATCACATCGCCCAGGTCGGCGCATCCCGTACCGCTGAGGTGGGTGTGCGAGAAGCCGTCGATGTTCGTATCGGCGTAGTAATATCCCGCACAGGCGTCCCAGTCGCCACTGCGCGTGTCGGGGCTGAGCTGCACCATGCCGAAAGGCGTGGTGGCTCCCGGGTAGGTGTGTCCGTGGAATCCCGTTCCGACGAAGGGATCGACATAATCGACAGGATGCTGTCGTGCGGAGTTCGCACATCCGGTTGCAGCCAGAAATACCGCTACCAGACCCAATCTTGCTAAATTCATACAGTGAGTTTGTTCGTATTATTCTCTAATTCCGGCACAGACGCGCGAAAGGCACCACCTGCTCGCCGATATGTCCCGACGAGTAGCGCAGCTCCAGGCGCTGTCCCATGTAGTCGTCGAAATATTCCACCTTGATGTGGTGCAGACCTTCCGACAGGTCGATGTTGGCATACTTCATGTCCGAGGAGTGCGACCCGTCGTTGTCGATGAGCAGCCGGCCATCGATGTAGACCCTGCTCCCGTCATCAGAAAGCACGCCGAAACGGTAGTTTTCGGCCTTGTCGACATGCAGGTCGGCAGTGAATTCCACGGCGAAATGGTCCTTCTCCTCGACATCGAGCTGGTCGAGCGAGAATTCATAGACCTTGCCCGACGCCTTGGGGCGCCCCAGGGTGGAGAACACCGGCAGCGTCTTGGTCCGAATGCCCTCCCACATGCGATAGGAGACATTGGGGCTTTCGTTTTCGCCCACCACGCGCAGCGACCCCGCCGCCGTGAGACTGCGCTGTCCCTTCCGATAGGTCACGGCACGCAGCTGTGCCGGGCCGGAGATCTGCACGGGGCCCTCGTAGCGCAACGAGAGAGTGTCGGGTTCAAGACCGTCGAGCGTGTAGTAGATTTCGCAATCGGGGGCGTCGGCCGTCATGGTGACCGTCACCGGTTCGGTAAAGAACCCTTCCGAGGGGCTCACGAACGGCACGGGAACATAGATCCGATCGTTGACGCGCGGGGTGAAGGCCTCGTGGACGAAGCGTCCCACACACTCGCGCGGCAACGCGACGTCGAGCAAGCCGCATACCGTGGCAGCCACATCGCAGATCAGCAACGCCGGCTCGATCACCTTGCCCCGTGTGACCCCCTTGCCGTAGAAGACAATGGGCACAAGCCGTTCGAAAAGCGAATCGCCGCCGTGCGACTTGCCCAAACCGCCGTGGTCGGCCGTGACGATCACCACGGTATTCTCCGACATTCCCGACTCGTCGAGCCGACGTACCAGCTCGCCGATCATGGCATCGAGCTGCGAAACCTGCGCCATATACTCGGCGGACTCGTGTCCGAAGACGTGTCCCACATGATCGGGTTCGTTGAGCGATATGAACGACAGCGCGGGTTTGTTCTCGAAGAAATCTTCCATCGCCGCGTTGAAGGTACATTCGGTGTCAAGCCCCGTGACGGCCTTGTCGACCACCGAGACATCGAACATGCGCGCCAGCTCCTCCCACTCGTAGAACATGTGGACTGTAGCCTCGGGACGTTGCGCCTTGATGTCGTCGAACAGGGTGGGGAAAAATCCCCTGGCATTTTTCAAACAGGGTTCGATGACGATGTTGTCGGGTTCCCAGTCGTTGTCGAGAACCCCGTGCTGGAGGGGAAGGGCTCCGCTGACCATCGACATCCAATTCTGGCTGCTCGACGTGGGGCGGACGCTATGCGTATTGATCGAGACGGCTCCGTTCTCAATCATATGGTTCAAGTTGGGGGTTTCGGCGCGCTGCAGAGCGAAAGCTCCCATGGCGTCGCACCCGATCATAATCACGTGCCTGGCATGCGGCATATCGTCTGGCGTACACGAAGCCGCCAACACGATGCAACCTATAAAAGCGAGATACTTTTTCATCTTCAAAATTCAATATTAAATTTCCAACCGACCGAAGAAAGAACGCCGCGAATATCCACCGTTATCGTAGAATGCGCGAGCACTGCAGGGCATTGAAATCCAGAACCAAGACGGCCCCACAACCTACGTCCCTTGCGCAAACACGCTTGCTGGCATCGTCAGCAACAATGCACCAAGCATGGTAAGACATAGTTTAATTTTTTTCATGTTTTTATGGTTAATAGTGAATAAATGGTGTTCCGGCAGTTTTAACTACTTCATGCTATTGTCAAGCTCTTTAAATTTTTAAAATATTTTAAATATAAAATCATACTTTTTATTTTCTTTACAAATATACGGCAGTTATTCGATCCGCAATCCTCAATTTGCGACCTTATATCCTTATTTTGCGCAAAAGAGCGAAGACTTAGCCTCCAACCCGTCCGAAATTCGGGGTAGGGGAGTGTAACTAAATAATTTTAAGAATGATTCCGCGACAAACCCCGCTCTTCTGCACCGGCCAATCGAACCTGCGCCCGTCGCGGAGAAGATTTGCCGTATTGCCGAAAATCACTATCTTTACCCGGCAACAAAACAAATACGCTATGGCCTGTATCATTTTCCTCATGGATTTCTCCGAAGGATACTCGCGCGGGATCCTTCAGGGGGTATTCCGCTACACGGTAGCCACCCGCCAGGCATGGAACCTGTGCCGGCTGCCGCTCTCGGTCCGCGATGTATCCGGCATCGAAGGAGTCGTGGAGTGGGCCAAGAAAATCAAGGCCGACGCCGTCGTGGGACAATTCTACAACGACGACCCCGTAGAGCTCTTTGCGCAAAACGGCATCATCGCCATAGCCGAAGACTTCAAAAACCGCTTCAGCACCATCCCCAATATCACGGGCAACCACCGCCTGGCCGGACAGATGGGAGCCGAATACTTCATAAAGCGCGGTTTTTCCAACTTTGCCTTCTACGGCATCCGGGACATCGTCTGGTCGGACGAGCGCAAGGAGGGATTCCAGCAGACCGTCGAGTCCGCCAATCCCAACTTCACCTTTTCGTCGCTGACGAGCGATACGCAGAATATCCTGTGGTACTACAACACCGAATACCTGACCGAGTGGCTCAAGTCGCTTCCCAAACCGGTTGCCATCATGGCCGCCGACGACAACCAGGCCAACCACATCGTCGAAGCCTGCCACCAGATCGGCGACCGGTGCCGCATTCCTTACGACATCGCCATTCTGGGCGTCGACAACGACGAGACGCTGTGCAAACTCAGCGTGCCGAACCTCTCGTCGCTCAATCAGGCCGTCGAGCAGGCGGGATACGACACGGCACAGCTCATCGACAGACTGCTCAACGACCCTTCGGCGGATCCGGAGGATGTCATGGTCATCCCCACCCACATCGTCACCCGCCAGTCCACCGACATCTATGCCACCACCGATCCCCACATCACCCTTGTTCTGCGCTACATCCACGACAACATCACCAAAAAGATCTCCGTAGCGGAGATTACCCGTCTGGTTCCGTTGTCCCGCCGTCTGCTCGAGGTTAAATTCCGCAAGGAAATCGGCACCTCGATCTATCATTACATCACGCAGACCCGCATCGAGCAAGTGGTACAGCATCTTAACGATGGCAAGAGCATCTCCGAAGCAGCGGCCGAACTGGGATTGTTCGACATCAAGAATCTGTCGCGCACCTTCAAGCAAATCAAGGGCATAACGCCGTCGGAGTATATGGAGAAAATCAGACATAACGTACTGAAAATCCAATAATTTCCCTCCTCCGCAAACAGCAGATTCGCTCATGCAGAAGTCGATATGCTGCAGCAAAATAGGAGGGCCCGATTTTGCCGATAGGACGAAAAGAGAGAATGACGCTAAATCAGCCTATGGGTGATGTTGTGACGGTCTAATTTATTTACAGATGCAGCGAAAAAATGCGCCTTAATGAAATCGTCTCATTAAGGCGCATTTTTTCATAACTAAATATTTTTATCGCAAGAAACCAGACTCACCCAATAGCTGAGAAATTGCATTCAGAAAAGGCACTACCCTTCGAATCGATCCTCGCATCATGACTTCCGAATGTCATATAAACATTTTTTTAAGGCTGTTTTTATACCTATATATAATATATTCCACCCGGCGTTTTTTTGCGGATCGGTTGCATGTTCGACAAAGAGCCGAATCCGCTATTTATCGATTTTCAGCTCTTTTCATAATTTTCGCGGAGCTGGTTTTATAGTTCGAAATTTCAAATATTCGTAAAATGAGGATATCAATGCGCGAATCTACACCCCAATGATTAATATTATTGATAATTTTATTTCTCGAAAGAGATACTACATTTTCACCCCAAAACGAGTTGCGGTTATTAATTTTTTTAATTAAAACGAAGCCAAATTACCATCATATACTAACTTTTAACTTTATTGAAATGAATTTGACTTTTTCTGAGAAGGGGCGGACTTTAGTCCGATTTCTTTTAGTGAGTTTGCTATTCTGCATACTCGCTGTTCCAGTGAGTGCTCAAAATCGAGTCACGATTAGCGGTCGTCTGACGGATGCGTCGAACAATGCCGTCCTCGGAGCTTCCGTTGTCGAAGAAGGTACTGCCAACGGAGTCACTACTGACGCCGAGGGTAATTACTCCATCACGGTAGCTGCCAACGCCGTTCTTAACTTCTCGTTCATCGGCTTCAAAACGCAGTCGATTCCTGTGAACAATCGCAGTGTGATTGATGTGACCATGGAGGAGGATTCCATGATGATCGGTGCGGTCGTGGCTATCGGTTACGGATCTTCGCGCAAGGAGGACCTCTCGATGGCGGTGACCACCGTGAAGGTGGACGAGGTCGCCAAAAGCCGTTCGACAGACTTGGCATCCCTGCTCCAGGGTCGTATGCCTGGTGTGACCATCCAGCAGGTGGGTGATCCCATGAGCCCCGCATCGTTCTCCATCCGTGGTAGAGGATCGAAGGGTAATGACGATGATCCCACATCCGGAGACGGAGTGCTGGTGGTTGTCGACGGCGTGCCCAACGCCCCCTACATGGTGGAGGATGTCGAAACCATCACTGTTCTGAAGGACGCCGCTTCGGCCGCCATCTATGGTGCATCCGTAGGATCGAGTGGTGTTATCCTCATCACCACCAAACAAGCCCGAAAGGGTAAGCTCAATGTTTCGGTGAATGCATCCTGGGGGCTGGACAAGGTGTCTAACCTCCCCAAAATGCTGACCGCCGAGCAGTATAATACGGTTTGGGCTAAGGCGGTGGAAAACAACCCCGGTTCACAGTTGCCTTCGGCAGCAAATCCCGAGTTGTTCCCCTTCGGCAACATCACCCGCACCGACTGGTTGGACGAGATTTTCAGAGTAGGTCTGAAGCAGCATTATGCTTTGAGCATCTCGGGCGGAACCGATAAACTGAGATCCTATTTCTCTGTCGGTTATGACAAGAAGGAAGGCACACTGCTGAATACTTACAGCGAGAGTCTGAATGCGAAGTTGAACACCGAATTCCAGTTGACCAAGTGGTTGAAACTCTCCGAGCGAGCCTCGTTCGTGGTTTCCAACGGTCAGGGTAACGTCAACACCTCACACGAAGGCCCCATCATCGGCGCCATGTGGTATCCCCGTTTCGCTCCTGTCTATGAGATGGATGAGAAGGGTAACTACGTATTGGATGAAAAGGGTAATCGCATCTTTGGGGGTACGCTTCCTTCGTGGGCCGGCGTATCGGGCACTCCTTTACTTTACAACCCGGTTGCCGACCTTTCGAGAATGCACCGCAAGTATCCCGAAAACAAGATTTTCTCGACAACCTCTATTGAAATCAAGCCGATTACCTCTTTGACCATCAAGTCCGACTTCACGGCAGACCTCCATAATGCCGAAGCTGATGAGTTCCGCCGTAAGATGACCGAGCAAGGTCTTCAGCGCAGTGAGAATGAACGAGCCCAGAGTTTCCACCGCAACCGCCACTGGTTGTCGGAGACTGTCATCACATGGGCTGAGGTGTTCAACCGCCACCACATCAGCGCCATGGCTGGGTTCACCGCAGATTTCAAGAAGAACCATGACCGCTTCATCTACTCCAAGAATTACACCTCGGAAGAGGGTAATCAGATTACCTGGCCCAATGCCGAGCAGTGGACACCTGCCCCCAAAGAGTATATCCGGGAGTACTCGATGTATTCGTTCCTTGCACGTGTAGGCTATTCGTTCGACGATCGTTACTTCCTCGTCGGGAGTATCCGTCGCGATGCATCCTCGAAACTTCCCAAGTCGAAACCTTATGACTGGTTCCCCTCTGTTTCGGGTTCGTGGAAACTCTCCTCCGAAAAATTCTTCCAGAATTCGGGGCTGAACAACGTCTTCGATTTGATTAAGATTCGTGCCGGTTGGGGGCGCATAGGTAACGTGGATTTGTATCCCGACAATGTGGCCAAGGTCGATTTGCTTCAGTATGAGTATCCCGGCATCTTTGGCGAAAATATGGATCAGGACCGCTATGGCACCTACCTTTCGACGATTCCCAACCTGAACGCACGTTGGGAGGTGACCGAGCAGACCAGTGTCGGACTGGATCTGCAGATGTTCCGCAAGAAGTTGGACATCAGCGTGGACTACTACTACAAGGTTACCAAAGATTTGATTGACTTCGTTCCCACTCCTCTGCAGTTGGGCGTTGCAGAGCCTCCTATGGGTAACATGGGTAACGTATTGAACAAAGGTTGGGAGTTCTCGATCAATTACAAGAATTCGGCTGCTCGCAATAAATTGAATTACAACGTTTGGGGTATGTTGTCCTACAACAAGGGCTACGTTCGAGAGTACGGTTCGCGTCTGGGTTCCGTAATGCACAAGAATCCCAACCTGAACTCTTCGCCTCTGCTGTATTCCGACGTCGGCCAACCCTGGTATTCATTCAAGATCTATCGCACGGCAGGCATCTTCCGTTCGCAGGATGAGATTGACAAGTATATCTATAAAAACGAGCAGACCGGTGAGGCTAAATTGCTGCAGCCCGATGCCAAAGTCGGTGATCTGATTTTTGTCGATGTCAATCGTGATGGAGTGATTAACGACGACGACAAAGCCTTCGCAGGTTCCTATACTCCCAAATACACGTACTCCTTCGGAGGATCATTGAACTGGAAGGGTCTCGATTTCAGCTTCATGTTCCAGGGCGTTGCCGGTAACAAAATCTACAACGGTCTGAAGCAGATGACCATGAACGGTCGTAACGACTACGGCAACATGGTTTCCGATGTTCTGGACACTTGGGACTTCAACCCCACAAGCAGCAAGCACCCGCGTCTGGGTCTGACCAAGTCCAGCGACTTGAACGGTAACTACACCCGTTTCTCGGATCACTTCCTCGAGGATGGCGATTACCTGCGTCTGAAGAATATCACCATCGGTTACACACTGCCCCATGCTGCGACTGACTTCATTGGCATGAGGAACGGTTCGATTCGTGTTTACTTCAGCGTGGAAAACGTCTGCACATTCACGGATTACACGGGCATCGACCCCGAGGTTGGCAACTACGGTATCGACCGCGGTGTATATCCCCTGTCGCGTTTCTTCAATTTCGGTGTAAATCTTAACTTTTAATTCTAATCGAATACAACTATGAAAAGGATATTGATGTTTTCAGCGCTTTGCTTCCTGGGAGTGACTTTCTCGGGTTGCGAGAATTTTCTGGAGACAACCAAATATGGAGCGTCAACGGAGTGGGAAACCCAGGAGGACATAGACAAGGCGATTACAGCATTGTACTCCTTTACATCCAACGATTCGGAGGGTGTTACGGGCCGGGGAGTCATGTGGTTTGAGTGCTGCAGCGATAATATCACCGTGGGCCGCAACGAGCCGGAGGCCGACCAGATTCGCAACTTCAAGATGTCGCCGTCGAACGGTTCTGATGTGAAAGACACCTGGGGTGCGATGTATCAGGTGAATGCCAAGGCCAACAACATCATCAAACTGGTTCCGACTCTGAACCTCGACCCCGCGTACGCGCAAAGAGCTGTAGGTACGGCCTATTTCTTCCGCGGCCTGGCCATGCTTTGGATTGCTCCTTACTATGGTGACAACGGTTTTAACGGCGGTATCCCCATCATTCTGGATACAACCGAACCCGCACAGATGGATGCTCCGCGCCCGGCGAGCGTTCTGCACAACTACGATCAGATTATCGCCGATTTCAAAACGGCTGCCGAGAAACTGCCGCTGTTCTCGCAGATCGAAAAGAACAACTATGGTCTGCCGCACAAGGCTGCCGCTTGGGCATTCGCCGCACGTGCCGCTCTCTATGCCGCACAGTTCGACAAGAACTACTACAACACCGTCATCGAGATGTGTAACAAGGTAATGGAGCTTTCGGGCCCCGATAAGCGAGACTTGTTCGACGACAATACCAAGAATGCTTTCCACAACCTGTGGCGCAGAGAGCAGAATTTCGGTTGCGAATACCTGTTCTCTCTGCTGGGCAGCCCTATCGATGGTCCCAAATTCCATGGCATGTCTTTCCAGAACGGCGGTTGGGGGCTCTACAACCACTGGGGTTACTTCCAACCCACACTCGGATTGTGGGAGGCTTACGAAGAGGGGGACATTCGTCGTGACGCGACCATCCTCTATCCTGGTCAGCACATCCAGTTCGTCGGCAGTGACATCTGCTACGGCGGTAACAGTACCCTGCTGAATGAGAGGGGAGGTTCCTACCAGAAGGTTTGTGACATCGCTTCGGATACGGGTATGACTTTCTGCAAGTTCATGTCACCCTGGGAGAAAGCCGACTGTAAGGGTAAGGAAGTCAGCTCCAACGGAAACAATGCTTCGAATACGCTGGGAACCTGCCTGATCCGTTTCGCCGATATTCTGCTGATGAAGGCCGAGGCGCTGATCTGGATGAAGGGCGAGGGCAACGATGAAGCCAAGCAGCTGCTGAACCGCATCCGTCGCAGAGCACGTCTCCCGGAGAACAGCAATGCAACCAAGACCGAGCTGAAGAACCAGCGCCGCTGCGAGTTGGCATTTGAGTTTATGCCTTCGCGCCATCTCGATTTGGTGCGCTGGGGCGATGCCAAGGAAGTCTATGCACAGCCGACCCGCCGCATCAAGTCGCACTGGGATTATGCTACCGAGCAGGTGGTCATCGACGGTCCTGAAAACTATGACTCCGGCCGTCACTTCGATCCCCAGATCAATCAAGTATTCCCCATTCCCATACAGGCATTTGAAGGCACTGTTTACTTGCAACAGAACAAGGGCTATTAATAGTTAGGAACCTAAAATAAAAGTAGAATATGAAACTTGTAAAATATATATTGGGAGTGTCAGCCTTCTGTCTCCTGCTGGTTTCGGCAACGAGTGTTAAGGCTCAGGCAGTACGTTTGAAAGTGGCTTCCTGGAATGTTCTTTCGTTCGAGCAGGAAGATAAGAGCGGAGAGCGCAATGGCTTCCCCGTCGCCCCCTTTGTCAAATTTATTCAGGATATTGATCCGGACGTCATGGTGTTGAACGAGTTTGAGACGATGACGGGCCGCATGGGCAAGGAGAAGATGGCTGAATTGGCCGCATCTCTGAACATGTACGCCTACTTCATCGAATCCTATCCCAAGGAGGTTGGCTTCTACGGCAATGTCATTCTGTCGAAATATCCTTTTGTCAGCACGGCATCGAAGAAGTTCACCTACAAGAACTATAAAGGCAAAGGCTACTACGACCACAACAGCGGCAGTGAGCTTTATGAGTTCGGCTCCGACCAGCGCAGCATCGGCTATGCCGACATTCTGGTTCCGACCCAAAATAACTCGACAAGAATCATCCGCATCGCGGGTACACACTTCGACCACATGGATACCTATGCCAAGGTCAAGTATCAGGAACCTGAGTCTATCGAGTTTCTCAGCCTAAATAAGCCGGTTTATCCCACAGTGATGATGGGAGACCTGAACGTCAGCAGCCTGAGCGAGTTGGAGCAGATTCCCCAACTCTGCGACATGGCGGCGGACAACTGGCTGGATTACATTCTGACCTTCCCGAAGAATACATGGACGGTTACCGATTCGGGAACCATGTTCAGTGGCAACCTTTCGGACCACAATGCGGTTTACGCCACGTTGGAGATTAAATAAGTTATCGGACTTTTAAAGAAGGAGAAAAATGAAATTGTATAAAAAATATTTCTTGTCGTTATCGTTATTGTTTGTCGTTCCGACATTGGTATGCTGCTCTGACGATGATAAATACTCTTTTGAATCGCAGAATGCCTGGCCTTCCGAAAAATTCAGTGCCACCATTCAATTCGTGTCCCGCTTGGAAAACAAGCCCCTGTTCTCTTCCGATGCCGACTTTACGGCTGTCAAGGACTATGCGCTTAAGACCTTGAAGGGCAAGTCGTGGCTTACGATCCTTGACCGCTCGGATCGCAGCGGAGTGGTGAATGTGTCCAAGATAGCTTCCGAGGGTCTGCGCATGATGGGTTTTGCGCTGAACTCGGTGAGTTCGACAAACGACGTCCAAGGCAGTTGTATGTTCTTCAATCAACCTGCACACTCCATTTTGGGAGTTCCCTGCGGCAAGAATTGCTATGTCACCAGCCTGTCTCCCGAGATGGAGGGCTTCCGCTCCGATGCCACGGGCGAAGGGTTGACCAAGGTTCCCGTTTCATTCAATATCAACTTCCGCACGGTTCGTTTCGATGCTCAGGATCAGATTGACGCTTTTGGCGGCAGTGAGGGAGTCATGAACTCCCTGAAGCGCAGTGGGGGCATGAACATGCTGGTCATCGGTACTGTAAAAAATTCATTAATGGATGCACTGACGGCGAAAGTTGCCGAGGCGGATCCTTCATTTGTCGTGTCAAAGGTGGCCGAAGGTGCGGAGTATTCCATCTTCATGCTGGCCGAACAGCACTTCTGGGCCTTCAAAAGCGTAGAGACGGAGGCCCTGGCCAATGGTATCAACTCATACGAAATCAGCGTGATGTGGTAATTGCCTCGATCTGTTTTCAATAAAGAGTGTCGCAGGGAAACCTGTGACACTCTTTTGTTTCAAGATTTCGGATCCTTTCTTTGGGATAGAGAATAAAAAAGTTCTGAAATCGCACGATTTCAGAACTTTGCGGTATTTATCTTTACGGATACATATCGAACTTATTAACGGGACATTTGTCTCGCCATTAGCGATTTGAAAGAATCGGGAATTTTACTAATACCTGATTAGTCGCCTCCAACTTTATTCGAAAAAACCGGAGGCTCCAACTTAAAATAGGTTGTGGCCGTCTGACTGCTTTTCCCTGAACAGAAGCCATGTAGCTGATAACGATAGCCGAATTATCCTCGTTCACTACGGCTTGACGAAGCACACTCGGCCTCCCTTACTGGTATATTGAGCCGGCCGAAACTCTCTTGACCTTTTCAGCAAATAAGAAATATCGCTGATGTAGCCAACAAATGCGTTGTCGGCCCGGCAATTCGTTATTTGAGGTATCATCGAGATGGGGCCATAAAGTATTACGTGCTATTGATCGGCGTTTTGTTGGGAAGTATCTCTTGTGGGCAAATCCGGAATCAGTCGGACAGGCCGGATGCGGCAGCCGTGCCGATGCCTGAGCGTCCAGAGCAGGCTCTATCCATGTGGAAATCCTTTTCGGGCCTGTTATCGCCAACTCTTCCGATCATGCAGTAGCGGAACTCGCACTTGTCGATAAGGATCTCAACTGTGAGGGAGACATCTGGTGTTCGTAATTTTCGGATGCAGGAAGGTTTCTTCCTGCATTCATAAATTCTTTATAGTATGCATGGTATAAAATATTTTATTTCATTTCTTTTCGCCTTCACCACCTTGTTTGCACGGGCTCAGTCTGCCAGAATCTTGATCCAGAAATCCTCCGATCGTTTGTATATTATAGGGTGGTCTCTGGATAAGCCCAGTATACGACCCGGGTAAAAGCCTGTTATGATCTGATCCATAATCCGATACGCTCCGGGGAAAAGTGTGCTACAATCGGATGTTGTTGGAGGTGGGGGGGCAACTCATGTCAAGTATTACAACTTTTTGTGGGTTACTATCGACAAGAGGATCGATCAATCGAACAACAACTGGGTGCGGGCTACAAGCCGTGAATGTGGAACGCCAAGGCTATGGCGATGTACTTTGGGCGCGACTTCCAGACTCTCAACACCTATAAGACCAACAACACGAGCGGACGAGCTTCTACGGGGGACTGTACGAGGCCTGCAGGGCGTGCACCGCCCGACCGAGCCCTCGCTCGAGCGCTACCTCGACAACGAGATCCACTCGATCGCGGCGGACGCCATCGTCAAGCTGCGCAAGAAGCTCGAAATGACGGATAACGCCCATTACGTGCACGACTTCCAGACCTCGGAGGGCTGCTCCGTGACAACCTACTACCGGCCCGATGCCGCGCCGCTTGTGGCCACGGGATAAACCTATACTAAACACCACACCGGCCGCACGGAGGTGAACCTGCAGCTGCGCTCGAATACTGAAAAACACTACCTGCAGGAGCGTCTAACCTTCGGCGGGCAGTGGGATGCCGATTACGGACGGGGGGGGCGATGGCGAGCGAGTCGACCAGCGCTTCCGGCTCCCGAAAATCACACTGCGCAAGACGTGCGTCGCAGGGGACGCTGGGTGGTGAATTTCCGTTCGGAAACCGACTACACGACGCAACCAGCAACGCTGTATATCCGCCCGATGCTCTACCCGGAAATCTTCGACGCACCGACGAACTACCCGAATCCCCTCCAGACGCTCGACAGCCGGCGCTTCCGCACCTGTAACTCGGCCTTTTCATTACAGCGTGTACAGCCTATGCCAGTAGGCTGTCATGCCCAACGCCGCGCTCAATGCACAGGTGGAGTGCATGGAGTTGTCGCTGACGGTCATGAACGCCTCAGGCAGTAGTCCTATCTCTTCTGCAGCCCGAGTTTTCTGGCTGTTTCTAAAATCGTGCAATTATGAAACCGCTGCCCGAGGAGATCATCTCCCGATTCATCGGATCCCAGGGCAGAAAAGGGGCTTAATCCCGAAGTCCCGGCTCTCTTTGCCGAAACCACATGCCGGCGTTGGAAAATCCGCCGGCCGATTCGGTGCCGGATAAAAGCGTAGAACAAGCGTAGCGCATCCGATTCAATCACCGGTAGCGTGACCTCAAAATTATGCCTTGCCGGCGTTTGTTGCAGACAACGAGATCGCCGACAGCCTCTCTTTCCTACAGCTCGAAATATCCCATATAACAATTTATAATAGACAGGAGAGTTCTGCCGCGAAGATCAAAAGCCTCCTCGGATTGTAATTTGTGCCGAATAAACCCTAATTTTAGGTATTGCACGGCAATAAAGAAAAAGAGACCTTTGCAAACAAATTACGATACGATTTAAAATCTATTTATCCCGAACAAAAATGACTGAATTTTATACACCTGCAATATTGGCTCTCGGCTTGTGCTGTGCGTCATGCCACGAAGACGAAGGCCTCTCCTACAGTCGGGAGCCGATGATAAATAGTGAAAATTGAAGATAATCCTCGCCCAGCGGGGATCCCTGTTCTGCAACGACGGGGAACAGCGGTTGGATGATTTGGCGAAAAATACGAGAACACCCGGCCTTCCGGAACGCGTATCCCCACAGAAGTCCTGCCCGAACTCTCCGTATTCCCGAAAAGGATAAAGCCGGCCGTTTGGCAAAGAGAGGGTGTTTGTTGATAAAACAAACGAAACAAGCCGTTTGGTGGAAATAACGAATGTTTTTATATATAATGTTTAATTCTTAATTTAAATTTTTCATGGAAAAAGAAAATCCTATTTTGTGTTGCTCTTGTAGCAAATATTGTAATGCGAGTGAGTGTCAATACCCAAATATTGGTAGGCGATCATGTCTTTAACGGGACATTGCCAAACACCACTCGGCAGTATGCCAGAAACTGACAATATTGATTTAATGGTAAAATCGTGTAATATTTAAAGATCCGGGGAGAAATTCCGACAAGTACTTCTTCCCAACTCTTTATCCTTATTGAAGAACCTCTAACAAACATAAAAATGAATAACAAATTGAAAATCTACACATATATAATGCTCCTTTTTATGGCCGTTGCAGGGCTGACATCGTGCGAAAGCAATGACTCCAAGCAGGATGATCCTCCGACTCAAGGATATCTGGCCAAGGCCAAGGAAATACTCAATGAAGAAATCGTGCTTTCCACCCGCACAACCATGAACGGCGTGGACAAGACCCTGCTCGAAAGAGGTTGTCCCACCAAGTTCAAGTTCGAGTGGAATGAGGAAGGAGGCATGATCCTCAATCTAAACAACTTCACCGTGGGAGCCATGCCCTTCGGCATCACTTTCCGCAGCACCACCAAATTCACGAATCTCAATAATTGGGAACAGGACGAGTATCCCGGTAATGGCTGGGTTAAATTTGTGGGCACGGACGGCAAAGTGACCATCGGCCGTAGCGAAGCCAAGGGTGACAAGGAAGGAAGCGGAGCCAGTGTTACCGGCTTCCTGAACGTGAACACCAAGCAAGTGGAGTTCATCATAGACTATAACATGATGAACGTGCGTATCGAAACCTTCCTCCAGACCATCGACAAGACGCGCATTAGCCGCTTCGACGAAGAATTCGCACAGTATGAGAAAGACCTCGAAGAAGCGAAGAAAGAGCAGGGAAAGAATTAAACAGGGCCATTTGGAATTGTCGAAGGAAGGGCACAAGGACAGAACGTGCCCTTTCTTTTAATGTTATTAAAGAACCGATAGATGAAACAAATTAAACTCCTCATACTGCTGCTGGCCCTATGCGTCTGTATGGATGCTGCAGCCCAGCAGATCTTCAGATTGACGGTACTGGAGAAAGGGACGGAGCTGCCGATTATAGCCGCTAATGTGACCTATGCCGACAATCCGGAACTGAGGAACGCGATGCACGCCATCACGAATTTGGACGGACAGGCCGTGCTGGAACTCGCCGCGAAAGGCAGTTGCTACTATAAGGTGACATACATCAGTTTTGTGCCGCAGACAGGAAAGGTAGGAGCTTCCGAAACAGAAAAGACCGTCTACATGGAAGAGGATGCGTTGGGTCTGAACGAAGTGGTCGTGACGGGTTCACGCTCGGCCCGTCCCCTCAAACTTTCCCCCATCACCACGCAGGTCTTGGGCGGCAAGCAGCTGGTTGATGCCGGATATGCCAATCTGCAGCAGGCGCTCCAGCAGGAGACCCCCGGACTGAACATCCAGAAAGTGGGCTTCGGCAACGAAATCTCGATGCAGGGACTGGATGCCCGCCACGTGCTGTTTCTGATGGACGGCGAGCGCATGACGGGCGACATGGCGGGTAACCTGGATTATGAACGCTTCAACCTCCACGCCATCGACCGCATCGAGATCGTGAAGGGCGCCAGCTCCACCCTCTACGGAAGCCGTGCGGCGGGAGCTGTCATCAACCTGATCACCAAAAAGACGTCCAAACCGCTGTCGATCGACGCCGGAGTGCGCTACGGGCAGATGAACGAACGCAACTACAAGAATCCGCAGCCAAGCGACTTCCTGTACATGTTCGAGCAGAATGCCGACCGTCCCAACCTGCAAGGCTGGGTTTCCGCGGGCTTCAATGCGGGCAAGGTAACCTCGCAGACCGACGTATGGTACAGTTCCACCGACGCCTTCTACATGTATCAGGCCGAGAACGACAAGAAGGTCTACACGCAGGAGGCCAACCCCTTTTTGCCCCATGACATTACGGTGATCAGTGCCGCAGCCCGCCCGCCGATGGGCATCGAGGGCAAGGAGCACATCACGATGTCGCAGAAGGTGTATTACGACCCGCTGCCGGGCTTGTCCGTGCTGATCTATGGCGGAGGGTTCTTTATGAACACCTACGACCTGATACAGGACATGACCTTCAGCCAGGCGAACGAATGGAATGCCGGAGCCAAGGTGACTTACCGCGTAAAGGACTGGTTCAGCGTGACCGGAAGCTTTCATTCCGACTTCTACAACCGCTACAAGCGCCACGAACGCATCAACACCCGCCGAAAGGATTACGAGAGCAGCATCTGGCAGCCCCGTCTGACCATTACAAGCGACTATTTCGACGGCCACAGCCTAATTTTCGGCATCGAACACACGTCGGACGAACTGACCAGCGACCGTTTCTCGGGCAATGCCAACCACGACCTGAAAACCCGAGCCTTGAAAGAGACGGAATATTTTCTTCAGGACGAATGGACCATCAATCCCCGATGGATGGTCTCTGCCGGAATCCGCACCAATTTTTCGCGGGCTTTCGGATTCATGGCGATGCCCAAGGTGGCCGCCAAGTATTCGCCCGACGAGCATTGGAGCCTCCGTGCCAACTATTCGATGGGCTACCGCTCGCCGAGCATCAAGGAACTCTTCTTCAATTGGGACCACCTGGGGATGTTCATGATCCGCGGCAACGAGAATATGCAGCCGGAGAAGAACAATTACTTTTCGCTCGGTGCGGAGTATAGCAACGACCGCCTGTTCGTGTCCGCCACGGCCTACGGCAACTATTTCCGCGACAAGATCGAGGGCGTGTGGCGCGTCTACGACATGCAGTACAACTTCGAGTACACCAACCTGAACAGGCAACGCCTGCTGGGAGTCGAAGCCCTGCTGCGCTGGCGTGCGCTGGACTGCCTGACGCTGAACGGAACCTACAGTTTTGTCGATGTGAGCAAGAACCAGGGCGTGCAGGTCAACACCACTTCTCCCCATGCCGCCACCGCCAGCCTGGACTACAAGTTCACGCGGAAGAACTACCGGCTGAACGCGGTGTTCAGCGCCTCCTATATGGGAGGCAAGAAGTTCGACGTGCAGGATCGCGTGTTCGTGGAAGAGGACAGCAAGAGCTATGACGCCTATTTCCGCTGCGACCTGCCTCCTTATGTGCTGTGCAACCTGTCCGTGTCGCAGACGTTCTGGAACAAGGTGAAGCTGACCTTCGGGCTGGACAACCTGTTCAACTACGTGCCGAAAACTCTCGGGTCGGGCATTACCATGTTCAACGTCCCGGCCACTGCCGGAATCAACGGGTGGGTGCAGCTGGAATTCATGCTTGACGATGTGATTAACGCTTTGAAGAAACGGAAATGAAAGGTTTTGACATAAAAACAATAACTTTGGTGTTGGGTTGCCTGCTCCTGTCCTCGTGTGTGGACTATGACGACATACGGCCTTTCACCGGGAAGACCCTGCCGCGCAAGTCGGGTTATTCCACCGGAGTGACGAACGACTGGATCTATTTCAACCTGCGCACCGGGCAGATGTTCAATGCCCAGAAGGTGAATATGGATATCCAGGAAGGCAAACAGTTCAACCGCACGGACTGGGATCTGGCCTTCTGCGGCTATGTGCTGCGAACCAACAGCGGAACGAGCGGAATAGGCCGTGGAGGCGCCGCCGACCTGGGATATGGCGCATACGACAAATGGACGAGCGTTGCTCAGTTGCCGACGGATCTGGAATGGACGGTTGACAATGGCGAGGTCAGCGTGACCATGTCGCAGAACGACTGGAACCACTATCTGGTGGAAAACGGACTGGACTTTAATTCCAACCCCTGGTTCGACCCGAACAACGGACCGCAAAGGACCAAAACGAATGCCAATCCGCTGCTGGCCAAGGCGATGACGTTTGCCGGACCACCTCCCGTCTATACTCCGTCGTTACACACCTATGTGGTGCGTACGGCCGACGGGAAACGCTACTTTAAAATACAGATTATCAGCTGGTACAACGCCAACGTGGAGATTGGTGACGAAGGCGGAAGAATCAGCTATTATTGCGACGAATTGAAATAAGAAAAAAAGATATGGAAAAAGCAAAAAGATACTGGTGGAAAGCCTCCGCTTCATTTCTGATGGTCCTGTTTACCATGCCGCTCGGTCATGCCGTGATGATCCTGATGGAACATTTTATGGACGAGACCACGCTGCATTATTCCGCATTTGCCATGGGGGCCGTCGGTATGCTGATGGTCATTGCGGGCGTCTTTGCCAAGGGAGATACGCGCCAGACCCTGTGGGGGCTGTTCGGCGGCCTGCTCTTCTGGACCGGATGGGTTGAATTCCTGTTTATGTATTTTGCCAACCGCTTCGGCACACAGCCGGAACTCGACCCCGTGACGGGCGAGATCGTGACCCGCCCCGAGTACCTGATCCTTCCGGCCTCCTTCGGATTCTGGATGATGGTGATGGTGATGTATCTGTTCAGCACGCGCAACGGCTGCAACTTCATCAACTGGTGGCAGCGTCTGCTGTTTCGGGGGCGGAAGCACGAGATTGCCGCACGCCCCATGACACGCCATACGAGCATCGTCACCTTCATGGAGCTGATGATGATTCTGTGGGCTTCCTACCTGCTGCTGATGTTCTGCTACGACGATGTATTCCTGGGCGAGAATCATCTCGTGACGGCGTTTGTGGGCCTGGGCTGCCTGATCGGCTCGTTCTTCATCTTCGCCAAGCAGCTGCGCATCGCTTCGTGGGGACCCAATATCCGCATGTCCATCGCTACGGTCATTGTTTTCTGGACTCCGGTGGAGATTCTGGGCCGCATGGACCTCTTCAGCGAAATATGGACAGACCCGCTCAACCACGTTGCGGAGATGGGAATCATCCTGATGGTGTTTGTGATATTGGCCTTCTATCTCTGGTATGTGGCGGCCAGGAAGAAAACGGTTGTATCCGAATGAAGAGGATAGGAAACCGGAAGACAACCGGAAAACCCGTGCACTGGGTCAAGGCGACAGTGTCCATCGCGGTGACTCTGGCGGCAATGCCCCTTACACATATCCTTGCGCGCCTGCTGAAGGACGGGACTACGGGTGTGGAGCAGTTCTATGCCGGAATGGGCATGGGACTGTTCGGTCTGGGACTGGTCGTCGCGGGGGTATTCGTAAAGGGAGACGTCCGCCAGAGCCTGCTGGGCCTGTTCGGCGGCATGTTCTACTGGATGGGAGCCATCGATTTTCTGTTCATGTATTATGCCGAACGCTTCGGCACCCGGGCGCAACTCGACCCCGTGACCGGCGAGATTGTCAGCCGCCCGGAGTACCTGATCCTTCCGGCGACCTTCGGTTTCTGGGCTATGGTGATGTTGCTGTACCTGTTCTGTACGGCCAACGGCTGCAACTTCCTGAACTGGTGGCAGCGTCGGTTCTTCGGCAGGCACAAGAAGGAGATCGCGGCGCGGCCAATGACGCGGCACACCAGCATTGTTGCCTTTATGGAAGTGATGACGATGCTGTGGACGTGCTACCTCACCCTGATGTTCTGCTACGACGAACGCTTCCTGGGCGACCACCATCCGATCACACTGCTTGTGGGGATGCTGGGACTGATTGGCTCGCTGTTCATGTTTGCCCGCCTGCTGCGTTATGCCTCCTGGGGCATCAGCCTGCGCTACGGTTTCGCTACGGTCATCATTTTCTGGATCGCCGTGGAGGTCTTCGACCGCATCCACCTGCTCGAAGGCTTGTGGTCGGCGCCCCTGGCGCACATCGATCAGCTGGTCATCATCGGCCTGTCCTTTCTGGCTACGGCATCCGGTCTTCTCTATAACCATTACGCAAGAAACGGAACGCATCGCCATGAAACGGGCAACCTGGAGAAAACATCATAAGTGGCTGGGTATCGTCTTCAGCTTTTTCCTGATGATGTTCTGCCTGTCGGGCATCGTCCTGAACCATCGGGAATCCGTCCGGGAGATTGACATCAGCCGCAAGTGGCTGCCGTCCCGTTACGAATACAGACGCTGGAACAACGGATTGCTGCGCGGCACATTGTCCTATACGGACAATAACCGCGGGCGCCGTGTGTTGGTCTACGGAACGGGCGGCCTCTGGCAAACGGACTCTTCGGCCTCCGCATTTTCGGACTTCAACCCGGGGCTTCCCCAGGGCGCCGACAGCCGACAAATACGCGCCGCGATCCAGGCGGCGGACAGCCGCCTCTATGCGCTCAGCCCGTTCGGACTCTACCGCCACGACATCAATGCCGGCTGGCAGCATGTTTCGCTTCCCGAGGGCGACGGCGAGATGCTGACGGACATGACTTGCCGGGGAGATACACTGGTGGTGCTGGGGCGTTCGCATCTCTATGTCGCGAAGCGATCCTGCGACCGATTCCGGAAGATCCGGCTGCAGGCCCCAACGGACTACGAGGGCCAAATCTCCCTGTTCCGCACGGTGTGGATGCTGCACACGGGCGAATTGTTCGGCCTGCCGGGCAAGTTCGTCATGGATGCCGTGGCCGTGGTTCTGGTGCTGCTCTGTGCAACGGGTATCCTCTGCTGGCTGTTGCCCGAATACATGCAGCGCAGACGCAGCCAGGGCCGGACTGCGACCACGGCGGCACGCTGGACCCGCCTTTCGCTGTTGTGGCACGACAAGATCGGGCGCATGACCCTCGTCCTGACCCTGCTCATCACCGCAACAGGATGGAGCCTGCGCCCTCCCGTACTGATAGCCCTCGCATCATGCACCACGCCCGCCCTGCCCGGCAGCTCCCTCGACAACCCCAATCCGTGGAACGACAAACTGCGCATGATACGCTATGATGCGGCCTGCGGCGAATGGCTGCTATCCACATCCGAGGGCTTCTACACCCTAAAATCGATTGACGGCGTTCCCCAAAAGCTGGAGCATACGCCGCCTGTCAGCGTGATGGGGTTGAACGTATGGCAGCAAGACGCCCAGGGCCGATGGCTCTGCGGATCTTTCAGCGGTCTGTTTGTGTGGGACCGGGCTCACGACACGGTCACCGACTGGTTTACGGGCGAAGCGCCCGAATGCGAGGTCGGCCCACCATTCGGCAAAAGAGCCATATCCGGTTTCAGTGCCGACCTGGGCGACGAAGCGTTTGCCGTGGAGTATTCCGACGGAACGGCCGCGCTTCCCCAGCCGGAATACCTTGCCATGCAGCCCATGTCGCTCTGGAACCTTGCTCTGGAGGTGCATAACGGACGAATCTACATCGGCACCGCCGCTACCTATGTGTTTGTCTTCTTCACCGGACTTGCCATTGTGTGGATCCTGTGGAGCGGATGGAAGCTACGGCGCAGGAACAAGCTCCGACAGGACTGAAATGCAACCCGCCCCGAATCCGGCAGTCTTTTGCTTTCTCAGGCAGACAACCCCAAAACAAAAAGCCTTGTAAACACTTTGTTTACAAGGCTTCTGTTTTTCCGGGTCTTTCTCCGGTCTCTTCCGACCTTCTCCGAGGAACTCTTCGCCCCTCTTAGGCCCCCTCGCCTCCACATCCTTTAGGAGCGGCCAACCTTTCCCGGGTTCTATTACACGAGAACGAAGTAATCTCCCGTCTATAAATTACCGGCGACTTGCTTGCAGATGTTTGGAGATTTTGCGATATTGCCTGTAGGTTGTGCATACGATATTTGTCCATTAAAAGTTTAGCCGCATTTAATTTGATAAATATCAGCAATACACACTTTTTATACATAAATCGTTTATCAATTTCAGTAATTCAAAGATTGGTTATAAGTCGTATAACCCCAAGGATGGGAAACATTATGAAGAATACAATTTATTGGAAGGTATATCCGTTTTTGGATTAAGCACAATGACCATGCTGTATTACATATGCCTATACAATAATAAGTAAAATGAGACCATTATTTCGTATTTCCTGTATTCTGCTTTGTCTGTTGTGCGTTACACCCGTCATGCAGGCCCAGCAACCTCCCGTCCCTGTCCCCGCCTCCTCGGGATTCAACCTCACGGCGGAGGATCTGAAGGATCCCCGTGCCGTCGGAAATCTCGAAACGCTCTGCCGCGTCTGGGGCTATGCCAAGTACCACCATCCGGTCTTCTGCGACACGCTGCGCCGTGTCGATGTCGACAGCGCCCTGTTCGTCCTGTTGCCGCAGGTCGTGCACGCCGACCGGGAGACCCGCAACCGGCACCTGCTCGACTGGGTCCGCTCGCTGGGAGATTACACCCCCAACCGGGCCGAGTGCGAACAGGCACTGGCACCGCTCGAACTGGTATCGACCGTCGACCTGGCGTGGACCAGAGATACGACCCTGTTGGGGCGTGATCTGTCGCACCTGCTGCAGGACCTGCGTTATGCCGAGCGCGATGAGAACTACTACTTCCGCATGGGAACAATGGAAAACGGACAACCGGGTTATCACTACCTTTCGCTGTGCGGCGAGTCTTTCTATCCGACCCCGCAGATGGATAGCGGGCTCAACCTGCTGCTGCTCTTCCGGCTGTGGAACGTCATCGAGTACTACGCCCCGAACCGTTCGCTGACACTGCACCCATGGGAGGAGGTGCTCTCCACCTATATTCCTCTCATAGGTGTTGAAACGGACGGGAGACGTTTTGCCCGCCTCTACATGCGGTTAATCCGCGAGCTCAACGACGGCCATGCCTACGCGCTGGTCGAGATGCTCTTCGGACAGCGGATACTGCCCGTGTGGCCGCTCCAGGCCGAAGGGCGCCTCTTTGTCGGCTACTCCGGCGACAGTGCCCTCGAACGGGGCGACGAGGTGCTGGCCATCGACGGAGAGCCTATCTCCAAACGACTGGAGTTGCTGCAGGAGTATGCCTCGCGGTCGAACGAGGCGAGCCTGCGCCAAGCCCTCCGTTTTCACGGGCTACGCACACGGCGCGATACCGCCGAGGTGGTTCGCCGCCGCTCCGGGTCCTGCGACACGCTCCGCGTGGCAACGGTGCCCTATGGCAGCGTCTCCCCCCCCCTTTACGACCCGGTACAGCTTGTGCAGCCGCCCTTCCGCCTGCTGGCCGATTCGGTGGGGTACATCTACGCCGGGACCTTCTCACGCGAGCACCTCGCCGAGGTCGGGCAGACGCTGCCCCGCACGCGGGCGCTCATCATCGACCTGCGCACATGCCCACAGAATATGGACTTAACGCTGACAGCGCTCATTAGCCAGTCGCTGCGTACCGAGCCGGTCGTTGCCTGGCAGATGGTTCATCCGACGCTGGCCCTGCCCGGCCTCTTCTTCCGGCAGGAGCTGTTGCTGTACAATGGCTTCGAGGAGGGTGCCGAGCGGTGCACCCAGCCCTACAAAGGGCGGGTAATCTTACTGGCCGACGAAATAACGCAGAGCAATCCCGAGTTCCAGACCATGGCGCTGCAGAGCTGCCCGCAGACACTGACCATCGGCTCGCCGACCTCGGGCGCCGACGGGGATGTCGTCCTTCTCCCGTTACCCGGAGGGTTGATGACCAGTTTTTCGGGAGTCGGCGTCTTCTATCCGGACGGGACCCAGACCCAGACCGTAGGCGTGCGCCTTGATGTCGAGGTGCTGCCGACGGCCGAAGGGTTGCAGGCCGGGCGTGACGAGGTGCTCGAACGGGCACTGGAGCTGGCTCGCTGATATTTAGTCATCTCCTAAAAATACATTTATGCGCAGGTATTCAGCAGTTTAATCAATAAAAAGCGTTTGATAAATCGGCAAGATACTCTATCAGAACAATATCTCGCAAAAATGGGCTTTTTAAGGGGCAACCAGATAATATGATTAAAAATTTCTGTGTTACCCCTGATGAATATAAGAAATAAAAACATGAATGAAACCGTGTTGGCAAAGAGTAAATAAAAAATTAACTTTGCCAACACGTTTTTTTACAGTAAATCAGGACACTATATTTACGCGATCAAGAGTACTAATGAAAACAATAATTATACGCTTGTTTTTCGCCTGTTTGTTATTTTCCTGCTCCGATTTGAGCAGGGAAAAAATCGCAGATCAATCGAAACTGACCGGCAGCGATTATCGTCTTTTTCAGAATACGCCAGCCTGGGAACTGGCCAAAGCTGTGGAGGACGGAAATACGGAACAGATCGACAAGATTGTTTCTGAAAATCCAGAGTTAATCAATTATCAAGAATCCAGATACGGCGAAACGCTTTTAATGCTGACAATTATGAACCAGCAGTTGAAACCGTTTAAGGCATTACTGAAAAAAGGGGCAGATGTGAATATACATGACACATTTGATGGCACCTCTCCTCTTATTATGGCTTGCTCTTCCGAATTTTACAACATTACTTTTGCCAAAACACTGATTGAATATGGCGCTGATGTAAATGATGTTGAAACAGGAGAAAGGCGCAAGGAAAACGGCACACGGTTTACTCCATTAATAGCGGCTTCCAGAACAGGGAGATTAGATTTGGTCCGATTATTAGTGTTGAAAGGGGCTGATGTAAATTACCAGAACGAATTCGGTCAATCAGCGTTGAGTGAATCTGTAATGGTGGATGAATATAAGGTAGCTTATTACCTGTTGCAAAATGGAGCTGACTACAATCGTCCCATTTACTACCGATTTGATTATTCTGTACCAATAGAAAAGAGTGATCCCAAAGATAAAGGGAAGCCAATGTATTTGTGGGATATACTGAAAGAGGATTTATCAGAATTTGGCACAAGTGAGTATAAATATAAAATGCGAATCATCGATTTCTTAAAAAGCAAGGGATTGGGTATTACCTCGAATTAGATTTTGAGATACGCTGAATAAAACAACAATAGCTAAAGGAGACGAATCTGATGCAAGGAAGAATTAAACGACTACTTATATTAGTTATCACCTCTATTCTTTTAATTATCTTTATATTAGTTATATCTATATTTGATATGGAAGAAGCAAATAATCCAAAAGGTGCAATAAGAAAAGGTGATTTAAAGGAATACTATTGGTTAAAGAAAATATCTGTTTCCGGAAATTTTATAAGAATATGTATATACAATGATTATGATGGCAAGTTAGCATTAGATGCAGATTTCCCTCTGGCAAATTTCAGTGATACGACATTAAATGATATTCGTATTTTTGAACCTTGCTACTTGGTATTATATAATGGACATATAGTTGAACCATCTAAAATTTATGATGGATATCTAAAATAATGTTCCAAATTTAGAATTGCAAAAATAGAGCCTTGATTAATTAAGAATCTCTGATAAGTAAAAATGCGAAGACGGAAATAAATGTTCTGCCTTCGCGTTTTTTTCGCAATTACATCATAAAACAGATGGGCGAAGTCACCAAGCCCCGCCGCACGCTGATTGTGCCCAACCCGGCGATTGCCACCTGTGCGACGCAGCGAACCTACAACCCCGCACGCCGCAGACTGCAGAACCTGACGGTCAACGCAGGCGGCAAGTCCACCATGAACAATGTCCATACCTACAACAGGCCTGAGGGAAGGTCGGTCGACCGGCTCCATGTAGATATGTTTACCGTAAAACGGGTCCTTCGGAACCCAGCCGTTGCTTTGCGCGATGCGGATGATCTTCTTGAATTTTTCAGATTCTTCATCACCGTATTGTGAACACATCGCCTTACGGTCTTCATGTAGAACTCATAATCCTCGACCAAATGGACCGGCAATTCGTCCAGATAGAGATCCTCGGAGCCATACTCCTTTAACAGAAATTCGCCCGTGATGCGCATTAGACTCTCGTAACGCTGTACGGTCGATGCGGTGAAGTCGATTCCGATCAAAGCCCGGCACCGTTTGTTGTGTTCCCGAAAGACCTCCATCAGGGTATGACGCTCGGGAAGGTCCTTGCCCAGGTAGCGATCCATAATCCCCGTAGCCGTAATCTCTTTCCCTTCTGCCTCTAGCGTGCGTCGCGTTTGCGCAATATTGAACGAGATGGCCTCCAGCAGCCGGTTAATCTCACGGCCTTCCCGGTTGTTTTCCACAGCCTTGCCTCGGGATTGAATCCAATACCGGGGCAAGATGCGGGCCCGAGCACAAACTTCGGCACGTTGGCCGTTGACTGTGAGGCGTACATAAATCGGCGCTTTCCCTTCCTTGTCGATCCGAGTTTTGCGCAGGTAGTAAATCAGCGTGCAGGTTGTCCTTTCCATAACATCGTATTTACAGGTTGCAAAATTACTTTCAAGAGCCTTTTGCGTCAAGATGAAATACGATGCAAATCAATGAGTTAAATGCTTATTCGGTGGACGATTCGGCCCTCGGAAAAAGTCCACCGATTTGGACACCCGAAACCGGTTGTTTTTTGCTTTCTCATGCAGATAATCTAAAAACAAAAAGCCTCGTAAACTACTCGTTTACAAGGCTTTTGCTTTATTTAGCCCGACTCTTCATCGGCCTCTGGCGGTGCGTAGGGGACTCGAACCCCTGACCCCGTGCGTGACAGGCACGTATTCTAACCAGCTGAACTAACGCACCATTCCGGTTATTGCGAGTGCAAATATAGCGCATTTTTTTGAATCAACAAGCGATTCGAAGGCTTTTTCACACTTTTTTGAAAAAAGAAAATTGAACACTCCCGTAACTCCTTAATTGCCAGAACTCCTCAAAATCCGAAAAATTCATCTTTTTCGAATGCTCGAAGATCAGAATGCCGCCCGGACGCAGCAAATCCCCCTCAAAAACCTGCTTCACCACCTGCTCGCTGCCTTCCAAATCGTAGGGAGCGTCGGAGAAGATCACGTCGAATTGCTTGGCGCAGCTTTTCAGATAGAGAAAAACGTTGGCCTTGACGGGGTAGAAATTTTCAATCCCCAGCATCGCTGCCGTCTGCCGGATGAAATTATAATGCACGGCATTGATCTCCACCGCCGTAACACTCCGTGCGCCGCGCGAGGCAAATTCATAACTGATCGACCCCGTACCGGCAAAGAGGTCGAGCACGTCGCACTCCTCGAAATCGACCAGGTTCCCCAGCACATTGAACAGGTTCTCCTTGGCAAAGTCGGTCGTGGGCCGTGCGCGCAGTTTTTTGGGCGGATTGATTGCCCGGCCACGGTATTTTCCACTGACTATTCGCATCTTGTCTCTCTGAATCGTTTGCCGAGCAGCTTGTGCGCCGCTTTCGGATTGTCGCCCGCAATGCGGAGCTCGTATTCCTTCAACGGGAAACAGCCCCCAAGCCGCTCGAAAAAGTAAGCTACCTCGATGTCCGTTGCCGCAGGAATCGCCTCGGCCAGCTGCAATTTGCCGCCGTCGTATACCTTAATATATAGAACTCCCGCACGGCGGCTCATCCACATGGTTTTGGCGGCATCCGCAGGGACGTGCAGCAGCGGGGTAGTGAAGCGCACCCGACCTCCCAGCTTTTCCGTCACCTGCCGCAGGACCTCGCGGTCGACTGCCGTTACGGCCACCGCCTCCGCTTCCGGATCGCTTGCAACAACACACTCCGCCGCCGTCGGCGGCATGCCGTTCGCCGCGAGCATCTCAGTGCTCCGCTCCGCGTCGAAGAGCTCTCCCGGCACAAGCATCGTGCGGGGCAGCAGCAGCTCCATCGTCACCTCCCCGTCTCCGGCAGACAGCTCCGCGAGCGCCGGGACCGAAAAAGAGTGTCCATCCAACGAGCGCTGAATGGACACCTTATAGCCTGACTGCGGCTTGTTATTCCCAGTTTCCTGCTTCATTGTTACCGGAATCCATTGATCCGAACTTGATGCCGGGATAGCGGTTGAAGTTGTTCTGCTCTTCGTCGATCAGGTTGATCACCTCCTGATGGTAGGTCACCGTGTCAAGGAACATCTTGTAGGGGGCACGGCACTCCACAACGGGAATCACGACCTTCGACTCGGTGGTGATGATACCGGCCTCCATGATGAACTGGGCCTTGTTGTCGGTTTCGGGGATGTAGCGGAAATTCTCAACATCCTGCCGTGTCAGCTTCTTGGGGGCAAAAATGGTGTCGATGACGGCGATCTTGAACTTTTCGATATTCTTTTTGCCCGACTTCTTCAGCATGGCCATAGCCGCCGAGTCGTCTTCGTCGACGATCTTGCGTTCGAGTTCGAGCGTGTCGTTCAGGACGAAGGCCGCCAGCGAGTCGAAGCTGGCCGTGAAATGCTGATACTTGGATTTGAATGCGCGCTGAGCCGTACGGATATCCTTGATGCGTTCGATAACCTGGGCTTTTTTCGCCTTTGTTTCTTTTTCGAAGCGGATCGGAGTCGAGATCTGAACGTAGATGACGTAGACCAAACCCACGATTACTACGGCAAGAAAGATTTGAAAGATTTTTTTCATTTTTAAATAAATATTTGTTATTAATTTTGCATCAATTAAAAAACCCGACGCATGTTCAGTACACGTATCGCGACCCAAATTTACGCTAAAATTTGTTTCGAAACAACTCCCGGACAAAAAAAAATTATAGAAAAATTGTCCGAATACCTTGCAGACGATGATTTTTCGAGGATTTTCGTGCTGAACGGTTATGCCGGAACCGGCAAAACGACGCTTGTTGCGGGTCTTGTCGGCGCTCTTAAGGAATTGGGAATCAAACCCGTGCTGCTGGCTCCCACGGGGCGTGCCGCCAAGGTTCTGGCCCAATACGCTCACGAAAAAGCACTTACCATCCACAAACGCATCTACCGCGAGCGGACGAATGCCGATTACGAATCGAAATTCTCGCTCAATATCAACCCCGAACGCGGGGCGGTGTTCATCGTCGACGAGGCCTCGATGCTCTCGGAGAGCACATCGGGCGGAGCCGTTTTCGGCAGCGGGTCGCTGCTTTCGGACCTTGTGGAGTATGTCCGCAGCGGCCGGGGATGCCGCCTGGTGCTGGTCGGCGACAGCGCACAGCTTCCTCCCGTCGGATCCGATTTCAGCCCGGCTCTCGACCCGTCGTCGATGGCCGCCTACGGCGACGTCGTCTACGGCACGATGGACGAGGTGGTGCGCCAGGAGGCACAGTCGGGCATTCTCTTCAATGCCACGCTGGTGCGCTGCATGCTCGAAAGGGGGCTTTGCGAAATTCCCCGCTTCAGGATGGATTTTCCCGACATCGAGGCGGTCGAGGGCGGCGAGTTCCTCGAAAAACTTCAGGACAGCTATGCCCGCTACGGCCGCGACGAGACGATCGTCATCACGCGTTCGAACAAGCGGGCCAACCGCTACAACGAGGGCATCCGCCGCAACGTGCTCTATGCCGAGGAGGAGATCGAGAGCGGCGACATGCTGATGGTGGTCAAGAACAACTACTACTTTCCCGGCCGCATCGAGGAGTGCCCGATGAACTTCATCGCCAACGGCGACATCGCGCGGCTGAAACGCCTGCGCCGGTTCGAGGATTTCTATGGCTTCCGCTTCGCCGATGCCGTGCTCGAATTCCCCGACTACAACGACACCGAGGTTGCGTGCAAGATCCTGTTGGATACGATCGCCTCGGAGTCGCCTTCGCTCACGCGCGAGGAGTCCACGCGCCTTTTCTATGAGGTGGAGAAGGACTATGCGGAGATCAAGAGCAAACTGAAACGATTCCGGGAGATCCGCGAGAATCCCCATTTCAACGCCATCCAGGTGAAGTTTTCCTATGCCGTCACGTGCCATAAGGCCCAGGGCGGCCAGTGGCGGGCGGTCTTCGTCGACCGCTGCCTGTTCGGCGACGAACCGATGTCGCGCGACATGCTCCGCTGGCTCTATACGGCCCTGACGCGCGCCTCCGATAAATTATACCTTGTAAATTTCGATGAACAATTCTATGAATAGCGAACGCCACCCCCTCGAACCCTTCCTTCCCGAAAATGCCCGCCTGCTGATGCTGGGCAGTTTTCCGCCCAAACGCCTCCGCTGGTCGATGGAGTTCTTCTATCCCAACCTTCAGAACGACATGTGGCGCATCGTGGGCTACCTTGCCACGGGCGACAAAATGCACTTCCTGGCACCGGGCGGACGGCGGTTCGACCGGGAGCGCATCGAGATCTTCTGCCGCGAGCGGGGGATCGCACTCTACGATACTGCCGTAGAGGTCATCCGGCTCAAAGACAACGCATCGGACGCCTCACTTCAAGTTGTGCGCGAAGTCGACCTCGAAGCCCTTCTGACCCGCATTCCCGCCTGCCGGGCCGTCGTCACCACGGGCCAGAAGGCCACCGACACGCTGCGTGCCATCACGGGCTGCAGCGAACCCGGCGTGGGGGAGTGCGTGCCGATGCCCTTTGCGGGCCGCGACCTGACGCTCTGGCGCATGCCCTCCTCGTCGCGGGCCTTCCCGCGCCCCGTGGAGTGGAAGGCTGAATTTTACCGCAAAATGTTCTCCGCAACCGGGATCCTCTGACACCTCCGGCTGAAAGTTCCGGACGTGCGGACGAAAAAAAATCGGACACCCGCTTTGCGCGGCATTTAAAAAGGCCTATCTTTGTTGATTATAATATAAATCATACAAGATCCTACTTTGACATCCGAAAAGAAAACCGATAAAAAATACGTCGAGACGCCCCTGATGAAGCAATATTACTCCATCAAGGCCGTACATCCCGACGCCATTCTGCTGTTCCGCGTGGGCGATTTCTACGAGACCTTCGGCGACGACGCAATCAAGGCCAGCGGCATCCTGGGCATCACGCTCACACGTCGCGCCAACGGATCGGCCACATATGTCGAACTGGCCGGATTTCCCTACCACGCCATCGACTCCTACCTCCCGAAACTGGTTCGGGCCGGAGAGCGTGTTGCCATCTGCGAGCAGCTGGAGGACCCCAAGCAGGTCAAGGGGCTCGTCAAGCGCGGCGTGATCGAGCTGGTCACCCCGGGCATCGTGCTGGGCGACAACATCCTGGCCAACAAGGAGAATAACTTCATCGCGTCGGTCTATTTCGGCCGTCAGACGACGGGAGTTGCTTTTCTGGACATCTCTACGGGCGAGTTCTACGTGGCCGAGGGGACGGACGGCTATGTCGACAAGCTGATTTCGAACCTCCAGCCCAAGGAGGTCGTCTTCCAACGCGGCTATGAGGACCGTTTTTCCGGCTCGTTCGGGTCGAAACTCTACACCTACCGCCTCGACGAGTGGGTCTTTTCGGAGGATGTCAACCGCGAGAAACTCTGCAAGCAGTTCGGGACCAAATCCCTCAAGGGTTTCGGCGTGGACCACTTCACCAGCGGACTTTCGGCCGCCGGAGCCATCCTCTACTACCTCGAATTCACCGAGCACCGCGAAACGGGGCACATCACCTCCATCGCGCGCATCGACCAGGACGACTACGTGTGGATCGACAAGTTCACGATCCGCAACCTCGAGCTCTTCTCGTCGAACGGCGCGCGCGAGAAATGCAGCTTCGCCGACGTGATCGACCGCACGCTGACGCCCATGGGCGGCCGCCTGCTGAAACGCTGGATCGCCTTGCCGATCAAGGACCCTGCGAAGATCAACGAGCGCCTCGACGTGGTGGAGCGTCTGGTCAAAGACGCCGATCTGGCGGACGTCATCCGCGAGCAGGTCTCGCTTGTCGGCGACCTGGAGCGTATCGCGGGCCGCATTGCGGCTCAGCGGGTCACGCCCCGCGAACTGGTGCAGCTCAAGAACTCGCTCGGAGCCATCGAGACGCTCAAGGCCGCCCTGGAGTCCACCGACGACGAGCGCCTGCATGCGCTTGCGGGTCAGATCGATCCTCTGGCTGAGGTCCGCGAACGTATCGCGCGCGAAATCTACCCCGACCCGCAGAACAACCAGATCCAGAAGGGCGGAGTGATCGCCGACGGCGTCGACCCCGAGCTGGACGACCTGCGCCGCATCGCGCTCCACGGCAAGGACTACCTTTCGCGCATCCAGCAGCGCGAGAGCGAGGCCACGGGCATCCCGTCGCTCAAGATCAGCTACAACAACGTCTTCGGCTACTACATCGAGGTCCGCAACGCCCACAAGGACAAGGTCCCCGAGACCTGGATCCGCAAGCAAACGCTGGCCAATGCCGAGCGTTACATCACGGGCGAACTGAAGGAGTACGAGGAGAAGATCCTCGGTGCCGAGGAGAAGATGCTCATCCTGGAGCAGCGCATCTATGCCCAAATCATGGCCTATATCTGCGGTTCGCTGGCTCCGATGCTGCACGACGCGGCTGTGGTGGCACGCATCGACTGCCTGCAGTCCTTCGCGCGCATGGCCTGCGAACGCGGTTACGTGCGTCCCGTGCTGGACGACGGCAAGCTCATCGACATCCGCCAGGGCCGCCACCCGGTGATCGAGACCCTGATGCCCGTGGGGGAGGAGTTCATCCCCAACGACGTGCTGCTCGACGACAAGCAGCAGCAGATCATGATGATCACCGGCCCCAACATGTCGGGTAAGTCGGCGCTGCTTCGCCAGACGGCGCTGATCATCCTGATGGCCCAAATGGGCTCGTATGTCCCCGCGAAGTCTGCCCACATCGGCTATGTGGACAAGATTTTCACGCGCGTCGGGGCTTCGGACAACATTTCGCAGGGCGAGTCCACCTTCATGGTCGAGATGCTCGAATCGGCCAGCATCCTCAATAACATTTCCGACCGCAGCATCGTGCTGCTCGACGAAATCGGCCGCGGCACGTCGACCTACGACGGCATCTCGATCGCTTGGGCAATGGTCGAATACCTCCACAACCACCCCTCGGCACGTGCCAAGACGCTTTTCGCCACACATTACCACGAACTGAACGAGATGGAGCAGATGTGCCCCCGGGTCAAGAATTTCCACGTCTCGGTCAAGGAGCTGGGCAATCAGATCGTCTTCCTGCGCAAGCTCGAACGCGGCGGCACGGAGCATTCGTTCGGTATCCACGTGGCCCGCATGGCCGGCATGCCGGTGTCGATCGTCTCGCGGGCGGACGAAATCCTGCGCAACCTCGAGCAGGTCTACGGCAACAACGAGATTGTCCCAAGCCGCAGCCTCAAGGAGCGGGGCCGGAAATCCGCGGCGCAGGCCGTGAAGGATGCCGCCGAGAGCGTCGGTTCTCAAAACATGCAGCTGTCGATGTTCCAGCTGGACGATCCCGTGCTGGTGCAGATCCGCGACCAGATCAAGGGCCTCGACATCAACTCGCTGACCCCAATTGAAGCCCTCAATAAACTAAACGAAATCAAAAAGATAACAGGCTTGTAATAAAGTAACACTTTAACTGCGCATTCCAGCCGCGTCCCCGCTCTCCGGTTGCGGTGAATATCCTGCCCGCTCCCTTGCGAAAATACGAAAACCCGGGCCTCTTCGAGGTCCGGGTTTGGTTTTACCGTACTGCGTTCGGGCGTTGTGCGGCTATTTGCTGCTCTGAATCAGCGAACGGATGTTCTGGATCAGCATGGCGACGGCCACCGAGTTGAAGCCGCCTTCGGGAATGATCACGTCGGCGTACTTCTTCGACGGCTCGACAAACTCCTCGTGCATCGGCTTCACCGTCGAGGTGTACTGCGTGATGACCGACTGCATCGTCCGCCCGCGCTCGCAGACGTCGCGCAGAATACGCCGCGCCAGCCGGATGTCGGCGTCGGTGTCGACATAAACCTTGATGTCCATCAGATCGCGCAGCTCCTTGTTCTCGAAGATCAGAATGCCGTCGACGATGATCACCTTCGAGGGTTTCACACTCACGCTCTCCGACGTACGGTTGTGGTCGACGAACGAATAGACCGGGTGCTCGACGGGCACGTTGTTCTTCAGAGCCTTGATATGCTCCACAAGCATCTCCGTGTCGAAGGCCTGCGGATGGTCGTAGTTGAGTTTCGTGCGCTCCTCGTAGGTGAGTTCGGGATGTGCCTTGTAGTAGTAGTCGTGGCAGAGCGTCACCACGTCGTCGCCGACGAATGCTTCCTGCAAACGCTTGACGAGCGTCGATTTTCCCGAGCCGGTTCCTCCGGCGACTCCGATTACAGTAACGTCCATATTGTCAGTTATTAGCATGTGTTTATATAAAGCAAAGGATCACCCTTTCGGGCGACCCTTTGCTCGGTTATCGTCTTATGCGTCGATATTGGCGTAGTGTGCATTCCGCTCGATGAACTCGCGGCGGGGCGGCACTTCGTCGCCCATCAGCATCGAGAAGATGCGGTCGGCTTCGGCAGCGTTCTCGATGTTCACCTGACGCAGGATGCGCGTGTCGGGGTTCATCGTCGTCTCCCACAACTGGTGGGCGTTCATCTCACCGAGACCTTTGTAGCGCTGTACATGCGTACCCTTGCCGAATTCCGAGGTGATCTCGTCGCGCTCCTTCTCGGTCCAGCAGTAACGCTCCTGCTTGCCCTTCTTCACGAGGTAGAGGGGCGGGGTGGCGATATAGACATGTCCGTTTTCGATCAGCTCCTTCATCTTGCGGAAGAAGAACGTCAACATCAGCGTGGCGATATGGCTTCCGTCGACGTCGGCATCGGTCATGATGATGATCTTGTCGTAGCGCAACTTCTCGAGGTTCAGCGCCTTGGAGTCCTCTTCGGTTCCGATCGTGACGCCGAGGGCCGTGAACATGTTCTTGATCTCCTCGTTCTCCCACATGCGGTGCTCCTGAGCCTTCTCGATGTTCAGGATCTTACCGCGCAACGGCATGATGGCCTGGAAATTCCGGTCACGGCCCGATTTGGCCGTACCGCCTGCCGAGTCACCCTCGACGAAGAAGATTTCGGCGATCGAGCGGTCGCGGCTCGAACAGTCGGCGAGTTTTCCCGGCAGCCCGGCTCCCGACAGAACGGTTTTGCGCTGCACCAGTTCGCGGGCATGACGTGCCGCATGGCGCGCCGTAGCCGCGAGGATCACCTTCTGCACGATGGCCTTGGCATCCTTGGGGTTCTCCTCCAGGTAGTCGCCCAGCGCCGAGGCCAGGGCCTGATCGACAGCGGCGGCAACTTCGTCGTTGCCCAACTTGGTCTTGGTCTGTCCCTCAAACTGCGGCTCCTGCACCTTCACCGACACGACAGCGGTGAGTCCCTCGCGGAAGTCGTCGCCGTTGATGTCGAACTTCAGCTTGGCGAGCATGCCCGAATCCTCAGCGTACTTCTTGAGCGTGCGGGTCAGCGCACGGCGGAAGCCTGTCAGGTGCGTACCGCCCTCGATGGTGTTGATGTTATTTACATAGGAGTGCACGTTCTCCGAGAACGAATCGTTATACTGCATGGCCACCTCCACCGGGACGCCGTTTTTCTCGGTGTCGAGGTAGATGATCTGCTCGACGATAGGCGTGCCGCGCGTGGCGTCGAGGTATTTGACAAACTCCTTGAGTCCCTCCTCCGAGTAGAAATGGTCCTCGCGGGTCTTGCCCTCCTCGTCGGGACGCTTGTCGTAGAGGTTCAGGCGGATGCCCTTGTTCAGGAACGCCAGTTCGCGCAGACGGTTGGCCAGGATGTCGTATTTGTATTCGGTGGTATGCGTAAAGATCGACCCGTCGGGCTTGAAGGTGATGATCGTACCGCGGTCCGTACATTCGCCGACCACCTCGACCTGCGAGGTCGGGGTTCCCTTGCTGTAGCTCTGGCGGTAGATCTTGCCGTCGCGGCTGTGGATCTCGGCGATCAGCAGCGTCGAAAGCGCATTGACACACGAGACGCCGACGCCGTGCAGACCTCCCGAGACCTTGTAACTGCCCTTGTCAAACTTACCGCCGGCGTGGAGCACCGTCAGCACCACTTCGAGAGCCGATTTGCCCTCCTTCTCGTGGTAGTCGGTCGGGATTCCACGTCCGTTATCCTTGACGGTGATGGAGTTGTCCTCGTTGATCGTCACGTCGATGTCGGTACAGTATCCGGCCAGCGCCTCGTCGATCGAGTTGTCCACGACCTCGTACACCAGGTGGTGGAGGCCCTTTTCGCCGATGTCGCCGATATACATGGCGGGGCGCTTGCGCACCGCTTCGAGGCCCTCGAGAACCTGAATGTTCGACGCGGAATATTCTTCTTCTTGTTTTTTAACGTTTTCTAATTCGGTACTCATCGTAGTCTTAAAATAGCGTACAAATATACGAAAATTTCCGGATAAAACAAGCGCCCGGAAACGGCTTTCCGGACGATTCTTCGGACTGTTCGTCCGCTCTGCTCCCCGATGCCGGGCCTATGCCAGCTCGGCCTTGAGGTCGACCTCGCGGATCCGGCCCTTGGAGAAGAGCACGGCGCGGGCGGGGTAGTTCTCGATCAGAGCCGTGTTGTGGGTCGACATCACCACGGCGCAGCCCTGCGAGGCGATCTTCTGGAACAGCTGCATGATGCCGTCGGCCGTCACCGGGTCGAGGTTGCCCGTCGGCTCGTCGGCCAGCAGCACCTGCGGGTCGTTCAGTAGTGCGCGCGCGATCACCAGTCGCTGCTGCTCGCCGCCCGAAAGTTCGAAAGGCATCTTGTAGCTCTTCGCCCCGAGTTCCACCAGCCCCAGCACACGGTCGATGCGTTCGCGAATCTCCTGCTCGCGTTTCCAGCCCGTAGCCTTCATCACGTAGTAGAGATTCATGAAGGCGTTGCGGTCGGTGAGCAGCTGGTAGTCCTGGAAGACGATGCCGATGCGGCGGCGCAGGTAGGGGATGTCCTTGCGGCGCAGGCGGCGCAGGTCAAACCCCGCGACATATCCCTTGCCTGTAAGGAGTTGCATCTCGGCATATAAAGTTTTGAGTAAACTGCTTTTTCCGCTTCCGACCCGCCCGATCAGGTATACGAATTCACCCGGCGCCACCGAAAGGTTGACCTCCGAGAGAACCATCTCGCCCTGTTGCAGGAGTTTCTTCTCCGAGCATCTGCCGAAGGGATTGTCGGCATGGTAGATAGCCACATCCCGGAGATTTACGACATATTTTTCATTCATAGCGTCTCGCTCTGTTTTCCGAATAAACAAAGATACGAAAAATATCCGTACCCGCTTCACCCGCGGGGCAAAAAAGCGCTCCGCCCGGCCTCCTGAGCACCTATTCGACGCACATTCCGCCCCTCCGCCCCCTCCGAAACACCGGCTCGGCCCGTGTTCCGCCCGGCCTCCGGCAAATAAATTTGCGAATGGCCGCGTTTTGTACTATCTTTGCAGCGTTTCCGATTGACTTTGCACGGAAAGACCGGGGGTGCCTGGTTTTGACAGCAGGCAGAGTTTGATTGTAAGCACGCCGAGCGCTGTGTGGCGGCTCGTTAATCCCGATGCTCAAACTACAAATGGCAACAACAGCCTTGCACTCGCTGCCTAATTTTCAAGGAAAATTAGCTTAATCGCCGAAGCCAAGGAGCTTTGGCGACGAGTATCCCGAAGGGACGTTCCGCTCTATAACGGCTCTTCATACGGGGTATCATCCATTTAGAGATAGCGTGCCGGAGGGTTCCGGTCGGTGCGCGAAAATCAAGGAACTGGGCCTCGCGTTCGGTAGCTGCCTGCCAGACACGGGGAGAAGGATCAAATGGCGGCTAAGCGTGTAGAAAGCTTTCGGGTTCCCTGTTTGGACGCGGGTTCGACTCCCGCCACCTCCACTCAAAAAGAGCGTTCCGGTTTTCCGGGACGCTTTTTTTAGAGAATACGGAAAATCTTCCCTTCGGCGAAAGTCACCCACAGCGAACCGTCGGGGGCCTCGGTGATGAAGTTCGCCGCCGAGTTGCAGCACTTGAAGCACCAGAGCGGCGTGCCGTCTTCGCGCACGGCGGCGAGGTTGCCCGAGCGGTCGGCAAGGCACGCCATGCCGTGGCTCACGATCACCGGGCAGGGCGTGTAGTCGTAGCCGAAGCCCGCCGGGACGATCCACAGCCGGCGGAAGGTATCCGGAGCCGTGTCGACAGCCAGCAGTTCCCCATCCATAGTCTTGACGTAGAAGCGCTTGCCATCGGCGCTCATGCCCGATGCTTCGCGGGCCCTGTAGTCGGTGCAGCGCCATACGACGCTTCCCGAGGCGAGGTCGAGACAGGTGACGGCCCGATCGGGCGCGGTGAAAAACACGCGGCCTCCGGCGATCCGGGGAGCGATGTTTCCCGGGGACAGAAAGAGGCTTTTCGAGCCGTTGGTCCACTTCCAGCAGAGTTTTCCCGTTGCGGCGTCGAGGCAGTAGAGATGCCGGTCCCAGGCTCCGAAAACCAGTTTCCCGTCCGCCAGCGCGGGCTGCCCTTGCGACTGCCCGCGGCCGTAGTCATAGCGCCACAGAATCTGCCCGTCGTGCACTGCGATTTTGGCCATCGTGCCGTTGCCCAGCCCGATGTAGAGCGCCGCGCCGCGGCCATCGACGAGTCCCTGCCCGACGATCGGCGTCGGGGTGTCGATGTGCCACCGTTCGCGACCCGTGCGGGCGTCGTAGGCGCGCAATCCGTCGGTCGTCGTGCCCGCGATGACCACCCCTTCGGCCACGAGGGGCGTGGTGTAGAGCGCCCCGCCGAAACGCCTCCGCCACACTTCGCGGTTGCGGCGCGTGTCGTAGGCGCGCAGCACGCCCTGCGTCGTGCCGTAATAGAGCAGATCCCGGTGAAACGCCACCCCGGTGTAGATCGTGGCGCTGTCCTGCAGCACAAGCTGCGCGTGGGCCTTGCAGTCTGGAACCGGGGGCATCGGATCGGAGGCAATGGCCAGCGTCTGCGGGTCGTCCTGCATGCGGATCGTGAAGCACGTGCGCGGCTCCGCACCCAGCGGCTTTTCGCGCACGCGGACCGAGTCGCCCCAGAAGTCGAGCAGCGTGTAGCCCGCATCGGAATCGCTCTTGCCCCGCAGGGCGCGCCCCTGAATGCCGGCTATGGAGTCGAAGTTGAACAGCGAGGGCTCGCGGTGGTAGTGGCCGAACAGCGTGAGCGGGATGCCCAGCCGCCGGAGCGTCGCCGTCACCTCCGCACGGTTCGTGAGGTCGTTGTTGAGCGGATAGTGGCAGAGGCTCACGATGCGCTCCCCGGGCCGGGCCCTGGCGGCCTCCGAAGCCAGCCACGCGAGGTCCTCGGTGCGCACGGCGCCCATGGCCATCTTCATGAAAGGCCCCGAAGCATAACCCAGAAAGAGGTAGCCCCCGGCACGGAAAGCGGTGCGCCCGTCGTGGCCGAAGATCCGGGCGAAGGTCGTGCAGGCACTTTCCGACCATGTGGTCTCGTGGTTGCCCGGCACGACGTGCCACGGTTTTTCGAGCCGCGAAATCAGAGCGTGGACATGCTCCAGCTCGGCGTCGCTGCCCAGATTGGTGAGGTCGCCGCCGAAGATCGCGATGTCGCACGGCGAAGCGTTGACTTCGTCCACTGCGACGCGGAACAGCGAATCCTGCACGTTGCCGGGTGTCACGTGGATGTCGGTAAGGAAGGCGACGCGGAGCGTGTCGCAGGGAGGCTGGGCCGGGAATACAGACGATGCCCACAGTACACCGAAGCACAACAGGATTTTGAAGGATTTCATTGGGCTTGCGCAGTTTTGTTAAGCCAAGATACGAAATTCGGTGGAAAAAACTATCTTTGCATGGCGAAAAAACGGGAAGGGCATTCCGGATTTCCGGCGCCATCCCGACCGACGGTCACCCGCCCGGGGCGGATTTTCACCCGGCGAGGGAGCGGCAGGGGAGCGGCGACAGACAAACGGACAACAAACCACATACATATCATATCTATCATGAAAACCATTCTTCTTCTGGGTTCCGGCGAGCTGGGCAAGGAGTTTACGATTGCGGCGCAGCGGCTGGGGCAGACCGTCGTGGCGTGCGACAAGTATGCGGGAGCTCCCGCGATGCAGGTGGCCGATGCCGCGGAGGTCTTCGACATGCTCGACGGCGAGGCGCTGGCCGCAGCGGTCGAGAAATACCGCCCCGACATCATCGTCCCCGAGATCGAGGCCATCCGCACCGAGCGGCTCTACGATTTCGAGCGGGCGGGCATCCAGGTCGTGCCGAGTGCCCGGGCCGTGAATTTCACGATGAACCGCAAAGCCATCCGCGACCTCGCGGCGAAGGAGCTGGGGCTGAAGACCGCGCGCTATTTCTACGCCGCATCGCTCGACGAGCTGCGCGAGGCCGCCGCAAAAATCGGCTTCCCGTGCGTGGTCAAGCCCCTGATGTCCTCTTCGGGCAAGGGCCAGTCGCTGGTTAAGGGCCCCGACGAACTGGAGCACGCCTGGCATTACGGCTGCGAAGGGTCGCGCGGCGACATCCGCGAACTGATCATCGAGGAGTTCATCCGCTTCGACAGCGAGATCACGCTGCTGACCGTCACCCAGAAGGAGGGACCGACCCTTTTCTGCCCGCCGATCGGCCATGTGCAGAAGGGCGGCGACTACCGCGAGAGTTTCCAGTCGCCCGAGATCGCTCCCGAGCACCTCGCCGAGGCCCAGCGCATGGCCGCATCCGTCACCGAGGCCCTCACCGGAGCCGGACTGTGGGGCGTGGAGTTCTTTTTGAGCCACGACAACGGGGTCTATTTCTCCGAGCTCTCGCCCCGGCCGCACGACACGGGCATGGTGACGCTGGCCGGAACGCAGAACCTCAATGAGTTCGAACTGCACCTGCGGGCCGTGCTGGGAATCCCCATCCCGGCCGTCACCTTCGAGCGCATGGGCGCCAGCGCGGTGATCCTCTCGGGCGTGGAGAGCTCCGCACCGCGTTACGAGGGGGTGGAAGAGGCCCTCGCCGAAGATCCCCGCACCGACATCCGCCTCTTCGGCAAACCCTCGGCACGCATGAACCGCCGCATGGGCGTCGTCGTGGGCTACGAACCCCACGGCAGCAGCCTCGAAGCCTTGCGCAAACGGGTTTGTACCGCCGCCGCAAAAGTGAAAGTCACCGAATAAGGACAACGCCGGCTCCCGGGCGTAAGCGACCCGCACATTCCGCGGGGCGTTCCGCCGGAACCGGCCCATAAAAACCGAACCATGAAAAAATACGCAATTATTTCGACCGAAAAGGGGACGATGAAAGCCGAGCTGTACGCCGACGAGACCCCCGGAACCGTATCCAACTTCATCGAGTTGGCCGAACACAACTTCTACGACGGGCTGACCTTCCACCGCGTGATTCCCGACTTCGTGATCCAGGGCGGCTGCCCCAAGGGCGACGGCACGGGAGGCCCGGGCTATACGATCAAGTGCGAAACGTCGGCTCCGCGCCAGCGTCACGACCGCGGCGTGCTGTCGATGGCCCATGCTGGGCGTGACACGGGCGGCTCGCAGTTCTTCATCTGCCACAACCGCGAGAATACACAGCACCTCGACGGCCGCCACACCTGCTTCGGACAGGTGATCGAGGGACTGGACGTGATCGACGACATCCGCCCGGGCGACAAGATCCTCTCGATCCGCATTGTCTCCGAGTGACGCCCCGCCCGGCAGGCAAGGGCCCCCAAAGCAAGGAACCCCAAGCAAAGGTCCCGGCATACAAGGGCCCGCAAAGCAAGGCACACGAAAAACAGCCGCCCCCGAAGGGACGGCTGTTTTTCGTTAATCGGTCAATTCGCTCCTACTTGCCGAAAGCGGCCTTGACCTTCTCGGTGGCCTTCTTCAGCAGCTCCTCGGGGCAGCAGAGTGTGATGCGGATGTAGCCGTTGCCTTCCGAGCCGAAGATCCCGCCGGGGGTCAGGAACACGTCGGTCTTCTCCATCACCTCGTCCGAGAATGCGAAACTGTCGCCCTCGTAGTCCTCGGGCAGTTCGGCCCAGACGAACAGACCCGCCTGTCCCTTACGGTAGCGGCATCCCAGAGCGTCGAGCAGTTCGTAAGCCTGCTTTTCGCGGCCGTAGTAGATGTCGTTCAGCTCTTTGAACCACTCCTCGCCCAGCGCCAGCGCCGTGTCGGCCGCCGCCTGAATGGGGTAGAACATACCCGAGTCCATGTTCGACTTAAAGGTGAGGATCGAGGTGATCCACTCCTTCTTTCCCACGACGACACCCACGCGCCAGCCGGCCATCGAATGGGCCTTCGACAGCGAGTTCATCTCCAGAGCCACGTCCTTCGCACCCTCGGCCTCCAGGATCGAGATCGGGTGTTCGGCGTTGCGGATGAAGCTGTACGGATTGTCGTGCACGATCAGGATGTTGTGCTTGGCTCCGAAGTCTACGATCTTCTGGAAGAGTTCCATCGAGGGGGTTTGTCCCGTCGGCATGTTGGGGTAGTTGACGAGCATCATCTTCACACCCTCCAGTCCGGCCTTTTCGATGGCCTCGAAGTCGGGGTAGAAGTTGGTCTGCTTGTTCAGCGCATAGGGGAGCATTTCGCCGCCCGCCAGACGCACGGCTGCCGAGTAGGTGGGGTAGCCGGGGTTCGGGACGAGGACCTTGTCGCCCTTGTCGAGGAACGTCATGCAGATGTGCATGATACCCTCCTTCGAACCAATCAGCGGCAGCACCTCCGACTTGAAGTCCAGCTCGGTGCGGTACCATTTCTTATACCAGTCGGCAAAAGCCTTGCGCAGAATGGGTTCACCCTGATAAGACATGTATTTGTGTACGTCGGGACGCTGTGCCTCTTTCGCCAGGCGGTCGATTACGGACTGATGGGGCGGGAGGTCGGGACTACCCATGGCCAATTTTACGATCTGGCGCCCGGTGGCCGCTTCGATCTCGGCGATCTCGCGCAGACGACGCGAAAAATAGTACTCTCCGATGCCGTCCAGCCGATGCGAACGGGCGATGTTGACTGCTTTTGCCATAGCTTGAATATGTTTGGGATTATGCTTTTCCGGGCAAAGATAGGGAAATAATAGTAAAATTAAAAAAATTTAAATTCGGATTTTTGAAAAATTGCGGATCCGCTCCCCGTCCTGCCCCGCAAGGCGCCCCGGGCAGATCGCCGTTCCGCCGGACAGGCTCTGCAAACGCCCTCTAATACAGGTATTTCTCCATCAGCGGCATGAGCAGCGCCGTCGCCAACCCCATCAGGGCCATGGCAAGCCCGCTCAAAGCCCCTTCGACGGCTCCCATTTCGATGGCGCGGGCCGTGCCGATGCCGTGGGCTGCGGCTCCGAGGGCAAATCCCCGGGCCTCGGGATCGCGGACTCCGCAGCGGCGCAGGACCCATTCGCCGAAGATGCTGCCGAAAATCCCCACGCAGAAGACCACGACCGACGTCACCGAGACATTGCCGCCCAGCGGTCCGGCGACCGACACGGCGATGGGCACGGTCACCGACTTGGGAGCTATGGAGTTGAGAATCTGCCGCTCGGCGCCGAATGCCATGGCGATATAGACGACGCTCAACACCCCGGCGACACACCCCGCGAGTGTGGCCATGCCCACGGGAAGCAGACTTCCGCGCAGGCGTTCCACCTGTTCGTAGAGCAGATAGCCGAGCGCCACGACCGACATGCCGAGGGCGAAATTGAGTATTCCCGTGGCATCGCGGTAGCGCTCGTAGTCGATTCCGGCGCAGCGCAGGAAGACGATCACGGCCACGAACGTCAGCAGCACGGGATGCAGCAGCGGCAGCCGCATGCGGCGGTAGATCATCCCTCCGAGGCAGTAAAGCCCCACGGTGAGGGTCAGCAGAAAGAGATCCGAGGAGAGAAATGAGGCGTCAAGCATCGTGGCGGAGTTGTTTGATGTGCCGCAGGCGGGCGCGGCGGTTCAGGCTCTGGAAGGTTTGGCCGGCGATGATCAGCACCAGGATCGTCGAGACGATTCCCGAGACGAGGATGGCCCAGAGGTTTTCGAGAATCACCCGGTAGGAGTCCATCAGCCCCACGCCGTAGGGTACGAAAAAGAGCGCCATGGCCCCCAGCAGGAACCGCGCCGCGGGGCGCACCGTCTCGGCCCGCACCCAGCGCAGGCACAGCGCCGCAAAAAGCAGAATCATGCCGATGATGTTGCCCGACACGTAACCTCCGGTGAGAAGGCTCAAGGCATTGCCCGTGAGCCAGAAAAGCAGAATTTGGAAAAGTCCTGTCATTGTCGTTCGAACCTGGCGGAGAGAGCTTCCCGTCCGGGAGCGTCGGAAAAGTCCGACTCCAGGCCCCTGCCGCCGTTTGCGGCGACAAATATAGTGCATGGCGGGGGCAATGCCAAATTTATTTGAAGCCCGACCCGGGCGCAGCGCCTCTCGGGCCGGTCAACTCCTTCCGGAGCGCTTCCTGAGCGGACATTGCGCCGATGCACACGACGCGCAACCTCCCCGCCGCCCGCGCACGAGACACCACAGCCGCCTCGCGACGACGGCCGCAACTGCCAGCCCGATGGCCGCAACGATGTAATCCTGCCATCCCATTGCTCAGAATAGCAGCACGATGCGATATACCACCCAGGCCACCACCCAGGCCAGCACCGTATTGTAGACCACCGACGCCACGGCCCATTTCCACCCGGCTTCGGCACCGATGGCGGCCACCGTGGCGATGCAGGGCACGTAGAGCAGGATGAAGACGAGGAAGGCCAGCGCCGAGGCCGTCGTGAAGTCGCCGCTTGCGAGCAGGCGCTGCGAGAGCGAGTCCTCCTCGTCTTCCGCGGCACGGGATGCCTCTTCGGGCATCATATCGTCCGTTTTCACGACGATCTCCGTCGCGCCGTCCGCACCGCCGATCACAGCCTGCTTCGTTACGGGGGCGGCCTCAGCCCCCTCGGAGTAGAGCACGCCCAGCGTCGAGACCACGATCTCCTTGGCCGGGAAACCCGACAGCAGGGCCACGCTGCCTTTCCAATTGAAACCCAGGGGGCTGAATATCGGCTCGCAGCCCTTGCCGAGGCGCCCGAGGTAGGAATTTTCGTAGTGCGCTTCGGTTCCGGCAGTGGCTTCCGTACGGGGATAGTAGCTCAAAAACCACACGATGACCGAGGCGATCAGGATCATGCCGCCCATCTTCTTGAGGTACTGCGCACACTTGTCCCACATGTGGTTGAACGTGGTTTTCCACGTCGGGAGACGGTAGGGCGGCAGCTCCATCACAAACGGCGTCTCGTCCACCGGGAAGAGGAATCGCCGCATCAGCCGCGCCGTAACGACGGCCAGCACAATTCCCAGCACATAGAGCCCCAGCATCACCATCCCGGCGTTGGCGGCGAAGAACGTGCCAGCCAACAGGAGGTAGATCGGTATTCGCGCGCTGCATGACATAAACGGCGTAATGAGTATGGTTATCAGGCGACTGCTTCGGCTCTCGATGGTCCGGCAGGCCATGATCGCGGGCACGTTGCAGCCGAAGCCCATGATCAGCGGGATGAACGATTTCCCGTGCACCCCGATGCGGTGCATCACGCGGTCCATGATGAACGCCGCACGGGCCAGGTAGCCCGAATCCTCCATGAACGAGATGAAGAGGTAGAGGATCATGATGTTGGGCAGGAAGACGATCACGGCTCCCACGCCGCCGATGATGCCGTCGACCAGCAGGTCGCGGAGCGGTCCCGCCGGCAGCAGCGCATCCACCGCATCGCCGATCCATCCCACCAGCGCGTCGATCCACTCCTGCGGATAGGCTCCGAGGCTGAACGTGCACCAGAACATGAACCACATCAGCGCGAAGAAAATCGGGAATCCCCACAGCTTGTGCGTCACGAAGGTGTCGATCACGGCCGTCGTCGTGACCTCCTCGCTCCGCCCGGGGGTGAAGGTCTCCTTCAGCGCTCCCCGGATGAATCCGTATTTCTGATTTGCAAACGCCGTCTCGACGTCTTCGCCCAGCGCCTCGGCAATGCGCCGGGCCTCGCGGTCGCGGATTTCGGCCCAGACCCCGTAACGTTCGCAGGCGCGGAGGCTCTCCTCGGCCTGACGGTCGCCCTCGAGCATCTTGAGCGCATAGTAGCGTGGCGGGAAGTTTTTCGGGAGCTCGTCGCGGAAGGCGCTCATGTCGCCGTTGAGTTTGCGCAGCCCCTCGTCGATCACGGGACCCATGTTGATATGGATGTGCCGCACGCGCTCGTCGCGGTTCTCGTATACGTCGATCACCGTGTCCAGCAAAGCATCGATGCCGCGGTTGTTGCGCGCCTCCACGGGGACCATCGGCACCCCCATCATGCGGCCCAGACTGTTGTAGTCGAGCTTCGCGCCGCTCTCCTGCAGTTCATCGAACATGTTGAGTGCCACAACCATGCGCGGGTTGATGTCGATCAGCTCGGTTGTCAGATAGAGGTTGCGCTCCAAATTCGAGGCCACTACGGAGTTGATCACCACATCGGGGGTCTTCGTGGCGAGGTGGTGACGCACGTAACGCTCCTCGGGCGTGTAGGCCGAGAGGGCATAGGTTCCGGGCAGGTCGGTGACCTCGAAACGGTAGCCGCGGTAGATCCGGTGGCCGATCTTGGCCCCAACGGTCACACCGCTGTAATTGCCCACATGCTCGTGGCCGCCCGATATGACGTTGAAAAGCGAGGTCTTGCCGCTGTTGGGATTCCCGACCAGCGCGACGGTGATGGTGCGGGAGTGGCGCGCCACAACCTCGTCGATGCTCGCACAACGCCCCTCGGCGGACTCCTCCGTCCGCACTTCCGCCGCGGGATGTGCACACGCCCCGGAGTGGGGGTGGCGGTGTTCCGGCTGCGCCAGATACTCCCCGGCTTCGCTGTCGGTGAGCACGACGACCATATCGGCCTCGCTGCGCCGCAGCGAGATGTCGTATCCCATGATTTTATACTCGATCGGGTCCTTCAAGGGGGCGTTCAGGATCACTTCGACCCGCTGTCCGCGGACAAAGCCCATCTCCATGATGCGGCGGCGAAAGCCTCCGTGTCCCACGACTTTGACAATCGTCGCCGATTCGCCGGTTTTCAGTTCGGATAAGCGCATTTTTTTCTATTGCTTTTTTGTGCGCAAAGATACGATTTTCCGGCGATTTGTGCAATCCCCATTTATCGGTAAGCCCTCCTCCGCCGCCTCTTTTCCGCCCCTTTCCTCCGGCGCCCCATGGGGGATTATCCGCCTTGGGGACGGACCTTCGCCCGACATCCCGACACCTTCCCCGGCGCCAGCATCCCCGACACCCCCGCGCCGCGTGCGTCGGCCGCCCCCAACGGGCGATGACGGCCCGGCCTGCGGAACCGCCATGCTACCACCCTCCGCCCAGCGCCTTGCAGAGCGTGACGTAGTTGATATACTGCTGCACGACGAGGTTGACGTGTGCCATCTGCGACTGGTAGAGACTGCGTTCGGCGTCGATCACGTCGAGGTAGTCGGAAAATCCGCTGCGGTAGAGCGCGCGGGCCATCGTGGCGATGCGCTCGTTGGCGAGCACCAGTTCGCCCGTGCGCTCGGTCTGCCGGCGGTAGGCGGCAATGGCCACCAGCGCCTTTTCCACATCGGCAAACGCCGTCAGCACGGTCTGCTCGTAGGTCCGGGCCGAACGGGTGTAGGCCGCCATCGCGGCGCGCTCGGCCCTGCGCAGTTTCCCGAATCCGAAAATCGGCTCGGCGACGGACCCCAGAACATGCCATGTCCAGGGATCTGCTCCGGTTAAACCTTTGATTGAACTGGAAGCCACTCCTCCATTGGCAGTCAGCACGATGGAAGGGAAGCGCGCACTCCGTGCCTGCCCGGCCTGCGCCGCCGCCCGCAGCATGTTGTCATGCGCCTCGCGAATGTCGGGGCGGCGCTTGAGCAGCTCCGAGGGCAGCCCCACGGGAATGTCCGCGGGACGGTAGTCGGTCAGCAGCCGCAGTCCCGCACCGGAAAGCTGCGCCCGGGAGGGCGTCTCGCCCAGTAGAATCCCCATCGAAAGCCACGTCTGCTCCACGGCGCGGCAGTAGCGCGGGACGTCCGCCTCGGCCGAGTAGACCAGACTCCGGGCCTGCTCCAGCGCCACGCCGTCGGACATGCCGTAGCGGAACATCGAATCGATCAGCGCGGCCGACTCGCGCCGCAGCCGGAGGGTCTGCCGGGCGATCGACAGGTCGCGTTCATACTCCAGCAGTGTGAAGTAGGCCGTGGCTACCTCGGCGGCCAGCGAAAGCCGGACCCCGGCCAAGGCCCATTCCGAAGCCCCGATTTCGGCCCGGGCGGCCCGTTTGGCATTGCGCAGCGCCCCGAACAGCGACAACTCCCACGAGAGGGTAGGTTCGACGGCATACGACTGCACGGCCTTCGTCCCGGGCGCATCGTCGCCCCCGGCCGTGACCTCCCCTCTGATCTGCGGCAGGTACTGCGCCCTCACGGTCCCGAGGCTGGCCCGAGCCTGCTCGACGCGTGCCACCGCCACGGCCACATTGCGGTTGTTCGCCAGCGCCCGCTCGATCAGTGCGTCGAGCGTCGCATCGCCGAAGAGTTCCCACCAGCGTTCGCCCACGCCCGTCGTGTCGGACGAGAAGCCCGCACCGTAGACATAACGCTCCGGGGTCGGGACCTGTGGCGGATAGAATTTCGGGGTGCAGGCGGCCAGCATCAGCACGGCGGCGGTTATCGCGAGTTTTGTTTTCATGGTTTTTCCTCCGTTTTTTGACGTTCGCGGCGCTGTTCGAAGCGGCCGATCTTCCCGACGAAATAGTAGAGCGCAGGGTAGACGAAGATACCCAGCAGCGTGGCGAAGAGCATGCCGCCCACAAGGGCCACACCCATGATGTTGCGGGCCGTGGCGTAGACGCCGCTGGCGAAGACAAGGGGCATGACGCCCAGAATGAAGGCGAAGGCGGTCATGATGATCGGTCTCACACGCAGTTTTGCGGCTCCGACGGCGGCCTCCATCAGCGACACGCCCTGCCGGCGGAACAGCCGGTCGGCGTATTCGACGACCAGAATAGCATTCTTGGCCGCCAGTCCGACCAGCATGACGAGCGAGATCTGCATGTAGATATCGTTGACATACAGGCTGCTTATCAGATGCGCGCCGCCGACGAACAGCACGGCGCCCAGCACGGCCACCGGAACGCTCATCAGGATCGCCAGCGGCAGACCCCACGATTCGTAGAGGGCCGCCAGCGCGAGGAAGACGAACACAAGGGCCAGCACATAGACCATCGCTCCTCCCTTCGCGGCTTTGGCCTGCTGGTAGGAGGTCCCGCTCCACGCCGTGCCGATGTCGTCGGGCAGCACTCCGGCGGCCGTGGCGGTGATCGCATCCATGACGGTCGTCGTCGAGGCCCCTTCCGCAGGGGTCACGGTGAGCGAGACGGAACGGTAGAGGTTGAACTGCGAGACGTACTCCACACCCACGGTGTCCACCACGTCGACGAGCGACGCCACGGGGACGCTCTCGCCCGAGGCCGAAGTGACGTAGTAGCTCTCCAGCGACCGCCGGTCGAGGCGGTAGTCGGGCGCCGCCTGGATGTAGGTCTGGTAGAGCTTGCCGAAGCGGGTGAAATTGTTGATGTAGCTGCCGCCCAGCAGGGTCGCCAGCTCGCCGTAGAGCGTCCCGAGGTCCACACCGGCGGCCAGTGCCTGCTGCTTGTCGACATGCAGCCGCCGCTGGGGAACTCCGGCGGCAAACGGCGTGGAAACCGCGCCGACAGCGGGATTCCCGCGCAGCGAATCCATCAGCCGCGCGGCGTTTTCCATCAGGTAGGCCGTGCCGCGCCCCTCGAGGTCCTGCACCTCGACCGAGACGCCCGAGGTGACGCCCAGCCCGGGGATCGAAGGCGGAATGAAGGCATAGCATTCGGCCCCCGGGACCGCGACGTAAAGCTCCCCGGTGAGCCGCCGGGCGATCTGCATGGCCGAGAGCTTGCGGTCTGAGTAGTCGACGAGCTTGACGAAGATGATGCCGCTCGACGTCGAGGCGATGCCGGCCATCATGTTGAATCCCGCGGCAAACGAGGTCGAGGCGACTTCGGGAAGTGTGCGGATCACGGCGTCGGCATCGGCCATCGCCCGCCGGGTCACCTGCAGCGACGAGGCTTCGGGGGTCGAGACCATCACCATCACATAGCCCTGATCCTCCTCGGGGAGGAAGCCCGCGGGCAGCTTGCGCCACATGACGAAGATCACCCCGAGGAGCACGGCCACGAACAGACCTGTGCGCGCGACATGGCGCATCAGCAAGGGCGTGAAGGCCGTGTAGCGCTCCATCTGCCGTGCGAACCAGCGGTTGAAGGCGGCGAAGAATCCCCTCTGCGGCGATTCCCGGCGGCGCAGCAGCAGGGCGCAGAGTGCCGGCGAGAGCGTCAGGGCGTTGAAGGCCGAGAGGAGTACCGAGACGGCGATCGTCACGGAGAAGCGCTGGAACAGCCGCCCCGTGATGCCGTCGGTGAACGACACGGGGACGAATACGGCCAGCAGCACGACGGTCGTGGCGATGATCGGCGAAGCCACGTTGCGCATGGCCTCCAGCGCCGCCTCGCGGGGTTTGAGTCCCCGTTCGATATTGAGCTGCGCGGCCTCGACGACGACGATGGCGTCGTCGACCACCAGCCCGATGGCCAGCACCAGTCCCAGCAGCGAGATGATGTTGATGGAGAATCCCAGCAGCGGGAAGAGCGCGAAGGCGCCGACGAGCGACACGGGGATCGCCACCAGAGGAATGAGCGTCGCGCGCCAGTCCTGGAGGAAGAGGTAGATGATGCACACGACGAGGACGAGGGCGATGACGAGCGTGCGGAAGATGTCCTTCACGCCGGATTTGATGCTCGTGGTGCCGTCGACGATCAGGGCGGCCCCGATGCCGTCCGGAAACCGATTCGAGAGGCTCGACATCGCGTCCCTGACCTTGGCGCCCACGGCCACGGCGTTGCTGCCCGGCTGCTGGTAAACGACGATCATGGCCGTCGGGGCGCCCTCGTAGGAGGAGCTCACGCCATAGGTGCGGCTGCCGAGCGACACCTCGGCAATGTCGCCCAGACGGATCTGCTCGCCCGAGGAGGTGGTGCGCACGACGATGTCGGCAAACTCCGCGGCCGTGGCGATCTGCGGCGGCATGGTCACCGTGTAGGTGTAGGCCACACCGTCGGGGGCCGGCTCGGCGCCGAACTGCCCCGCGGGATAGATGCCGCCCTGCGTCTCGATGGCCGAGGTCACCTCGTCGACGGCGATGCCGTAGTATTTCAGCACGTCGGGCCGCAGCCACACCCGCATGGCGTATTGGCCCGCGCCCATGATGCTGACCTTGCCCACGCCGTCGATCTTCAGCAGCTCGTTCCGGAGGTTGATGTAGGCGTAATTCGCGAGAAACTCCCCGTCGTAGCGGCCGTCGCTGTGCAGCGAGTAGACCATTAGGAAGCCCGTCATGGTCTTGCGCGTGGTGACGCCCTGCCGGGTGACCGTCGCGGGGAGTTCGGCCGTAGCCGTGGCGACGTTGTTCTGGGTGAAGATGGCGTCGAGGTCGGGGTCGGAGCCGATGTCGAAGGAGACCTGCAGGACCATCGACCCGTCGTTGGCCGAGGTGGACTGCATGTAGAGCATGTCGCTGACACCCATCACGGCTTGGGCCACGGGGGTTGCCACGGCGTTGTCGACCGTCTCGGCATCGGCTCCATCGTAGGAGGCCGACACCTCCACGACCGGAGGCGTGATGTCGGGGTACTGCTCGATGGGAAGCCCCATGATCGAGATCAGGCCGACGAGCACGATGACGATGGCCAGCGAAATGGCGAAAATCGGACGCGAAACAAAGAATTTTTCCATGGCACTACCTCGTTTCGAAACCACTCTCCGCGCGTTCGGGAATCACCTTCGCTCCGTCGCGCAGTTTCTGCCGCCCGGCGACCACGACCCGTTCGCCCCGTTCGAGCCCCTCGTCGATGCACCACATCGCACCGTAGGTGTCGCCCGGGACGACACGGCGGTAGCGCACCGTGCTGTCGGGCCCCACGACCCAGACCGAACTGACGTTCTGCGTCCGGCTCACGGCCTGCTGGGGCACGACGACGCGCGGCAGCACGGGGCCCACGCTGGCCTCGACGCGGGCAAACTGACCGGGTTTCAGGCTCTTGTCGGGATTGGGAAACATCACCACCACCACGAGCGTCCCTGTGGTCGACGAGACATCCCGTCGCGTGTAGTCGTAGACTCCTCCGAGCGGGTAGGTCGAGCCGTCGGCCAGCACGAGGCAGATGTCCGACAACAGTCCTTCGTTGTCGTAGATCGAAGTGCGGGGACCGGCATGGCGCAGGTACTGCACCATGGGAATGGCCACGTCGACCGTCAGCGTATCGATGTTCGACACACTCGTCAGCACGTTGAACTGCGTGCCGGGACCCACATAGTCGCCCACGTGCGCCTTCGTGCAGGCGACAATGCCGTCGATCGGCGAGCGCAGCTCGGTGTATCCCACATTCATCCGGGCACTGCGCAGCGCCTGTTCGGCCGAGCGCACCGAGGCCTCGGCGGCCTTCCATTGGGCCGTGTACTGGTCCAGCTGCGACTGGCTGATGGCCTCGATGCGCGCCAGCGGCACGGCGCGGTCGTGGTTGTTGCGGGCCTCGAGTTCCTGTGCCCGGGCCGATTCGAGTTCGGCTTCGGCCGCCAGCATCGAGGTCGACAGCTGGTCGGGGTCGATGGTGAACAGCAGCTGCCCTCGCCGCACGGGCATGCCGTCGCCGTATTGTTTCGACGAGAGGTAGCCGTTCACGCGCGGCTGGATCACGGCCTCGAAGCGGCTCGCCAGATAACCGATGAAACGCATGCGGTAGGGTATGCTGTCGACGGCGGCTTCGGCCACCTCGACCCGCAGGGGAGGTGGCACCTGTTTCGGCGCATGCCGCGCGCAGCCGGCCAGGAGCGCGGCGAAGAGGCATGCGGAGGGGAAAATTCGGTTCATAAGGGTATGTTTTACCCCTCGGGAACGACAAAAAACGTACCGTCAGCCCCTTGAAACGGGGTTTTTCCGGCAAAATAAACGGTTTTTCCAGCTCCGAACGATGTTGTTTAGAATATTTTTATATCTTTGCGTTGATAACAAACCCATTTAATAAAATAAAGCTATGAAAGAATTAGTAGAAAAGATCAACGCAGAGTTTGAGGTATTTGCAGCCAACGCAGCAGCCCAGGTAGAGAAGAACAACAAGGCTGCCGGTACGCGTGCCCGCAAATCGGCTCTCGAAATTTCGAAACTGATGAAGGAGTTCCGCAAGGTTTCCGTCGAAGCTTCCAAATAATCGAGCTCCGCGCAACGATAAAGGCTGTCCCAAAGGACAGCCTTTATCGTTTTCCAATTTGCCGGCGCATCTTCACCTTTACCCGCCCGCGGCACGAACGGGCAACTCGTCCCGTCCGACATGCAATCCATCCGGGTCATCGCGGTGTTATCCGGTACCTTCGAGCCCCTCCGGGTTTATCCGGCTAATTTCATTCGGCACATCCATTGACCCGGATCCCTCCGGTGTTATCCGCCCCTCCGGACTCCATCATTTCATCCCCCGGTTTGTCCGCCCCGCACGTCATCATTCCATTCGGCTCCCCGGTTATCCGGGCCGCACTTCGTTCGGGAGGGAGGAGGGGCAATCTACACCTCCGAAAGCAGAAGCGGGCGATGCGCTAAACCAGCCGCCCGAAAGCGGACCTAAGGTTCGATTCCATACCTCCGGAAGACCTCCAGATCCTCCGGCTGCAGGCCCGTCTTGCGGAAGGGAACGGCTTCGTTGTGGTCGTTCAGATAGTAGCGCGGCGCCGTGCGGTCGAAATCGGAACTTACGAGCGAGACCTTCGTCGTGAGGAAGCGTCCGCGGATCGAAGCCATGTCGGCCATCGTGTGAAACAGCGCGTGAGTCGTCGTGGGGGCCATCTCGTTGGCCTCGGCGGCGGCGACCTTTTCGGGGAAACGGTTCCGGTAATCCTCCGAGAACCAGGCCAGCGAAGCCACATAGAGCTGATAGGCCGTCGTCGTGGGCGAGGCGTGCAGGAAACGTTCGCGGTCGTCGTCGATCAGGTCCTCGCCGTGGTCCGCACAGTAGAGCAGGGCCGACGAGGTGCCTTTCAGCGAGCGCAGGTAATCAATGGTCTCCGCGAGGAAATAATCCGTGTAACGGATCGAATTGTCGTAGGCGTTGACGAGCATCTGACGGTGTTGCAGGGCGATGGCCACGTCCTTGTCGGGCTGGAAATGGGCGAACGAACGCGGATAGCGCTGGTGGTAGCTGAAGTGCGAGCCGTAGCAGTGGAGTACGAAGAGGAGTTTCTGCGACGTGCTCTGTTCGAGAGCCTTGCGCATCTCGTCGAGCAGCTGCGTGTCGTGGCGCGGCGAGCGGATGTAGATCACATGTCGGGCGTCGTGGGCCAGGTGGTCGATCATCGCGCCCTGCGGCGACTGGTTGGAGATGAACCACGTGTCGAATCCCGCCTCGTTGAAGAGTGCCGGGAGCCCCTTGCGGCGGTAGAGCTCCTCGTGTTCGTCGGTGGCGACGGACGAGAGGATCATCGGCACGCTCTTGTGGGTGGTGTTGCTCTGGGTCAGCAGGTTGCGGAAAACCAACAGGTCGTCGACCCTGGAGAGCAGGGGATTGGTCTCCCGCTCGTAGCCGTAGAGCTGCCAGTTCATCGCGCGCGATGCTTCTCCGATGACATACACGTAGACCTCGCGTCCCGGAGCTTCGGCCGTGCGTTCGGCCTCGTAGGTGAAGCCCTCGGAGGTTTTGTGGAAGTTGTACGACTTGCGGAACTCCGAGCCGCTCAACCCGAGGTTATAGATAATGTTGACCGGGAAAATCTCGTCGCGCAGCACGTGGCGCTCCTCGCTGACGCGGTAGGCGGGCCACAGGGCCAGCAGCCCCACGGCGAAGAGCACCGCTCCGGTCAGTCCGATATTCATGCGCGCCGTGCGCGTGATGTAGCGTTTGTGGCCGATCTCGCGGGCCGCGAGCCACAGCAGCGGCAGGTAGATGGCGCAAACCAGGATCACCGACGGATAGATGTTGCCCAGCAGTTCGCCCGCCTCGCCCGGATTGGTCGTCAGCAGGTTGGTGAACATGTCCGTGGCGATGATCGAGTTGCCGAACAGATACAGCAGCACGATCTGAAAGGCGCAGAAGAAGATGAACGGGAAGGCCAGCCAGATCATCACCCCCGAGCGCCGCAGCGCCACGCTCCACATCATGTAGAAACCCAGCGGCATGAGGATCAGCGCCTCATCGGCCCAGACCGAGTAGGGCTCCGTATTGGCCAGCACACAGTTGGGGATGATCAATGCCACAAAGAAGTAGACGGTCAGCAGCGTCGTGAAGCGGCTGCGGGTTTTGACCGTCCTCCGGGGAGTTGTCTTATTTGCTTTATTTGGATCGGCTCTCATAAAAAAAATCGTCTTAAAAGGCCTCGTTGATGCTCAGCAGGAAACCGCTCGTGTTCTTGCCGAAACCGTAGTCGAGGCGTACGTTCACCCGTTTTTTCAATTCCCACCGGAAGCCTGCGCCGTAGTTGGGCAGCGTTTGCGACCAGTCGAATTGCGACAGCGAGGGGAAAACATTGCCCGCGCCGCCCCATACCGCACAGCCGATCCGCCTCCAGATGCGCTGGCGCAGCTCGACCTGCACGGTGATCATGTCGTTGTCCGTGTAGCGGCCCTGATAGTATCCGCGCATCTGCTGGCTGCCGCCCATGCGGGCGAGCATCGGCCACGGAGTGCCGTCGGAGTTGAAGACCGCATACAGATCCGCAGCCAGAACGCCGCCCTTCCAGACCTGCCGGTAGGCGTCGGCCCGGAACGTGGAACGCCACAGCGTCCGGCCGCAGTTGCCCAGCCCCTTGGGGAAGAGCGTCTCCTGGAAACTCACGTAGACTCCCCGGTAGGGCCCCGGGATGAAGTCCCGCGAGTCGTATTCCAGAATGGCACCGATGCCCGTGGCCGTGTAGTGTTGTTTTTCTCCGTGCAAATACTCCGGGCTGGAAAATTTCAGACCTTGCGTGTGTTCGAAACTCACCAGCACTCCGATGTAGGCGTGGGGCAGGAACTCGTGCAGGTAGCGGCCCTCGACCAGATAGCTCTTTTCGGTGTAGGTACTCTCGGGATTGCAGCGTCCCTCGTTGTAGCCGATGCCCCAGAAACTGCGGGGCGCCGAAGCGAACATCGCCGTGTAGTTCACACGACGTTTGTTGCGCGAGAAAATGGTGTTCCCCGTCACCCCCAGCGCATAGAAACCCGAGATCGAGACGTTGCCGAAGATCGAGACGTCCGAGGGCGCCGTGATCGAGTCCGTGCGGTCGAGACGGTAGAGTCCGGCAGCCAGCAGCGCGATGCCGAGATCGGTGTTCTTCGAGTAGCTGGGCCCTCCGGCGAAGGTGAAATCGATCTTCTTCTCGAAGGTCTTGTCGGAGGTCGACTCCCCGAAATAGTCGACAAAGCGCTTCAGAAAGGGTTTCTTTCCGGGAGCCGGCGGCGGCAGCGGCGTATAGGAGTAGCTGAGCGAATCACCGTCGGAGGTGCGTATGGCAGCCTCCTGGGCATGCGCCGCGAGGTGCATGCCTGCACTTATGAGGAGCAGAACGGCTGGGCGTCGCAGCATCCGGAGTCTATTTGTACTTTTCGATGGTTTCGTAGAAGGCCTCCTTGTCGGCGTCGGAGAGAACACCCTTGCGCAGGAAGACCAGTTCCCCCTCCTTCGATACGATCATCAGCACAAACTGGTTGTTGCAGTCGCCCAGTCCCCATGCCGTGCTTAAGATGCGGTTCTGGTCGGCGAGAACCGTGGCGCCGTTCTTGGCCGTGCGTTTCTTGGCCATATTGCGGGCCATGCCGTTGGGAACCATCGGGGCGTCCTTGAGGTTCATCACGCCGAAGCCGTGGATATTGTCGCTCTCGGCGCGGTGGTTCTGTTCCAGTTCGATGGTGAAATCCTCGTTCTGCTTGTGCCGGTCGGGATCCACATAGAATATCATCAGGTTCTTTTCTCCGTAGCAGGGGAGTTTGGCCGGCTTGCCGTCTAGGTCGAGGACCTCGACGTTCTGCACTTTGCGGGGCAGCTCCTGCGCCTGAGCGACCGATGCGGTCAGCGCGAAGGCAGCCAGGATTGCAATCACTTTTATCTTCATTACGTTTCTGGTTTTGTAGGTTTCCAATGAAAACAAATCGAGGCAAAGTTACAATATTTCTTCGAAGATGGAGATTGCGAGGGTGTATATTATTGTTCGATAGGTCATTTTTTTCGCCCGGACGGGGCCGAAGCCGGATCGAAGGCATACACTCCGCCGCCCGAAACGATCAGGAAGACATAGATTCCGAGCCACACGTATGCCGGCTCTCCGACGCTGAATCCGTCCCGGACGAACATCGCAAGAACCCCCAGCGTCAGGACAAGGGCCGCCATGCGCACCCGAATCCCCATGATGAGCAGCACGGCCAGCAGCACCTCGGCGAGCGTTGCGACGACGAACACGGTCGGCGGATTGAGATCAAGCAACGATGGATATGAATTTATTATCTCGTTGTAGTCCTGTATTTTGCCGATGTTGTGAAACAACAGCGAAGCCCCCGCGAACAGCCGCATGTAGAGCACCGCCCAATCCATGCGCGCGTAGCGTCCGATCCAGTCTGAAATCCGTTTTCCCATACACCGACACCCTGCAATTCGCGTTCCGGAAATCGCGCCATCCCCGTGCCGCGACACCTTTTTTCTCCGCCCGGAAGATGCTGCCGACCGGCAGACCCCGATTTTGCATCCAGCCGACTTTTTGCTACCTTTGACGGTCTCTTCCAAACGGCATCGGGACGCGCAACCGGACAGACGGACGACAAACCGCCCTTTTCCGGCCTGCACCGGGTGCCGATCCGAACGAGATCCCAAATTCGGACCTTATGAAAACAAACATATTATTTGTCTGCCTCGGCAACATCTGCCGCTCTCCGGCTGCCGAGGGCATCATGCGCCGCATCGTGGAAAACCGGAACCTGTCCGAAGCATTCGGGATCGATTCGGCGGGAACCTACGGGGGACACCGTGGCGAACTTCCCGACCCGCGCATGCGCAGTGCGGCCTCGCGCCGCGGCTATGCGCTCACACACCGCTCGCGGCAGGTCCGGGAGGAGGATTTCGACCGCTTCGACATGATCGTGGCGATGGACGACATGAACTACGAGTCGCTCAACCGGCTGGCACCGTCGCCCGAGGCCGCGCGGAAGATTTTCCGCATGACGGAATTCTGCCGCCGCCATCCCGACCGCACCTATGTGCCCGATCCCTACTACGAGGGGCACGAGGGCTTCGAACTGGTGCTCGACATGCTGGAAGACGGCTGCGGGGGCATTCTGGAATACCTCTCCGAAAGCGGAAAATAAAAAGGTCTCCCCTTGACAAGGGAGACCCAGAGAATCTGTCCGGGGCCCGGCTCCGCATTCCGCGGCCGGGCCACGGCAAGTCCGACACCCGACAAGTCTGACATCCGGCAAGTTCTGCGCCCGATTGCGAAAAAACGCAAGCGGCCGGCCGGCTTCGCGTCAGAAGTCCAACCCGAAACTGATGCTGTACGTGTTGCGCAGCAGCGAGTGCTTCTTGGCGAAGAGGTAGGCGAAATCGAGCCGCAGGTGGAGGATGCGCAGTCCCGCGCCGACGGTCCAGTAGCTCGGGTAGTAGTTGCGCCGCTCGCCGTAGTGGTAGCCGGTGCGCAGCTGCATGAGCTGCATCAGGTTGTACTCGACACCCAGCGACATCTGGAAACCGCGGACTGCAGAGGGGGAGAAATAGTAGCCCATGTCGGCCCCGACGGTGATTTCGTGCGCATCGGTGAGGAACGTGTCGAGGGCCGCTCCCACGGTGAAATCCATCGGCAGGATGTATTCCGTATCGCGGAGATACCCGCCCAGGTTACCCAGCTTGGCGCCTGCGCGCAACGTCGAGTAGCTGCCGATGTTCTCCAGCGGCCGCTGCCATGCGGCGCTCAGATCCACCGAGAGGGCGTCGGCCGAGATGTCGGGACGCTTGAGGTGCATGTAGCGGCCCACGATGCCGATGGCCCACCCGTCGCCGATGCGGCGCGCATAGCCCAGATCGACGGCCATGTCGTTGTTGCCGTGTCCGCGGAGGAACTGCCGCCAGCCGGCCTGCACGAGGTTGATGTTGTCGAACCGGCAGAATCCCGACACGGCGTAATAGTCGAAGTTCCGCTGTCCGTAATAGGAGGATGAGATCTGCGAGGGCGTGTAGGAGAAGACGGCCGTCGCGGAGTTGTTGTAGATGGCGTGCGAACCGGAGAGGGTGGTCATCATCACGCCGCCCATGCCCAGCGACTTGGCGTCGGGACTGGGAAGCGTCGCTTCCTGGGCGTATGTCTGGAGTGCGGCCAGCGCCGCGAGCAAAATTGCGAATCGTTTCATGTTGCAAAGATACGAAAATGAGGGACGGAAGCAAATCCGCTCCGCAGAATCCTGCCGGTCTCACGGCCGGCGACCTTCCGGGTGCGGCGCCACAACGCCAAAAGAGGAGGGACGGCCCGGGAATCCGGGGCATTCAGGGCGGCGGAATTTTCCGCCCGTCCGAAAACAAAAGCGCCCGACCGAATGGCTCCGGCAGGCGCTTTCATCTTCAGCCGATGCGTCGACGGCATCGTTTTCCGCAACGTTCCGGTTGCCGGCTAACAGTTCATCGCACCGCAGCAGTGGATGACCTGTCCGCTGACATACGACGAAAGATCCGAGGCGAGGAAGAGCGCCACCTTGGCGACATCCTCCGGCGTGCCGCCGCGGCGCAGCGGAATCTGCTTGTACCAGCCCTCCTTCACCTCGTCGGGCAGCTTGTCGGTCATCTCGGTCATGATGAATCCCGGAGCGATGGCGTTGGCACGGATGCCGCGCGGGCCCATCTCCTTGGCGATGGATTTGGCCAATCCGATCATGCCGGCCTTCGAAGCCGAGTAGTTGCACTGTCCGGCGTTGCCGCTGACACCCACCACCGACGACATGTTGATGATCGAGCCGCTTTTCTGACGTGCCATGACCGGCACGACGGCGTGGATGAAGTTGAACGCCGATTTGAGGTTCACCGTCAGCACGGCATCCCACTGAGCCTCGGACATGCGCATCATCAGTCCGTCCTTGGTGATTCCGGCGTTGTTCACGAGGATGTCGATACGCCCGAAATCCTTCATGATCTGGTCGATGACCGCATGCGTCTCCTCGAAGTTGGCTGCATTCGAGGCATATCCCTTGGCTTTCACGCCCAGTGCGGCGATTTCGGCTTCGGTAGCCTTGCCGTTCTCGTCGATTGCAAGGTCGGTGAATGCCACGTTGGCGCCCTCTTTGGCGAATTCGAGTGCTATGGCCTTGCCGATGCCGCGTGCGGCGCCGGTCACAACGGCCACTTTTCCATCCAGTAATTTCATAATTCTCTTATCTTTTTTGTGGCAATATCTGCCAATTTTATAGGGCAAATATAGGAAAAATATCTTAATCGCCTGCCTGCGGAACGAATTTCGGCATTTTTCGCTATCTTTACCGTCTGTAAACAACATTCCAAAATCCATACAACGATATGAAAAGAGATTCCCAGATTTTCGATTTGATTGCCGCCGAGCGCGGCCGCCAGATGCACGGCATCGAACTGATCGCTTCGGAGAACTTCGTCAGCGACCAGGTGATGGAAGCCATGGGTTCGGTCCTGACCAACAAATACGCCGAAGGCTACCCCGGAGCGCGCTACTACGGCGGCTGCGAGGTCGTGGACAAGGTCGAGGCACTGGCCATCGAGCGCATCTGCCGTCTCTACGGCGCCGAATACGCCAACGTCCAGCCCCACTCGGGCGCACAGGCCAACATGGCCGTTTTCTTCGCCTGCATGCAGCCGGGCGACACGTTCATGGGACTCGACCTGGCACACGGAGGACACCTCTCACACGGTTCGCCGGTCAACATGTCGGGTAAATATTTCAAGGCCGTGGGCTATCAGCTCGACGAGGCTACGGGCGTGATCGACTACGACGCCATGGAGCGCAAGGCCCTGGAGTGCAAACCCAAGCTGATCGTCGGCGGCGCATCGGCCTACTCGCGCGAGTGGGATTACAAACGCATGCGCGCGATTGCCGACAAGGTCGGCGCGCTGCTGATGGTGGACATGGCGCACACGGCCGGTCTGATCGCCGCAGGACTGCTGGACAACCCCGTGAAGTACGCTCATATCGTTACCTCGACGACCCACAAGACCCTGCGCGGTCCGCGCGGAGGCATCATCCTGATGGGCAAGGACTTCGAGAACCCCTGGGGTCAGACCACACCGAAGGGCGCCGTGAAGATGATGTCGCAGATCCTCAATTCGGCCGTCTTCCCGGGCATCCAGGGCGGTCCGCTGGAGCACGTCATCGCCGCCAAGGCCGTAGCCTTCGGCGAAGCGCTCGAACCCGCCTACAAGGAGTACCAGACGCAGGTGCAGAAGAACGCCGCAGCCATGGCCGCCGCCTTCGTCAAGCGTGGCTACAAGATCGTCTCGGGCGGTACGGACAACCACCTGATGCTCGTCGACCTGCGCACGAAGTTCCCCGAACTCACGGGCAAGCTGGCCGAAAAGTGCCTCGTGGCCGCCGACATCACCACCAACAAGAACATGGTTCCGTTCGACAGCCGTTCGCCGTTCCAGACCTCGGGCCTGCGTTTCGGCACCCCGGCCATCACCACGCGCGGACTGAAGGAGGACAAGATGGACTACATCGTCGGGCTGATCGACCGCGTGCTGCACGACCCGGAGAACGAGGCGAACATCGCCGCCGTGCGCAAGGACGTGAACGCGCTGATGGCCGACTATCCGCTCTTCGCATGGTAAGATGAAAGACGTCATCGACTTCTTGCGCCGGCTGCGAGAGGACAACACCCGGGAATGGTTCGACGCCCACCGCGCCGAATGGACCCGCGTGAAGGGAGAGTTCGCCGCTTTCACCGAACGGCTGATCGAAGGCATCGCGTCGTTCGACCCCACGGTGCGCGGCCTGCGGGCGCAGGACTGCACCTACCGGATCGCCCGCGACACCCGATTTTCGCCCGACAAATCGCCCTACAAGACCCATATCGGGGCCTACATCGCACCGAAAGGCAAGAAATCGGGCTTCGCGGGATACTACTTCCACATCGAGCCCGGCAGCGGCTCGGGGGAGTGCCGCAACCTGCTTTCGGCCGGCGCCGTGTGCCTCGGGCCGACGGAGTTGCGGTCGATCCGCGAGGAGGTGCTCGACAACGGCGCACAGATCGAGGCGGCGATCCGGGAGGCCCAAGGGTTCCGGCTCTGCCGCAACAACAGCCTCAAGCGGGTACCGACGGGATTCCCGGCCGACAGCCCCCATGTCGGGCTGCTGAAGCTGAAGGAATTCTTCCTCGAGCAACCCGTCTCCGAGGAGTTCCTGCTCGCCCCCGACCTGCTGGACCACACCGTCGAGGAGTTCCGCCGCACGCAGCCGTTCATCGACATTCTGAACCGCGCGATTCGCTACGCCCACGAGGAGATGCAGTGAGACAAGAAGCCGGCCAGCTCGACGAGGTGCATTCCACCCAGGCGCAGGAGACAACGCTCTCGATGGCGACGGAAAACCTCTACGATTCAAGGGCCCATGCCTACCGACACATGGCGGATGACGCCCCGTCGCGAATCGTGACGTGCGGGTCGAGTGCTGGGGCCGTCACGGTACCGATGGGCGAGTAGCGGCTTTGCAACGGGCCTCCGCTGGCGGTCGAGAAGTTTATGCAAAACTTTAACTACGCCGGAGTAATCGACTATGCAGAAGCCGTTTGCGACACACAGGGCATTCTTCGCCGGGCTTGCAATCCCGCGCCGATGCCGCTTTACCACGGCGATGCCGACCGCAACCTAACCTACGGTACGATCGGCGTCGACGGGGTTTGGATGTTCGGCTCGAAAAGCATTGCCGACGACCTCGCGCGCCGCAAGATGCCGCACGGTTCCGCTCCGTCACCGAGACCAACCATTCGATGGCGTGGCGGCCGATGGGCGAGAACTGCGGCCTGATCGACTCGGTCCTCGAAAAACGGGTCTTCAAGCGGTAGCGGCTGGCGATCGGCACGCGCATCACGCCGCTTGATGCACCCGCAGCAGCGAAAGACTTCGGAATTTCCGACTATATCGACGCCAACTACGGGCCTCAGGATTAGAATATCGGATTTAGGCGCCCGCCGCAGATGCAAAATCCGCAGCCTCCCTCAGGGGCTGCGGATTTTCGTTTGCCATGCGGCGTATGGTCACTTCACCGTCACCAGCTTGGCGGGAGGAGGCTTCGCCACCTCTGCCGGCGACTTGGTCCTGTTGCGGGTCGGCGGCCACCACCATCCCCGAATTTGGCGGGACGACGGGCAACAGCCGCCTCCGCCAGCGACTTGGTCCTGTTGCGGATCGGCAGCCGCTGCGGCAGACCGTAGACAATGTAGCGGCAGGAGCCGCACGGCGAATTCCAGACACTCGCCGTTGGCGCTATTCTGACTCTGCGAAATATTTGTAGAACAGCGGAATGGTCTCCACCCCCTTGTCGAACTGCTCGAGTCCGTAACTCTCGTTGGGCGAGTGGATGGCATCCTCGGCCAGTCCGAAGCCGATCAGCAGCGACTTGATGCCCAGAATCGACTCGAATCCGCTGATGATCGGAATCGATCCGCCCGAATAAAAGGGTAGCGGCTTCTTGCCGAAAGTCGCCTCGACGGCCTTTTCGGCTGCCTTGTAGGCCGGCATGTCGGTCGGTGCGACGTATGGCATGCCGCCGTGGAGCGATTTCACCACGACCGTCACGCTCTCGGGTGCCATGGCGCGGAAATGCTTTTCGAAAAGCTCCGAGATCTTGCGGTAGTCCTGATTCGGCACCAGGCGCATCGAAATCTTGGCCGAAGCCTTCGACGGAATGACCGTCTTGGTTCCCTCGCCCGTGTAGCCGCCCCAGATGCCGTTGACGTCAAGCGACGGGCGGACGCCCGTACGTTCTAGCGTCGTATAGCCCGCTTCACCTTCCACATCGCCGATTTTCAACGACTTCTTGTAATCCTCGAGGTTGAACGGCGCCTTGTTGAACGCCTCGCGCTCGGCGGGGGTCAACTCTCGCACATCGTCGTAGAACCCGGGGATCGTCACGCGGCCGTTCTCGTCGACGAGTCCCGTCACCAGCCGCGCCAGCACGTTGGCCGGGTTGGCCACCGCGCCGCCGAACAGCCCCGAATGCAGGTCCTTGTCCGGTCCCGTCACCTCGACCTCCATATAGGCCAGTCCGCGCAGTCCGCAGGTGATCGACGGTGTCTGCATCGAGATCATCGACGTGTCCGACACCAATATAATATCGGCCTTGAGCATCTCCCTGTTCTGCTCGCAGAAACCGTAGAGGCTCGGCGAACCGATCTCCTCCTCGCCTTCGAGCATGAATTTCACGTTGCAGGGCAGCGAATCGGTGGCGCACATCGCTTCGAACGCCTTGGCGTGCATCCACAGCTGGCCCTTGTCGTCGTCGGCACCGCGGCCCCAGACGCGGCCGTCGCGGATGACCGGCTCGAAGGGCTCCGTGCGCCACTCGTCGCGCGGATCCACGGGCATCACGTCGTAGTGGCCGTAGACCAGCACGGTTTTGGCCTTGGGATCGACGATCTTCTCGGCATAAACCACCGGATTGCCCTCCGTGGGCAGCACGTCGGCACGGTCGGCCCCAGCTTTCGCGAGTGCCGCCGCGAGAAATTCGGCGCAACGCTGCATATCGGGCCCGTGTTCGGACTGGGCACTGATCGACGGGATCCGGAGAAGGTCAAACAACTCGCTGATAAAGCGATCCTTATTCTCCTTTATATAAACCTTTGCTTTATCCATGTTATTCGGAGATTTTTTGCAGTACGTAATTCGCTGCCAGCTCGCCCGTCACAGGTTGTTTTTCGGCGTCGAGACGGCGCAGACTGTTCTCCTCGATCTTGTAATATTGAGGCTGTCCGCCGTCCGAGGGCGCCAGTTCCACCAGACCCTCCGCAACAGAGAAGGTGCCCTTCCCGTCGCTGTCCGAGTCGCGGTCGATGTATTTCAGATGCAGGGTATAGGACCCGTCGGAAGCGAGCGTCAGCGTCGTCTCGATTCCCGGGCAGTCGGCTGCGGGCAGCGTGCCTTTGTAGGTTCCCAGGTAGTCGGGCAAATTCTCCGCGACTTGCTTGTCCGAAGCCGCGGCCGTTGTCTGCTGCGTTTCGGCTGTCGCCGTCTTCTTTTGTGCGTTTCCGCCGCAGGAGACCATTGCAAGGGCTGCGGCCAGGATCAAAAAGTTGGTTTTCATCGTTTTAAATGTTAGCGATTTTCTTGATTTCAGCAATGAAGCGCTGCGCCAGCGCATCGGCCTCGTCCATCGACTTCGCCTCGGTGTAGACGCGGATGATCGGCTCGGTGTTCGACTTGCGCAGGTGCACCCAGTTTTCCGCAAAGTCGATCTTGACACCGTCGATATCATTCACGTTCTCATCGGCATAAGCCGCCTTTACCTCACGCAGTACTTTATCCACGTCGATGGCGGGCGTCAGCTCGATTTTGTTCTTCGAGGCGTAGTAGGAAGGGTAGGTGGCGCGCAGCTGGGTCATCGTCATGCCCTTCTTTGCCAGCCACGTCAGGAAGAGCGCCGTGCCCACCAGCGCGTCGCGGCCGTAATGCAACTCGGGGTAGATCACTCCGCCGTTGCCTTCGCCGCCGATCACTGCGCCGACCTCCTTCATCTTCGCCACGACGTTGACCTCACCGACCGCCGAGGCGTAATACTTGCCCCCGTGGCGCTCCGTGACATCGCGCAGGGCACGTGACGAGGAGAGGTTCGAAACCGTATTGCCGGGTTTTTCGGTCAGGATATAGTCCGCGACGGCCACCAGCGTGTACTCCTCGACGAACATCGAGCCGTCCTCCGAGACGAACGCCAGGCGGTCGACATCCGGGTCGACGACGATACCCAGGTCGGCCTTCTCGCGAACGATGACCTCCGAAATCCGGGTGAGGTTCTGCGGCAGCGGCTCGGGGTTGTGGGCAAATTCGCCCGTGGGTTCGCAGTTCAGCTCCACGACCTCGCAGCCCAACTCGCGCAGCAGTTTCGGCATCACGATGCCGCCCACCGAATTCACGGCGTCGACGACGACCTTGAAACGACGCCCGCGCACCGCTTCGCGATCCACAAGCGGCAGCTCCAGCACGCGGCGGATATGCTCGTCGTTGAAATCCTCGCGCGACAGCACGCGGCCGATGGCGTCGATCTCGGGATAGTCGTAGTCCGCCTCCTCGGACATGGCCAGGACCTGCTTGCCCTCGGCGTCGTTCAGAAATTCGCCGTCGGAGTTGAGCAACTTCAGGGCATTCCACTGGCGGGGGTTGTGCGAGGCGGTGATGATGATGCCGCCGTCGGCCTTCTTGCCGATCACGGCCATCTCGGTCCCGGGGGTGGTGCACAGCCCGACGTTGATGACATCCGCGCCGCAGGCCAGCAGGGTCCCTTCCACGAGGTTCGAGACCATTTCGCCCGAAATACGGGCGTCGCGTCCTACGACGATGGTAAGTTTTTTGCCCGGAGAGCGGCGGGCGATCAGGCGCACATAGGCCGCGGTGAATTTTACGACGTCGGGAGGCGTCAAGTTCTCGCCCGCACGTCCGCCGATCGTGCCGCGGATGCCCGAAATGGATTTGATGAGTGTCATGTCTTATTCGGTTTTACGTATACTTATATTTATGAAAAATTCACTTCGAAGTTTTGATATTCGAGGTAAATATATTACTTTTATGCCAATTATGGAAATTTAAAAACGACAATTATGAGAACCATTCCCGCTTCCGAATTGATTATCAACGACGACGGTTCGATTTTTCACCTGCACCTGCACCCCGAGCAGCTGGCCGACACGGTGATCCTGGTCGGCGACCCGGGCCGCGTGGCCCTCGTAGCTGGATTTTTCGACTCGACAGAGTGCGAGGTTTCGAACCGCGAATTCAAGACCGTGACGGGCTGCTATAAAGGAAAACGCATGACCGTCCTCTCGACCGGCATCGGCATCGGCAACATCGACATCTGCGTCACGGAGCTGGACGCGCTGGCCAACGTCGATTTCGCCACACGCCAAGAGAAGACCCAAAAGAGGCAGCTCACGCTGGTGCGCCTCGGCACTTCGGGCGCCATTCAGCCCGACATCAAGGTGGGCGAATTCGTCTTCTCGCGCACCTCGTGCGGCTTCGACGGCCTGTTGAGCTACTACAAGGGCCGCGACGCGGTCTGCGACCTGGGGCTCGAAGAGGCATTCGTGAAACACACGGGCTGGTATGAGAAGATGCCGCGCCCCTATTTCATCGACGCCGACAAGACCCTGTTCGACCATTTCCGCGACGTCACCCGCGAGGGCATCACCATCGCCGCACCGGGATTCTACGCCCCGCAGGGCCGCTGGGTGCGGCTCGAACCGCACGACGCCCGGCTGAACGAGAAGATCGAGTCGTTCGACTACGAAGGACGCCGCATCACCAACTTCGAGATGGAGGGATCGGCTCTGGCCGGGCTCGCAGCCCTGATGGGCCACCGCGCCGCCACGATCTGCACGATCATCGCCCAGCGCATCGCACAGGACGTGAACACCGACTACAAGCCCTTCGTGCGGAAGATGATCGAGACGGCCCTCGACAAACTGGCTATTTTAGAGTAAGAAAACATAAACAGACAAAACAGAAACAAGGTATGAAATTTTCCGTATCAAGCTCGGCCCTGCTTTCGCTTCTGGCAACCACCGGCAAGGTCATCAGCAATAAGAACACGCTGCCCATCCTGGACTACTTCCTCTTCGAACTCAACGGCAATACACTGCAAGTCACCACGTCGGACCTCGAGACGACGCTCGTCGGACAGATCGAGGTGGACAGCGTCGAGAGCGAAGGTACGATCGCCGCGCCGGCCAAACTGATGCTCGACTCGCTGAAGGAGTTCCCCGAACTGCCGCTGACCATCGAGGTCAACGACAAGAACTGGGAGATCAAGATCAACTGGAAGAGCGGATCGCTCTCGATTCCCGGAGCCAGCGCCGTCAGCTATCCCGCCGTGCCGCAGCTGAACGCCGAGAAAAAGGAACTCCGTCTCGACGTCGACACGCTCGTGAACGGTATCAACAAGACGATTTTCGCCACGGCGGACGACGAACTGCGCCCCGTGATGAACGGCATCTATATCAACCTGGCACCCGACGCGCTGACGTTCGTGGGCACCGATGCACACAAACTCGTGAAGTATGAGGCCGAGGCCGAAAACGTGGAGACGGCATCGTTCATCCTCCCGAAGAAGCCCGCCAACCTGCTCAAGTCGGTGCTGCTGAAGGAGGACGACGCGATCGAAATGGCCTTCGATTCGAAGAACGCCCTGTTCAAACTCAAGAACCACACGCTCGTCTGCCGGCTCATCGAGGGCAGTTACCCGAACTACAACGCCGTGATCCCGGCCAACAACCCCAACAAGGTGCTGGTGGACCGCATCGAGCTGGTCAACGGCATCAAGCGCGTCGCCGTCTGCTCGAACCCCACGACGAACCTGATCCGCATGGACATCGCCGACAACCGGATCGTCCTCATGGCGCAGGACATCGACTTCTCGGTATCGGCCAACGAAACCATATCGTGCAGCTACGACGGGCAGCCCATTTCGATCGGCTTCAAGTCGACGTTCCTCGTCGAGATCCTCTCGAACATGGACACACCGACGGTGGTGGTGGAACTGGCCGACTCGACCCGTGCCGGCGTCTTCAAGCCCGTCTACGACGACAAGCAGACCAGCGCTACGCTCATGCTGCTGATGCCCATGATGATCAACGCATAAGGGAGGGGGCAGATGAAACTGAACCTCAAACGACCGATCATCTTCTTCGACCTCGAAACCACCGGAGTGGACACCGCCCGGGACCGTATCGTGGAGATCTCGATGATCAAGGTCATGCCCGACGGCGAGGAGATCACCAAAACCCGGCGCCTCAATCCCGGGATGCACATCCCCGAGGAGGCGTCGGCCATACACGGCATCACGGACGACGACGTGAAGGAGTGCCCGACATTCGCGCAGGTCGCGCGGTCGCTCGAGCAGTTCATCCGCGGCTGCGACTTCGGTGGCTTCAACTCGAACCGCTTCGACCTGCCGGTGCTGGTCGAGGAGTTCCTGCGCGCCGGTGTGGATGTGGACTTCAAACGCCGCAAGTTCATCGACGTGCAGAACATCTTCCACAAGAAGGAGCAGCGCACGCTGGTCGCGGCCTACAAGTTCTACTGCGACAAGAACCTCGAGGACGCCCACTCGGCCGAGGCCGACACGAGAGCCACCTACGAGGTGCTGAAGGCCCAGCTCGACCGTTACGACGACCTGGAGAACGACATCGACAAGCTGGCCGAATACTCGTGCCGCGCCGAATCGGCCGACTACGCCGGGCGCATCCTCTACAACGAGAAGGGCGAGGAGGTCTTCGGATTCGGCAAGTACAAGGGCCGTCCGGTAACCGAGGTGTTCCGCATCGAGCCCAGCTACTATGCCTGGATGATGAACGGCGATTTCCCGCTCTACACCAAAAAGGTCATCACGGAAATCCGGATGCGCGAAAAAATGAAATGACAATGAAACGACTCTGTGCCGCAGCTCTGACGATCATGTGGGCTTTCTGCGCCGTTGCGGCGGGGAAGTCCACGACGATCGTCTATATCAACGGTGCCAAATACTACATCCACACGGTGCAGGCGGGCGAGACGATCTACGGCCTTTCGAAAACCTACGAGGTGAGCGAAAAGGTGATTCTCGAAAACAATCCTGCGGTCGCCCGCGGCCTGAAAACCGCCGAGAACATCAAGATTCCCTTCGTGGCCGACATTCCCGAATCCAAGTCGGACAAGAAGCTGCGCAAGACCTTCGACTTCCACTTCGTGTCGAAGGGCGAGACGCTCTACGCCATCTCGCGGCAGTATGAGATCCCGGTAAAAACCCTTCTGGAGGACAACCCGAATCTCGACCCGCTGCACATGCGCCTCGGTGAACGCATCCTGATCCGCAAGAAAAAGATCGGGTCGGAGGATGAGGCCGGCACGAAGAAGCAGTGGGAGGAGTACCGGCAATCGCTGAACAGCGTGGCCGAGGAAGGCACGGCCTACCACATCGTCCATCCGGGCGAGACGTTCTATTCGCTCTCGCGCCGCTTTGGGATCACCGAGGCGGAGTTCAGCGCGCTTAACGGCGGGCTGAAACCCGCCGATCTCAAGGCCGGGGCCATGGTCAAGATCCCCGCACCCGAGACCGGACAGGTTCCGGAGGCCGCCGACAGTCTCCGACAGGCGGACAGCACGGCGAAGGCCGGGCATCCGGTCGTGCAGATCGACTTCCGGGCACTCCGGGCCGGCGATCCGCTCAATGTGGCGCTGCTGCTGCCCCTCGCCACGGACGGCGAGGCCAACGGCAACTATCTGGAGTTTTACCAGGGTTTCCTGCTGGGACTCGACAGCGTGAAAATCAAATACGGGCGTTCGGTGAACGTGGACCTCTACAACACGGCCCGCGACACGGCGCGCATCCGCCAAATCGTCGAAAGCGATGACTTCCGGAATGCCGACCTGATTGTCGGCCCCGTCTACGAGGAGGGGCTGTATCCGGTGATCCGCTTTGCCGAGGAGAAAAAGATCCCCGTGGTGTCACCCCTGGCCCACATCGAGGGGATGAACAGCGACGCATTGTTCCAGCTTGCACCCGATCCGTCGCTCAAGTACGAGAAGGCGGGCGATCTGGTGAACGGCGACAAGCGTGTGACGCTGATCTACTCCGCGTCGACCGACAAGGAGTTCGAGCGCGAGATGCTCACGCTGCTGGGCGATTCGGAGTACCGCCGCCATACCTATAAATATGAGCACCCCTCGGCCCGCTCGGCCAACAGCCCGAGCGACCTCACGCCGCTGTTGGAGAATACGGACGACAACGTCTTCATCATTCTCTCCGACAACGAGGTGGACATCGACCGCATCCTCGCGGCTCTGGCCTCGGCCGACACGAGCCTCACGAGCCGCGGCCGCACGGCGCCCCGCTTCGTGGTGCTGGGCAACAGCCGCTGGAACCGCTACAACACCGTCGACCGCGCGATGTTCTTCAAGAACCGCGTGATCTTCTTCTCGACCTACCACGCCAAACGCGATTCGGAGAGCGTGCGGATGTTCGACAGCGCCTATATCCGTTCGTTCGGCGCGCTGCCGACCCTCTTTTCCTACCGGGGCTACGACACGGCCATGATCTTCACCCCGGCCATGTACGACGATATCGAATACGACCTCGAAGACCGCCGCTACACACCGCTGCAGACGAGCTATCGCTTCGGACAGAGCGAAGGCCGCGAGAACCACGTCAACCGCAACTGGACACGGGTCAACTACAACAGCGACTTCACCATAACCATCGAATAAGAGCCTCATGGCAACTTTAACGAATACGATTCCCGAGAAAACCATCGAGCGACTGAGCGAATACCGCCGCACGCTGCTCGCCAGCCACCGGCAGGGCATCACGCATATTTTTTCGCACGTGCTGGCCGGCATCCACGGAATCACGGCCGTACAGGTGCGCCGCGACCTGATGCTGATCGGCTTTTCGAGCGACACGAAGAAGGGCTACGACGTGCAGGTGCTGATCGAGTACATCAGCGGCATCCTCGACAGCCCCTCGCCCATGAACATCGCCGTGCTGGGCATGGGCCACCTGGGCCAGGCCATCACCAAGTATTTCAACGGCAAGGGGCTCAAGCTGAAGATCACCGCCGCATTCGACATCGACGCCGAAAAGGTCGGCAAGACCATCGACGGCATCCCGTGCTACCACATGGACTCGTTCGAGGAGGTGGTCGAAGACAAGGACATCTCGATCGTCATCGTCTCCTCGCCGACGAACGTGGCCCCGAGTCTCGTGCTGCCGATCATCAATGCCGGCATACGGGGAGTGCTGAATTTCACCTCCACGCCGCTGAACTTCCCGCAGGGTATCATCGTCGAGAATTACGACATCACCACGCTGCTAGAAAAAGTCGCCTACTTCGTCAAGGAGGGCGACGCAAACAATTCGTAACCGAATGCCGGGAGAGGGAGAGATGAGGGTTTTTCACGGGTTCGATACACTTCCGCACTTCGTCCGCCCGGCGGTCACCGTCGGCTCCTACGACGGCGTGCACCTGGGCCACCGGGCCCTGATCGGGAGGCTGATCGCCGAGGCCCACGCCAACGACGGCGAAAGCATTGTGCTGACCTTCGAGCCGCACCCGCGCATCACGCTGGGGAGGGCCGAAGGGCTGCGGCTGCTGACGACGCTCGACGAAAAAACAGCCCTGCTCGAAGAGCTGGGGGTGGATAACGTGATCGTCATACCCTTCGACAGGGCGTTCAGCGCCTTGTCTGGGGAGGAGTTCGTGGACGAGTACCTGATCGGGAAGGTCGGGGCCGAGACGCTCGTTGCGGGCTACAACCACCGCTTCGGCCACAACCGGATCGACTGCGATACACTCGCGACATCGCGCCGGCTTCGCATCGTGAAGGTGGGTCCGTGCAGAGTCGACGGCAAGCACGTCAGTTCGACCGTGATCCGCCAGTTGCTGGAAGAAGGGAAAACGGCCGAAGCCGAGCGCCTATTGGACCGCCGGTTGCCCGAAAGGCTGATTCCGGGCGCGGGAGAGAACTCCGGGATCCTCCTTCCGGATTCTCCTTAGGCCGGATAAAGGTGAGGGGCCGAAAAGAGTCGACCCAACGCCCGCAGCCATGAGGACGAGCTAATAGAGGAGGACCGGGAAGAGAGTACCGGAGACCACCCCGACGCCCGCAGACCGGGAGTAGGCCGGAAAGCGACCGCTGAAGCCCGCCCGATGCCAGCAACCCCGAAAGAGGCGAACCAGAAATTGAAAAGGAATAAACCCGAAAGAATATGTTAAGCCACGATTGTCAGATCAGGGTGTGGTACAAGCACACCGACCAGATGGCCATTTGCCACCATTCGAATTACATTTGCTACTACGAAGCCGCCCGCAGCGAGTTTATGCGCTCGCTAGGCATGTCGTTCGCCGAAGTCGAACGCCGGGGCATCATGATGCCGATTCTCGAAGTGCAGTCGAAATACCGCAAGCCGGCCTATTTCGACGAACTGCTCACCGTGCGCATCATCCTCCGGGAGATCCCCGCGACGCGCATCAATTTCTTCTACGAAATCTACAACGAACGGGGCGACCTGCTCAATACGGGCATGACCCAGCTGGGCTTCATCCACAGCGATTCGCGCCGTCCGTGCCGCTGTCCGGAATGGTTCCTGGAGCTGATCCGCAACCGCTGGACTGAATAAGAGGCCCCCGTGCCGGAACCCATACATGCCGCTTTGCCCTGCGAAGCGGCTTTTTCTGTGCCGCAAGGAGTGCTCCTCCGCCCGAAAAACTCCCCGCAGCGTGGTCCCGAAGGCACTCCGCCCCGACTGAAGCAACCCGGCATTTGCTTCTGCGCCCGACTTTTCGTACCTTTGCGGCTCAATTTGCGACAACTTATGATTTCAATAGACGGCCTCACCGTAGAGTTCAGCGGCACGACGCTTTTCAAAGACATCTCCTTCACGATCGGCGACAAGGACCGGATCGCCCTGATGGGCAAAAACGGAGCGGGCAAATCGACCCTGCTGAAGATCATCGCCGGGGTGCGCCCGGCCACTCGGGGCCATGTGACCGTGGGCGAGGGCGGCAAAGTGGGGTATCTGCCCCAGCACCTCCAGGTGGAGGACGGGCGCACGCTCGTCGAGGAGGCGTCGCGGGCCTTCGAACACCTGTTCGAAATCGAACGGCGGATCGCGGCGCTCAACGAGCAGCTCACGACCCGCACCGACTACGAGAGCGAGTCGTACATGCAACTGATCGAGGAGGTCACGGCGATCTCCGAGAAGTTCTATGCCGTGGACCTCACCAACTATCAGGAAGACGTGGAGCGCATCCTGCTGGGTCTGGGCTTCGAACGGAGCGACTTCACGCGCCAGACCTCCGAATTCTCGGGCGGCTGGCGCATGCGCATCGAACTGGCCAAGCTGCTGTTGCAGAAACCCGACCTGCTGTTGCTGGACGAGCCGACCAACCACCTCGACATTGAGTCGATCGAGTGGCTGGAGGATTTTCTGATGAACAACGCCAAGGCCGTGATGGTCATTTCCCACGACAAGGCCTTCGTGGACCACATCACCACGCGCACCATCGAGATCTCACGCGGACGCATCTACGACTACAAGGTCAACTACTCCCATTACCTCGAACTCCGCAAGGAGCGCCGCGAACAGCAGCAGGCGGCCTACGACAACCAGCAGAAGATGATCGCCGAGACCCGTGAGTTCATCGAGCGCTTCAAGGGAACCTATTCGAAGACCAACCAGGTGCAGTCGCGCGTGCGGATGCTCGAAAAACTGGAGCTCATCGAGGTGGACGAGGAGGACCGCTCGTCACTGAACCTGCGCTTTCCGCCAGCCCCGCGTTCGGGCTCCTATCCGGTCATCACCTCCGAGCTGGGCAAGGCATACGGCGACCACCGGGTATTCGGCGACGTGTCGATCACCATCGGGCGCGGCGACAAGGTGGCCTTCGTGGGGCGCAACGGCGAGGGCAAGTCGACGATGGTCAAGGCCATCATGGGTCAGATCGATTTCGAGGGCGAGATCCGGATCGGGCATAACGTCCGGATCGGCTACTTCGCGCAGAACGAGGCGTCGGGGCTCGACGAATCGATCACCGTCTTCAAGACCATCGACGACATCGCCGTGGGCGACATCCGGACCCGCATCCGCGACATCCTCGGGGCCTTCATGTTCGGCAAGGAGGCCAGCGAGAAGCTCGTGAAGGTGCTGTCGGGCGGCGAACGTACACGCCTGGCAATGATCAAGCTGCTGCTGGAACCGGTCAACCTGCTGATCCTCGACGAGCCGACCAACCACCTCGACCTGAAGACCAAGGAGATCCTCAAAGAGGCACTGATGGCTTTCGACGGCACGCTGATCGTCGTCTCCCACGACCGCGATTTTCTGGACGGACTGACGTCCAAAATCTACGAATTCTCCCACGGCCGCGTCACCGAGCACCTCGACGGAGTCTATGGCTTCCTGCGGAAGAAAAGGATCGAAAACATCAGCGAGATCGAGCGCCGGAAAAGCTGAAGTTCCCCGCCTTCAACGCAACGACCGCCCCGTGACAGGAGCGGTCGTTTTTGCAATCCGTTCATCTCTCCGGCTGTTTTTCACCTTGCCGCGGTTGCTCCGATCGTTGTGCAGACAGCTGTTCCGGCTGTTGCGCCAGTTCCGGTGCCGACAGTTGCCCAAGCCGTTGCGCCAATCCCGGTGCCGGTCATTGTGCCGACAGTTGCGCAATCCCGAGAGCAGGCCGTTCGCTATACATACGCCGCAAGCCCCCGAACACGCATGCAAAAAACAAAACAAGACCGCAACTTTACTGCGGTCTTGTTCTTTCGGCAGGTCTTGCTGCGAAGACGCTATTTTCCGATCAGCGAAATCGAACGCTGGATGAAATCCGTCAGGTTCTTGCCCTTGAGCATGCCGTTGGTCAGCAGCGCCAGGTCGATGATCTGTTTGACGAGGCGGTTCTCGCCGCCGATCTCGCGCAGGCGCTGGTTGCGCTCGTCGCGCAGGGTGACGATCTTCTTCGACAGCTCCTCGCGCATGGATTTCTCCTCGGACGAAAGCTCCTCCTCCTTCTTGTCCTTCACAACCTCGTCGAAACGCTTCTCCTCGGCCACCGCAGCGTCGATCTTCTTGGTGATCGACTTGAGTTTGTCGCCGTAGGTCTTCTCCACATCGGCGAGGATGTCGATGACGATGGGGTGGTTGGCGTTGACCGCGATGGTGAAGTTGTCGGGCATCTGTCCGTAGAACTGGCTCATACCCCCGCCACCCGTCTGGGCCATCTCCTTCATACGGCGCATGAACTCGTTCTGCGTGATCACCACCGGAGCCTCGTCGGCCGACATGGCCTCGAACGAGATGTTGTAGTGGATCTTCTCGTCCTTGGGCATCTGGCTCTCGAAAACGGGCGTCAGCACCTCCTGCTGGCCCTCGGTAAGCGACATCTTGACACTCTCCGCCTTCTGGATCAGTTTGTCGACCACATCGCTGTCGACACGCACGAAGCGCGACTCCTTGTTCTTCGACTCATACCAGTTGATGTAGTGGCTGTCCAGCTGACCGTCCATCACCAGCACGTCGTAGCCCTTGCCCTTGGCCGCTTCGAGGAACGTGTGCTTCTCCACGGGATCGTCCACATAGAGGAACACCTCCGTCTTGTTCTTGTCGGTCTGGTTTTCCTTCACAGCCTCCGCATACTCCTTGGGGGTGAAATACTTGCCTTCGACGTTCTTCCAGAGCATGATCCCGGCGGCCTTCTCGGCGAACTTCTCGTCGGTGAGGATGCCGTACTGGATGAAGATCTTCAGGTCGTCCCACTTCGCCTCGTAGTCCGCACGCATGGTCGTGAACAGCTCCTGCAGCCGGTCCGCGACCTTGCGGGTGATGTAACTCGAGATCTTCTTCACATTGGCGTCGCTCTGCAGGTAGCTGCGCGATACGTTGAGCGGGATGTCCGGCGAGTCGATCACGCCGTGCAGCAGCGTCAGGTACTCCGGCACGATACCCTCGACCTGATCCGTCACATAGACCTGGTTCGAATAGAGCTGAATCTTGTTCTTCTGGATCTCGAAGTTGTTGCGGATCTTCGGGAAGTAGAGGATGCCCGTCAGGTGGAACGGATAGTCGATGTTCAGGTGGATCGAGAACAGCGGCTCGTCGCTCATCGGGTAGAGCTCGCGGTAGAACTCTTTGTACTGCTCCTCGGTGATGTCGGCGGGCTTGCGGGTCCACAGCGGCTCGACGTTGTTGATGATGTTGTCCTTGTCGGTGTCGACATATTTGCCGTCCTTCCACTCCTTGACCTTGCCGAAGGCGATGGGCACGGGCAGGAAGCGGCAGTACTTCTTCAGCAGGGCCTCGACCTGCGCCTCCTCGGCGTATTCGAGCGCATCCTCCGAGAGGTGCAGCACGATGGTCGTGCCGCGGTCACGGGCTTCGTCGGTCTCCTCCATCTCGAACTCGGGCGACCCGGTGCAGCTCCAGTGCACGCTCTTCGCCCCCTCGCGGAAGGAGCGAGTAAAGATCTCGACCTTGTCGGCCACCATGAACGAGGAGTAGAATCCCAGTCCGAAGTGCCCGATAATAGCCTGATTCTTATATTTCTCCATGAACTCCTCGGCACCCGAGAAAGCGATCTGGTTGATGTACTTGTCGACCTCGTCGGCCGTCATACCCACACCGCGGTCGGTCACCGTGAGCGTTTTCTGCTCCTTGTCGACAGCCACGCGGATCGTCACATCGCCCAATTCGCCCTTGACCTCGCCGATCGACGAGAGGGTTTTCAGCTTTTGGGTGGCATCCACGGCGTTCGAGATCAGCTCGCGCAGGAAAATTTCATGGTCCGAGTAGAGGAACTTCTTGATGACGGGGAAAATATTCTCCGTTGTAACTCCGATTTTTCCGTTTTTCATAGTACTATCGTTGTTGTTGTATTTTGATTTCCTGCCCTTCATCCAACAAACGATGTGCCACTACCTTTTTTCTGCCATTCTGTCAGCCGAACCTGCCAAAACGGGGTATCCGGTTGTATCATGACGCGATTTTTCGTATCTTTGAGCGCATAACGGCTTTCACCGGGCGAGCGATTTTGCGAATGCACATCCGCATCGCCCGGCCGGTCCGTAGCTTTATCCAATTAAAACCTTTGCACATGGATTTTTTGAAACTGGCGAAGAAGCGGTATGCCTGCCGCAAATACCTCTCCCGGCAAGTGGAGCCGGAGAAACTGGAGGTGATTCTCGAAGCGGGACGTGTGGCCCCCACGGGAGCCAACCGCCAGCCCCAGCGGCTGGTGGTCGTACAGTCGAAGGAGGGCATGGAACGCCTTGCACGCTGCACGCGCGATTTCGGCGCCCCGACAGCCGTCATCATCTGCGCCGATACCTCCGAGGCATGGACCCGCAAGTACGACGGCAAGAACATTTCGGACATCGACGCCTCTATCGTCACCGACCACATGATGCTTGCCGCCGCTTCGCTGGGCCTCGACACGCTGTGGATCTGCATGTTCAAACCCGAAGCCGTGCGCGCAGAGTTCGCCCTTCCGGCCGACTTCGAACCCGTGAACATCCTGCTGATCGGCTACGGCGACGAGACCCCAGCCGACCCCGAACGCCACGACAAACTGCGCAAACCGTTGGCTGAAACGGTTTTTCAGGAGACATTCAGCAACGAAAAAGGGGATCTGTAAAGATCCCCTTTTTTCATCTTCATCTTGCGTAGAGCCGGAAGAGCGCGTGCCACGACTCGCCCGGGGCAATGGACTGAAACCCTTCGGCCGCAGGATCGGCCGCATTGGGGGCGTTCGTGGTCCAAGTCTGCGGCTCGGGACAGCAGTAGGGCACTTGTCCGCCGTTGTTCCACAGCGTCCAGCAGGTCGTCTGCCCGTCGACTTCATAGAAGGTTCTCACGCCCGAGGGCCGGTGCTCGACCAGTGCTCCGCGGAACGATTTGCCGTCCACATCGATCTCGCGCAGCGTAAATCCCGCCTCGATCGGCTCGCAGCCGGTGACCCGAAGTCCTTCGCGGCGCAATTTGGCAAAGCGCTCCGACAGCGGCAGCCGGCGCCCCGTCGGGAGGTTGCGGTCTCCGAGTTCGATCTCTTCCCCGACGGCCAAACGCATCACATAGTCGGCGTCGCCCCCGCCCGCAAAGGGAATCACCAGCGGAGTATGAAACCCCACGCCCAGCGGCATGCGGGTCTTGCTGCGGTTGGAGAACACCACCTCCTGCTCCAGGCCTTCGGCCATGAGCCGGTAGACGATCTTGCACTTGAACTCGTGCGGGAAATGGCGGAAAACGGCATCGTTCCCCGCATTGGAATAGTAGCGGCATTCGACCATCACCTCGCGGTCCGTCTCCCGGGCCTTCGACACCATGAACGCCTCGCTCTTGAGAATGCCGTGGTGGTAGTTCCGTTCCCGTTCGATGGTGATGGGATACTGGTAAGTGCGTCCCTCGAAGAGGTAGCGGCCGTCGGCGATGCGGTTGGGCGGAAACAGGATCGGAAGCCCGAAGACGTGCGGGCGGCCCCGGAACGTCGCGATCTCCCCGGGACCGGGCGTCCGCAGAATCTCCACACCCAGCCGGGTGTTGGCCAGCCGCACGAGGTTGGCCCCCATCTCCGGAATCAGCAGCGCCGTATAGTCCCCCTTGGAGAACTCCACGGCTTTCAGCCCGTGGAAGTCGATCGAGCGCAGCATCAGAGGAGCTGGTCGATTTTGGCCTTCAGGGCTTCCTTCGTGCAGGCGCCGACCTGCTTGTCGACCAGCTCGCCGCCCTTGAGGAAGACGATCGTCGGGATGTTCCTCACGCCGTATTTCATCGTGATCTCATCGTTCTCCTCGACATCGCATTTGCCGATGACGACCTTGCCTTCGTATACTGCGGCCAGTTCGTCCACGATGGGCGACATCGTGCGGCAGGGACCGCACCATTCAGCCCAGAAGTCGATGACTACCGGCTGGTCGCCTGCGACCAGCGCTTCGAAATTGTCTTTGTTGATTGCCAATGCCATAGCTTTGAATTTTTTGTTGATTATCGATTAAAGTATGCTTATGCAATTGAGTAGTGGATGCTGTTGTCTTCCAAATATCCGACCAGGGATTGCGTGAGGCTCACCTTGTGGCTTTTCGAGAAGAGACGCAGCGAGACCTGCGCTCCGCGGTCGTAGACGTTCAGACGCAGCAGCGTGTCGCCCTTCGACGCGCGCACCCGCTCACCCAGTTCGCGAATGAACGCCTCGGTCACCTCCTCGATGGGCACCTGCACGATCATCTCCTTGATCGTGTCGCGCATCTCCTGCAGCTGGATCATCGAAATGATCTTGAATTCCAGCTCCTTGTCGTTGTAGAGCTTGGGTTGCGCGCGGCCCCGGACAAAGAGGAAATAGTCCGGGAAAAGGTATTTGCGGAAATTCTCGTAGTCCTTGCCGAAAAGGGCGAACTCGTGGCCTCCGTTGTAATCCTCAAGCTTGAACTTGCCCCACGGCTTGCCGGTCTTGGTCATCAGGTTCTGCACCCCCACGACCATGCCCGCCACGGCGATCTCCTGCCCCTTGAGGGTGTCGAGGTTCTCCAGCTCCGAAAGCTGGGTCTTGCACATGTGGTCGATGATGATCTTGTAATCGTCGAGCGGGTGTGCCGAGAGGTAAAGACCCACCATTTCGCGCTCCTTGGTGAGTTTTTCCAACTGGCTCCAGTCGGCGCAGGCCGGAAGCACCGGGCGCTGGATATCCACATGCTCGCCACCCCCGAACAGGCTCTGCTGGGCATTGTTCTGCTCGGTCTGAAACCGCTGCCCGTAGCGCATCAGCTGCTCGATGAAGGTGATGCCGTTCGAATCGCGCAGGTCGACGCCGAAGAACTTGCAGCGGGCGAAATCCGAGATCGAATCGAAGGCCCCGGCGTAAGCCAGATTTTCGAGGCACTTGCGGTTGACGAGCGAATAGTTCACGCGCTCGACAAAGTCGTATATGTCCTTGAAAGGCCCGTTGGCCTTGCGTTCGGCAATGATGCTCTCCACGGCGGCCGCGCCGACACCCTTCACGGCGGCGAGTCCGAAGCGCACGTCCCCCGAGGTGTTGGACGAGAAGGTCTGCATCGACTCGTTGATGTCGGGTCCCATGACACTGATGCCCATGCGCTTGCACTCGTTCATGTAGATCGTCAACTGCTCGATGTTCGTGAGGTTTCGGCTCAACACGGCGGCCATGTACTCCGAAGGATAGTTGGCCTTGAGGTACGCCGTCTGGTAAGCCACCCACGAGTAGCACGTGGCGTGCGACTTGTTGAAGGCGTAGGAGGCGAATTTTTCCCAGTCGCCCCAGATCTTTTCGAGCACCTTCGGATCGTGGCCGTTCTTCCGGCCGCCCTCGATGAACTTGGGTTTCAGGTGGTCCAGCTTGTCCTTGAGTTTCTTACCCATGGCCTTGCGGAGCGTGTCCGACTCGCCGCGGGTGAAGTTGGCCAGCAGACGCGACAGCAACATGACCTGCTCCTGATAGACCGTGATGCCGTAGGTGTCCTTGAGGTACTTCTCCATCACGGGGATATCGTACTCGATGGGGCTGCGGCCGTGCTTGCGGGCGATGAAATCCGGGATGTAGTCCATCGGTCCGGGCCGATAGAGGGCGTTCATCGCGATCAGATCCTCGAAGGTCGAGGGCTGCAGCTCGCGCAGATACTTCTGCATGCCCGCGGACTCGAACTGGAAGGTCCCGACGGTGCGGCCCTCGCCGTAGAGACGGTAGGTCGCCGGATCGTTGATAATCGTGAAGTCATCGATGTCGATCTTCACGCCCTTGGTCTGGCGGATGTTCTCCACGGCATCCTTGATGATCGAAAGGGTCTTCAGACCCAGGAAGTCCATCTTGATCAGTCCCGTGTCCTCGATCACCGAACCCTCATACTGCGTGACGAGCATCTTCTCGCCGGTCTCCTTATCATCGGCCGTCGAAACGGGGACCCAGTCCGTGATGTCGTCGCGGCAGATGATCGTACCGCAGGCGTGCACACCCGTGTTGCGGACGTTGCCTTCGAGCATCTTGGCATAACGGATCGTATCGCGCAGAATCGGGTTGTCCGACTGTTCGGCGGCCTTCAGCTCGGGGACATAGTCGATGGCGTTCTGCAGGTTGAGCTTCTTGTCGGGGATCTTGTCCGGCACGAGTTTGCAGAGCCGGTCCGACTCCGAGAGCATGAGTTTCTGCACGCGCGCCACATCCTTGATGGCCAGTTTGGTGGCCATCGTGCCGTAGGTGATGATGTGCGCCACCTTCTCCTTGCCGTATTTCTGCGTCACCCAGTTCAGGACCCTTCCGCGCCCGTCGTCATCGAAGTCGACGTCAATATCGGGGAGCGAAATACGGTCGGGATTCAGGAAACGCTCGAACAGCAGGTCGTAGGCGATGGGGTCGATCTGCGTGATCCCGAGACAGTAGGCCACGGCCGATCCGGCAGCCGATCCACGGCCCGGACCCACCGACACGTCCAGTTCCTCGCGCGCAGCACGTATGAAGTCCTGCACGATCAGGAAGTAGCCCGGGAAACCCATCGTCTTCATGATATGCAGCTCGAATCTCAGCCGTTCCTCCTGCTCTTCGGTCAGCTGCTCGCCGTAGCGTCTGTGTGCGCCTTCCATCGTCAGTTTAGCCAGATAGTCGGCCTCGAACTTGATGCGGTAGAGTTTGTCGTAACCGCCCAATTTCCGGATCTTCTTGAGTCCCTCCTCCTCCGACATCACCACGTTGCCGTTCTCGTCGCGCGTGAATTCCTCGAAAAGGTCCTTTTCCGTGAGTCGGGCGCGGTATTCGGCCTCGGTTCCGAACTCCTCGGGGATTTCGAAGTTGGGCATGATCGGCGCATGGTCGATCGAGTAGCACTCGACCTGGTTGCAGATGTCGACGGTCGTCGCCATCGCCTCGGGGTCGGTCTGCCCGAAGATCGCGGCCATCTCGGCCGTCGTCTTGAGCCACTCCTGCTTCGAGTAGAGCATGCGCTTGGGGTCGTCGAGGTCCTTGCCCGTCGAGAGACAGATCAGCCGGTCGTGCGCCTCGGCATTGTCCTCGTCCACGAAGTGCACGTCGTTGGTGCAGACCATCCTGACGTTGTGTTTGGCGGCCAGTTTGCGCAGGTGTTCGTTCACATGCAGCTGCATGGGATAGGCCTCGTGGTTGGCGCGCTCGACGGTAGCCTTGTGGAGCTGCAGTTCGAGATAGTAGTCGTCGCCGAAGACCTTCTTGTGCCATTGGATCGCCTCCTCGGCCTTTTCGAAGTCGTTGGCCGTGATGGCGCGCGGCACCTCGCCCGCCAGACAGGCCGAACAGCAGATCAGCCCCTCGTGGTATTTCTCGATCTCCACGCGGTCCGTTCGCGGACGCATGTAGAAACCTTCGGTCCACGCCTTCGAAACGATCTTGATGAGGTTGTGGTATCCCTTGAGGTTCTTGGCCAGCAGAATCAGGTGGTAGCCGCTCTGGTCGGGCTTGCCCTCCTTGTTGTGGAGCCGGCGGCGCGCCACATAGACCTCGCAGCCGATGATGGGCTTGAAGGCGAGCTTGCGCCGGAACTCTTCCAGCTGCTTCTCGCATTTGGCGATCTCGCCGGCGGGATCGGCACAGGCCTCCGAGCCGTCGCGCAGGGCGGCGATGCGGGCCTCCGTCCCGGCGACCTTGTCCTTGTATTTGCCCTTGACTTTCTGGACGTAGTTGTAGAACTCCTTGATGCCGAACATGTCGCCGTGGTCCGTCACGGCGATTCCGGGCTGGCCGTCGTCCATGGCCTTGTCCACAAGCCGCTGGATGCTGGCCTGCCCGTCGAGGATCGAATATTGTGTATGTACGTGAAGGTGTACGAATTGGGACATAGGTCAACGTTTTGCAAGGACAAAGATAATATAAATCGGGAGTATAATCAAATGCCGGACGACTTGTTTTGTCGGAATGAGGCCCGGCCCCGTCCGCGGAGGGAAACAAGGCCTTTCCGCAAAAAATTCATGGCAGGGCTATTGCATTTTACCGACAAAATACGTAACTTTAAGTACCGAACCAAAAACCGAAGAACTATGCAAGACGACACGTTGGTTGTACTGGCGGAGTACAACACCATCACAGAAGCCGAAATCGCCAAGTCGATGCTCGACAGCGCCGGCATCTGGTCGACGATCCGCAACGAATACATGTCGGCCATCTACCCGATAGGGACCATGCCCGCCCAGATTGTCATCCGCGAGGAGGACTACGAAAAGGCAAAGGCGATGCTCCGCCACCGGTAGGAGCGCATGAAAAAGCTCCGCTGCACGGCGGAGCTTTTCGTTCGGCTGTCGCGGGAGTTGTCCGGCGGCCGCAACCGGTTGCCGGGGGGGGGCAGCACGGCACGCAACGCCTCTTCGGGCGGAGAATCTCCCCGGCAAATAGCCGACCGACCGCACACGACCGACGGCACACAATGTCTCCCCGGACGGCCGCAACCAGTTGCCGGTGGCATGATCGAGTCCGCTCCGACAAAACGAGCGAAACAATCCGTAACAAGCTATTTCACAAAATACTGCAGGGATTACCTGAAGTGCCGATTCAATCGTTCCAGATCCTCCACGAGGCTTCGGCCTGCTCGACGAACATCGTCCGCCCGTTCAGAATATGCGCCCCGCGCTGGCTGCCGTAGTCGAGGAACTGCGTCAGCGGCGGATTGTATACCAGGTCGAGCAGGTAGTGGTCCGGCGTCACATAGGCATAGGGGATACGCGGCGCGGCATCGACATCGGGGTAGGTCCCCACGGGCGATGCATTGACAATCAGGCAACTCTCCGCCACCACCTCACACGGGAGATTGTCGTAGGTGTAGTTGCCCTTCGCCGCATCGCGCGACACCAGCGCAAAGGGAATGTCGCGCTCGGCAAGAACATACTGCACGGCCTGCGAAGCGCCTCCCGTGCCGAGCACAAGGGCCTGCCCGGGCTGGACTGCGCCGAGCAGTTCGTTCAGCGCGGCCCGGAGACCCACGACGTCGGTGTTGTGACCCGCGAGACGTCCGTCCGCCGTGCGGCGAATGCAGTTGACGGCCCCGATGGCCCCGGCTTCGGGCGTCACCGAATCCAGAAAAGCCATCACGCCGCGCTTGTAGGGGATCGTGACATTCAGTCCGCAGAGATCCGGGACACGCTCCAGAAGACCGGGCAAATCCTCGATCGCATCGAGCTCGTAAAGCGAGTATTCGCAATCGCTTACAGCCTCTCTATTAAACTTCTCCGCGAAGTAGGCGGCCGAAGCCGAATGCCCCAGCGGGCGGCCGATCAGTCCGAAGCGTCGCATGGGCTATTGCTCCTCTTTTTTGACGATGAAGCGCGCCAGCAGCTCGATGCCGTAGATGGCCATGAAGCCGGCCAGGCAGAGCACGACGGCTTCGAGAAGCAGGGACGGCTGTCCGGTGAGTTGCTCGAAGGTCCCGGGGGCGATGTTGTGCTGGACGAGCGGCTGCGCGACACCGTGGCTGTCGAGATAGGTCTCGACGGTCTCCTTCCACGGCCAGACCTTGTTGAGCGAACCGACCATGAAGCCCATCAGCACGGCCACCGTGACGTCGTGCCAGTGTTTGAGCAGCCACGACAGCAGGTGGGAGAAGGAGATGATGCCCGCTGCGGCTCCGATGACGAAGATCACGATGACGGGAATATTCAAATCGCCCACAGCCTGCATGATATACTGGTATTTGCCCAGCAGCAGCAGGATGAAGGCTCCGGAGATGCCGGGCAGAATCATGGCGCAGATGGCGATGGCGCCCGAAAGCATCACGAACCACCAGTCGTTGGGGGTTTCTGCGGGCGTGGCGACGGTGATCCACCAGGCCGAGGCGACCCCTGCGGCGAAAGCGAGGAGGGTTCGCGCATCCCAGCGTCCGATTTGCCGGGCGACGAGCAGCGCCGAGGCGATGATCAGTCCGAAGAAAAACGACCAGATGGCGATCGGATGGTGGGTCAGCAGATAGGTCATCAGGCGGGCCAGCGAGAAGATCGCGAGGGCGATACCCAGCAGCACGGGCAACAGGAAATTTCCGTTGACATGACGCCAGAATTCAGCGAAGCGGAGTTTCAGCAGCAGCGTGAGCGCCGTGGCATTGACGCTGCGGATCGAGTCGAGCAGTTCTTCGTAGATGCCCGAAATGAAGGCGATCGTACCGCCCGAGACGCCGGGAACGACGTCGGCCATACCCATGGCGCACCCTTTGAGCGCAAGAACGATGTACCGGGAAAAATTCATGGTCTGTTTGCGTATTTTGGTTTTTAGACGCAAAGATACGAATAAGCCGGATACAAAAGCAAACTTGTTTGCGATTTTATTCCGACGGAAAAGGGGCGGCGCAGCCAAAGACCGGGGCAAAAGGTATCAGACTCCGGAATGTTCCGCCCGAAAAAGAGCCGTCTCTTTCCGGAAACAACCGCCTGTGATCCGGCGCTTCTTACGCCAAACCCGGGCCGACAGCCAATCCCGACACACCCCGAAAACGCATCGAAAACCTCCGGGAAGGTTCGAGAGGGGTCGGGAAGGGTCGGGAGGATTCGAGAGGGGTCGGGACACCCCGAGAAACGAATCCGGGAACGGCCTAAAGTCACCGTCCCCGATCCGAAGCGTCCCGAAACCGCCCGAGAACGCACTCCGAACGGATCCGGAAACAATTCGAAAACGGTTCAAAAACAGGCTACTCCTCCGATTCGGGACAGGCCTTGCTGCGGCGGATGAACTCGACGACCTCGTGCAGTCCGTCGGCGAATTTCGAAAAATCCTCCTTGTAGAGAAAGATCTTGTGCCGGTCGTAACTCGACGTACCGTCGGGGGCCGTGATTTTGCGGCTCTCGGTGATGGTCAGGAAATAGTCGTCACCGCGCGTGGCCCGGACATCGAAGAAATAGGTCCGGCGACCCGCTTTCACGGCCTTGGAGAGAATCTGGGCTCCGTAATCTTCGCCTTCGCGATGGGGATGGGTTGGGGATAACATGGGTTTCGTTTTTGGGTTGGGTTCAGTTTTTCAGAGCATGCTCGTATCTACGAATATACGCAAAAAAAGTGAATCCCCAAAAACTTGCAGCGCTATTTTTACGGTTCGAGAACCGACTGCCCCAAGTTTTCCCAATCTTCGAGAATCGCCACGGCCCGGGCATAGGCAGGACTTGCGGCGGGGTTGATGACCCGGAAATAAGCTCCCGTGCCGAACAGCCGCTCTGCCGCAAGGGCTTTGAACTGCATGCGCATCAGGGGTTCGGAGATGACGAATCCCGCAGCGTCGAACTTCACGCCGCGGCGCTCGCCGAGCTCCGAAAGCCGTTCGAGAACCTCGTCCGAAGGGGTATATCCCGCATCGAAGGCTTCGAACGAGGCATAGCGGCGCGCAAGGCTGTCGCGCGAACCGTCGAGCCACTCGCCCACGAAATCGGCCACGATGCCGCGGCGGATCAGTTCGCCGTAGTAATTAGAGAAACCCGCCGTGTCGGCCTCGACCAGGATGTCGGGACGGATGCCTCCGCCGCCGTAGACCGTGCGCCCGGTGCGGAGCGTGCGGTAGGCCGGGGCCGTCGTGTCGAGCGAGTCGCGTGCGGCATCGTCGTAACGGCGCAGGTGGTCGAGGTAGTATTCGCGGCGCTTTCCCCGCTCGTAGGGACGCTGGATGACGCGCCCCGAAGGGGTGTGGTAGCGGGCCACGGTGATGCGCACGGCCGATCCGTCGGGCAGCCCGATCTGCCGCTGCACGAGTCCCTTACCGAAACTCGGACGGCCGACGACCACACCGCGGTCCCAGTCCTGCACGGCCCCGGCAACGATCTCCGATGCCGACGCCGACACCTCGTCGATCAGCACCACGAGACGCCCCTTGAGGTCCTCGCCGTTGGTCTGGGCACGGAATGCCGATGTCGGAACGGCGCGCCCCTCGGTCGAGACGATCACCGCACCGCGCGGCAGAAAGAACCCCGCCATCTCGATGGCCTGCTCCAGTAGGCCGCCGCCGTTGCCCCGCAGATCGAGGATCAGCCCTTCGGGCCGCCCCAGTTTGCGGTAGGCCTCGGTGAATTCGGCCATCGTGGTACGTCCGAAGCGGTTGACCTTGATGTAACCGATGCCGTCGCCGGCCAGATAGGAGGCGTCGACGGTGTTCAGGGGAATTTTGTCGCGGACGATCACAAAATGGAGCCGTCCGGGAGTGCCGTGGCGCACGATGTCGATCCCGACCTTCGTGCCGGTCTTGCCCCGCAGGTATTTGGGCACCTCCGTACGGCTCATCCCCACGGCATCGAGCGTATCGATGCGCACGATGCGGTCGTTGGCCCTGACGCCGACCCGTTCGGCAGGCCCCCCGGCGATGGTGTTCACCACGATCACCGTATCACGCAGGACGTTGAACTCCACGCCGATACCACTGAATTCCCCGTCGAAACTCTCCTGCACGCCCTGCATCTCCTCGGCACCGATGTAAGCCGAATGGGGGTCCAACTCTCCGAGCATGCCCGTGATGGCACCCTCGACAACGGGTTTCATCTCCACCTCGTCGACGTAAAGTCCCGAAAGATAGCGGAAGACCTGTGCGAGTTTCTGAAACTGGCGCACATCATCCTCGTTCTGCGCCGCGAGGGGCACAACCAAGAGGGTAGCAAGTATGACGAATAAGCGACGCATGACGCAACAATCTTTAAATTAACGTATTTCAATCCGGCATCGTGCTGGTTTCCGTACCGCCCGGCAACAAAGCGCCGGGCGGATGGAGCCGCAGAACACCCACACCTGCCCGAAAGCGAGGCCGCAGAACATTCAAGTCCCCGGGATCGTGGTGCGGGGCCCCTTGTTGCAAGCCACCCGGCAACAAAGCGCCGGGCGAATGGAGCCGCAGACCACCCAAGCCCGCCCGAAAGCAAGGCCGCAGCACATTCAAGCCCCCGGATGCCCTTCCCCGCGACAGCCCCCAAGCGACAGCGGAGCGTACGGAGCGTCGGAGCAAGACGTACACGGCGGCAGGGAGCACGTCGTCCCAGCAACGCGGAGGGGCGTACACAACAACCCGGCGGGATGTACGCAACAACACGGCGGCGGGCAGGTCCCGCTACCGGACAGTCTCGGCCAACTCGGCGAAGGGCACCTGGCGCTGTTCGCCCGTGCGCATGTCCTTGACGGTTGCGGCGCCGGCCTCCAGTTCCTGCGAGCCCACAATCACCACATGGGGGATGCCTCGGCGGTTGGCATATTCCATTTGCTTCTTCATCTTGCTGGCCTCGGGGTAGATTTCGGCAGCGATCTCGAGCCCGCGCAACCGGCGCAGCAACGGCAGGACGGCAGCCTCCTCCTCCGCACCGAGATTCACGAACAGCACGCGGGTCGAACTGTTGACCTCCTCGGGGAAGAGCGAAAGCCCCGTCATCACATCGTAAATACGGTCCGCACCGAACGAAATGCCCACGCCCGACATGTTCGGCATGCCGAAGATGCCGGTCAGGTCGTCGTAACGGCCGCCGCCGCAGATCGAACCGATGGCGAAATCGAGGGCCTTGACCTCGAAGATCGCCCCGGTGTAGTAGTTCAAACCGCGTGCCAGCGAGAGGTCCAGCTCCACCGCAAGGTCGATGCCCAGCCGCTCGACATAGCCGAAGACGGTCTCCATCTCCGCGACACCCTTCAGACCCGTTTCCGAGGCAGACAGCACCTCTTTCAGTTGATTGAGCTTCTGCTCGTTGCTTCCTCTCAACTCAAGTATCGGTTGAAGTTTGCCGACCGCCTCCTGACTCAACCCGCGCTCCATCAGTTCGGCCTTCACGTTGTCCAGTCCGATCTTTTCCAGCTTGTCGATGGCGATGGTGATATCCATCATCTTGTCGGCGTGGCCGATGGCCTCGGCGATGCCGAAGAGGATCTTGCGGTTGTTCATTTTCAGCGCCACGCGGATGCCGAGAGCCTTGAAGACCCGCTCGACGATCTCGACCAGTTCGACCTCGCACAGCAGCGAGCGCGTGCCGATCACGTCGACATCGCACTGGTAAAATTCGCGGTAGCGGCCCTTCTGCGGCCGGTCGGCGCGCCACACGGGCTGGATCTGGTAGCGCTTGAAGGGAAACGTCAGTTCGCCCTGGTGCTGCACGACATAACGTGCGAAGGGCACCGTAAGGTCGTAGCGGAGCCCCTTTTCGCAGATTTTCGAGCCCGAACGGAGTTCCTCGTCCGAAAGTCCCGCGGCGTAGTCGCCCGAATTGAGAATCTTGAACAGGAGCTTGTCGCCCTCGTCGCCGTACTTGCCCAGCAGGGTCGAGAGGTTCTCCATCGAGGGGGTTTCCAGCGGCGCGAAGCCGCAGGAGCGGAACACCCGGCGGATCGTGTCGAAAATATACTGGCGGCGCATCATCTCCGCAGGGGAGAAGTCGCGCGTACCCTTGGGAATCGAAGGTTTCTGTTGTGCCATATTATATAAATTTTTGTTTCATTTTCAGGTATGTTTCCCAATCCATGTTGTCCCGAGCATCCATGTATTTCGGATGTTTCCCGAGCAGGCGCTTCAAGGCGGCATCGTCGCGACGGAAGAAAAGGACGACCATCTCGCGGATCGCCTCCATCCGTTCAACCTCATACATGCTCACGCGACGCCGTGCCCGCATTCCCTGCTCCCCGGGACAGATATACCCGACGAAATAGCCCAGCCGATCATCGTCATCCACTGCGGACGAGATGAAAAACGACCGGTCGGTCTTCAAATCCGTCACCGAGAGCGTGGGGGAGTTTTTCCGGAGCTTCACTGCCTCGCGCGCCTGCTCCCGCCAGGGGAATCGCTCCACCTCGGCAAGGAATCCGTCGCTGTCGCACGTTCCGACCGGTTCTACACAGGCCGGATCTTCGTGGGCACGGAGCCGGTCCCAGACAAACACATCGACCGGACGGTTTGCCGGCGTTCCGCACGAGAAGAGCCCCAGGAAGAGCGCGAAAAAGACCGCAGCACGCATTGCATCAGGCCATTAATTTCTTGTAACGCACGCGGTGGGGCTGCGTGTCGCCGCCCTGCGCCTTCTTCCACGCCTCGTACTCCGAGTAGGAGCCTTCGTAGAAAACCACCTTCGAATCGCCCTCGAACGAGAGGATGTGTGTGGCGATACGGTCGAGGAACCAACGGTCGTGGGAGATCACCACGGCGCATCCGGCGAAGTTCTCGAGACCCTCCTCCAGAGCGCGCAGCGTGTTGACGTCGATGTCGTTGGTCGGCTCGTCCAGCAGCAGCACGTTGCCCTCCTCCTTCAGAGCCAGGGCCAGGTGCAGGCGGTTGCGCTCGCCACCCGACAGCATGCCGCATTTCTTCTCCTGATCGGCGCCCGAGAAGTTGAAGCGGGCGACATAGGCGCGGGCGTTGACCTGCCGGTTGCCCAGCGTCATCAGGTCCAGACCGCCCGAGATCACCTCGAAGACTGTCTTTTCGGGATCGATCGACTTGTGCTGCTGGTCCACATAGGCCAGCTTCACGGTGGGACCCACGCGGAACGATCCGCTCGTCGGGGTTTCGAGCCCCATGATCATGCGGAAGAGGGTGGTTTTGCCCGTGCCGTTCGCACCGATCACACCCACGATACCCGCAGGCGGCAGCGAGAAGTCCAGCCCCTCGTACAGCACGCGGTCGCCGAAGGCTTTCGAAACCTCGTGCGCCTCGATCACCACATCGCCCAGACGCGGACCGTTGGGGATGAAGATTTCGAGCTTCTCCTCCTTCTGCTTCGTATCCTCGTTCATCAGTTTGTCGTAGGCCGACAGTCGGGCCTTCGACTTGGCGTGACGGCCCGAGGGCGACATGCGCACCCACTCCAACTCGCGTTCGAGGGTCTTGCGGCGCTTCGACTCCTGCTTCTCCTCCATGGCCATGCGCGCGGTCTTCTGATCGAGCCAGCCCGAGTAGTTGCCCTTCCACGGAATGCCCTCGCCGCGGTCGAGTTCGAGGATCCACCCGGCGACGTTGTCCAGGAAATAACGGTCGTGGGTCACGGCGATCACCGTACCCTTGTATTGCTGGAGATGCTGCTCCAGCCAGTCGATCGACTCGGCGTCGAGGTGGTTCGTGGGCTCGTCGAGCAGCAGCACGTCGGGCTGCTGCAACAGCAGGCGGCACAGGGCCACCCGGCGACGCTCGCCGCCCGAGAGGTGTTTCACCGGCTCGTCGGGATCGGGACACCGCAGGGCATCCATCGCGCGTTCCAGCACGCTGTCCAGCTCCCAGCCGTTGCAGTGGTCGATCTTCTCATACAGCTCGCCCTGACGCTCGATCAGCCGGGCCATCGTGTCGTCGTCCATCGGCTCGCAGAGCTTTGCGTTGATCTCCTCATACTCCTTCAACAAGGCCACGGTCGACGCGCAACCCTCCTCGACGACCTCGCGGACCGTCTTCGAGTCGTCGAGCCGGGGTTCCTGCTCGAGGTAACCCACCGTGTAACCCGGCGAGAAGACCACTTCGCCCTCGAAGTTCTTGTCGATTCCGGCGATGATCTTCATCAGAGTCGACTTACCCGAGCCGTTCAGGCCGATGATGCCGATTTTCGCGCCGTAGAAAAAGGAGAGGTAGATGTTGTTGAGCACCCGTTTCTGGTTGGTGAAAGTCTTACTGACACCGACCATCGAGAAGATGATTTTTTCGTCTGCCATATCTATGTGTTTGAATTGTCCGAAATTAAGGATTCTTGCAAAGATACGGAGAAAATCCGGAATTTTAAACCTCCAGAGGCCGAATATTTGCACAAGCCCCCATGCGGCAGAAACAAAGAAAGCCCCGCCTCCGAAGAGACGGGACTTGTACGCGGGCCGCAGGACGGACTAATAGTTCTCCTTTTTCGGCTCGAAATAGGCCTGGGGGTGCTTGCAGGCGGGGCACAGCAGCGGAGCCTGCTCGGCCTCGATGATGAAGCCGCAGTTGCGGCACTGCCACCAGATCTTGCCGTCGCGCTTGAAGAAATCACCGTCCGTGAGGCGGCTCAGCAGCTTCAGATAGCGGCGCTCGTGCTCGGCCTCCACCTTCGCGATCATTCTGAAGGCCGTGGCGACCTCCTTGAATCCCTCCTCGTCGGCAATCTCGGCAAATTCGCGGTACAGCACGTCCCACTCTTCGTTCTCACCCTTGGCCGCAGCCAGCAGGTTGTCGGCCGTCGAGCCTACGGGGCCGGTGGGGTAGCTGGCCGTGATCTCCACGTCGCCGCCCTCCAGGAAGCCGAAGAAACGCTCGGCGTGCTCCTTCTCCTGCTCGGCCGTCTCGGTGAAAACACCGGCGATCTGTTCGTAACCCTCCTTGCGGGCCTTGCTGGCGAAAAATACGTAGCGGCTGCGGGCCTGGCTCTCGCCGGCAAATGCTTTCAACAGGTTCTGTTCGGTACGCGTACCTTTAATGCTCTTTTCCATAATTTTAGTATTGTTAATATGTGTTGTTCTTGCTGTTACAAAGGTATGGCTTTCGACGACAATCTCCAAAAAAACACCATCGGATCTTTCTATGAAGCCATTTGATTTACTTATAATTCGCCCCTCCGCAGCGCGTCGAGATCGGCACGGAAAACCCCGTAGGCCGCGGGCAGCGTCATCGTGTCGGCAACCTCGGGCGTCAGGATGCGGTAGCCCGGCAGGCCGACCCACACGGGAGTCGTTTCGAGCCGATAGGTCATCCGCCCCTCGGGATGCCGGACAGCCTCCACCGTGGCCACCAGCCCGCCGTCGGTGTAGCGGCGGCGCTGGCCCGAGACGAGGTTGCCCAGCGAGTAGAGGACCACGTGCGACGAATCGGCCTTCCAGGGCTGAATCACGTGCGGATGGCTCCCGACGACCACATCGGCCCCATGACGACGCAAAAATGCGGCCAAACTCCGCTGCGCGGCGTTCTCGCGCCGCTGGTATTCGTCGCCCCAATGGACGCAGGCGACGATGAAATCGACCCCCGAAGCGCGTGCCGCCGCCAGATCGGCGCCCATGCGCACCGTGTCGATCCGATTCACGATCGCACCCCGGGGAACGGGCATGCCGTTGGTTCCGTAGGTGTAGTTGACGATGGCCAGACGCATGCCGCAGTGCGTGAGGTAAAGCGGGTTATTCCTTTGATAATCGGCGCTGTCCACAAACACGCCCGTGTGGCATATCCCGCAGCGGTCCAGTTCTTCGATGCTCGTGCGGATGCCTTCGATACCGTTGTCGCAGCAGTGGTTGTTGGCCAGCAGGGCCACATCCACGCCCGCGTCGCGCAGGGCATCGGCCAGCACCGCGGGAGACCGGAAGAGCGGGTAGCCCGTATGGCGGTTGCGGCGCGTGAGGGTGGTTTCGAGGTTCACCACAGCCAGGTCGGCGGCCCTGATACGGGGTGCGAGTGCCCGGAAAACGGGTTCGTAGTCGAATCCGTCGCCGCGGCGCACGGCGTTGACCTGCGTCATGTGCTGCATCACGTCGCCGCCGAAAAGCAGCTGCATCCGCCGGGGCGGCGGCACGGGCCCCGGACCCGACCAGCCCGCCGGACGCGGCGGCCCAACGGGCGCAGGACCTCCCGCAGGTGTGCAGCACGCAGCCAGAAAGATCAGTGTCGCCAGCAGGCATATCCGGCGCAGGCGCATGCTATTTCCGTTTGGGGTTTTTCGGAAACCAGCCCTTGGCCACGCGTCCGCGCTGTTCGAACAGTTCGCCAATCGACCACAGCGACGAGGCGCCCCACACGGCCAACAGCGTCGACCAGAAGATGTGCCGCACGGCGATCGAACCGGCGATGGCGGCAATTCCCATCACGAGGAACAGCCACCAGATTTTCACACCAAAATAGTATTCGCCCTTGATGACCATCGGGTGGAAAATGCCGATGATCAGAAAGGTGGCGATGCCGATGACGATTCCGGTAAGGTTGTATTGTGCTAAAAATTCCATAATTATGATCTGTTAAAATCAAGATTCGAAGATTTGGGGACTGCGGTCGGAGGAACGTTGGTAGGCCCGCAGGCCGAAGTCAGGAAGGACGGCGAACAGATGGTCGAAAACAGCCCCCTGCACGGCCTCGTAAGCCACCCATTCGGTCTGCCGCGTGAAGCAGTAAACCTCGATCGGGATACCCTCCGGGGTGGGCTGGAGCATCCGCACCAGTTGCATCAGGGAGGGGTTGATGTCCGGATGCTCCTTCAGGTAGCGCGCGGCATACTCCCGCAGGGCGCAGAGGTTGACAACGGGTTCCGCCGCGGGCGTTGCCCCGGCCAGCCCTTTTTCGCGAAGCGCGGCCAGCTCCCCGGCCGTGCAGATGCGCACCGAACTGGCATCGATCAGCAGCGACCGCTTGATGCGCCGTCCGCCACTCTCCCACATGCCGCGCCAGTTCTGGAACGAGTCGCTGACCAGCGCATAGGGCGGGATGGTGGTGATGGTCTTGTCGAAATTCTGCACCTTGACCGTCGTCAGCGTCACCTCGGTCACATAGCCGTCGGCGCCGTATTTGGCCATCGTGATCCAGTCCCCGGGACGCAGCATGTCGTTGGCCGAGAGCTGCACGCCGGCGACAAGTCCCAGGATGCTGTCCCTGAAAATCAGCATGATGATGGCCGCCGAAGCTCCCAGTCCCGCGAGTATGGCCGTGGCGTCCCGACCGATGAGGATGCTGATGATGAGGATCGCCCCGACGCATACGGCCAGCAGCTTGATCATCTGGTAGACGCCTTTCAGCGGACGGTTGCGCAGCGTCTCGTGGTGGCTGGAGATCTCGTAGAGCGTATCGAGGAAGGCCGCGAGGAGTTGCAGGACGGCGACGATCAGGTAGACCAGACACGCCTTGTGCAGCACATCCAGCAGCACGGGCATGTCGTAAAAGGCCACCCGCAGCAGGACGTACCAGATCAGGGGCGGCACCAGACGTGCCGCGCGATGCATGACCTTGTCGCTGAAAAGATAGTCGTCCCACTCGGCTTTCGTCCGGGTGCTGATGTTCTGCAGGAGCGGGACGATCAGCCGGCGGAACAGAACCGCCGCCGCACAGGCAACGACGAATATGCCCAGAACAACGACTGCCTTGACAGTCGGATTGACATAGGCCTCGCTCCATCCGGCTTCGGTCAGCCAGCGGGCTATCGCATGGTTTGCTTCTTCCATAGGATACTGTTGTCGCTTGGTCCGATGGCAAAGATACGAAAAAGTCGGACCCGTGCAAACTCCCGCCTGCCCGGGAGCCGGCAAATCCGTCGGCGCCGCCAAAAAAGGCGGCTTCGGAAGAAGCCGCCCGGAAATCCGATGTGCCGGATCGTCAGAAAGTGTATTGCAGCATCACGTTCACGCGGTTGGCGCGGCCCTTGTCGTTCGACATGTCCTTGCGCGAACCGTAGAGGTACTCGCCGGCCACCTTGCAGCGCGGGGTGAGCGAATAGAAAATGTTGCCGAAGATATACTGTCCCTGCTTGTACTGACTCTCGGAGTAGAAACCGTGGCTGTGCTGCACGCGGACGGTCGAATAACCGCCCGAGATGAACAGACGCCGGGTCAGGTTGATCTGCGCCGCGGCCTGCCAGCCCCACATGGGCATGGTCTGGATCCGGTCGGGATTCTCCGGGTCGGGCGTGAAGTCGAGTCCCGAACCGGTCAGATCCTGGATATACGGGGTGATGCCCTTGCCGTAGACGCCGTTCATGAAGAGCTGCAGCGGCTGCACCACCTTGATCGTGCCGCTGAACTGCACGCCCCATCCCAGCAGCGAGGTGTTGTTGCCCGTGCGGAGGTTGTGGAGGTACATGTTGCGCAAGACGGCCGACGCCCGGATGTGGCTGTCGCGGTTGGGACCCCAGGCATACTGGAAGTAGACCGGGAAATCGGGGACGCGCTGCTTCAGCGCCGCGAAATTGGCGTTGTAGGTACCGCTGACCGACGGCATCTCGGCCGCAACGCCCAACTTGAGGTGGTTGTCGACAAAGGCCCGTTCATAGCGGATCAACGTGGCGAAGTTGAAGTTGTATGCGTTGGGGCCCTCGAAATCGATGGTCGTCGGGGCTGCCGAGAGGTCGCAGAAGGTCGTCACGTCGCGTCCCAGCGTCAGGCCCAGAAACGAGACGTAGGCCGAACGCAGGCGGGGCATGTAGCTGCCCGTGGCGCCTCCGCGGAAGTCGGCATCCATGAACACGACCACGCGGCCCAGCGCCCGGGTGTTGGTGATGCCCTTCATGAACAGACGCGAGGTCGAAGCGTCCATCATCAGCTTCTGCCGGGTATCGTAATTGCCGTGAACGGGGATGTTGTAGGTCACGAAGTCGATGTTGTCGACAATGCCGTCGAAGTCATACCCGACGCGGAGGTTGACGAAACCGCCCATCGAGAAGGAGAAGCGGTTGTTCTTCGTGGCGAATACGAACTGCGGTTTCTCGACCTGCTGGAAGCCCGGACGGTGGGTCTCGATGTAGTCCTGCGTGGCGTCGTCCATGGCCTTGCGATTGAGCGCTGCCGCCTGCTGCATCGCATGAGGCCCGTAGTTGTAGATGGTGTCCACCTCGTGCATCGAGATCAGATAGACCGTGGGCGAATACCCGTCGCACATGTCCTTGCATCCGTGGCGCTGCGCCGAGGCAGAACCCGCAAGCAGCAGAGCCACGATTAAAAGTCGAAATGTTTTCATAAGCCGAATGAATTTGGTTTTATTAATGTTCCTGCTCGTTCTCAAAGAGTTGTAGCACAACGGACAAATCAGCAAGTTGTATGCCAAAGAAAACCGCGGGAAACGCATTTTTTCGTATCTTTGCCCGATATTAAATAATAAGGTATATGCTCTTTTTTCTGACACTGATACTCACCCTGACGGCCATCGCCGCCGATTTCATCCACTTCCGCCGCCGGAAGCGGCCCGTGCACCGCGCACTGGTGGCGTGGATCGCCGCAACCGATGTCCTGCCGATCCTCTCGGCGCTCATAAATCTCGTCAGCCGCGACAACAGCCCCGGGCTGATGTACCTCTACATGTGGCTGTTCTGGGCGTGGATCATCACCGTTCTGCCGCGCCTGACGTTCTATGCGTTCAACTTCGTGAACCTGCGCCGCACGGGCTACGTCGCGGCCGGTGCGTTCGTGCTGTTCATCCTCTGGGGCACGACCCTGGGACGCACCTCCATCCGCGTCAACCGGGTGGAGATCTGCTCCGAGCGCATTCCCGAGGCCTTCGACGGCTTTCGGTTTGTGCAGATCACCGACATGCACGTCGGGACCCTCGTCTGTCCCGAACGCGAACTGACGCGGCTGGCCGACAGCGTGAACGCCCTGCGTCCCGAGGCGGTGTTCTTCACGGGCGACCTGGTGAACATCCGCGCCGGGGAGCTGGACGAACGCACCACGGCACTCCTGCGGCGGATCGCGGGCCCGGTCTGGTCGGTCACGGGCAACCACGACGTAGGGACCTACATCAAGGATTCGCTGCGTTTTCCGGCGGCCCGCGAAGCCCGCGAGGTGATCGCACGCCAGCAGGCGATGGGGTGGACCATTCTGGAGGACACGACCGTCTATCTGCGGCGCGGCGCCGACAGCATCTCGCTCACGGGGCTGTCGTTCGATCCCGCACTGCGCAAACGCCGCCACGACCGCAACCTGCCGGGAACGGCCATCCCCAGGGCATACGCCGGAGTTCCGGATTCGCTCTACAACATCACCCTCGTCCATCTGCCGCAGCTCTGGGAGCAGATCACAGCCTCCGGCTACGGCGACCTGACGCTTTCGGGGCACGTACATTCGATGCAGCTGAAAATCAGGCCCTGGGGTCGCGGCTGGTCGCCCGCCGAATGGGTCTACAAACACTGGAGCGGACGCTACGACACGGGGCGCCACACACTTTATATCAACGACGGCACGGGATATGTTGCATATCCCATGCGGCTGGGCGCATGGCCCGAAGTCACCCTGTTTACCTTGAAACGATGCAGATAACATTATCTTTCGCCACAACGGCCGACGGCTACCTGGACGACAACAGCCCCCGGCGGCTGATGATCTCGACACCCGAAGACTGGGAGGCGGTCCAGCGTCTCCGGGCCTCGCACGACGCAATCCTCGCGGGGGCCGAAACACTGCGGCGCGACGATCCCGCACTGCTCCTGCGCGATGCCGCGGCACGGGAACTGCGCCGTGCCAGGGGCCTGCGTCCCGACCTGACGAAAGTCACCCTCACACACTCGGGGCGGCTCTCACCGTCGCTGCGATTCTTCACGGAGGGCGACGCGGAGCGCTACGTGTTTTCAAACCGAGAAATCCCCGAATTAAAAGGGATTGCGGAGGTCATCTCAAGCGAAGGTTCAATTACGGCCGCAGGGATGGTCACCGAACTCGAAAAGCGCGGCGTGGAGCGCCTGCTGGTCGAAGGGGGCGCCTGCGTCCTAAACATGTTCCTGGCCGAAGGAATGGCCGACACGGTGCGCCGGGCCATCAATCCGCAGCTGACGCTGAGCCCGGAGCGGGGCGGCGCCCGGTTCCGGTTCGAGATTCCGGAGGGGGCCGCATGCCGGTGGGAAAATCAGGGAGGCATGGAGGTTGCAATCTGCACGCTGCGTCCCGACACCCGTGACGAAGACCTCCGCTATCTGGAGCAGGCGGTGGCCGAAGGGCTGCGCTGCCGGCCCAGCCGGACCTCCTATTGTGTCGGGGCCGTGGTGGTGCTTCCCGACGGAAGGACCTTCACGGGATACACCCACGAGACTTCGCCCACGCACCATGCCGAGCAGGAGGCCATCCGCAAGGCACTGGCCGCAGGCGCTGAACTGCGCGGGGCGGCGATCTACTCCTCGATGGAGCCGTGTTCGCAGCGGAAAAGCGAACCGGAGAGCTGCACGCAGCTGATCCTGCGTCACGGATTCGCACGCGTGGTCTTTGCGCTGTACGAACCCGACCGGTTCGTCTGCTGCCGCGGGGCGCAGACGCTGCGCGAAGCGGGGGTCGACGTGCGGGTCTACCCCGAACTGGCCGAAGGAGTGCGCCGGGCCAACGCCCACCTCGGGGAGTAAGACGGGTACAATTTGTGGCCATAAGGACCTAAAAATGTCCGAAATGTCCTCCCCGCCGGAGGAGATATTGCAAGAAAATCTATATTTGCCCAATAAACGCATGAATAGTATGAAAATAGCTGTCACGATCGCCTTCATGGCGGTGGCGACGATCCCGGCTGCGGTGTCCGCACAGGAGGCCGGGCAGATGCTCTCGCTCGACGAGGCGGTCGCCGTCACCCTCACGGAGAACCCTGCGCTGAAAGCCGCGGCCTACGAGGAGCGCGCCGCACAGCAGCAGCGCCGCGCGGCCATCGGCCTTCGCATACCGCAGATCAGCCTCACGGGCGCATACGCTTACATGGCCAAGGACATCGGCTTCGACTTCAACGACTTGAAAGGCCCCGTCAAAGAGGGCGTGACGGGCGGACTGTCGGCGCTCGTGCAGAACGGACTGCTCCCCGCCGACAAGATTCCGACGCTTCAGGGGCTGCTGAACCCGATGATGAATGCCGACTGGTTCCTCAAGGTGCAGGACCAGAGCCTCGGATTCGTGGGCGGTCAGGTGAGCGTCCCGATCTGGATGGGCGGCAGGATCAACGCCGCGAACCGCGCCGCGCGGATCAACGAGAAGACGGCCGTCGCGCAGGGCAACCAGACCCGCAATGCGCTGATCTCGGAGCTCGTCGAGCGTTATTTCGGTCTGGCACTCGCCACGCAGGTCGTCGCCGTGCGCCAGCAGGTGGTGGACGGCGTGCGCAGGCATCTGGAGGACGCCCGGGCCCTCGAACGCAACGGCATGATCGCCCAGAGCGAACTTCTCTACGTGGAGTTCAAGATGGCCGAGGCCGAACGGGAGCTGGCCAACGCCAAACTGCAGGTCGAGACCGTAGCCAGCGCGCTGTCGAACACCCTGGGGCGCGAAAGCGACTGGCGCCCGGTGACGGCGATGTTCCTGCTCGAAAAGGTCGAGGATCTGGCCTATTATCAGGACCTTGCGCAGGCACGCAACCCGCTGCTCAATCAGGTGTCGCTCAAACACGAACTGGCCCGGGAGGGCATGCGCGCCCAGCGAGCCGATTTTCTGCCGCAGGTGGCGGCCATCGGCGGCGGCTCGTTCTACAACTACCAGGTCGCGGGGCTCGTGCCGCGCTGGGCCGTGGGTGTGGGGGTCAACATCAAGCTCTTCGACGGTCTCAACCGCGAATACAGGTATTCGGCCGCCAGGCAGACCGTGCGCCGCGTGGGCGAGCTGCAGAAAAAGGCCGGAAAGGAGATTGAGGTGCTGGTGGAGAAACTCTACAACCAGATGATGAACTACCGCAACCAGATAACCTCGATCGATGCGTCGCTCAAATTCGCCGAGGAGTATCTCCGGATGAAGAACGCCGCATTCCTCGAAGGGATGAGCTCCTCGACCGACCTGATCGACGCCGAGCTCAACCTCGCGGGAGTGCGCACCCAGCGCCTGCAGGCGGCCTACAACTACGACCTGCTGCTGGCCCAACTGCTCGAGGCCGCGGGCATCAGCGACGAATATCCCTCCTACGCGCGCCGCAACGACGCCCGGGTGGTTCTCTTTGACAAAAAATAACAAGCAAACGATATGAAACGAAGCAACGTAATCGGAATTCTGGCAGCCGCAGCGGTCATCGTCCTCTCGGTCGTACTGATCAGCTGGTACCTCACCAAACGAACCCCGACGCTGATTCAGGGCACGGTGGAGTGCACCACCTACAAAGCCTCGTCAAAGGTGCCGGGCCGCATCGACGACATGAAAGTGACCCAGGGCGAAAGCGTGGAGAAGGGGCAGCTCCTCTACACGCTCTCGACCCCCGAACTGGAGGCCAAGCTCCGGCAGGCCGAGGCCGTGAAGAGCGCCGCCGCCGCACTGGACGCCATGGCGCTGGCCGGCGCCCGCGTGCAGCAGATCGAGGCCGCGATGAACATGTGGCAGAAGGCGCAGGCCGGGCTGGAACTGGCCCGCAAGACCTACGAGCGGGTGCAGAACCTCTACAACGACGGGGTGGTGCCGGCCCAGAAGCTCGACGAGGCCACGGCCAACTACAAGGCCATGGAGGCCACGGCTCTGGCGGCCAAGGCGCAGTATGACATGGCTACGGACGGTGTCCGCAAGGAGGACAAGGAGGCCGCCGCAGCCCGTGTCCGTCAGGCCGAAGGGGCTGTCAGCGAGGTGGAGTCGTACATCGGCGACGCAATGGTCTATGCTCCCGTGACGGGTGAAATCGCGACGATCATCGCCGAGGAGGGCGAGCTGGTCGGCAGCGGCTATCCGGTGGTCGCCATCCTCGACATGAGCGACATGTGGGTGACCTTCAACGTGAAGGAGACGCTGCTCCCGGGCCTGCGGATCGGGACCCGCATGAACGGATATGTCCCGGCGCTGGACCGCGACGTGGAATTCGAAGTGACCTACATCTCCCCGCAGGCCGATTTCGCTACGTGGTCGGCCACACGCACGCAGGGCGGGTTCGACATCCGCACCTTCGCCATCAAGGCCAAGGCCGTCACCGAAACCGCGGACATGCGCCCCGGCATGAGCGTGCTCGTCGACTGGGACCAAATCGGAAAGTAAGCGATGCCCGGATTCCTGCACAATACCTGCGCCGTGATGCGCCGCGAGACGGGCCGGATCTCCCGTCAGCCGATGTACCTCGTGCTGATGGTCGTCCTGCCCGTGGTGTCGTTCGCGTTTTTCGCCCTGCTGTTCAACCAGGGCGCGATCCGCAACATCCCGATCGCCGTCCTGGACCAGGACAACACGACGCTTTCGCGCAAGGCCGTGCAGATGATCGACGACACCCCGACGGCAATGGTGGCCTACGGCATCCAGAGCATGGACGAGGGCCAGCGGCTGATGCGCGAGGGACAGATCATGGCCGTCGTGCAGATCCCGGCCTTCTTCGAGAAGAACATCCTGAGCAACAGGCAGACCCATCTCGAAAACTACGTCTCGGGGACGAACATCACGGTCAACGGACTGCTGTCGAAGGACATTCAGACCGCCGTAACGACCTTCTCGGCCGGCATTCAGCTCCAGCTGCTCCAGAAACAGGGACTCACGCAGCGGCAGGCCATGGCGCAGCTGATGCCCGTGCGCCTGAACAAGCACGTGCTCTTCAATCCGCACATCAATTACGGATACTACCTCGCGCCGAGCTTCATGCCCATGATGCTGATAATCTTCGTGGTGATGGCCACCATCTTCGCCATCGGCACAGAGCTCAAGCGCGCCACGGCCCGCGAATGGCTCGCCTCAGGGAACGATTCGGTCGCGGCGGCGCTCGCAGGCAAGGTGCTGCCCATCACGGCGGCGATGTTCCTGATCTCGCTGGCGATGCTGGTGATCAACTTCAAGATCGTGGGGACTCCGCTCAACGGCAGTCTCGCGGTGATTCTCGTCGGCACGCTGCTCTTCATTCTGAGCTATCAGTCGATCTCGGTGCTGATCGTCGCGCTGCTGGCCAACCTGCGCCTATCGCTCTCGATCGGCGGCGGATATTCGGTGCTGGCCTTCACCTTTTCGGGCCTCACGTTCCCGGTCATGGCCATGTGGGAGCCCATACAGTGGGTGAGCAGGATCTTCCCGTTCACCTTCTACACCGATCTCTTCGTCGACCAGATGCTCCGCGGCACGCCGTGGATCTACTCGCTGCCCGACCTGTGCTACATGTCGCTGTTCATCGTTTTACCGCTCCTGTGCCTGCCGCGTCTGAAAAGGGTATGCACGGAGGAAAAATTCTGGGGGAGATTGTGATATGAGCCGATTTACGAAACAAACAGCCTCTTACTGGAAACAGTTTGGAGCGGTCATCCGCAACGAATTCCGGACCATCTTCAAGGACGAAGGGGTGATGCTGATCCTGATTTTCGCCCTGATCATCTACGCCACGGCCTACTCGCTGGCCTACGGGTCGCAGGTGCTCCGCAACGTGCCGATCGGCGTGGTGGACGAATGCCGCACACCGACCAGCCGCAGTCTGATCAACACCTTCAACGCCGGGCCGAACGCCTATGTGGCCTACAACCCGACCTCGATGGAAGAGGCCAAAAAACTGTTCTACGACCGCAAAATCTACGGCGTGGTCTATATTCCGTCGGACTACGAGGAGAAACTCTACGGCGGAGAGCAGGCCAACGTGGCGATTTACGCCGACGCCAGCTACTTCCTGATGTACCGCCAGGTTTTCCAGGAGGTGGTGGCCTCGATCGGCAAGACGGGGGCCATGGTCGAATTCCAGCGCCTGATCGCCAAGGGGGCCAATATCCCGCAGGCGCAGGCCACGACCCAACCCGTGATCTACCAGTCGCACAACCTGTTCAACCCCTATCTGGGCTACGGCACATTCGTCATGCCGGCGATCATCATGGTCATCATCCAGCAGACGATGCTGATCGGCATCGGCATGATCGGCGGCACATGGCGCGAATTCGGCCTTTACCGCAAACTCTGCCCCGAAGGGCGGCGGCGGATGTCGACGCTGCCCGTCGTCCTGGGGCGCGGACTGGTCTACGCGCTGATCTACGCCGTGACCTGCACCTATGTCCTCGGCCTGCACTACCGGCTGTTCCACTTCCCGATGAACGGCGCGACGGGAGCCGTCGTGCTCTTCATGGCAGCCTATCTGGCGGCCTGCATCGCCTTGGGAATCGCCGTCTCGACACTGTTCCGCTACCGCGAAAACTCGCTGCTGCTGTTGCTGTGGACCTCGATCCCGGTGCTGATGCTCAGCGGCGTGTCGTACCCGCGGCAGGGAATCCCCGACTGGCTGTTCAACCTCGGGCAGCTGTTCCCGAGCAGCCACGGCGTCAACGGATTTATCCGCATCCAGACCATGGGAGCCTCGATTCCCGAGGTTTTCGCCGAAATCAAGTGGCTCGTCATCCTCACGGTCGTTTACGGCGGGCTGGCCTGCATCGGCATCCACCAGGTGATCGGCCGCGAGCAGCGCGAATACCTCACCCTGAAGAAGAACGGGGACGAAGGCCGCTAACGGCTCCGTTTACTCACAAAAGAGACGCCGGATTTTGGTCCGGCGTCTCTTTTGTGAGTAAACGGCAATCTAAAATTTATCGGGATTTTCCTCCTTATACTGCTTGTAGGAGATATACGACAGGTATCTATCCACCGTTGCCTTGTCGGTGGCGATATGCCCGACAACCCGGCAATAATCCGAATAAACGCCCTCCGAGGTCCATCCACCCATGTACGCAAAAGGTTGCAAACCTTCCATCACGAATACACCGTCCTTGTAATAGAGCAGTTCGAGCGTCGTCCGGGCGGCATACTGGTCGTAGTTGGCGGTCTTCGCATTCTCTTCGATTCCGGGATTGTAAAGGACCAAGGTATTCTTCATTTCACGGCTGACACTCCATTGATCGCCTTCGAAATAGACGATTGGACCGGGAATGTACATAAGCGCAGAAAATGTACGACATACACCGTTGGGAAGAAGCATCATGTTATTCATGAGAGCCGCTCCGTCCATAACGCCACTTTCGGTTTTTCCATTCGTATAGGTTATATCGATGTCGTCGATCAGCCAGACACCCCGCTGTGCGTCGGCTATGAATGCGCTCATATGGATTTTTCCATCGTAACCGGTCATCAGTTCGTGGATTTTCGCCTCCACCGAAGTTTTAGGAGCAAACTCGGGATCACCTTCGCATGCCGACAGCATCGCCGACGACAGAACTAAAATTGTTAGCAACTTTTTCATAAGAAATCATGATTTAAATTACTTGTCAATATGGGGCAAACGGATCGATGCTATCATCTGCAATCCATCGAAGGGAGGTCCTCGCCTGTTTCATTGTACCTGCTTTCTCCATGGCATCATCATTTAATCAGTTACACATATATTATTCGCCCCGAGCGATTTTGGCGAAAAATAATCGCGAAAAGCCATCATGCGGAGATACAGTTGCATACAACCATCGTCAAAATTTTCGATATATACAAATATTTTATTAAAAATTCCAAAAACAAGTATGTTATTTATACCCCCCCTCCCCACAGGCGGAAGCCTGAAAAAAAACAGGTTGACGGCTCTTTCTCGTCAACCTGTTCAAAATCGTTTCGCAGGGTCCGCTACCGCAGTCCGTGGTACATTCCCGGAGGAGGTCCGCCCGGCCCGCCGGAGCCCATGCGGCGGTAAGCGGAGGAGGGCTCGACACCCTCATAATCCTTTATATTGCGCGAACCTTTCTTGCCGAAGCGACGCAGGTTGTAGGTGAACTGCACCATATAATAGCGGCCGACGACGCTGTTGGTCGCGTTCTGCGTGTAGCCCGAACCCGTCGTGCGCGAGAAAGCCCGGTTTCGGTTGAGCAGGTCGTTAACGCCGATCATCACTTCGCCGCGTCTGTTCCTGAAGACCTTCTTGCCCAGCCAGGCATTGCAGAGCAGATAATCCTCCGAATAATCGTTCGTGAAGCCGATATACTGCGAGTAGGCTGCACTAGTCGTGAAGGTGAAGTCCAGCGGGAAGACCACCTTCAGGTTGCCCTGCGCCGTGTGGTTGAAATAGCGGTTCTTCGACCGGTTCGCATTCAGCGAGTTGGTGGCCTCGTTGTAGGTGCCGTTCCACGAGAGGGTGAAGTCGACTTTCTCCGAGATGTTGCTGCCCAACACGGTCCGGAAGTCGTAGCCCATGTTCTTGCTGTCGTTGCGCTCGCCGCCCGAAATCGTACCCGTCGCCGCATCCACCCGGCCGCCCAGCATGCTGGGGGTCCTGGTGTAGGTGACGCCTGCCATGACGTTGAAATTCGACTTGAGAAACCCGATCGGCAGGCCATAGCTCAAGTGCGTCCGCAACTGCCAGTAGCCGTCGAGATTCACGGCCGTCGAGTAGAAATTGGGCGAATAGGCCTTTCCGTCGATGGTGATCTCTCCGGGTCGCTGCACCAGATGCCGGGCCGCGTAGTCCAGTGTCGTGTTCATCGAGAACATCCACATGAAGGTACGACCCTTCTCCACATTGGAATTGGTGTAGTGGAAATTCACCCGGTGCGAATAGGTGGGCTTCAGTGCCGGATTGCCGTGGCTGATATCCTGGGCGTTCGATACGTCGTAGACACTCTGCAGGTCGGAGATCGACGGGCTGTCGGTGTAGGACGAGACGAAAAGCCGCAGCGAGTTCTCGCGGTTGATGTTCAGCTGACCCATCATGAAATAGGTCACGTTGTTGTAGGTGTGTCTGATCTTCTCGGAATCGGTGCGCACGATCTGCCCGGCAAGGGCCGAATGCTGGTAGGAGACGCTGGCAATGAACATGTTGCGTTCTTTCGAGAAGCGGAATCCGGGACCCACGCTCTGCGTCAGGTAGCTGCTCTGGTAGGAGTTCGACAGCGAGCGGTCGGGGCTGAGCCCGGCAATCGAGAAGTCGTCTCCCGTGACATAGGCACGCTTGTCGCGCTCCTGCGAGTTGTAGGACACACGGTAGCGGAAGCTCACCTGAGCGTATTTGGCCACCGGTTCGGTGTAGGTGAAGCGTCCCCGCAGGTTGTACGACGACGACGGTGCCAGATTGCGCAGGTAGCGCAGCTCGATGTAGTCGGCCGGGGACCAAAGGCCGGTCGCCGGGTCGACCGCCGGACGGTCGGACCGGGTGCCGAGAACGTTCGACCACGAGTTCGAATGGTTCGTATTGTCCGCATAGCCGAACGATCCGTCGAGGGTGATCGTACGCCCGTCCTTGCCCAGCTTGGCCCGGTAGACGGCCCCCGTCCCGATGTTGTAGCCGTAGCGCAGGGCATCGCGGAAGTTGTCCGTGCGGCTGTAACCGCTGCCGCCGTCGGCCGGGGCGCCGTACTGCCATCCGGTCGTGCGGCTCCACGGATCGTTGGACTGGTAGCTGAAACGCGGGCGGATCATCAGGCTCTGGTTCTCGGAGATCTTCCACTCCAGACGGGCGTTGAACCGGTGGTTATGGCCCTTCGTGTCGGAATAGCCGCCGGTCGACAGCGTATCGGGGACCATCGGCGCCTCGTACCATTTCTCGATGGTCGAGCGGTTCTCGGTATGGGTATTGTTGAAGAAATAGCTGCCCTGGAAGGTCACCTGCCCGCGCTTGCCCCACGTATCGGAGTAGTTGATGCCGATGGCGTTGACCGACGCCACACCCTCCTGCGGGCGCACCATGTAATTACCCATGCCGCCGCGATATCTGCCGCCGCCCCCGCCGCCCGAGACACCCAGAATGTCCTCGAATGAGAAATTCTGCTGGTTGACGTTGTTGAACAAGCCGATGAACGAAAGGCGGCTGTCGCCGTTGAACACGTTGACATTGCCGCCGGCGATGTATTTGAAGCGGTCCTCGGTCCTAGTGTCGGCGTCGTAGCCCACTCCGGCATAGAGCTTGCCGAACTGCCCCTGCCTCATGCCCGGACGGGTGACGATATTGAGCGCCTTGTAGCCCTCGCCGTCGTCCATGCCCGAAAATTCGGCCGCATCGGAGAGTTTGTTGTAGACCTCCACGCGGTCGACAGCCTCGGCCGGAAGCGACTTGATGGCTGTGGTGACATCATCGCCGAAGAACTCCTTGCCGTCGACGAAAATCTTCTGGATCGTCTCGCCCTGCGCCTCGACCGTGCCGTCGGTGACGGTGATGCCCGGCATCTTCTTCAGCAGTCCTTCAACATCGGCGTCGGCCATGACCTTGAATGCTCCGGCATTGTAGCTCACCGTGTCGCCCTTCTGCGAGGTGCGCAGCGCCCTGGCCTCCTTGACGACCGCCTCGATCCGCACGCCCGGCCTGAGCCGCAGCAGCCCCAGTTCGACCCTTGCAGCCGAGACCCGGAAGGTCGTGTCGAGGTTGTCATAGCCCAGGAAAGCTACCGAAAGTGCATATTCGCCGTAGGCGAGCGACGGAATCGATACCGCGCCCTTGAAGGCCGAGGTGAAATGCCGCTTCTTCTCCGGGGAGTTCACCGGCGCGAGCGTCAGCACCGCTCCGGCGACATGCTCCCCGGTATCGGCATCGACGACCGTGGCCGTAACGCTGCCCCTCTGGGCGAATGCCGCGGCGGCAAAAAGCGTCAGCAGGGTAGTCAGTAGAACTTGTTTCATATCATCTGTTTGTGTGTCCTCTTTTTCGACGGCGGCAAACCGGAATTTAAACGGGGTATAAAATTAATCTTTTCGAGCCCGTTTTGTGCTCTGCGCGGGGTGAATCGGCAAAAAAAGGGCGTCAGTCGACCCAACTGACGCCCCGACTGTAACAAGCCGCTGAGAGCTTCCCGCTCACTTCCTGGCCTTCCGGTCCTTTTTCGGGCAGTTCCTGGTGCAGCACTCCTTGGCGCCCGCGTGGCAGCCCCCCTGGTGCATCTCCTGCGGAGCGCATCCGCCGGGGCGCGAAGCCTGCAGCTGCGACCACTGTGCAAACTGCTCGGCCGTCAGGATCGACTTCATCTTTTCGGTCTCGGCCTTGCGGGCCTCCCGCATCTTCTCGCGCAGGGACTGCATCGCCTTGATCTGCTGCAGATTCAGTGCATATATCTCCTTGACCTGCGCATCGGTGAGTTTCAGTTTCTGCTGCATGCGTTCGGTCCTGCGCTGCGCCATCTGTTCCACACCCGGACACTCCCTGGAAGCGGCGGCCGATCGGGCCTCCTGGGCGAAAGCGCCCGTCCCCGCCATCAGGCAGAGGGCTGCGGCAACTGCAAAAATTCTCTTTTTCATGATTCCTCGAATTTGGTTGTACTTGACTTTGTCGGCTCCGGCAATCGGATGTTCCGGAGACCCTGATGCAAAGGTAACGCCAAAACGAAGCCCCGGAGCCGTCCCCCGGGTAAAACGGCAGAACGGCGGGGTCAACCGCCTATTCGTCCGGGTGAAACGTCCGCAGCCAGGCCTTGAATTCGGGAACACGGGCTTTGGAAATGACGATCCGCTCGGGCGTTTCGACCGTGAGGTGCAGCGTGAGGCGGCTCCCGAACCACACGGCGATCTCCTTCACGGCCTGCCGCGCGACGATGAACTGGCGGTTGGCCCGGAAGAACTCTGACTCGGGAAGCAGCCCCTGCAACGCTTCGAGGGTCTTGTCGAGCGGATAGGCCGCGCCGTCGAAACCGTAGGCCGTAACCTTCTCGTTCGACGTGTAGCAGTAGGCGATTCCACTGCGGTGCAGCGGGATGATTTTGTCGCGCACGTGCACCAGAAAAACCTCCTCGCGGCGGCTGGCCGCCAGTGTGCGGACCCGCGAGCCGTAGTCGCTGCGCTCGACCGACGTGAGGCGGTGCAGCTTGGCCAGCGCACGGCCGACGTCCGAAGCGTTGATCGGTTTGAGCAGGTAGTCGATGCTGTTGACCTTGAACGCCTCGAGTGCATACCGGTCGTAGGCCGTCGTGAAGATCACCGGGGCCGAGACCTCCACGGCGTCGAAGATGCGGAACGAATCGCCGTCGGCCAGGTGGATGTCCATGAACAGCAGGTCGGGGCGGGGATTCGCCCGGAGCCATGCAACGCTCTCCTCGACGCTCTCGAGCGTCGCCACGATCTCCACGTCGGGGGCCGTCTGCAGCAGGATCGCCGCGAGGTTGCGCGCGGCGGCGGTTTCGTCTTCAATAATCAGGGCTTTCATCATAGGGAGGGTTTTCGCAGCGGCATGCGCACGGAGAAGGTGAGGCCGTCGTCGTCGATTTCGATGTCGCTGCCCGTGATCAGCTGCCAGCGCTTGCGCAGGTTCTCCAGCCCGATGCCGGTCGAAGGTTCGGGTTCGAGTTTGGGAACCTTGGGGTTCGACACCACGAGCTGTCCCCCTTCGGTGCGGACCGAGATGTGGAACGGTTTGGCGCGGGTGATCGAATTGTGCTTGACGGCGTTGTCGATCAGCGGCTGCAGCGAGAAGGCCGGGAGTTTCCACCCGCGGTATTTCTCGTCGACGTCGATGTCGAAAAAGAGCTTGTCGGCATAGCGGATCTTGAACAGGTAGCTGTAAGCCTCCAGGAATTTCAGCTCCTCGTCAAGCGTCATCAGCATGCTCTGGCCATTCTGGATGATGTAGCGGAACGTATAGGAAAGCTGGTCGATGTAGGTCAGGGCCTTCTGGTCGTGCTGCTCGCGCACGAGCATCGCCAGCGAGTTGAGCGAATTGAAGAAGAAATGGGGGTTGATCTGCCCGACGAGCATGTTGTAACGTGTCGTGAGGTTTTCGTTCTTGAGCCGCTCGTTCTCGACGACGACGGCCTGCCGCTGGGAGATCAGCACATAGATGCGCCCGTAGAGCATCGACGCCACCACGGCGAACGAGCATTTGAGCAGCAGCATGTAGTCGAACATGCGCCCGCTCATGAAGTTCGGTTCGATACACCCCGTGTGCCATGCCGTGACGGGAGCCACGCAATAGAGGGCGACCGCCGCGACGCAGCACCACAGGCAGCGGCGCACGAAGCGCGTCATGGAGTAATTGTGTCTGACGGACGTGAGGATCGAGAGCAGGACGAACGACACGACCAGATAGTAGAGCAGCTGCAGGAGCAGCTCCGTCATCTTCGAAGGCCCGTTGTAGAGTTTGCCGTAATCGAACTCCGCGCCGTTGCAGATGCGGATGTGGGCCAGCATCGGATGCGCCCTCTCGGAGCGCGGCGGCATCAGATCCGCGACGATCCGGTCGCCGGGTGCGATCTCCAGCCACCGCATGCGCCGCGTGGGCACGTAGACGCTGTCGCCGTTCTCGTAAATCAGGTATCCGTAGCCGTCGGGATGGACCGCAAGCACCCCTTCCTCGGGCCGTTCGAAGGCCCTCTGGCCGGAAGGGCGGGTCTGGCTGTCGCTGTTCAGGTCCACGAGCATCAGCAGCACATAGGAGAAGTTGACCACCAGGCTGATCGCCACGGCAACCAGCAGGTTGAGCACCAGATCCGCGTATTTGGGTTGCAGTTTCATGGATGAACGTTTTGTTGCGGTTTCAGACTGCGGTCTGAAACGTCCTTTTCGTTTTTTCCCTCCCGGGGAGAGATCGGAGCGGGGCAGATCTGCAAATGCAGTCGCCGGCCGCAGCGTGCGGAAAAGGGCTACTCTTCCGGTTCGCCGTACCAGGAGGCATAGAGCATGTAGTCGCGGGCCGTGCGGCGGATGATCTCCTCGCGCTGCTCCGCGGTCACCTCCTTGACCTTCTTGGCCGGGACTCCCGCATAGACCGAGTTGGGTTCCAGCTGCGCGTTCGAGAGCACCAGTGCATTGGCCGCGATGATGCACCCCGAGGGGATGCGGGCATTGTCCAGAAGGGTGGCGCCCATGCCGATCAGGCAGTTGTCGCCGATCACCGCACCGTGGATGATGGCGTTGTGACCCACCGAAACGTCGTTGCCGATGATCGTCTGCGAAGGGTGCTTCGCCTTGTCGTAGATGGCGTGGAGCACCACGCCGTCCTGGATGTTCGTGCGGTCGCCGATGACGATCCTGTTCACGTCGCCCCGCAGCACGGCGTTGTACCAGATCGAACAGTCGCGGCCGATGGTCACGTTGCCCAGAATGACGGCCGTCTCGGCCAGAAAGGTGTTTTCTCCGATCACAGGCTCATGCCCGCGGACTTTTCGTATAAGTGCCATAATTTCGTTGTTTCTGAATAATCCTACAAAAAACAGAGTCCCCGGCCGGCACGGCGGACCACCGCCGCACGCAAAACGGACTTCCTACTGCCGTTTGGCTTCCTGCCAGAGCTCCTCCATCGCATCGAGCGACAGGTCGTGGAGCGTATGTCCCTTTGCCGCAGCGTGTTCCTCCATGTAATTAAAGCGTCGGATGAACTTCCTGTTCGTACATTCCAGCGCCGATTCGGGATCCACGCCATAGAGGCGGCAGGCGTTGATAAGCGCGAACAGCAGGTCGCCGAATTCGCCCTCGAGGTCGGCCTTGCTGCCCGATTTCATCTCGGCTTCCACCTCGCCCAGCTCCTCGCGGACCTTGTCCCAGACATCCTCCTTGTGCTCCCAGTCGAAACCCGCTCCGGCGGCCTTTTCGCCCATGCGGTAGGCCTTGACCATCGCCGGAAGCGAACGCGGAACACCGCCCAGCGTGCCGCTCCGGCGGTTCTTCTTGCGGAGCTTCAGCGCCTCCCAGTTCTCCCGGACCTGATCCGGTGTGTCGGCGTGGATGTCGCCGTAGACGTGGGGATGGCGGTAGATCAATTTGTCGCACAGCGCGTTGGCCACATCGCCGAAATCGAACGCTCCCTCTTCCTCGCCCAGTTTCGAATAGAACACCACATGCAGCAGCAGGTCGCCCAGCTCCTCCTTGATGCCCTCCATATTGTGGTCGGTAATGGCATCGGCCAGTTCGTAAGTCTCCTCGATGGTATTGCTGCGCAGCGAGTCGAATGTCTGCTCGCGGTCCCAGGGGCACTCGCGGCGCAGGGTGTTCATCACCTCCAGGAGACGGGCCGTGGCCTTCAGGCGTTTATCATCCATGTTACAACTTGTTTTTCGTCCCGGGCACAGAAGCGGTTTATCCGCAATCGGCCTCCGGTCGCCCGTTAAAACCGGGGGCACTCCGACAAAGGTAGCATATTCGGCGGAAAAAAAGTAACTTTGCGAGAAACAAAATCCGCATGTCTCATGAAATTACGGCTTCCGATCCCCCTGACGGCACTCCTTTGCGGCCTGTACACCGCCGCGGCGCAGCCCGCTCCGCAAACGGAGACACCCCGCGAAGGGATCTTCACGTTCGGGCCCGAAACGACAATCTCCGCCGACAGCGAACTGACTCCTCTGGCCGAATACGCCGCCGAATACCTCGGATGCGGGCTCCGCAACGAAGTGACGGGGAAGAGTGCCGTCACGCTGACGCTCGAAGCCCCGGACGGGGAGCCCTCGGAGGCCTACATCCTCGACATCGCCCCCGACCACATCCAGATCGGCAGTTCCTCCCGCGGCGGGATTTTCAACGGGCTGCAACAGCTCTTCCGGCTGCTGCCGCCCGAAGTCTACGCCCGCAGGGGGCTGGCTCCGGGAACCGGGATCGCCTGTGTCAGGATCGAGGACAAGCCGCGGTTCGGCTATCGGGGGATGATGCTCGACGTGGCGCGGACGTGGATCGGAGCAGATGAAGTAAAGCGTTATATAGATCTGTTTTCATACCACAATATCAACAAGCTGCATCTTCATCTTTCGGACGACGAGGGGTGGCGCATCGAGATCCGTTCGCACCCCGAATTGACCCGGATCGGCGGCTTTCGCGGCGGCGACTCGCCCATAAGGCCCGTATATGGCAAATGGTCGGAAAAATACGGCGGTTACTTCAAGCAAAGCGAGATGCGCGAGCTGATCCGTTACGCCGCCCTGCGCAATATCGAGATCATTCCCGAAATCGACCTGCCGGGCCACAGCCGCAACATCGCGTCCGTGCTTCCCGAAATCCGCTGCAACTATCGGCCCGACACCGTGTCGACCAACGGTTACGACTACCGTTCGGTGTGGTGTGTGGCCCGGGAGGAGAACTACGTCCTGCTGGGCGACATTCTGGGCGAAGTGTGCGCGCTGTTTCCCTCGGAGTACATCCATGTGGGCGGCGACGAGGTCGACCTGACGCAGTGGGAGCGGTGTCCCGACTGCCGGGCGCTGATGAGGCGGAAAGGAATGACCGACCCGCACCGGCTGGAGGACCTCTTCATGGAGCGCGTGGCCGCAATCCTCCACGCGCACAGCAAGCGGCCCGCCGTGTGGAACGAAGCGGTGCACACGGGGGCCTTTACGAAAGAGTGCCGCGTACATGGCTGGGAGAGTGTCAAGGCCTGTCTCGACGCCACGGCGAAGGGCTATCGCACCGTCGTGATGCCGGGGGAGTACTTCTATTTCGACATGCGCCAGTCGCCGCACGAGGACGGACACGACTGGGCGGCGATCTTCGATGCCAAAAAGGTCCATAGCTTCCGTTTCGAGGGGTTCGGTCCCGAACAGATGCGCAACGTCGAGGGGTTGCAGGGGGCATTCTTCAGCGAAGCCTACATCTCGCACGAGCCGGAGAAGCCCGACTTCCTCGACTACATGCTCTTTCCGCGCGTCTGCGCCCTCGCACGCATTGCCTGGAGCGGCAAGGCCGAAGAGTGGGGCGCCTATTACGAAGAGTTGAAAGGAAGACATTACGACCGTATGGCGGCCATGGGCATCCGTTTCCGGTTGTTCCCCCCGAAGGTCGACTACACCGACGGTGCATTCACCGCTTCGACGGACGACGGGTCCGCGATTTACTACCTCGAAGACGGCGACCCGGAAGAACATCGCTACACGGCACCGGTCCGCACCCGGAAACCGCATCGCTACCGGTTCTACTCGCGTTACGGCACCGCCCGCAGCCCCTATGCGACCGACAGGTCGCGGTGGAGGACCCTGACTCCCGCCGTGACGATCACGACCTCGATGGGCGAGAGCACGAAGTTTCCCCTTGCCAACGCCGGGACCTACAAGGGCTTTGCGCGCACGCGCCGCGCCTGCCGCCGGCAGGACTGGATTCGCTACACGTTCGAAGAGCCGGTGAGGTGTCGTGAGATGTACCTGCAGACGGGAAACCGCCAGCTGCCGAAGACGATCCTGATGACGGGTTACGCCGAGGTGTCGTACGACGGAGAGACGTTCGAGCGGGCGGGGGAGTTGGAAATGGGGAGCATCACGCTGCACCCCGGGCGTCCGGTGAAGGCCGTGCGGATCGTCTCGACTTGCGACGACAACGGCACGCCCTACGTCACGATCCAACCGCCGCAGGTGAGACCCGTATTGTGAGCCTCAGCTGCGGGTTGCAGCCTTGAAGGCGCAGCGGAAGAAGAGGTATTGCGCGAGGTAGTAGGTAGTCATGACAACCCAGGTCCGGGCCGGGACCGGGCCGATGAAACGGCTCCAGGCGATCACCCCGTCGGAAAAGACGAACAGCAGAGCCGCAGACCGGAATCCGGCGGCGCACGCCCCGTCGTACTGGAGCACCGAGCAGAGCATGGCGGCGATGATCAGCCCGTAGACGGCCACGCCGATGCGTTCGCCCGGAAACGGGGCCTCGGGGACGATGACGGCGAACAGGAAAGCGAGCAGCGGGACGATGACCGCCAGCGAAGTCCCGCGGAGCGGGCGTCGCGCCCGGGGCAGGAACCACCACACATAGGCTATATGGGCCAGCGCGAAGAAGGACATTTGGGGAATGAACAGATCTCCGGCGCCCATGGCATCCCCGGCGGCGGAAAACAGGAAGGCCAGTCCGAACGGGAACAGTTCCCGGCGCCGCGTCAGGAACACAGCCAGGGAGAGCAGCAGGACGGGGCAGGCGACCTTGCAGGGCAGCACGGCAGCCGGAGTGAAGAACACGGCGACGCCCGCCGCGAAAAGCAGCGTCGTCAAGGTGGGGATATGGCAAAGGTGTCGCACGGGCCGATTCGAAAGAAGACCGCCCGGCTCCGATGGGGCCGGGCGGTCTTTCGCTTTGAGCAAATTCGTCAGGCCCGGACCTGGGCGCCGCATTTCTGCTCGAACTGCCGGGTGAGGTTCGACATCACACGCTCGATCGTCCGCTCGTCCAGCGTGCGGGTCTTGTCCTCCAGGATGAAGTTCAGCGCATAGGATTTCTTGCCCTCGGGGAGTTTGTCGCCCTCGTAGACATCGAACAGCGAGATGCTTTTCAGCAGTTTGCGCTCGGCGGCGAAGGCTGCGTCGCGCAGCGACGAGAAGGTCACGGACTTGTCCACCAGCAGCGCCAGGTCGCGTCGGACCTCGGGGAATTTCGACAGCTCCACGGCGGTGATCTTCTGTTTTCGGGTCGACTTGGAAAGCAGGTCGAAATTCAGCTCCAGATAGTACACATCCTGCTTGACATCGATCCGGCGGCGGATGGCGGGAGCCACGGTGCCGATCTGCAGCAGCTCTTTGCCGTTGAGCGACATCGTGAGACCCTCGCTGAAAAGATCGCTGTCGAGCGTCTCGGTCTTCAGCGCGTAGATGTCGAGGCCGAAGCGGCGGAGCAGTTTTTCGGCAACGGCGCGCAGGGTGAAGAACGACGCCTTCTCGGGCTTCGCGTTCCACGACTGTGGCGTCGAGACGCCCGTGACTGCGATGGAGAGGCGGTACTCCTCGAAGTAGGCCGCCAGGCGGTTCTCCTCCGTGCGCCTTGACGCATCGTAGAAATAGCAGTTGCCGAACTCGTAGAGGCACAGGTCGCCATTGCGGCGGTTGGCATTCAGCCCGACGGCCTCCAGCATGTTGAACAGCAGCGTCTGGCGCATCACGTTCAAATCGGAGCTCAACGGATTGAGAATACGCACGCAGCGCTCGGCGGGACAAGCGGTCAGCCCTTCGTAGTAGGCCCCTTTCGTCAGCGAATTGGACATGATCTCGGTAAACCCGTTGGCCGTGAGGAAATCGGCCGCGAGGTTCATCAGCCGGCCGCGGTCGGGTTTCGGCGCATAGGAGAGCGTCGAACGGACCTGCGTGGGGATTTCGACGTTGTTATAGCCGTAGATGCGCAGGATGTCCTCGATCAGGTCGGCTTCGCGCTGCACGTCGACGCGGTAGGGCGGTACGGAGACCGTCAGCACGCCGTCCCGCTCGGCGAGGATCTTCACCTCCAGCGCCGCGATGATCGTGCGGACCACTTCTTCGGGAATCTGCTTGCCGATCAGCGCATTGACCCTCGACAGCGAGACGTCGAAGACGAAATCCCCGATCGGCTCAGGATAGATGTCCGTAATAGCGCTGGAGATCGTTCCCCCGGCCAGTTCCTTCATCAGCAGGGCGGCGCGCTTGGCCGCATAGACCTGCATGTTGGGGTCGACGCCGCGCTCGAAGCGGAACGAAGAGTCGGTATTCAGGCCGAAACGCTTGGCCGTCTTGCGCACCCACACGGGGTTGAAATAGGCGCTCTCGATAAATACGTCGGTCGTGGTGTCGCTCACGCCCGAATCCAAACCGCCGAAGACGCCAGCGATGCACATGGGGCGCTCGGCCGAGCAGATCATCAGGTCCTTGTCCGTCAGTTTGCGCTCCACACCGTCCAGCGTCACGAAGGGTGTGCCCTCGGCGCAGGTGCGGACCACGACCTGACGGCCTTCGATCTTCGCAACGTCGAAGGCGTGAAGCGGCTGGCCCAGCTCGAAGAGCACGAAATTGGTGATGTCCACTAGGTTGTTCTTGGGGTTGATGCCCGCGGCGCGCAGGCAGTTCTGCATCCACTCGGGCGACGGGCCGACCTTGCAGCCCGTGACCGTGACTCCGGCATAGCGGGGCGCAGCCTCGGGATTTTCAACGCGGACAGCAACCTCCAGGTCGTGATTGTCGGGAGCGAAGGCCGAAACGTCGGGCAGCGTCACGGCGACATCTTCGCCGCGGCTCTTCAGGTAAGCGGCCAGATCGCGCGCCACGCCGATGTGCGAAGCGGCATCCACGCGGTTGGGCGTGAGGCCGATCTGGATCAGGTAGTCGTCCTCCACATGCAGGAAGTCGCGGGCCGCCATGCCCACGGGAGCGTCGGCGGGAAGCTCCATGATGCCCTCGTGCGAAGTCCCGATGCCCAGTTCGTCCTCGGCACAGAGCATGCCGAGCGACTCCACGCCGCGGATCTTCGAACGCTTGATCTTGAACTCCTCGTCGCCGCCGTCGGGGTAGAGCACCGCTCCGACCGTGGCGCAGAGCACCTTGAGGCCCGCCCGGCAGTTCGCGGCGCCGCAGACGATCGGCAGCGGCTCGGCGGCTCCCACGTCGACCGTGGTGATGTGCAGGTGGTCCGAATCGGGATGGTCGACACAGGTCAGAACCTGGCCGACGACAACGCCCCGCAGGCCGCCTTTCACGGTTTCGATCTGCTCGAAGCCTTCGACCTCGAGGCCGATGTCCGTCAGGATTTCAGCGATCTTTTCGGCCGGAAGATCGGTTGCGATATAGCGTTTGAGCCAGTTATACGAAATATTCATATCGTTAAGGTTTGAATTTGCGGATAATCACGCAAAAATATAAATTTTTCCGCAAAAAACGGTAAAAAATCCCTACATATAAAGGTATCAAAAATAATTCGTAAAAAATTTGCATTTAACAGCACGACCGCATATTTTTGCAAAAAACAAAATCGGAAGATGATCCGCATCTGCAACATACAGGCTTGGTGGTGGCGCTCATTGACTCTCGTGAACAATGAGTGCGGAACCGTGTGTGTATAGTTGTCCCCCCAAAAAATACACAAGCCCGTTGTTTACGAAAGGTAAGCAGCGGGCTTTTTCTTTTGCTCCGTTCAAATTCCAAAAAAACGATACCGATTATGAAAACGAAAAAATTCTGCCTCACCGAAAAACAGATGCCCACGCAATGGTACAACATCGTGGCCGACATGCCCGAAAAACCGCTCCCGCAGCTCCATCCCGAGACCAAAAAGCCCGTCACGAAGGAGCAGATGTCGGCGATATTCGCCGAGGAACTGGTCGAGCAGGAGATGTCGACCGAGCGATACATCGACATCCCCGAGCAGGTGCAGGAGATATACAGGATCTGGCGCCCGACGCCGCTCGTTCGGGCAACCGGACTGGAAAAGGCCCTCGGAACTCCCGCGAAGATCTTTTTCAAGAACGAGAGCGTCTCGCCCGCCGGTTCGCACAAGCCCAACACCGCCGTGCCGCAGGCCTACTACAACTACAAACAGGGCATCAGGCACCTGACCACCGAAACCGGAGCCGGGCAGTGGGGCGCATCGATCGCCTTCGCGGCGAAGCACTTCGGCATCGACCTTCAGGTATTCATGGTCAGGGTCAGCTACGACCAGAAGCCCTACCGCCGTCTGATGATGAACACATGGGGCGCGGAGTGTGTGGCCTCGCCCTCGACGCTGACCGAATCGGGACGTGCGGCCCTCGCCTGCGATCCCAACTGTTCGGGAAGCCTCGGGCTGGCCATCTCGGAAGCCGTGGAGATGGCCTTGCGCCGCCCGGAAGACACGCGCTACTGCCTGGGCAGCGTGCTGAACCATGTCGTGCTGCACCAGACGGTCATCGGGCTGGAGGCCGCGACGCAGATGGAGATGGCCGACGCCGAGCCCGACATGGTGATCGGATGCTTCGGGGGCGGCAGCAACTTCGCGGGAATCGGCTTCCCGTTCCTGCGGAAAAATTTCGCCGAAGGCAAGAACATACGTGTGATCGCCGTGGAGCCCGAAGGATGTCCGAAACTCACCCGCGGCCAATTCCAGTACGACTTCGGCGACGTGGCCGGATTCACGCCCCTGATCCCGATGTACACGCTGGGCCACGATTTCCAGCCGTCGAACATTCACGCCGGGGGGCTGCGTTACCACGGGGCCGGAGCAATCGTCAGCCAGCTGATGAAGGACGGGCTGATCGAGGCGCAGGCGATGCCGCAGGTCGAGACCCTCGCCGCAGGCATTCTGTTCGCCCAGAGCGAAGGCATCATCCCGGCTCCGGAGTCGACGCACGCCATCGCCGCGACGATCCGCGAGGCGCTGAAAGCCAAGGAGGAAGGTGTGGCGAAGACCATTCTGTTCAACCTCTCGGGCAATGGCGTGATCGACCTCTATGCCTACGAGCAGTATCTGGCCGGAGCATTGAAGGACTTCTCGCCGAGCGACGAGGAAATCCGAAAGACCATCAACAGTTTGGAGCATCTGATCTAACGCAGTGCTTCAAGTCAAAAAGGACGGACCCGGGCGGGTCCGTCCTTTTTATTTTTCCCGGTTGGCGAGGAACGGGGCTTGTCGTGGAGCCATGCGGGAGAGGAACGAGGCACGCGGGGGAGGCGCAGTAGAACCAAGCGAGGGAGCTGCGGGAGGGGGCAGGGGAGCCAAGCGGCAGCGTCAGGCTCTGGAGCCCAACCAGAGGAAGAACATGCCGACGAGGATAAAGGCCAGGTCGACGGCCTTGGAGCGCAGGTTGCGTTCGCGGAACAGCACCGCACCGCAGAGAAACGACACCACGACCGAACCGCGGCGGACCATCGAGACCACGGAGATCATGGCGTCCGGATCGCGCAGGGCGAACAGGTAGGCGAAGTCGGCCAGCGAAAGGAAGACCGAGATCAGCGGAATGGCCCAGCTCCAATGGAACGGCGTGGTGGCGTGGCGCCGGGGCCACCAGAGGATGCCGACCACCACGGACATCATACCGAATTGGTAGAGGTTATACCAGCTCTGCACGAAAACCGGGTCGAGGTGCGCCATGATGAACTTGTCGTAAAGTCCGCTGACAGCGCCCGTAACGGCCGCCAGGGCGATAAACAGGATCCAGAGGTTATGGGTGAAGACAACCCCTTCGCGGCGGCTCGACCGGCTCAGCAGAAAGAGCGACACGAGGGCCAGCGCAACACCGGTCCACTGGTAGGCGTTGAGCCGCTCGCCGAAGATCACGAATGCCCCGACAAGGACCATGACGGGACGTGTGGCGTTGATCGGGCCGACGATCGTGATCGGCAGGTGTTTCATGCCGAAGTAACCGAAAATCCATGAAGTAAGCACGATGGCCGACTTCAGGACAACCAGTCCGTGGGCCTCCCATCCGCCGGGAGTCGTCGCAAGGATCGTGCGGTCGAACCACCCGAGGCCGAACTCCGCAGAGAGGATTGCCGGAAGGAAGAACAGGGTCGAAAAAAGCGTGTTGAGCAACAACACGGGCAGCACGGCGTTGCCCGTGAGGGCCTTTTTCTTGGCCGCATCGTAGAAGCCGAGCAATGCCGCCGAGGTGAATGCCAAAGTAAGCCACATAACATGAGGAAGGGCGGCTGCGACCGCCCTTTATCTATTTGATTTCGTCGCTGTAAACGGCACCGGGAAGATCGTGGAGGTTGTAGCGCGAAGCCATCGACATGCCGTAGGCTCCGGCCGACTTGATGGTCAGCAGGTCGCCTCGGCGCGTGCGGCGCAGGGTGACGTTCTCGTCGAAAACGTCCGTCGATTCGCAGGCCGTGCCGACAACCGTGTATTTCTCGCGCACCTCGTCATCCTTGGCCGTGATGTTCTCGATGTTATGGTAGGAGCCGTACATCGCCGGGCGGACCAGCTCGGTCATCGAAGCGTCGACGATCACCAGTTTGCGGCCCGTGGCAGTGGTCTTGTTGAACAGCACCGAGGTGATCAGCTCGCCGCATTCGGCGACGATCGACCGCCCGAATTCGAAGTGAACCTCGCGGTCGCCGATGCGCAGGTGGTTGTGGACGATCGAGAAGAGCGACGCGAAGTTGGGAATCGGCTCGTTCTCGGGGACGTCGTAGTTGACGCCCAGACCGCCGCCCACATCGACGAAACGGAACTTGCATCCCAGATTTTCGAGGTTCTCGACGATGACGTTGACCTTGTTGCACATGTTCTCGAAGACGTGCAATTCGCGGATCTGGGAACCAATGTGCAAGTGCAGGCCGATGATGTTGACGTTTTTGAGCGAACGGATCTCCGCAGCGTGGGCGAGCACCTCCTCATAGGAGATGCCGAACTTGCTGTCCGCCTGACCCGTATCGATGCAATGGTTGGTCTTGGGGTCGATGTCGGGGTTAATGCGCAGCGCAATGTCGGTCACCTTGCCCGCCTCGGCCGACAGGGCGTCGACCAGCTCCAGTTCCTGGATCGACTCGCAGTTGATGGCCAGGATCTCCTGCTCGATGGCGTATCTAAGCTCCTTGTCGCGTTTGCCCACTCCCGCATAGACGATGCCCTTGGGGTCGAATCCGGCCTCGACGGCCTTGCGCAACTCGTTGCCCGAGGCGCAGTCGATGCCCAGGCCGTATTCGCGGATGACCGCCAGCAGATGGTCGTCGTAGTTGGCCTTGATGGCGTAGTGGACCTTATAGCCGTATTTCTTCGACTCGTAGACCACGCTTTCGAGGGTTTGGCGCAACAGAGCCATATCATAAAGGTAGAACGGGGTCTCATAGCCCCGGAGTTTGGAGGCGATTTGTCTGCTTAACATCTTAACCTAACTTTAACCTAACTTGTTGAAATCGCAAATATAGGCAATTTGTGTCATTCGGGCAAATGGAAGACCTCCCATATATTCAAAAATTTATGTATCTTTGCCCAAGATTTTACGTTCATCTATGAAAAACATCCGAAATTTCTGCATCATAGCCCACATCGACCACGGCAAATCGACCCTCGCGGACCGTCTGCTGGAGAAAACCAACACGCTCAACCAGCGCGAAATGCAGTCGCAGGTGCTCGACGACATGGACCTCGAACGCGAAAAGGGAATCACCATCAAGAGCCACGCCATACAGATGGAGTACTCGGCTCGGGACGGACAGCGATACACGCTCAACCTGATCGACACCCCGGGGCACGTCGACTTCTCGTACGAAGTGTCGCGCGCAATAGCCTCGTGCGAAGGGGCGCTGCTGGTGGTGGACGCCACGCAGGGTATTCAGGCGCAGACGATTTCGAACCTCTATCTCGCCGTGGGGCACGATCTAGAGATCATCCCCGTGCTGAACAAGATCGACATGGATTCGGCGATGATCGACGAGGTGAAGGATCAGGTGATCGACCTGATCGGTTGCAAGGACGAGGATATTCTGCTGGCATCGGGCAAGACGGGGCTGGGCGTCGAGGAGGTCCTGGAGGCCATCGTGCACCGGATTCCGGCCCCCGAAGGCGACGAGAACGCTCCGCTGCAGGCGCTGATCTTCGACTCGGTGTTCAATCCCTTCCGCGGGATCATTGCCTACTTCCGCGTGTTCAACGGTACGCTGCACAAGGGCGACCACGTGAAGTTCTTCAACACGGGCAGCGAGTACGACGCCGACGAAATCGGGGTGCTGAAGCTCAAGATGCACCCCCGGCAGGAGATCAAGGCCGGGGATGTGGGGTATATCTGCTCGGGAATAAAGACCTCGTCCGACGTAAAGGTCGGAGACACGATCACCTCGGTGACCAATCCCGCACAAGAGGCCATCGCAGGTTTCGAGGATGTGAAGCCGATGGTCTTCGCGGGTATCTATCCGGTCGAGGCCGACCAGTATGAGGACCTGCGCGCGTCGCTCGAAAAACTGCAGCTCAACGATGCGTCGCTCACCTTCGAGCCGGAAAGTTCGCTGGCGCTCGGATTCGGATTCCGCTGCGGATTCCTCGGGCTGCTGCACATGGAGATCATTCAGGAGCGGCTGTACCGCGAATTCGACATGGACGTCATCACGACCGTCCCCAACGTCTCGTACCGAATAACCACGACGCAGGGCGACGTGGTCGAGGTTCACAATCCGTCGGGACTACCCGAGGTGACGAAGATCGCCAAGATCGAGGAGCCCTACATCCTCGCGCAGATCATCACCAAGTCGGAGTTTCTGGGCAACGTCATCAAACTCTGCATCGACAAGCGCGGGGTGATGAAGAACCAGACATTCATCACGCAGGACCGCGTGGAGGTAAACTTCGACATGCCCCTCTCGGAGATCGTCTTCGACTTCTACGACAAGCTCAAGAGCATCTCGAAAGGATATGCCTCGTTCGACTACCACCGCACGGGATTCCAGCCCTCGAAACTCGTCAAGCTGGACATTCTGCTCAACGGAGAACCCGTCGACGCCCTCTCGTCGCTCACCTACACGGACCATGCCTACGATTTCGGACGCAAGATGTGCGAAAAACTCAAGGAACTGATCCCCCGGCAGCAGTTCGACATCGCCATACAGGCCGCCATCGGAGCCAAGATCATCGCCCGCGAAACGGTAAAGGCCGTGCGCAAGGATGTGACGGCGAAGTGTTACGGCGGCGATATATCGCGCAAACGCAAGCTGCTCGAAAAACAGAAGAAGGGCAAGAAGCGCATGCGTCAGATCGGCAACGTCGAAGTACCCCAGTCGGCATTCCTCGCCGTGTTGAAAATGGATTAGAGTTGAAAATGGATTAGAAACATGAAAAAGACCATCATCGACCTCTTCGAAGCCTCCGTGCGGAAATACGGGGCCAAGACCTTCCTGCTCGAAAAACGGCATCACAAATTCGAGCCTACGACCTATACCGAAACCCGGGAACTAGCCCTCGAAACGGGCGCCGGACTCGCCGCACTCGGAATCCGGCCCGGAGACAAGGTGGCCATACTGGCCGAAGGCAGCAATGCGTGGATCATTTCCGAATTAGGACTCTTCTATGCCGGGGCCGTCAGTGTGCCCCTGTCGGTGAAACTCGAAGAGACGAACGACCTCGTCTTCCGCATGCGGCACGCCGAGGTCAAGGCCGTTTTCGTGTCGAAATACCAGTTGCCCAAGATCCGCCGCATCCGCGCCGGACTGCCGCAGTTGGAGCAGGTGATCGTTCTCGGGCACATCCCGCTGGAAACCGGGGAGACGGCCTACGGGACGCTCAAGCGTCTGGGCCGCGAATACCTCGCCAAGAACAGGGAGGAGTTCATGAAGATCGGGCAGGCCATCCGAAACGACGACTACGCCACGATCACCTACACCTCGGGCACGACGTCCGACCCCAAGGGTGTGATCCTGACACACCGCAACTACACGGCCAACGTCGAACAGGCGTTGTCGCGGGTCGACATTCCGCCGCATTTCCGCACACTGATCATCCTGCCGCTGGACCACTGTTTCGCCCATGTCGTGGGGTTCTACATCATGATCGCCTGCGGAGCCTCGGTGGCCACGGTGCAGGTCGGAGCAACTCCCCTGGAGACGCTCAAGAACATCCCGCAGAACATCCGCGAGGTACAGCCGCACTTCCTGCTGTCGGTCCCGGCGCTGGCCAAGAACTTCCGGAAAAACATCGAAAGCTCGATCCGGGCCAAGGGGAAATTCACCGAGGCGCTCTTCAACCTCGCACTCCGCACGGCATATGCATACAACAGCGACGGATACGGCAAGGGCCGCGGATGGCGCATCGCGCTGGCTCCCGCCGTCGGAATTTTCGACGCCCTGCTGTTCCGCAAGGTGCGGCAGGCATTCGGCGGGCACCTCGAATTCTTCGTCGGAGGCGGCGCGCTGCTCGACGCGGAATTGCAGCGGTTCTTCTACGCCATCGGAATCCCGATGTTCCAGGGATACGGCCTCTCGGAAGCGACACCCGTGATTTCCACCAACTCGCCCAAACATCACTGGCACCGGTTCGGGTCGTCGGGCAAGATACTCATTCCGCTGGACCTGAAGATCCTCGACGAGGAGGGGCGCGAGCTCCCGCGCGGGCAGAAGGGCGAAATCGTCGTCCGCGGCGAAAATGTCATGGCCGGATACTGGAAAAATCCCGAGGCCACGACCGAAACCGTGCGCGACGGGTGGCTCCACACGGGAGACATGGGTTATGTCTCGGAGGATGACTTCCTCTATGTGCTGGGGCGCTTCAAGAGCCTGCTGATTGCGTCGGACGGCGAAAAATACAGCCCCGAGGGGATGGAAGAGGCGATCGTGGACAAGTCGCCCTACATCGATCAGATCATCGTCCACAACAACCAAAGTCCGTTTACGGGGGCGATCGTGGTGCCCAACCGCGAGGCGTTGCGCCGCGAGCTGGAGGCCCGCAGGGTTCCCGAAGCGGAGCGTGCGACAGCGGCGGCAGAGATTATCGGCGCCGAGATCGACCGCTACCGCGCCGGAGGAAGCTATGCCGGAGAGTTTCCGGAACGGTGGCTGCCGGCCGGACTGGCGATTGTCGACGAGGCTTTCACGGAGCAGAACGGACTGGTGAACAGCACGATGAAGGTCGTGCGCGGGAAGGTCGAGGAGCATTTCCGCAACCGGCTCGACTACCTCTATTCGCCCGAGGGGCGCAACTTGAAAAACCCCGAAAACATCGCATCGCTGAAAAAAATCGTAGGGTAGACGCATTTTTCAGCCGCCGAAAACTTGACAAATAAAAAAAACGGAGTAACTTTGTACTCCGTAATGCGGAAATAGCTCAGTCGGTAGAGCATCAGCTTCCCAAGCTGAGGGTCGCGGGTTCGAATCCCGTTTTCCGCTCGAAGAGGTCTTTGCAGACCTCTTTTTTTGTTTCTTTTGGAAGAGGAGAGGTGGTGGTGTGTGTGGGGGGGGGACGAACGCAGCCGGGCAGGCTTCGCCCCCACATCCGGCGGAAAGCAGCGAGTAGCGGCGGATAGCGGTAGGTAGCGGCAATCCGGGATGCAGCAAAAGGTAGCCATCCGAAAAAACCGCCGAAAAGGCGAAAAGGCGCAACGAAAAACCCGTCGGGGTTGTTTCGAATCCCGAAAATTTTTCATAGATTTGTAAGCGGTCGGTCCTTGGATCGGCCGGATTCCGACGCAACGATTAAACCGAAAAATATGGAGCAGTACATTTTGTCGTTGGATCAGGGTACGAGCAGCTCCCGGGCGATCGTTTTCGACCGCAAGGGGCAGATTCGTTCGATGGCCCAGCGGGAGTTCACCCAGTATTTCCCAAAACCGGGATGGGTCGAGCACAATCCGCACGAAATCTGGTCGTCGCAGGCTTCGGTAATCGCCGAAGCCATCACGGCGATCGACATCAACGGGCTGAACATAGCCGGAATAGGGATCACCAATCAGCGCGAGACGACGATCGTCTGGGACCGCGAAACCGAGGAACCGATCTACAACGCCATCGTGTGGCAGGACCGCCGAACCGCCGGGTACTGCGACGCGCTGAAGAGCGACGGAAAAACCGAGTGGATCCGCGAAAAAACAGGCCTGATCATCGACGCCTATTTTAGCGCCACGAAGATCAAATGGATTCTGGACAATGTGCCGGGAGCACGGGAACGGGCCGAGAAGGGCAAGTTGCTGTTCGGAACGATCGACACATGGCTGGTCTGGCGGCTGACGCGCGGCGAAGTGCACGTGACCGACCCGAGCAACGCCTCACGCACGATGCTGTTCAACATCCGCACGCTGCAATGGGACGAGGAGCTGCTCAAACTGTTCGACATTCCGGCGTCGATGATGCCCGAGGTGCGTTCGTCGAGCGAGGTTTACGGAGCGACGAAAACCACGATATTCGCCCACAAAGTCCCCATTGCGGGCATCGCCGGCGACCAGCAGGCCGCCCTGTTCGGGCAGATGTGCGTCGAACCGGGTGCGGTGAAAAACACCTACGGCACGGGGTGTTTCCTGCTGATGAACAGCGGAGAAAAGCCCATCGTCTCGAAGAACAACCTGCTGACGACCATCGCCTGGAAGATCGGCGGGAAGGTCGATTATGCCCTCGAAGGGAGTATTTTCATCGGCGGATCGGTCGTGCAGTGGCTCCGCGACGGGTTGGGGATCATCCGTTCCTCGTCGGAGGTGGAGGCGCTGGCTGCGTCGGTGCCCGATAGCGGCGGTGTCTACTTCGTTCCCGCGCTGACAGGACTGGCGGCCCCGCACTGGGACCAGTATGCCCGGGGTGCGATCAGCGGCATCAGCCGCGGAACGACGGCGGCGCACATAGCCCGCGCGGCGCTGGAGGGCATTGCCTACCAGACGCTGGACATTGTGGGTGCGATGCAGCGCGACGCCGGGATCTCGCCCGTGGAACTGAAGGTCGACGGCGGTGCGGCGCGCAACAACCTGCTGATGCAGTTTCAAGCCGATCTGCTCGCGACGAAGGTCATACGCCCCCGTGTGACGGAGACCACGGCACTGGGGGCCGCCTATCTGGCGGGGCTGGCCGTGGGTTATTGGGAAAGCGTCGGGGAGATCAGAAAGCAGTGGCAGGCAGAGCGTGTGTTCGAACCCGCGGCCGACCGCACGCAGACAGCAAAGTCCATCGCCGGCTGGGAAGAGGCCGTGCACAGGGTCTTGCACGGGAAATAACGCCTGAAAGGAAGCGATATGGAAATCACCTTCTTCACCAAATGTCTGTTCGAGTTCATCGGAACGCTGGTGCTTGTACTGCTGGGCGACGGAGTGGTCGCATCGACCATCCTCAGGCGATCGAAAGGATTCGACGGAGGCTGGGCCGTGATCACGATAGCCTGGGGGTTGGCCGTGATGTGCGGCGTGCTGATCGCAGGGCCCTATTCGGGGGCACACCTCAATCCCGCAGTCTCGGTGGGGCTGGCCGTGGCGGGGTCGTTCCCCTGGGCATACGTCCCGGGGTATGTCGCCGCACAGCTGCTGGGCGGGTTCTGCGGCGCCATCGTGGTATACCTATATTATAAGGACCATTTCGACGCAACGGACGACCCCGCAACGAAACTGGCCGTATTCTGCACAATGCCCGCCATCATGAACAAGCCGCGCAACCTCTTCTGCGAGGTGGTCGGCACGTTCCTGCTGGTATTCGTGATCCTCGCCATCGGCAACGAGCAGAACACCCCCGAAATCGGGATGGGAAGTCTGGGAAGTCTTCCGGTGACGATGCTCATCATGTCCATCGGCATGTCGCTGGGCGGCACGACGGGATATGCCATCAATCCCGCGCGCGATCTGCCGCCGCGGCTGGCGCACGCCCTTCTGCCGATCCGGGGCAAAGGGGGCAGCGGATGGGATTACAGCTGGGTACCCGTGGCGGGGCCGCTGCTGGGCGCTCTGGCGGCGGGAGCGATCTACGGCTGTCTCTATTTCTGCGGATAGGGAGGATGGCCGGCAGGGCGAATCGTTCGGAAGATCCGCGCGCGAGGCGAAGTATGGTCCCCGAAGCCATCGGCCGGCAGCCAAAATCCGGGAGAGGGAGAGCAGCGGCAGAGGGGTTTGAAACGGGCGGTGCTCGCGTCGTGTATCACTCTGACGAATAGAGCAATAGGGCCAAACAGGAGGGACCTGGTACAAAAAACCCCTCCGCGTGGCGGAAGGGTTTTCACACACAAACATTAACAATACAAACAATGCAATGGCCGAAAATCTCCTGCTTCATTGTTTCTGGAACAAAGGTCGCGCAAAATTCCGGAACACGCAATCGCCATTAATAGGTATTTAGGCGGCAGCTCATACCATTCATTCTGCCATTCAGAGAAGTAAAGGCATTTTTTATTTTGTAATTCGAAATAATGCACTATATTTGCATGCTAATTCCAACAAACAGGACGACCGTCCTGGTTCTGAAAATCACATTCAACGGAAATAAACTATGCAAGATCTGAAAGCGCTGGAAGGGAAAAGCCTTGTCGAGCTGCGTAAGATAGCCAAAGCATTGGGTATCAAGAACGCCATGATTAAAAAGCGCGAACTGATAGAGAAAATAGCAGGAGTGTACTCCCCGGAGGAGACCTCCGCGGAAAACAGGGCGGAAGCGGACGGAGAGACGACGCAGACCGCCGCAGAGCCGGCACAGAAGGCCCCGCAAGCCGCCGCATCGAAGATCAAGGCCCCGCGCGGACGCCGTCCGCGGCTGGCGAAGAACGAAAACGCGGCTCCGCAGGCCCAGGCAGAGCCGCTCTTCCCGATGGAGACGAAGCCGCTAACGGCTGCCGAACCGCAGACCGCGGCGGCTCCGACACAGGCCGAAGCTCCCGCGGCAGAGCCGGCAAAAGCCGAGCCCAAGCGCCGGGGCCGCAAGCCCAAGGCGCTGGCGGCTCAAGAAGCACAGGCAGCACAGGCCGCGCAAGCCGCACCGGCAGAACCGGCCGCTCAGGCAACACCGGCCGCACCGGCAACGCAGGGCATGTGGGAAACGGCGGCTCCCGCCGCGCAGGAGACCCACACGGAACGGGGCGCACGGCACATGGAGCACATGGAGGAAGAGATCATCACCAAGGACGACTTCGCGGGGGAGATCGAAGGTGAAGGTGTATTGGAGATCATGCCCGACGGCTACGGATTCCTCCGCTCGGCAGACTACAACTACCTCAATTCCCCCGACGACATCTACGTTTCGCCCTCGCAGATCAAACTATTCGGACTGAAGCCCGGCGACACGGTGAACGGTGCGATCCGCCCCCCGAAGGAGGGCGAAAAGTACTTCCCGCTGGTGCGCGTGAACGAAATAAACGGGCTGGCCCCGGAGTACATCCGCGACCGCGTGCAGTTCGAATTCATGACGCCGCTGTTCCCCACCGAGAAATTCTGCCTCACGGGCAAAGGACACAACAACATGTCCACGCGCATCGTGGACCTCTTTTCACCCATCGGCAAGGGCCAGCGCGCCCTAATCGTGGCCCAGCCCAAGACGGGTAAGACGGTGCTCATGCAGTCGATCATCAACGCCATAGCCGACAACCATCCCGAAGTATACATCATCGTCCTGCTGATCGACGAACGCCCCGAGGAGGTGACCGAAATGGCCCGCAACTCGAAGGCCGAGGTCGTGGCATCGACGTTCGACGAGCAGGCTTCGCGCCACGTGAAAGTGGCCGAAATGGTGCTCGACAAGGCCAAGCGCATGGTGGAGAGCGGACACGACGTGGTGATCTTCCTCGACTCGATCACCCGACTGGCCCGAGCCTACAACTCCGTGCAGCCCGCATCGGGAAAGGTGCTCTCGGGCGGTGTCGACGCCAACGCCCTGCATAAACCCAAGCGATTCTTCGGAGCGGCCCGAAACACCGAGGAGAAGGGGTCGCTGACGATCATCGCAACGGCGCTGATCGACACCGGATCGAAGATGGACGAAGTGATCTTCGAGGAGTTCAAGGGTACGGGTAACATGGAGCTGCAGCTGGACCGCAAGCTGGCCAACAAACGCGTATATCCGGCCGTAGACGTGATCGCATCGGGAACCCGCCGCGAAGACCTGCTGCTGCCTCGCGACGTGATGAACCGCACGTGGGTGCTGCGCAAGTATCTCTCGGACATGACTCCCGTGGAGGCCATGGAATTCCTCCAGAAACAGATGGGACTCACCGACTCCAACGAGGAGTTCCTCGCTACAATGAACCACTAATCGCACAAAGTGCAAAAAACCCGAAAACAAATGAAAAGACTGATTCTGATGACTCTGTGCCTTGTTTTCGCCCGCGGGGCTTTCGCGTGGGGACAGAAGGGGCACGATGTGACGGCGTATATCGCCGAATGCCATCTGACACCCGAAGCGGCCGAGAAGGTCCGCAAGGTGCTCGACGGATACTCGCCCGTGTACATGGCCAACTGGCTCGACTTCGCCAGCCACTGGCCCGAATACGCCTATTCGAAAACCTGGCACTACCTCAATATCGACGAAGGAGAGACGCTGGAGAGCATGTCCCGGAATCCCCAGGGCGACGTGCTGAAGGCCGTGAGCGAACTCACAGAGAAACTCAAGTCGGGAAAGCTCTCGCCCGAGGAGGAGAACCTCGCACTCAAGATGCTGATCCATCTGGTGGGCGACATGCACTGCCCGATGCACCTCGGGCGATCGACCGACCTGGGAGGCAACAAGCGCCCCGTGCGTTTCTTCGGTCGCGAGACGAATCTGCATTCGGTCTGGGACACGAACATCCCCGAGTCGGCCCACAACTGGAGTTACAGCGAGTGGCAGCAGCAGATCGACCGGCTGACAGACGAAGAGGCTGCGCAGATCGCCGCCGGAGAGCCGACCGACTGGGTGAAGGAGGCGCACGAAATCTGCAAGGAGATCTATGCCTTCACCCCCGAGGGAAGCGATATTTCGTATGACTACATCTTCAAGTACACGCCCGTCGTCGAACGGCAGTTCCTGCGCGGCGGACACCGTCTGGCCCGTCTGCTGAACGAGATATACCGATAAACAGATCCGCACGAGACAAAGCCGCCCGCCGTCGAGAGACCGGCGGGCGGTTCGTTTCCGGAGCCCCGAATCGGAAATTCAGGCGGAAAAGCCCGCAATCCCGGCGTCCGGATCGGGAACCCCGTGTTCGGGCGATCCCTGCATTGCAACCGGGGAAGGAGGGGGGCGCCCCGGAACCCGGAGAGACGCAACCCCGGCGTCCGGATCGGGCCGGAAGAGCGCATTTGTTCACAAAATGTTCATTAAATACCCCGAAGGACGCTCCCTTTCCGGAGAACTATTCCTATATTTGCTTTCGTGCAAGGTTCTCCGCCGACGGCTGTCGGCACGAGATCAAAAGGGAACTCCTGTGAAAATCAGGGACTATTCCCGTAGCTGTAAGCCCCGTTGCATTCCGCACACTCTTGAGCCACTGTCCCCCGGGACGGGAAGGCGTGCGGAAGGGGCAAGTCAGAAGACCTGCCTTGCCGGAAAAGGTAACCGCCTTCGGGATTTGGGGCGATACCCGGACCTTTTTATACCGATTCTGTTTTTCGAAGGAATGCCGACCTGTTCTGCGGACGCTGCAGAAGTGAGCCGGGATTCACTCCGTACAGGCACACTAAATAGGGGATAGATATGGGCATTTCGGAAATTTACATTGTCAAACGCGACGGAAAACGAGTTCCGTTCTCGGTCGAAAAGATCAAACGCGCGATCAGCAAGGCCTTCCTCTCGGTGGGAGGATATGCCACGGACGACGACCTCACGTCGGTATTGAGCCGTGTCCGCGTCTCGGACGGCATGTCGGTCGAGGAGATTCAGAACCAGGTGGAGGTGGCCCTGATGGCCGAACGTTATTTCGCGGTGGCCAAAAGCTACATGCTCTACCGCCAGAAGCACTCCGAAGACCGCGAAGACCGCGAGAAACTCGAATTTCTCATCAACTACTGCGACGCGAAGAACCCCGCAACCGGGTCGAAATACGACGCCAACGCCAACGTCGAAAACAAGAACATAGCCACGCTGATCGGAGAGCTCCCGAAGCGGAACTTCATCCGCCTGAACCGGCGCCTGCTGACCGACCGCATCAAGGAGATGTACGGCAAGGAGCTGTCGGACAAATACCTGAGGCTGCTCAACAACCATTTCATCTACAAGAACGACGAAACGTCGATGGCCAACTACTGCGCCTCGATCACCATGTACCCGTGGCTGCTCGGTGGCACACTGTCGGTGGGCGGCAACTCGACGCGGCCGACCAACCTCAAGTCGTTCTGCGGCGGGTTTGTCAACATGGTCTTCATCGTCTCGTCGATGCTCTCGGGAGCCTGCGCAACGCCCGAATTCCTGATGTACATGAACTATTTCATCGAACAGGAGTACGGCCCGGATTACTACACGCGTGCCGACGAAGTGGTCGACCTCTCGAAGAAACGACGCACGATCGACAAGATGATCACCGACTGCTTCGAGCAGATCGTCTACTCGATCAACCAGCCAACCGGAGCGCGCAATTTCCAGGCCGTGTTCTGGAACGTCGCCTACTACGACCGATACTATTTCGAGTCGCTTTTCGGGGAGTTCGTCTTTCCGGACGGCTCAAAGCCCCATTGGGAATCGCTCTCGTGGCTGCAGAAACGTTTCATGACGTGGTTCAACCGCGAACGCACGAAGACCGTGCTGACCTTCCCCGTCGAGACAATGGCCCTGCTGACCCGCGACGGCGATGTGATGGACCGGGAGTGGGGCGACTTCACGGCCGAAATGTATGCCGCAGGGCACTCGTTCTTCACCTACATCAGCGACAATGCCGACTCGCTGTCGTCGTGCTGCCGCCTACGAAACGAAATACAGGACAACGGATTCAGCTACACGCTGGGTGCGGGAGGCGTCTCGACCGGGTCGAAAAGCGTGCTGACGATCAACCTCAACCGCTGCATCCAGTATGCCGTAAAAAACGGCATGCACTACCTCGCCCATCTGGAGGAGATCGTGGATCTGGTTCACAAGGTGCAGATAGCCTACAACGAAAATCTCAAGGAGTTGCAGGCCAAGGGCATGTTGCCGTTGTTCGATGCGGGCTACATCAACCTCGCACGCCAGTATCTCACCATCGGCGTCAACGGCCTGGTCGAGGCTGCCGAATTCCTGAGTATCCGCATCGACGACAACGACGACTATGCCGCATTCGTGCAGGGGATATTGGGGCTGATCGAGCGCTACAACAGGAAATACCGCTCGAAGGAGGTGATGTTCAACTGCGAGATGATCCCGGCCGAGAACGTTGGCGTGAAGCATGCCAAATGGGACCGCGAGGACGGATATGCCGTGCCGCGCGACTGCTACAACTCCTATTTCTACGTCGTGGAGGACGAGTCGCTGAACATCATCGACAAGTTCCGGCTCCACGGACGCCGCTACATCGAGCATCTCACGGGCGGATCGGCCCTGCACATGAACCTCGAAGACCACCTCTCGAAGGAACAGTACCGCCATCTGCTGCGCGTGGCGGCTACAGAAGGGTGCAACTACTTCACGTTCAACATCCCCAACACGGTGTGCAACAAGTGCGGGCACATCGACAAACGCTACCTGAAGCAGTGCCCCGCATGCCACTCGGACGATGTGGACTACCTGACGCGCGTGATCGGATACATGAAACGCGTCTCGAACTTCTCGGCCGCACGCCAGCAGGAGGCGGCACGGCGCTATTACGCCAAGGCGGAGTAGGATGGTGCGGTATCACAATTTCGATGTGGTCTTCGCCGAGATTCCCGGAGAAACGACCCTGGCCATCAACATCACGGGTTGTCCCAACCGCTGTCCGGGATGTCACAGCCCGCATTTGCAGGCCAACCAGGGGCGTGTGCTCGACGATGCGGAGTTGCAGGGGCTGCTGGCCCGCTACGGAGGTTCGGTGACCTGTGTCGCATTCATGGGCGGCGACGCCGAGCCGCACACGATCGCCCGGCTGGCGGGGCGTGTTCGGAAAATCCGCCCGGCGCTGCGCACGGCCTGGTACTCGGGGCGGGAGGAGTTGCCCGAAGGTCTCGAGCCAACGGCTTTCGACTACATCAAGCTGGGCGGATGGGTCGAAGCGCTGGGTCCGCTGACGGCGCCGACGACCAACCAGCGGCTCTATCGGATCGGACCCGACGGGACGATGGAGGACATCACGAAGCTGTTCCGGCGCAAGCCGTGACGCAAAGCCATTTTGCCGGTGGGGGCCGGAAATTCAGAGATTAGTTCAGCGTTGTCTGCCATGCAACGACTTACGGCCGGCTCCCACGGCAAATACTACGGAAACCGTCAGAAATGACGGTTTTTTTCATAACTTTGCCTTATGGATCATTCGTTTCGATACTCCGCCCGGGATTTCACGGCGGAATTGAGCGTTGCGGCGTATGTCGCCCGCTTCCGCGACGCCGAACGGGTGGGCGGCTATTGTCGGGAGTGCGGCAACTACGGCCGCAGCTGGGGATGTCCGCCGTTCGGATTCGATATGGAGGAGTACATCACGCGTTACGGCACGGCGCTGCTCATCGCCACGCGAATCACCCCCGAAGAGCCGGGGCTCCCGATCTCAGAAGCGGGGCGTCTGATTCTTCCCGAGCGGCAGCGGCTCGAAGGGCGGCTGCTGGAGATGGAACGACAATACGGCGGACGCTCGTTCGCCTACATCGGAACGTGCATCCACTGTCCCGAAGGGAGATGCACGCGTCCCGAAGGCAGGCCCTGCCGCCATCCGGAGCTGGTGCGTCCGTCGCTCGAGGCCTGTGGGTTCGACGTGGCACGCACCGTCTCCGAGCTGTTCGGAATCGAGCTGAAGTGGGGTAGCGGGGGCCACATGCCCGAGTACCTGACCCTCGTATGCGGATTTTTCCACGACACGGAATCGGTCGTCTGGAACGGATAGAGCGGGAAGGGCCGCGCGGCACCCGACGGGCAAGAGAATTTGGTACATTCCGAAGGCTGTTACATACATTGCGGGATGACGGACTTCCTTTTCTGAAATAATAGGCGTATTTTTGTCCTGCAAAGCAAGAAGGTGAAGAAACAATTGATCATATCGACTTCGATCGATCTGGTGCGGATAGCACCGGATCACGTCGTCTACTTCGCCTCGGACGGAAACTATTCGACCATCGTGCAGACGGACGGCGAGGTGCGCATGGTATCGTACCAATTGGGGCAAATCGAAAAGTTGATCGGCACTCAGCTCGGCAGCGAAGGCGCCGTCTTTATCCGCATCGGGAAAAGTCTGATCATCAATCGGTCATACATCTACTACATCAATATCCCGAAGCAAAAGCTGATCCTCTCGGACGTAAACACATTCAACCACACGGTGACGGCATCCAAGGAGGCGCTGAAGCAGCTGAAGGAACTTTTGGAGAAGGAGGCCAAGCAAGCATGAAAGAATTCAAGGATATCAAGGACGATCAGATTCGCATCATCGGCGGGGACGACCGGGGAAAAACGCCTTCACGGCGTTTCCGGATAATCATGCTGCTCATGCTGTCGGGATGTGTGCTGCTGATCGGCGGGGCTGTTTTCATCACGGCGTTGCGCCACGAAAAAGCATCGGAAGCAGAACCGGAACCGGCCTACTTCGAACCCGAAGCGACACCCGAACCGATCCGGAGCGAATGGCTCGGGGCCCGGGTCGATTCCCTGGCAAGGGGGTTCACCGAGATTCGGGACACGCTCATCAACGACATTCCTCTGCGGATTTACATTCCGCACAATGCCGGGATGTCGCTGCATGTCGGACGAATGGATCGGCAGGATTCGTCGGTGATCTATGCGGCCCAGGCCGCCGACATCCGGGCCGACAACGGTGGCATCGTCGGTGCTTTTGTCCTGAAGGGGACTCCCCGGTCGTGGGGTGTGTCCAAAAAAGGATTTTGCGCCTCCATCGGGGGAGTCGTGACCGTGGGGGTTGCCGAAAACTCCCCCTTATTCGAAGAGGCCACGGAAAGGGAGGGGTATTTCTTCCGCCAATACCCGCTGGTTGACAATGGAACGTTGGTCGAAAATGCACCCCGGGGAAAATCCATCCGCAGGGGAATCTGCCACCGCCAAGGGGAAATCTTCATGATCGAAACCCGAACTCCGGAATCATTCCACGACTTTGCGCAGGCGTTGGTCGATCTGGGCGTAGAACAGGCTGTCTATCTGGTCGGTTCGTCCGCCTACGGCTGGGCCGTCGATCAGGAGGGCAGGCGCCATGAATTCGGCGACAAAAACTACTATACGGCCCGCCGGCGCATTCCCGAAAATATAAGCTACATCGTCTGGAAAAGAAAATAGACCCAGCGACCGCACTCTGTCAGAAAAGCCGAAACTTCCGGATCATTTTGTGGATAGGGAAGCCTTATTCCGAACAGTGCCGGGAGAGAGGGGGAGGGACGAACGGCCGGAGCGCGGAAGGGCGGCTCTTGCCGAACAGGTACGCCAGGAGGTCCCGGCGGCCGGGCAGCTCAAGCACCGAAGTTAAAGAAGATCCTGAAAAAATTTCCTCTTTGCCCGGTTATTTTTTTGTTACGGGGATAACAACATTGAAAAAATAATTATCTTTGCGAAGTCAAGGTTCTTGTCCGGAGTCGCCGGACAGGATGAAAAGGGAATCCGGTGGGAATCCGGAACAGTACTCGCTGCTGTAAGTCCCCCTCCTTCGGGAGAATGTTTATCCAAATCTTTGCCACTGGTTCATACCGGGAAGGCGGCGATAAACGGGACGAGTCAGAAGACCTGCCTTAACCAATGATTTGCACCTGCGGGTCTCGGGTCGGAATCAAAAGCCTGGCTAACGTTATCGTAACGCTTCCCCCCCGATTTGATTTTTCCCAACTCCCCGTCTGTACATCATTGCCGATTTGCACCCCGCGGGTTTCGGGTTGGAGTCAAAAGGTTCGGTTGTCGCATATTGCAACGCACTTCCCCCGTTTTGATTGTTCCGCGCACCCCGTCGTGCAGTAGTCAACTTGACGCTAATGATGACTGGGATACGACATAATGGATCTGCTTGCGGTGAGAGGAAAATCAGCCTTGCACCGGCCTGGATCATTACTCCTACAGTTCAAGTGCTTGCCAAAGGATTGCTGCCGTTGGCAAGCATTTCTCGTTTTGTTCCGAATAGTACCCAATAAAAAATTACAGACATGAAAAAACTATTTACCTTCCTTGCAATTGCCCTCCTGGGTGTTGTGACATGGAGTTGTTCGTATGACGACGACGATTTATGGAACACCGTAAACGACCTGAGCGGTCGTGTGGAAACCATGGAAGAGGCCGTCAAAAAGGCAAACACCGACATCGAAGCCCTCCGAAAACTGGTCGAGGCCGTGCAGGACAACGTGAGGATCACCTCCGTCGACAAAACGGAGACCGGATGCACCATCAACTTCTCCGACGGAACGACAGCCACGATCTCCAACGGTAAAAATGGAACCGACGCTCCGGCTCTGTCCGTCAAGAAAGACGAGGACGGGGTCTACTACTGGGCGCTCGACGGTGTGATCATCGAGGTCGACGGGCATAAGATCAAAGCCGACGGTGCCGACGGTATCACCCCGCAACTGCGCATCAACCCCGACTCGAAAGAGTGGGAGATGTCGACCGACGGTGGACAAAACTGGACCTCAATGGGTGTCAAAGCCGAAGGCACCAACGGCGATTCGATCTTCTCCGACGTGAAGGACGGCGACTCCGAGGTAGTCTTCACACTGGCCGACGGCGAGACGACCATCGTCATCCCGAAAGCCTCGACGACCGGTTTCGCGTTCGTCTATCCCAAAGAGCTGCCGTTAGGCTCGAAAGGAGAGGAGAACTACTTCCTGTTCGCTTTCGACCAGGAGCGCACGCTGACCTTCACGGGGGATGTCACGGCCGTCGACCTGATGAACACGCCGCAGGGATGGACCGCCGATATCGACCTGAAAACCAAGAGCATAAAAGTTAAGGCCCCGGCTTTCACCCAATCCTACTATACGGAGGGAATTCTCTCGCTTGTCGCCATTGATGCCAAGGGCCAGACGGTGCTGGCTTCGGCACGCATTTGCGCCGTGGACTTCTCCGACCCCAAAGCGGCATTCGTCCTCAACGAGGGCAACATGACGACGGAGAACGGCTCGATCATCCACATCACCGCCGACGGACACGTCATCGACCACGCCTACTGGCGGATGAATTCCTCGGAGCTGGGCAATGTAACTCAGGACCTGTTCATCACCGACGACAAGATGTACATCATCTCCCAGAACGGCGGCAATGACGGCATGTTGGTCGAGGCCGACGCCAAAACGCTCAAAAACACCGCCAAATTCAGCAAGGACGAGCTCCCCGGACTCTCCTGGCCCTCGCATGTGGCCGTCATCGGACGCACGGCCTACATCCGCGACAATGCCGGCATCTGGACGTTCGATCTCGACTCGAAAGCCCTCACCGCTGTGAAAAATACGAAAGGCGCCCTGAAAAACCGAATGGCCGTCGTCGGCAACAAGGTCTTCGCCCCGGCCAACAAGTCGGTTCTCGTGCTGGAAAACGGAGCCGTCGTGCAGACGATTAACATGGAGGGAGCCGTGACCGGAGTCATCAAGTCCGACACCGAGGGCTATCTGTGGGTTTCGTGTTCGACCAACCCCGCTCAGATCATCAAGCTCTCCGCCTCCGACTACACGATGGACAAGCACTCGCTGAATGCAGGCGGCGTCTCGTCCGGCTGGGGAGCCACGCCCGGCATCTCAGCAAAGGGCAACGAGATCTACTTCTGCAACAACACCTCAACGATCTACCGTCACGATTTCGCCACAAATACCACGGAGACGCTCGGCGATGTAAAGTCGAACATCCCGAACTGGGGGATGATTTACAGCATGCCGGCCGTACATCCCACAACCGGCGAATACTATTTCAACACGATCCTGGGATACGGCTGGAGCTTCCTCACCAATGATATTTCGGTGTACAACCTGAGCAACGGAGCCCCAACCATGGTCGCCGATTATCAGAACTACACCCACTTCCCGGCCGGCGTTTTCTTCCCGGCTTCGTTCTGACCCATCAGCGGATCTGTCCGCCCGAAACGGATGTGCCGCCCTTCAGCGGCACATCCGCCCCAGGGCGAACAAAACATCACGAAGGGAACGAAATCCCGTCCCTCCACTTTGTCCCGATCCCTGCGGACCGACGGCGGAAAAGTTCGGGTCCTGCACGGGAGCCTTCACCGCAGCGGGACGATGCGGGGTTTGCATCCGACACCCTTTGCATCTCCGCATCCCAACGCCCCCCCCAAAAAAACAAATCTGCAGCAGCGACTGCGGTTTGTTTTGAAAGAGCGCTTCACGCTGCGATATGAGATGCACCCATCTCCGCCAAAACCAAAAAAACGGATTATCTTTGTCCCATGAATTCATCGCTCCGATATACCGCCGCGGATCCCACGGCGACACTGCCTGCCGACGACTGCACCGCCCGCTTCCGCGATGCCGAACGCATCGGAGGACATTGCCGTTTCCATCCCGACTACGGCCGCGGTTGGGGCTGCTCGCCATTCGGATTCCGCGCAGAGGAGGAGTATCTCGCATGGTACGATTCCATGCTGCTTGGCTCCACAAAGATCACCCCCCAGACCTGCAACCTCCCGATTACGGATGCAACGGCATCGACCCGCTCAGAAGGTGACAGAAAACGGATAAGAGCGGTTTTCAACTGGAGCGGGGGAAAAGATTCCGCCCATGCCCTGCTGCGGGCGCAGCAATCGGACAAATACGAAATCGTGGCTCTGCTGACCACCGTAAATCGCGCGACACGACGTTCGACGATGCACGGCATTCCCCTTCCGCTGTTGCAGGCGCAAGCCGACAGCATCGGGATCCCCCTTCATGTTGTAGACCTGACCCCGAAAGGGAACATGGAAGATTACGGGGCGGCCATGTCCCGGGCTGTCGTGCATTTCAAGGCACAAGGTGTTACCCATTTTATTTTCGGAGACATTCACCTGCACGACGTGCGCAAATATCGTGAAGATCAGCTTGCTCCTCATGGTATCGATGTCGTTGAACCGCTTTGGGGGAAGACCTCCGGGGAAGTAATTGCCGATTTCCTCAAGTCGGGACTGCGCACTGTTGTTGTAACTACCATGGCCGACGGCCTTGGAGCCGGAGCCATCGGTCGGGAGATCAATCGGGAGTTTATTGACTCTCTGCCGAACGATGTCGATCCCAACGGCGAAAACGGCGAATACCATACCTTCTGTTACGACGGTCCGATCTTCCGAAATCCTATTCCGTTCCGGCTGGGAGAACCCTTTTCGCAAAGTTACGACATCCCTCTCGACAACGGAACCGTGAAGACATACTCCTACTGGTTTGCCGATCTGAAAGAGCGATGATGAGCCATAAAACCTCCTTTGGTTTCCTGCCTCCGGCCAATATGCGGATACGATACAGATACGGCGCATAGAACAAAAACCCCAACCAACAGCATGATCGTTGATTGGGGTTTCTTTCTGCGTACCCGGAGCCGCATTTGAAATAATTAAAGTAGGGGAAATATGGGTAAAAAGGAAAATGTAGAAAAACACAGTAATACAACTATATATCAACTATTTACAATCATATTGAATTTTAATCCGAATTAATCCGATTGCAAATTATTTAGCAGATGTGGGGAAAATGTGGGGAAATATCTATATTTGCATCCAGATAGATATTTAACCTGTAAGCCTATGAAAGTAACTTTCATCATTAAAAAAGCGGCCAAACGGTATGATACTGAATCAACCGCAACTATTTATATCCGTCTGAGAAATGGAAGACAGCTTGATTCTGTTGCTCCTACCCAGCTTTCAATCAATCCCAACCTGTGGGATGACAAAGGAGAGTGCGTAAAGACCAAGGCCGTATGCGATAATGGTTTGCGTTCCGAGATAAACGAAGAAATAAGGAATCTGAAAACTTTCATGGAGAAATCCTTCCAAGCTGAGAAGGACGACATCGACAAAGAATGGCTAAAACTCTCGTTGGACAAATACTACAATCCCGAAAAGTACCGTCTCCCCGAAGAGATAGTCATAAAACCGAATATAGGGGAACTTTTCAATAATTTTTTGGACAAGCACCCGTTATCCGAAGTCCGCAAAAAGAATTTCCGTGTGATACAGCGGGCGTTGGCAAGATATGAACTTTATGTGCGCACCACAAAAAAAAGACAGAAGGATTTTGTCCTTGATGTTGATACGGTGACCTCCGATACTTTACAGGACATGTGGGATTTCTTTCAGAACGAATACCAATATTGTCGGCTTTACCCGAGTATCTATGCAACTATCCCCGAAAAGCGCACGCCACAACCGAGAAGCAAAAACACGCTGATCGACTGCTTTTCGAGAATACGCACGTTCTTTCTGTGGTGCTTCGACAACAAGCTGACCGCCAACAGACCGTTTGACAAGTTTCCGATAGAGGAGTGCAAATACGGAACCCCTATTTATATCAACCTTGAAGAAAGGGACAGAATTTTCAATGCAAATCTTTCAGCCACTCCACAGCTAGCAATACAGAGGGACATCTTCATCTTTCAGACCCTTATCGGCTGCCGTGTGAGCGACCTCTACCGCATGACCCAGCTCAACGTGGTCGATGGAGCCATCGAATACATACCCAAGAAGACCAAGGAGGGAAATCCCGTAACGGTGCGTGTTCCGCTGAACAACAAGGCCAAAGAGATCCTTGAACGCTACAAGGGCCATAAGGGCAGGCTCCTGCCGTTCATCTCCGAACAAAAATACAATGATGCGATAAAAAAAATATTTAAACTTTCGGGGGTAGACCGTATTGTCACTATCTTAGATCCGCTAACACGCGACGAGGTAAAAAAACCGCTCTACGAAGTGGCAAGCAGCCATTTGGCAAGGCGGACATTCATCGGTAATATCTACAAGAAAGTGAAAGACCCCAATCTGGTCTCTGCATTGTCGGGGCACAAGGAGGGCAGCAAGGCTTTCCGACGGTACAGAGATATTGATGAAGAGATGAAAAAGGACCTCGTCAAACTATTGGACTAACCATATATGGGACAGCAGGAATACGATAACTTCAAACGACTCATCAAGGAGTGGCTCGACAGCCACCCCGATGAGTATGCCGCCTTTGTGAGGGAGATTAATGACAAGAATTTCAAGGGATTCTTCAAAATCTTCAACACAGCCACACGGCTCGTACCGAAATACAGACAAGTCATCGGCAAAAGAATCTGCGACGAGAGACATCATGATTTCGAAGAGCTGGAGACCCTGATTCTGCAATCAGACCTCGCTGCGAAGATTATCGGCGAATTTCAGACCTCGTCTCCCAAAAGTATCATTCCGGCCATGATTGCATGGTTATACTACGGCCGAAGTTATGAGTGTATGGTAGAACAGGGCGAACAGTTGATTCGAAGAGAGGATATTTCAGGATTATACAGATGGCTCGTCTCGCACATGATCCGATACATCATAAAAAAGAGCATCAGCAGCGGCATGAGAACCCAAGAGGAGTGGGCGGATTTTAGACGGCAGCAGAGGGCCATCGAAGAAAACCGTCTTGTGGAATGGTCGATAGAAGAGCTGTCGACTTCGGAAAATATTTCAACCAAAGGCACTAACAAAACGGTAGGCCGCAAGGCGGATGTGCGCACGCTGCCCGAACTTCTGATCGGCAACGCACATATCATTGAAAAGATTGGTGAGCGGTTGAAGACTCAAGGTTCGGAAACGGACATCGCCCGTCTGTACATCGCTTTGGTGGAGTGCCATTTCATGTACACTTGCCCTATCAAAACCTTCAGAAACGCCTTGCAACGGCAATATGAGGGAATAAACATCGTACACGAAAGAGGCATACAGAAAGCATACCGAAACCTAACCTCCCCTTGGGGGAACAGCAGAAAACTGATGAAAGACATAGGAGAAGACCTCGCCGCCATAGAAGAACTGAAGGCCTATCTGTTCGATTGAAATACGTTTGATTCGTTTTTGTATTCGGCGAATTTAACGTATTAAATATTGTTGATTTTCAATTAATTAATATTATATATTTGCACCACTGCTCCTGTCGGGGCAGTGGCTTTTCGTTTATCATGCTGCCGAAACGAGAAGTCTCATATCCGGCAGTTACCGTATAAATTATGACAGACTTGATGACAATCCTCCGCAACGGAAACATCAAACTAGAGGTGACGGGAGAAGACCTGCTTGCGTTTTCCAACCAACTGATCAGCCGTGCCCAGCATGAACTCTCCACCCTCATGACGGAAGCGAAAAAGGAAAAGTACCTCACCAAGGAGGAAGTGAGGAAGATGTGCGATGTGTGCGACACCACCCTTTGGCACTGGGCAAAGAAAAATTATCTGAAACCCGTGAAAATCGGCAACAAGGTCAGATACCGACAGTCGGACATACAGAAAATCCTGGGAGAACGCACCCCTTCGATTTGAGCCTATGAAAGAAGAAAAATACATGCGTGTGGGAACGACACTGTACAAAGTCGTCAAGCAACCCTGCGCTAACGGTGGACATGAGAAAAGACGCATGATATGGAACAACAGTACGCTTAGGCAGGACTACGGAAAGAATTATCTTGCCTCTGTACCGAAGTATGACGGTTTTTGTACCGTTCCCAACCATCTGAACTACCAAAAAGAGATCGACGGGTTCCTGAATCTCTATGAACCGATTGCCCATCAACCACAGGAAGGAGATTTTTCGCACATCACCTCCTTGATGCGGCACATCTTCGACGAACAGTATGAAATCGGCATGGACTATCTGCAACTGCTCTATCTGCAACCGATACAGAAATTACCGATTCTGCTGCTGGTATCGGAAGAAAGGAACACGGGCAAGAGTACATTCCTAAATTTTCTGAAAGCCGTATTTGGGGATAATGTGACATTCAATACCAACGAGGATTTCCGCAGTCAGTTCAATTCCGATTGGGCCGGCAAGCTGCTCATTGTAGTGGACGAGGTGTTACTCAACCGCCGTGAAGACAGCGAGCGGTTGAAGAATCTGAGCACCACTTTCAACTACAAGGTGGAAGCCAAAGGGAAAGACCGTACGGAAATAGCCTTCTTCGCCAAGTTCGTATTGTGTTCCAATAACGAACATCTGCCTGTAATCATTGATGCCGGGGAGACTCGATACTGGGTAAGGAAGATCAACCCGTTGCAGAACGACGACACGAATTTCCTGCAAAAGTTAAAAGCGGAGATCCCTGCCTTCCTCTTTTTTCTGACACAAAGGACGCTTTCAACGGAAAAGCAAAGCCGCATGTGGTTCAACCCGAAACAGACCCATACTGCCGCTCTGCAGAAAATTATCCGGAGTAACCGTAACCGTGTGGAAGTCGAGATGACGGAGTTGTTCCTCGACATTATGGCCGAAATGAATGTGGAAAGCGTCTCTTTCTGTCTGAACGATCTGATAAACCTGCTCTTCGTCTCACAGGTGAAGGCGGAAAAGTATCAAGTGCGGAAAGTGGTGCAGGAGTCGTGGAAGCTGTCTCCGGCCCCCAACTCACTTTCCTACACCACTTATGAGGCGGTAGTCGGTAGTGAACGCTCCTATGCTTCGACAAGAAAAATCGGACGGTTCTACACGATTACTAAAGAACAACTTGCCACCTTATGATTCATCTTGATGAAATGATGAATAACGGCATTAAAAACATATCTTACAAATACATACGCTCTTATCAAATACTCATCGTCAATATCGAACCGATGAAAAGAGAAATGGGTGTTCCTCTTTTGGTGAGTATTCCGATGAGCTGCTGATGAAGCGTTCGATACTTGTTGTTCAGTGTATTGATTTACACATTCATCAAATCATCATTATTTTATTCACCATCAAATCCATTATCGATATGACCTTACAGGAAATCAAACAAATCCGCCTTGCGGACTACCTGCTCAGTCTGGGGTACCGTCCCGTAAAGCAGCAGGGCCCCAACCTCTGGTATAAATCCCCGTTCCGCAACGAGCGGGAAGCCTCGTTCAAGGTGAACACCGAGCGTAACCTGTGGTATGACTTCGATGCGCCCATATAGGCTACACAATAAATATCTCTTTGGCAAGAGATTAGGTTAGAGTTCAAATAGACCTATCCTCAACGACTTAGCTGGAGGGGAAACCCAAAGGTGACAGAAGCATGTCAGTAAAGCCATTAGTCAGCCAATTACTACGCTGCGACTGTATGGCAAGAGGAAAAGACAGACACAAGGATGAAGCCTGATTGGTTGAACGATAGTTCTGCGGCACCTGTACCGGCCCCGACGTAAGGTAATTGAAATGTCGGGCAGAAGCACCCTATGTAAACCGAAATTACAACAGGGCAAGAACTGGCTTCTGAGCAACCGCAATAAGCGGATATAGAACGTAAGTCGCATCCGACAGTCAGTCGCGCCAAATAGTTATTGTGAAAGCAAATGGGGATTCCCTAAATCAGAATGCTGAAAAGCTATGAGCATAGGCTCTGAATATCTGACATGGGAACGGAGCTTCCGTAGTAGTCCGAGCAAGGGAAAGCCTTGTACATGGCGAAGGGAAGCAGTTAGATAACTTAATACAAACAACGGAAAATGTGTGAGACATTATGAGAAGTCCAGAGCAAGTATTAAAAGCTTTAAACAAGCATGGCAAAGTTTCGGATTACAAGTTCGAAAGATTGTATCGCATTTTGTTCAACGAGGAAATGTTCTATATGGCTTACCAACGCATCTATGCAAAGCCGGGAAATATGACACCCGGCTCTGACGGTAAGACAATAGACCAAATGAGCCCTCAAAGAATAAGCTGCATCATCGCATCCCTAAAGGATGAATCTTTCAAGCCGAATCCGGCAAGGAGAAAGTATATACCCAAGAAAAACGGCAAGAAAAGACCGCTTGGCATACCCTCCTTTGAGGATAAGCTTGTGCAGGAGGTAGTACGGACAATTCTCGAAGCTATTTATGAAGAAGTGTTTGAAGATTCTTCACATGGATTCAGACCTAACAGGAGCTGCCATACCGCCTTAACCCGCATACAAAAAACATTCAAAAGTACAAAGTGGTTCATAGAGGGAGACATCAAAGGATTCTTCGACAACATCGACCACAATGTATTGATAGGAATTCTGAGGAAAAGAATCTCTGACGAAAGATTTCTCAGACTCATCCGTAAGTTCTTGAATGCTGGTTACATTGAAAATTGGGAATACCATAACACCTTTTCGGGAACACCGCAAGGAGGTATAATAAGTCCTATATTGGCAAATATCTATCTTGACTGTTTCGATAAGTACATGGAAGAATATACCCGTAATTTCAACAAGGGAAAAGAAAGACATCTAACAAAGGAGTATTCAAGACTCAGCGAACAGATATACAAACTGAAAGCTGAGATTGAAAGTGCGAAAGATGCCGAAAGTGCGAAACAACTTAAAGACAAATATGAGAAACTTAGACGTGAACGGCTAAAGGTTACATGTAGGGATTATATGGACGATACCTATAAAAGACTGAAATACACGAGATACGCCGATGATTTTTTAATCGGTGTTATTGGTAGCAAGGCGGACTGTATCAAAATCAAGTCTGACATAACTCAATATATGCAAGAATGTCTGCATTTGGAAATGTCGCAAGAAAAGACTTTGATAACAAACGCTCAAAAGCCTGCAAAATTTCTCGGATATGAAGTCTTAGTCCGTAAAACTGACGTAACCAAACGTAACAAGTTCAATGTACCAGTCCGAAGTTTCAATGGTACAGTTGTCCTCAAGGTAGCCACAGAAACTGTAAAAAACAGATTGGAACACTATGAAGCCATTAAATATAAGATGGAAAACGGGGTTCAAACGTGGTTTCCTAAATTGAGGGGCAAACTGATGAAAAAGAAAATAGAAGACATAGTAGCACGGTACAACTCTGAAATCAGAGGATTCTACAACTATTACAGTATAGCCAATAACGTCTCGTATGCAGCTTCTAAATTTGGCTACATTATGGAATACAGTATGTATCATACCATTGCAGCAAAAACAAACAGTTCAATCAGTAAGGTCATTGACAAATACAAAAAAGGAAATGACATCATTGTTCCGTATCACGATGCAAAAGGTAAACTACGTTACAGAGTATTCTACAATGAAGGTTTCAAACGCAAACTGCCATCGTCTTTCGCAGATGTGGACAATATCCCATATATAATCACAGTACCACAACCAACGCTGGTTGAAAGGTTAAAATCCGAGGAATGTGAGTTGTGTGGGAAAGTCGGTCCTGTTGTAATGCATCATGTAAGAAATCTGAATCATCTGAAAGGAGATACGGAATGGGAAAAACTGATGCTCGCAAAACATCGAAAGACTTTGGTCGTATGCACAAGTTGTAATGCAAAAATACAGAGCCATGCAGGATAAAGTCATGTTATCAATGGAGAGCCGTATGCGTGGAGACATGCAAGTACGGTTTGGGGGCAGGTATGAGGAAACCTACTGCCGAAAGGCGGCAAGGCGTCTTGTACCGAGCCTACGCATGGGCAAGGGTGGAAACATCATCGCCCTTGCGGAGCATCTCTACGCCTCCGACCATTTGCCCTACTTGCTGAACCGCATCGAACAACAGACCCCTTGGCTTCGCCCCGTATCTTTCTCTTTTGGTTGGCAATCCTCTTCCGAGCCGTGTTTCCAACAACTGAACATCACACCGCTCTCTTCATCTGCCCTGCTGGATTACCTGCAGGAAAGGGGCATAAATACGGCATTGGCGAAAAGAGAATGCAGGGAAGCGCGCTTCACTCATAACGGCAAACGGTATTTTGCCATTGCCTTCCCGAACCTGTCGGGCGGATATGAAATCCGCAACCGCTATTTCAAGGGGTGCATCGCCCCCAAGGCAATATCCCATATCCGCCAGTCGGGAGAACAGAGGAGTGCATGTTACGTTTTCGAGGGGTTCATCGACTACCTTTCGTTTCTGACCCTGCGTTTCGAGAGATGCCCTGACATGCCCGAACTCGATGCACAGGACTACATGGTTCTGAACTCCACGGCCAATGTCCCCAAAGCCCTCTATTCGCTGGGCGGTTATGAGCGCATCCATTGTTTCCTGGACAATGACCGTGCGGGAATGGAAGCCCTGCAGCAAATCCGAAGGGAATACGCCGGCACCCGACAGATACGAGATGCCTCACACATCTATGGCGGTTGCAAGGACCTTAACGAATACCTTTGCCTCCAGCGGCAGCCGTCACAACGGCAGACCCCAAAGTCCGACAGACAGCGGGTGCAGACGCAATGTCTTCCACGGAAGAAAAGTCGGGGACTTTAGTCCTTCCCTCATCGCCGAATATATCCCCGGTTCTGTCGACAACAGACTTGTCGTTTTGTCGTTATGCCGACTTGCCGACATGTTTGTTTGCAGATTTGTCGTCAAGACGTTTTGTTGTCATGCGTTTTTGTCGTTCTTTCTGCAATTTTGTTTACAGTCATTTTCAAGGGAAATCGGACAGAAGGCAACGGCTTCTCCCGTTTTACCGCTATCTGTTGGCAAGGTGTGTTTTTGTCAGACAAACTCCGTTTTGTCCGACAAAAAACCTTGCTCCGTGCGGAGGGCGGGACAGCTCCAAAGTCGCTGTTTGCTTTCGATTCGGACTAATAGCATCAAATTATATCCGTGACAGAACAAATGTTCTATCACGGATTCTTATCAATTATTCCTCGTTCTCATTCAGAATATAATTGGTGCTGCGACCTCCGTCCGGTGCAACGGCTAAGATTCCTTTATCTATCAAATCCGTAATGTCTCTGAGTGCCGTGGCCTGTGAGGATTTGGTTATCTTGGCCCATTTGGAAGAGGTGAGTTTTCCTTCAAATCCCTCCCACATCATATTGACGACCTTTACCTGTCGGTCATTCATCGACACCTGCCTGTTACGTTGCCAGAAAGAACTCTTACGGACAATATGCTCCACCGTAGTTTGAGAACGAAGAATGGCGGACTTCATTGTCTGCAAGAACCACTCCAGCCAGAGGGTCAGATCTGTGGTTCCCGTTGTTGTCTTTTCCAATACTTCATAATAGAATTTCTTTTCGTGCAATATCTCCGCCGACATACTGTAGAACCGCAACTTGTATCCGTCGGCCTTGGCCAACAGCATATCTGTAATTGTTCTGCACAACCTTCCGTTTCCATCATCAAAAGGATGTATTGCCACAAACCACAAATGGGCTATCGCCGCCTTCAATACAGGGTCAATGGTCTGACATCCGTTTACCCAGGCCATAAAGTCCTCCATCATCTGCGGCACCACCTCTGACGGCGGGGCTTCATAGTGAACCTTCTCTTTTCCCATGGCCCCGGAGACAATCTGCATAGGTTCGGCACCTGTTCTGTATTCACCCACCTTTATCGCATACATTCCACTTCTTCCGGTTGGAAACATCGCTGCGTGCCAGTTGCACAACCTTTCGGTAGTCAATGGACTTTGACTGTTATTTATCGCGTCAATCATCACCTGCACCACACCTTCCGTATAATGGTCCGGAACGGGCATACCCACAGTGTCGAGTCCCAAATGTCTCGCTATCGAAGAGCGGACCTTCTCCGAATTGAGTATCACACCCTCAATTTCGCTGGAACGCAGAATATCTTCGGTCATGACGTCCAATGACGCATGACTTTGCATGTCGAATCCCAATCCGCTCATCATGCCATATATCCGTCCTTCCAAATTCTGCACTTCGGAAAGCAATGTGATAAGATGGGAATCATCCCATGTGAATTTCGGCCATGCAGGCTGCTGCCATATGTATATCGGTCTCATTCGCTATTTGTTTTGCGCAAAAATAACCTTTATGACGAGAATATACAAATTATTCTCGTCATTTTGTGATTGGAATATTGGCTTTATTCTCATCATCGTTTGTTTGGTAGAGGATTCTATATTTAGCAATATAAGTTCCTTGGAAGGAAGATTGAGAAAAGTTTGTAGAAGTGAATATTATGTCACTCAAGTTTCTGATTTAGATTTTTTGTAAAATAAAAAGGGCTTTAAGTACCCCATATGTTATGGAAAATGAGTAAATTAGATGTCGTCAAACATAACTACTCAATACTTAAAGCCATGAGCAAAAATACTAATATTCCATCAGAAATCTGTAATTTATTCAATAAAAATCGTCTTCCGCTCGTTGTTTCTACCTTTAACAAGCTTGTGGAATCTCTACATCTGGGTAATGCTGACCTCGGAGGTCGTAAACGTGAAAATTGCCAGCTCACCAATCTGCAGGTGTTCCAGCTTCTTGTTCTCATGCCATTTTTTTCAGTGGTCAATGCCTTCAATTATTCAGGCTCAGTCTTAAGTAGAATGTTCGGAGGTAAAAAGGACATGCTATATTCCTTCATGTCTCAAGACAATATAGACTGGCGCAATATCATCTACCGCATAACAGTAAAACTGATTTCAAATGTAACCTGTCGGCAGGACTATAGGAAGAGTACATTGCCTTCAGTCCTGATAGCTGATGACACAGACCTTCCCAAGTCAGGTCTGCATATAGAGTCTATCGGAAAGATCTTTTCCCATGTGCACCAGAGCTGCATTTTGGGTTATAAGATGCTTGCACTCTGCTGGAGTGATGGCCGCAGTCAGTTTATTCTTGACGCCTCGCTTCATGGAGAAACAGGAAAAGTCGAGGGAAAGGAGCAAGGACTGACCGCAAAGCAAAGAGAGGCAAGATACCAACGTAAGCGGGATGAGGATTCCTGTTCAGCCAAGCGGAAAAATGAATATTTCATGGGCAAGGGCGAGAAACTTATTGAGATGGTCAAAAGATGCATACGTGCCAGGATACCTTTCGATTACTTACTGGTAGACAGCTGGTTTACATGCAAGGGACTCATAAAATTTGTCTGTCACTCACACAGGAGATTTCACCTGCCGGGCATGGCTAAATTAGGAAACACCAAATATAAGACTAAGACATATGGAGAGATTTCAGCCAAGGCGCTGATTGCTAAAATTGTGAAATCGAAGAGTATCAGATATAGTCGTCGCTATCATTGTCACCATGCTTCTTTCGATGCCACTCTGGATGGATACTCTGTACGGTTGTTCTTTTGCAGACGAAGCAAGAAGGAGGGTTGGAAAGTCCTGTTGACCACAGACATGCAGCTGGACTTTCTAAGAGCCTACGAGATCTATGCTATGCGATGGTCCATTGAAGTTTTTTTCTCAGACTCCAAAAGGGTATTAGGTTTGGCTTCATGTTCTGCACGTGATTTTTCCTCACAAATCTCTCATGTTTCCTTGGTGATGATACGGTACAATCTTTTAGCAATGATAAAAAGGTCACTTGATTACGAAACCATAGGAGGTCTGTTCAGAGATGTCTATGCCGGAGTGAAAGAAATTACAGTAATTGAGAAAATCTGGAATATAATACTAGAAGTTGTAGTTGTAATCGCTGAAGTTCTAGAAGCTGATTCTGAACATATCCTACGACAAGTTTTAGAAAAAGAAGAGAGACTTGTGGCTTTGAGGAATTATGCAAAAACAGCATAAATCTAAATCAGAAACTTGAGTTATGTCATATAATTTCAGTATATTTGTATTATACGCCAATAAAAGGAAGAAAGATGAAAGATATAAATAGGATTAAAGTTGTTTTGGTTGAACAGAAAAAAACAGGAAAATGGCTTGCTAAAGAGTTAGGGAAAGATCCTTCCACTATATCCAAATGGTGTTCAAACAAGATGCAACCTTCGTTGGAAATGTTAATGCAAATTGCAGAAAAACTTGATGTTGATGTCCGAGATTTGATAGTAAACACAAAGTTGTAATATGGGAACAAATTTTTTTACTAACGAAAAAGAAAATACTTTACTTGAAAAAATAGAAGGTGTTTTCAAGTATAAAAAAGTGCATTTTTTTGATGCGTTAGTTGGGTATTTTAGAGCTTCAGGATATTTTAGAATCAGAAAGTTTATACAGCAAACACCTCATATTAGGATTTTGGTGGGAATCAATGTTGATAGGTTGACTTATCAAGCCAATCAGCAAGGATTACTATTTAATCCCAATGGCGACCAGTCTCAAGAAGAATTCTTTAATGATATAAAGAAAAACATTCAAGAAGCCAAGTATGATAAAGAGGTTGAAGACGGAATGTATCAATTTATAGAAGACATTGTTTCTGGTAGAATTGAGATGCGTATTCATCCTAAACAAAATATCCATGCCAAAATCTATATCTTTCGTGAAGAAGTATATCATCCTCATGGCTATGGTTCTGTCATCACTGGTTCCAGTAATCTGACAGAAGCAGGTTTGGAGAAAAACTTTGAATTTAATGTAGAACTTAGATACGATGATGACATTCAATTTGCAACAGATACTTTTGAAAATTTGTGGGCTGAATCAGTTGCTATTGATATTAGTCATATAGAGAAGATAAAAAAGGAATCTTATCTGAATACCGAATTTACACCATATGAAGTCTATTTGAAATTTCTTTTGGAGTATTTCGGAAAGAGTATTGATTTTGACCCGAATTCTGTGTCAGATTTGCCTAAAGGATATAAAAAATTATCCTACCAAATTGATGCTGTAAATGATGGTTATTCAAAAATGATGAAGCATAATGGATTTTTTCTTTCCGATGTTGTCGGATTGGGAAAAACCATTGTTTCGGCTCTTATTGCCAAGAAATTCTTTTTTGGTAATGGATTTCCCATGCATCGCTCTCACACTTTAATCATTGTTCCTCCGGCATTAAAAGAAGGTTGGGAACGAACAATGACAGAGTTTAAGTTAGATAATTATAAGATTATCACTAACGGAAGTCTGCATAAATTGAAAACGCCTGCACTTTATGATTTGGTTATTGTTGATGAGGCTCATAAATTTAGAAGTGACACAGCATCAATGTATAATGAATTGCAGAAATTATGCAAGACAAAAACACTGTATGCTGATGGGAGTCTTCATGATAAGAAGGTTATACTTGTGTCGGCCACTCCGTTAAATAACAGGCCTGAAGATATTGCCAATTTGGTTTATTTGTTTCAAGACTCCAAAGACAGTACACTGGAGGAAGGAAACTTACAACGTTTTTTTCGAGAACAGATTGACCAGTATAAGAAAGTAAAAAAACAAAAGGACATAGAACTTATTTCGAAGGAGATAAAAGCCATATATGAAAAAATTCGAACAAAGGTGGTTGAACCTTTGACGGTGCGTCGTACTCGTACTGATTTGATGGAAAACGAAGCTTACAAGAAGGATTTGGAGGCGCAGAATGTCCACTTTCCGGAGGTGAAATCTCCTCATAAGATTTATTATCAGTTGGATGCCGAATTAGATAAACTTTATGACAAGACAATAAAATATTTGGGAGGAGAAGATGGCGATGGACTTAAATATTACCGTTATCAAGCCATTAAATATTTGATTCCCTCGAAGAAGACTAAGTATAAGAAAGCGGATATGATATCTATTCAGTTGGCAGGAATCATGAAAACATTACTTGTCAAGCGAATAGATAGTAGTTTTTATGCCTTTAAGCAATCATTGCAAAGATACTATCAGGCAAACAAAGTGATGCTTGATATGTTTGAAAAGGGTGTAGTGTATATAGCTCCTAATTTGAAAGTCAATGAATTGTTGAGCGACGGTCGTGAGGACGAACTCATACGGTTGATAGAGGAAACGCAATATACAGATCCGACTATTGAAATCTGTGCACCAGAAGATTTCGAGAACGGTTTTAAGGAAGGTTTGGAGGCCGACGGACAGATATTGCAGGAGCTGGTCGAGTCGTGGGATAAAATAACCAATGATCCTAAATTGGATATATTTGTCAATGAGTATCTCAAGGATAAACTTTTTGATCAGTCAATCAATCAAGAAGGTAAACTTGTTGTTTTTTCGGAAAGCAAAGAAACTACCAACTATCTGTCGGAGGCATTGAAGAAAAGAGGTTTTGGTCGTATTCTTACAATACAAAGTGATAACCGTAATGATAAAATGCCGGAGCTTGAAGCCAACTTCGATGCCAACTATAAGGGGGTTAAAAAGAATGATTATGACATAGTTATCTCTACTGAGGTTTTGGCTGAAGGTGTGAATCTGCATCGTGCCAATGTTATCGTCAATTATGACACCCCTTGGAACTCGACAAGGCTGATGCAGCGTATCGGGCGTGTAAACCGTATCGGAAGTACAGCGAAAGAAGTGCATATATTCAACTTCTTTCCTACAGCCAAGGTGAACAACGACATAGAGTTGGAGAAAAAAGCCAAGATGAAGCTTTTTGCCTTCCATGCAGCTTTAGGTGAGGACAGTCAGATTTACTCTACGGATGAAAATCCGGAAAGCTTTGGTTTGTTTGACAAGAATGTGGACGAAGACAGAGATGAGAAGTTGCGCTATTTGATGTGGTTGAGACAACTGAAAGAGGAAAATCCCGACTTGATAAAGCGAATCAACAAGATGCCTTTGCGAGCTCGTGTGGGACGAAAAAGCAAACTCATTCCTATGAGTACCATTACATTCATACGAAATAAGAGGCGAGATGCCTTTGTATTTATTCGCAAAGATGGAAGTACTGAAGAACTTACCTTCATGGAAGCGGTAAAGGAATTTGAAGCGAGGGTTGATGAGCAAGCTATATCTTTGCATGACAAGCATCATGAACAGGTTGCCAAAGCATTGGATCTTTTCTCTGAAAAAGAGGAAGAAGCCAAGGCTATGATTAAAAAAGCAAATCCTGCGCAAGGTCCCAATGAAAAAAAGGCTTTGGCTTATCTTGACGGATTTGTCAATATTTCCAATATAACCGATGAGGAGTCGGCTATGATAGAGAAGGCCAAACGAGCCATTACAACGGGGCGTTTCCAGCAACTGCAAAGGGATATCAATAAATTGCAGACCTCGACTAAGAAGACACCTGTCAAGACCGTTGTTTTATTAGAGAAACTTATGAAAATCATAGGTTCGTATCCGCTTGAGCATATCGGATTGAGCGATTCGAATGTTCAGACGGTTCTCCATGATAAAAATATCAAGGAGCATATGCCGGAAATCATTATTTCCGAAAGTTTTAACCTTTAATATTTGCAGAAATGAATATAGCCGACTTAAAGAATAAATTATCAGCCCGATTTGATTTTGAACAGTGGAAGAGTATCCTAGCGGAAATATTCCCAAAAATCGAATATTTTACACATATCAACGAAATCTCTCACGATTTGGTAAAAAATGGAGGCCAAGTGGGTGTGATTCGTTTGGACGATGGTCGTGCATTGGGACTTTATACATTCGAGGTGGCAGATAATGTGCTTATCGGCCGCAATCGACAGAGACTGCGTGGAATTACGGCTCCAGCTATCGACCAATCCATTATTCACGGTGTGCTTGCTTTTTATTATTCGGAGAATGTGGCTGACTATCGTCTGACTTATATCTCCAAGCAAACTTCTTTCAACGAAGATGGGGTATTGGTCAAATCCGAAACCTCCAGCAAAAGATATACTTTCCTTTTGGGAGCCAATGAATCGTGTCGGACAGCTGCCGAACGATTGAATGAATTGATGTCCAAAAAGAAGAGCGGTTCAGTGTATTTGGCCGATGTCACGGAAGCATTCTCAGTCGAGCGTCTGAATAAAGAGTTCTTTGCCGGGTATAAGGCGCAATATGCAAAGTTCCTTGCCACATTGTCCGATATTAAGGAAAATCGAGATTATGTCAAGAAACTGCTGGGACGATTGGTTTTCCTGCAATTCCTTCAGAAAAAAGGCTGGATGGGAGTTCCTGCTTCCAGTAAAAAATGGGAGAATGGAGATAAGGATTATCTCAATCGTTTGATAGGTCGTTATGCAGGTAATGACCGCTTGTTGAGTGATGTGTTGGAGCCTCTGTTTTTCAATACTTTGAATGAGAAACGTGAAGATGACATCGCTGATGCGCGATTGGGGGACAATATCAAAATTCCATATCTCAACGGAGGTCTGTTCGAGAAAGACAGGATAGATGCATTAGAAATAGATTTCCCGTATTCCTATTTCACGGATTTGATGGAATTTTTCGGTAAGTACAATTTCACGATTGACGAGAATGATCCTGACGACAGTGAGGTTGGCATTGACCCCGAAATGCTGGGACATATCTTTGAGAATCTCTTGGAGGACAACAAGGATAAGGGTGCATTCTATACACCCAAGGAAATCGTGCAGTATATGTGTCGGCAAAGCGTCATTCAATATTTGAAGACGCATGAGCCGGACGAACAATATGCACGTCCTATAGAGTTGTTGATCAATCAGGGTATCATTGACCCTATACTCCAAAACAAGAGTCTGGCAACTCGATTTATGCAGTTGCTCAAAGAGGTAAAGGTGTGTGATCCGGCCATTGGTTCGGGTGCATTCCCCATGGGTGTACTGTATGTGTTGTATCACGCTATCCACCATCTGCAATCCCATGCCGAACCCAACAAAAGTTTCAATTCCACTCAGACCAAACTTGATATTATCCAAAACAATATTTTTGGTGTGGATATCGAACAGGGTGCGGTTGATATAGCACGTTTGCGCTTTTGGCTGGCTTTGGTGGTAGATGCCGAAGAACCGAAACCGCTGCCTAATTTGGATTATAAGATTACCTGTGGAAATTCTCTGTTGAGTCGTTATACAATCGATTCTCCTATTGAGAATGTATTTGTCGAGTATAACAAAGGGAAGGGCCAAGAGGATAAAATGACACTTGCCAAATACAAAGACTTGGTAAGAGAATATACCAATACCTCCAATCACCAGACCAAGGAACGCTTCCGTAAGACGATTGAAGAAATAAAACAGGTATTCAAGACGGAACTGAACAAGCAGTTCCGAAACAAACTTGTGAATCTGAAGAGCAGGATAGTGCTGCATGAGAGTCCTTCATTGTTTAATGAACGAACAAAGGCGGAGATGGTCGAGTTGAAAGAATTGAAGGAGAAACTGGCCGTCCTCGAAAAGGAGCAAGAGGTTATTTTGACCAACAAGATGTATGTCGATGCTTTGGAGTGGCGTTTCGAGTTCCCGTCCCTGCTCGACGAGAATGGTGATTTTACAGGTTTTGATATTATTATCGGTAATCCTCCTTATTTGAGAATACAAGGTATCAGGAAAAACAACTCGATGTATGCAGACGAACTTGTCAAAAAGTATCGTTCTGCTACAGGGTCGTTTGATTTATATGTAACATTTGTGGAGCGTGGTCTGCAAATCATCAAACCACAGGGTGTGGTCAATTATATTATGCCCGTCAAATGGACAAATGCGGCTTTTGGTAAGGGTTTGCGGTCGATAATCTCCGAAAGAAATGCTGCGCATCGCATCATAAACTTTGCTGCATATCAGGTTTTTAACGCATCAACCTATACTGCGCTCCAGTGGTTTGTTCCCGATAGTCCTGAATTGTTGTATAGCGAATTGGAGAAAGATCTTGCCACCAATCAGGAACTTGGTATCTATTTGAATTCCTTGGGTAATCAGCAAACCGCAGAGATCAAGTCGGATAAGCTGAGTACCGCCCCGTGGGTATTGACCGTAGGAGGCACTACCAAAATATTGGAAATATTGGAAACTCATACACGTCGTATAGGGGATTTGTTTGACCGAATATTTTGTGGTTTACAAACAAGCAAGGATGATGTTTACTTCCTGTATGATTGCATCGAAGACGACAAATATATAATGGGTTATTCCAAACAACTCGGGGGCTCCGTCAATATTGAACGAGGATTGGTAAAACCTTTGTTGAAGGGTGAAGACGTACATCGGTATGACCATATTGTCACCAATCGTTTTGTTATATTCCCCTACAAAATCGAGAATGGCAAAGCTGTTTTGTACACTGAGTTGGAATTGGCCGATTTGTTCCCGCAAGGCTATGCGTATCTGAAAGAATGCGAAGCGGTTTTACGAGAACGGGAAAAAGGTCGATTGCAAAATGATGAGTATTGGTACAAGTATATATATCCAAAGAATCTTGTTTTATTTGAAAATGAGAAATTGGTGGCACCTGATATTTCAATGGGAGGTAATTTCGCATATGACCCCCAGGGACTTTTTTATCAGACAACAACCGTCTATGGATATATCAAGAAAAAAGACGTAAGAGAAGACTATAAATTTTGGATGGCTCTATTTAATTCTCGGTTATTTTGGTGGTACCTGAAGAATACAGGAACTGTATTGGCAAATGGATTTTTCCGATTTAAACCGGATTACATTAAGCCGTTTCCCGTTCCGGAAACAATATCTTCTGAGGCGGAAAAAGTTGTTTCTACACTATGTGATTATGTTCTTACCATCAAATCATATAATAACAATATTTCAGATTTGATTTCCAATAAATTGATTTCTGATTATTTCGAAAGAATCATTGATGGTTGTGTGTATGAAATATATTTTGATGATTATATGAAGAAGTTGGAGATAGACATAATTAGTTCGGCTGCGGAACTTGTCCGTCCTGTTTCGAACCTGTTGTCTGACCAAGAGAAAATTGCAACTATCTTAAATGTATTTTTTACGATAAAGAAGACTGACAATCCGATAAGAAACAGATTAGAGCTGTTTACGCTCAGAAGTCCTGAATTGCTTAAACTTATAATTGAAGACTGATATGCCGGCAATAGAAAAAATACAGATAACAGGATTTAAGGCCTTCCCGAATGATTTTGAGTTGGTATTAGACGGGAAAAATCTTTTGATGTATGGCGAAAATGGCAGTGGAAAATCATCGATATATTATGCTCTGCATTGTATATTTCAGGCGCCTCTGAAATCGGATGCAGGAAAAAAATATTTTGATGTTACCAATGAACAACATCTTAAAAACATTGATAACTTAGTTGCTGATTCAAAGGTGAGAATTATTTTCAAAGATTACCCATTTGTATATCAGCTGGATAAAAATGGCTATAATACAGAATTGTTAGGAGGAGGGCATCCGTTGCCAGCCCATATAAACGGGTGTTTTGTCAATCACCAATTCTTGTTCCATTTCTTTAATTTTAGGAATTCGGAGAAGATCAATCTGTTTCCTGTATTTATAAAAGACATCTTGCCATTTTGTAAAGATGCGGCATCAGGGTTTCACATTGGCGAAATGTATGACAAAATAACATCATCGATTGTTAAAAATAGAAGACGTATCTCATCGGCATATCTTACCGATATTGATAATTTTAACAGGGCGGTGAAGAAGGTTGTGGAGGAAGAGGTAAATATATATGCTTCTGACATATACAATAAGTACTTTAAGGATGCTCAAAGTCCGAAGTTGCAAATAAGATTGAGGTATGATTCTAATAGTGAAAAACCGGTGGGAGACCATAACGAATATTGGTTGAAGTATGACAGGGGCATTGAATATACGAGAGAGAATAATATCTTAAAAGAACACATTTCTTCATATAAGAAGCTTAATAAACCTTTTATTGGTCTTGAAATATCTGAAGAGATGGCTGATGGTAGTGTTAGACCTATTGGCAAGCCCCATGTATTTTTCAATGAAGCGAAATTGACGGCCATTGCCTTGTCTGTTAGATTTTCGCTGCTAAATATAGATAAACCGCCTGATGGCCGTTTTTTGGCGTTGGACGATATGCTCATCAGCCTTGATATGAGTAATCGGGCAAAAGTTGTGAATTTCTTGCTGGGAATATCCGATAAGTATAAAATATACCTGTTTACTCACGATAGGGCGTTCTTTGAATATTTCAAACATAAAACAAAGAAGGATAATTGGGTCTATAAAGAATTGTATATGGACGATTATAAAGTCCCATATCAGAGAGTCAGTGAGGATTATATTGAAGAGGCAGCCCATTTTATAAAGCAACATAAATATGAAATAGCCGGTAATCTTTTACGAAAAGCAGCAGAAATGTTAAGTAAAAATTTTTTACCAAAGAAAATGCAAATTTCAAAAGATTATAGCAATCTGGATTTAAATGGTCTTCTCATTCAATGCAAAAAATTTGCTAGAGAGAGTGGGGTTGAAGATATCCATATTTTTGAAGAATTGGACGGATTCCGTAAATTTATCTTGAATCCGGCGAGTCATGATAGCTACGATGTCATTAAATATAGATATGAAGTTGAAGAATGTTTACATACTTTAAGATTATTCAGATCCATAGATGTGAGCCCTTTTCTAGAAAAAGGTGCGCAGTTGTATTTTGAATTGAGTACTCCGTTGCCGGAAATTTGTAGCTATAGGTTTGAAATCACACTCTGTGATGAATTTAAAATTATAAGACAACCGGGTAAGGATCCTGTTATTTCAAAAGGAATGATTAATTTCAAAGTTTTTGAGAATGGGTCGGAAGGTGTGATTGAACATGACAATACAACTCTAAAACGTTTTTATGACAATAATTACATGCGTTCCGATAAAATAAAAGATTCAGATTTTTTCAACTCTATTGTAGAGTTGAAATCAGGAAACCCTATTCGTTCTTTTTTGTAGTTAATTGTCTTATAATAATTTGAATAATAAAATTATGGAAGGAAATGGTTTAATAATCAGTGGCCTTATTGGTTCTGTTGTTACTTTACTTTTAACAGCAATAATTGATTACATTAAGGAGCGTTTTAAGTCTAAAATAGAAAAAGAGAAAATGCTTTTTCAGCGAAAGACAGATGTCGCAGAAAAAGCTATGACTTGGTTGCAAGAAGCTATTGATTGTTATCGAATTTTACAAATGGCTTGCAAAGAAATTAACGGAATTTATAATCCTGTTACATGGAATAAATTACAGATGTCTCTATTACAAGCGAATCAATTATATCGTGATACAAGTCGTAGGTTATATTCAATTTATTTATATTATGATTTTTCAGAAATAGAAATTAAACACAATTGTTTAGAATCTAATTATAATATGAATTATGCCTTTACTGAACTTGGCAGGTTAGAGCAGCAGGTATCAGACTTAAGAGAAAAAGGATATGATGATAATTCACAAGAGATCATGGCATTGAAAAAGAAAGCTCTGTCTTTGTTTGAAAAATTGGCCCAAGCAATAGATGTGCAAATAAATACCATTGTTGACATGCAAGAATTGCTAAAAAAAGACTATCATATTGAATTGAAACATTCATGTTCTCTCTCTGTTTCGTTTCTGTAAAAGATAACTTAGGAAGGGGTTCATGGGTTCAAGCCTTTCATTTTTTGCACGTGTGGGGAAAATGTGGGGAAAATCCCAGAAATAAAAAATCACTTAATCCGTATGTATCAACAGATTAAGCGATTTTACTGGTACCCGGAGCCGGGATCGAACCGGCACGGCCATTACTGGCCACAGGATTTTAAGTCCGGCGTGTCTACCGATTCCACCATCCGGGCGCAGTCTTTCGCCGAAAGACGCCGACAAAAATACGAAAATATTTACGATTTGCCAAAATCTATGTAATTTATCATCGCCGCATCGTCATCGGGGCGAAACCAGCGGATTTCCGGATCGCGGCGAAACCAGGTGAGCTGCCGTTTGGCATAGCGACGCGAATTGCGTTTGATCAGTTCCACGGCCTCGTCATAGCCGATGCGCCCGTCAAAATAATCGAAAAACTCACGGTAGCCGACCGTCTGCAACGCATTCAGGTCCCGATAAGGATACAGTGCCCGCGCCTCGGCTTCCAGACCCTCGACAAGCATCCGGTCGACCCGGCGGTTGATACGCTCGTAAAGTTCCTCGCGCGGCAGATCGACCCCGATTTTCACGATTTCGAACGGACGCGCACGCCGTATGCCGGACCGCAGTCGGGAATAGGGCATGCCGGTTTGGAGGCAGACCTCCACCGCACGCATGACACGCGCCGGATTGTTGCGATCGACAACCGCGTAATACTCCGGGTCCAACTCCCGGAGCCTCTCGACAAGCGCTCCGAGTCCCTCCTCCGCCAGCCGGCGATCCATCTCCCGGCGCAGCGATTCGTCGGCCTGTGGCAGGTCGTCCATCCCTTCACACAGCGCCCGGACATAGAGCCCCGAACCACCGACGGCAACGACGTAATTGTGGTCGGCAAAAAGTTCTTTGAGCCGTGCAAGGGCCTGCACTTCGTATTCGCCGCAGTTCAAGCTCTCCTTTATATCATGCGATGCAATAAAATGATGCTCAACGGCTTGGAGTTGATCGACAGCAGGCTGTGCCGTGCCGATCGGCATCCCGCGGTACACCTGCCGGGAATCGGTCGAAAGGATCGGTGCGGCGTAATGGACGGCCAGACGGATGCTCAAATCCGTTTTGCCCGAACCCGTCGGCCCGACGACAACCAGCAGCCGTTTAGTACTCATCGTCGTAATTCTCGTCGCCCTCGAAATCGTCGAATTCGCTCATCACTTCGCCGAAAATCGACCCGTCGTCGTCCGCATGTGTTTTCGAAGGGTCGTACTGGTCGGGAGCTGCGGCCTGCGCGTAGATTTCGCGCGGGTAGGAAGCCCCCTTGTCGGCCTCGAAAGCTCCGGTAAGCTCCAGAAAATAGGCCCGGTCGCCGAACATGTCGAAGAGATAGATCAGCCGGTCGCGGCGGTTGTGGATGACCTGGCCGAGTGTGACGCGATCCATCGCTTCGGGGGCATTCCCGGAACCGTCGTCCATCTCCACACTCGTAAATTCGCGCTGCTTCTCCCAGCGGTCGTCGGCCGTGAAGAACGAGGCCATACACGGCTCGTACTCGAGCGACTGAAGGATAAAATCATGGAAATCGAGCAGCGTCATGTCGTACATCACCTCGTAATCGCGTACGAAATTATCGTTTTCGTCGCTCAACATCCGGAATCGGAAAACCATCGACATTGCAGTAGTATTTTTTAGAATATTGTTTTGTTACAACACCAAAGATAACACTTTTTTCAAACCAGCGCCGCAAGCCACGCAAGGACATCCCAATCGTCGGGATAATCATCGAGTGCCGGGGACTGCGCACAGCCGAAAGCGGCGCGGCGGCTGTGGGGGAGACATTCGGTGACGACGCATTGCAGTTCGCCGTCGTGCTCGGCCAGCCATGCGGCCACTTCGTCCAACGTCGTGTAATGCACGTAGGCGATTTGGCTCAACGCCGCCGGAAAGGCGCATTGTTCGACCGCCACGGCACCCCCCAGATCGACAAACGGCCGTCCCTGCATCTCCATCAAAGCGCGCTGCTGTGTGTAATTATTTGTATATTTACCGTTTACATGCGGCATTTCAAGTCGGGGTTCACGACCTTCCGGCGCGAAAATCAGCGACACGTTGCGACATCCCAACCCGGAATAGGCCCAAATGTCGTCGGCCAGTCCGGCAAGCTGTTCGGGTGTTTCGCGCCCCGAAAGCACGGCCACCGACTGGCGGCTGCCCCGCAGCAGGGAGGGAATACCGGAGTAATGAGCCCGAAAGTAGCGGTTGGCATTGTCGCTGCCGGTGGCGATCACGGCATCGACAGGCGACACGCCGTCGTACAGTCCGACCGGCAGCGAAGGGTCGATTTCGTGCAGCAGGGCCACGACGTATTCCATCAGCACGGAATCCTTGGCGGAGGGCTTGACAAGGCAGCAGTGGCCGCTCACAAGCACGCACAGCAGGTCGAAAAAACCGACGAGCGGGATATTTCCGGCCATGACGACCAGCACGCGCCGCGGCTCCGCGACGGGAAGGGCGGGGTAGTTGGCCAACCACGCTTCGAGTTTTTCGCGTTGCAGCATGTCGCAGGCGATCGCGTGCACCGCACGACGGACATCGGCGGGGGTAAACCAGCCGTTGGCGCAGCAGGCGGAGTCGATAACCGCACGCGTCGCATCGTCATCGCCGAAACCGCGCAGGCGCGCGCCCAGGTCGGAAAATGGTTTGATCGTGTTTTTCATGGCTACAAAGATACTATTTCAGGTTGTAATCCGTGCATTTTTCCAAAAGTTATGCAATTATTGAAGGCGACAGCTACTGCTGCCTGAAGCACACAAAGCGTTCCGAAAGATCGCGGATTGCACGTTCCGTCTATGCGCCAGCCGGCGGTATGGACAGCGCCCGAAGCGATCGGGCAGGTGTGGCACCCTGCGCAGGCCGGGGACTGGCGGAGTTGACCGCAGAAGGAGCAGGAGGAAGACGAGGCGGAGCGGAGTGAGATGCGGGGGAGGGAGGGGCGGAGGACCGAGCAGGTGCCGGGTTGAGCGGTGCCGAGGCGCAGAAAGGTCGGCCGAAGATTGTCAAGCGCAGGGAGGGATGACCTCAGAAGGGCTGGAGGGGGGGGGGGGCGAGGAGGAACGGAGTGAAAGG